>NZ_AUBA01000055.1 GCF_000429005.1 Novosphingobium acidiphilum DSM 19966 | reverse complement strand
ACGCCGACCCAGTTCTATCAAGGCGCCGACAGCTTTGTGGTCACGCTGAGCGATGGCCATGGCGGCACGGCCACGCAGACGGTCAATGTCAATGTTGCGCCGGTAGCGCCTACGATCACGCCGGCCAGCAATCCATTGCTCGTCAGCGAGGCCGGCGCTGTAGGGCTAAGTACGCTGGGTGCGACAACGGGGATCGTGGCTACCAGTGCGACCGATGCGATTGCAACTACAGTTGTTTCGGGTGCGACTGTCGCATTGAGCGTTTCGAGCCAAGCCGCGCATGGCACTGCCACGCTGGCCAACGGCGTGGTAACCTATGTGCCCAATGCGTATTATGTTGGGCCCGACAGCTTTGCGCTGACGGTGAGCGATGGACACGGTGGCGCCACAACGCAGACCATCAACGTAACGGTTGCGGCACAGGCATTTACCGACACCGTGGCGGTGGCGGCAAATGCAACTAACACCGTGACGAGCTACACTGATGGTGCGGTGCAGGTGGCCAACCATGACAGCTATGTCTACCGAGTGCAGGATACGCAATGGGCCAATGCCGAAATTACCAATTTCCAGGTTGGTAAGGACAGTATTGCAGTTGCCGGCACGACCACGGCCGCACAATGGTCGTTCACTTCAGATGCCCAAGGTGATCTGATTATCTCGCACACGAACGGTACAACCGAAAGCTTTAAGCTCGATGGCGTGCTGACCGATCACACCGCATTTGTGCATGATTATGCGAGTGCGGTTGCGGCGCTGGGCGGCAGCAACTTCATGGCCTTCCCTGGGGTTGATACGATTAGCGGCAGCAATTCCGGAATCACCATCACCAATGGCAATCTGAATCCTGCCGGGGTCAATGCCGATGGGGCGGCGGTTGCCACCGACGGCGCGGCGGGCAGCATCGGCTATACGCTGAACGAAGCCAGCGGCACCAATGTGGCGATTTCGCACTTTGGCCACGGCGATACGATCACCGTATCGAACGGCAGCCATATCGATTACAGCTTTGGCACCGCCAACAACGGCATCGATATCGTGATCGACCACACAGAGCTGGCTCGGTTTGTCTGCACAGGGATCGGCAACGGATAAGTGGATCGTCTGCCGGTTGCTTTCTTGAATTGCCGATATGGGCTTTCATGGA
>NZ_AUBA01000054.1 GCF_000429005.1 Novosphingobium acidiphilum DSM 19966 | reverse complement strand
GGTGGGTTTAACCCATTGAAAATGAACGCAGCTTTTGACCAGCATTAGCATCATAATCCGCGTGTCGGGGGTTCGAGTCCCTCCTCCGCTACCATTCGACCCCACGCTACGTGGATCGCGACTTTCCCAGCCCACAAGCGCGTTCAGCTTTCCCTGGATGTCGAGGATCACGCCGCCCTTCTTCGCGGGGTCAGGGTGGACAACAACGCTGGTGATGATGTCCCGCAGCGCGTCGCACTCAGCGAGATCGCCAGCATCAACGCCGTCCTGCACCGCCTTCGACAGGTTGGCGAGCTGCTCGTCGTACCGACGTAGGGCAGTCGGGTGCAGGACGATGGCGTCGATGGGCGCTGGCTGGGCAGCAAGGGCCATCTCTGCCGCCCCCTTCTCTTCTCGCAGTCGGGCAAGGCGAGGCTTGGCCTCATCGCCAGTCAGAACACCGTCGCCGATCTGCTCGACGATCCGTTCGATGCCTGCATTGGCCTTGTCGAGCTGATCCTGGAACTTGGACCTGTTCCGAGTCATTTCGCGCGCCAGCTCGCGTCTGGCGGTGATGTAGGAGTCGATGAACTGGGTGATGTAGCAGGGCTTGGTAAGCTCACCCCTGATCCGGTCGAGAACGATGGTTTCGATCGTGTCGATGTAAAAGGTTCGGGGGTCTGGGCACACACCGCCCTCGGTGTCGCTGCTGCACCGTATGCGGACACGCCCTGAGCGGTCCTTGCCGTTGCGCGACATGCCGCCCCCACAGCTCCCGCACCTCAGGAGACCTGAGAGCAGATGTTTGCGGTTGCGGGCCATGTCACGAGGTTCACGACTGCGGCGCTCAAGGCGCGCCTGAACGGCTTCCCAAAGCTCCGCTGGCACAATACGGAGGTCCGGGGCTTCCTTCAATGTCCAGACATTCTTGTCGTTGGGGCGTGATATTCGCATGCCGGTACGTGGGTTCTTGACCATTGTGACCCGGTTCCAGGTCCGCCAACCTGCATACAGCGTGTTGCGAACGATGCCGTTGCCGCGCTTGACTGAGCCGTTAATAGTGGACGCCTTCCAGAGGCCCTTTCTCGGCGCCGGGATAGGCAGTGTCAGGAATTTCGTGTGCGGGGTGGCGGTTGAACATCAGGCCGCCATGGCCCGAACGAAACGATCGCCGAACATGACGGCGAATTGAGC
>NZ_AUBA01000053.1 GCF_000429005.1 Novosphingobium acidiphilum DSM 19966 | reverse complement strand
CCTGGAGGCTATTTGGTTTGAGTCATGCGACCATATCGAGGTTCTCAATGGCTGCATAGTAATTGGCTTCGGCCTCGGCGGGTGGGATGTATCCGTTCATGATGCGAAGCGCAATCGAGATCAGATTGAAACCTCCCAACAGAGCGACGAGACCTGCGCCCGCTTCATCCTTGTAGCGCACGAGAACCCACCACTGCCTTGCCTGCGTCATTGATGCCTCCTGTCAGATTGCGTTCACCGCGTTCGCCAGCTGTTCATCGCTGACCCAGCAATAACCTGCGGTCGTAGCAATGTTCGCATGGCCCATCGCTTGCTGAATCGTTGCCATGCCGATGCCAGCAGCGTTGAGCCGCGTTGCGAACGTTCTGCGGCCGCTGTGGCTGCTCGTTTTGATGCCTGCAGCCGCGTAGATCGCTTTGAAGCGAAGGCTCAGGCTGACGTTGCTGAAATGCCCGCCAGTGCGCGAGCTGCGAATGAAGGCCCGTTGATCATCAAGCTGGCTGATCTGGGCGAGATAGACGTTCAGGATCTTTCGGAGCTCGTCAGAGATGAAGACCCTGCGCGAGCGATGGCCCTTCGTCTGATGCTTGCTGAGATGAATGACATCCATAGCCTTCCCATCAAGCCCGCGAACGTCACTGATTGTCAGTGCTGCAATTTCCCCGATCCTCATACCAGCCAGGACACTGAGTGACAGAGCTGTGCGATCCCGAAGCCCGTTGCTGCCTGCGTCAGCGATCCGCATCACTCGCTTGATTTCGTCCTTCGTGAGAACCTTCGCTTTTGCCATTTTACCTGTCTCTCATAAACTTATCCGATGAGAGAAATATAAATTAATCAGTGACTTGGTCCTACCACATTCGTGCCAGACAGAAATCGTTCGAGGCCAATGACCTGAGCAATTTTCATAAACTTCCAGCGATTTGTTTATGTGACAGAGAGACGAGAGTTTGCACTCTCGTGCGGATCGGATTGAGCGTTGCTCCAATCCATCTCCGCTTTTGTTTTCATATATGATTGAAGGGGGCATTCGATTGGTTGAGCCACAATGGGGCTTGCGCCCCAAAGCAGCTCCCAGCGTTCGCATGGGTACGGTCACTGTTTCGCGCTGGTCCAAGAATGAGCAGGGTGAGCGCGTTCAGGTTCAGCACCAGCGTGTCACGCGCGCTTGGTTCTTCGCTCAGGACGGTGGGCACTATGTGCAGTGCAAGTACGGTGCGCGTCCTCTGCCGCTGAGCAAGGATGGCAACGCCGTGTTCGTGAAGCAGCTCACCGATGTCTCCAGCGTCCTGCAAGCGTTCTACGCTGCTGCTGCCGCAGGCGAGTTTGATTCAGCAATTGCAAGCGCCGCGAAGCGCGCTTCAAAGTCCTGAAATCACATCACAATCGCGTCACACTGGGCAGCGTTTCCAGCACCATGTGACAGAGTTCAAAACGGTCAAAAATCAGTTGTGATT
>NZ_AUBA01000052.1 GCF_000429005.1 Novosphingobium acidiphilum DSM 19966 | reverse complement strand
CGGAGTGTTAGGGGTCTTTGGCTTCGCGGCTCCGTCTACCAGTTTCGGGTTCGGGTTCCTGCCGATCTAGCAGGTGTGGTCGGACGGAATCATGTGAATCGGTCTCTGAAAACAGACAGTCGATCATTGGCGGTCAGGCTCAGCAGGAAGGTTTCGTTCGAGGTTGAGAGCCTGTTTGAAACCCTTCGTCGAGATACTGGTAGAGCCTTCGATGAGAGACTGCTGACTGTTGGGGCTGTGCCGGAAAAACGGTTGGCATCATCAGGGACAGCCTTGGTGATGATGGAAGAGAAACCTCAAATCAAAACTATCCCATTCAAAACATTGGGAGACGTTTATGATTTGTATCTCCAAGACCCGACCAAAAAGCGCAGCAAGAGAACGATGCTTGCACATTACACGACACGGAAAATTGTCGAGGATGTGATGGGAAGAGATACGCTTATCACTGAAATCACGAGAGAAAACTGCCGTGAGTTTCTGGATATACTGCGCTGGCTTCCTGTGAATTTTTCCAAGACTTACAGAGATATGGCGGTTCGTGAGGTTGTCGAGCTAGCCAAGAAAGACCGCAAAATCAGAACGATCAACACGACCAACATCAACGCCTACATGGCAAGGTTTGCTACGATGTTGAATTGGGCTGTCGCGGAAGATCATCTCGGCAAAAACCCTGCGAAGGCATTGCAGCTTGCAGATACTGTGCGCCCTCAGGATCGTCGGAAGCCGTTCCAGCTATGGCAGCTTCAGAAGATTTTTTCGGCACCGATCTACACTGGATGCAAGGACGAGGAACAAGGATATGCCACCGCAGGAACCATGATAGCTACTGGAGCGAGGTTCTGGATTCCATTGCTGGGGCTTTTTACAGGGGCAAGGTTAAACGAGCTATGTCAGCTTGATGTGGCGGATGTGAAGGTCATCGAGAGTGTATCCTGCATTGTCATAACCGAGGAGAGTGCTTCTGGTGAACGAGACAAATCTCTGAAGACCAAAGCCAGTGCGAGGATCGTTCCTGTGCACCCCACATTGTTGGAAATCGGCTTCATGGCATTTGTGGATCGGAAACGAAAAAGCGGGTCGATAAAGCTGTTCGATGATGTTCCTGCTGGCGCTACCGGTTTTCGTTCGGTGGCTTTTTCCCGCTGGTTTTCACGGTTCCTCATCAGCAGCAAAGCCAATGCACCCCTGACCTGTTTCCATTCATTCAGGCATGGGTTTCGTGACGCTGGACGCAATGCGAAAATTCAGCGCGATCTGGTCCTGACCCTTGGTGGTTGGATCACAGGCGGAAACCAGAGCGAAGCTTCGGATGCTTACGGTAGCGGTTACCATCCCCGTGTGCTGTTTGAAGCTATCAGCGCCATCGAATTTCCAGAGCTAGATTTGTCGCACCTGAAACCGACATGATTCCGTCCGACCACACCTGCTAGATCGGCAGGAACCCGAACCCGAAACTGGTAGACGGAGCCGCGAAGCCAAAGACCCCTAACACTCCG
>NZ_AUBA01000051.1 GCF_000429005.1 Novosphingobium acidiphilum DSM 19966 | reverse complement strand
CACCGATCCATCCGAAAAGGCCGCCTGTGTTGGAGCCACTGCCCTTCACAAAGCCAGTCGAGTACACATTGGAAACGGGTTGCCACCAGCTATACCCGACCAGACCGCCGGTGTAATCCTGTCCTGTGACGGCACCCATTGCAAAGGCGTTGGTTGTCGTGCCGGAGTAATCGAGATGGCCAACCAAGCCGCCTGTTTCACTTACGCCAGTGACCGGTCCAGTCGCATAAGCATTGACAATTGTGGCACTGCTGAACCCTGCTAAGCCACCTGTGCGATAACTGCCGAAAACCGTGGCGGTTGAGAAAACGTTCTTGAGAGTAGCGCCCTCTTGGTTGAGGCCTACGACACCACCGACATAGCTATTTCCCGATATATTTCCTCCCGACACTCCAATATCACGAATTGCATTTCCTCCGGCCGTCATTGAAAAAAGGCCAGTGGCGCTATCTTTGGAAGTGAGCGATCCTGTAATTTTGGGAATCGTACTAGTAGTGTTGATCGTAAGATTGGAAACTGTATGTCCCAGTCCCTCAAAGACCGAGTTGGCATAGGCCGTAGCGTTTCCAGCCACGGACAAATTCACGGGGGAGTATTTGTAGGCAAGCCCGTTTGCGTCGAGGTTGTTTGCCAGCGCGTACGATCCGGTGAAGCCTGGGCCATAGGCCGTGACCGCGCTGCCATCCACGCCATTCTGGCCGTCGATCGCATCGAGCTGGGCCATCGAATAGACCAGCGTGTAGGCCTGCCCGTTGATGTTGAGGGACTGCCCGCTGTTTGGCGTGCCAGTGAAGTTCAGGCTGCCGGTGAAGCCGGTGCTTGTGAGGCCGAAGCTGTAGTCTCCCCCCGTGCCGCCATCGTTGGTCTTGATGACCACACCGCCTGCACCCGATGCCGTGACAGGGGCGAGGATACTGACATTGCGATAGGAATCGAGAGTGAGGGTGTTCGCACCAGCCCACGTGATGGGCGAGGAAACCGTGATGTCTCCAGCGGAGGTGGTGACGGTATAGTTGTTGCCGAGGGTCAGCGCCTGATTGAGGTTGACCCCGCCAGCATTGCGCGCGTTGATGGTCGTCGCCGCACTGCTCAACTGGCTGGCCATCGCAGTGTAGCCGCTGCCAAAGGTCGCCGCCAGGCTGGAATTGAGATTGGACAGCGAAGTGTCGTTGGTGACGTCGGAGACCACCCCCGAGGTGATGTTGAGTCCGGTGAGATTGCCCGCAGTGAGTGTGGGCCAGTCGGTGTAGATCTGTCCGCTGACGGTGGATGCACCGGCAAGGGTCAGGGCCTCGCCCAGCTTTGTTGTGCCCGTGACTGTGCCTGCGCGCACCAGTTCGTAATAGTAGCCGTTGGCCCCGGTCGAAGCCGTGCCGCCCGTCAGCAGCTTGCCCCCGACATAGACGCCGACTTGTGCGCCTTGGGCGGGCGTGCTCCCGCTGCTGTAGGCAAAGCCCGAGATCGCCTGGGGGGCTGATGCATTTGCGCTCTTGAGATAGGGGTAAAGGCC
>NZ_AUBA01000050.1 GCF_000429005.1 Novosphingobium acidiphilum DSM 19966 | reverse complement strand
CACCGGCAGGACACTGCGGAAGGCACCTTTCGGGCGTGCCTGCTTGTGACGCTCGATGATTGAGAACCCCAAATTTGTCCACGCCGCCTAGCAGCCTATGATCCGCTGCAATGGCCAACAATCCCAGATCAAACAGTGTGTGAATGTCGGCTCTCAGCAGCATGCCGTTGGTGACATGGTTGGTTTTCGGGCCGAGATATGGATGAATATGCGCAGCTTCCAGCAAGGGCTCGATTGCACAGCTCGTCACAGCGCACTTCCCGTCGTAGGCCTTCATAAGTGCCCTGCGGAATTGTGATTGCCCCTGCCTCCGCGAAACCGCTGCAAGAACTTTTTTACGGCCATCCTCGATGTCAGTCGGGTCAAAAGTTTCGCCAACTTCGGTTGAGATTGCTTCAACTTCGAGCAGAACGCGCTGGAGCAGGAACTGGCTGGGCTTTCCTGGCTGAGCCCTGCATCGGCACCGACAGGCAAGTTGCGTCCGGCTTCCGTGAAAATAACGCTTTTTGCGCGGGCCGACCAGACCTATTGCCAGATTGGAGCGTCAAGGAGCGGCTGAAAGCGCCAGCACGCCAAAATCCGGTTGCGCAGTGCCATCCCATACGGCAATCGTGCCTCAATCGGCCTTCTCTTGGGGGCCATCTGGGAAATGTCGGTTTATATACCTCCTTTGCTATCAACTGTATTTTTGAAAAAGGGTTTGAGTATATGGCATTGGACTATGTTATTGACCTAAATGTGTCCCTTCATATGGAGGAGAAATACAAATCTCTTTACGTATGGTCCCTCAAAGAGACCAAAGAAAATGGTGATCAGGTCGGGCCAGATTTGATCCCTTATCGTTCGGATATTTTCTTCCATTCCACCTCTTTCGGTATCAATAGGAGTATTTCGTCGCAATACAATTTCAGATTGGATGACGAAGACCTTGAGGCCCTTAAATTTACCAAAACAGATGTGATAGTCGCCAATTTAGTTCCGGGAGCTTACGATGATGATCACTGGAGAGCACCTTCAATTTCGATGATTGGTTCAAGTCGATCCATAAAAGATATTAGACTTTTTGTGTTTCGAATAGATGATCCTGCCAAGGAAAATTGCGTAGTTAGGGGGATAATTGCATCAGAGATAGATTTTTGCAATGAAAGAATTGAAAGTATGCTTCAAATACGCATGTATTTTTCGGATGAGAAATTTGACAGCTTATTTGATTTAATACGTTATAATCAGATTGATCGCCTCTGGCTACGATTGAGTGACGTCGAGGGATTCTACTCTGACTATAGGAGCCTACCGGGTTCGAACAATTTTATCAAAGTTTTAGGTAGCCTGAAAGACCATGGGCTCGAAGTCGATGAGGAATGGAAAAAACTCATCCCTACGCTTGGAAGAGTTGGAGAGGCGTCGATTGAAGTTCAACGCATCCAGACAGCCAAGCTCGAAAAACCATCTTGAAGCGTCCCGGGTTTCCTGGAGGCTATTTGGTTTGAGTCATGCGACCATATCGAGGTTCTCAATGGCTGCATAGTAATTGGCTTCGGCCTCGG
>NZ_AUBA01000049.1 GCF_000429005.1 Novosphingobium acidiphilum DSM 19966 | reverse complement strand
TTCGGTCAGGGTGACCGAGCCGTTTTCCACGCCCGGGCCTGTCATCGTCGCAGCCGCGAACGTCGGCGCGACTTGCGCGACATTCACATCGACCGTCTGCGTGGTCGTGCCGCCGGCACCCACGGCAGTCACAGTAAAACTATCTGATCCGATATAAAACTGGCCCGGAACATATGTCACTACACCAGAGGAGCTGACCGTTGCTGCGCCGTGAGCAGGCGCCGACGCACTGTAAGAGGTCGCATTGGCTGCCGAAGCCGCAATCGTAATGCTTGGCGCATTTTCACTGCCTGATACATTTTGCACGGGTGCGGAAAATTTCGGCAGCGGCGCCCGACCCTGGCCTCCAACAGCGACAGCCACACCAACGCCAACGGCCGCAGCAACGCCCCCCACCACTGTCAGCGTGCTTACCCCTACAGCATGACCCGACGCAGAAGCAGCCGCACCCCCATCGATTTGCCCCAGCGAAGCCCCAGCAGCGGCCCCACCGCCGACCGCCTCGTCGCCTGTGCCACTCCCCCCCATGGGTTGGATATCACCATCAAGCGCCAGCTTGCTCACCGATTCACCAACGATATCGTCATGCAAAAGCGCAGCGTGATGTTGCCCAAAGGGCTCGTGCATCAGGGCATCGATCTTCGCCAACCACTTGCCTGCACGCGCCTGCACGCTCGACTGCGAATGAAACCGATAAGCCTTAAGCTGAGCTTTGCGAGCAGACATACAACGCCTTTTTTGATCGAACTCTGCTTACAATAGCAACCACCCAGCAATAGAGGCAAGGCACATTTTGAAATTTCGGGCATTGTTCAAAATATATACATAACAAAATGTGTATGTTTTTTGATCTTTATTAATAAATAATGTATGCATTTTTCTTTATATTTATAATTTTAGAGGTGAAAATTGCTCAGCAAATTTCAATTTGGTATTTTATTACGTAAAATACCTTAGGTTTATCTACTCATGATAATCAATTTTTCTCTAGATTCTGGCCGTCGAACGACTCCCGCTCTAAATTTATTTAAAAAAACTGATAAATTAATCAATTACTTAATAAACCCATATACCATTATATACATGTAATACCTTGCATAGTCGCAAGGCGTCCGTGCCATTCGATGGCATCGAACGGCCATTAATCTGAAAAGAGAACCCGAATGGACCTAGCGGGAACATTAATGATGCTCCATAGACTCGAAAAAAAGGTCGAGACTAATTTTCTTACATCTGAGGGTAAGATCCTCTGCCTAATAAAGACAGAACCAGGTCATAATATCAAATACTACCTTAATAAATCAGGATTGTCATATCGGGGATTTTACAACGCATTAACAAAATTACGAAAAGCCAATATGGTAGAAATCATAAAATCGTCAGATGATTCAAGAATGAATTTGATATTTTAATCAGTTTATCTTGCATCTTATTGTCACAAATTTTTTTATTTACGAATTTTGAAATTATTAATTTATTATAGAAAATTCGTTATTCTGAACCCTCGCATATATCGAGGCAGAAATTATACGATTAGG
>NZ_AUBA01000048.1 GCF_000429005.1 Novosphingobium acidiphilum DSM 19966 | reverse complement strand
TCCGGGTCGGTTGCTGGCGACATCACAGTTACCAATGCGACCGGTGCTGTGACGGTCAATCAGGGCGATGGTGGCAACGTGGCAGTGTCTGACACCGGCGTTGGCGCGGCTGTTGCCATCGACGGCGGCACGAACATCAGCGTGACCGACCAAGGCACGACCACGATTGGTGTAAATACTGGCCCTGCCGGTCAGGTTGACATCAACGACACGGGCGCCGGCGCCGCTGTGACGCTCATCCATGGGACAGATGTCACGATCCACGCTCTTGGAAGCGTAATTGACGATTATTCATCCGGGCAGCTTTCAGTGACGGTCGGCGGCACAGGATCTGGCGCCGTCAGTATCTATGGCGGAAGTTCGGACACTGTTGTGACGTCGCAGGACGGCAACGTTGTGGTTGGCGGAACCGCGGGAGCAATCTCTGTTACGGATACCGGGCGTGGTGCTGTCACGGTCGAAGGCGGATCGGATGTCACGATCGTTCAGACGGGCGCGGTCGGGGCCATTCTGGTGGGTGACCAGGGGCCACCCACCGGCAACGTCAACGTCACGCAGAACCTGTCGGCTGGCGCGACCGGTGGATCGGTCACGGTGGATGGCGGCGCCACAGTGGCGATCAACCTCAACGCCGTTTCGCAGGCGATTGCGGCCCCGCAGTCTGGCTCAACGACGGCCGTGACCACGACCTTGGGCGTAGTCAACGTGAACACCACGGCAACGTCGGTAACGGTGAATGAAACCGGTTCTATCGCCGCCGTCAATGCGATTGCGGCAGTTGCTCCGACCAATGCTGTTCAAGAATTGGATATTGTCAATATACCTTTTACACCAGCGATTAACGGTCTTTCTTTCGGTGGCGTAAGTATATTTTTAAATTCAGGGTATTTCAATTCGACTGTATACGCTGAAATTATGAACGATCTTTCCCATCTAATGCCGGGCCAGTATGTAAATATAAATGGTCCAGATTATGAAATGATTGGTCATTTTGGTAATTATGCAAGTCAGTTGACTTATTACAATACACTCACTGTGTATGGTGTCGGCGGTGTCGGGACAATACCAGTAACTTACCCTGCGACTGTTTTCCCCATAAACCATTATCAGCCGGGAACACCCGGTACTCCGGCTGTAACCGGTCAGACTGGTATCGCGGACAATACGATCACGGTGAATGACGCCACGGCCAACGCCAATGTTGTGATCAACGGCGGCACCGACGTCACCGTTAGCGACCACGGCACGACCACGATCGGCGCGACTACGTCCGCCAGCGGCACGGTCACAGTCAACGACACTGGCAGCAATGGCGCAGTGTCGGTGACAGGCGGGACCACCGATTTGATCACGTCGGACGGCGCGGTCACGGTGACCAATGGCGGCGTCGTTACAGTCACAGGGGTATCGGGTGCGGGTGACATCGATATTGTTGATGCAACGGGCCAGGTTAATGTGGTTCAGCGTATAGCGGACAATGTGTCGGTGTCTGACACCGGCGTTGGCGCGGCTGTTATCATCAATGGCGGCACGAACATCAGCGTGACCGACCAGGGGGTCACCACGATTGGTCAGGTCACGGCGCCCGCGGGCACGGTTTCCGTTATCGATACGGGTGT
>NZ_AUBA01000047.1 GCF_000429005.1 Novosphingobium acidiphilum DSM 19966 | reverse complement strand
CCAGACGAGGCCCGCTCTCCGTTAATTTACGCCGCCTGATGTGCCAAATGTTCTGACGACGGACACTTGATCTTCAAACTCCTCCGCCATCGCAACAACCAAAGCCTCAATTGTAAACTCACCATACCCAGCCTCAACGAGATCAATGAAGCCCTGACGCTCCTGCTTCGACGTCACCCATTCGATGATCGCCTGCTTAACGCCCTTGTTGCGGACCTTCTGCCAAGTGCGGGTCGCACGAGTGGTCCGATCGTTGCGCTCCGTTAGGAACGATTCGTAGGCAGCAATTGTCTCCCCGAACCGCTGCTCCAACTCAGTGTCGCCAACCTTGTGGAGCTCCCAAACCCTGCGCTTCGCTCGTTCGGCATATGCAGTGTCGCCGCAGCGATAGGCGTTGACCATGATCTTGCGCAGCTTGTCTGTGTCCGTTTCAAGCTCGGGAGCCTTCTTCGGCAATGCAAAGACCTTCCCGACCTTCCGAGTGGCACGGGTCATATTGACGTTACGATCAGCGAAGATGGGGTTGAATGCGGTAGCCATGATGTTTGAACTCCTTGTGCCGAGAAGCCCGTCTGCCTCTCGATGTGTTCACATTAGCCGCTGTTCCAATTGGAACGTATGAGCTGCTTAAAATGCGCGATTGAGACGTTATGATTTGTGGCGTTCTAAACGGAACGGGCCTCAAGGCAGAGAGTGGCGGGGGAGCCGAAGCTCCCCCGCACTGCTTGACTACGCTGCCTCAAGCTCCTCGAACTCGTCGGGCAGGTCGAAGTCATTCAACGCCTCGACCATAAAGCGATCGAGAAGCTCCTTGTTTGATACCCTGACCGTACTGCCCAGCCTGTCAGCCAAAGTCCCCCTGCCAGACCATCGCCCTGATCGTGCAGAGTGCATCCTCCACGTGGTCGAGGTCAGCGCATTCGATGGCCTGCATCCCCTTCTTCAATTCCAAAGTCTGGCGACCGTATTTGATAGGCAGGAAATATTTGCCGGTCTGATCCTGCCAAACCCATGCTGCCCGAGGCTGCTTGCCCTCGATCATATCCCGCACATAGCCAATTTGCTGGTCGATCTGTAGCGCGACGATCTGGGTGAGAGGCTGGCGTCAATCAGGATGAGAATTGATTGTCGCGGCTGTGTGAGAATGCCAACTTTGATTGTCGCTGGCAATGGTCAGTCGTTGGTTTGATTGTCGCTGAGCGACAATTCCTCAATGGACTTGATTGTCGCGTAGGTTGGCGGCCGTCCAGCACGTGATTGTCGCTGGAGTGCGGCACGGCGGCGATAGCTTTCGACGTTCATTTCGAAGATCGTGGCATGGTGGACGAGCCGGTCGACGGCAGCGAGCGTCATGGCGGGATCGGGGAAGATCCGGTTCCATTCACCGAACGGCTGATTTGCAGTGATCAGCGTCGATCGGCGTTCGTAGCGGGCGCTGATGAGTTCGAACAGGACGGATGTTTCTGCCTGATCCTTGGTGACGTAAGCGAGGTCGTCCAGAATCAGCAGGTGGTATTTGTCGAGCTTGGCGATGGCGGCCTCGAGCCCAGGGGCGAAGCGCAACCGCAGTGCCGCCATGTCGGGTAGGCGACCGGCGGCGAGGCCATCAGCCAGCAGTTCGGCCAGT
>NZ_AUBA01000046.1 GCF_000429005.1 Novosphingobium acidiphilum DSM 19966 | reverse complement strand
CCAGACGAGGCCCGCTCTCCGTTAATTTACGCCGCCTGATGTGCCAAATGTTCTGACGACGGACAGAACGTGGGGGTTTGACCCATTCGTCAAACTCATCGTCTGGATCGGAAACGCTCTCAGCACGAAAGCGCACGATATCGCCGACTTCTGGGGTCAAGGCTGATGTTTCAAGATCGATGATGAGTTGGCGCTTCATGACGCAATCGCCTTCGCCGCCTTACCAAAAGCCACATCATCGTTCTGCGCCCCGTAGACCTTGCCCCGCAAAGCTCGCTGCTGATCAGCCATCGTTGGATCAGCTTGGCGTATTCCCTGCTGGATCTTGGAAAACTCCTTAGAACGGTCCTCAGCATCATTCTGGGCGCTCGGGGTGTGAGTGCTGCTGTTGGATTGCTCTGGCTTCTGAGGGCCGCTTGCAGGAGAGGCCTTTGGCGGTTTCGTTGATCGTGGGCGTATCTGCTTTGCTAGAGCCGTGTTCCGTGCCGCCAGTTTCCCCGTAAGCTCTGATGCAACAGCCAGGAGCATATCGGCATCCTGCTTGATCGTCTTGCTCTCGGAATCGTCAGCCATCTGCACCAGCAGTGCCAACCAGCGCTTCATCTCTTCTCGTGCGTCCATATATCATTCCTCCGAGTGTATTTATCACTCAGAGAAAATCTATCAGGATCAATGTGATGGATGTGAAAGTGTCTGGTCCAAGACACTTTCACATCGCAGCCAGCTTCTGAGCCAGCTGGTATGGTACCAGATGCGTGTAGCGCATCAGCATTCTGGGATCACGATGACCAGAGATCAACGCAACCTCTGGCATGCTCAAACCCATCTCAAAAAAGCGTGATACGGCTTCATGCCTGAGATCGTGGAAGTGCAGATCGTTGATACCTGTCTTGGCCATGATCCTGCGCCAGCACATTTTCAGCGCATCCGAAGAGACGGAAAAAACCAGACTGTTTGTGCGGGTCTGCGATTCCAGCACGGCAATCGCGCCATTGGTCAATGGAACCGTGCGAGCATGACCATTTTTGGTTTGGGGTAGGTGTGCAGTGCGGCGCTTCAAATCAACGAACCGCCATTCCAGCGACAGGATTTCACCCCGCCGCATTCCAGTTTCGACAGCAAAATGAATCACCGCAATGATATCCTGACGATCAATCTCAGCCAGCTCTGCAACCAGCCGATCGATCTCCGTCTGAGAAACACGGCGGTTGCGGGCATTGTTCAGCCTTGGCTTTCTGACATTGGCTGCTGGATTTTCATCCAGATGATATCCCCACTCCCGCATCGCGATGGAGATGGCATGTTGGATATGGTGCAATTCACGGCAGACGGTGCCAGCAGTCACTTCCTGCAACCGTGCATCGCGGTACATGGCAATCGCGCTGGCAGAGAGCTTCTGCAGGCTCATTTCAGCCATGGGTGATCTCAGGACCTTTGCCAGCTGATAGCATTCAATCTCGTGGCCACGGTTCTTCGTGCTGACCTCCCTGAGATACCTTTCAAGGATGTCTTTCAATGTGGTGCGCTTCAGATCGCCAACGATCCCGACACTGTGTGACGAAGTCCGTCGCGCATCTTCCTGATTCGCCCACGCTACGGCTTCGGCATGGCTTGGGAAGGTTCTGCTGACAGGTGCGAAGCCCTTGCGTCTGATCTGAACGCAGTAGCCGTGCTTTCTCTTGGTTATGGTTGCCAACGCAAATGTCGGTCGCGTCCCGGTACGTGGTGTAGGTTGTGAGGGTAGCGCTGCTGGCCGGACGCGCGCTTTCGATATTGCGCTGTAGCGTCCGGCCAGCAGCGC
>NZ_AUBA01000044.1 GCF_000429005.1 Novosphingobium acidiphilum DSM 19966 | reverse complement strand
TTCGCAACGCGCACGGATTGTAAGGCTATCAGACCGCACATTCCATTCCTTTTGCACAACAGAATAGAACCCTTGTTCGCTCAAAATCCACATAGCTGGTTCTCCTCAGTGCTTGGTTTCATGATCGGCGTCGGACTGGCTGCGGCTACAGTCTGGTAGTGGTTCCAAGACGCCTGCCTCGATACCCTCATCCACCACGTCTGACATGATGGCGGGGAACTTCTGGCATACCTTCAGGAGGTTTTGGGGGATCAAGCCACCATGATAAGGCTGGAAATAGTAGCCATAGAACCTGCACATCTGCTGGCTGTAACTGAATTGAAGCAGGATTTTTGTGCGGTTGAGGTGGTTCACAAACCTAAGTATTTCAATCTCTTCAGCTTCCGGTAGGACGTTCCAGTAGGACCAGAGGATCAGCAGATTTCGTTCGGGTTCAACCGCAACCCAAAAATTGAAATCGTATCCGGTCACATAGATACCTGCGCGCTCCGAATGCTCGATTGAAGCCTGATCAAGAATGGTGGTGATCGTATTGTCAGTGATGGTTTCAGCAGGGATGACGTCAAAACTCATAGGCTCTCCGGGGTTGTTGATCGGAACGGGCGAAAGGTGGCGCACAGCCATAAGCGACTGCACGCAAAACCGGTCGTGGATGTGTATGAAGCTGACTGCGCCGGTATGATTGGTCAGGGAAGTTCAGCTTAAGCCTTGATTATACCACAGTTCTTCCGAGTTTTCAAAAGCACTCAAAATTGGAGACTTCAGGAGATTCTTTCACTCGGGTGGTCTGCTTGCAGGATTAGAAATGTAGGTGCCACTTTTGCCCCAAGCCGCATCCAGCATGATGGCAAAGGGATTATCTTGCAGAGATTTGGATCGTAGGACCGCCAGCACATCTGGGGTCATATGCTGATGCACCAAGGTTTCAAACCGCGCGACACACTTCCTTTCAAGCTGCTTCACTCGCTCACCACTCATCAATCACGGTGCTATTTTCAACATCTAATGCGCGAAATTTTGCTCCTTCACCGGCTCTGGATTTTCCGCTCAAAGTCCGTTCCTTATGGGTCCAGAGGTGATCCTTGGAGCATAGGCTCAACAGCTCCCAAGGCTCTGAATCCTTGCAGAATTCAATCCTGACCTCGCGGCCAGCACCGTGCCAATTTCGGATGACATGCTGAATTGCGGATCTAGTTACACCGAATGCATCTGCCATAGTGGCTAACGATGCACCTTCGGCTTTCATCGACATAATCTTGTATCGGTCGTTTGCTGTCAGCGTTGGCTTTCTGCCAAGCTTTTTGCCTTCTGCTTTTGCGCGCTGCAGCCCCGCCTGCGTTCTCTCAATGAGAAGGTCTCTCTCCATCTCCGAGACGGCGGAAATGACAGCCATTGTCATTTTTCCCGCAGGTGATGTGAGGTCCACGCCGCCAAGGGCGAGGCAGTGAACTTTGACGCCCATACCAGCCAAGCGTTCGACTGTCGCACGCACGTCCATAGCGTTCCTGCCAAGCCGGTCGAGCTTCGTGACAATTAGAATATCGTCAAGCTCCAACCTGTCGATCAGCTTTTTGAAGCCAGCCCTCTCCATCGCAGCAACCGAACCCGATACGGTTTCAGCTACGATCCTATGGTCTGCAACCTGAAACCCAGCACTGACAATCTCGTGACGTTGATTGTCGGTGGTCTGGTCTGCTGTTGAGACCCGAAGATAGGCGAAGGTTCGTGAAATGATGTGCCTCCTGTATCGCAGACGCGCATCATAATGCGAGATGCATCATAATGTCAATAGGCCTAATTGCGATACACTCTCGGGTGGGGTATCGGAAACGAACGATTGGGATACATGGGTCGCGCGAGAGAGAGATGAGCGGCAGCGGCATATCTGGGCTGCTGTGATGTAGCCATTGACTACAATGAAGCTATGGGCTACATGATTAGGATGAAGCCGATCAGCTACACACGACAGGCGCTGAAGGCCCTTCGCAAAATGCCCACCGATATGGCCCAGCGGATCATTGCTAAGATCGAGCAATA
>NZ_AUBA01000043.1 GCF_000429005.1 Novosphingobium acidiphilum DSM 19966 | reverse complement strand
GTACGCCACCCCAGACCTACTCTCAGATATGCCCTAGATTGGGTTTTAAGCCTGTTTCAGAGGGTTTTGAATGGTTGGGGTGCAGAGGGTTAGGTTACCATCTTCTCGACTGGGGCAATTGCCCATTTGAGATAGGTTTCCGCCTTACGATTCCATCTGGAAAGTTCCTTCATGGCTTCCTTTGGGTCCGGAATCTCATCGGCAATGTGAATACCCTCCAATTCGTGCAGGGCAGATATCAACCAGCCAAGGGACAATCTCTGCAAAGCTCTGGAAGGGTTGAATGAAAGCTCGTTCAACGAAGCAGAATCAGGTTCTTCACCAACGAGATTCCATTCGACACGATCACCATCATCGTCATCGATCTTGAAATTGCCAAGCTTGGGATGATGGCCATAAAACCCAGCCGGTAACCAAGGTAGCGGGACAGACTTCAACTTTTGGGCACGTGTAGCAGCTTCTTCCATGGTTGGCAGGGCCGTAAGTTGACCAATGTGCTGGCACCCTTCGGCAGATTCCTTCGACATACCTTCCCCCCGTCCCATAACCTCATTTGAAAATGCTATCTGTGGATCATTGACAGGCTTTGGCCTAAATCTTTCGAAGGGCAAAAAACCACTGCCACAACTATATTTAGGAAAGCTGTGGGCACCATGGGTTGGCTGAATGTTGATGGAAGGATAGCGTCTTCGGCTATGTGAACCATGCGAAGGAACGTAGTCGGCTACGGGAATCAATACATCATCCGGCATGAGATTCCCCTTAGCTTATGCCTCGTCCGCTTCTTCATCGGCATGGTCCATAAGCGAACCGCCATCATCCAGCAAAAATGCTATGGAGCCACAGCAAGCATCGATACGCTCACGAACTGTGTCTTTAAGACGATAAATGTTCGAGCGCTTATCATTCGGGTCTGTTTCAGCGGTAATGGCACCAGTGATGGCCAAGCGCTTTAGGGTTCCATAAAATGACGTGCTTGAGTGCTTGCTGGTTTCAAACATATCGCCAGCAGACGAACTTTGATTATAGTAGAGATGGAGGATTATTTCACAGTCACAGGTAATAAATTTGCACCTTATGCTGTCTTCAATGCTCCTCATGATTTCAAGCAAAATGGCCAATATCATACCTCGCAATCTGCGGAAGCCGCATAGCTATCAATCTGGGTTTCTGCATAAAATGTCGTATTTCAACGACTTATAACGTCGCCGTTATTCAACGCCACAATCCGGCGTTATTTTTCGCAATTGAATTTGCCGGGCCTGTCGTGCTCGTTCGCCTCTCCTGATGCGAAAGGAGGGGGCCATATGGCGCAAAAAATGTTCAAAGCGAAAATCACCACCAGTGCAATGAATTCACCAACGGAAGTGGTGGTCCCTGCGGGCGATAGCTTTCAAGCCAGAAAAGTGATTGAGCAAATGTATGGCCCGATCAAAATCTGGTACGATAGCCCGAAAGAAATTCGCTAAATTGCACTGGAGCTGACATGAAATTTCTTATCTCTGTAGCTATAATTTGGGCATCATTCCACTTCGGCGGGTTGATGATTGGTGGAATTGTAACAGCAATTATATTCATTTTTGGTTTCATCGCCGCAATCAAGCAGGTTTATTCGCCTTGGGTAAAGGATGCCAAGACAGGTGAAATTTACCATATCGCTGAATTTCAAAATAAAGTTCTTAATGAACCCGGATTTTCAAATAATAGGATCAATCCGGGCTGGGGTGTAATTCTCTTCGCAACACTTTTTATAAATCAATTTAAGCTAGATCTTGACGAATTCGACAACAGATTCATGAATATGATTCAGGCTAAGCTCGTACTGTCAAGAAAAATTTGAGGGTAGATTTAGCTCGTCTCTGAATAAACGGAGACGAGCTTCTCTAAAAATTTAATCGCAAAAACAATCATTTCAATTCAAATATAGATTGAATCGCGATTGAATCGCGTGTGATTTTCGAGATCGGGCAATCGACCATGCACCCATCACCGCTGATGGCCATTTTCATATTAATAGGATTTTGCATAAATCTATATAATAATTCAAAGCTAAGTGGATTTACATTAGCATCTTGGATGTACCGCTTCGGTTGCACAACCCTTATTTTATTCCTAGCCCTCTTTGTCGAGATAATGATCTTTAAAAAAGATACCATCAAAGGTGGTAGCTTGAATGACGTTGTCGGCTGGACTCTTATATTTTTCCTATTCTCGATTTTAGTTATGACGATATTGATTATCTATCGACTCGCCGGAAATGCAATAATAATATTCCTGAATTATATTTTGCTTATTACGATTGCATTGATTGGCTTTGCATTTATGCCAATTCGATTGACCCTTAATGCAATCTTTGGAAGGCGAGCTGAAGGAGCAAACTCTCGAACGGGAAACAGAGAGAATTACAACTTTGAAGAAGCATTTAGGGCTGAGCAGGAGAGAAAATGGCAGGATCAATGGGAGGATAGAGAGGAGGACGAGGAGGAAGATAACGAGCCAGAGGATGATCATACCGGTTATCAGCAATCCGGTCGGCCTTCATGGAGTATAACCCTTGAAGTTTCACCTGATGCCGATGCCCAAACGGTCAAATCTGCATATCGTAGGCTGATCAAAAAATATCATCCTGATGCCGTGGCGACCAAGAGCAAAAAGGTTCAAGCCAGCCACGAAGCCAAGATGAAAGAAATCAATGCCGCCTATGATCTTTACAAAATGCTTCAATCTTAATCACTTCACAGAACGTTAAGCCTTAGAAGCTCTTGCCACACTCGCCCATATATCGAAGCTCGTTTGACATTTTCGGTGGCGATCCGTGCCTTGAAGTTGTCGTAGTCGATATCTCGAACCAAACCCGCGACAGCGTCTGCAACGGCATCCTTTCTGGCAACAGTGCGGAACCTGTAATCGGAATCGTGGCTCTCAACCGTAGCCGCCATGGTTGGCAGATATGCCCTCAGATTTTCAAGATCGGCTTCGCAACGCGCACGGATTGTAAGGCTATCAGACCGCACATTCCATTCCTTTTGCACAACAGAATAGAACCCTTGTTCGCT
>NZ_AUBA01000042.1 GCF_000429005.1 Novosphingobium acidiphilum DSM 19966 | reverse complement strand
TTCGCAACGCGCACGGATTGTAAGGCTATCAGACCGCACATTCCATTCCTTTTGCACAACAGAATAGAACCCTTGTTCGCTCAAAATCCACATAGATGGTTCTCCTCTCAGTGCTTGGTTTCGTGTTGGGCGTCATCAGAAGCGGCTTCTCGGCTGGATTGAGGACAGGATTCTAAAATCCCCGCGTCCATACCTTCGTCTACGACCTTGGACATGATGCCACTGAAATTCTGGCACAACTTCAGGACCGTTTGGGCTGCCAGTCCGACCGGAGCATATGGGAAACTGTAGTAGGCGTAGAGGCGATCTTTGCTGACTGAAAATTGCAGCATGATCTTGTCTTTGTTGGCTTTGTTGCAAAATTTCAGGGCATCCAGTTCATCGACGCCATCGGCAAGGTCGTGATAGCTCCACAGCACCAGCAGATGCCTATGGTCGTGAATTTTGACCCAGAAATTGTAATCGTGTCCCGTGACGTAGATGCCCTCGTGATGGTCAAAATCCACGGCACCCAGCGTCAAAAAATCTCGGATGGTATCGTCATTGATGTTTTCAGGTGAGATGGTTTCAAAGTCCATATGGTTCTCCATGGTGGTTGAAGGGAACGGCGACAGAAAGGCACAGCCAGAAAAGACTGCACGTTGAGTTGATGGTCATGTGTGTGAAGCTGCCATGCCGATGGTTTGACAGGCGGAGGGTCAGCTTGGGCTTGATTATACCACAGTCAGGCAAGGTCGTCCAAAGTGGCAGAATCCAGCGTCTTTCTAGTGGGTTAGTGAGGACGGTTGCGGCCTGCTGCCGCGATGCAAGGGCTTAATGCTTGGTAAAGGGCGCGTTTGCACCCGCTAGCCGCCTGAGGCATAACCGCAGTGCGATTTGACGCAGCGGGGGCAGTGCCGATCACATGGAATTGAACGATCTCTTCGCGCTTAAGGGCATAGACCCACGAAACGTCATCGCTCTCCGTCACCGGCCAACCGCTCAACTGTTGCAAGCGGCTCTACCGGTTTGGGCCGAGGAGAAGCCGAACCTGTTCAACCTTCACCAGCAAACGCAAGGACCTGCGCTTCAAAAGGCAATGTCCGGGTTGGTCGGTAATGGCTTCGTAGCATCATTCATTGGCCAGAACCCCGGCAAGGCGACGTTTGTTGGGCTCTATGAAATCGCTGGGTCACGCCCCATGGACCGAAAGAGCTATTGGGACATACCCGAACACCACGAACTCAAGGCGCACGGCAGTTTCAATTTTGGTTCTGACGACCCACGGGAATCGATTGAATTTTTCGATCTTGTGCAAACGGACTTCTATCAATCGTGGCGGGGGAAGCTCATCGTGGATTGGCCACCACCCGAGCGTTCTTGGTGGCGACGGTCAGAGCGCAACGCCATGCCTATCTCTGCCATCCTTGAGGAAAGCGCCTTCGTTTCAACTCTTCCGAGTTGGGATGCGGTCAACCTGAGCTGGCGGCAACTTAGCGGATTGCCTACCAGTTGGCGTATAGCCCTGTCACAATGGCGGGGAATCTATTTCATCCATGATGTGTCTGATGGCAAAGGCTACGTCGGCTCTGCTTCTGGCGAGGAAAATCTGTTTGGCCGCTGGAACTCGTATGCGGCAGGAGGAAACGCAGATCGCGCCCATGGTGGCAACAAGCTGCTGAAAGGGAGGGATCCCGAGAATTTTCGCTTTTCCATTCTGGAACTCCTCTCCCCATCTTCGAAAGAGGACGTGGGCAGGATTGAAAGTAGCTGGAAAGTGCGATTGCATACCCGTGCACCTCACGGTCTGAATGAAAACTAAAAAGATGCAACCGTGACCTGTCCGTACTGCGACTCTTCAAGAGTGAGGAAGGCTTCCGCAGTATATGAGGCCGGTACGAGACATTCGACCCGCCGCAACACTGGCCGTGGGGTGGGTGTGGGGTTTGGCAGAAAAACGAACAGGGGTGCAGCAGGCATCTTCGGCAGCAAGACTGTTTCAAAAAGCTCGACTCTAGCTGCTCAAAGGACTGACAAGGCGAGGATAGTTTGGTGGGGTCCTCAAGAGACCTTCGGGCTTTTTATAATCCTTTGCGTCATCCTCTACGCACTGAATGTCTTTGACCCCTTCACCAAAGCATTTTTCGTTTCAATCGCCGTCATGATCGGATGCCCGATAGTCACTGGCATTTACGCGCTCGAAGCGAACAAGGATTACAAATACCGCTGGTATTGCGATGCATGCGGTGGCCTGTGGACCGAAACTCCTCAGCCAGAACCCCTGTCAGCTCTAGATATGAGATTGGCCAAAGCCACCCATAGTCGTGCTGGTGCCAACATAAACTGGTCTGCTCTGCCTGCTGGGCAAGAGCGTGGCTCGGTGGAGTTGGTCGGGCGATGCAAGTGCGGTGAGGTCTTGATGTGGGAAGATTTCTGGACGCCAGATGACCTTATCAAATGCAAAGCCTGCGGTAGCGATCTGGGCAGATTTGGGGAACTGAAGGCCGAAGCAACTGAATTCGCTTATAATGTTGCGCGAAACACGCCGTAGCAGGGCCATTGCGACGCGCACTTTAGCCTGAATTTCGTATGACATGCTGAATGGCTGATCTGGTGACATTGAACCTCTTAGCCAGTTCACCATAGGATGCGCCTGCTATCTTCTCAGCCACAATGGCGACCTTGTCTGCGTCTGAGATGGTAGCTGGTCTTCCAAACTTCTTGCCGGATGCCTTTGCTCGTTCAATCCCAGCGTTGGTCCGCTCGATCAACAAATCTCTTTCCATCTGGCTGACTGCTGCAATCACTCCCATCGTCATCTTGCCAGCAGCACTGGTTAGATCGACACCGCCAAGAGCAAGACAATGGACCTTCACCCCCATCGAGGACAGTCTCTCTACGGTGGACATAACGTCAATTGCATTGCGGCCTAGCCGGTCGAGCTTGGTGACGATCAACACATCACCACGCTCAAGGCGGTCAACCAGCTTGGCAAAGCCTTCACGTTGGAATGCCGCGTGGGAACCAGAGACCGTTTCGGAAATCACCCTGTGCTCATCAACCGCAAAACCAGCAGCATGAATTTCGTGCAATTGGTTCAGGGTCGTTTGGCCGGACGTGGATACACGCAGGTAGGCAAAAATTCTGGACATAGACACCTCCTGCGTATCGAAAGAGGTGTATTATAATGCCGTCCGTATAAAATGTCAAAAAGCCTAGTTTCGATACATTCTCAGCTTAGGTGTATAAAACCGAACGATTGGGATACATGGGTCGCGCGAGAGAGAGATGAGCGGCAGCGGTATATCTGGTTTGCCGTCATGTAGCTATTGACTACAATGAAGCTTTGGGCTACATGCCCGCTATGAAGCCGATCAGCTACACACGACAGGCGCTGAAGGCCCTTCGCAAAATGCCCACCGATATGGCCCAGCGGATCATTGCTAAGATCGAGCAATA
>NZ_AUBA01000041.1 GCF_000429005.1 Novosphingobium acidiphilum DSM 19966 | reverse complement strand
GTTTTGCCGCGGGCACTGATGGGCCGGTAGCTCAGGTGGTTAGAGCGCACGCCTGATAAGCGTGAGGTCGCAAGTTCAACTCTTGCTCGGCCCACCATCTCTCTTTTGTTTTGAGTACCTATGAGGGGCCTTAGCTCAGCTGGGAGAGCACCTGCTTTGCAAGCAGGGGGTCATCGGTTCGATCCCGATAGGCTCCACCATTCCTGCATGCCGTTGGTGTGTGGTTGAGTGGTTGGAAAGGCACTTGGACAAACAGACATCTCCAGATGATGAAGACACCAGATCCGGCTTTAGGGCCGGTAAGATGCGGGAGTTATCTTCCGTACGCTTCTTTGA
Organism: Novosphingobium acidiphilum DSM 19966; assembly: GCF_000429005.1. Classification (GTDB taxonomy): domain Bacteria; phylum Pseudomonadota; class Alphaproteobacteria; order Sphingomonadales; family Sphingomonadaceae; genus Novosphingobium; species Novosphingobium acidiphilum. The sequence continues at coordinate 3,269 of NZ_AUBA01000041.1, read as the reverse complement.
CATTGTGAATGGGTTTTTAATCGATGCCGTGACGCATCGTGTGGATCGACGGCCGGAGTGATCTGGTGGGTTCGATGTGCGCGCATGCGACATTACAGATGTCAAATCTGGCTGAGATTATCGTCCGCACCTAGAACAACGCAGGGTTTATGCAGACCTGATGTTGATGGTGTGGATTCTCAAGCGTGAGGTAAGAGCATTTGGTGGATGCCTTGGCATGTACAGGCGATGAAGGACGTGGCACGCTGCGATAAGCGTCGGGGAGCTGTGAGCGAGCTTTGATCCGGCGATTTCCGAATGGGGAAACCCACCTTCACCATTTCTTCCAAGGTCCGGGCAACCGGGGTTTGGGTGAGGTGGATAAGGTATCACCGAGGCGAATAAAATAGCCTTGGTGAAGCGAACCCGGGGAACTGAAACATCTCAGTACCTGGAGGAAAAGACATCAACCGAGATTCCGTTAGTAGTGGCGAGCGAACGCGGACCAGGCCAGTGCCTCATCTTCAACTAGCAGAACACTTTGGAAAGAGTGGCCATAGCGGGTGACAGCCCCGTATGCGAAAGTGATGGATGAGGCCTCGAGTAGGGCGGGACACGTGAAATCCTGTCTGAACATGGGGGGACCACCCTCCAAGCCTAAATACTCGTACATGACCGATAGCGAACTAGTACCGTGAGGGAAAGGTGAAAAGCACCCCGATGAGGGGAGTGAAACAGTACCTGAAACCGAATGCTTACAAGCAGTTGGAGCCTCTTTAGGGGGTGACAGCGTACCTCTTGCATAATGGGTCAGTGACTTAGTTTATCGAGCAAGCTTAAGCCGTTAGGTGTAGGCGCAGCGAAAGCGAGTCTGAATAGGGCGACAGAGTTCGATGAATTAGACCCGAAACCCGGTGATCTAGGCATGACCAGGCTGAAGGTGCGGTAACACGCACTGGAGGGCCGAACCGTTGAATGTTGAAAAATTCTCGGATGAGTTGTGTTTAGGGGTGAAAGGCCAATCAAACCGGGAAATAGCTGGTTCTCCGCGAAATCTATTGAGGTAGAGCGTCGGACGTATACCGTTGGGGGTAGAGCACTGGATGGATGCGGGGGTCGCGAGATCTACCAACTCTAACCAAACTCCGAATACCAACGAGATTTATCCGGCAGACAGACGGCGGGTGCTAAGGTCCGTCGTCAAAAGGGAAACAGCCCTAACCTACAGCTAAGGTCCCCAAGTCGTGTCTAAGTGGGAAAGCATGTGGGAATCCCAAAACAACCAGGATGTTGGCTTAGAAGCAGCCATCATTTAAAGAAAGCGTAACAGCTCACTGGTCTAAACAAGGGTTCCTGCGGCGAAGATGTAACGGGGCTCAAGACACGCACCGAAGCTTAGGGTTGGATCTTCGGATCCAGCGGTAGCGGAGCGTTCCGTAAGCCAGAGAAGCGGGAGGGTAACCGACCGTGGAGGTATCGGAAGTGCGAATGCTGACATGAGTAGCGACAAAGAGGGTGAGATGCCCTCTCGCCGAAAGACCAAGGGTTCCTGCTTAAAGCTAATCTGAGCAGGGTGAGCCGGCCCCTAAGACGAGCCCGAAGGGGGTAGTCGATGGGAACCACGTTAATATTCGTGGGCCTGGAGATGAGTGACGGATCACGTGAATTGTCAGGACTTATTGGATTGTTCTGGCTTTGAAGTGGTTCCAGGAAATAGCCTCTCCATATAGACCGTACCCGAAACCGACACAGGTGGTCAGGTAGAGTATACCAAGGCGCTTGAGAGAAGTATCCTGAAGGAACTCGGCAAATTGCCTCCGTACCTTCGGAAGAAGGAGGCCCCATATGTGCGCAAGCATGTGTGGGGGGCACAGGCCAGGGGGTAGCGACTGTTTAGCAAAAACACAGGACTCTGCTAAGTCGGCTTCAAGACGACGTATAGGGTCTGACGCCTGCCCGGTGCCGGAAGGTTAAGAGGAGGAGTGCAAGCTCCGAATTGAAGCCCCGGTAAACGGCGGCCGTAACTATAACGGTCCTAAGGTAGCGAAATTCCTTGTCGGGTAAGTTCCGACCTGCACGAATGGCGTAACGACTTCCCCACTGTCTCCAGGATATGCTCAGCGAAATTGAATTCTCCGTGAAGATGCGGAGTACCCGCGGTTAGACGGAAAGACCCCGTGCACCTTTACTGCAGCTTCAGAGTGGCATTAGGAAAGAATTGTGTAGCATAGGTGGGAGGCTATGAAGCACCGGCGCCAGCTGGTGTGGAGCCATAGGTGAAATACCACCCTGTTGTTTTCTGATGTCTAACCCAGAACCGTTATCCGGTTCGGGGACCCTCTGTGGCGGGTAGTTTGACTGGGGCGGTCGCCTCCTAAAGAGTAACGGAGGCGCGCGATGGTAGGCTCAGGACGGTTGGAAACCGTCTGTTAGAGTGCAATGGCATAAGCCTGCCTGACTGCGAGACTGACGAGTCGAGCAGAGACGAAAGTCGGTCATAGTGATCCGGTGGTCCCTCGTGGAAGGGCCATCGCTCAACGGATAAAAGGTACGCCGGGGATAACAGGCTGATGATTCCCAAGAGCTCATATCGACGGAATCGTTTGGCACCTCGATGTCGGCTCATCACATCCTGGGGCTGGAGCAGGTCCCAAGGGTTTGGCTGTTCGCCAATTAAAGTGGTACGTGAGCTGGGTTCAGAACGTCGCGAGACAGTTTGGTCCCTATCTGCCGTGGGCGTCGATACTTGAGAGGAGTTGTCCCTAGTACGAGAGGACCGGGATGAACATGCCTCTGGTGTACCTGTCGTTCCGCCAGGAGCGCAGCAGGGTAGCTATGCATGGACGGGATAACCGCTGAAAGCATCTAAGCGGGAAGCCTCCCTCGAGATAAGGTATCATCGAGTCGTGGTAGACCACCACGTTGATAGGCCGGGTGTGGAAGTGCGGTAACGCATGAAGCTAACCGGTCCTAATAACTCTGTTCATGCTTGAGAGTCCCCACCGTCAACACCAGATCTGCACACAATCGTGCCAGGCGTTGTTGGCTGCGGCGATAACTAAGCCACTTATGACATCAATTACATTCGGCATCGAAAACCCAACACGCAAAAGACTGCGCCGGCTCCATTGCTTGGTGACCATAGCGTCTGTGCCCCACCCGATCCCATCTCGAACTCGGCCGTGAAACCAGTCCGCGCCAATGGTACTAACGCTCAAGCGTTGGAAGAGTAGGTCGTCGCCAGGCATTGAAGCCGACGCAGTAATTAACGTGACTTGAAAACCCATTCA
>NZ_AUBA01000040.1 GCF_000429005.1 Novosphingobium acidiphilum DSM 19966 | reverse complement strand
GACACGCGGATTATGATGCTAATGCTGGTCAAAAGCTGCGTTCATTTTCAATGGGTTAAACCCACCATTTTTGAACCGTGTGATATGCCGTGCCATCTTACCGTGTAATTTCAGATACTTGGCCGCGAAAACCGTGAGATAATGGTTTTGGGCCGGTTGGCCAGCGGGTTTACAGCGCCCTACAGCAGCCAAGCGCCAGGCCCGCTGCTCGACTGCGCTGTCGCTGGTTTGAACGCTGCGTGAGCCGGAAATGGGCGGAATTGACGCCACGACGAACGGTCGTGTGAAACGACTGATTGCCAAGCCATGTCGCGACACCGTCATTCAGGGCTTGATGGCAATGGCGTTGACCCAACGATCATCACGCCCCGGGCGCACATCAGCAGTCAGCCAAGTGTCCCGGACATTGAGACCCACAGCTTCTAGCAGATCGTGCATTTCGGCTTCGGTCACATCGGTGAAGGTTCGGCCGTCTAACTCTCGGGTCGTATCGCCCTGCTTCATTGAAAGGCACCATGCCCCGCCCGCAGCCAGAGCGCGGGCAAACCTGCCGAATGTATCGGGAAGATCAGGTCGCGCCACATGCAGCAAGCAGGCACTGGCCCAAATGCCGTCAAACTGAGCCTGCCAATCCATCTGCTCGAACGTCATGTGGTGTACTGAAAGCCCGGTATGATGGCTCGCGAGCCGAACCAACTCCACAGAGGCGTCAAAGGCTGTGACCAGATAGCCCGCATCTCCAAATGCCTTGGCATCGCGCCCGGAACCACAGCCGGCGTCGAGTACCGATCCGCCTGATCGAACATGCTGGAGGAAGCGATTGCGCAGAGCTTGCATGTCAGCCAGCACGGTGCTGTCGAAGTAGGACTGAGCGTTTTCGTTGTAGTACCCAACCGACATTAGAACGCTGCCTCCCCGCGCATTGCAGGCTCCCAGTGATGTATCCTTGCCATGGTAGCATTAGCATACGCGGCTTGCAGGAAGGACCGGCGCAGGGTTTCAGATGCGCCTGTTTGAGCTGCCAAGGTCGCAGCAAGGCGGTGCTTACCGTCGATGTAGAACTCGTTTCGGCGATGAAGGCGGTGGAGCAGGTGCAACGAGGGAATGAGGTCGAATTTCCCAGCAACGCCGCGATTGCAATGAGTGCAAGCCAGCACCAAGTTCCAGATTCCATCCACATTGGACATTTCTCGGCGCAGTGCCCATGGGAAGAAATGATCTACGTCCGCAAGCCCGTCACCGCCATTAATCGAGATGGGACCGAAGCAATAGAAGCACCGCCCCTTCTGATAACCGTTCAGCGTGTGGCGACATGAGCTGAGAGCAATGCGTCTGTCGGAACTACGGATCGACAACCCGCCAGTTTCAGCTTCAAACTCGACGAGCCCGGAATTGACGCCCAGCTCCCAGCCCGTTTCCACAACCCGCCACCGGGCTTCGATCTCAGCTGATAAATCGCCCGCAGTCGGAAGCTCACCCAGCTTGCGAAACTCATCGGTGAGCCTGATGCCTTTGGCCGTTTTGCGCTCGTCGATGAAGAACCGCCATTCAAGGCTGCGACCACTGAGGACATGAAAGGCGTCAATCACATCACCAAAACCATGCCGAGCCGTAATTTCGCGAAGTGCATCAGGCTCCAATTCACCACGATTGAAGCTCTCACAGCCTTCGCGAAGCGCCTTGTTGATGTTGGTTGCACCTTGCTTCGGGGCAGTTTTGAGGTGCTCGCAGAGGTTCAAGGCAAAGGGCAATGCCAGCTCATCGAGGCGCAAAAGATCGCCCGGTGTGGCCTTCAAGTCTAACAGCGCCTTGCCGAGCGCAAACTTGTATGAAGCCGTGTTCCGGCCCAGCAGGATAAGCGCCCGCCAGCGGTTTTCGGTGGTCGGCAATGTGTCGAGGAAGTGTGTCATCGCTGTATCTGGTATCAGCGAGGCGCTCAGCCAGCGTCAGCCAATGCAGCTTCCACGACCTCGGGAGATTTGGCGATGACCGTAAGCAGCACACGATGCGCAACGTCGATCTTGCGTCCTTGCTCCCATCCCTCAACGGTCCGTGCCGGGATGCCAAAGCGACGTTCAAAATCCTTGGTGCTCTTGGCCAGCGAACGGCGGATTTCCCGCACTCGCGCTGCGGGCATTGCTTCAACATGACGGCTTTCAAGGGCAAGCTTACCCTTGCGATGCGCGATTGCTTCACGCAGGCCAGCCTCAATCTCAAGGCCAAGTTCGGTTCGCTCAGTCATGGGTCAGTTCCTCAATCAATGCGCTGAACAGCTTCTTCTCGTCCGAAGTCAGATCCTCTTTGTCGGCTTTGGCGTATGCCACCAGAAGGTAGACAACCTCGTCCTCCAGCATCGCGTAATAGATCGTCCTGCCGCCACCGCTCTTGCCGCGACCACCATAGCCAAAGCGGATTTTGCGCAGGCCATTGGTGCCCCGAACGACAGCACCTGCCTCGGGCGCTCTGGCAATTGCATCTTCCATGGCGACAATGTCGCGGGATGTGGCACCGAGCTTCTTCAACCGCTTGAGCGCGGCTGCGTAGGCTGAGGTGCGGACAATCTCCATGTCAGATCGCTACGCTATCAGCGTATCTCAGTCAACAAAAATACGCTTCTAGCGTATCACCGCTGCCTCGTGTGCACATTCACACGGCGAACGGTCGTGTGACACGACTGATCTGGATCAGGTGCTGGCCTGCTTTTTGGCCGCGATCTGGAATTTCCGGCGTGTAGCCCACATCCGGTACTGCTCTTCCCAATCGGGCTGCACCGCGTGTGGGCATTTGGCGTAACTGGGAAACACGCCCCGAGCCGCATTCTCAGCGATCATCCGCCCACGATAGATCGCCCGGTTGGTCAGAAATTTCAGGGCAGCTCGGTCCTCAGTCTTTTCTCCGTGCCCCGGTTTGTCCGAAGGTTGCAGTCGCCCACTGTAGGTGCTGCTAATGTCTGTCAGCACGCCAAACCGGCAATCATGGGCAACGGGACAAACTGGCGCTGGCATTGAGCATTCTCGGCGGGATGCGTGTTGGTGAAATTGCGTCACTCAAAATGGGTGATGTGCGCGGCATTGATGGCAAGGCCGTTGAGGTCGTTCACCTGACAAAGCATCAAACCAAGGGCAATCGCTCCCGACGTGTTTTCCTAGCGGATGAACTGCGCCGGATAATCAACGGCTTCTTGAGCTACTCAATGAACGCGCCTGACGCAGCGCCATTGATTGCCAGTTCACGGACGCGGCGGCACATGTGCACCGTGACACTGAGTACCCGCCTGAAAGGCATTTATCGCGCTGCAGGCATCGACACATCAAGCCATGCGGGCAGGCGTACATTCGCCACGCGGAAAAATGAGATTGGCATTGGTATGGCCACGATCCAGCAACTCATGGGGCATTCCAGCATCCAGACCACCGCTCTCTACTGCCATGTGTCGGATGAGCAGCTCAGGAACGCCGCCAACGCGGGGTGATTTCCTAGAAGCCGATGGCTGCACGCCCGCTATGCCGTGTTCCATATGCCCGAACTAGCGGTGCCACGCGACCTATTCCGCCGTATTCTTGCCAACATCGCTGATCTGCGTTGTCGAGCACCGACCCAATGCTGACCGCAAGCTCTGAGCCC
>NZ_AUBA01000039.1 GCF_000429005.1 Novosphingobium acidiphilum DSM 19966 | reverse complement strand
ACACCCGTATCGATAACGGAAACCGTGCCCGCGGGCGCCGTGACCTGACCAATCGTGGTGACCCCCTGGTCGGTCACGCTGATGTTCGTGCCGCCGTCGACGGCAACAGCCGCGCCAGCGGTATCGGACACTGTCACATTGCCCGCATGGCCCTGGTTGACAATAACTGCGCCCGTAGCGCCGACATTGATGTCACCCGAAACCGTTCCCGTGGTCGTGATCGAAACGATCCCGCCATTGGTCACCGTGACCGCGCCGTCTGACGTGATCGTGTCGGTCGTTCCGCCGGTTACCGACACAGCGCCATGGCTGCCGCTGTCGGTTACCGTGATCGTGCCACTTGGCGCCGCGTTGGCGCCGATCGTGGTCGTGCCGTTGTCGGTGACGCTGACATTGGTGCCGCCGTCGATCGCGACAGTCGCGCCGACACCCGTATCGGTCACGCTGATCGTGCCTGTGGGCACCTGAGCAGCGCCGGTCGGATATTGGCCAATCTCGGTGTTGCCGCGGTCGGTCACCGCAATGTTCTGTCCGCCATCGATCCGCACGGCTGCAGAATCGCCGATATCCGAAACCGTTACATTGCCGCCATCACCCTGCTCAACCGAAACTGTGCTTGTGGCAAAAACCCGAATGTCGCCCGCAACGTTGCCCTGGGTGATCACCTGAACCACGCCCGCATCGTTGATATTGACCGTGCCATCGCTGGTAACTGTGGTGGAAAGCCCGCCCCAAGTGTTTACCGCGCCGTGCGACCCGATATCGGTGATCGTGATCGAGCCCGAAGGCGCACGGTTCAAGCCTACGGTCGTGGCACCGCTGTCCGTAACCTGCACGGTTGCGCCGCCGTCAACAGAAACCGCCGCGCCGACCCCGGCGTCATTTACCGAAATCGTTCCCGATGTGTCGCCGGTCGCAATTGTGGTCGTGCCGTTGTCGCTAACGGTAATCGTGGTGCCGCCATCAACAGCAACCCCTGCGCCTGCGTCCGTAACCGACACATTGCCGGCATCACCCTGACCCACAGCCACCTGGCCCGTAGCGCCGACAACACTGATGTCGCCAGCAAGGGTTGCCCCTGACGTGGTGATTTGAACCGCACCGCCGCCAGTTACTGTGACAGCGCCCGCTGCCGTGATCGTATCGGTCGTTCCGCCGGTTACGGCAACCGACGCATCTACGCCGGTATCATGCACCGTGACCGTTCCGGTGGGATCAATGATCGTGTTGCCGTCATCGGTGACTGAGACGTTTACCCCGCCATCCACGGTAACGGTCGCACCGATACCGGCGTCGACAACCGTTACATCACCCAGCGGTGCAGTTTGCGCACCGACCGTTGTGTCGCCAGCATCGATCACTCCGATATTGGTACCGCCGTTGACCGTTACGCTGGACCGGTGACCGATATCGGACACGGTCACGTTGCCCGCATCGCCCTGGCCAACATTGACAGCGCCGGTCGCATCGACAACATTGATGTCGCCGGCAACCAACCCGGTCGTGGTGATATGCACCGCACCGCCATTGGTTACCGTGACCGCGCCATCCGACGTGATCGTATCGGTCGTGCCACCGGTTACCGACACCGCGCCATTGCTGCCGTCGTCGATAACCGTAACCGTTCCGGTTGGCGGAATGTTCGCACCAATCATGGTAATGCCGTTGTCGGAAACGTAGATATTGGCGCCCCCGTCCACCATCACTCCGCCGGTCGGGTCGGTAATGTGGACATCGCCGGTACCGCCATCGATGATGGTTACCTGGCCCGTGGCATCGACGCCAACGTCGCCGGAACCCGCTTCGGTGATCGAAAGCGAACCCGCGCCGTTAACCGTCACCACGCCATCAGACGTAATCGTATCAACGGCCCCACCCGTAACCGTTACCGCTGCATGGCTGCCGACATCATAGACGTTAACTGTGCCGGTTGGTGCCGTGGTTGCCCCGATTGTCGTGACACCATTATCGTGCACGTCGATATTGTGGCCGCCATCGATTGTAACAGCAGCACCGACACCTGTGTCAGTAACGCTCACATTGCCTGCATCACCCTGGGTGACCGTAACTGAACCGGTGGCATTGGTGACTTGGATATTGCCCGCGACCGATGCAGACGTGGTGATGGTGACCACACCGCCATTGATCACTGTAACCGCCCCATCCGATTGGATATTGTCGATCATCCCACCGGTCACGGCGACAGCGCCGTTGCTTCCGTAATCGTTAACCGTCACCGTACCTGTGGGTGCAACAGTCGCACCAATCGTGGTGAAGCCATTGTCCGTAACGCTGATGTTGACACCGCCATTGATTATGACGTTCGAGGCCGAAATATCTGTGACATTGGCCAAGGCACCTACGACGATATCATCACCCGACGGTCCGTTCGACGCCACGGTCAGCTGCGTAAGCGCGGTATCGCCCGACAAATCGATCGCAGCCGCATTAACCGCTGATCCAAAATTCGACGTTGTCGAAACCACGATGGTCTGAACGCCTTGAATAACCACACCGACCGGGATGGTATCAAAAGCACCGGGTGTCGAATTGCCGTCAGTCAGAATCAGTTCGTTGCCGTTGCCTGTGCCAACGATGCTATCCAGTGCGCGCAATGTGCCATAGGCACCCAACGTACCAGTGATAGTGGTATCGCCGATCGGGGTAAGGTGAACCACACTTTGCGTCAGCACTGTGGCCGCCTCTGCGGCCGCCAGTGAGGCTTGCGCGGCTGACAATTGCGCCTGTGCATTCTCCACAAGGTTAACCGCAGTCGCGGCATCTGCATTGGCTGTCGTCACGGAACCAGACGCACCCGTCACTTGCGCGAATGCCGTAGACGCGAGAGCCGAAGGTGCGATTTGGGCAACCGCAATGGCCGCGGCCAAAGTGGCGCTGGCATCAGACCTTTCAGGCGCCACAATCGCAGCAGCGGATTGGGCCAAGCTTACTGCAGCTTGCGCATCGCCAACGGCGGCTTGCGCTTGGGCAACGGTCGCTAAAGCATCCGACGCCGCGGTGTGAAGCGCTGCCTGAGCCGCCGTGATAGCATTGGCCGAATTAACAACATCCGACGCCAGAATATTTGCCGCCGCGCTATACCCCGCCTCGGCTGCAGACGTGACCGAACTGTTCTGCAATGTTGGCAATGGGGCGCTGCCGCCAGCAACAACCGACGCCGTTGTCGTTACCACCTGGGAGCCGAGTTCAATATGCCCGGCATTGAGATTGTACACAAGCGTCACGGTTTCATCCGCGAACTGGACGCTGGCCCCGACCACACCCACAGGTATGGTGACCGTCTTGCCCGCAGCATCGGTCAGCACAACCGAAGAACCGCTCTGCTTGATGGTATAGCTGGCGGCAGCGCCGGCCAGCACGATCGAATCGAGACCGCTGTTAAATGAAGGATCAAGCACGACACTTGTTCCAACAGCAACGGTGACAATATCACCGCCGGCGCTGTCGCCAAAAATGTCAACCACATCACTCGATGCTCCGATCGAGAAGTCTTCATTCGCATCGAGAATAAGACGAGACATATTTTAGCTCCTGAGCACGGAATTTAAACAAGACGCGGTTGCAGCGCCTAATTTCTGGAATTTATGCGAAAGTTACGAAGTTGGTTGCATTGTGACCCGCAGCAAGAAGTGCCGCTTGTGCAGATGCATTATCAACGATAAACGCGTTGATCGATACCGCGTCGTGCAGAACGATTTCATTGGTGTGGCCGTTACCCACTGAATAGCTGATCTCAAGGTCAGCAAGCGTAGTGGAGTCGAGCGATCCAACTGAGGAGTAATGGACGTTCTCTGGCGCGCCACCGCGGAAATCGATCACGTCATTTGCGCTGAAATTGGTGATCACGATATTGGCATCGGTCGAAATATTGTCGACGAAGCTGTTGGCACCGGCGTTCTGGGCACCATTGACCGTAACCGCGGTGGTGCCGCTGCTCAACGGCACGGTGGTCAGCGTGACCGTGCCGCCAGTGCCGCCCGTACCCGCCGCGTCGACCATGAAATCATAGCCCACTGCCGCCTCGGCCGACGCGTAATTGAACACAGGCGTGCCGTTGGTGTCAGCCCCCACCAGCGTCACCACCGAGGTGATGCCGTTCGAGGTGTAGAGCTGGCCCGGCAAAACTGCACACTGGGATAAGTGGATAATCTGCCTGACAGCGCCCACAGGGGCGCGTGACAGGAGATCAGATGAGCAGACGACCACGCCGGAACCACAGTCCGGCATTCAAGGCGAAGGTGGCATTGGCTGCGGTGAAGGGCGAGAAGACGCTGGCGGAGTTGTCGCAGTTGTTTGACGTTCACGCGAACCAGATCACGACCTGGCGCACACAGTTGCTGGAAGGGGCAGCGGGTGTTTTTGGCGCGGAGAGCGCCACCGAGGCGGCGGAACCGGCGATCGACGTGAAGACGCTTCATGCCAAGATCGG
>NZ_AUBA01000038.1 GCF_000429005.1 Novosphingobium acidiphilum DSM 19966 | reverse complement strand
CGTGCCCTCGCGGCTGATCGGCCACCGGTTGCGGGTGCGGCTTTATGACGACCGGCTCGACGTGTTCATTGGTGGAACCCGGTTGATGACACTACCGCGCGGTCGGTCGGCCGATCATGCCACACACGCCCATGTCGTCGACTATCGGCATGTCATCCACAGCCTGCGGCGCAAACCCATGGCGTTGCTGAAACTGGTTTACCGCAATCAACTGTTCCCGCGTGATGCCTATCGACAGACCTTCGAGCGTCTGCTCGATGCCATGGGCGAACGCGCTGCCTGCCGGCAGGCGGTCGAACTGTTGAGCATAGCGCACGAGCGCGCCTGTGAGGCGGTACTGGCCGAACTGCTGGCTGATGGCCTCGCCGCCGGTCGCCTTGAAGCGTCCCGGGTTTCCCGGAGGCTATTTGGTTTGAGTCATGCGACCATATCGAGGTTCTCAATGGCTGCATAGTAATTGGCTTCGGCCTCGGCGTGCCGCGCGACAATCAGGATGAGAACGCAGCGACAATCAAGGTGAGAATCGCCGCTTGCTGGCACGGCGGAGGGCGTAGCCCGTAGCCGAAAGGCAATCATCGCGCAGACGGGGCACCTGCTGGTGCTCGGTGGACCCGGCTCAGGCAAGACCACGATCGCGCTATTCAAGGCACAAGGCCGTTTCGCGACGCTTAAGCCCGGTCAGGAAGTTCTGTTCCTGAGCTTCTCTCGTGCGGCGATCCGGCAGGTCCTCCTACGCTGCAAAGAAATCCTGACGCCGAGCCAACGCCGGGCCGTCGTGGTCCAGACCTACCACGCGTTCTGTATGGAGATGCTGGAAGCGCATGGGCGGCTGTTGCATGGGCGGCCGGTGCGTTTTCTTTATCCAGGCGAGGAACGACTTCAGAAGTCCGCGTTCGACGGGGACTGGAGCGTCGAGCGCCAGCGTCAGGCTGCGGAAACGGGGCTTTATTGTTTTGACCTTTTTGCGGCGGGCACGGCCGATCTGCTCGAAGGTTGTGCGGCGCTACGCGGGCTGGTCGCTGATCGATTCCCAATGATCATCGTCGATGAGTTCCAGGACACCGACGACAATCAGTGGCGGATCGTGCGGGCGCTCGCTCAAATGACCGACGTGTTCTGTCTGGCGGATCCAGAGCAGCGGATCTTCGATTATCGGACCGACATCGATCCTCGCCGGCTGGACATTCTACGCGAGGCTGTTCGACCTCAAAATGCGAGGCCATTGGTCGAGTAGGCAATTTATCTGAAGAAGGTGTCCATGGAGCGGCTCACCCTCAATTACGTCTGGAAGCAAAAGGCAACGCCGGTCGTGCTGCGCCGGACTGGGCGCGGTGAGAAGCTTCGAGTGCGATTGCCGTTCGCTGACGACAATCGGCAATGGCTACAGGATGGCCGGCGAACGGCGCCGGAGTGGATCGGCGGCGATCACGCGTATTGGGAGCTGCCGAAGTCGTGGTTCAACAACTTTGTTGATCGGGCGCTGCGGCGTTACGGCAAAGTCTATATCATCCAGCCCTATCGCGAGCAGGAGGTCTGCGCGCGGGCGTGCCAGGAAGCACAGGGGCACGAGTGCCAGTGCTCGTGCATGGGTGCTAATCATGGCATTGGTAATGACGGAAGCTGGTTCGAGGTCTCCGACACTTTTTCGACACGCTGGGGCGAGCGAGAGCTCGCCTGTCGTCTGCTTACGGCCAGATAAGGACTGATTCTCGATCAGACTTCTACAGGTAATGGCAAGCTTTCTTGGCAGCATCGTTATGCGACCCGCCTTTCAAGCGTCTCGACGAGCGCTGCTTCATTTTCATGCAGCAACGCGGCGATTTTCTCGCATGTACGGGTTACGGCGAGTTTCAACGCCTCATCGACATGAACGTAACCCTGGGTCACGCTCTGAGCGGCATGGCCTAGGAGCGCCCGGATCGTGAGTTCGGAGAAGCCCAGATCTCCGGCGACGCTGCCGAACGTATGGCGAAGCGTATGCGGCGTGACGCCAACGATGCCCACGCTCGCGCAAAGCCGGGCCAGACAGGCTTTAGCTGCGGTGAAATGCCCGTCGCCGACGTCGGCCGGAAATATGTACGGGCAACCCTTCCGAAGCGGCTGGCTGGCAGCAAGTTCCGCCGCAGCTTGGCCGATGGCGCGAATCTGGGCGTCCCCCTTAGTGTCCGGGAAACTCACATAGCCGGCATCGGCATGGAGCCAGGGGCGCTGAAGGCCCTGCCCCTCTGAAATACGGAAGCCGGTGAGGAGCAGGAAGCGGACAATCGCAAGGCCGACAGGATGTTCCCCGTTGCGCGCCGCGTGCCGCATAGCGATGCCAAGCTTTTTGATCTCAACCTCGCTCAAGCGCCGGGTCTTCTTTTTGCTAGCCAGCTTCCTGGCGCCACGGCTGGGATGGCTCTCGATCTTGTCGAGCCGGGCGGCGTGACCGAGGATGCTCTGCAAAGTCGCGACGGCGCGAGACGCGACGCCAGGGCCGCCTGTTATGGCGCCGCCGCGGCCGCCGCCCCTTGGCTTCGCCGTCTTGCCCGCAACGATATTGGACTGCATTCCTTCGATGTCGACCACCTTCAAGGTGTGGGCGAGGCGGGCGCCGAGCAGCGGCTTGATGTGCGTTTCTATCCGACTTTTATCCATGGCGAGCGTCGACTTCTTGATCGGTCGATTACGGCGACCGAGGATGCGGCCTGCCTCAGCCTCTGCGAGATACCAGTCGCACAGGTCTGACACGGTCGTCTCCTGACGGGGATTTTCCACGGGCTCGGCAGGGTCAGCCCCGGCCGCGATCATCCCGAGCTTGATCATGGCCTGATCGCGCGCTTGCTCGACCGTCATCACGCCGAAGCGGCCGAGATTGATTCGCCGCTCCTTGTCGGCAGCATTCCGGTAATTCAGCACGAAGGTCTGGAGGCCGGAAGGAAGCATGCGAACCCCGAAACCTCTCAGTTCGCTGTCCCACAAGAACGCCTGCCTGCCCTTCGCGGGCGGCTTCATGGCCTCAACCGCCCGTTTGGTAAGTTTGGCCATACGCTCCTCCTTTGACGGCAGTTGACGGTTTTGCTGACAATAGCACGCTCATACCGCCGTTGTCAGCAAATTGTCAGCAAAAGAAGGAAAGCCAGAGGGTGATTGACGGATATGCTCGGCGGACGATATCCGATAAATCTCAATTATTATAGTGCTATAGCGTATAACGGGATATTCTGGCGTAGCGCCTTCTCTATCTTGCCAAGGTTGGGGTCGAGGGTTCGAATCCCTTCGCCCGCTCCAGTTGCCTGTGGGCTTGGTCGTCGACGATGTGTCCGACCAAGCCGATCGGAACCCTCTTGATTCATTTGATGCGCTGCGCAGCATTGTGCGGTGCTGCCAGGTCATGTGCGGTGGGTTGTGCGCCAGCAGCGGGCCGTAATGGCGCGTGGCGGCTTGGCAGGGTGCAGGTTGCCGGCCTGTTGCGCCCTGCCGCGTGCGGCAGGGCGCAGATACAGGTCAGCCGTTCAGCTTGTCCTTCACCGCCTTGGCGGGTGCGAAGGTCAGCTTCTTGGATGCTGCGATCTGAATGGTGGCACCGGTCGAAGGATTGCGGCCTTCGCGGGCTGGCGTTGCCTTCACCTTGAACTTGCCGAAACCGTTCAAGGAAATTTCATCGCCATTGGCTGCGGCGGTCGCGATTTCGGCGAATACACCATCAACGATCTTGCGTGCATCAGCCTTGGTCAGGCTGTTTGCAGCAGCAATGGTGTCGGCAAGGTCACTGTTATTCATGTGTTCAAACATCCCTGGTTCGAAGAATGGGAGGCCTAGCTAGCCGCAAATCCGGCAAGAATCCACGCCGATCTGCGCAATGCGCCTGCGATCATGCTGCGGGCCGTCGATGGAGCACAACCATCGCCCCTGCATGCGACCCAATCGGGCCGGCTGCAGGCATGGCGCCGCCATGCGGATAACGCTGCGCTATTGCGCTGCATCTCCGCTCCAGCCGTCGATCGCGACGCGCCAATGGCCGTCGGTGTCGTGATGATAGATGTTGATGCCCTTGCCCGTGGTGTGGGTGGTCACGCCGGTCTTGCGGTCGGTTTCGGTGACTTTCCAGCTGTACCGTTCGACCGCCCAATCGCCGCTGACGGTAAAGCTCAGCGTCTGCTTGTCCCACACCGACTTTACCGCGGCAAAATAGTTTGCCACCCATTTGCGCACGGCAGCCTGCCCAACCAGTTCGGGCTCGCCCGGTGACTGGTAGACGATGTCACTGGTCATGGCCGCCATCAGGGTGTCGGTGTCATTGCTGTTGATGGCTGTGACATAAGCATGGTGCGCTGTTTCGGCGATGGTTTTGGCATCGTCGGCAAAGGCCGCGGCAGGTGACATCAGCGCCGCACATATCGGCGCCAGAATAAGGATTTTCACGCGCATTATCCTTCCTGAAGCCTGCAATGGCGCGCCCCCCGGTGGCCGCGAACGGCAGACATTCGCCAGCACGCTATCAACCCTGTGGATCGGCGTGCAAAAAGGACCCGGCTAGCGGGGTGATCGGCGTCCAAAAGGGAACCACCATTCCGATGGTTTAGATAGCGGCCTGGATTTTCAGGTGGCGAGATCGGGATGTTGGTTGTGGAGACAGTTGTACGCATCAGGCGCGAGCACGCGGGCGGCAAGGCGATCAGGGAGATCGCGCGGGATCTGCGGCTGTCGCGCAAGGTGGTGCGCAAGGCGATCAATGCGGCGGAAGGCGCGTTTGACTATCATCGCACGGTTCAGCCGCGGCCTCGGCTCGGGCCGTTTCAGGAACGGCTCGATACGCTGTTGAGCGAGAACGAGGCGCGGCATCGGCGTGACCGGCTGCGGATGACGCGGATCCACGATCTGCTGCTGCGTGAAGGGTTTGAGGGTTCGTATGATGCGGTGCGGCGCTACGCCCGGCGCTGGGCGGATGGCCGCCGCAGGGATCCCGGCGGCGACGTGCCTGCATTCATCCCGTTGCTGTTCAAGCCGGGCGAGGCCTACCAGTTCGACTGGAGCCACGAGGACGTGGAGATCGCGGGCAAGCCGATGCGCGTGAAGGTGGCGCACATGCGGCTGTGCGCGTCGCGGGCGGAGCGTCTGGGCACTGCCGACAAGGTTCGGCGCGGCCTCACTGGCAACATACGTGAAGGAAGATCAGCAGGGGGCAGCGCGTATGGCTACCGCCCGGTGCTGGGACGGACGGGCGAGCAAGAGATCGTGCCGGAAGAGGCAGAAGTCATTTTGCTTATCTGCCGTGAGTTCGCAGCTGGGAGAGCGCCACGCCATATCGCTCGCGGTCTCAATGATGATGGTATCCCGGCGGCAGTGTCAGGAATTTCGTGTGCGGGGTGGCATAATGGGTAAAAAGGAGACCCTTTATGGCACGACGCAAAGCCCCTGCGATTCCCGATGAC
>NZ_AUBA01000037.1 GCF_000429005.1 Novosphingobium acidiphilum DSM 19966 | reverse complement strand
ACTCTGTTCATGCTTGAGAGTCCCCACCGTCAACACCAGATCTGCACACAATCGTGCCAGGCGTTGTTGGCTGCGGCGATAACTAAGCCACTTATGACATCAATTACATTCGGCATCGAAAACCCAACACGCAAAAGACTGCGCCGGCTCCATTGCTTGGTGACCATAGCGTCTGTGCCCCACCCGATCCCATCTCGAACTCGGCCGTGAAACCAGTCCGCGCCAATGGTACTAACGCTCAAGCGTTGGAAGAGTAGGTCGTCGCCAGGCATTGAAGCCGACGCAGTAATTAACGTGACTTGAAAACCCATTCACAAACGTCACCTGCGTTGTGTCCTGTTGCGCTTTGTCGCAAGGGCCTGCAGTTGTCCCGATATGCGGACAATTCCCTTAAAATTACGAACGGTCGTGCGCTGAGACGAGCAATTGCGCGAGGTGGTCGTCCAATTGTGCAGCGGTCGCGATATGGACAGCGCTTTTAAGCCGTTCTGACCAGGCTTCCCGCCGACCAGGCGACAGGCGCGGGTCGAAAGCCTGATCCAGGGCGAGCCCGAGCAGCAGTCCGCCCCCCTTCAGCGGCCGCGCGGCGGCAAACTGCACTGTGCGCGAAAAAGCGGTAAAGGCCTTGCGCTGGGTCATCACGACATCGGGCAATGCACCGATCACGGCAATCAAGGCTTCGTACAAAGCAAGGCTGGCTGGCGTTGCCCATAGCGCCTGTGCGCGCGAGGCTGGATCCGGGAGCGGACCATGGTTGGCAGTGGCCGCCCGTAAAACCAGCGACGCATGATTTTGACCAAGGCCATGGTGCGCCTTCATCCAGGCCAGTCGTTTGCGGTGGGCGGTTTCGGGGCAGCCGCGTGCGATCGCTGCCCATTGGTCCAGCGTCAGGCCGGTGTTTCGTTCGAGTCCGGCCTTGAGCGATTGAAACCATCGCGCCTGACGCTCGGTCGTTTCGGCTGTTTCGGGCATGGTGCGCGGCCCCCTTGGTGGCGGTCGGATTTTGCGCGCCGATCGCGGCCGATGCAACGGGCTTTTTGAGCCATGACGCGCGCCGTGCAGGCGCAAAAATGGCGCGGTTCGATGCATTGGAAACCAATGTGGTAACAATGCATCAAGTCCTGGACGATTGTCCAACATTGCAAAATGCCGCTGACTTGCTGCCCCAAACGCGCTAAATGCGATTCACCGTCTGTGACGTTCGCCCGGCGCGGTCTTGGGAGAGGGTGCGATAAAAATCGCACCGCGCCGGGTGTTACAGGGCCGCATTGGCCTTTTGTCGTGCTATCCCTGCCACGAACAGCGCGCTAGACCCTGAGGGCACGCAGGCATCATTGCACAGCGTTCTATTTCCCGGATGGGTTCATGAGTCTCGGTCTGGCTGCCCTTTTGTCATTTGCGCTTGTCGCGCTGCTGTTTGCCGTGGCCGCGCTGGTCGAGGTGCGGGCGGCGCGAATTGCGGGTGGCACGCGGCAGACGCCCCGCCTGCGCTGGATCGCCTATACCTTGGGACTTGGCGTCTATTGTTCCAGCTGGACGTTCTATGGCGCTGTCGGCAGCGTCGTTCGCGAGGGATGGAATTTTCTGCCCATTTACCTTGCCCCCGGATTGGTCCTGCTGTTTGCACCCGGCCTGCTGCAAAGGCTGGGTGACGCGGTCGACGAGGAGAAGGCCGCCACCATATCCGATTTCATTGCGGCGCGGTTCGGGCACGATCCCGGGATGGCGCGGATTGTCACGCTGACTGCGCTGAGCGCGATCGTGCCTTATGTCGCGCTGCAATTGCGTTCGATCGGGATCGCGATTGCGCTGCTGTCCGACCGTGCTGTTGCGGCGCCGGTGATGGTTGCCGCCGCGGTCATACTCGGCCTGTTTGCAATACTGTTTGGTGCCCGCCGCTATGACCTGGCCGGGCGTACCGAGGGCATGCTGTTTTCGATAGCGCTCGAGTCCGTGATCAAGCTTGCAGCGCTGGTCATTGTTGCAGGCGTAGCAGTGGCGGTTGTCATGCATGCGCCGCGCGCACGCGTTGATCAGGGCCTTGCCGTGTTGCAGGCGCATTTTCGTCCGTCCGGCCTGTCGATCGATTTTGTCGTGATCATGCTGATTTCAGCGCTGGCCTTTGTCGTGCTGCCGCGGCAGTTTTTCATGGGCCTTGCCCAGGCGCGCGATCCGCACGATTTGCATGACGCACGGTTTGGTGCCGCGGGTTATCTTGCCGCCATGGCGCTGGTCATCGTGCCGATCGCGCTGGGTGGGCTGGTGGCATTGCCGGGCGACAATTCCCCCGATCTGTTCGTTTTACGATTGCCTGCCATAACGGGGTATCGCTGGGCCGAGATCGCCGCATTGCTGGGGGGCATAAGCTCTGCTGCGGCGATGGTTATCGTCGATACCACGGCGCTGGCCATCATGGTGTCCAACGATCTGATTTTTCCTGCCGTGTTGCGGCGCAGCACTGCCGAAGGCGGCGCACCCAATCTGGGGCGGCGCATGATGGGGGTTCGCCGCATCGCGATCATCGCGGTGATCAGCGCATCGCTGGCCTGGGCACTGCTGCTGCCCGAGCGCAGTTCGCTGGCGTCGATCGGCCTGATCGCATTTGCCGGCATGGCCCAATTCGGGCCCCATTTCCTGCTGGCTGTCTATGGCAAGGGGCGCGACCCCGTGGCCGGCCGGTTGAGCCTGACAGCGGGGTTTGTGCTGTGGCTGTGGACGCTTGCCCTGCCGCCGATCCTGCCGCCCGCATGGCTGCACGTGCTGCGCGGCACGCCGTTCGATCCGTTCTGCCTGCTGGGGGTCGGTCATGCCAACCCGCTGGTCCACGGAGTGGTCTGGTCACTGGCCGTCAACGGCGCCCTGCTGCTGGCGACAACCGCCGGCCGCGAGGGTGTGCGCGATCGCCCCCGCCTGATGCGCGGTGCCCGCCCGGTGCGCAACCAGGGCGAACTGGCCCAGCTGGTCGCGCGTTTTGTTGGCGAGCGTCAGGCGGATATGGCGTTTCCTCCGGTGCTGCATGGGTCATCGGTTGACCGGACTGCTGCGCGCAGGGCCCAGGATCTGATTGCTTCGGTGGTCGGGCCTTCATCGGCGCGTGCGCTGGTTGCCTCGGCGCTCGCGGGCGGTCACATCAGCCTCGATGATGTGACCCGACTGCTTGATGAAGGCGGGCAAAGCTTGCGCTTTTCGCGCGCGCTGCTGGCCGCCAGTTTTGAAAACCTGCCTTCGGGCATCAGCGTCGTCGATGGTGAATTCAATCTGGTGGCGTGGAATTCGCTGTATGTCGAACTGTTCGATTATCCATCGGGGCTGGTTCGCGCCGGGGTACCGGTGGCCGAACTGATCCGGTTCAATATCGTGCGCAGCGGATTTGCCGGATCGATCGAGGCCGAGGTCGATCGCCGGATCGACCGGCTGCGCGCGCGCCAGTCGTATGTGTCCGAACGCATCCGTCAGGATGGCCGGGTGATCAAATCGGTGGGCGGCCCGATGCCCGGCGGCGGTTATCTGACCAGCTTTACCGACGTGACGGCAGAGGCGCGCACGCGCGAGGAATTGCAGCGCACGCTGGAACAGCTTGAGACGCGCGTGGCCGAACGCACGCACGAACTGTCGCAGGCCAACACGCGCCTGGCCGAATCCACCCGCGACAAGACCCGGTTTCTGGCCGCGGCCAGTCACGACCTGCTGCAACCGCTGCACGCGGCGCGGCTGTTCCTGTCGGCGCTCGATCGCCAGGCGGCAGACGCGCAGCGCCCGATGGTTGCCCGGGTGGAAAGCGCGATCGGTGCGGCCGAAGTGCTGTTGCGCGCGCTGCTCGACATTTCGCGGCTTGATGCCGGCGGTATCCAGCCCCATCCCGAAACCTTCGCGTTGGCGCCGTTTTTGCACGATATCGCCGAAGGGGTGCGGCCATTGGCCGATGCCAAGCGGCTGCGGCTGCGCATCGGGCCGGTGTTTGGCGTGGTTCATACCGATGCCGGGCTGCTGCGATCGGTGGTGCAGAACCTGGTGAGCAATGCCGTGCGCTATACCGAACGCGGCGGCGTATTGATCGGCGTGCGCCGCTGCGGCGACCGCGTGCGGATCGAGGTGATCGACACCGGCGTCGGCATTCCCGCCGATCAGCACAAGGCGATCTTTGGCGAATTCACCCGGCTTGGCATGGTCGAGGCCGAGGGGCTGGGGTTGGGGCTGGCCATGGTCGAACGCATCGCCAGGCTGCTCGATCTGGATATCGCGGTCACCTCGCGGCTTGGTCAGGGCAGCCGGTTTGCCGTTACCATCGCCGCCAGCACCGACCCTGTCGCGCCGGTCATTGCACCGGCCAGGCCCGATGCGATCGAGCTGCCGGGACGATCGCTCGGCGTGCTGGTGGTCGACAACGATGCCACCATCATCGAGGCGAGCACTGCGCTGTTTGCAGGTCTGGGCCATCGCGTGCTGGGTGCGCGCACCATGGCGGACGCGCTGGCGCACCTGGATGGCATTGACGCCGCACTGGTTGATTTTGATCTTGACCAGGGCGAGAACGGCCTTGCGCTGATCGACCGGATCCGCCGCCGGGCGCCGCATGTCGCGCTGGCGATGATCAGCGCCGCGCAGGATGGTTCGCTGTTGAAGGCATTGCGCAAACGCGGTGTACCGTTTTTTGCCAAGCCGGTAAGACCTGATGATCTTGCCCGGTTTCTGGCGCAAGTATCAAAGCGCGAGGTCGAGCCCCAGTGATCGCGCCGCCAGCGCGGCCTGGGTGCGGTTCTGCACATCAAGCTTGCGCATGATTGCAGTCATGTGCGCCTTTACCGTCGCCTCGCTCATGCCCAGGTCATAGGCGATCTGTTTGTTCAGTTTGCCGGCAAGCACTGCCAGCAGGACTTTCAACTGGGTCGGGGTCAGGCCGGCCACCGTACCGCGCACCCGGTCGACCGGGGTTTGCGGCGTCGCGCCGGCGGTGTCTTCCCGGCCGGTTGCTGGGGCGGGGGCACCGTCAATCGCGTTGCGGATGGCTGCTTCGATCTGGGGCAGATCGGCGTCCTTGCGCAAAAAACCGACCGCGCCAAAGGCGCGCACTTCGCCTGCCGCATTGGCGCTGTCTGCGGCCGATACCACCAGGATGGGCACGTCGGGACATTCGGCATGGAGCAGCGCGATCCCCGAATAGCCCACGGCACCCGGCATCTTCAGATCAAGCGTGATCAGCGCAAGATCGGGTGTTTCGGCGGCTGCGCGCGCGGCCGCGGCCAGCGTGCCGGCCTCGATCACGCGGGCTTCGGGCACGGCGGTGCCCAGCGCCAGCGCAAGCGCCTGGCGGAACAGCGGATGGTCATCGGCAATCAGGACAGTGCAACCAGAGCTGGCCCGGCAAAACTGCACACTGGGATAAGTGGATAATCTGCCTGACAGCGCCCACAGGGGCGCGTGACAGGAGATCAGATGAGCAGACGACCACGCCGGAACCACAGTCCGGCATTCAAGGCGAAGGTGGCATTGGCTGCGGTGAAGGGCGAGAAGACGCTGGCGGAGTTGTCGCAGTTGTTTGACGTTCACGCGAACCAGATCACGACCTGGCGCACACAGTTGCTGGAAGGGGCAGCGGGTGTTTTTGGCGCGGAGAGCGCCACCGAGGCGGCGGAACCGGCGATCGACGTGAAGACGCTTCATGCCAAGATCGG
>NZ_AUBA01000036.1 GCF_000429005.1 Novosphingobium acidiphilum DSM 19966 | reverse complement strand
CCGTGCCTATCCGCTTGACGCATACACCCACTACATCTAGTGGCTGCCTTGTGGCGCGCGCCTGACTTTTCCTGCGGCTTGGCGCCACCCAAAGCGGTTGTAAAGGGTGGGGATTGTGGACGTTCTTGACCGCGACAAGCTGCCGTTCCCGAAATCCCTCCCCGAGTTCCAGCGGCTTTTCCCGGATGATGGCGCTTGCGCGGCCTGGCTTGAAAAAGCTCGCTGGCCTGATGGATTTGCGTGCCCACGCTGTGGCGTCGTCGGCGATCCGTTTCGTTTCACCACTCGGCCTGTCATCCTGATGTGCCGCTCGTGTCGCCGTCAGACCGGCCTGATGGTCGGCACGGCCATGGAACGAAGCCACATCCCGCTCAGCGTGTGGTTCTGGGCCGCTTACCTGGTTGCGAGTCAGACGACCGGCATATCTGCCGTCCAGTTGCAGCGCCAGCTTGGCCTGACCCGGTACGAGACGGCCTTTGGCCTGCTCCATAAACTGCGCGCCGCGATGGTGCGCCCCGATCAGGATCGGATCGGCGGGCAGAGCGGTCAGCATGTCGAGGTCGATGAGACCTGGATCGGCGGGCGAACGCGCGGCGAAGGCCGGGGAACCCACCACAAAACGCTGGTGGTCGCCGCCGTCGAAGTTCGTCACCGGGAGCCTGGCACTGGCCAAGACCGCCGCCGGAACGGACGCTATGCCGGAAGGGTTCGATTGGCCATCGGTGCAGACCGCAGTGCCGGTGCCCTTGGTGGCTTTGTACAGAGCGCGGTCGAGCCGGGAACGCTGGTCATCACCGATGATTGGAGCGGCTATAGCGGGTTGCAGGGCGGCGGTTACGACCATCACGCCATCGCCCAGTGTGGCGACCCGGAGGTGTCCGAAGAGTTCCTGCCCATCGTCCATCTGGTGTTCTCAAACCTCAAAGCGTGGCTCAACGGCATCCACCACGGCGTCAGCGCCAAGCATCTGCAAGCCTACCTCAACGAATTCACTTTCCGCTTCAATCGCCGCTTCTACCCGTTCAACGCCTTCCGATCCCTCCTTGGGATCGCCAGTGATATCGAGGCGCCGACCTTTGCCGAACTCTACTCAGGCCAATGGACCCATCATACCATATCTAGTGGGTGTATGCCTTAAGCGGATAGGCACGTTTTAAACACCTAATATAATTTCTTATTATGGATAAGTATTTATCATGATGCAAATTTCAAAATATTTAAGACTGAAAAAATTAAGTTTTATGAAATTTCAAAAAAATGATAGTTTAGGGCTTTGGGTATCTCACTGATATTGCATATTTTCAGAATATTTATAATAGCGACCATTAATTGCTTATTTTCAATTATACAATCAAAGCAACTTCAATCCGGGCTCTGGCTGTCGAGGTCAAACGCCGAATGCCGAACAGCCTTGCAATTTCGATAGGGTCGTCAATCCCGGCATTCATTTCGCAAAGCGCTAGGCTTCGCTTCGCAGCGCCTCGTACAACGCCCTGGCCCCACGTCCGTTAACGTCTATTCGCGTTTAAACATTAACATTGCCCGAACGATTGCGTCTAGGCAACTGGGCCAAGGCGTCAAATTCATGGACTTATCGCAATTCTCCGGCGATCTGGGTGGGGCCCAGCTCGTGTTTTTTCATTAATTTAAGGAATAGTGATTTTAAAACCCCGGCTGATAGGCGCGATCGGGGTGGCGATTGGATTATAATCCTAGGACTTCGTGCTTCTGTTGGTCGGTGGGGCTGTCAGCGTCACGGTACAATTGGAACTGGGGCTGGACCGCACTGCCGGGCGTACGGCAGGCACGAGATTGTATGGTATGGCGGACAGAGATGCCCGGTATGGCCCTGTGAACGCCGCTGGGCGCGGCGAGGTCGCAGAACGCTTTGCAGTGACCCAGCGCGGTCGCTGCGCTCAGTAGGCCACCGGGGGGCAGCGCCGATTTAGGCACCGTAGCGGTTGCACGACCCAGGTGACAGCTTATGCCCGCGAAGTGCGTTCTACCGGCCCGCAGGTCACGTCGCGACCGCCGCAGCCTTGGCATTTCAGCCTGCGCTGGATCACAGGCATGTTGCGGCTCTGATTGGCGCGAGAACAATCGCCGGACAAGGCCAGCGCGTCGATCACGGTGACCCGCTTGCCCAGCGCAATGGTCACCGCGAGCGTGACTGGCACACCCGCGCCGGGACCGTCGAACTGCGCATCCCGAAGTTGCGCAAGGGCAGCTACTTCCCCGGCTTTCTGGAACCGCGCCGGATGGCCGAGAAGGCGCTGACGGCGGTCATCCAGGAGGCCTATATCCAAGGCATATCGACGCGTTCGGTTGATGACCTGGTCAAGGCGTTGGGCATGGAGGGCATCTCCAAGAGCCAGGTCAGCCGACTGTGCGAAGAGATCGACGAGCGTGTCACCGCCTTCCTCGATCGCCCGATCGAGGGCGACTGGCCCTACCTGTGGATCGACGCGACATATGTGAAAGTGCGCCAGAATGGGCGGATCGTCTCGGTCGCAGTGATCGTGGCGGTGGGCGTCAACAGCGATGGACGCCGCGAGGTACTGGGCATGGACATCGGCCCTTCGGAGGCCGAACCCTTCTGGACTGCGTTCCTGCGCAAGCTGACGCGGCGGGGCCTGCGCGGGGTCAAGCTGGTGATCTCCGACGCCCACGAGGGCATCAAGGCCGCTGTCTCCAAGCTGCTATGCGCAACATGGCAACGCTGCCGCGTCCACTTCATGCGCAATGCCCTGGCTCACGCAGGCAAAAGCGGCAGGCGCGTCGTATCGGCCTTCATCGCCACCGCTTTTGCCCAGGAGACACCCGAAGCGGCCAGCCAGCAATGGCGTTCAGTTACCGACCAGATGCGCCCCAAGCTGCCCAAACTGGCGGGTTTGATGGACGACGCAGAGCCCGACGTGCTGGCCTACATGGCCTTCCCCAAGGAACACCGCGCCAAACTCTACAGCACCAACCCCATCGAGAGGCTCAACGGCGAGATCAAGCGCAGGACCAATGTCGTCGGCATCTTCCCCAACGAGGCCAGCATCACCCGCCTGATCGGCGCTATCCTCCTCGAACAAAACGACGAATGGGCCGTCCAGCGTGGCCGATACATGTCGCTTGAAACCATGGCGCCGCTCAGCGATAATCCCATCGTCGTGCTGTCGGCTGTGCCCGGTACATGACCGGCTCAATCTGACGCCGAAAATCGCGGTGGACCCGAAAAGCTACACCACGTGCTGGGACACGATCCGGCGCATGGGTCTTTTTTTCCGCGAAATCAAGCGGATATGTCATTGCCACACCGGCGCAAGGCCGGTGTGGGGGTCACGCCCGGTGAAAATCCTCTGTGAGAAAATACTTCGGGTCGCGGCGGTCGGCGAATTTGGAGATATATTTCGCCCAGGCGGTGGGATTGTTGATTGGCCGGACGAAAACGGTGCCCGCGCCGCGTGTGGCCTGGTGCCACGTGCTCAGGATAGCGAACGCAAGCTGATCCTCACACCCGACCTTCGTGGCCAACGCGGTCAGGTCAAGCGCACAATGCAGATGCGCATTGGTCATGAGGTTTTCTGGAAACGCAAATCCACGCAGGCGCAGAGCCGCATTCATTTTGGTCACGCTGCGCCGGCCCAGGATCTTGCGGTCAAGATTTAGGCAAAAAGTGCTGTAGATCTGTCGAAGGCGAGCCTCCGACAGCTCACGATCGGTATTCAGCGTAACGGCATGCGTGCAGGCCATATCGGTGATCCAGTCGACAAGCGCTGGACGGACTGGTGCGAGGGGACAATCGAACATCCCGCAATACTAACACAAAATGCGTGCGTGTTACTACGCAAAATGATTAGCCTAGCGCATCTTTGATCGCGGCCATGTCGTGATCATTCAGGCCTTGGTGAGCAATGCGGGGGCGAAGGCGCCGAAGGTGGATCATCGCGGGCAGCTCGGCCACGCTTAACCAACGTCGTTCGGGTTGCGCCTCGGCAACGACCTCTCGAATGATACGCTTTTGCACTTCGGTCAGATCATCAAGGCCGCGGCCAGATTCAATGCCTGCAATCATCATCAGGTTCATCTGGAACCCGCCCTTGCGGCCGTCGGAAAAGTCCGAGTTATTGATTAAATGTGCATCTTCAGTGCGTTGCTCGATCGCCGCAAGGAGAAATTCTCCGGGATCGATGCCCATAACCCGAGCGATTTCGGTGGCGCGCTCTAGCGGGATCTGAATGCGGCCCTTGGCCATCTGGCTCAGGACGGTGGCCTGCTTGTAATTAAGCTTTTTTGCGATGGAGCGCAATGACATGGTCTGCTGGGGGATTGCCTCGCGAAGCATTCCCGCGGCCCTCGTTGCAGCAAATTTAACTTTATCAACGCTCGCGATAGGTTCCTGCAGCACGGTTGACTCCTGAAGGGCCGTGTGCAAAAATGCACACATGACAGATCGTATGCACACATATGCCAAAACCCCCGTGATCCGTCGAGCCATTTTGGCGATCGAAGCCACAGGTTTCGAAATTGGCATGATCCGGCTGGCGCCCGACGGTACGATAGAAGTGGTGCGCGAACCGTCGGCGCCGCAGCGCGAGTGCAGTGCATTTGACCAACTCGAGGCGGCCGGCCTGCTCCAGTGATTTCCGGCATCCACGTCGTTCGAAAGGCGAGGCGCAATCGCCCGCCCTTTTGGTATGTCTATGCCTATCGCGGCGGCCCCCAAATCCTGAGACATGAGGGCTGGGAACGGCCACGCCTAGGCAAATCCCATCTAGACAAGCTACGCGCGGCAACGGATGCGAAAATCCGGGTCGCGCCTGTAGCCGAAACACTGTCGCGGCTGATCGAAGATTGGCAAAAAAGCCCAGAATGGAACGCATTTGCAAGAAACACTCAAAAGACCTGGGGATCGCAGCTCAAGGTCATTGATGATCGTTGGGGCAATCTGCCGCTGAGCATTTGGAATGACCCCCGCATGACGAGCAAGGTTGTGAACTGGCGTGACTCCAGAGCGAACCAGCCGCGCGCAGCAGACAATGGCGTGATCGTGCTCAGGGCCCTTCTGAAATTTGGCAGACTTCATGGCAAAGTCGTATGCAATGCAGCAGACGGAATTCCGCACCTGTACCGGAATGCAAACCGGGCGGAGATCATCTGGACCGAGGCAGACATGTCGGCCTTTTGTTGCGCGGCCGAGGCTCAGGCCATGCACCATGTGATTGATGGACTTCGGTTGGCTGCTCTTACGGGTCTGCGCCGCGAGGATCTCGTGACACTGACCTGGGCACACGTCCGGCAAGCGACAATCGAAAAGCATGCCATCAAAAAGAGCCGCGGAAAACGCTGGAAGGTGGTGATCCCAATCCTGCCCGAACTCGCAGGTCTGCTAAGCGAGCTGCGAACGCGCAGCCGGGCCGAGGGTATCGATAACGTCCTTGTGAACAGCCGTGGTCAGCAGTGGACCGGGGATGGTTTCGGTGGTTCATTCAACAGGGTGCGGGACGCGGCCGGAATTTGCCATATTGATGAGATCAGCGGCCAGCGCCGAACGAAGCACATCCATGATTTGCGCGGGACGTATTGCACGCGGATGATCAAGGCCGGTGTGACCAACGACGAGATCGCTGACATCATGGGCTGGTCACCTCAGCAGGTGGCCGGAATACGCAAAACATACGTTGACCAAGGTCATGCAGCTGTGGCAGTTGCCAAGCGCGTTTCGGGGGTGGTGTAAACCACCCTGTAAACCATGCGTGGTACCTTGTTGCTCATCGCTGGTTTTTCAACGGTTTGCGGGTGTAGCTCAATGGTAGAGCAGAAGCTTCCCAAGCTTACGACGAGGGTTCGATTCCCTTCACCCGCTCCAAGCATATGATTTTAAACGATATTCCGTCAAATTCTGGCTTGTGTGACACAAAGCTGTTGCACAACGATGCTTCTGATTTTGATTTAAAGTATCGAAATCATTCAGGAAATCGTTCGAAACCCTGTGGCACAAACCTGACACACAATCGGAGTGTTAGGGGTCTTTGGCTTCGCGGCTCCGTCTACCAGTTTCGGGTTCGGGTTCCTGCCGATCTAGCAGGTGTGGTCGGACGGAATCATGTGAATCGGTCTCTGAAAACAGACAGTCGATCATTGGCGGTCAGGCTCAGCAGGAAGGTTTCGTTCGAGGTTGAGAGCCTGTTTGAAACCCTTCGTCGAGATACTGGTAGAGCCTTCGATGAGAG
>NZ_AUBA01000035.1 GCF_000429005.1 Novosphingobium acidiphilum DSM 19966 | reverse complement strand
CAAAACTGCCAGCGCGGTCGCGCGGCACATCGATCTCGATCTTGCCAGTGGCCGTCGACACCGTTTTGCGCCCGTAGCCATTGCGGGTGTTGTCCGCCTCAGCTTCGTCGCCCAAGTGAAAATCCATCTCGGCGTTTAACGCCCGCTCGGCCAAGGCCTTCTTGAGCGCATTGACCAATTCGCCAGAATTCAGTGCGACTGCCGCATCGCCGCCGGCCAGCAATTGGTCGAGCAGGTCATCGGGAATCGCAGGGGCTTTGCGTCGTGCCATAAAGGGTCTCCTTTTTACCCATTATGCCACCCCGCACACGAAATTCCTGACACTGCCTCTTGTCGAACACGCCCATCCGGCTCCAGCGGATAAACCGGTTGTAGATCGTCTTGTGCGGACCATAATCCTTGGGTGCATCACGCCAGCGCAAGCCATTCCTGATCACGAAGATGATCCCGCTGACAATCCGCCGATCATCCACCCTGGGAATCCCGTGCGACAACGGGAAATATGGCGCAATCTCCTGCATTTGCGCGTCCGACAACCAAATCAAATCGCTCATGGCAACGCCTCCTTGCGCTGCCATTGAATCAATCTATCATCGGTTATGCAACGCTTTTAATAGGTCCTGAGCCTAGCGAAGCCCCTGCAACCTGGTCCATGTTCCAAAACTGTTCATGTGCGAGAAAAGATGGGGCCATTAGCGCACGTTGCTGTTTGGGATGCGGGGAAACACAATACAATGAACAGTAAAAAGATCCTGCGTCGCGGTCAGGATGTTATCATGACCGAGCTTGCCGGCCTGAACGAACTGGCAGAGAACCTTGATTTATCGTTCGTTGCAGCATGCGAGGCCATTGCTGGCTTGCAGCGCCAGCTGGTCGTCACCGGCATGGGTAAATCGGGTCACATTGCGCGGAAAATCGCAGCCACTTTTGCAGCTACGGGAACGCCTGCGATTTACGTTCACCCAAGCGAGGCCGGACATGGGGACCTCGGCATGATGACCACCGGCGACGTTTTGCTTGTGCTGTCAAACTCTGGGAACACGCGCGAATTGCTTCCCATGATGCATTATGCTCAGGCCCTAAAAATCACAGTCCTTGGCATGGCATCGCGCCGCAAATCTCCTGTTATGGAACTCTCTGACATTGGGCTCCTCCTGCCGAGGGTCAAAGAAGCGTGCTCCGTCAATGTCGCACCGACCACTTCAACGACTGTGCAGCTAGCCTTGGGCGATGCACTCGCCATGACAGTCATGGACATCCGTGGTATTTCAACTCGACATCTGCGCGCCCTTCATCCTGCCGGAACGATTGGCCTCTCGCTGGCTCCAGTCCATGAAATCATGCATAGATCTGAAAATCTGCCTCTGGTCGGCGGCATGACCAAGCTTACAGACGCGATTGCAACAATGACCTCTGGTGGATTCGGCTTGGCAGGGGTCTCTCAAGACGACGGCCAGCTAATCGGCATCATCACCGATGGTGATTTAAGACGGCTGACGCCTACTCAACCATCCATGCTCGCGCGCGAGGCTATGACCCAAAATCCCAAGGTAATTGGGGCTAACTGGCCCGCATCCGATGCTTTGATTTTTTTAAATCAAAACAACATCACCGCCGCCTTCGTCGTCGAGAAGACTGGCATTGCACCTCAGAAACCGGTTGGCATCATCCATATCCATGACCTCTTGCGCCATGGACTGACCTGACAATGTAGTAAGCCCGTTCCCGTCTCGCCGCCTCTGAAGGGCCGGATTTGCGTTGAAAGGTGTCAAAATGACCCCAAACTTTGCCATCATCATACCAGCGCGTTATGGGTCCCAACGTTTTGAGGGCAAGCCTTTGGCACTTCTTCGCGGCGCCGATGGCGACGCACGGAGTCTCATTCAGCGCTCTTGGGAAACAGCGTGCTCAATCTCCGAGGCACATACTGTTTGGGTCGCTACAGACGACCATCGGATCGCCGATACGGTTCAAAACTTTGGCGGCCAGGTTGTCATGACACCTACCCATTGCCGCAACGGTACAGAACGGTGCGCTGCAGCGCTCGAAGTGCTGGGTGAGATTGCGCCAATTATCGTCAATTTGCAGGGTGATGCACCGCTGACCCCTGATTTCGTTGTTTCCGATCTTGTAAAGACGCTTGCAGAAACGCCTGACGCCGTGATGACTACGCCAGCTGTTCGATGCTCCGCCTCACTTTATGACCATCTCGTTACTGACCAAATGCAGGGGCGGGTTGGGGGAACAACGGTTGTCTTCAACACCAATCACCGCGCCCTCTTTTTTTCCAAGCGCGTCTTGCCGTTTGTCGACGCCAAACGCAAAGATGCGCATAGGTTTGTGCATCTGCATTTGGGTGTTTACGCCTATCGGCCCTTGGCACTTGCAAGCTACGCAAGGACACGTCCCTCCCCCCTCGAAGAAGTCGAGGGGCTTGAGCAATTGCGCTTTCTGGACGCGGGACAGGTCGTACGTGTCGTGCCTTTTGATCCGATTGACTGGGATTGTATCGAACTCAACAACCCGGAGGATATTCCAGCCATTGAGGCAGTTTTGCTGCGGCGCAAAATGCGCTAGATATAAATGATGCAGCAAACCGTTCATCTTCCCAATGGCATCATCTTTGCCAATGATCGCCCGCTTGTTCTCGTGGGGGGCATGAATGTCATCGAAGATCGCGACACCTTGCATGAGGTGGCGGGTCATATGGTCGAAGTGACAAGCCGATTGGGTACCCCTTTCGTTTTCAAGGCAAGTTTCGACAAAGCCAATCGCTCGTCGATCAATTCCTATCGCGGGCCAGGCTTGGAATTGGGTCTCCAAATGCTGGGTGAGATCAAGGACCGTTTCGGTGTTCCGATCATCACTGATGTCCATGAGCCTTATCAGGCTGCCGCAGCCGCTGAAGTAGCCGACATTCTTCAACTGCCAGCATTCCTGGCCCGGCAAACTGAGCTTGTGCTCGCGCTTGCCAAAACAAAAGCTGTAATAAACATCAAAAAACCCCAGTTTCTTGCGCCTCACGAGATGCGACACATACTCACGAAGTGCGCTGAAGCAGGAAACAATCGCGTGATCTTGTGCGAGCGGGGAACAAGCTTCGGGTACAACAACCTCGTCGTTGATATGCTTGGCATCGACCTCATGAAGCCGTTGGCACCCGTTTTGTTTGATGTCACTCACGCCCTTCAAATGCCGGGCGGGCGCGCCGATAGTGCAGGTGGGCGCGCAAACCAAATTGCCCCCCTCGCCCGAGCTGGCGTAGCTGTGGGAATTGCTGGCTTGTTTTTGGAAGCCCACCCCGACCCTTCTCGTGCACGTTGCGATGGGCCTTGCGCATTACCCCTCGCAGAGCTTGAGCCGTTTCTTGCGCAGCTGGCCAAAATAGACGCAGTTGTGAAGAGCTGAAAGCCGAGCCGTGACCACAGCACTTATGCAATATTTCCTAAGGATTCCCCCCTTCCCTGGCAGCCGAGTGACAAGCTTGGCTAGCCCAGGCTGCGCCGATGTCGACCTCCCAAAATTGGCAGATGTTTTGCGCCAAGAACAGGTCGGGGGAACATTTTGGGGCGTGCGGCCGAAGCTCGCGATCCATCACAAGCTCGTGCTGGTTCCAGACAATACGAACCAACTCCATGAAATGCTCTCATTTCTTGATGGTCAATCCTGCACAATCGTCGAAAAACCGGGATTGAGTATCCCCCAAGGCCATCGAACAACACCAGCTTGTCCAGATCCATGGCATCTCGCCCAACATGCAAACGCAATTTGGGCCGATGCGAACCAAGACATTGCTTTGGTTTGCGCCCTACTCGACAAGCATGTTCGAATTTTTGGATCAGGCCATTTCGAGCGATGTGGCCACGAGCCTTTATCAGCCCTCGCGTCAGCAGTCGCACAGTGGAGCTACATCTCGCCTTTCGATGGCTCCGATTGGTCTCCTTTTCAGGCGATCGAGCAATTGGCAGAATGGCGCAAACTCATAGATGCAAACCGTTCGATTGGGGCGATTTATGGAGTTGCGGGCTGGAAGCGCGTGACGCTCGATGCACTCCTCTGGGATGGAGCCAATACGCCCCCCTATAGCCGCCGTGTGCCTTGTAGAGGAGACGGTGCCGTTCAAGTCGCAGCGTGGAAATCGCGTACGACTCCTGCCCTGCTCAAAGACCTTGTAGCACAAGGTTTCCAAATTTGTGAGGTCGAGGACGGCTTCATAAGATCACAAGGCTTGGGTGCAAACTGTGTCCCACCTTTGTCCATAATAATCGATTCAAGGGGTGTTTACTTCGACCCGGAAACACCGAGCGATCTCGAAACGATTCTCGAGACCCAAGAAATAAACTCAACGCTTTGTGAGCGCGCCTCGGCACTTTGTGCGAAACTAATTGAAGCATCTATTTCAAAGTATTCGTCGGGAAGCGGAGCGATCGATCTTCCGCCAAGCGACAAGCGCCGGGTACTTGTCATTGGGCAAGTAGAGGACGATCGGTCAATGATAAGCGGCGGACGAGGTATCTCCAATTTGGAGCTACTTTCTAGAGCCCGTGCAATCGAGAATGACGCTTGGATCGTATACAAGCCTCATCCAGATGTCGAAGCTGGTCACCGCAAGGGTAACATTCCCGATGAGCAAATTCTTAGTTATGCTAATCATATTGAACGCACCGGCCCGGTTGCCGCTTTGATCAACGCTGTGGATTGTCTTCACGTCATCACGTCTCTGGCCGGTTTTGAGGCCCTCATTCGAGGAAAAAGCGTCATCACGCACGGTATGCCATTTTACGCTGGCTGGGGTCTCACCAAAGACCTTTGCGCAATGTCCCCGCGCAGAACACGCACGCGTTCGCTCAACGAACTCGTTGCTGCAACATTGCTGCTTTATCCTCGGTATATCGATCCAGTCACACGCCTACCCTGCCCTGCCGAAGTCGTCATCGAACGTATGGCGAAAGGCGAAGCAACAGTTACCTCGTATCTCGTTCTGCTCAGAGAATGGCAGGGCAAACTGCAAGCCGTTTTGAGCACAATGTTCGGAGGTCGGTAATGTTTATCGCCGCGAATCAGAGCAAAAGGTTCCTGTTCCTTCAGGGCCCCCCTGGGCCGTTTTTTCGGGAACTTGCAAAGGCCCTCGAAGACAGAGGCATGGATACACACCGCATCAATATATGCGGCGGCGATGCGTACGATTGGCCCGAAAGAAGCGTCAATTACCGTGGCGGTCGCAGAAAATGGCCGATTTTTTTCGATCGCTATGTGCGGACCCACGAGATCACTGATTTGGTGCTTTTTGGTGATTGTAGGCCCATGCATCAGATCGCTTTGCGCATGGCACGCATGCGCGGAGTCCACATCCATGTGTTTGAAGAAGGCTACATTCGGCCCGACTGGATGACGCTTGAACGCGATGGCGTGAATGGGCATTCGCCCATCGAACGCAATCCCGAAATCATTCTTTCGCAAGCCAAATGGCTTCCGGACGTACCTAACCTGCCGCGGATAACGGCAAGCTTCAAGCGTCGGGCGCATGACAGCTTTTGGCATTACTACCACGTTGTCGTGCGCAAATTCGCTTATCCTTTTTACTCGAGCCATAGGCAGGGTTCGCTGGCGCTTGACGGCATCGGTTGGCTCATCAAACTCGCTCGCAAAGGTCGCCGCGCGCGCCAAGCCGAGCAGACTCTCATGCTGATCAAGCGCAAACAGTACTTCCTGTTCCCCTTGCAACTTTCAGGGGACTACCAGATTCGCGCCCACTCGCCGTTCGGGTCCATGGTTATCGCTGTGGAATATGTTCTTGAGAGTTTCGCCAAGTTCGCGGCGGCAGATGCCGTTCTCGTTGTCAAAGAACATCCGCTCGACAGTAGCTATCGCAATTGGCGTACAACCATCGCACATATGGCCAAGAAACTCGGGGTTGCAGATCGCGTTCATCACATGGACGGTGGCGATCTGGGTGAGCTCGCGTCGAAGGCAAGGGGCATGGTCTGCGTCAATTCAACGTCAGGCACGCTCGGACTCGAAGTCGGTCGCCCTGTGATAGCCTTGGGTGAGGCAGTCTATGACGTAGAAGGCATCACCCATCAATTGGGGCTCGATACCTTCTGGACACAACCGCAATATCCTGACGACAAACTTTACCGGGCGTTCAAACGCATGATCCACGCCAAGTGCTTGGTTCGCGGTGGCTTAGCGAGCAAGTCAGGGGTTGCGACACTCGTCAAAAACAGCGTGAGGCGGCTACTTTCCGACGATGGCCTGCCTGTCATGCCAGTACGCGAGTTGAGCACAGAAGAAACCAATCTTATTCTGCGGGCGTAAGACCTGCATCATCAAGCATACCCTGCGCTCGCAAGGAGATAAACAAACGATTGATAACGGGATTAGACCAACCGCAATTGGTCGCAAAGTCGCGTTGCAAGGTGTCATGGTGGATTTGATGGGCCACGGGGCTCATGAGCAGCCCTGCCTTGCGTAGAACTGGGATAAACCAGGGATTCTCCAACCGGTGAAGACTCCCGTGGAAATATTGCGCAAATGTGTCCGTCGTCAGAACATTTGGCACATCAGGCGGCGTAAATTAACGGAGAGCGGGCCTCGTCTGGGGTTTGGTTTTAGGCGGCGAGCTTGCGGTGTTGCAAGCGTCGATGTTCGATGGTCTGTCGCTTGATGGTTTCGCGCTGCTTGATGATGGCTGGGGCCCTGCCGAAGTAGGCATCAGCGGGCGTGACGTTTTTCAGGCTCTCGTGGTAGCGCTGGTGATTGTAGTGCTCGATGAAGGCCTCGATCTGGAGTTCAAGGTCGCCTGGCAGGAAGTAGTTTTCCAGCAGGATGCGATTTTTCAAGGTCTGGTGCCAGCGCTCGATCTT
>NZ_AUBA01000034.1 GCF_000429005.1 Novosphingobium acidiphilum DSM 19966 | reverse complement strand
CAATCGTAGGCGACGTTGATGTTTGGGTTCGCATAGCTGGGGGTGGCTAATGTCACATCGCGTCAAGGCAAACGACGGCAGAATCTGGCTGTTTGATAAGGTTCTTATCGAGCAGCGTGGTGAGTATTGGCACTTTCGAATGTGGCTCGATGGTGAGGGCAAATACGTTCGAGAGAGCTTGAAAACACGCGATCTTGAGACAGCCAAAAAACGTGCAGAAGATCGCTACATCGAACTTCGTTCTGATCAAAAGTCTGGCAAACGCTACTTCTCGATCACGACGGAAGAAGGCGTGAATCACTATCTTGCTGACAAGCAGAAGCTGGTCGAGTTGGGCACGATCACGAAGGGTCGATACGGCACAATCTCAACGCATCTTGGGCACTGGCTCGACTACATCAAGCACGACACGAAGCTGAAGGAACTGGAGCGCAACGCTGCGGAAGGCTACTTCGCATATCGAATGAAACACGCCAAGCACGGTGTAGCTCATACTACGCTTGCCAACGAGCAAGGCACGATCAACGCAATGCAGTCGTTCCTGTTTCGCAAGAAGGAAGCTGCTGTCGAAGCGTTCGATTTCCCCAAGCTCAACAAGTATGAAATCGACAACGAAGCGGTGCGGCGGGCAACGCTCACGAATGACGAGTACAACGCACTGACGAAGGCGATGCGTTCGTATGTGGATCGTGAGGCTAACAAGCTCGATGATGATGAGTATCAGATGCGGCAGCTTGCACGGCACTATGTGCTGATCGCAACGAACGCGGGGCTTCGCACTGGTGAGCAGCAGCAGCTTCGGTGGTGCGATGTGAAGCTCAAAGCACACGATCAAGCTGTAGTGCTGCAATCGAAGCTACTAGCGGAAATCTTCGTTCGAAAAAGCACGAGCAAGGTTCGCAAAGATCGGAAGCTGTATTGCAGGGGCGGTCACTATTTCAAACGCTGGAAAGAGCTTGCAAAACCGAAGAGCGGGACGGATCTGATCTTCAGCTTGGACGGCAAAACACGCATCTCGAATCGTGCGATTCTGTATCACTTTCATCGCATGGTGAAGCTCGCAGGCATCGTTGATCACGAAGCACGAGGAATCGTACCATACAGCTTACGGCACTTTATGATCACGCAACGAGTGCTGAGCGGCCTGTCGTTTCAGCAAGTCGCAGAAATGTGTGGCACGAGCGACACCGAGATCAGAAAGACATACTATCATCTGATCGATGACCGTCGCTTGGCGAATGCTGTGGCAGATTTTAGACGAGACAAAGACGGTCGAATTATTCCCATCTAACTTTAAACTTTAAAGTTTCTCCGCAACACCGCCGCTTTCGTGCCCTGTAATAAATACACTCGAAGGAGTGCATCGCATGGACGCACGGGAAGAGATTACACGCTGGCTGGCTCTGCTGGTGCAGATGGCTGACGAGTCTGAGAGCAAGACGATCAAGCAGGATGCGGATATGCTCCTGGCTGTTGCATCAGAGCTTACGGGGAAACTGGCGGCACGGAACACGGCTCTGGCAAAGCAGATACGCCCACGATCAGCGAAACCGCCAAAGGCCTCTCCTGCAAGCGGTCCTCAGAAGTCAGAGCAGCCCGAGAGCAGCAGTAACACCCCGAGCGCCCAGAATGATGCTGAGGACCGTTCTAAGGAGTTTTCCAAGATCCAGCAGGGAATTCGTCAAGCTGATTCCACGATGGCTGATCAGCAGCGAGCTTTGCGGGGCAAGGTCTACGGGGCGCAGAACGATGATGTGGCTTTTGGCAAAGCGGCGAAGGCTTTGGCGCGATGAATGCTGCGCTGCGTGAATCGCTCTATGATCTCTACGAGTTGGGCGGGTTGGAGCTGATGGCTCAGGGCACTCGCGGGCTGAAGCGTGAACTGATCATCGATCTAGAAACGAGTGCGCTGACACCAGAGAAGTGCGAGATCATACACTATCGTGCGATCAATCGCTGGGATGAGGACGACGAGTTTGACGAATGATGAACTGCCTTCTTGCATTCGCCTATAGCCTACGTGTTTCTACATACTGTTGATAACGCATGATTTTCGCGCTTGCAGAATGCTCGCTTACAGCTAGCATATTTCGAAAATTAGAAAAGCAAGGATGGGGCTAAA
The DNA here is from genome assembly GCF_000429005.1 of Novosphingobium acidiphilum DSM 19966. Classification (GTDB taxonomy): domain Bacteria; phylum Pseudomonadota; class Alphaproteobacteria; order Sphingomonadales; family Sphingomonadaceae; genus Novosphingobium; species Novosphingobium acidiphilum. Next base: position 4,848 of record NZ_AUBA01000034.1, on the reverse strand, counting down.
ATGTTTTGTTCGAGGTGTGGTGCTGAAAATGCGGATGATGCAGCCTTCTGCTCTGAGTGTTAAGTAAGGGGGAATTATGAATAAAATCAAATTCGCGGCGCTGATCGCGCTTGCGCTTTCAGTGTCTGCTTGTGGCTCGAAAGCGGCAAACAGCTCATCAGATGGTGGCGTCAACAAGGCTGTCTCTGAACTCGTTAGCTCATCGCACAAGAGTGAATACACGGCTGAGTCTGTGACTGGCTTTATGAAGTCCTGCGTTGCAAGCGGCGGTAATGCAAAATCGTGCGGCTGCCTAATCGATAAGATCGAGGAAAAGGTCTCGTTCAAGGAATTTGTAGAAGCTGATACTCGCGCAAGGACCGGCGGAAGTCCGGGTGACACGCTCGTCAACGCGATGACGGAAGCGAAGCTGGCTTGCCAGTGACACTGACACGGTAGTGGTTTGCGTCACGGTCACTTCACAATGGTGAGCGTGGCGCATCACTACGGAAATATCGGCAGACGATTATGGATGGCATCCAAACCCGAAAAGTTGCCCAACTCGGTGACGACGGCAAAAACATACTAGTAGCTTATCTGCTGTGGTGGTTTCTCGGATTTCTGGGAATTCATCGCTTCTACCTGAATCGTCCTAAATCAGGGTTGGCGCAGTTGCTTCTACTCGCGCTCGGCTGGCTTCCATTCTTTATGGGATGGGTTGTTTTGGGCTTCTGGTGGCTTCTGGATGCCTACTTCGTCTATCAATATGTTGAAGAGCATAATCGCTTGCATGGCTGTTCGCCAATGGCTGTCACATTGACAACCAGAAAGTCAGTAGAAGGCGATCTTGATTACCTTGAGAAGCTGCATTCCCTTCGCGAAAAAGGTGTGATTTCGGAAGAGGAATACCAAGATAGGCGCAGGGGGATCATGAAATAAAATTTGGTGAATTTAGCAGATCAGAGCAATTGTTCGAATTTTTCGGCGATGCATTCGATCAATGGGCACGCCCAGAGAAGCCGATGTCCGCGTTCATAGAGCGGATTGTGGGCACAACCAATGAGCGTCTTGCAAGATGCCCGCCAAGCGCTATGATTCTGAAAGATTTCCTCGATTTCATCCATGATGCAGAGTTGACTGTGGATGATTTTGATTTACAGTTCGTAATTTCGAGTACGTAGCCCAAAACTAATGCCCCGAAGGAGGGCCTGTGCGCAAACTTTTCCCGATCATCGCGATTAGCGCAATGGCGCTCTCTGGGTGCGACTCATCTGTGGTTTGGCACAAGTCAGATGATAAAGATGCAATGACAGATAAGATAACAAGATCATATTCAAATCATTCTGTTTCCGGAACACCGGCAAAAATAGAAATTGCCTGCAGTAAGGGCGGTAAGATATATTTTTATTATGAATTCCCCTCAAGAGAGGGAATTCCATCTCTAATGCTGCCTCAAACGGCTAAAATTAGATTTGATAATGAAAAACCCCATGATGTCCATTGGAACAATGATTATGCTTCCGGCGAATCTGAACCAGAAGATGTAGATGCATTTTTTAAGAAAATATCAGGAAAGAATAAATTTACTATTGAAGTTTTTGATGGCGGAAAGAGTTCTTTTGATATCACAGGGATAGATGATGCATTAGCCGGAATGCATGAAGTAGGGTGTCCCAAAAGCGATAGCGAGTAATCTAGAAAGACATATTCAATGTTCAAATCCCATTCACCGCGTTGACCAGCTGTTCATCACTGACTGAGCAGTAGAGTGCTGTTGTAGCGAGATTTGCGTGCCCGAGCGCTTGCTGGATTGTCGCCATGCCGATACCAGCAGCGTTTAGACGCGTTGCGAATGTCCTGCGCCCTGCATGACTGCTGGTCTGGATCCCCGCGCTTTCGTAGATCGCTTTGAGCCTGGAGCTGAGCGACACGTTGCTGAAATGACCACCTGTGCGAGTGCTGCGAATGAAAGCTTTGCTGTCATCTAGCTGCTCGATCTGAGCGAGGTACGTGTTCAGCAGCTTTCGAAGCTCGTCGCTGAGAAAGACACGTCGAGAGCGATTGCCCTTCGTCTGATGCTTCGTGAGATGAATGACCTCGACAGATCGACCATCGATCCCTCGCACGTCGCCGATCGTCAGTTTGCAGATTTCCCCAATACGCATTCCTGCCTGAATGCTCAGAGCGAGAGCGACACGATCACGAAGCCCATTGCTCGTGCAGTCAGCCATTCGCATGACCCTCTTTATCTCATCACGAGAGAGAACCTTTGCACGAGCCATTTTGCAATAACCTCATAAACATTTCCTACAAATCACATGATAAGTTTATGAGTAACTTATTCCTACCGAAATCCAGCCATATCGAAATCGTGTTTTTCCAAGCACCTCAGCGTTTTTCATAAACTTTGAGAGATTTGTTAATGGCAGGGAATGTGGGCATAAATCGTCATTCATCAGCATCATCATGCGTCCCAGCTTCGCTGTTCCACATTCGCTTGCTGCTATGATCGCATCGCTTCGCTCTGCTCTCATTACGCAGCAGCGAAACGATCAAGGTCAGAATGCTTCTGGATGATTTCCTGAATTTTCATTCGGGGTATTCACTAGGGAGCCAAACCACTGCCCCTTGCAGGGCAATGATGAATACGCACATTCACTGAGGTATGCTTTAACGATATGAACGCAACTCATGATGTGATCATGAGAGAGGCAGGTTTTGCGATGCTCCTATTACGCGCTGTCTTACGCAGGGCATTGCCAGCTCATATCGCGGCTGTCGGCAATGCTCTTGTGGGGTCAAGTGTCCTTCCCACTCACTTTGAGCCTATGGGGTTTGGGGTAATTTCCAAGACTTTCAACCATTTCAACATCGCAAACGTTACAAGCACATAGGGCTGTCGTTTCAGGCATCCAGCGGGGACCGATGGGTAGTGCGATGAGGCCGAGCAGCGAGTCACTCGAATTGCTTACCGTCACAATGCCTTGCGGCCATGCCAAGAACGGATTCACAGCGCATAACAATCGGCGCGCCAGCCTTTATCTCGCTTTTGATAAATACAGTGAGCAGATCACTTGCATCTGAGAGTATTTATCACAGGGAGAAATAAATGACGAAAAACACAGTGATTTTGGAGATTTTTAATTTCTTGAAGGCGAAGGGCATTACGGCCAGCGAGAGCGAGTTCAGCGAACATTGGCTTGGCTGCTGCGAAGGCTATGTGCGGAAGCTGCGCTCGACCCGCTCCGAGCCCAGTCTGGGCACCATCGCAATATGTGCGAGTAGATTGATGAACGCGTCCGAGCAGCTTGGTCAGCTCCCGCGCTATCATACGCTGGCTGATCAGCTGGCAGCGATGAGCGGAAAGTGTCGTGCGCTGGTCGATGCTGAGAGTGTCGAGTTCGATCTCACAGCGTAGTTCCCATCTTGGAAAAAGGTTCCTTTTGCTGCACGGTTTTGCACTCTCTCATCATGAATGTCGGGCGACACCTTGCACAAGACGGACACTGCGCGACTCGAAAAGCTGAACGACTTGCTGTCTCGATTGAGGCGTGGCGAAATCGTGCAGAATCGTCAGCTTCGCACTTGGCTCGGTGCAGAAGGTTACAAGGAATACGAGGAAAGTTGGTCGAACACTGTCGATCAGCGCAATCTGCTTAGTAACAAGTCTGGGGCGATCATCGAGTATGAGGAGCTGCTGAAGAAGGCGATCATGCTTTACAATCGCGGGGAGGCGGCGAGTCAGCGGGGTCGACGATCGGCAAGGCAGCTACATGCAAAGGCGCAGTCAGCTTTCGAACGGGCGCTGATTTATCTCGAAGACCAGCTTAGCATCGATCCATCGCTGCAAATCTGGTTCGACAGACAGTGCGATTTCAGCGCGAGCAATCATCCAACCCTTGATCCAGTCAGCGTCCCACGAGCGATCACCAGTCGCAGTCTCGACAATCTCAGTGGCGGTATCTCGGCAATGACGGACAGCAAACGGGAGTGCAAGATTCGTGCAGTCGAAGCTGAAATCGAGCGAATCAAGAATCCAGCGGAACGTATGACGGATGCAGACGTGACGGAAAAACTTCGTGCATTGACTGCGGGCATGAGGAAATCGGTAGGAATAACATAGAGATGGATTCAGAATCGCATTCTCGGATAAGGAGAATGCTATGTCTGTGATTTCATCGCTGAAGCTGGTCGAGTTTCGACCAGAGACGGCACAAGGGCGAATTTTCGTGCGTCGGCGCAAGCTGGCAGACAAGATCGATCAGCAGATCAGTCTCGCAGCGGACGCAGCTTTTACTGCGACCAAGATCGTCACGATCACTGACGAGAACGGCAATCAGCATCGTCGGGAAGTCGCGAAGCGCATCAAGCGTTGGTGGGTCGTGAACGCTGATGACACTGTGCAACTGACTGTGCGCTACGGGAGCAAACCGATCGAGCTTGCGAAGGGCAAGAACGCTATCGAGTGCGCTAGCGCATCTGAGGTCAGCACGGTTCTGACGAAGGTGAAGGAAGCTGTGCTGAAGGGTGAACTGGATGCTGCACTAAACAGCGTCACGGTCGTAGGTCGCAAGGCGAAGCAGTCGTCTTAGTTGGAGGTGATGGCAGCTTTGTGTAGGTAGGCGATTGACACATTGTGCATCTACGATGCAGGATCCCAATAACTTAGATAACGCATTGATAATGTGGAATAAAATGCGTTTACACGTTGTTACACAAAGCTATTATCATACATCTAAAACACTGAAATATAATGAAAATTGACTCGGTGAATGATCGAGTGGGAGTAGAATACGTTTCTAAATAACTGTTTTTATTAAGTTATTTAGTTACACAAAACTTCCGTGACGTTCAAAAAACCGTTGATTT
>NZ_AUBA01000033.1 GCF_000429005.1 Novosphingobium acidiphilum DSM 19966 | reverse complement strand
GCGGTGCCACGCGACCTATTCCGCCGTATTCTTGCCAACATCGCTGATCTGCGTTGTCGAGCACCGACCCAATGCTGACCGCAAGCTCTGAGCCCTGCATCGGCACCGACAGGCAAGTTGCGTCCGGCTTCCGTGAAAATCACGCTTTTTGCGCGGGCCGACCAGACCTATTGCCAGATTGGAGCGTCAAGGAGCGGCTGAAAGCGCCAGCACGCCAAAATCCGGTTGCGCAATGCCATCCCATACGGCAATCGTGCCCTCAATCGGCCTTCTCTTGGGGGCCATCTGGGAAATGTCGGCTAACAGGTTCCCGCCGCCGGTTCGCACCCTTTTTGATCCGGATCGATCCCTGCCCGGCCGGTTGCCTGCGCCTCAAAAAATTTTGGGCATTCGGGCACAATATCTGAATTGTCGCACACCCGGTGCGCGGCCATAGTCGGCACCTTGAACACATGCGAACGCCTTGGGGAGCGGATGAAAACCAGCGCTGAAATCGTCATTATCGGCGGCGGCATCATGGGCGCCAGCTTGTTGTATCACCTTGCGGAACTGGGCTGCACCGATACGCTGCTGATCGAAAAGGACGAATTGACGTCCGGTTCAACCTGGCATGCCGCAGGTCAGTGCCCCAGCATCACCGGCAGTTTCAACCTGGCGAAGATGCATGCATACAGCAACGCGCTCTATCCCCGGCTGGAGGGGCTGACCGGCCACTATGTCAGCTGGCACAAATCGGGCGGCATCCGCTTTGCCACCAACGAGCGCGAGCTCGCCTGGCTGCGCCAGATTCAGGGCTATTCGAAAATCATCGGCTTTTCGATGGACATCATCAGCCCCGAAGAAATCCGCCGGATCAACCCTTTTGTCACCACCGAAGGCGTGATCGCCGGCGGCTATACCACCGATGATGGCCACGCCGATCCTTCGGGCATCTGCAACGCGCTGGCAATCGGCGCAAAGGCGATGGGTGCAACCATCCAGCGGAAAAACCGCGTGACCGGGCTGACCCAGCTGCCCTCGGGCGAATGGGATGTGCAAACCGAACAAGGCACCGTGCGCGCCGGCACCGTGGTCAACGCCGCCGGCTGCTATGCCCGCGCGGTGGCGCAGATGGCCGGAATCGACATTCCGGTCACCAACATGGAACACCACTATATCGTCACCGACCCGATCCCCGCGTTCAAGGAGCGCGACACGGAAATCCCGGTGATGCGCTGCCCCTGGGTATCGGGCTATTTCCGCCAGGAACAGAAAAGCGGGCTGATCGGCGTTTACGAAAACACCGATCTGGCCGAAGCTTGGGCGCCGGGCGGCCAGCCGCGCTGGGAATCGACCAGCGAACTGTTTCAGGGCGATCTCGACCGCATCGCCCCTTGGCTGGAACGCGCGATAGAGCGCATGCCGGTGTTTGGCGAAGTCGGCATCCGCAGCGTGATCAACGGCGCGATCCCGCACACCCCCGATGGCGGCCCGCTGCTGGGGCCGGCCGCAGGGCTGACCAATTTCTGGCACTGCTGCGGCACGTCGTTCGGCATCGCGCAGGGCGGCGGCGCGGGCAAATATCTGGCGCAGTGGATGCTCCACGGCGATGCCGAGATCAACATGGTCGAATTCGACCCCCGCCGCTATGGCGCGTTCGCTGATACCGATTACAGCCGGGCCAAAGTCTTCCTCGATTACCGGATGACTTTCACCACCCGCCTGCCGGGTGAGGAAGAGCCCGATGGCCGCCCCCGCCGCACCAGCCCGATCCATGACCGGCTGCGCGCTGCGGGCGCGGCCTATGGTGAAACTTTTGGCTGGGAACGGCCCAAATGGTTTTCCACCGATGGGCGCGAGGAACAGGGCGGCTATGGCCGGACCAACGTGTTCGACGTGGTTGCCGCCGAGTGCGCCGCCGTCACCGAACGGGTCGGCCTGCTCGATCTGAGCGGCTTTGCCAAATATGACGTCACCGGCCCCGATGCCGAAGCATTCCTGAACCGCATCTGCGCCAATCGCATGCCGGTGCGCGCCGGCGGCATCGGCCTGGTCCACCTGCTGTCGCATGCCGGGCGGATCGCGGGCGAAATGACCGTGACGCGGCTGGCCGACGATCATTTCTATTGCCTGTCGGCGGCCGCCGCCGAACTGCGCGATCGGGATCACATGACGCAGGCGCGCCTGCCGCACGAACGCGTGACCATCGCCAATGTTACCGATGCGCGCGGCGTGCTGGTGGTCAGCGGGCCGCGGTCGCGCGATCTGCTTGCGCCGCTGACCGATGCGGACCTGGGCAACGATGCCTTCCGCTATCTTTGCGGGCGCGAAATCACCATTGCCGGGGTGCGTTGCCGCGCGCTGCGCGTGTCTTACGTTGGCGAACTGGGCTGGGAACTGCACCCGGCAATGGCCGACTTGCCCGCGCTCTATGACGCGCTGTGGACCGCCGGGCAGCCGCTGGGCGTGGCCAATTACGGGCTCTATGCGGTGAACGCCATGCGCATGGAAAAGGCCTACAAAGGCTGGGGTTCGGAACTGACCAACGAGCTGACCATGATCGAGGCGGACATGCCGCGGTTCCTGGCGCTCAAAAAGGACGATTTTGTTGGCAAGGCCGCCACGCTCGCCGCGCCAGACCGGTTTCGCATCGTCTATGGCGAAGTTGACGCCATCGATACCGATGCGCGCGGCGCCGAACCGTGCATGGTGGGCGATGCCTGCATCGGCCTCACCACCTCGGGCGGATATGGGCACCGCACGGGCAAAAGCCTGTTCTTTGCCTGCGTGCCGCATGATCATGCCGCCCCGGGCGCGCAGTTCGACATCATTTTGCAGGGCGAGCGCCGCGCGGCCACCGTATTGGGCGCGCCCGCGTTCGACCCTGACAACGCCCGCATGAAAGCCTGAAATCGTGGCAGACCTTCCCAAAAAAGCGCGCGTGGTGATTGTCGGCGGCGGGGTGATCGGCTGCTCGATCGCCTATCACCTGACCCAGATCGGGTTTGACGATGTCGTCCTGCTGGAACGCAAGGCGTTGACCAGCGGCACCACTTGGCACGCGGCGGGCCTGGTCGGCCAGTTGCGCCCCAGCATCAACATGACCAAGCTCGCCAAATATACCGGCGAGCTTTACCGCGGGCTTGAGGCCGAAACCGGCCAGGCCACCGGCTATCGCCAGTGCGGATCGATTTCGATGGCGACCAATGCCGAACGCTTTGAAGAGCTGAAGCGCAGCGCATCGATGGCCAAAGTGTTCGACCTGCCGGTACACGTGATTTCGCCCGAAGAGATCCGCGCGCTGGCGCCGATCGTCAACGTGGATGACATTGTCGGCGGCATCCATATCCCCAGCGACGGCTATGCCAATGCGGTGGATATCACCCAGGCCCTGGCCAAGGGCGCGCGCAACCGTGGCGCACGCATTTTCGAAAACACCAAAGTCACCAAAATCCGCCACGACGGCACGCGCGTGACCGGGGTCGATACCGAATTCGGGCCGATCGAAGCCGATCATGTCGTGCTGGCCGGCGGCATGTGGACTCGCGATCTGGCTGCCAGCATCGGCGTGACAGTACCGCTGCACGCCTGCGAACACTATTATGTGCTGTTCGAAGGCGTCGCCGGGCTCGATCCCGGCCTGCCGGTGATCCGCGATTATGACCACTGCGGCTATTTCAAGCACGATGCGGGCAAGCTGCTGGTTGGCGCGTTCGAACCCAATGCCCGGCCCTGGGGCATGGACGGCATTCCCGAAGATTTCTGCTTTGACGAAATCGCCGGCAGCTTTGACCATTTCGAACCGATGCTGATGGATGCCATGCGCCGCGTGCCGGCGCTTGAAAACGCCGGCATCCAGAAATTCTTCTGCGGCCCCGAAAGCTTCACCCCCGATGTGCGCTATCACCTGGGCGAAAGTCCCGAGCTGAAAGGGTGCTTTGTCGCTGCGGGGCTCAATTCGATCGGCCTGCAATCGGCCGGCGGCGTGGGCAAAGTCATGGCCGAATGGATCCGCGACGGCATTCCGCCGGCCGATCTGTGGACGGTCGACGTGCGCCGCAACATGCCGTTCCAGATCAACCGCAAATATTTGCGCGAACGCGTGACCGAAAGCCTGGGGCTGCTTTATGCGACCCACTATCCGTTCAAGCAGTATGCCACCGCACGCGGTGTGCGCAAATCGGCGCTGCACGACCGGCTGGCCGCGGCCGGGGCCTGCTTTGGTGAGGCCTATGGCTGGGAACGCGCCAACTGGTATGGCGACGCGGGCACCACGCCCGAATACCGCTATTCCTATGGCCGGCAGAACTGGTTCGACAATTGCGCGGCCGAATGCCATGCGGTGCGCCATGATGTCGGCCTGTTCGACCAGTCTTCGTTCGGCAAATTCCGGCTGGAAGGGCGCGATGCCTGCGCCGTGCTCAACCGGGTCTGCGCCAACGATGTCGATGTCGCGCCGGGCCGGCTGGTCTATACCCAGTGGCTGAATGAAAAGGGCGGGATCGAGGCTGACCTGACCGTTACCCGGCTGAGCGCGACCGCGTTCCTGATTGTCACCGGCGCCGAGACCGAAGTGCGCGATTTCGACTGGCTGAAACGCCATATCCCCGATGATGCCCATGCGGTGCTGACCAATGTCACCTCGGCGATGGGGGTGATTTCGATCATGGGGCCCAAATCGCGCGATCTGCTTCAGGCATTGAGCCCCGATGATCTGTCCGACGCCGGTTTTCCCTTTGCCACCAGCCGCGAGATCGAGCTTGGCTATGCGCTCGTGCGCGCCAGCCGCATCACTTATGTGGGCGAGCTCGGCTGGGAAATCTATGTGCCGACCGAATTCATGGCCGGCGTCCATGATGAAATCGTCGCCCATGGCGCCGCATTTGGCCTGAAACATTGCGGCTATCACGCGCTGAACGCGCTGCGCATGGAAAAAGGCTATCGCCACTGGGGCCATGACATCACCGACGAGGATACCCCGCTTGAGGCCGGCCTTGGCTTTGCCGTGCGGATGGACAAGCCCGGCGGCTTTATCGGGCGCGAGGCGCTGCTGCGGCAAAAGGCCGAAGGGCTGCGCCAGCGGCTGGTCCAGTTCCTGCTGCACGACCCGGCGCCGATGCTCTATCACAACGAACCGATCTGGCAGGGTGACCGGATTGCCGGCTATGTGCGATCGGGCATGTATGCGCACGGCCTGGGTGCGGCCTGTGCGCTCGGCTATGTTACCGCGCCCGATGGCGGTGTGGTCGGCGCGATCGGTGCCGATCATTACGAAATCGAGATTGCCGGCGTTCGCCACCGTGCCGTGGCCTCGCTCAAACCGCTGTTCGACCCCACTGGCGCAAGGATCAAGTGCTGATGTCCGACACCCTGCTTTCCTCCGCCGCGGGCCTGCGCGCCGGGTACAGCCTGCCCCGCCAGTTCTACACCAGCGAGGCGATCTTTGCCGACGACATGCGCGAAATCATCACGCGCAAATGGATTCTGGCCGGCCACGTTTCGCAGATCCCCAATGCGGGCGACTATGTGCTGTTCAAAGTGGGCCAGGAACAGATCATCCTGATCCGTGACACCAAAAATGCGGTCAACGCGTTTTTCAACGTGTGCCGGCACCGCGGTTCGACGCTCTGTTCGGCCGAACAGGGCAACGCCCGCCGGCTGGTCTGCCCTTACCACGCCTGGACATTCGGGCTTGATGGCGCGCTGATTTCGGCGCGGCTGATGGCCGATGATTTCGACAAGGCAGACAACGGCCTGTTTGCCGCGCATGTCCGCGTGTTTCACGGCCTGATCTTCGTCAACCTGAGCGAAGACGCGCCCGACGATTTTGACGCCACATTCGGCGAATTTGACGCCATTCTCGATTACCACGGCTTTGCCGATGCCAAAGTCGCGCATATCGGCCGCTATCCCACTGCGGCGAACTGGAAACTGGTCGTCGAAAATTTCCTCGAATGCTACCATTGCCAGCCCGCGCACCCGGAATTCTGCTCGATGCACCCGGCCGACGCGCTGCTCGCGGTGGGCGCCGGGCCAAGCTCTGGCCCCAACGAAGCGATGGAAAGCTATGGCCCCGTCCTGGCCGCGTGGGAGGAAAAGGCCGCCGCGATGGGCCGGCCGCTGGGCAATGTCGATGATGGCCCGGAATCTTCGCACCTGCGCCTGCTGATGCAGCGCACGATGCGCGAAGGCTATATCAGCGAAACCGCCGACGGCCTGCCCGCATCAAGCCTGATGGGCAAGCGCAAGGACTGGGACTTCGGGCGGATGCACCTGGCGTTCAGCCCGATGAGCCATATCGTTGCCGACAATGATTTTGCGATGCTGTTCCGCTTTACCCCGCGCACCGCGATGACCACCGATGTCGATATCCTGTGGCTGGTCGACGGCAAGGCCGAAGGGTACGACGTCGACAAGATGATCTGGGGTTGGGATCGCACCACGCTGCAGGACAAGACCATTACCGAAGACAACCAGACCGGCATCCTGTCGCACCGTTACACCCCCGGGCGCTATTCGACGCAGGAACGCGGGCTGGAAACATTCCAGAAATGGTATTTGCGCCACCATGGCCTGACGCACCAGGACGCGCCCGCCGCCTGATACCGGTCGCGATCGGGCCTGCAAACGGCTTGCCGCGCCGGCCGATCGAGAGCACAAACGGCGCACACCTTGCGCTCCGTCCGCGCCGGACTCAATCCGCGCCGGACTCCATACGCGCAGGACAGGGGACCTGCTCGGTGCTCCGGGGGGATAGCTGATGGCCATGATCGAAGGGGTGAATGTTTCAACCGCGCTGAACCGCCAGATGCACGCAATCGGCAATGCGCGTGCCGGGGTGAAGCAGGTGCTGCGCCAGCTCGGCCGGGCATCGTGTCCGTCGTCAGAACATTTGGCACATCAGGCGGCGTAAATTAACGGAGAGCGGGCCTCGTCTGGGGTTTGGTTTTAGGCGGCGAGCTTGCGGTGTTGCAAGCGTCGATGTTCGATGGTCTGTCGCTTGATGGTTTCGCGCTGCTTGATGATGGCTGGCGCCCTGCCGAAGTAGGCATCAGCGGGCGTGACGTTTTTCAGGCTCTCGTGGTAGCGCTGGTGATTGTAGTGCTCGATGAAGGCCTCGATCTGGAGTTCAAGGTCGCCTGGCAGGAAGTAGTTTTCCAGCAGGATGCGATTTTTCAAGGTCTGGTGCCAGC
>NZ_AUBA01000032.1 GCF_000429005.1 Novosphingobium acidiphilum DSM 19966 | reverse complement strand
CCAGCGCGGTCGCGCGGCACATCGATCTCGATCTTGCCAGTGGCCGTCGACACCGTTTTGCGCCCGTAGCCATTGCGGGTGTTGTCCGCCTCAGCTTCGTCGCCCAAGTGAAAATCCATCTCGGCGTTTAACGCCCGCTCGGCCAAGGCCTTCTTGAGCGCATTGACCAATTCGCCAGAATTCAGTGCGACTGCCGCATCGCCGCCGGCCAGCAATTGGTCGAGCAGGTCATCGGGAATCGCAGGGGCTTTGCGTCGTGCCATAAAGGGTCTCCTTTTTACCCATTATGCCACCCCGCACACGAAATTCCTGACACTGCCTGAGGAGCTGTTAGAAAGCTTGGCTGATGCCCGGCGCAAGCTGGCCCTGTGGCGCTACGATTACAACAACGTCAGGCCACACTCGTCGCTTGGCAACCGCGCGCCAGTTCAAGCTCGCCGGGCGTTTGAACTGGTTGAGGGCTCCACGCCCGACGCGCTTGAACTGGCAACGCAGCCGTCATATCCAACCGGCAGACTCTCGTTATGACTGCAGGACCTTCGGGGAGCAGGTCAATTGTCGATGAGCAGTGCGCCTCAAGGCGCCTCGGGCGTTACGATATTTTCGCAGCGGAGTTGAAAGCGCCAAAGCGATATATCGCCCTCCTAACTCACATTCCCGCTGCCTACTTCTCTTTCAATGAATCCGTGAACGTTTTTGTTATTGGCTTTGTAATATAATGAAATACATTATTTTTGCCAGTCAGTATTTCAGAATTAACAGTCATTCCTGGTTGAATTAAAATCTTTTCACCCAAAAAATGTGCCTTCATATTGTTCGTATTTATTTTTATTTTTACTCGATAAAATGAGGAATTACCTGCCGGCGTTGTTTCCGTTATCGTATCGGGACTGATATAATCGACCACCCCTTCAGCGCCACCGTAAATTGATGAGTCATATGCATCAAATTTTATAGATACTTTCTGTCCAAGTTTTATATTGGCAATATCGCTGGGAGCGACACGCGACTCAACCACCAATTCTTGTCCGGTTGGCACAATTGACAAAACTTCATCGCCAGCCTTCAACACACCACCAACCGTTGTCAGGTGGATATTTTTCACAATACCATCCACAGGCGCACGAATTTCGGTATCGCGAAGCGCGTCCTCGCGTTGATCCAGGATTTCCTGTGCCGCACCCAAATCTTGGTCCGTTTTGGTGTATTCCGCCTGTAAATCCGAAATATACTTGTTACGCACATTGACGATTTGCGACCTAAGGTCGGAAACCGATCGCCGCAACCGTAGCACGTCGGCACGGCTTACATCACCCTTTTGCAGAAGCGGCAAATTCATGTCCAACTCCTGTTGATTTAAATCCAGCATCGAGCGCAATGATGTGATCTGATCATTCAACGCCATGCGCCGCTTTTCGTAAAGTGACGACTGATCAGCCATAAGCGCTGGAAATTTTTTCAAATCGGCAGGGAATGTCAGTTGCTTATCGAACAGCTCAGCATTGATACGAACCATGGTTGTACGGAGCGATGCGACCTTACCCTCGGCTTCATCGACAGCCGCCTGAATACGCGTCTTGTCCAGCTTCACCAACAGCTGACCTCTTTTTACGACCGCACCCTCCGTGACCAATATATCCGCAATAGTACCGCCATCAGTACTTTGCAAAATTTGCACATGGCCTGATGGTATGACTTGCCCCGGCGCCCTTGTTACCTGATCGAGATCTGAATAGATTGACCAAACCACACACAACGCCAAAACGGCAGTCATCAGGTAAACCAGAGCAGCGCGTCTATCGAGCACATGTTTCTTGGCCTTATGAAAATCACTCACGATTGTATTCCATTTGGTGCGCTGGAAGGAGATGCTTGGGCGGGATGGTTGATTGCCTGCGTTACGCCGACGCCAAGGCGCGCAAGAACGTGATCCCGCGGACCATCGAGTACTATCCGGCCCTCCGCCATAAATATCACCCGATCCACCATCCCGAGCAGCTGCAATTTGTGCGTAACGAGTATCATCGTCGACCGTTCGGTCATCTTGCCTTTCAATGCCGATAGAATGCGGGCTTCGGTTTCAACGTCGAGGCTGGCGGTCGGTTCATCCAGCAACCATAGCTGCGGCTCGCACAACAACAGTCTCGTAATCCCGCATAACACCCGTTGGCCTCCAGACAAGCCGCCGCCGCCTTCGCTGATCGGCAAATCCATCCCCTTGGGATGCGCCTTTATCAGCCGCTCAAGTCCAGTTTTAGTGGCAGCCACCATCAGCAATTCCTCGCCCGGATCGGACAAGCCAAGAGTGAGGTTTTCACGCATCGTACCGTTGATCAGGCGATAGTCTTGAGCAAGATAGCCAATATTGCGACGCAACGTGTCTTCCGCGATATGCTTTATCTCAAGATGGTCGAGCGTGATGGTACCTTGTCCTGCGGGGTACAGCCCTGCCAACAGCCGCAGCAAGGTCGACTTGCCCGACCCGATACCACCGATAATGCCGACGCGCTCGCCTGCCTCGATCTTCAACTCAGGCACCGCCAACCCGACACGCGCGCCGGGATAGGCAAAAGCAACGTCTTTTAACGCTAAACGCCCGGCAATTCGATTGGGCCGCAACAATTCGACATCATCAGGCCTTTCGCCAGGCAGTTTCATGATGCCATCGAGCATTTCGAGTGCGCTGCGCGAAAAACTCCACTGCACCATGATGCCGGGCAGTTGCCCCACAAGCGGTCCATTGACGCGCCCTGACAGAATCGAACATGCAATCAGCGCCCCCATCGTCATGTCATGGTGAAACACTTCAACCGCGCCCCATGCAATCATCCCGATGTAGGTAAACTGCTGAATAGTCCCAAAAATTGTTGTCGCCTGCGCCTGGGTATTTTTCATTGGCAATTCAGACTTGTGCGACTCCGTCAGCAGCGTCGTCCACCGGGTAAGCATGAACCAATGCCCGCGATTGGCCTTGATCGTCTCGGCGGCATCGAGCGCCTCAACCAGCAAGCCATTTTTGCGGTTGCCGCTCGCATACGCACGCTTCGCGTTGCTTCGAATTAAACGGCCGAACAGAAACGCAAGCCCCAAAGATATCGGGAATCCAATCAACGGCACGAGCGCAATATTTCCGCCAAGTAAATAAATAACAAATATAAAAAATATTGCAAATGGCAAATCAGCAATCAAAAATAGGGTTGATGATGATAGCATCGATCTGATATTTTCGAGACCGCGCAAATTAGCTGCCATTGTGCCAATGGACGGAGGACGGGCGTCGAGTCGCACGTCCATGGCTTTCGAAAAGAAGTATTCAGATACTTCATGATCAATGTGCATCGACTCTTCTTCAAGTAACCGAGCCCGTACCATACGCAACGCATAATCAAACATCAGCGCGCCGCCGGCACCGATACTCAACACCCACAGCGTTGCGAATGCCCCCCGCGGGACCACGCGGTCGTAAACCTGCATCGAATAAAGCGACGTAGCCAGTGCGAGAAAATTTATAACGACCGTCGCAAAGGCCGCGACGACCAAATAGTGCTTTCGCTCAAAAATCGCATGTACGAATACTTGAATCGCTCTATCAAACGGTCGCTGGCGCGGCGGTAGCGGTATCGTCAGGTCGTACAAAACGCAATCATCATCCAGTGCCCAGATTGAACTGCTCGCAGCACCTTGGACAGCGACGCGACCACCCTCTTCCAGTCTCTCCGCCACGGCCCATCCATGTCGACTGTGCCAGGCCAGAACAGGAAATTCGTGGGATCGCGGCAGATTACTATATCGATGCGGCCTCGGCCAACCGGTCACATCACAAAAATCATACAGGCCGCGTTCGTCGCTCTGCCCGACAGATGATGCCCGATCAGCCCAGTCGGGACGCAACTCGATATTGCGTAGCCGCGCAAGCACGGCGATAATAAGAACAAATTCATCGGTCATTTCGAATTTTCTTCTGCCAGCGAAGGCTGCCACCGACCGGTCTCAAGCATCAGCTGAGCTGCGGTATCCATCGCAGTGACTTCAGCGGTGACTTTCGTCAGCCGCGTATTGATATCTTCACGCAGGGCATTCATGACATCCAGCCACGAGCGGTGTCCCGCGATAAACTGACGTTCGTAGCTATCGCTGACCTCGCGCGCTGTGGAAGCTACATCGGCAGAAATGGAGGCCTGCGTGCGAGCGCTATGGTTGGCCACCACCTGGTCATCAACCTGCTGACGCACTTGGCGTTCCACATCGCGGACTTGCGCCAAAGCTGCGTCAAACCGGTCTTGCGCTGCCGTAATGCGCGAGAATTGTGACAACCCGCCCGATGCTTGCAATTTCAATGCGAGACCCACGCGCGAACCATAGATCGGGTCGTACGAATATTGCGCATCGAGTTCGGGGAACAAGCTGGCCTTCGCCGCAGTGATATCATCGCGCGCCGAGTCCGCAGTGGCAAGCGCCTGTTCACGCGCGGGGCTGTAAACGACAGCCTGCTCTTCGGCACCATCCCAATCAGCATCATTCGCTTTGGGATCGTACGTCGGTACAGCGCCCAAGCCCAATGGATGCCCCTGGAGCAGCTCGCTCAAATTGCGCAGCGCGGTCAAGCGTTGCGCATTGACCGCCTCAAGATCGCTCTGGATTTGTTCCAGGCGCGAACGTGCAAGCAAGAGATCGGCATGGGGGCTTACACCTTCGACAACGCGTCGAGCCATGGATTCAACCAGCCGAAGATGCTCTTTCGCCCCCTCGTCAAGGATTTTCTGCTTGCGGGTTGCAGCAATCACCTGAAAATACGACTGCTCGGTTTGCACAGCGATTTCGATGACTTTTAAGCGCCAGGCGCCGATCGCGATGGCCTGCTGCGCTTTGGCGCGGTCAATTTGCGCACCAATTCGCCCGAATGTGGCGACGGGCATGTTTACGGTTACGGACGGATAGTGGGCGTAAGCGCCAGCTGAATACTGGTTGTACCCGGTCGACAGGCTTGGCAATCGTTGCCACCGCACATTGCTGAGATCAGCGTGCATCGCGCGAACTGTGGCCCATGCGGCAACCACCGCCGGGTTATAATGAGTTGATAAATTAAGAGCATCAGTCAACGCAGGTGGAACACCCGCTGGTGCTCCGCCCCAGGCCGGTACAGGCATCGTGTGTGACGCCTGTACCGCAGTTGGCATGGTTGGACCATAGACGCGTGGGGCATCGGATGCGGGTACATTTGGCGCGTCGTCGGCCGACTGGCCTTGTCCGGTCACCCCACCCGCGGGTTCTGCCTGCGCGGCAATGGCATTGTTCGCTGCAACCGCCGAGCCGACACTGAGCAAGATCAAGAGCAGCCGGCGGGATCGCCCCGGTGCATAGTCGCGTTGCATAGAGTTTTCTGAATCCATTGACCAAACCACGGTCCGCCTGCCGGCGCCAACCACGCCAAGTAGAATGGCAACGATCCCCTCCGCTATGCGGAGAGGGATCGTTGCAGATTATCAGGAACGGGGCCCCGCGCATGCGGGCGCCCCGTCACCGGGGTTATCCCATATGGATGCCGCCGGATGAGAACGTTGCCGAACTCAAGTTGACCAACCCGTGAAGCTCGACCACCTGATCGGTCAATGCCGTAAAGTGGTTCTCATTCGCCGCATGGTTTTCCACGAGATACGTGTTCCCAGCATATTGGAACCATTCGACGCTGTTCGCCGAAGCCCCGGCCGCCTGCACCGCAGCATTCAAATATGTCTGCAAGTCGGGTAGGTACGTGCTGACCGTCACTTCGGTAGAAAGGAACGACGCTGCACTGGCCAGCATGATTACGTCGCCCGAATGCACGTTTTGGATAACCGTGCAATTGTTCGCGGTCCCAGCCTGGCCGCCGCCAACGATGAACGTATCGTTAGCGGTTGTGCTGCCGACAAGCGTATCGTTACCCGATGTCGCAAAGTCGGTGAGCGTTGACGCAGCTGATCCTGCATACAGCGTTACCCCGCTGGCCGCAGCAGTAAGCTGATCGGAACCTGCGCCACCATACACCACGTCTCCGGCGTTGCTTGCGGTGATGATGTTGGCACCCTGGCCGCCATGCACGGTCTGCGCGTCGCCCACCGCGGTCGTGTAGTTCAACCCGCCCGTCATTCCCGACGCATCGACCGAGATAACGTGTGCTGAACCATCGGGGGTGAGGACAAGATTGGCGTTGCCCGTGACCGTAATGGCAGTCGCCGCGGTGTCCGCAAACGTTAGCGTGTCGGTGTTGGTACCCGCAACGACGCTGGCGGTCATATCATTGGCGGCGATCGACAGATGCTGCACCCCTGCGGCCGTGACCGTACCCTCTGCCATCGCACCGACATAATCGAGCGCGATATTCAATGCGGTGGCACCGCTTGCCATATTGACGGTAACGTCGCCAACACCTGCCAGTTCGAGCGTGCCGTTGTCGGCAAATCCGTCGAGCGTTAGGGTGCCGGTGGACGCAGCCCCCGCCGAAATGACCGTGGTGAATGCGCCAAGATTGGGCAGGTCCACCACTTCGGCGGTTGTTTCCTGAGACAGGCTCAAGATCTGGAAACCGCTGACCGCGCTCGCAAACTGGTTGTCCGCCGAATCCGCCGCTGCATCGGTCACATCCATCACCAGAGTGTTGTTGCTGCCGGTGCCGCCGAACACGGTCGCCTGAATGTCCAACGTGGTTGTGCCGGTGGCCAATGTCAGTGTGTTGGTGCCCGAACCCAAGCCAATGCCTTGGGTGATCGTTGTCGACAACACGTTGATCGTGTCATCGCCGCTACCGCCGATGATCGCGGTCGAGCCGTTGGTGGCGATGTTGACCGACCCAGCGCTGTCGCTGGCATCGAGCGAACCACCAACCATCGTCAAGCCGGTCAGGCCTGCGTGTTGGTGCAGCACAAGCGTCACGTTGGTGGACTGTTCTTGATTGAATGAAAGCGTGCCGCTTCCCGAAATGTACCACGGGCTGACGCCGCCATTAGCTAAACCCAGTGTCGCATCGCCAAGCAGGTCGATATGCAACGTCGAGTATCCAGCATCCATTGCCAGGTACGAGTTCGAACCGGCGTGCAGGTTCAGCGTTAGGTCGGTGTTGGTATTGCCGACAAGGTTCCCGGGATTGACCTCCACACTGCTATTGACGCCCGACAGATCCAAGGTGGTCAACGCATTGTCGGCGACAATCGACCCGCTGGCCGCATCGGTCAGCGAAACATGGGTGATCGTCCCCGCGGCGGTGTTGGCTGCATAATTGCCGTCGGTGATCGACACAATGTAGTTGTGAGCGTCAACCGATACCGTCGTGGTCGAAGCGGTGCCGGTCACTGTGACCGCACCCACCACGTCGATCGTATCGACAACCCCGCCCGTCACTATCACCGGCAAGCCGGTACCCGTGTCAGACACTGCCACGTTGCCACCATCGCCCTGATTGACCGTCACAGCACCGGTCGCATTGGTAACTGTGATGTCGCCAGCAACCGACCCGGACGTGGTGATATTGACCATACCGCCATTGGTCACGGTGACCGCGCCGTCCGACGTGATCGTGTCGGTCGTTCCGCCGGTTACCGACACCGCGCCATTGCTGCCGCTGTCGGTTACCGTGATCGTGCCACTTGGCGCCGACCAGGCGCCGATCGTGGTCGTGCCGTTGTCGGTGACGCTGACATTGGTGCCGCCATACACCGTCACCGCAGTGTCTGTGCCGCTGTCGGTGACCGTAGTGTTGCCCGAACCCGCCTGCGTCACAACGACATCGCCGGTGGCAGCGATGCTGACATTGGCTGTATCGCCTGTCGTGGTGAAAGCCGTTACAGCGCCTGCGCCGGTAACCGTAACCGCGCCATTCGACGTGATCGTGTCGCATGTACCCCCGGTTACGGTAACAGCCGCGCCAACACCCGTATCGATAACGGAAACCGTGCCCGCGGGCGCCGTGACCTGACCAATCGTGGTGACCCCCTGGTCGGTCACGCTGATGTTCGTGCCGCC
>NZ_AUBA01000031.1 GCF_000429005.1 Novosphingobium acidiphilum DSM 19966 | reverse complement strand
ACCTGACGTACTGGCCTACATGACGTTCCCCAAGGAACATCGGGCCAAGTTGCACAGCACGAATCCCATCGAACGCCTGAATGGCGAGATCAAACGCCGCACCGAAGTGGTCGGGATCTTCCCCAACGAAGGCGCGATCACCCGCCTGATCGGCGCCATCCTCATGGAGCAATCCGACGAATGGGCCGTCCAGCGCGCACGCTACATGACGCTTGAAACAATGGCGCCACTCAGCGACAATCCCATCGTCATGCTATCGGCTGTGCCCGGCGCATGATCGGCTCAAACTGACGCCGAAATCGGTGGTGGCCCCAATAAGCTACACCACGCCGTGGGACACGATCCCTTGGAATTCCACAGTTGGTCGGGGTATGGCGCTTCAGGCAGGTTATTGAGCGTCTGCTTGATCTGGTATCGAACGTGGCCACGCGTTTCCTGGCTGCGCAGCCAGTCGACCGATGCCACCGCTTCGGTCAGTTTCACCAATAACTGCCGTGCGATCAGTTTTACCGCCACCTCTTCGGCCTGGGTCAGCTTTGGTTCCGGGTTGGTCAGCAGGTCGTAGAGCGCCAATTCCTCTTCAGTCAGGCCTTCGCGCGCGGCGCGGTGCTCTTCCTCGGTCATTTCGCCGATGAAATCTTTGAGCCGGTCGAACAGTTCCTGCACGTCGATCGCGCCGGCGTTGTAGGCATTGATCAGTGTTTCCAGCCGTTCCACCAGATGCACCCGGGTCGGGTTCGCCGCGGCCATCCGGTTCGCTGTCTCCTCCGCTTGTTCGCGCAGTGTTTCCGCCGCCAAAAGGCACCATTTCCTTCCCGATGCGCTGGCTTTGATAGCCGAGCTGCCACGCCCTTCGCGATGCGAAGTGGTCTCCACCAGGCGGAAGATAGAGCGTGGCGACGCGCGCGCCCGTATCGGGGCAGTGCAGCCACCATCGCTTGCCGCCGAACCTGGGGCGCGTGAACGTCAGCCGCACTGTTTGTCGCACAGGCCTTTGCTCGGCACCCCCAACGAGCGTACATGCAATGTCGAGCGTTTCGCCAAATTTGAGCGCAAAACCAATTCGGGCCACTAGCAGCTGGCGCCGGCTGAAATGCAGCGTGCCATAGCGCTGTTTGCATTCAAGATTTCCGCTGTCACCAATGATGCTGGCCAGATTGAGCGGTATCGAATCTTCAACGGTCGGCCGGCCGCCGCTTCGCCCAGAACCATAGATGTGGGAAACAATTCGGTGACTGACGCAGCACGAATTACAATACCTTGATCGAGTTGGTTCACCTGCCCGACAGACTTATCATTCCAGAAACCTGCTCCAATGGCGCTTTCTCCACCATCGGCAGACTGTCGAAAAGCGCGCAGACGTCCATTACATAGGGCGGCGAGAATATCGCGAGCTGCAAGAATCCAGGTGCTTTCCTCGTCGTACCGTATGAGAGCAATCATGTGAGGTAATTCAAACGTGGGGTGATAGACACGCTCGTCATTGCGATCATGCGCCCATATTATTGCGTCCCGGAGGGTCCAGTCAGCCCGCGCCATAATTGCCGCCTCCCTAGCGGTTCCCAAGGGGCGACGGGGAAGCGCGTGGGATGCGCGCGGGTCGGCTGGCCTGCCTATCCCCGTCAGTCGCACGATGCATCCAACATCGGCTGGTCGCCAGCTTTAACCCCGGGTTTTCCCCGTTTTCGATGAGGTTGAGCATTTTTATTTCATAAATCGAAGTCGTCGGCGCCGTCGTCTTTCGTGCCAAATCCTCTGCTGGAGCGCTTGCGCAAAAATGTGGCAAATAGTCATTTCCGCCGAAATAGAAGCACAGGGTTTTGACAGCCCCTCTTAGGCGCGGCAAAGGTGCGCCAATGGGTCGAATGGCTAGTGCCCTTCGCCCGTCGGCGCCAAGGAGAACAAGCCGTGAAAAAATGGGCCCTAGCAGTTCTAATTTTTTCGGGTTTAATTCAACCAGCCAATGCAGAAGAACAAGCGAACGCGACTCTTGCAAAACTCAAAAATAATTCGTCAAATCAGTCGGCAGTTTTTGAAAAAGGCATGACCGAGGTTGGTGTTTTTTACCTTGTGACGGGACTTGTTATCGCTGACTTAGCTTCAAATGCTAAATATCATGGACGTCTGATTTGTTACCCGCCAAAAATGCCAATAACCAGCGATTTAGTACTTGAAATTTTTAAGGAATATCTCACGCAGCACCCCGAAGATGGTAAACTTCCTATGGGAGTTGCTGCACTTAAGGCTATGGAAAATGCATTTCCATGCGACAGAGCCAAGGGCGGGCAATAACATGGCCTCAACTCGCAACGATGTCTGTCCGCTTTGCAACGGGCGAGGCCAATTTGGGCAAATTGAGTGCCCCGACCGATGGCACGAGATTGCCGCGCAATATGACAACGAAAAGCCGTCTCGACCAAACGCTGGACGAACGCCCCGAAGCCGTAAGACTGGGCAGTGAAAGTCCTTCCATTGCTGCCCTTCTGTCAATTCGCAATCAAATTGCCTGAGGGTTTTCAGGGAAGCCTATACTTCCTCCACGACAAGCCAAAAGGCTCCACCGCCAAGGGTCAGCTCGTCGATTTTCTCGCAGTGCCGATTGCCACAACATTGTCGGTATCGGCCTCGTCCGCCGTGATCGCGACGACATGACGCGCCCAGGCATCCAGTGCAGTGCGCTTTTCTGCTTTCCAATCGTGTTTCTGGTAGATCCCTGCGACACCAGACTTTGAACCGCTGATATGGCTCAACACCGCTTCGGTCACTTCAAACCGAACGCCAAGACGCTGGAATCCGGTTGCAACGGTGCGGCGCAGGTCGTGTATGCGCCATGGCTTGATCGGCGCGGGCTTATCCGATGACGCTCGCGCGTTTGCCATCGCCAGATCAAGCGCGGCCTTCACTTTGGAGAAACCAGATATAGCCGTGCGCCCGTTCGTGGTCAGAACGTTCCCAGCCTTTGGCCATTTGGTTGCGTCGGGTTCCGAGTTTTTCGCCTTCACTTGCTGCGCCAACGCCAGCCCGTCAATTTCGGCAATGACAGCAGCCGACAACGGCACAAGGTGGTCGGTCTTGTTCTTGGCGCGGCTTGCGGGGATGTTCCAAGTTGCCGCATCGCGGTCCAGTTCGCCCCACATCATCCCTGCAACCTCGCTACGCCGTTGCCCGGTCAGCACGAGCAGGCGAAACAACGAACCGAACGGTTTGATCAGTTTGTCAGTGCTGCGCCAAAGGTCGGCAACTTCATCGTCGGCAAGAACAGTGTCGCGCGCGTCGGGCGCGTCTGGCTTGGCCATAGAGCGCAATGGGTTTTCCGTGATGATGCCGCGTTCTTTCATCGCCCAGCTAAACAGCGTCGATGCATAGGCGAAAACTGCCCGCGCCATGCCCTTCTTCTGCGCCGGGATAGCATCAAAAACCGGTTGCAGATCGGCGCGGGTGATATGGGGCACCGGCTTGTCCGCAAGCACTGGGGCCAGGTACCGTGTGATGACAAGCCGCGCCATAGAGACACTGGACGCGCGCCGCCCCTTGGTATTCTCGTACCAATCCAGAAATTTCGGTGCCAGCTTCGAAAAGGCAAGTTCACCTTCGACGCGCGCGCGTTCATCGGTAATACGCTGCGCCTCTAGTATCGCCGCATGGGCATCAGCCTTGGCTTGCAACGGATCGATGCCCTTGGCCACATCAGCAGCAAGGGCCTTTGCGTGACGGCGGGCCTGATCAGGTGTGACCGCGCCATGGCGTCCCAACGTCACCTTGCGCGGCGCAATCTTGCTTGCGGCCTCGCCGGGCGCGGTGGGGCGATAGCGATAAATATACACTTTGGCACCGGCTGGCGTGACCTTCAGGCCAAAGCCCTTCACGACGTCTTTCTTGCCCTCGTCCCAGATCACATATTCAGTTGCTTCAGGTTTCGCCGCGTTCACGACATCCACGGCGATGAACGCCGTCCGGGCTGGTGCGCGGTCAGTCGTCTTAGGTGATGCCTTCGCCATATCGTGATGCCTATCCTGCCTCTAGGCATCACATAGGCATCACGCTCAATCATAGCAAGGATGTTTCGCGGTGCCATCCGATACCTAAAACGGCGCAAATCCGCCGCTTCCTGACTTTGGCTTACGCTTTTTGGACGTTTCAACACTAATTTGTAATCAGGGGGTCGCGGGTTCGATTCCTGCAGCCGGCACCACCATCACCGTTTCGCACGAAAGCGCCAGATACCGGCGCTGTGCCATGCCCCATCGATGATGCGATGCACCGCGATTGCGGGTATCGCCGTGTCGATCGGCACCCAGCTTGCCCCGACAGCGCGTTGCAGCGCGCGCGCGGTGGGGCGGTCGACCTTGTTCTGGATCGTCACGTGCAGGCGCGCGGGCACGGCATCGCCGCCGGTCAGCAGCCCGTGGAAGTGATCGGCAAGCTGCTCGCGCATGGCGACCAGACCGGGGCTGAACACGCCGAGCGCAGTCCCGCGGTCCAGATCGACCACGCGGTCGATCCGCGCCGCAGGGGGCGGCGCCTGCGCAGTCAGACGGGCAATGCGGTCAACCAGTTCGGCGGCAACCATGCCCGGCACCGCGTGAAACAGCGTGCAATGCGCCGGATGGCGATTGCGTTCGGGCGGATAATGCGTGCGGCGCAAATCATCGAGCCGCGCCTGGACCGCGTCGGGCCAGACCGCCAGCACCAGATGCGGGCTGCGGTCGATCATCGGCACTGCGATGGTGGGGCGGGAACACTCGGCCAGGCCGTAAAGCCGTGGATGGAGCATTCGGCAAAGGTCGCAATGTTCCCGCCTGAAAGACCTGACCTGTTTGCGGTCGCAGCCTGCGGGAAATTACTTACGCCATAAACCCCTAGCGAATTGTTAAAGCCGGGCGCAATCGCGGCCAACTACATCTCGCCCTTGGCACGGCGAATGGCGAACCATTTGGCCACGTTGGCGTTGTGCTGTTCCAGCGTGTCGGCAAAGGCGTGGCCCTTGCTGCCGTCGGCAACCATATAAAGCGCGCGGGTATCGGCCGGGTCGAGCACGGCGGCAATGCTTGCGCGGCTGGGGTTGGTGATCGGCGCTTTGGGCAGGCCGACCATGCTGTAGGTGTTGTAGTCGTTCACCGCGTGGATTTCGGATTCGCGAATGCGGCGCCCCAGCGGACGACCCTGGGTGATCGGATAGATGATCGTTGGATCGGCCTGCAGCTTCATGCCCAGCCGCAACCGGTTGGAATAGAGCCCGGCGACCATGCGCCGCTCGCTCGGCTTGCCGGTTTCCTTTTCGACGATGCTGGCCAGTATCACCGCCTCTTGCGGGGTTTTCGCAACTGTGCGCGGCGACCGTTTGGCCCACAGTTCGGCCAGCGCCTGGGTCATCGCCTTTTGCATCCGCGCCACGATCAGCGCGCGCGCCTCGCCGCGCTGATAGTCATAGCTGTTGGGCAGGATCGACCCCTCTGCGGGCACATCGGCCTTGCCGGTCAGCATGGGCTGCGCCATCAGTTTTTCGTACACCATCACCGAGGGCATGCCTTCGGGCACGGTGAACAGGCGCCGCATCACGCCTTCGGTGCCTTGCAGGATGGCCAGGACCTGCGCACCGCTGGCATGCGCGGGGATCATGAATTCCCCCGCCTTGAGCCCGCCCGAATGGCCCAGCAGCCGCGCCCTGGCACGGAAAGTGGTGGCAGAGGCCACCGCGCCTTCGGTTTCCAGTTCCTGCGCCACGGTAACCATGCCCGCACCGTCGGACACCACGAACGGCACTTCGTGCTGCAACGGACCCGGACCGTACCAGCCCCACAGGAAATGCACGCCATAGGCAAGCACGACCGCCAGTGCGGCGATCAGCACCCAATGCCCTGTTTTCATGCGTCGCACGGTAAACCTCTTGCCACGCCGGTAAGGCCTGCGTCTGGTCAAATTGCCTTGATGATCAGGGCGGCGTTGGTGCCGCCAAATCCGAACGAATTGTTGAGTGCCGCGCGCACCGTGCGCTTGCGCGCCACATGCGGCACCAGATCGACACCGATGGTGCCTTCATCGGGGTTGTCCAGATTGAGCGTGGGCGGCACGATCTGATCGCGCAGCGCCAGAATGCAGAAGATGGTTTCAACCGCGCCGGCACCGCCGAGCAGGTGGCCGATGGCCGATTTGGTGCTGCTCATCGAAGCGCCGCTCAGGTCATCGCCCAGCACGCGCTTGACCGCGGCCAGTTCGATCGTGTCGGCCATGGTCGATGTGCCGTGCGCGTTGACATAGTCGATGTCGCCAGGCTCCATCCCGGCCTTGCGCATGGCCATGCGCATCGCCAGTTCCGCGCCCTTGCCCTCGGGATGCGGCGCGGTCACGTGATAGGCATCGCCCGACAGGCCATAGCCGACGACTTCGGCATAGATCTTGGCACCGCGCGCCTTGGCGTGTTCGTATTCTTCCAGCACGACGACGCCTGCGCCTTCGCCCATGACGAAACCGTCGCGGTCTTTGTCATAGGGGCGGCTGGCCGCTTCGGGCCGGTCGTTGAACGAACAGTTGAGCGCGCGCGCCTGGGCAAAGCCCGCGACGCCCAGCGGGTTGATCGTCGATTCGGCACCGCCTGCCAGCATCACGTCGGCATCGTCGTCGCGAATCATGCGCGCGGCGTCGCCGATCGAATGCGCGCCGGTCGAACACGCGGTGACCACCGCATGGTTGGGACCCATCAGGCCATATTTGATGCTGACCTGGCCCGAAATCAGGTTGATCAGGCGCCCGTGGACGAAATGCGGGCTGACCCGGCTTGGCCCCTTTTCGTGGAGCACGATCGATTCGCTTTCGATGCCCGGCAGACCGCCGATGCCCGAACCGATCGAACACCCGGTGCGCAGCTTCAAAGCCTCGTCCATGTCGACCAGCCCTGCGTCTTCCAACGCCTGGCCCGCGGCATCAATGCCGTAAACGATGAACGGATCGACCTGGCGCTGGATCTTGTGATCCACCCGCTTTGACGCGTCAAAGCCATATTCATGGCCGGCCGGCTTCACTTCGCAGGCAATGCGGCACTTCTGGTTGCTGGCATCGAACCGTGTGATCGGGCCCGCGCCGGATTTGCCTGCAAGCAGGTTCGCCCAGACGGTTTCCACGTCTGCGCCCAGGGGGGTGACCAGGCCAAGGCCGGTGACAACGACACGCCGCATTGATTTCTCCGGATAAAAAGAAACAGGCCCAGCCCATCTTCACGGGCCGAGCCTGCCTTTGCACTCCCCCCCGTCACACCGCGCGGCACGGGTGTGCCAGCGCTGCGCCGGACCAGTGATCCGGCGGGTATGGGGAGTTCAGGGTGATCAGCCCTTGTTTTCGTCGATGTATTTGATCGCATCGGCGACGGTGGCGATCTTTTCCGCCGCGTCGTCGGGGATCTCGACACCGAATTCTTCTTCGAACGCCATCACCAGCTCGACGATGTCGAGCGAATCGGCACCCAGATCGTCGATGAAGCTGGCGTCTTCGGTGACCTTGTCGGCCTCGACCCCAAGGTGCTCGACAACGATCTTCTTAACGCGGTCGGCGGTATCGCTCATTCGATGTGTCCCTTCAGACGAAACAAAGGTGCCAAAACACGGGTGTTACCACCGTTCAGAAAAACGCCCTAATAGGCGCAAAGCCCGCTGGCAAGTGGGAGACGCACGGGCTGGCCAACGAAGCCGGCCCGACGCGCGCAACAATCAGGTTTTTACGGCTTCGGCCACGCGGATCGACAGTTCGCGCAGCTGGCGCAACTCGGCAGGGGCCGGTGCGCCCATCAACAGGTCTTCGGCGCGCTGATTCATCGGAAACAGCGAGATTTCGCGCAAGTTCTGTGCACCGCAGACCAGCATGACGATGCGATCGACGCCCGCGGCCATGCCGCCATGCGGCGGTGCGCCATACTGGAATGCACGGTACAGCCCGCCAAAGCGTTCTTCGACGTCGGCCTTGCTCAGGCCCACGATCTCGAATGCGCGCACCATCGTTTCGGGGCTTTGGTTGCGGATCGAGCCCGACGCGATTTCAAAGCCGTTGCACACCAGATCGTACTGGAATGCCTTGATCGTCAGCGGATCGGCATTGTTCAGCGCGTCGATCCCGCCCTGCGGCATCGAAAACGGGTTGTGCGCGAATTCCACCTTCTTGTTGTCTTCATCCCATTCGTAGAACGGGAAATCGACAATCCAGCACAGGCGGAATGCGTCGCGTTCGATCAGGCCCAACAGATCGCCCACGCGATTGCGCGCAAGACCGGCCAGCTTGGCCGCCTGTTCGGGCTTGCCCGCGGCAAAGAACAGGCCGTCGTCGGCGCCAAGGCCAAGCTCGTCATACAGCGCGGCCATGCCTTCGCTGCCGTGGTTCTTGGCAATCGGTCCGCCGAATTCACCGGCTTTGCGCGTGACATAGCCAAGTCCGGCATGCCCTTCGGCGCGCGCCCACTCGTTCATCTCGTCAAAGAACTTGCGGCTTTTTTCGGCCGTGCCCGGGGCGGGGATCGCGCGCACCACGCCACCGCTGCCGACGATGCGTTCGAACAGGCCGAAGCCTGACGCGGCAAAGTGATGCGACACGTCGGTGATGATCAGCGGGTTGCGCAGATCGGGCTTGTCCGAGCCATATTTCAGCATGGCATCGTCGTAGGCAATACGCGGAAACTGCCCGGTGGGCGTCACCTGCTTGCCGTCGGCGAAATCTTCGAAAATGCTGCCGATCACCGGTTCCATCGTCTCCCAGACTTCTTCCTGGGTGACGAAGCTCATTTCCAGGTCAAGCTGGTAGAATTCGCCCGGCAGACGGTCGGCGCGCGGGTCCTCGTCGCGAAAGCACGGCGCGATCTGGAAATAGCGGTCAAAGCCTGCGACCATCAGCAGCTGCTTGTACTGCTGCGGCGCCTGCGGCAGCGCATAGAACTTGCCCGCATGGATCCGGCTGGGCACAAGGAAATCGCGCGCGCCTTCAGGGCTTGATGCGGTCAGGATCGGGGTGGAATATTCGGTAAAGCCGATACCCTCCATCTTGCGCCGCATCGCCGAAATGACCTTGGTGCGGCGCACGATATTGGCGTGCAGCGTGTCCCGACGCAGATCGAGAAAGCGATAGCGCAGGCGGATGTCTTCGGGGTATTCCTGTTCGCCCGCCACCGGCATCGGCAATTCTTCGGCCGCCGACAGCACCGTGGCGCCGCGCGCATAGACTTCGATCGCGCCGGTCGGCAGATTGGCATTGATCGTGCCTGCAGCGCGCGCCTTGACCACGCCGTCGATCGTCACCACGCTTTCAACGCGCAGACCTTCGAGCACGGCCAGCGCCGGACTGTCGACATCGGCGACAATCTGGGTCAGCCCGTAATGATCGCGCAAGTCGACGAACAGCACGCCGCCATGATCGCGCTTGCGATGCACCCAGCCCGACAGACGGACGGTCTGGCCGACTGTGTCTGACGTGAGGGCACCACACGTGTGAGAGCGATAGGGATGCATCGAAGGTCTTTCCAAAACGAGCGTATTGAGGCAGGGATTTGATCGTGGTGTGCGGCACTGGCCCGCACTTGAACCACAAGCGTGGCCAAGAGGCGATGGCCATCGTTTTGTCAAGCCGCCGCCCCCGGACGGGGGTACCCACCGGGCCGGTCTGCCGTACTGCGCGCAAGATCGGCCGAAAAGAAAAAAGACCGATGAAAATTCATCCCCTGATCACCACGACCGAGGCGCTGACCGATCTTTGCGCCCGCCTGTCCAAGGCCGAATTCGTCGCCGTTGACACCGAATTCATGCGCGAAAACACCTATTGGCCCGAACTGTGCCTGGTGCAGATCGCCGATGACAAGGAAGCCGCCGCGATCGATCCGATGGCGCCGGGCATCGACCTGTCGCCGCTGCTCGAACTGCTGGTCGACAACGAAGACGTGCTGAAGGTGTTTCACGCCGGCGGGCAGGATGTGGAAATCATCTACAACCTGACCGGACGCACGCCGCACCCGATATTCGACACGCAGATCGCGATGATGGCGATCAGCCAGTCCGAACAGATCGGCTATTCCAACCTGGTCGAAGCGTGGCTGGGCTTTTCGGTGGACAAGGGCGCGCGCTTTACCGACTGGTCGCGCCGCCCGCTGACCGACCGCCAGACCGAATATGCCATCGGCGATGTAACGCACCTGTCGAAGATTTTCCCGCGCATGCTCAAGCGGCTGATCAAGACCGGGCGCGGCGCATGGCTGGATATCGAGATGGAGCGGCTCGCCGATCCCGAACACTATCGCAACGATCCGCAAACCGTGTGGCAGAAGATCCGCCCGCCCAGCCGCAACCATGCGGTGCTGGGCCGGCTGAAGGCGCTGGCCGGCTGGCGCGAGACCGAGGCGATGGACAAGAACATTCCACGCGGGCGGATCATGCGTGACGAAACGCTGGCCGACCTTGCCAGCCATCCGCCCCGCGAACAGGCTGACCTGGCCAAAGTGCGCGGGCTGTCGTCCGGGTGGCGCGACAACGAGATCGGGCGGCGCCTGATGCAGTGCCTGGCCGATGCCCAGCCCCTGACCGAGGCGGAAATGCCCGTCCGTCCGCCGCGTGGTGCACCCCTGGGCAAAGAGGGCGCGCTGGTCGCCGATCTGTTGAAGCTGCTGTTGAAAATCCGCAGCCGCGAGATCGACATTGCCGCGCGTCTGCTGGCGCGCACCGACGATCTGGATGCGCTGGCCGCAGGCCAGCGCAAGGGGCTGGCCATTCTCGAAGGCTGGCGATTTGAACAGTTCGGCCGCGATGCCCTGGAACTGGTTGAGGGCCGATTGGCCTTTGCAGTGGCGGGCGGAAAACTGAAAATGGCCCATATCGACGACATCGGCAGCGCCGAAACGGTCGTCCCCGAAGCCGAAGATGTGCCCGAACACGACCCCGAATCCGATTTCTTTCCGATTGCGGAAACGGACGACCCCGCCTGATGTCGATTTACCTGCCGACGCTCAAGCAATTGCAATACCTGGTCGCGCTGCACGAACACGGCCATTTCGGACGCGCGGCAGAGGCCTGTTTCGTGTCGCAATCGACGCTGTCGGCGGGGCTGCGCGAGCTTGAATCGCTGCTCGACGTGGTGCTGGTCGAACGCACCCGGCGGGTGGTGCGCTTTACCCCGCTGGGCAACCAGGTGGTGGCCAAGGCGCATCGCCTGCTGCGCGAGGCCGAGGAACTGTCAGCGCTGGTGCAATCGCACGGCACCCCGTTGGTGGGCGAATTGCGGATGAGCGTGATCCCCACGATCGCGCCGTTCCTGTTGCCGCGCATCCTGCCGCGGCTACGCGCCGAACGCCCGCAATTGCGCCTGTTCCTGCGCGAAGAACCCAGCGCCGCTGCCATCGAATCGCTGCACCATGGCCGCGCCGATTGCGTGCTGCTGGCACTGCCGTTTGCAACAGGCGAGGTCGAGACGGTGCATCTGTTCAACGATCCGCTGCTGATTGCATTTCCGCACGACGATCCGCGCGATCCGCCCGCGATGATCACGCCCTCGTCGATCGATGAAAACCGGCTGATGCTGCTCGAAGACGGGCATTGCCTGAAGGACCATGCGCTGGCCGCGTGCAACCGCCCGGAACTGCGCGCCAGCGCGACGATGATCGGCACATCGCTGCACACGCTGGTGCAGATGGTCGACAATGGCCTGGGCCTGACCATGCTGCCCGAAATGGCGATCAACGCCGGCATCCTGGCCGGCACCCGGATCGTCGCGCGCCCCTTGATCAGCGATCACGCGTTTCGCCAGATCGCACTGGTGTGGCGGCGCAATTCGCCGCGTGGCGAAGAATTCCGCCTGCTGGCCGAAGAACTGCGCGCAGGGTAAGGCCTCAATCCATGTGTTTCAGGCCGACCCGCAGATAATCCCACCCGGTGATCACCGTCAGCGCGGCGGCGGTCCACAACGTGGTCAGCCCGACGGTGTGCGGGACGTTCAGATCGATCGCCCCTGCCGTAATCGTCCAGCCGGGCAACGCGCGGCCCAGGATCAAGGCACCCAGCGCCACCATCTGCGCGGTGGTTTTCCATTTGGCCAGCTTCGACACCGGCACCGAAACCTGCAATCCGCCCAGAAATTCGCGCAGGCCCGACACCGCTATTTCGCGCACCAGGATCACCAGCCCCGCGATCACATGCAGCGATCCGACATAAGGCCCGGTCAGCACACCGCGCGCAGCCAGCACCAGCACGACCGCTGCAACCATGATCTTGTCGGCGATGGGATCAAGAAAAATGCCCATCTTTGAAACAGTTCCCTGCGCACGCGCCAGGTATCCGTCGAAATAGTCGGTCACCCCCATCAGGCAATACATGGCAAAGCCCAGGCCATAGCCCAGCGGCCAGTCGGGCCACCACAGCAGGCCGACCAGCAAGGGCACGGCAAATATCCGCGACAGCGTCAGAATGTTGGGCAGCGTCAACATGGTGCCATGGCCATATCGCTTCGCGTGGCGGATGCAAACATCGCTCTTGCCCGCACCGTGCATGCCGTTAAGGGTTCTTCGCACAAGACGGGCTGCCAACCGGGGTTTGATGACCACCAACACCAATCTGATCCGCCAGCGTCGCTTTCTTCCGCTGTTTGTCACCCAGCTGCTGGGCGCGTTCAATGACAACCTGTACAAGAACGCGATGCTGCTGTTCGTAGTCTACAGCATCTACAATTCCGAGGCCAAGGAAGGGCTGTTTTCCGCGATCGCGTCGGGCTTGTTCATCCTGCCGTTTTTCCTGCTGTCGGCGCTTGCCGGGCAGCTGGCGGATTCGCGCGACAAGGCGCGGCTGATCCGGATTATCAAGACCTGCGAAGTGGGCATCATGCTGGTCGGGGGGGCCGGCCTGCTGCTGGCCTGGCGGCATATCGCGGCCGAAACGCTGGCGATACCGCTGATGCTGGCAGCACTTTTGGCGATGGGGGTGCATTCGTCATTTTTCGGCCCGATCAAATACGCCATCCTGCCCCAGCACTTGTATCCCGACGAAGTGCTGGCGGGCACCGGGCTGGTCGAGGCAGGCACCTATCTGGCCATTTTGGCAGGCACCATCCTGGCCGCGGTGATCCCGGTGCAATGGGCCGCGCTGGCGGTGGTGATCACCGCGCTGATCGGGCTGGTTTCGGCGCAAAGCGTGCCCGCAGCGCCGCCCATGATGGCCGCGCAGCCGATCGACTGGAACATCGTGCGTTCCTCGATCCTGCTGGTGCGGATGACGATGCGGCATTCGCGCGTGATCCTGGCGATCTGTGCGATCAGTGTGTTCTGGGCCGTGGGCGCGGTGCTGTTCATCCAGTTCACGCCGCTGGCGAAGAATGTGCTGGGGGGCAACAAGGGCGTGGTCAGCCTGTTCCTGGTGATGTTCTCGATCGGCGTGGCGATCGGATCGGCTTCGATCAATCACCTGCTGGGGGGCAAGGTTTCGGCGCGGTATGCTCCGCTGTCGGTCATGGTCATGGCCGGTTTCATCGTTGCGTTCGATCTGATCTGCCGCCAATGGCCGGTGCGCGGACGCGAACACCTGGTCGATGTATGGACCTTTGTGCATCTGCCGCTGGCCGTGCCGTTGCTGGGATCGCTGTTCGGGATTGCGGTGGCAGGCGGCATGTTTGTCGTGCCGCTTTATGCCTTTTTGACGACCATCGTTGAAAAGTCGGAAACATCGCGGACGATCGCTGCCAACAATATCGTCAATTCGGGGGCCATGGTCATCGGTTCGGTGATCGCGGTCAGCCTGAGCGCGCTGGGCGTGGCCATTGTCCACCAGCTGTTGCTGGGCGCGGCCATGTGCACGATATCGGCGTTTCTGGCGTGGCTCTTGTACCGCGCCGAACAAGCGCATGTGGGCCAGATCGAGCACACATTCTAGGTTACAGGCGCAATTACGCCAGAAACATCTGCAGCGCGATGAAGCAGGCACAATAGGCCAGCAGGAAATCGCGCAGGTCCTGCGCGGTCAGGCGCCGCCAGTTGACCGGTGGCGAACGCAGCGCGGCGCGCGCATTGGCAGCCTCGACCTCGGGCTCAAGCCGGGGCAACGGCATATTCAGCCGGGTGCGCACCCGTTCGGGCAACGTTCGGCGAAACAGGTTGGGCTGCCCAGGTTGGCCGGGGACGACGGGGATCGCTTTCATGCCGCCTGCTCTAACGAAGTGTTAACCGTGTTTGCATCCCCCCTGCCCGTCCAATCGCGGGACGTGCTGAAAGGGGACAATCGGTCAGTTGACCCCGCCCGCCATGGCCAGAATCAGTGCCCATTCATCGGGTCGCACCGCAGAAACCGACAGGCGCGACAGGCGCAGCAGTTCCATGTCTGCCAAGGCAGGGGTCGCCTTGATCGTGGCCAGCGACACCGGGCTGACCAGCCGTGCCACGGGTCGCACCTTGACCGCCGCCCATTTGCCCTCGGGATCGGTCGGGTCGGTCAGGCCTGGTACCGAAATCATGGCAATGCCGACGATGTCCTTGCCAATGTTGGAATGATAGAAGAATGCCAGATCGCCCTGGCGCATGGCGCGCAAGTTGCGTGCAGCCAGGTGGTTGCGCACGCCATCCCAGGTGCCTTCGCCCTCGGCGACCAGATCGTCATAGCCATAGACATCGGGTTCGGATTTCATCAGCCAGAGTTGCTTGCCGGTTACGTCGGGATTGGGCAGGAGAGGCATCGTGTGTCCGCATCGCGCTGAAAAGTTGGAATTGCCGCATGTTGCCTGAAACCACCGTTGTGCCAAGCCTTCCCGTGATATCGCTGGCTGGTGACAGCGCGGCCCTGCCGGCCGCGCTGGGCGACAGTTTTGGCCGTTACGGCTTTGCGATGGTGGCCGATCACGGCATCGATGCCGATCTGATCGCCCAAGCCTGGGATCTGACCGCGCAGTTTTTTGCCCTGCCCGACATCGAAAAGCGGCAATGGCATGTGCCGGGCAAGGGCGGCGCGCGGGGCTATACCCCGTTCGGCACCGAAATTGCCAAGGGCGCGGATGTGTTCGATCTGAAGGAATTCTGGCACGTGGGCCGCGATCTGGTGCCCGGGCACCCGCTGTCGGCCAGCATGCCGCCCAATGTCTGGCCCGACCGGCCGGCCCATTTCGCCGAGACCTTTCGCGCGCTGTATGCCGCCTTCGACCGGGTCGGCGCGCGCATCCTGGCCCACCTTGCCGTGGCTCTGGATATGCCGGCAGACTGGTTTGCGCCCGCGATCAAAGACGGCAATTCGGTGCTGCGCCTGTTGCATTATCCCCCGATTGCCGATGCGCCCGAAGGGGCGATCCGCGCCGGCGCGCACGAGGATATCAATCTGATCACGCTGCTGCTGGGCGCCGAAGAAGCCGGGCTGGAACTGCTGTCGCGCGACGGGCAATGGATCGAGGTCACGCCGCCGCCGGGCGCGCTGGCGGTCAATATCGGCGACATGCTGCAACGCCTGACCAACCACCGGCTGCCATCGACCACCCACCGCGTGCGCAATCCGGTGGGTGCGCGCGCGGCGTTCAGCCGGTATTCGATGCCCTATTTCCTGCATCTGCGCAGCGATTTCGTGATCCGCACTTTGCCGCAATGCGTCGATGCCGATCACCCCGATCGCTACCCCGAACCGATCACCGCCGATGCCTATCTGCACCAGCGCCTGCGCGAGATCGGACTGATCCCATAGCCCGGCAGCGCTCCCCCCTGAAGGAGGGCAGTCGCATTTGAAGCCATCCCCCGAAGGGGGAGGGTTGGGTGGGGGTGTCCGAGGCCCGAAATGCGTATGACATGCCGGTTCCAGACACCCCTTCTTCGAGGAGAAGGGCCAGCCTGCACGGACAACATCCGGCATAACCGAGATGACAGCTTATGGCCTTGCGAAGATCGAAACCTGCGTGGCAGCATACGCCCAAGAACTAACCTTCCCATGCCAACTTGCGCCAGTCGAAACTTGCCATTCATTCAGGTGCTGGCAGCGCGTCCCAAATAGCAAGAATTGGGACATTCCTGCCCGTCGGCGCCGCGTCTGGGAGCGTCCGGTCACGCCGACACCGGTCATTCGTGGACGCCCTTAAAGCCCTTCTGCAAGGCCGGAGCAATGGACCGACTGGAAGGTCTCTACTCGCGGCAAACATGCTGATCCGATATTCATTCCCGTAACCGGCAGTCGGTTTCGAAATTTCCTATACATCGAACGGGTCGGAGCGATTCCATGTGGGATTGCTTAAACCTCGTTCTCCCTTGATAGTGTGGCAAATGGCGATCGTGTCCCACGGCGTGGTGTAGCTTATTGGGGCCACCACCGATTTCGGCGTCAGTTTGAGCCGATCATGCGCCGGGCACAGCCGATAGCATG
>NZ_AUBA01000030.1 GCF_000429005.1 Novosphingobium acidiphilum DSM 19966 | reverse complement strand
CTTGCCGGCCTCCATGAACTCTTTCGACCAAGTGTAATACAGGCTCTGCGCAATACCTTCCTTGCGGCACAGCTCGGCGATGCTGTCCTCGCCACGCAGGCCATCGAGCACGATACGGATCTTGTCTTCAGCGGAGAAATGTCGGCGGGTCTGGCGCCGAATGTCCTTCACCACCTGCTCGGCAGGGGCTTTCGCGGGCAATTTTCTCGAGGAGGGTTGGGGCTTCATCTGCGTTCCTTCGTCACTACGACGAAGCCCCAACCCTCCTCAAATCTCAACCCCTAATCTGTGCCAAAGGCGCTGACGGGGGACAGTGTGG
Organism: Novosphingobium acidiphilum DSM 19966; assembly: GCF_000429005.1. Lineage (GTDB taxonomy): Bacteria > Pseudomonadota > Alphaproteobacteria > Sphingomonadales > Sphingomonadaceae > Novosphingobium > Novosphingobium acidiphilum. Next base: position 22,082 of record NZ_AUBA01000030.1, on the reverse strand, counting down.
CCATTTGACCTCTGATGACGGCAACAAGCCGCTCGTTGACACGCGGATGGGCCTTTGGCGTCATTTTGCCATAATGGGTCGATCCGCGGCTTACGACCCGGCTCATGCCGTCATCGGCATAGGTCTCGCTTTGACGGTTCACTGTCTTGCCAATCAGCTTTGTGATTCGTCAAAAGAACGGCCCACAGTCGACAAAAAGATGACAAAAAGCGGGTCAGAACCGCGCCTCGAAGCTCAGCCCGAAAATGCGCGGGTCGGTCAATGTGCCGCGCGTGCGACCATCGCAATCGACGAAACCCTGCGTCGGTACGACCACGTTGAAGATGTTGCTGACAAGGACGAATGCGCCAAAATGGTCGCCCTGCCAGCCCAATTTGGTGTTGACCAGCGTGCGCGGGCCAATGTCGCGGCCGGGCCCGATCGCCGGCTGGTTGACGACATCCTGGAAAATCCGCTGCGATGGTAATTCAGGGGCCAGAATTCAGGAGCCAGTATACGAAATTGGCGGGGCAGTCCGCTTTTGAGCTGAACTCGTAAGCGAGCGAATGACCGAAATTGGGACGCATTGCCGACAGTCTGTTTCTGGCGTCGGTGCCGGCAAACCTTCTCATAAACTGGCAAGCGCCGCCGTCGGCCAGTAGGGCGGACCTGAGGTCAGGCAATGAATTTTCCCGGTGGTGCGGCCCGATGCTGCCGGTAGCGGGCTCTGTCCGCGTCGCTTAGCCGCCCGACAGTGAGCTACCGGGCGGCTGTAGTGTCACAACGGACAATGGCGTCGCCACCAGTGGCGGCGCGGATCGGCAAGGTTGCGGATGTAGTTCATCAATGCTTTGGCGAGTTCGCGCTCGACTTGTGCCGTGGTCAATCCGGTCTGATATTTTGAAGGCGTCTTTTTGAGCACGTTTTGCCTCCGGACTGACATGCCGTCCGAGCCAGATATCCTGAAGTGCAGGATTGTCATGTATCAATAACGCATAACCTGCGTACGGGAGCATCGTGGTCGATCTCGAACGACGCGAGGTGATCGACCTGCTTCCCGATCGTCAGCGCGACACGGTCATCGCCTGGCTGCGCCAGAACCCGCAAGTCGAAATCATCTGCCGCGACCGTGGTCCGGGTTATGGTGCGGCCGCCAGCGAGGCGGCGCCGCAGGCGCAGCAGGTGGCCGACCGCTGGCACCTGTTCGAGAACGCCTCGGCAGCATTTCTGGCGGCGGTGCGTTCGGAAATGCCATGTCTGCGGCGTGCGCTGGCGCCAACGGGGCCGGTCGATCCGGCGACCCTGACCCGTGCCGAGCGCATCCAGTGGGATGGCTACCAATTGCGCGAAGCCCTCAACCGCCAGATTATCGATCTGGCCGGGCAAGGCGTGCCGATCAGGGTCATGGCACGCACGACCGGCGTGTCGCGCAAGACCATCCGCAAGGTCCTGCGCGGCCAGCGTCACGACACCTTCCGCACGCGCCAGAGTTCGCTTGATGCCTGGTCGCTGACCCTCGAGGCGGAATGGAATGCAGGCTGCCGGATTGGCGCTGAACTGTGGCGGCGGCTGAACGCATCCGGTTTTGGGGGTTCGTTGCGCGTGGTCAGCGAATGGGCGACCCGCCGTCGTCGCGACGAGAAGCTTGGCCACACCAGCGGTGCTGGGCTAAGTGCACGAACAATCGCGCGCAGCATGACCACCGAGCGGGACACAGGATCAGCACAGACCGCCCTGATCAACGCGGTGATCGAAAAGGCCGTACCAGCGCTGATCAGTGCACGCGAGGCTCTCGATCGCTTCCATGCCATGATGCGCTCAAGGGACAGGGCACGGCTCGATCCGTGGATCGCCATGGCGGCCGAGACCAAGCTTGCTGGGTTCGCCGCCGGCATCGAGGCCGACAAGAATGCTGTTGCCGCCGCGATCTCGACGCCGTGGTCCAGCGGGCAAGTCGAGGGCAAGGTCAACCGCCTCAAGGCCATCAAGCGCCAGATGTACGGGCGCGCCAAAATCGACCTTCTCAAAGCCAGACTTATGGCGCCAGCATGACCTGGATTGCACGGAATTTGAGTCAGACCCCCGTTTGGACGCCGATTGACAAACCAGCGTTTCGTAGGCAAAAAGTTCCTGCCCATCGTTGAAACCGACGATACCGATCTGACAGATGCTGCTCACGCGCGAGCAGGCTGTTTCCACGTCGACAACGACGAAATCGGGCGCGATCATGGTCTCTGAAGGCATCATCACTGGCCCCTAGCAAGTCGACAAAGTCTGTGCGAGCGCCGATCGTTGCTATTATGCCAGAGGCAACAAAGCTGACAGTCGGCGAAAATCCCGGCTGGATTGTTCCTAAGCCAGTCCGCCCAGCAACTGCAGAATGTGGCTTTCGGTCACGACTTCTGCATATTTCGCCTGAAGATCGAACAGGTTGGCCTCGTGCGGCCCAGGGTGACGGTCGCCACAGGCGTCGGCCACAACAAACGGCAGAAAGCCATTCTGGCAGGCATCGAGCGCGGTGGCGCGGATGCAGCCAGAGGTCGATGTGCCGCAGATCAGCAGGGTGTCGACGCCCCATGCGGTCAGCGTAGCAGCCAGATGCGTGCCGAAAAAGGCGCTGGCATAGCGCTTGGTGATCACCAGATCCTGCGGCTGGGGGGAAAGTCGCGCGGGAAACGCCCCCAGGGGATTGCCCCGCTCAAAGCATTTGAGCGCGGGCACCTTGCGGAAAAACACGCCCCCATCCGCTCCGCCCGGGGCATATTCGACATTGGTGAACAGCACCGGAAAACCCCGCGCCCGAACCGCTTCGGTCAGCCTGATCGCCGATTCCAGCGCTGATTCGATCCCGGCATAAAGCGGCGAGCCCGGCACCAGATAGGCGTCGACCATATCGACGACGATCAGCGCCGGGTTTTTGCCAAAGGGCAGCAGCCCGTCGAACGCACCGGCGTAGTTCGCCGTCAGGTCCGACCGGTCCTGCATCAGATCACCCCTTGCGCGGTCAGGGCTTCGAGTTCGGCGCCCGTCAGTCCCAGCATTTCGCCATAGATTTCAGCATTGTGCTGGCCCACCACCGAAGGCGCCGGACGCCGCACGCTGCCGGGCGTTGCGGACAATTTGGGAAACACGCTTTGCATCTTGAGCGGCCCGAACCGGTCGGTTTCCACTTCGATGATCGCTTCGCGGGCCTTGAAATGCGGATCGGAGAGCATGTCCGGTGCGCGATAGACCCGCCCGGCGGGAATGGAAAACTCGGTCATCAAGGCTTCGACCGCGTCGACCGAAAGCGTGCTGGTCCAGGCATTGATCAGGGCATCGATCTCGTCCTGGTTCTCGCCGCGCGCGATATGCGTGGCAAAGCGCGGATCATGGCCGAGGCCAGGCTGGCCCATCGCCGTGGCGAGCCGCTGCCACAGCGAATCCTTGTTCGCGCCGATCATGAATTCGCCGTCTTTGCAGCGATAGACGTTGGACGGAGCGATGCCTTTCAGGATCGAACCGGACCGTTCACGGATCACGCCCGACCGGTCGTATTCGGTGACCAGCCCTTCCATGACCTGCAAGACGCTTTCGTACAGCGCTGCGTCGATCACCTGTCCGCGCCCGGTGCGCTCACGCGCGTGGAGGGCGGCAAGCACGCCCATGCAGCCATAGGTGGCGGTCAGGGTATCGCCAATCGAAACGCCCATGCGGCTTGGTGGCCGGTCCGGTTCGCCGACGATATAACGCCAGCCGCCCATCGCCTCGCCAATTCCGCCAAAGCCGGCGCGCGAGGCATAAGGGCCGGTCTGGCCATAGCCGGACATGCGCGCAATGATCAGCCCGGGCTGTTCGGCCAGCAGCGTATCGGGGCCGAGACCCCATTTTTCCATGGTGCCGGGTTTGAAGTTCTCGATCAGGACATCGGCATTGGCGATCAGCTTGCGCACCAAAGCCTGCCCCTCGGGCACGCGCAAGTTGGCGCTGACCGACCGCTTGTTGCGCGCGATCACCTCCCAATGGACTTTGTCGTCGCCCTGGCCCCATTCGCGCATGGGGTCGCCGGTCACGGGTGGCTCGACCTTGATCACGTCGGCGCCCATGTCGCCCAGCAACTGGCCGCAGAACGGGCCAGCCAGCAACTGGCCGAGTTCGACCACCCGGATGTCTTGCAATGCTCCAGTGTTCACGGCTTACTCCGCTGCCTCAAGATGCGGCCATTCCGGCTGAACCGGGGCGGGCAGACCGGTCTCGTCCTGGCACGCCGTGCGCAAGGCAGCAATGCCGGGGCCATAGTTGAACAAGGGCAAGGGGCCGCGGTCGGTGCGGATCTGCGCGCGCAAGGTTGCCGTGGCGGCCGTATCGACCGAGCCAGCCGCATCGGCCACCACGCCATAAGCAAGCGCGCCGCCAGCGGTTACCAGGCCTTCGCGGATTTCGCGGCCGACCAAAGCGGGGTCGCGTTCAAGCGGATCGCCCCAGCCGCCACCGCCCCAGGTGATGAAGTGCAGCTGGTCGTTTTCCTCGACCGCCAGATCCTCGATCTTGTTGCCGACGATTTCCATCGTGCCATCGGCCTTTTCCAGGATCTTGCGCGCCCGGCCGCCGGGTTCGCCGCCGTTCACCCCCCAGGGCGGCACGAACCAGCGATCGTCGTGGATGGCGATGACCCCGGCGCTGAGAAAACGATAGGTCATGTGAATGCCGTTGCCGCCGCGATGCACTCCGGCCCCGCCGCTGTCGGCCGCACATTCATAGCGTTCGATCCGCAGCGGGAAATAGCGTTCAAGGAATTCGTTGGGCACGTTGGTAAAGCCCGGCCACAACGAATGGCCGTCGGGCCCGTCGCCCATCGGACGTCCGGGGATGCCGCCAAAACCGATCTGGAACAGCTGAAACCACTCGCTGCTGCGACCGGGGCGGGTGTCGTTGCCCGCGTAAAACAAGTGGGGACTGGAAGAAAAGCCTGCGGCATTCAGGAATTCGGGTGTCTTTTGCCCCAATAGTCCTCCCAGAATGTCGAAGATACGGCCCAGCGCGTGGGTGCGGCCCGAGAGCGCGGCGGGGAATTTCGGTTTCAGCAGCGAACCTTCGGGAATGCGCACATCGATCAGGTCATAAAATCCGTCGTTGAACAGGATTTGCGGATCAAAGACCATGATCATGTAGATGCCGAAGAACATCTTGAACATGTTTTCATTGAGATAGAAATTGATTGAAGCGCTCGACTGCGGGTCGGTGCCATCGAAATCGAGGATCACCTTTTCGCCTTCGCGGTGCATCGTGCAGCGGATGCGATAGGGGCCCGCGCCCATGCCGTCGTCGCAGATATAGTCTTCAAAGCTGACCGGCTCTTCGGCGATGGCCATGCCGATCAGCGCCTTCATCGCGCGGTGGTTGCGCGCCAGCAGCTCTTGCGTGGCGGAAAAATAGACGTCGTCGCCAAAGCGTTCGGCCATTTCGATCACGCGGCGCGCGGCCACGCGGCAGCTCGCGATCAGCGCGTTGAGATCGGCAAGGCACCAGTCGGGCTTGCGCGTCTGGTGCAGCACCAGCGCGAGCAGGTCGTCGTTGAACGTGCCCTTTTTCCACAGCTTGACCGGCGGGATGCGCACGCCTTCTTCAAAGATCGAATGCGCATTGATCGGCATCGAGCCGACGACTTTGCCGCCGATATCGCTCTGGTGCCCGAACATCGAGGTAAAGCCGATCAGCCGCCCGTCCTTGAACACCGGCAGCAGCACCAGCCAGTCGTTCGAATGGCTGATCGCGCCATCGACCGAATAAGGGTCGGACAGGAAAATCAGGTCCCCGTCTTCGAGCGTGCCGGTGAAATTGCGCAGGAACCCGTCAATAAAGCTGCCGAACTGGCCGACGATCATCTTGCCCGTGCGGTCCGCGATCAGCGGAAAGGCATCGCCCTGTTCGCGGATGCCGGGCGACATCGCGGTGCGCACGAGCGTGGCATCCATTTCGATGCGCGCGTTGCGCAGCGCGTTTTCGATGATGTCGAGCGTGACCGGGTCGATCGCGACGCGGTTGAACGGGGCGGGGTTGGTTTCGAGAATGGTGGCTGGCATGGGTCGGTGTTCCTTCAGGCCGGCTGGATCAGGATATTGCCGCAATGGTCGACCGTGGCGACGCATCCGGCTTCGATCAGGGTGGTGGAATCCATTTCGCACACGATCGCGGGGCCCTTGATCACATCGCCCGCGCGCAATTTGGCGCGGTCATAGATCGCTCCGGTCTGTTCGCGCCCGTCCATCCACATCACGTGTTCGCGCATGAACGCGGCGGCCGGGTTGCCATCGCCGCGCGCAATTTCGGGCGCGGGCAGATCGGGCACCTGGCCCAGCGCAACCGCGCGCAAATTGACGATTTCGTGCGGGGTATCCATGTTGAAGGTGAACAGCCGCAAGTGTTCGGCATCGAACCGGGCGAGGATCCCGGCCACGCCGTCGCGGCGCAGATCGTCGGGGGTGATCGTCAGCGGCACTTCGAACGCCTGCCCGGCATAGCGCACGTCGACTTCGAACAGGCTCGAAACTTCAGCGGCGGGCACCCCGTCGGCGACGAGTTCGGCGCGCGTCTGCGCGGCCATTTCGTCGAGGATGGCGATCAGGTCTTCGGCGCTGGTCTGCGCCGCGGCGCGCGAAAAGCTGCGCGCGGTTTCGGTGCGCATGCGCGTGGTGGCATCGCCCAGCGCGCAGAGCACGCCGGGCGAGACGGGCGAAATCGCCGGCCAGCTCCCCATCAGCCGCGCTACCGCGTTGACGTGCAGCGGCCCTGCGCCGCCAAACCCCATCAGCGCAAAATCGCGCGGGTCATAGCCCTGCTGCACCGAAATCATCCGCAGCGCGCCAAACATGTTTTCGTTGACGATATCGATGATCCCGCGCGCGGCCTCCATCAGCCCGATGCCGAGCCGGTCGGCGATCGTCTGCACCGCGGCGCGCGCGCCCTCGCGGTCGAGCCGGAAAGTGCCGCCCAACAGGTTTTCGGGCAGATAGCCGAGCACGACATTGGCATCGGTGACCGTCGGCGCCTCGCCGCCCTTGCCATAGGCGACCGGGCCGGGCACCGCGCCCGCCGATTGTGGCCCGACGCGCAGCGCGCCGGTCAGTTCGGGCACATAGGCGATCGACCCGCCGCCCGCGCCGACGGTCTTGACGTCGAGCGCGGAGGCGCGCACCGACAAGTGGCCCACTTCGGTGGTGCGCTGGCGGCGCGGTTCGAGGTTTTCGATCAGCGCCACGTCGGTCGAAGTGCCGCCGACATCGAGCGTCATGATATTGCGGATGCCGGCATTGCGCCCGACCCAGATCGCCCCGGTGACCCCGCCCGCGGGGCCCGACATCAGGATGTTGACCGGGGTCGCCTCGGCCTTGTGCGCGCTCATCAGCCCGCCGTCCGAGCGCAGCAGCGACAGATTGCCCGCCATCCCCGCCTCGGCCAGCCGGGTGCGCAAGTTGGCGACATATTTGCCCACGATCGGGCGCACCGCGGCATTGGCAACGGTGGTCAGCGTGCGTTCGTATTCCTGCATTTCGGGCAGGACTTCGTGGCTGAGCGAGACCGGCACCCCGGGCATGACCTCGCGCGCGATCGCGCCGATGCGCGCCTCGTGCGCGCCGTTGACATAGGCGTTGATCAGGCTGACCGTCACCGCCTCGACGCCGGCGGCCTGCAGCTTGGCCAGTTGCTGGCGCACGTCGGCTTCATCGAGCGGGCGCACTTCGGCCCCGTCGGCGCCGATCCGGCCCTTGACCGTGACCGTGTGTTCGAGCGCGGCGAGCGGCTGCGGCTTGGGCCAGATGATCCACCCGGCCAGCCCGCCCGGCACAAAGCTGCGCGCGATCTGCATGATATGGCGATAGCCTTCGGTGGTCACCAGCCCGACGCGCGCGCCCTTGCCTTCGAGCACGGCATTGGTCGCGACCGTCGTGCCGTGCAGAAAGGTTTCGATCGCATCGGGGGTGATCCCCGCCGCGCCGCAGATCGCGTTGACCCCGTCGAGAATCCCGACCGAGCTGTCGTGCGGGGTCGATGGCGTCTTGTGCCGCCAGAACGCGCCCGTACCGGTTTCCAGCAGCAGCAGATCGGTGAACGTGCCGCCCACATCGACGCCCAATCGGTAACCCATGCCAATCCCCCAAAAATGAATGCGTTGCGGGCCGTTCGCGGCCCTTGGTGGTGATTACGAAGCCTTCGGAAATACAGGTGCGCGCGCGACCATGCCCGGCAATGTCCGGTCCATGATCGTGCCGAGCCAGTGGCTGGTGTCAACCAGCGCGGCCAGATCCATGCCCGTGCCGATCCCGGCGCGTTCGAGCATGTAGACCACGTCCTCGCTGGCGACATTGCCCGACGCGCCCGGTGCGAACGGACAGCCGCCCAGCCCGCCGATCGATGCGTCGATCGTGCGCGCGCCCGCGGTCACCGCTTCCCACACATTGGCGAGCCCGGTGCCGCGCGTGTTGTGAAAATGCACGCGCACCGGGATCGGCGCGATCAGGTTGCGCACGCGGCCGACCAGTTGGCCGACATGCGCGGGGTTGGCCACGCCGATCGTGTCGGCAAGGCCGATTTCGACCGGCCCGGCTTCGGCGAGCGCCGCCGCCATCGCCAGCACGCGTTCCTGCCCCACTTCGCCTTCGAACGGGCAGCCGAAGGCGGCGGCAATCGTGACTTGCGCGGTGCGCCCCGCGCCTTGCGCCTGTGCGATGATCGCCCTGGCCGCCTCGACCGAGCCATCGCTGGTCTGGTTCTGGTTGGCGATCGCAAACCGGTCGGTCGCCACCGCAACCGCGCCCAACTGGTCGATCCGCCCGGTGGCGAGCGCGCGTTCGGCGCCGCGCTGGTTCATCACCAGCCCGATATACGTCACATCCTCGCGCTGCGGCAGCCCGGCGGCGACCGCGTCGGCATCGGCCATTTGCGGCACCGCGCGCGGGTTGACGAAACTGGTCACCTCGATCCGCCGCGCGCCCGCCGCGATCGCGCGCGCGATCAGCGCGAGCTTGGCCTCGGTCGAAATCAGGGTCTTTTCGTTCTGCAACCCGTCGCGCGGCGCGACTTCGAGCAGTTCCACGGTTTTTGTATACATTATGCCATGGCCTTGAGCGCGAAGGCGGGTTCGCCGCGGGCTTTGCCGAAGCTTGGCTGGCTGGCCATGCCGCGGTGCGCATCGGCATAGGCGTGATAGGCGCGCAGGATATGGCTGGCCATGATCGCCTGCGCCCAGGCGCCATCGCCGCGCGCAAAGGCGGCGATCAGCTCTTCGTGTTCGGACCACGAACGGTGCAGCGCGTCGGGGCCATAATGGTGCGCGGTGCGCCACACCACCGGCTGTTCGACCAGCGCGCCAAGCTGCGCCACCAGCCGCCGCGAACCCGCGACTTCGAGAATCGCGGCGTGGAATTCGCGGTTGCCTTCGAGGAACAGCGCGATGTCGGGGCGGGGCAACGCAATCGCTTGCGCGATGCGGGCATTGGCGTGGCGCAGCCGCGCGAGCGAATCGGGGGTCATCCGTTCGGCGGCGCGCCGCGCGGCAAACGATTCGAGCATAGCGCGCAGATCGAACGCATCGCGGACATCGTCGAGCGACCATTCGGCGACAAAGCTGCGTTGCGTATCGGTGCGCACGACCAGCATGTCGGCCTCCAGCCGCCGCAAAGCGTCGCGCACCGGGGTGCGCGAAACGCCGCATTTCTCGGCCAGCGCCTCTTCGCCAAGCTGCGTCCCGGCCGGCAATTCGCCGGACAGGATCATGTTGCGGATCGCCACATAGGCCCGGTCGCCGGCGCGTGACATGTATTCTCCCAAGGAGCTTGACCTGAGGCATTTGTATACAATATTCTCCCCCCACGGCAAGCGTCGATCACCCGCCCCCCGAACGAGGGACACACATCGGGCCGGTCGCACGCAACAAGACCGCCTAGGGGGTGGCCGTGCCGGGCGTGGGTTCAACAGGGAGGCGAGCGATGCATTTTTCCTCAAAGCGTCAGGCAGCATGGCTGCGGACATCGGCCATGGCCTTGACCGCCGGCATCGCGCTGGTGGCGGTGCCCGCGCTGGCCGAAGAAGCGGCCGCGGCCAAGCCGGGTGACGACATCATCATTACCGCGCGTCGCCAGAACGAGCGGCAGCAGGATGTGCCCGCCTCGGTCTCGGTGCTGACCGCCAGCGCGCTGGCCAACACCGGCGCCAAGCGCGCCGAAGATTTCACCCAGTTGACGCCTGGGGTCACGATCGTGACCGGCACCGCCGAAGCGGGCGACACGCAGATCAACATTCGCGGCATGAACGGCGCGCGCGATGCCGAAAGCTCGGTCGCGCTGGTGGTTGACGGCATTCTCAAGACCAATGTCGCCGATCTCAACCAGGACCAGGGCACGATCACGCAAGTCGAAATCCTCAAAGGGCCGCAGGGCGCGCTCTATGGCCGCAACGCGGCGGCGGGCGCGATCGTGATCCAGACGATGAAGCCGACCGATGTCACCACTGTGGGCCTTGATGCGTCGTACGGCATGTACAACACGGTCGATGCCAAAGTGCATGTGGCCGGGCCGCTGACCGACACGATCGGCTATGTCGTGGGCGGATCGTTCTATTCCACCGACGGTTTCTACCACAACGAATTCACCGGCAATTCCAAGACGGTCGATGAAAAGCAGAACTGGTCGCTCGATGGCCGGCTGATCTATGGCAAGGGCACCGACACGCAGATCGATTTCAAGCTGCGCTATGCCGAATTCCACGGCGCCTCGCTGCCATTCAACGCCGCCTTCGCGCTGCCGGGGTTCGCCGGGGTCAACCCCGCGTTTGACGAAGACGTCAACCAGCACCAATTCCATTTTTACAGCAATATCAAGCCGTCGAACGACCAGTATAGCTTTGACACCTCGATCAAGCTCGATCACCGGCTGACCGACACGCTCAAGCTGGTCGGCTGGGTCAGCTTTTCCAATGTCGATCAGGCGCTGATCGCCGATGGCACTTCGGCCGACTTTGCCCGCTTCCTGAGCGCGGTCAACCCGGCGGCGCAGCCCGCAGTCAACGCCTGCTTTGCCTCGACCGCCGCGCTGACCGGCTATCCGGTCAACCAGCCCGGTTTCATCGGCCAGATCCCGGTGCCGTTCCTGTTTGCCCCGGCCACCGGTTCGACGTTCGGCCCCTACAGCCCGACGACGTGCGACGGCACGCAGTACCAGGTGCGCCGCCAGCACGACATCAGCACCGAATGGCGGCTCGAATCGACCGGCAACGGCCCGCTGAGCTGGCAACTGGGCGCCTATTACCTGCATATCGACCGTACGACCGGGGTCAGCCTCGGCGCCGACGAAGGGCAGGGCGTGATCCCCAACTTGTACAACGCGCCCGACACCACCAACCCGACCACGCTGCTGGTCGCCGACAAGTTCGGCACCAATGTCTATGCCGGGTTCGCCTCGCTCGAATACAAGCCCTCGCCGCAGTTCACCGGTGGCCTCGCGCTGCGCTATGACAGCGAAGCGCGCAGCACCACTTCGCTGGTGCCCACCGCGACCGATCCGTTCACCGGCGGCCCGATCAACCCGGGCCAGGCGTTCGGCCCGCTGGTGCCCAAGAACGCCACGTTCGACCAGCTCGAACCCAAAGTCACGCTGAGCTGGAAACCGACCGACGCGGTCAATGTCTATGGCAACTGGGGCATCGGCTTCAAATCGGGCGGGTTCAACAACCAGGGTTCGTCGGCGATCATCCAGACCAATTTCGTCACCCCGCTGGGCGCCGACGTGCACATTTCCGACCAGTACAACAAGGAATGGTCGAGCGCGTTCGAAGCCGGGGTCAAGGGCAACCTGTTCGACCACGTGGTCACGTTCGACCTCGCCGGGTTCTATACCCAGGTCCACAACATGCAGTTCTTCGAATTCTTCGTCGGCAGCTTCGGCCTGTTGCGCGTGGTGTCGAACATCGATCTGGTCGATCTGAAGGGCGGCGAATTCAACCTCAACATCAAGCCCGCCAAGGGGATCCGCCTGTTCGGCGCGTTCAACTATACCGACAGCCAGATCAAGCGGAACAGCGCGCGGCCAGAAACGGTGGGCAATGAATCGCCCTATACCGCCAAATATACACTGAACCTTGGCGCAGAGGGCGAACATGCAGTGGGCGGGTCGACCAGCGTGTTCCTGCGTGCGGATTATCGACTGACCGGCCCCACCTGGTTCAGCACGGTCCAGAACAACACGGTACCGACGCTGTTCTCCGGGCTCTTGCCGATTTCGGCCCTGGCCCTGCCTGCGGCGGTGGGCAATGCCAACTACAGCAAGACCCGGCGTGATGCCTTTGGCATCGTCAATCTGCGGGCGGGCATCCATGCCGGCGCGTACACGGTGTCGGTGTTCGCCAACAACCTGCTCGACAAGCGGTATTTGAACGAAGTCATCCCGGCCGCCGAATTCGGAGGCTCGTTCATCTCGCCGGGCAGCCGCCGACTGGTCGGAGTGGAACTCGCCGGCAAGTTTTGACGGGACATCGCGGCATACCCGGGGCGGCGGCAACCCGCTCCGGGTAAACCGGCAAGGCAAGCCAATGTTCGCTGCCGCCTGATTCAGACGAATGCCTTAGACGATGCGGCGCCCCAAATCGGTTGGGTTGCGCCGCATCTTTTTGTACCACCCAATGTCGCTCAGGCCGCTGCGGCAGAGCGAAATTCACCCCGGCGATTTGGCCTATGCGTGAAAACACGCTGCGCTCTCTGTGCGCTGGCGTGTTTCAAAATAAGCCACGTTGGCGCGCGCCTGCTGTGCGTCGAACACGTCGATCGGCGCGACAAAACCGAGACGGTTGAATGCATCGATTTGTGCCTTTGACAGATGCGCAGGCTCTGGATTGATCACAGGCTTGAACGCAAGGTCGATCATTTCAGCGGGCATGTGCGGTTACGGCACGACGCAGCCGCATTGATCAGGCGCTGGCCGATCTTGAAGCGGGTCCGCGCAGTCGCGCCCGGATCGAGGGTTTTCTGCTGACTGCCCTGACCAGCCTTAGCGAACCCGGCCCGCAATCGCGCGCGCCGATTCCGGCGTGGCTGGACGCCGCGATGCATGCGGCGCAAAGGCCAGAGGTTTTTCGCGCCGGGGCAGCGGGGTTCATCAGCGCTGCGGGCCGGTCGCACGAACATGTCTGCCGCAGCCTCAAGGCGCATTTCGGGGTAACACCCTCAATGTTTGTAAATCGGATGCGAATGGAACATGCTGGCCGCCTGCTGACCGGAACCGACATTGCCCCCGCCGACATTGCCGTCGATTGCGGCATTGACACCATCAGTCACTTTCACGCGCTGTTTCGCACTCATTTTGGCGTGACTCCGCGCCGTTATCGCCTGTCCCGGCGACGCGATCCGGTCCAGCCCGGTCTTCGACCTGGTTGAACTGACACCGTGCGCAAGCGGCAGCATGGCGGCACCGATCCCCTCGCCGACCGGGCAGGATATATAAAACCCATTATAATACTCATTACGGGTTGTAATGAGTCGCCGCCTCGCATACCCATGGGTTAGAAACCGACTCGGATACGGGCGGGCATAATTGGGGAGGGTATTCATGAAAGCACCATTCAAGCACGTCGTGCGTCTGGCCGCCGTCAGTCCTTTGGCGCTGGCAACACCGCTGATGGCACAGTCGGTCGCGTCCACAGCATCTGCCGACGCAACAGCACAGGCCCCGCAAGACAATGCAATCGTCGTTACCGGCACCAGCGTCGGTCGCGTTCAGTTGAAGACCCCGGCGGTTGCAACCAGCATCGGCAGCGATCGACTGTCGATGCTGTCGGCGAATAGTCAAGCCGATGTCCTCGCCACCGTGCCCTCGCTCAAGGCCGAAGGCGGCGGGGGCGAGGTCGCCGCCAACGTGTTCGTGTCGGGCCTGCCCAGCACCGGTCAATACCAGTTCACGCCGATCCAGTTCAACGGATCGCAAACGATCGCCAGCATGGGGCTGAACTCATCGGCGATCGACATCTTCAAGCGACCAGACCTGGGCGTGGAGCGACTCGAATTTGTGCGTGGCGGCGTGTCGAACCTGTTCGGTAGCGGCGGAATTGGTGGCATAATCAACTATATCGACAAAAAAGGTGGCGACGAGGATCACGGAAAATTTTCGATTGAAGGGTCCAATCATTCGCGTGTCAAAGCCGATTTTGCGCTCAACGGTCCGATCGGCAATGGCTATCACTACGCCGTCTCGGGCTGGTATCGCTATGACGAAGGCCCGCTAGTGTCCGGCTTTGCCGCCAAAGGCTACCAGTTGCGCGGCAACATCAGCCATGAATTCGATGGCGGCGAATTCACCATCTATGGCCAGGCGATCAATGATCGCACACCATATTATGGCGATATCCCGCTTAACGGGCAGACCTATCGTCCTGCGATCGGCAACAACGGCAGCGAAGTGCTGACCACCGAAACCGCGGCGCTGTCCGGCATCGCGTTTCAGACCCCGAACGGCACGTTCCACACCAGTGTCGGTGAAGGCGTTTATGTCAGCGGCTATTCGTTCGGCTCCGATTTCAAGAAAGACATCGGCAACGGCTGGGCGTTCAACGGCAAAGCCAACATCGCCAATTACACCCACACCTTTGCGCTGTTCAACGGCGGCGACAACGTCACCAACCTGCCCACCACGCAGACCGCATTCCTGCAAAGTTATGCATCGCAGTTCGGATCGACGTCGGCGACTTTCAATCCGGCCAATTACACATCCAGCTTTACGTTTGCCAACAGCGGCGCGGCCGTGCCGTCCAATTACCTGCTGTGGGGTGACCGAGTCACGGATCGATCGCGCAACCTCTCTACCGCAGAGGGCGAGCTCAACCTCACCAAGCAACTGCTGACCGGAGCGATCCAGCACCATTTCACTCTGGGCAGCTACTTCGGCCAGACCAGCGCGCGCGATTTTGATGTTACATATTCGTACATCGGCGACTTCGACAATGCGCCTCAGCTTGTCGATGCGTCAGTGACCAACATATCCACCGGCGCTACCACCATTCTTTCGAGCAACGGCCTGACCGGCACCGGTACCGGATACACCAACAATTACGCGAATTCAAAGCGTTATGCCGTCTACCTGGCCGACCAAATGGAGGCCGGAAAATGGATTTTCGATATCGGCGGCCGGTGGGAAAAGCTCGACGGTTATGTCAGTCATGAGACCACCCAGAAAATCCCCGGCGGTGTGCTGCCTACCAACCTGCCCGCGAACACACAGTTGTCATCGGGGCTGTCCAATATCACGTGGGGCTCAGGCGATTTCCTGACCGGAAAAGTCGATCCGTCATCATGGGCACTGGCCGGCAACGTCTTGTACAAATTGTCCGACCAGGTCAGCCTGTTCATGAACGCCTCACGCGGGTTCTTCATGCCCGAACTGCGCAGCGTGGTGATCGATACCCACGATGACGTGCAGTCGTTTCAGCCAGAAGTGATCAAACAGGCGATGGCTGGGATTAAGTTCCGCACGGCGCGCATCAGCGGTTCAGCCTCGATCTTCTATGCGACGCTGACGAATTTGCGCAATATTCAGCTGATCAACGGACCGACGCCGGGCAGCGCGCCGACCGAAGTGGTCAATCTGGTATCGACCCGGACGTATGGTGCCGAAGCGAATGTAACAGCGACGATCGTGCCGCACCTGACGTTCGAGGGCAATGCGACCTACCAGCACGATGTCTATACCCTCTACACGCCCGTTGCCGGTTGCACCAACTGCGTTGGCGACCGTGAACAACGCCAGCCCGATTTCGTCTCCAACTTCGGGTTGTATTTCCGCCACCACCTGTTCGATGCATCGTTGTTCGATACGTATACCGGTCGGACTTTCACCTCTGATCTGAACAACATCCGCTTGGGAGGTTACAATATTCTGCGGCTCGATATCGGGGCAAATGTGCCGGTTTCAGGCAACCAGACGGTGCGAATCAGCGCCGATATCTACAACCTGCTGAACAATCAGGGGGCGACCGAAGGCAACCCGCGTCAGGGCGCTTTGCAGAATGCGGGGCAAGCTTATTTCGTCGGTCGCGATATTCTGCCGCGCCGGGTCATGGGCAAGCTGTCCTACGCGTTCTGAATTCCGACAAACTTGAACATAACCTGCCCGGCTGCGGCGCAACCGGGCAGGCAAACGGGGACCATCCGTGGAGTCAATCGACGCGCTTACCGCCTATTTTGTGCACGGTGTGCGGGCAGCAAGCGCACAACAGGTGATGCCACGGCACGTGCCTGCGAGCCCGCCGCAGGGAAAGACATTCATCCTGGGTTGCGGCAAGGCAGCGGCGGCAATGGCTCAAGTGGCTCGCGCGCATACATCGGGTGACGTTATCGGGTGTGTCGTCACGCGGTATGGTCACGGCGTGGATCTGGATATCGATGGCGTGTGCGTCATCGAGGCGCGTCATCCGGTGCCCGACGCGGCGGGGCGCGCGGCAGCCGATCACATCATCGCGCTCGCCCAGCAAGCCGGGCCCGGCGACCGGGTCATATTCGTGATTTCGGGTGGAGGTTCGGCGTTGTTATGCGCGCCGGCGACCGGCCTGGAGCTGGCAGAAAAACAGGCGATTACCGATCATCTTGTACGTTCGGGTGCACCGATCGACGATATCAATCTCGTTCGCCGCCATCTGTCGCGGGTCAAAGGCGGTCGACTGGGTGCGATCGCCGGCGCGCGCGGCGCACAGTTGCTGACAATGGTGATTTCGGATGTCGTGGGCGATGATCCGGCGCTGGTCGCATCGGGACCGAGTGTTGCGGCGCCGTTCGAACCCGATCGCGCGATTTCCACGCTCGCTCGATACGGCTGGCGGGCGAGCGCCGAGCTGGCGCGTGTGATCCATGCCAACCGCCCGGACGAGGTGCCCCTGCACGACGTGGTGACGCTGGCGACCGGTCGCACCGCGCTCGATGCAGTTGCCGATCGCGCCCGGCGCGATGGCTGGAATGTGCTCGATCTGGGTCATGCGCTTACCGGGGAAGCCCGCGCCGTGGGTGCGGCACATGCCGTGCTGGCACAGGATCTTGTCGGCAAACCCGGGCGCCATCTAGTGCTATCGGGCGGGGAACTTACGGTGACGTCTGCTGGGACGCAGGGCTGCGGCGGGCCCAATCTGGAATATCTCGCCGGGCTGGCGCAAGTGCTGCGCCCTGGCGATCCGATTTGTGCACTGGCCGGCGACAGCGACGGAATTGACGGCACCGAGGACAATGCCGGCGGGTTTGTGACGGCAGGCGCAATTCCTGCCGAAGCGCTTCGCGCGGCGTTGGCCTCTCATCGCACGCACACGCTGTTTCAGGCGCATGGCGGCCTGATCATCACCGGGCCCAGCCTTACTAATGTCAACGATATTCGCATGATCGCCGTGGAGCCCCGATGACCATTCCTTTGCTGTCCGAACACGCTATCTCCATTTTGCGCCGCAACGATCACGGCGGCTATACCGTGCCCACGCACGGCCTCTATCCCTATCAGTGGAACTGGGATTCGGCATTTGTCGCGCTCGGTTTTGCCGAATTTGACCGCGATCGCGCGTGGGTCGAGCTTGAAACGCTGGTGTCGGGACAGTGGGATGACGGGATGATTCCGCAAATCATCTTCCATCAGGACGATCCGGGCTATTTCCCCGGGCCAGCAGTGTGGGCGACCGGCAGGACCCCGCCGACATCGGGCATTACCCAGCCGCCGGTGCTGGCCTCGATCGTGCGCCACCTGTGGCAGGCCGAAGGTGCCGATCCGGCGCACCCGCGGATGCGCGCGCTGGTTGCGGCATGTCTCAAGAGCCATCGCTGGTTTCACACATATCGCGATCCGCTGGCCAATGGCCTGGTGATGGTCACGCACAACTGGGAAACCGGGCGTGACAACAGTTCGGAATGGGACGAAGCCCTAGACCGGGTCGATACCTCGCGCGTCGGCAGTTATCAGCGCCGGGATACCGCCCACGTCGATGCCGCCATGCGCCCCACTGCGCGCGAATACGACCGCTATGTCGCAATCCTGCAATTTGGCCGGGCCTGTGGCTGGGACCATCGCGAAATCGCCGACCACGGCCCGTTCCGGATGATCGATGTCGGCATGTCGATGGAATTGCTCCGCGCCAATCGCGATCTCCTGGTCATGGTGCAGGCCATCGGCGACAGCGCGACGGCGGACGAACTGAAAGCGCGGATCGCGCTGTCCGAACACGGTGTCGACTGGCTGTGGAACGAAGACGCAGGCGCTTATTGCTCACGCGATCTGGGCACTGGTCAGAGTTCGGGCCTGGTCACCAACGCCAGTTTTCTGGCATTCTATGCAGGTGTCGGCAATGCCGCGCAGCATGCTCGGCTGATCGCGGCGCTTGGGCGATTGACGCATAGCGCGCGGTTCCTGCTTCCCAGTCTGGAAGCGGGAAGCCGGGCCTATGATCATCAGCGATACTGGCGTGGGCCGATCTGGCTGGTGGTGAGTTATATGGTCGCGCTGGGGCTGGCCGAGACCGGACACCAGGCCTGGGCCGACCGGATCAGGTCGGATTCGGCAGGCTTGATCGAATTGTCGGGTTTCTATGAAAGTTTCAGCCCCGAAACCGGTGCTGGATCGGGCGGGCCCGACTTTTCGTGGACAGCCGCGATGTGGCTGGCCTGGTGCGGCAAAGTGGCGAGCCCATGACCATCTCTGTGCGTCGACCTGTATCCAAAACCTATCCCTGGATTCTGGTCGGGCTGCTGTGGACAGTATCCTGCCTCAATGCGGCGGATCGTTCGGTGTTCAACACGGTCAAGCCGTTGTTGCGCAAAGCCTTTCACGTTAACGACATTCAGCTCGGGCTGGTTGATACGACATTTTTCTGGGGCTACGCATTTTGCGCGTTCCTGTTCGGCCGGATCGGCGACAGTGTGCAGCGGCGCAATCTGATCCTGTTTGGCCTGATTTTCTGGAGCACAGCCACCGGGATGATGCCCCTGGCGACCAGTTTTGGCCTGCTGCTCACCATGCGCGGAATGGTCGCTATTGGTGAATCGACGTATTATCCCAGCGCCACCGCGCTAATCAGTCGCTGGCACGGGCAGTCGACTCGCAGCCGCGCGCTGTCGATCCATCAGACCGCGATTTTCGTCGGCGGCGGAGCGGGCAGTTGGGTGGCAGGCAAACTGGCCGACGCCCACGGTTGGGCCATCCCGTTTGTGGTGTTTGCAGGGACCGGGTTGATGTTTGCCGGGGTGCTGGCGTGGTTGTTGCGCGTTGATGTGCCAGGCAGTGCTGTCGTACCCGCCGCAGTGTCAAGGACCGCGCGCACAGAGCCGGTCACGGTTGTCCTGGCCAACCGTGCCGCACTGGTGCTGTGCGCGGTTTATATGTTTGCCTCGGCAGCCTCTTCGGCGGTGCTGAACTGGTGTAATGTCTATGCGCATGACGTGCTGGGGCTCAATCTTGCCGATAGCGCGCTGGTCGGTCCGATGATGATCACCATTGCCGGGTTTGTTGCGGTGCTGGTGGGAGGCTGGCTCGCGGACAGACTGGCCGTGCACTGCCCGCTGGGCCGCTTTACCGTTCTGCTGATCGGACTGGCGATTGCGGCCGTGTTTCTGGCGATATTTCCGCTGGCGCATTCGGTGGCGCTGGTCGGTCTGCTGCTGTTTGCCACCAGCTTTGGCAAAGGTTTGTTCGATGGCTGCATCTACGCCGCAATGTTCGATGTTGTCGCAGACGAAGCCCGTGCCACCGCAACCGGGATGATGACGATGGTCGGTTTTTTCGGAGCCGGAATTGCCACAACTGGTCTGCCGCTGATCGCCAGCGTGGCGGGTCTCGCTGCAGCTTTTGCGATGATGGCCGCGCTTTATGGCGCGGCGGTGCTGATCCTGATCGTGTCGCGTCCAACGGTGCGCGCGGTGATTGCCCGGCAGTCAGGCGCATTGCAGGATGTCTGAACCGGCTTCGCATGGCGGAATTGAACTGGGCGGGACCAGGACCTTGATGGCAATCGGAAACCAGATAAGCCTGAATTTGGCACTCGCTCTGGCGCTGCTTGGCAACATCTGTGGGATCGGCGCTTGATTGCCCGGGCTGGATTTGCCATCTCTGGGCTATGGCAGGCAGGGAAACGATCGCGCATCTACGGCAGCAACCTTCCGACAGCGAAGCGCGAATTCTCGGCATTGTCTTGCGCAACGCCGGAGCGACCCAACCGGAAATCGTCCAGGCCAGCACCCTTTCACAGCAGTCCGTTTCGCGGCTGGTCAGCGATCTTGTTGGCCGCAATGCGCTGATTTTGGGCAGCCGTCGTGGCAATGGCCGCCGGGGCCAACCCAGCGTCGAAATTGGCATCAACCCGCAATATGCCTACTCATTGGGCATCGCCTTGATGACTGATGCCATGTCGATTGTGTTGATGGATTTTGCCGGCAATGTCATCGGGCATGAACACTTCACGTTGCCTGTGATGAGCCGCAAGGCGGTTTTTGCCTGTATACTCGAGGCGCGCGATCGTTTTCTGGAAAGCATCCCATCGGCGCGCGACCGGCTGGTCGGCGCCGGGATCGGAATTCTTGGCCCTTGTCTGGACGGCAAGTCGCGCTTCAATCCTCCGCGCGCGCTCGACGAATTCGCGATGGTACCGATCGACGAACTGTTCGCTGAACAGCTCGATCTGCCGTGCTGGGCGGAAAGCGATGGCAACGCAGCCGCTGTAGGCGAATGCTTTCTTGGTGCGGGACGCACCTTTGCAAATTTCGTCTATATCTACGTCGCCGCAGGGCTCGGTGGCGGGATCATCGTCAACCATCGCTTGCTGCGCGGATCGCACGGGAACAGCGGCGAAATCGGTCGCATGTTGCCATGGCGCAATTTCCACATTCCGACGCTGGAAACGCTACTCCATGCCCTGCGCAAAGCCGGAGTCGAACTGGACGGTATCTCGACCATGCTGGATCGTTTCGATCCGGACTGGCCAGGAATCGATGAATGGATCGCCAGCAGTCGCGACCAGTTCTCGTTGATCACGTCGGCCATCGCTGCGCTGGTCGATCCGGATGCAATCGTCTTTGGCGGACGCCTGCCACAGGCTCTGGCCGCCAAGCTGATCCCTGCGATCGAGTTGTTCGACGATGCGCGCCGCGAAACCCCCCGCCCGTTGCCGCGCATCGTCGCATCGCAGACCAACTACGATGCCTGTGCGATCGGGGCTGCCATGTTACCGCTGGAGCAAACCCACTATTCAACGATGCTGTAAAACCGCCGGGCCATGAGACCAGAACGCATGCGTTGCCGGCAGACTCGGCCAGCGCCGGGTAGGTTTTTGCCGCGCGACAATCAGGATGAGAACGCAGCGACAATCAAGGTGAGAATCGCCGCTTGCTGGCACGGCGGAGGGCGTAGCCCGTAGCCGTGCCAGCAAGCGGTGAGGCCTCTATTTCATAGGGGTTCAGAGGGTCGTGGTCGGCCCGGTATGACGCGCATCGCTTCGTTTGGAAGGGATGCGGGTGCCGGGCTGCCGTATCAACGATCATCAGATGAGGCTTTATATGAAGCTCAAGCAGACCAATTCGGTGCCGGTGGCCGCCGCCAAGGCAGGGATCAGCATGGCGAGCGCGTATCGGATCAACGCGGATCCATGCCTGCCCTCGCAACGCAAAAAGCCGCGCGAGCGGCGACGGCCTGACCCGCTGGCAGACATATTCGAGACCGAGATCGTGCCCTTGCTGGAGGCGGCACCGGGGTTGCGCGCCGTAGCCATCTTCGAGGAGATCCGCCGGCGTCATCCCGAACTCGACCAGAGGGTCCGGCGGACGTTGGAGCGTCGGATCCGGTCTTGGCGCGCGCAGTTCGGTCCTGATCAGGAGGTTATCTTTCGCCAGGTCCATGAGCCCGGTCGGCTTGGGTTGTCGGACTTCACCGATATGGGCGATTTGGCCGTTACGGTTGCAGGCGTGCCGCTCGACCACCGGCTTTATCACTTCCGGCTTACCTGGTCGGGCTTCGAACACGCCCATGTCATTCTGGGCGGCGAGAGCTATGTCGCGCTGGCCGAAGGGCTGCAAAATGCGCTGTGGGCGGTGGGCGGGGCGCCGATCGAACATCGCAGCGACAGCCTGTCTG
>NZ_KE386832.1:1741-33593 GCF_000429005.1 Novosphingobium acidiphilum DSM 19966 | reverse complement strand
ATCCAGACAGAGTGCAGCAGCCTTACCCATATGATCATCAAAACCCGCGCTAGAAGCTTGTAGAAAGCCTTCCTGAGAGCCTGTGGTGCATGATGATCGAAGCCTACGACAGACTTTGATCGACCGTTATGGGACCATGGCAAACGCTTAGATCATGCTCGTTGCCAATGTTGTTCCCTTCACCGGAATAGAATTGAACATGGGAATCCAAAAGGAGTATAAAATTGAAATCAAACGAAACTCTATCCGATGCCGAAAGTGGACCTTTGCCTGAGCAATGTGATTCCACTCAAACGAATGATCCCAATCCCTTCACCCGCTCCACTGACAGCATACAGAGCTGACGTTGGCTCCTCGCCGGTGGCGAGAGCGAGCAGGCTGGCCAGTTTTCCGAAGACCTCGATGTTGACACCACGCAAGCCGCCGTTCGGGATGATAACCACCCGATCGATCAGGCCGCGCACGATGGGGGCTGTTTGCCGCCGTGCTTCCTCGTCGGCGGTCCGGGCGCGGGCAAGCTCACGCACCTGCGCTAGTCCTCGGACATGCCCGGGGTACAGCATCGGAAATCACCCATGGCTGCGGATTTGGAGCACCTTCAGGCGATGGGTAACTTCCGTCGGCTGACAGGTCGGAATGCGACGCCCAGCTATGACGTCGTTCAAATCACCGGATCTGAGGACCCGCGATCCCCGGACTTTCGGATTTGGGCGAATGCATCATCAAAGGACGCGTCATGACCTATCAGAGCCTCAGCCCGTTTGATGGCAAACTCATCAAGGGCTTTCCCGACATTACCCAGGGCGAATACGAGAGCAAGCTTGCCAAGGCGCAGGCGTGTTATGAAACGTGGCGGCACACCAGCTATGGTGATCGCGCGGCGATCATTCACAAGGCATCGAAACTGTTGCACGAACAGGCTGATGCCTTTGCCCACACGATGACTCTGGAAATGGGCAAGCGCATTTCCGAAGCGCGCGGCGAAGTCGAATTCAGCGCGCGCATCCTCGAATATTATGCCAAACACGCCGAACGTTTCCTTGCCCCGGTGCATCTCGATCCGGTGCATGGCAAGGCGCATATGCAAAGCAGCCCGATCGGCGTGATTTTCGCGGTCGAACCCTGGAATTTCCCATATTATCAATTGGCTCGCGTCGCCGGCCCACATCTGATGGCGGGCAATACGCTGGTGGTCAAACACGCCGGCATCGTGCCGCAATGCGCACTGGCGTTCGAACACCTGCTGATCGAGGCCGGTGCGCCCGTCGGGCTCTACACCAATCTGTTCATTTCGCACGAACAGTCGGACCATGTCGTCGATGATCCGCGCATCAAGGGTGTGTGCCTGACCGGCAGCGTTGCCGCAGGACGCAGCATTGCCGCGGCCGCCGGCAAGGCGCTCAAGCCGTCGTCGATGGAACTGGGCGGCAGCGACGCGTTCATCGTGCTCGAAGACGCCGATCTCGACCTGACGATCCCGTGGGCCGTGTGGGGACGCATGTACAATTGCGGCCAGACCTGTTGCGCGGCCAAGCGCTTCATCGTGGTCGAAAGCGTGGCCGACGAATTCATCAAACGCTTCCAGACGGCGCTGAGCGAACTCAAAGCCGGGGACCCGATGGACGAGGCGACCACGCTCGGCCCGATGTCGAGCGAAGCGGCGCTGGTGCAATTGCTGGGTCAGGTCAAGCAAGCGGTCGCCAAAGGCGCGCGGCTGTTGCTTGGTGGCAAGCGCATCGATCGGCCCGGATCGTATATGGAACCATCGATCCTGACCGACATCAAGCCCGACAACCCCGCGTTTCGCGACGAATTCTTTGGACCGGTGGCGCTGTTTTTCCGGGTCAAGGACGAAGCGGCCGCAATCGCGCTGGCCAATGACTGCGACTTTGGCCTGGGCGGATCGGTGTGGACCCGGGACCATGATCGCGGTCACCGCGTCGCCAGCGCGGTCGAAACCGGCATGATGTTCATCAACAACATCGACTGGTCCGACCCCGAACTGCCGTTCGGCGGTATCAAGGATTCGGGTTACGGCCGCGAACTGGGCGACATGGGCATCCAGCAATTCGTCAACAAGAAGCTGGTGCGCTGCGTCCACGAAAAGGCGCCGGTCTGACCCTGCGGCGGGGGCGCCGATCGGCGCCCCCGCTTTCCTTGAACATCGGAAATTACCATGTACGTCAACGTCGCCGTGCTGCGCGAGACGCAGCCGCACGAGTGCCGCATTGCGCTCGTCCCCTCGGTCATACCCAAACTGATCAAGCTTGGCGCGCGACTGCATATGCAGGCCGGTGCCGGCCTTGCCATCCAGCTGGAAGACACCGCGTTCAAGGATGTCGTGATCATGCCGGACCGCCTGGCCATGGTGCGGGACGCGGATGTCGTGCTGGCAGTCCAGCCACCCGCGCTCGAAGTGATCGACGCGATGCAGCCCGGGGCAATTCTGGTCAGCTTCATCTATGCCGCCAACGAGCCCGATCTGGTCAAGCACTTGCTGGCACGGCGGATCACCTGTTTCGCGATGGAGCGCGTGCCGCGCATTTCGCGCGCGCAATCGATGGATGCGCTGTCGAGCCAGTCGGCGCTCGCCGGCTATTACGCGGTGGCGCTCGGCATGACGCACATGACCGGCGTGCTGCCCAAGATCACCTCGGCTGCGGGTGTGATCGGCCCTGCCAAAGTGCTGGTCATGGGGTTGGGCGTTGCCGGGCTGGAGGCGATTGCCACGGCGCAGCGGCTGGGTGCCGTGGTCGAAGGCTATGACGTGCGCCCCGCCACGCGCGAACAGGCGCAATCGCTGGGCGCGACCTTTGTCGACACCGGCGTCGATGCCACCGGCAAAGGCGGCTATGCCCGCGCGCTGACGGCAGAGGAACAGACCAAAGTCGATGCCGCGCTGACCCGGCATATCCAGGCCAGCGACCTGATCATCACCACCGCCGCCATCCCCGGCAAGCCATCGCCCAAACTGATCAGTGCTGCGCAAGTGGCCGGCATGAAAGCCGGCGCGGTGATCGTCGACCTGTCGGCCGAAGGCGGCGGTAATTGCATCGATACCGTGCCGGGCAAGACCGCTGCTGTCGGCGGCGTGACCATCGTTGCACCGCTCAACGTGCCGTCGCTGCTCGGCCGCGACGCCAGCGAGCTTTATGCCAAGAACCAATATGCGCTGCTCGCGCTGATGCTGGCCAACAACGTCATCACCATCGACTGGACCGACGAAGTGATCGCCAGGACCGCGCTGACCCATGACGGCAAGCTGTGTGACGTCGCGCCGGCCAAAAAGCCTGCCGATGCCGCTGCTGCCTGACACCGAACGGAACATCATCATGTCTTTCGCCATCATCATGACCGGGTTTGTGGCCCTGTACATCTTCATGCTGGCCGGCTTTGCCGGGTGGGTGATCATCGGCAATGTGCCTGCGATCCTGCACACGCCGCTGATGTCGGGATCGAATTTCGTGCACGGCATCGTCGTGGTCGGCGGGCTTTACGCGCTGTTCAACGCAGTGACGCCGCAGGAACAGGGCATCGGCTTTTTCGCCGTGCTGTTGGGCGCAGGCAATGCCGCCGGTGGCTATGCCGTGACCGACCGCATGCTGGCCATGTTCAAATCCAGCGACGCCAAACCCGCGCACCGCCATGCCACGGTTCATCGCATCAAAAAAGGCTGACCTGTCATGCTCATCCTGCTCTCGCAAATCGTCATCGGCTCCGCCGATCTGGCCGCCGCCTTTCTGTTCCTGTTCGGGCTGAAGCGGATGTCTTCGCCGGCCACCGCGCCATCGGGTATCCGCGTTGCCGGGCTGGGCATGGTCGCCGCCGTGCTGGCCAGCTTTTTCTATCTGGCCACGGTCAGTCCTGCCGCACAACCGCACCTGGTGACCAATCTTGCACTCGCGATCGTCGCGCTGGCGGTCGGCGGTGTGGGCGCGTGGTATGTCGGACGCACTGTCGCGATGACCGCGATGCCGCAAATGGTGGCGATCTATAACGGCATGGGCGGCGGCGCGGCGGGGGCGATCGCCGCGGTCGAGCTGTTCGGCGGCCACACGCCAGGGCCGACCGAGCTGGTGGTGACGCTGCTGGGCGGCCTGATCGGCGCGATCTCGCTGTCGGGATCGGTGATCGCCTGGGCCAAGCTCGATGGCGTGCTCAAGGCACCGTGGCGTATTACTGGGCAGCAATATGTAAACGGCGTGGTGTTTGCCGCGTCGCTGGTCGCGGCGGGGCTGGTCGTGGCATCGACGCTGGGCATGGGCGGGCTGATGCTGACCACGCCGCAATGGATCTGGGTGTTCTTTGCCTGCGCGCTGGTGTTCGGGGTGCTGATGACGCTGCCGATCGGCGGGGCCGACATGCCGGTGGTGATCTCGATCTACAACGCCTTCACCGGGCTCGCGGTCGGGCTCGAAGGGTTTGTGCTGCAAAACCCGGCGCTGATGATCGCCGGCATGGTGGTCGGCGCGGCCGGCCTGCTGCTGACGGTGATCATGGCCAAGGCGATGAATCGCTCGATCGCCAATGTGCTGTTCACCAATTTCGGCACCGTGGCCAAAGCCAGAGCCGGCGCGATTACCGGCACCGAACGCCCGACCGATGCCGCAGATGCGGCGATCAAGATGCGCTATGCCGAAAAGGTCATCATCATCCCGGGGTATGGCCTTGCCGCCGCGCATGCCCAGCAAAAGCTGTTTGAATTCGTGAAATTGCTGCAGGCGGCGAAAGTCTCGGTGCGGTTTGCGATCCACCCGGTTGCCGGCCGGATGCCGGGCCAGATGGACGTGCTGCTGGCCGAGGCGGGCGTGCCCTATGACATGATCTTTCAGCTCGACGACATCAACGACGACTTTGCCACCACCGATGTCGCGCTGGTGATCGGCGCCAACGACGTGGTCAACCCGGCGGCGCGCAGCGACAAGGCCTCGCCCATTTACGGCATGCCGATACTCAACGCCGACAAGGCAGCGCAAGTCTACGTGATCAAGCGCGGCCAGGGCCAAGGCTATTCCGGCATCGTCAACGCGCTGTTTTACGAGCCCTGTTGCAACATGGTCTATGGCGACGCCCAGGCCGTGCTGATCAAGATGATCGAGGCCATTCGCGGTCTCGGCGCTGCTGCTGCCTGAGCAATCCGCTCCACCCCCAGAGGACATCAACCATGTTGCCCAAAACCATGCATGCCGCCGTTGTCACGGCGTTCAAACAGCCGCTGCAATTGCAGGAATGGGCGGTACCGCGGCCCGGGCCCGGCCAGATCCTGGTCAAGACCGAGGCCTGCGGCGTGTGCCACACCGATCTGCATGCCGCCAACGGCGACTGGCCGTTGAAACCCGCGCCCCCGTTCATCCCCGGGCACGAAGCCATCGGCATCGTGGTGGCGCTGGGCGCCGGGGTAACGACCGTGAAAGAGGGCGACCGCGTCGGCGTGCCGTGGCTCTATTCGGCCTGCGGGCATTGCGAATATTGCCTGTCGGCGTGGGAAACCGTGTGCGATCAGGCTCAATTCGGCGGGTACACGCAGAATGGCGGGTTTGCCGAATATCTGCTCGCCGATCCCGATTATGTGGCGCGCATCCCGGCCGGGCTGGGCGCCAAGGAAGCCGCGCCGCTGATCTGCGCCGGGGTGACCACGTACAAGGGCATCAAGGAAACCGAGGCGCGGCCCGGCGAATGGATCGCCATATCGGGCTGCGGCGGGCTGGGCCACCTGGCCATCCAGTATGCCAAGGCGATGGGCCTGCTGGTGTGCGGGGTCGACATCGATGACGGCAAGCTCGATCATGCCAGACGGCTCGGCGCCGATCTGGTGATCAATGCCTCGACGCAGGATCCCGCCGACGTGCTTGCGCACGAAACCGGCGGCGGCGCGCACGGCGTGCTGATCACCGCGCCGTCGCTTCCGGCGTTCAAGCAGGGCGTCGCGATGACTCGCAAACGCGGGACTTGCGCGCTGGTCGGCCTGCCGCCGGGCAGCTTTCCGCTCGACATCTTCAATCTGGTGGCCGGCGCCATCACGGTGCGCGGATCGTTTGTCGGCACGCGCCAGGACATGGCTGAATGTCTGGACTTTGCGGCACGCGGCAAAGTGCGGGCAGATATCGAGTTGCAGCCATTGACCGCGATCAACCGCGTATTCGAACGGCTGGCGCATGGCGATGTGCCGTCGCGCGTGGTGCTCGACTTTGCCGATCCGCCGGCGGCCGTTGCGGCCGACAGCCACCCCGATCACGCGCTGGTGCAACAGGTCAGCGCCTGAGGCGGTCGACCGGGCGCCGTTCCAAATGTCGCCCGCCGGCGTGTCGGTTCGTTCTGCGCTGGCCCGCGTGCGTAAATTCCGTCCCTCACCACGCTGTGCGCCCACCGGGTATTCCCAAGGCTCATAAACCCCATCAGGAGTGCCAGACATGCCCAGCGGGCGCACAGAACGCGATCTTGCGCCCGGGCGCACCCTGGTGGTGCGTGACCACGCGCTGCCCACGCTCGACCCGATCGAGGCGGCGCGGATCGATGCGTGGTGGCGGGCCGCGAATTACCTTTCGGTCGGGCAAATCTATTTGCGTGCCAATCCGTTGCTGCGCACGCCGCTGCTGCTGCAACACGTCAAGCCGATCGTGGTCGGCCACTGGGGCACCACCCCCGGGCAGACGTTTATCTATGCCCATTTGAACCGCGTGATCGTCGCCAACGATCTGGACATGATCTATATTTCCGGGCCCGGTCACGGCGGTCCGGCGATCGTCGGCAGCGTCTATCTTGAAGGAAGCTGGACCGAAATCTATCCCGAGGTGACGCGCGACCTGGCCGGACTGGAACGGCTGTTCACGCAGTTTTCGTATCCCGGCGGCATATCGAGCCACGTCGCGCCAACCACGCCGGGATCGATCCACGAAGGCGGCGAACTGGGCTATTCGTTGTCGCATGCGTTCGGCGCGGCGTTCGACAATCCCGACCTGATCGTGGCCTGCGTGATCGGCGATGGCGAAGCGGAAACGGGGCCGCTGGCCACTGCGTGGCATTCCAACAAGTTTCTCGATCCCGCCGCAGACGGCGCGGTGCTGCCGATCCTGCACCTCAATGGCTTCAAGATCAGCAACCCCACGCTGCTGGCGCGCATCGATCCCGCCGATCTGGCAAGCCTTCTGACCGGGTATGGCTGGGCTCCGCTGTTTGTCGAAGGCGACGATCCGGCCACGATGCATGAACTGATGGCACGCGCAATGGACACCGCCATCGCCATGATCGGCCAGATCCAGCACGCCGCACGCACCGTTCCGGCGCGTGAGGGTGAACCTGCGCCACTGCCCCGCTGGCCGATGATCGTGCTGCGTTCACCCAAAGGCTGGACCGGGCCGATCACCGTCGACGGGGTGGCGATCGAAGGGACCTGCCGTTCGCATCAGGTGCCGATCCAGGTCGATGCGGCGCATCCTGGCCATATCGCCCTGCTCGAGGCGTGGATGCACAGCTATCACCCCGAAACACTGTTCGATGAAGCGGGCCGGCTGTTGCCGGATATTGCCGCGCTGGCGCCCACCGGCAACCGGCGCATGGGCATGAACCCGCACGCGAACGGCGGATTGCTGTTGCACGACTTGCGCCTGCCCGATCTGCGCGACCATGCGGTTGCCGTGACGGCGCCGGGCGCAAACACCGCAGCGGACATGCGCGTGCTGGGCACGTTTGTGCGCGATGTGATCGAACTGAACCGCGCTTCGGCCAATTTTCGTCTGTTCGGGCCCGATGAAACGGCATCGAACATGCTCGATGCGGTGTTCGACGTGACCAACCGGCAGTGGGAAGCGCCGATCGCAGCGCATGACCAGTCGCTTGCCCCCAGCGGACGCGTGCTCGATGCCATGCTGTCCGAACACCAGTGCGAAGGCTGGCTCGAAGGCTATCTGCTGACCGGCCGGCACGGGCTGTTCGCCAGCTATGAAGCGTTTGTGCGGATCGTCGATTCGATGGCCAGCCAACATGCCAAGTGGCTGAAGGTAACGGCGGAACTGCCCTGGCGTAAATCGGTCGCCTCGCTCAACATCGTGCTGGCTTCGCATGTCTGGCAACAGGATCATAACGGATTTACCCATCAGGACCCCGGCTTTCTCGACCATATCCTGTCGAAAAAGCCATCGATCGTGCGCGCCTATCTGCCGCCCGACGGCAATTGCCTGCTGGCCGTCGCCGATCACTGCCTGCGCAGCCGGCACCGGATCAACGTGATCGTCGCGGGCAAGCACGCCATGCCGCAATGGCTGTCGATCGAGGCCGCAATCGCGCATTGCGCACAAGGTATCGGCATCTGGAAATGGGCCAGCAGCGATGGCGACAGCGACGCCGGGCCCGATCTGGTCATGGCCTGTTGCGGCGATACCCCCACGCTCGAAACGCTGGCCGCGGTCACGATCCTGCGCGCGCATCTGCCCCATTTGCGCGTGCGGGTGATCAACGTGATCGATCTGACCACGCTCCACACGCCCGACGAACACCCGCGCGGGCTGCGCGACAGTGATTACGATGCGTTGTTCACGCGCGACCGGCCCATCATCTTTGCCTTTCACGGCTATCGCGGACTGGTGCACCAGCTTGTGCACGGCCGTGCCAACCGCACGATGTCGGTCCACGGCTATCGCGAAGAAGGCACCATCACCACCCCGTTCGACATCCGCGTGCAAAACCGCATCGACCGGTTCAATCTGGTCATCGATGCCGTCACCCACTTGCCCGAAACCGGCAGTCGCGGCGCCTGGCTGGTGCAGACCATGCGCGACCGCCTGGCCGCGCACGCCCGCTATATCGTAACAGAGGGGAAGGACTTGCCCGAGATTGTGGATTGGCGGTGGAGCGATGCGGCATCCGTCACGCTGGCGGATCACCACGCCTTGCTGTGACATGGTCACGCCGGGGCCTGCGCCAGTCCGCTGAGGCGGGCAAGGTCGAGCCCCAGTGCCGCAGCGAAGGCTTCAAGCTGTCGATGTGTCGCCAGATCCAGCCGACCCATGTGTTCGTTGCTGGCATCGAACATCGCCGCGCGATCGGCCTCTTGCGCGGCGCGAACGGCCGCTTCGAGATTGGCGTAGACCTCGGCCGCGTTGGCCAGATAGGCCGGAAACCGGCAAAAATGCACCATCGCCGCGGCCTCGGTCAGCGACTGGATCGGAAACGCCGTCAACATCCGTTCAGTCGCAAACAACGCATGGCTGGCCGAAACCCGCGTGACGCGTCCGCGCCAGGTTTTATCGATCAACAACACGTGCAAGTCATGGATCTGCGTCGCGGCCAGGATCGCCAGGTTCAAGGCGGCGGTGCGCGTCGCCAGCTCGGTACGGGCGTCCTTGACGATGATGGCGCCCTCCGCCCGTTCCTCGCGCCGCCGGGCCGCCCGGCTTTCTCGCGCGGCAACCCAGCCGGAACCGATCACCGCCGC
This sequence comes from Novosphingobium acidiphilum DSM 19966, assembly GCF_000429005.1. GTDB lineage: Bacteria > Pseudomonadota > Alphaproteobacteria > Sphingomonadales > Sphingomonadaceae > Novosphingobium > Novosphingobium acidiphilum. The sequence continues at coordinate 24,163 of NZ_KE386832.1, read as the reverse complement.
GATCGCACCCAGCGCTTCGACCCAGGCGGCGGCCTGCGACCAGGCGGATTCCCTGTATGGCATAATTGATCCCCCGCGATCAGGCCGCGGATCGCACGTGTATTGAAGCAGTGACGAGGTTCGCGGTCGAACCACAGCGCCGGAATATACGCAGCAGGTGATTTCCGTCCCTGCTGCGCAGCGTGGGAGTGCCTAGGGTCGTGCGGTCTGCGGTGCGCCGATCCGCGACAGGCAACCCTTCCCATCGGCCATCAGGAACCGCCATGTCTGCAGACCGTCAGCTTCAGGAAGCCGTGCTCGCCGAATTTCTGTGGGAGCCCAGCGTCAACGCAGCACATATCGGAGTGACCGCCAGCCAAGGCATCGTCACGCTGACCGGGATTGCGCCCGATTATCTGTCCAAGATTGCGGCCGAACGGGCGGCCATGCGCGTGCGTGGCGTAAAGGCGGTGGTTCTGGATGTTACGGTGGTGCTGCCCGATACGACCAACGCCGACGATCAGGCCATCGCGCGCGCCGCACTCGACCGGCTGGCCTGGGAAATCAACGTGCCCGGCGATGTCATCCAGGTCGAAGTCGAACATGGCTGGATCACGCTGACCGGAACGGTCGAATGGTATTTCCAGAAAGACGCTGCCCAATCCGCGGTTCACGGCTTGCGCGGGGTGATCGGGGTTACCAATCAGATCGTGCTGAAACCGCATGTCAATCTGCGGGACATCAGCCACGACATCGGCAAAGCGCTGCATCGGTCATGGTTCGACCCATCGACCATCAAGGTCACCGCCGATGGCGGCAAGGTCACGCTGCGGGGCACGGTGCACACCCTGGCCGACAAATGGAAGGCATCGACCACGGCCTGGGGTTCGCCGGGGATCACCGAAATCGAAAACGATCTGGTCGTGGTCGACTGAGCGCGGCGCGCGCCCTCTGGCAGGGGCCAGAGGGGGCGGGTGGCGCAATTGTTACGCCATCATCCGATCAAAGCGAGACCGGCCGCCACCGCTTTCTTGTCCGACGTTTGCGAGATATCGATCTTTTCGCTGGCGATAATGCGCGCGGCCAGCGTCGGGTCATGCCGTTTGACGTATTCCACCGTGTATTCGCCCGCGCTGCTGCGTCCCTTGCCGTCACTGAGCACAACCACGCGCTCTGCCGCGCCCAGTTCGTCTGCGATGCGATGATACCAGCCGTCGTCTTCGGATGCGCGGCCGCCATCGTGATCGTCATCGCCCTGTTTGTGGTCGACCCGGCAACGCGATCCGTCGCCACCATGGCGCGGGGTGGCGGTGCCCAGATGGTTGAGCAGCGACAGCACATCGTGCCATTCGATGGTGTGCGGCGCCGGATGGCTGAAAATGGCGGTCAGGGTCTTGCGGTGATGGCCGTTGAGATCGGGCGTTGTCATGGTCGTGTTTTCCAATCGATGCGATAGTTCAGGGAACGAGTACCGCGGCGCCCTCGAACCGGCCGGCGCGCAAATCGGCCAGCGCCTGGTTGGCCTGATCCAGGCGATAGCGGGTGACCGTGGTGACGATGCCGATCTGCGCGGCGAGCTTCAGGAATTCGAGGCCGTCCTGGCGGGTCAGGTTGGCCACCGACACCAGTTGGCGTTCTTCCCACAGGACATCATAGGGGAACGCGGGAATATCGCTCATGTGGATGCCGGCGCACACCACCCGGCCGCCCTTGTCGATCGCCCGGAGCGCACAAGGTACCAGATCGCCGACCGTGGCAAAAATGATTGCCGCATCAAGCGCGACCGGGGGCGCCTCGTCCGAACCGCCCGCCCATATCGCGCCCAGGCTGCGCGCAAAGGCCTGTGCGGTGTGGTCGCCGGGCCGGGTAAAGGCATAGACTTCGCGCCCTTGCCAGCGCGCGACTTGCGTCAGGATGTGCGCCGCCGCGCCAAAGCCATAGAGGCCCAGATGTTTGCCCTCGCCCGCCAGTTTCAAGGCACGCCAGCCGATCAGCCCGGCACACAGCAACGGCGCCAGGTCAACGGCGTCGCCGGTTTCGCCCAATGGAAAGGCAAAGCGCGCATCCGCGATCGTGGAGGTCGCAAACCCGCCGTCGCGCGTATAGCCGGTGAACAGCGGCGCATCGCACAAATTTTCGCGCCCGCTGCGACAGAACCGGCAGACCCCGCAGGTATGACCGAGCCAAGGTATCCCGACACGATCGCCGACCGCCAGCCCGTCAACCCCCGACCCGACTGCATCGATCCGCCCGATCACTTCATGCCCCGGCACGATCGGCGAATTGGGGTGGGGCAGTTCGCCATCGACCACGTGCAGATCGGTGCGGCAGACGCCGCACGCCAGCACCTGCACCCGGATTTCACCATGGCCCGGCAGGCGATCGGGCAGATCGGTCCACACCAATGGCGTGCGCGCGTGATTCAGGATCATCGCTTTCACTCGGCGGTTCCTTTTATGCTGTGCCCGAACGATCGCCCTTGGCCCGCATGACCGCTATCGCCCGCACCGCCGGGCGGCAGGATCGGAATCTACCCACACTTCGTGAATCGGCATGACATGATCGGGCGCTTGCGCCAGCGTGCGCCGGGTCGGACTTGCGCGCCCGGGGAGATCACACCATGACCGGGGCCATCCTGACGCTCAACGCCGGATCGTCGAGCCTTAAGTTCGCGCTGTTCGATGCTGCGCTCGCGCCGGTGCTGCGCGGCGAAGTCGAACATCTCGACAGCATCCCGCACATGGCCGCAGACGATGGCGCAGGCACCGCGCTGGCCACCCCGCCGTGGTCGCGCATCCCCGCAACGTTTGCCACGATCGTCTCCGACCTGCTGGCGCTGGTCCACGATCGGGCAGGATCTGGTGGGCTGGCCGCGGCGGGGCACCGGATTGTCCACGGCGGCATGGATCATGTCGCGCCGGCGCGGATCACCCCCGGACTGATGACCGATCTGCACGCCCTGACTGCGCTCGATCCGCTGCATATGCCGCACAATCTGGCGCCGGCGGCTGCAATTTCCGACATGATGCCGGATCTGCCGCAGGTCGCCTGTTTCGACACCGCGTTCCATCACACCATGCCCACCCGTGCGCAGACCATCCCGCTGCCCCGCGCGATCAGGGACGCGGGCGTGCGGCGGTACGGATTTCACGGGCTGTCCTACGAATATATCGCGGCAAGGCTGGCGCACGAGGCGCCGGAACTGGCGCGCGGCCGAGTGGTCGTCGCGCATTTGGGCGCCGGGGCCAGCCTGTGCGCAATGCGCGGCGGGGCCAGTGTGGCGACCACCATGGGCTTCAGCACGCTGGACGGCCTGATCATGGCGACCCGCTGCGGATCGATCGATCCGGGCGTGATCCTGTACCTCGTCCGGCAGGGTTACGCCGTCGCACAGATCGAGGACATGCTGTACCACCAGTCGGGCCTGCTGGCATTGTCGGAGATCAGCGGCGACATGCGCGTGCTGCTGGACAGCCCGGATGCCCGCGCCGCTGTGGCCATCGACCAATTCACCTATCGCATCGCGACCGAGGTGGCCGGCTTGGCCGGCGCGCTTGGCGGCATCGACGGTCTGGTGTTTACAGCCGGCATCGGCGAACGGTCCGCACCGATCCGGGCGTCAATCTGTGCCCGGCTGGCATGGTTGGGCCTGCGGATCGATGCCGATGCCAACGCGTCGGGCAAGTCGAACATTGCCGGCACCGGCAGCCCTGTCGCGATCCGCGTGATCGCGACGGATGAAGCAGCCATGATAGCCCGCCACACCCGTGACATGTGCGCCAGTTCGCCGTAAGGTCTGGTCACCAGCGACGATCCAGGGTGTTCCCCGTCGCTCTGCAGGATCGGTTAACCCGCAAAGGGGAATACACATACCGCGCGGCCGCTTTGCGCGGAGCTTCGCGGCTTGCCCCGCGCGTAACCTTTCCGGTCAATCGCCGCGTTCCAGTGCGGCAACGATATGCTGGGCAAGACGGTGCGCGGTTTCGGGCAGGCCTGGCGCTTCGATCAGGGCGATTTCGGTGTCGTAAAGCGGAGGCAGATCGGGATCGCTGGAAATTGCGGTCAGATAGGGTGGCACCATTTCGCGGGGCAGTACGGTGATGCCAAGCCCGGCGTTGACGGCTGAACGTGCACCAGCAAGGCTGGTTGACGTATAGGCTGCGCGCCATTTGCGGCCGACCGCGTCCAGCGCATCGGTCGCGCGCTTGCGATAAACGCACGGTTCCGGTGACACCACCAGGGGCACGCACCCCAGATCGGCAACCGCGCGCTCATCGCGCGCGACCCAGACCAGCGGTTCACGCCAGACGCGCATGCCTTCCAGCGGTTGCGTCGGCTCGCGCTTGACAAGCACGAGGTCAAATCCGCCTGCGTGGAACGTGTCGAGCAGATTGAGGGTCAGATCGCAGGTGACTTCGAGTTCGACCAGCGGATGTGCCTTGGCAAAGGCAGCCAGCACGGCCGGAAGGTGCGCGGTGGCAAAATCTTCGGGCACCCCCAGCCGCACGCGTCCGGTCATGGCGGGTTCAAACAATTCGGCAATGGCCGTATCGTTCAGCCGCAGCAACTGTCGCGCCGGCCCGAGCAGACGTTCCCCTTCGGGGGTCAGGCTGAGTGAGCGCGGCGTGCGGGCAAACACGGCCCGACCGATCTGGTCTTCCAGCCGTTTGACCTGGAGGCTGATGGTCGACTGGGTGCGCCCCAACCGCTCGCCCGCGCGGGTAAAGCTGCCCGTTTCGGCAATCGTGACGAAACAGCGCAGAAGGTCGAGGTCGAGTGTGCGGATGCCGGGCATGGCAGCAGATCACACCCGAATCATGTCATTTGTCAATGATTGACATTTCAACTTCTCGTTTCACCAATGATGACCGCCACGTCATGACCCCGTCAGCGAAAGGGGTTGTTCATGCCGGATGCCATGCCAAAATCGACTTCGGCACGAGGCCAGCATGTGTTGGCTGCCGTGTCCGGCATGGTTGCAGTGCCGGCGGTGCTGCTGCCGTGGGGCGGGGTGATCGAACACAGCCGGGCGCTGGGCCTGGTCATCGGCGCACTTACGCTGTTTGTGGCGTTGATCGTCATGGCCTTTGCCGTACGCTATTTGCGCGCCGACCCCCGGGGGGCGGCCTTTGGCGTAACGCTGGGCCTGCTGGTCGGTTGCGTGCTGACCTGTGTGGCGACCGGCAGCCTGTTCGTGCTGGCGGCGGCATGGGTGGCCAGCGGCCGGCTGCTTGCGCGCCTGATCGGGCATGACACCACCTGGCCCGAGGCGCGCGCGGCGGCCAGGCGGGCGCGCCATGCTTTCGCGGTGGGCGACAGCGCTTTGGTGGCGGGATTGCTGGTGCTGGGGCTGTCGACAGGATCTGCGGCAATCAGCCCCGTGCTTGCCCAAAGCGCCACTTTGGCAGGGCCCACAGGTGCAGCCGCAGCGCTGCTGCTGCTGATTGCGGCGGCTGCGCGCTGTGCTCTGCCGCCGTTTGCGGGTTGGCTGGCTTCGTCGATGACCGCACCAACCCCGGTTTCCGCGTTGATGCATGCAGGCCTGGTCAACGCGGGCGGGTTCCTGCTGATCCGGTTTGCACCGCTGTTTGAAGCGGCGCCCCTGGCCCGGCTTGCGGCGATTGCTGCGGGATTGGGTGCGGCACTTTATGGTCTGGGCGTGATGTGTGTGCGGCCAGACATCAAGCGGTCGCTGGCTGGATCGACCGTGTCGCAGATGGGCTTCATGATCATGAGCTGCGGACTGGGTGCCTATGGTGCCGCACTGTGGCATATCGTGGCGCATGGTCTGTTCAAGGCCTGGCTGTTCCTGGGCTCGGGCTCGGCCATCGGCATCGGCAAGACACCCGCGGCGCCGGGACTGACCCATTCGATCAAGGGGTGCGCGATACTGGTCCTGGCCGGTGCACTGGTGCTGACGTGGGCCGGACACATGGACGGGGCGCTGGTGCCGCTGCTGCTGGCGCTGGCTACGGCGATGGTCACCCTCAACGCCGGTCTGGGCACGCAGATGCCGATGCGTTCCCGGCTGGCTGCCACCGCGATACTGATCGTCCTGGCGGCAACCCAGGCAATCGGGGTGTGGTTGACCACCGTCGCGGTCGGCCACGAAGGGTCAATGGTGCTGCCCGGGTGGGCGCTTGATGGTGTGCTGGCCGCATTTCTGGGGGGCTGGGTCTGGCAGGCGCAACGGCGATCGTTGCCGCGCCGCATCTATGTCCATTTGCTCAACGCCGGAGCGCTGGCGTGCGTCGGTGCGGGAGAACCAGCATGAAAGCACGGACTGAAGGTGCCAATGCCAGTGCGTATGCCTATGTCCAACCCGCGCCGGGGCGTGCAGAAATCGCGGCACTGGTTGCTCTTGCCGCACGCCGGGTTGCTCCGTTGTGGCCCTTGCAAAGCGCCATTGCGGTCAACCCGCTGTCAGGCTTTGAAGAGATGGCGTTTGACCAGGCCGTGGCACGCGCAGCAGCGATCTTCGGCGCGCGGGACAGCCTGTCGATCGAAACCTGGCGCAACCTCGTTCGCGCGCAACAGATCGATATTGCCGCACTGAAAAAGGTTGCCATTGCCAGGCTCGGGGGCCTTGTACCCGCGTTTGCGCCAATAGGCCCCGATGTGTCGCGGCTCGATCTGCTGATGGCCAGATTGATGGACCTGCCGCCCCCCGATCAACCCGCCACGGCTGGCGGCGCCGACCCGGGTGCGGCGTTGATCGCCAAATGGTGCGCGGTGTTCTTTGACCAGGGGCAGGCGGCCTGTGCCATGCCTGGCCGCGACCTTGGACTGTACCGTGCGGTTGTGGCGTTGATCGGTCACGATCGCGATTACCGAAGGCTTGCCGGCGACGTGGGGCAGCGCGTGGTGCATTGCGTGCCACGCGATCCGCTCGACGCCATTGCCGAGGGTGTCGAGGCGCTGAAAATTCCATCCGATGAGATCGAAGAAACTCTGGCTGCGCTGGTTGCCCGCCTGCCGGGGTGGGCCGGGCATATCCGCTGGCGCAGCGAATATGCCGAACCGTCCGACAGCGCCGGCGCGCCGGCGGGCATGGCCGATCTGCTGGCGCTGTGGATATTGCTTGAGCGCGCGGGCATAATGGCGCCGCCGCCGGCACTGTGGCCTGCAGCATGCGATCCCCGCCAGCTGGCCATGCACTTCGGCCTTGGACAATCGCAGTGCGCCAGCCAATGGGGGGCGATCGAGGCGATCGCCACTGTCCGCCAGAGCGAACTGGCGCACATGTTCATGGTTGCGGCCGAGCAGGGGTTTCGCGACACACTGATTCCGGCGCTGACCGCCGCATCGCGGTCCGGTGCCACGCAGCAGGCACCCGATGCGCAGCTGGTGTTCTGCATCGACGTGCGATCAGAGCCTTTCAGGCGGGCGCTTGAAGCCCAGGGCGCGTTCGAGACGTTTGGCTATGCCGGTTTTTTCGGATTGCCGATTGCGCGCCATCGGCATGACCGCGGACGCCGGCAACGCCTGCTGCCGGTGCTGCTGGCGCCACAGCACGATATCGCCGAAACGCCCGTTCCCGGCTACGATGTCGATGCGCTGGTCCGGTCCGAAGCGTTGCACCAACACACACGGGGTTTGCTGGGTACTGCCAAGCACGGGCTGGGTTCTGCGTTTGCAACCGCAGAAGCCCTGGGCCTTGTGGCCGGGGGGATCATGGCGGCCAGAACCCTGGCGCCTCGTCTGATGCAACGGGTCATGCAGGCGATCAATCCTGACATCGAACAGGCAATGGCGCCCGCGCTGGACACGCATGCGCTTCATCCCGACTTTCCGGCGTTCACCCTGGCTGAAAAGATCGGTTACGCATCGCTGCTGTTCCGGATGACCGGCATGTCGAAACAGACGGCGCGCCTGGTCGTGCTGACCGGCCATGGCGGCGCAGCGGTGAACAATCCTTATGCTGCGGCGCTCGATTGCGGGGCATGCGGCGGCCATCCCGGCGGGTTCAATGCGCGCGTCATGGCGGCCATCCTGAATGATCCGGCGGTGCGTGAAGGTCTTGCCGATGAAGGACTGTCGTTGCCCGCCACGACGCTGTTCCTGGCCGCCGAACACAACACCACGACCGACCAGGTGACCGTGTTCGATATCGATCAGGTGCCCTTGTCGCATAAGGGCGATCTGGCTGCGCTGCGCACCGCGTTTGATCGCGCAGGACAGGCCAACCGTACACAGCGCGCCATTGCGCTGGGCCGCGATGCGGATGACCTGATCACGGGGTCATGTCATTGGGGCGAGGTTCGGCCCGAATGGGGCCTGGCGCGCAACGCCGCTTTCGTGGTTGGACCGCGCTGGCTGACGCGTGCGCGCGATCTTGGCGGCCGCGCCTTTTTGCACAGCTATGACTGGACCACCGATCCCGACGGCACGACGCTGGCCATGATCCTGACCGCTCCGATGGTGGTGGCCCAGTGGATCAATTGCCAGTACCTGTTTTCGACGATTGACAACCATCGCTACGGTTCGGGTGACAAGACCACGCAGAATCCGGTCGGCCGGATCGGCGTGGTGCAAGGCAATGGGGGCGATCTGCGGATTGGCTTGCCGCGCCAGTCGCTGTTTTCGGACGATGGCAGCCCTTATCATATTCCGCAGCGGCTGCTGACGGTCGTCCACGCGCCATTCGATCGCGTCGAAGCGGTCGTCACCGCGCATGACATCCTGTCGCGCCTGTTTGGCAATGGCTGGGTGCAGCTTGTGGCGATAGACTCTGCCACCGGCGATGCGCGACGCTGGGCCGCCGATGCCGAATGCGCGCCCAACCCGCCCGCCTGTCAGGAGAACCGGCCATGACCGATGCCGCCTTTGCCGACCTTGTGCTCCACCAGTTGAAGAAAATCGAAGTGATCGTACGCGCCGAAGACCAGCGGATGATCGAAGACCTGCTGCACTCTGCCGGAATGGGGGGATGGACAGTGATCCGCGATGTTGCGGGTTATGGTCATGACGGGTTCCACCAGGGGCGGACGATTTTCAACGATCAGACCGGGTTGGTGATGTTTGTCGGCGTGGCCGAGCCGGGCCCGATTGCAGAGGTCGCGCGCGGTCTGGCGCGCTTTTTCAAAAGCCGCCCCGGGGTCACGTTCCTGTCCGACGTTGCCGTGATGCGGTCGGAATATTTTGCGGCCGCACGATCCGCACCCTGACCCCGCGTGTTTGCCCGCGACAGCAGACGGACGGTTGGCCCATCAAAACAGCGCGCTACCCGCCGCCCAGCTGATCGAAAAATGCGCTGCGATCGGCCCGCAGATCATCGGGTGTCTGGCAGACCAGACTGTCGAGTTCGGTGCGCAACGCCAGCGACAGGCGCCTGATCGCTTCGCCGTGATCGCGATGGGCGCCGCCCACAGGTTCGTAGACGATGCGGTGGATGATGCCCAGGCGCAGCAGGTCGGCGGCGGTGATCTTCATCGCCGCGGCCGCGTCCGGGGCGCGATCGGACCCGCGCCACAGGATCGAGGCGCACCCTTCGGGCGAGATCACCGAATAGATCGCGTGTTCGAACATCATCACGCGGTTGGCCGAAGACAATGCAACCGCTCCGCCCGATCCGCCCTCACCCACGATCACGGCGATGATCGGCACCCCCAACGCCAGGCATTTTTCGGTACAACGCGCGATGGCTTCGGCCTGCCCGCGGGCCTCGGCGTCGATGCCGGGAAATGCGCCGGGCGTATCGACCAGCGTGATCACCGGCAATCCGAACCGGTCGGCAAGATCCATCAGCCGCACCGCTTTGCGATAGCCTTCGGGTTTGGCCATGCCGAAATTGTGCGCAAGGCGCGAAGCGGTGTCATCGCCCTTGGCATGACCGATGACCATCACCGGGCGTCCTTCGAACCGCGCAAAGCCGCCGATGATGGCAGGATCGTCGCCAAACCGGCGGTCACCACTGAGCGGCAGGAAATCCGCAAACAACCCCTGGACCAGATCGCCAAAATGCGGTCGCGCGGGGTGCCGCGCAACCAGGGTACGCTGCCACGGGGTCAACTGCGCGTATATGTCCGCAAGCTGACGGCTGGCGCGTTCGTCAAGCATGGCCGCTTCGGCTTCATGGTGGCCGCCGGCGCGCAGCGCGGCGGCGCTGGCGATCAGCGCCTCCACCGGTTTTTCGAACGCCAGATAGTGCATCACACCGTCATCGACATGCCGCGATAGATCCGCGCGCGATAACGCGAATCTTCAGCATCGGGCAACGGCGCACCGACCAGCAGCACCGCGCGGGTAAAACGTTTGGTTTCCTCAAGCTGTTCGTCGAGATCACGCGGCTCTTCCGAGCGCACGCGCCGGGTCAGGTTGATCTGGTTGACCGGCACATTGTGCACCAGCCGTTCGTTTTCGACCGCCAGCGTGGCGGTGAACGCATGCAGCGTGGTCTTGATGAAATTGGCCAGCGCAAAAGCGGGGCTTTTGTCGCCCATCGGCACGTCGGGCGATGCCAGCACCAACTGGCAATCGTCATAGAGCGAGGCCTTGCGCGCGACGAGGAAATGCGCGGTCAGATTGTTTGCCACCACGGCCCTGAATTCGTCGGGCGTAAGCAGGGCATCGCTTTCAAACAACCGCGTCGGCAGCGCTTCGAGCGGGGTGGACAGGATGGTGGTGGGGCGGCCCCAGCGCAGCAGCGCGCGATCCATTGCGGCCTGAACACCGTCATCAAGCAGCACCGATTCAAGCGGCGCGTCGGCAATGTCGGCCAGGGCATCGCGCACCGCGGCAAAACCGGCATCGCTGCGCGTCAGCAGGATGACTTTGGCGACGTGGCATTCGGTCATGAACTGGCGCGCCGTTTCGGCCAGAAAATCAACCAGATGTTCGCCGATTATCCAGACAACGCGGCCGCGCATCTGATCCAGCCGCTCCTGATTGGGGCCGCCGAACAATTCACGTTCGGTGGTCGATCGTTCGACGCTTAGTCCGCCCGACGGCATGAAGGTTTCGCCGCTGACCGCGCGATCGGCAAGGAAGAACACCGTCGCCTGGGCGACGTCGGTCTCGGTCGGCATCTTGCCGAGGTAAAGTTGCGACAGCACGCCGCTGCCAACCTTCTTGGCCTCTGCCGCGATGCGTTCGGCAGGAAGAAACGGCAGTTCTGCAGGCGGCACCTTGAGCAGCCAGCTGCTGTTGGCATCGTCGGTGTCCGGCCGGTCGACCCAACCCGGCGCATCGAGGAAATAGCCCGCGCCGCGCAAGCGCGATACCAGCCGTGCGGCAATCGCCGGGGTCATCAGGTATCGATCCCAGGTGCAAACGCCATCGCCTTCACGCGCGCAAGCCAGCGCCAGATCCCTCAGTTCGCGCGGATTGTCGGTGTCGTGCGAAATCCGCACCGTGTCGTTGCGCGCCAGGCGGTGAAGCAGCGCTTCGACGCGGCTGCCGCGCCGCAGCGCCTTGACCACCGCGGCGTGGATTGCGTTCAGACGCTTGTTTTCAAGGATCAGCTTGCCGCGGCGGTCGAACAGCCCCGGCTTGCCCGCCGTTCCCGCCAGGCGGTCGCCATCGACCGGGCCGGGCGCGATCGCGTTGAACTGCACCTCGGGCCCCAGATAGCGCGCCATCGCTTCGACCATCGCGCGCTGGCCCGATTTGGACACCGCATAGTCGGCGCGGTTGGGATAGGCGACAGCCAGATATTTTTCACCACCGAAATAGGACGAAACATTGAGCACATAGCCCGATCCCTGGGCCTTCATCAGCGGCACGACATGGTGCATCAGCACGAAATTGGAAATGAGATTGGCATCGAGCGTATAGTTCCACGCATCCAGGCTCATATCGACGACCATGTCTTCGGCGCCTGCGACGCCGGCATTGTTGATCAGATAGTCGATGCGGCCAAACGCCTTGATCGTTGCATCGACCGCGCCTTTGAGCGATGCAAGATTGCTGACATCGAGTCCGGCCATCGTCTGGACCCGCCGTTCCACCCCGGCAAAGCCGATGTCTTCAAGTTCGCTGACGATGCGCGCGCGCGCCACGGCAAGTTCGCCTTCGCGACGCGCCACCATCATGACTTTGGCCCCGGCAAGCGCCAGCAGACGTGCAACCTGGCCGCCGATGCCCGCCGAGCCTCCGGTGATCAGCGCAACTTTGCCAAGATGAAGCCCGGTGATGTTTTCGCTGAAGCCGGCCATCGCCTTGCGCGCACCGGTGGCATCGCCAATGCTTTGGGGCACGTAAAGCGTGACTTCGGCGACTTTGCTTTCCTTGATCAGAACACGCGCGGCATGACCCGCGGTGAAACGGGTGTTTTCAGGTTCGGTGTTGGTAAACCGGACGATCTGATTGCCCCATTCGGCCTGGCGACGGCGTCCATGGGCGACATCGACTTCGGATTCATCGCGCCAGATACGCACCAGCTGTTCGGTGGCGGCGCGCAAGACATTGGCATAGACATCGCCCTTGCCGTCGCAGGGGTTCGAAAGGAACAAAAAGCGCGGGCATTGCAGCAATTGATCGTGGCTTTTCCAATACCGACTGAGCGTGCGCGCCAGCGCCATTGCCCCGACCAGTTCCTCATCCATGAACGACGCAACGTCCTTGTCGGCGGCGTTCGACAGTGTGCCGACGAATTCGCCCGGCGCGCGTGCCGGCATGAAGATCGCGCCGGTGATCGGCGCGTGATCTTCGCTGTAGGCGGCCAGCGCTGCCTCCATCGCGGGCGGCTCGTTGCGGTTGAAGCGCACGATGGTCAGCGCCTTGCCGATCGATTCGGCCTTGGCGCGGGCCTGTGCGATGGCCACGTCGGCCTGCCGCGGCAGGCCCAGCAGGACGTTCGCCCCCGATGCCAGCTGAACTTTGGCAATTTCCAGCGCATCTTCCCACGCATCGCCCGCCACAATCAGCGCGGCAAGTCCTACGCCATCGATCGAACGCATCGTCGGGCGCGCCAGGAATGTCGACCGCGATTCCTTGCGCAAGGTCATGCCATGCGTAACTTCGAAGTCATGGCCGTTGTAATAGGCGGATTCATCGCTGCCCAAAAACACGCATGTCGCCGCGATATCGTCTGGCAGGGGGAACGTCTTGGCCTTGGCCGCGCCGCCGGTGCTGCGTTCCAGCGACATCATGTCAAAGAACTGGTTGGCCGTGGTCCCCGGCGCATCGCCGCGCAGTTTGTCCATGGTCGCAAATACCGAACGGATGCGTTCGCCTTCGATCGGTCCCGGAAACACCAGGTTGACGCGAATACCGCGCAGGCCCAGTTCCAGCGACAGTTCCCTTGACCACGCGTTCATCGCCGCCTTGGGCACGACATAGGCGGCGCGCGCATAATAGGCGGTGCGCGAAAAGATCGTCGAGACATTGATGATCGAGCCGCCTTCACGCATCGCCGGGGCCGCCGTGCGCGCCAGGTTCCACGCCACGCCAAACACATTGCGCATCGCATCACCAACCGTTTCGGTATCGGTCGACCCGTGCTTGCGCTGCGCAGCGAGTTCGTCGGCCGTGAACGGCAGCTGTTCGATCGGCTGCTTGGGCCCGGCCGATCCGGCATTGTTGACCAGCACATCGATATGCCCGAACCGCGCAACCACCTCGGCGATGCCATCGCGCACCGATTGCGCATCGGCGCCGTCCAGTACCACCGTGGCCAGCCGCGCCGCATCGACGCCGGTTTCGCTGCGCAAGGCATCGGCGGCGGCTTCCAGCCTGGCGGCCGTGCGCCCGGTCATCACCACGGTGGCGCCTTCGCGCAAGTAATGGCGCACGATATGACCGCCCAGATTGCCCGCTGCGCCGGTAACGACCGCGATCTTGCCGGAAAGCCTGCCTGCAGCCGGTGGGGTTGCGGGCTGTGCCAGTTTCGTTGCCTTCGCCATCGTGTCCTGCCCTTTTCGGTTAATCGTGTTGGGTCACCCATGCTTCGAGTAGAGCGTCACGGCTGCGCAAGCCGAGCACCGGCAAGGCGTGATTGACGACATACGTTGCGCCCGAATGCCGGTTTTCCCACATGGCCTGATGCGCCTGCGGCAAACCATCCCACGGCACGACCACCGGCTCGGTCACTTCAAGCAGACCGGCGGCGATCATGTCATTCATCCGTGCGACTTCGTAGGCGTTGCACAAATGGGTGCCGAGGATCGATGCGGTCGGCATCAGGATCTTGCGTTGCCGGGTCCACACTTGCGGTGCGTAGAAAGTAAAGCGCCGGCCCGACAGGTCTTCGGCAAAGACCACGCGCCCGGTGAACGGTTTGACCAGCGATGTCGACACGCCCAGCGTATCCTGGCCTGCGCGTTCGAAAATGAGGTCCGGGCTGCCACGCGGATTGTCGGCCGAACGCAGGATCCGGCCCACGGCCGATCCAAACGGCTTCATCACGCGATCCTGATAATCGCGCACGGCCGCCTTGAATGCCTCGATGTCGGCTTTGGCATCGGGCAGCCGCGGCATCGTCGCCGGCCACACAAAGTTTGTTCCTTCGCGGCGGCGGATCGCCTCCAGGCTGACGATGCCGGCGATGGCGTCCTCAAGCCCCAGCGATTGCAGGAATTCGCGCTGGCCATCGGTGGTGGTTGCCACGACGCTGCGGGCGTTGAAGCGCCGTGCGGCTTCGATGATTTCCAGCCCGGTTTCATCAAGCAGATCGTGCGAGCCCGGGCCGTAGTAGATCAGCACCGCTTCGCCGCCGCGCAAAACCGCGCGGCGCAGCATCGCTTCGGGTAAGGTCGCACCCGGTTTGCCCATAAAGCTGAAATGATAGCCGGAAGAAGCGCCGTAAAACGCCAGCGTGCCATCCTTTGCCAGCATTTGGAAACTGCGCGGAAACGCGGTTTCACCGGCATGGCTGACCACATAGTCGGCACCTTTTCCGCCGTTCAGCGCCTGGTATTCGGCCAAGAGCGGCGCCCCTGCCGCTTCCCACGCGCGCGCGGCATCTGCATCCTCGGGCACGACGGTATAAAGTTCGGCAAAACGCGGATCCTTGCGGTTGATCGCGCCGATCGCGCCCTGCTGGCCGGTGATGAACGCGGCGCGTTCGCTGCTCGACACCAGCCCGGTTACCTGCAGCCCGGTGCGCACTGCACTGCGCAAGGCATCAAGCCCGGTGCCGGTCGCCGCACCTTCGACAAACAAGGTGCGCCCCGGGGCGATCTGCAGCGTGGTGAACAAACAGCGCGCAATCGTGCCCAGGTTCAACACATAGCTGCCCGCCTGTTCCAGCGTCAGGTCTGGCGGGATCGGGTGCATTTGCGGCGCCTGCACGGTCAGGAACTGCGCGTGGCTGCCGGTTTGTGTTTCGTAGCCCTGGATCGCAAAGCCGGCAAACATCGGATCGTTGCCGACCTGCGGGGACAGCAGCGCGTTGGTGCCCGAATAGACCGTTACCAGATCGCCGACCTTGACGCGCCCCTCGGCGCGGGTTTCGCTGCCGAGCGCGGCAACCAGCGCGATACCGCCAGAACCGGTGATCTGCACATCCTCGTCATGCGCATCGAACGGCGAAACCGGAATTCCGGTCAACGCCCAGATGTCGTTGAAATTGACCTCGCTGGTCAGCATGTAGAGCAATGCTTCGTTGGGCGCAGGCTCTGGCACTGTGACGATCAATTCGCGTTCATGCGTGGCGGGCGGCCCGAACCGCGGCGCGCCCGTTGCAGGGTCGCGGGCAATGCCGAACGCGTATTGCCACGCCGGGATCGGGCTGACCCCGGGATAGAACGGCGCGCCGACGGGCAACAGATCGCCCGATGCCAGCAGCGCGGCAGCGCAGGCGGCATGGTCGGTGTCCGGCCACACGCCATTGCGGCGCACAGGCAATGGCGGACTGGTTTTGTCGATGAACTGCCGGATACCGGTTTTGCCACCTTCGGGGTCGACCACCGCTGCGGCAAATAACGCGGCTTCGCGCGCAAGGCCCGCCGCCATGCCCTGTTCAAGCCCGGTACGCACCGCGTCGAGCGCGCGTCTGCCCGCAGCACCGCGACCCGCCCAATCGAGCTGTGCCAGCATAGCCTGCAGGAAATCGTCGGCCAGCACGCTGTCGAGATCGACCGCAGCCGGGCGCGCCCAGCGCGCAGTCGTGGCCTGCCTGGCCGCAAACGCGCGGCCCAGCACACTGTCGGCGCCGTGGCGGACAAAGCTGCGCACCGCCGCATGCGCCTCGGCCAACGCATCGCGGGACCCCTCGACCAGTTCGTCGATCAGGCCGATGCCGGCCGCCGCGGTCGCATCGATCGTGCGGCCGCCCAGAATCAGGTCCAGCGCATCGCGCACCCCTTCGGCCCCGCGCGCATCGTTCAGCAGACGGGGCAGGCGCTGTGTCCCGCCATAGCCGGGCAGCAGGCGCAGGCGGATTTCGGGTTGGCCAAACCGTGCGGTAACCTGCGCAATGCGATAATGGCAGGCAAGCGCAAATTCCAGGCCACCGCCGAGCGCCACCCCCTGAACCGCCGCGATGCACGGTTTGCCCATTGCTTCGATCCGCGCAAACGCGAGTTGGGCATTGTTGGGCAGCACCATCGCTTCTTCGGGGGTGTGAACGTCTTCCAGCATCTGGCGAATATCGGCGCCGGCCACGAACGACGACGTGCCTGCGCCGGTGAAGACGACGGCCACCACGTCGTCCTTGCGCGCCAGATGATCGACCACGATCGCCAGTTCATCGATCGCGCGCTCGTTCAGCGCGTTCACCGGCGGGTTGGTGACGGTGACCGTGGCAACGCGTTTGCCGGGTGCGACCGCATTGTACTGGATCAGGAAATAACGATATCGCTCGAACAGCGATTGTTCCTCTGACAGGCGCTGCTTGCGCTGCCAGTCGTCGATCACGGTCTTGAGTTCGGTCAGGCTTTCGGGATTGCGCAGCGTCGTCATATCCCCCGGATCGGCCCCTTCGACCAGCGCGCGCACCATGCGGCGCATGTATTTGCCGCTGCGGGTTTCCGGAAACTGCGACACTTCGATAAAGTCGGCGGGCACGGCCACGGCGCCCTTTTCGGTGCGCACCAGTTCGAACAGTCTGCGCCGGTCCTCGTGGGTAAGCTTGCGACCGACAACCGGCACGACAAAGGCCAGCGGCGTCAGCCCTTTTTCGCGGTGCGGTGCACCCACCACCAGGACATTGCCAACGGGCGAATCCGGGTCGAGCGTCTTGTCGCGCAGCACCGCGCCTTCGATCTCTTCGGTGCCCATGCGGTGGCCCGAGACATTGATGACATCGTCGCTGCGGCCATGCAGCGAAAACGAGCCATCGTCATGGCGGATGGCGAAATCGCCCTGCGTATAGGCCCAGGCCCCCTTCCACCGGGTCCAGTACCCCGTTTCCCAGCGCGCAGCATCGCCGCGCCAGGGTCCGATCACGCTGCCGTTTTCAACGCGGAAATTGTCGACATCGCCCCAGATCGTGCGCGCCAGATAAGGATACGGCGCCGTGATCACGATTTCGCCCTTTTCGCCGGGCTCTGTCCGGCGCCACGGCAGCCCGCCAACGCCGGCACGCGCAAACGGCACCGCACCGGGCGGCGCATCGCCATCCTCCACCCAGACATCGCCGACAATCCACGGCAGCGGGTAGGCATGGGCATCGGCGCGCAGCGGAAAATCGCGGTTGCCATGGAAATGGGTCCAGGCGATGCCGCCATGCTCGGTTGCCCAATAGCTGTTGATGTAGCGCGGCGTCACATGCGCCATGCCGAATGCCTGGACCGAGGGCGAAGTCGGCTCGGCGCAGAATGTCGCCACGCGCAATGACGCCATGTCGTAGCGCTGCACATCGGCAAGGTTCGACGGATCGGACATCACCGATTTGAGGAATGTCACCCCCGCCTTGAAGATGGTGACCTTGTGGCGTTCGATCATCGAGGCAAAGCGCCCGGCGTGCGGAAACACGGGCGACCCTTCGGAAACGACCGACGTCACCCGCGTCGTCAGGGCCGCCGAAATCAGGTAGCTTTGGCCGGTGATCCAGCCGGGATCGGCCACGACATAGATGGTGTCGCCGGGGCGCGCAGCGAACGCCACCGCCATCGTATGGGCAATGCCCGCGGTATAGCCGCCGTGGACATGGACGATGCCTTTGGGTTTGCCGGTCGATCCCGAGGTATAGATGAAAAACATCGGGAAATCGGCATCCACCGGCCGCGGCCGCGACGTTGCCCAGATGGCCCTGACGAAATCGGCATCGGGCAGCGCGAGCAAATCGGTCTCACTGGCAACCGCAAAACCGGCGGCGCGCGCGTTGGCCATGATGGTATCAAGCGCCGCGTCGGTCAGATCGTGGCTCCAGCGATCGCGTTCGCTGCGCCACACGATATCGGGCTGGGCGGTGTGGCGCACCACGATGACCGTATCGACCCGCGGTGGCAGGGCCACCAGGCTTGCCGCGATGGCCAGCCGCACACGCGCGGCATCGCCGGAACCGATCCGCCCTTCCTTGCCCAGCACGATCAGCGCCCGGCCGACCCCGCGCATGACGTCGGATCGTTCGACGGTGATTTCACCCGCCAGGGTTTCAGCGACTGTGGCATGGATGACCGCGGCGTCTGCCTGGGCCAGCCCGAGATCGGTCGCCCCCAGCACGGCCAGTGCTGTTGCCACCGGGACATAGTTGTCGAGCGCCGGGTCGGTATAGGCGGTCTTGAACGCCGCGACTTGCGCGTTTCGGTAACTGCCGTCCGATGTAACGATCACCCGGGCCCCGGCATCGGCAATGCGATCGGACAAGGTCTTGTCGCTGAACCCGCCAAACACCGCAGTATAGACGATCCCCAGCCGCTTTGCCGCCTCGGTCCAGTAGATCTGCGGCACGATGCTTGGCATGTTGAGCGCGATGCGGTCGCCGGCTTTCAGCCCCAGCGTTTCGAGCGCCACCGCGCACTTGGCGGTTTCGAGCAGCAGCCGCTTGCGCGAAACCGTGAAACAATCGACAGGGGCACCCCGACCGCCATCGGCGGCCATATCCCAGCGGTCACCTTCAAAGATCAGTGCCGGTTCAGCACCATGGCCGGCCAGAACATGACGATCGACCTCGTTGAACGCCGCGTTGGTCCTTGCACCGGTGAACCAGCGCCAGTGCGGCGCCTGCGATGGATCAAAGGCCAGCGTCCAGGGCTGAAAATCCGGCGCCACATCGGCTGTCAAAGTTTCGCCTGTGACCGCGTCCCAACCCGCCCAGTGCCCGTGATGGTCACGCGACAGCCAGGCCCCGTCGCTGCCGACGTGATCGACAAACCAATGGATCGTTTGCGCGGCAATAGCGCCGTGAAATGCGCCGGGATCGGCCAACGCCGCGCTGCGCATCGCATTCCAGTCGTCTCGGGTCTGGACGGGATTGATCGAACGCGCTGCATTTCCGGCAGGCAGGGGCGATGGTGCCATGACCGAATCATCTCTCCCTCGCATTTTTTTGAAGTGAGACAGATCGGTGCGGCCTTTGCAACATTTCCCTTTGGGGCAGGCTTTGCCTTTGGGGTGTCGCTCGTTGTGCCCCGGCCGTCATCATTGAACAAAGGTCATCCCGTGGGGCTCGTGGCCGAAGCGCGGTGCGTGACCGATCAGCGCGCCGAGCGTTGCGCGCGCCTGGCCCGGCAGCGTGCGCACGAACGCGCGAAGCCCCTGCCTCTGCCGGTTTTGCCAATTGGGCCGTAGCCGGTCGCGGCGGTGGCCCAACCGGCACCGCGGGGCGCAGATTGGGATGCGGGATTTCCGATACTTTGCCGAATGACCGTGGAACTTAATGGCATTAAAACAATCGTTTCCGATGATCGCATGTAACATAAAATATGCATGTTACATAACTCTATTGAGTTGCACTTGCGGGCCGTTTCAGCGATTTAAAAGGCAGTCTCGGCAATTTTTTTGTCTTATTATAACGTATTGTATTTTTTAGTATTTATGAAGAAAATCTTTTGATGGTCGATAGATTTGTACGATTTTTTCATCGTTGATTATCGATAATCAGAAGATTTAGTGGAAAACGATATTTTCAAGTGAGTCATTCTTAAGAATATCGTTTTCAGGCTTCCAAATTTTCAATCAAGGTGTTTTTACATGGGTATTGTTCTTCAGATTGAAAATCTTTCTACTCGGAAGATTAAGAAAATTGATCTGAAAGACGGGGGTAATGCTGTAAAGTTGCCCAAGGGTTCCCATGTTCGTGTGGTTGATAAGGCCACGGGCAAGGAAATCGCGCCGGATAAGGCCATTCGTGTTGGCGATGATATCCATGCGCAGTTTACTGCCGACGGCCACCTGGTCGACATACAATTCATCGAAGGCGCGCGTGACTCGGGCCAGTCGTTGCCGCAGGGCGATGTTTCCCTGGCTGCTCTTGGGCAGGCATTGCCTGCATTCGATGCGTTCAGCGATGCTTCTGCCGGCACTTCGGCGCTGACGGCCGATGCCGGTGCGGGCGCGGCAGCGCCTGCTTCGGGTGGCGGCGTCGGGACAACGGCGTATGTGCTGTTGGGCCTTGGTGCCGTGGGTGGCGGCATTGCCGCTGCGGCGGGGGGTCATGGTTCTTCGGGTGGCTCCGGTTCGGGTGGCTCTTCGGGGGGCACTACCGTCGTCGCGACTGCCACCCCGGTGCTGGCGCTGGGTGCCGGCGTCTCGGGCGGCGCGAGCGCGACGACCGCGATTGAAGCCACTGGTGTCGTCACAGTGCAGGCAGCGAATGGCGCTGCGGTCACGGTTACGTTCACCAATGGCGGGCATACCGTTACCAAGTCTTTGACTGGAAACGGCACGGCGCAGGCGGTTGCCCTGACTGTGGCCGACCTCCAGGTGCTTGGTGACGGCGCCATTGCGGTGTCGGCCACGGCCACTGCTGCCGGGGATACGGCCTCCAGCGCGGCAACCGCCTCGTTTACCCTGCTTGCGCCGCCGGCCCCTGTCCTGACGCCTGCGGCATGTCTGGCGCAGTTTGCGGATGCGGCGCAGGCAACGGCACCCAGTGGTGTGTATTCGCTGGTCGCCCAGGCCGGCAGCACGGTTACGGTTACCTTTACGCATGGTGCCAACTCGGTCGTCATGACGCTGACCGGAACCGGCGCGCCGCAAGTTGTAACGCTGACCAGTGCCAATCTGGCGACGCTGGGTGATGGCCCGATTGCCGTGTCGGCGGTGGCCTCTGACGAGGCGGGTTTTTCCGGGGCGGCCGGAACGGGTTCGTTCCTGCTGCTTGCTGCGGCGCCCGCGGCAGACACCGTTACGGCGGCGCAGGCCGTCCAGTATAATCTGGCCGGCCTTGGGATCGTCTACAATGTTCAGGATTCCGGCGCGAACATTGCGGCAAAGATTGCGTCTGCGGGGCTGAGTTTTCTCTCGCATGCCAGCAACATTACCGTGTTTTCGGCCAATGCGACGCAATTGCTTGCCATTCTGGGCGCAACCAACAGCGGCGTTACCACGTTCGGTTCGCTCAGCGACACGTCCGGTTTGCTGTCCGCGCTCAACAATGCCCAGCTCGCCCATGTCACGGGTCTGGTGACCGCCACGACACCGGCGAATGCGGTGCAGGCCGCTGCCCTGGCGGCCCTGACCCATCCGGTGGTCTTCTCGATTGCAGACACCGCGGTCAATCTGCAGGCGCAGGGTTCGCTGGGCTATCTTGCGGCGTCCACCGGCGTGGTCGTGGCCGGCAGCACGACGGCGATGCAGGCCAGCGCACTGCAGGCCGCGGTCGGCACTGCGGTGGGCCTGCAATTCGCGCAGGTGTCTGATTCAATTACGAACTTGCTGGGGCAGTCATCGCTGCATTACCTGGCCGATGCGACCACGGTCGTTGCGTCAGGTCAGGCGACCGCGCAGCAGGCTCTGGCCCTCCAGTCTGCGCTCGCCACCGGAGCAACCGCGCAGATTGCGCTGATTTCCGATACTGCGGCGCATCTGGACGCCGAGATTCATGCCGGGCTGACGCTGGCCGGGGTTGGCGCGCTGAACGTGATCGGGGCTGCCAATGTTGCGCAGGCACAAGACATTGTCGCGGCTGATGCCCAGGCCTTGATCCCGTCGATTTCCGACACGGCGGCAAATCTTGCCTCGCTCACCAATGCGCAACTTGCGGCATTGGCCGGGCATCTGGTCCCGGGCGGCACGATCACTGCAACCACCGCAGCGAACGCAACGCAGGCTGCCGTGCTGTCCAGCGGGTCGACGCCCGTGGTCTACAGCATCAGCGACACCGCTGCCAACATCGCGGCCGCCAGCTTCGGCACCGCCGATCTGCCTGCCAATATCATCGCGACCGGCGCCACGTCGGTGGCCAATGTCCTGAAGATCGAAGCGATCGGTGCAACCGGATCGGTGACGATCGGTGGTGTGGCCGATACCGCGGCAAACATTGCCGCTCAGATCGTCGCCTCGGGCCGGGGCTTTCTGGCGCATGTCGGATCGATCACCGCGACCGGCGCCGCCACCGTGGCGCAGCTTGAACAGATTGCCGCCGCCCCCAACACCGGTGCGACCACCGTTGGTTCG
>NZ_KE386832.1:0-1216 GCF_000429005.1 Novosphingobium acidiphilum DSM 19966 | reverse complement strand
CACCACGATCGGTGCGATTGCCGATACGGCAGCCAACCTTGCCCAGGCAGGCGGTGCCGGACTGGCGAGCCTGGCCGGCCACCTGGCCGCAGGCGGCACGATCACCGCAACGACCGCAGCCAACGCGACCCAGGGCGCCACCCTGTCGAGCCAGGCGACGCCCGTGGTCTATAGCGTCAGCGACACCGCCGCCGCGATTGCAGCGGCCAGCTTCGGCACCGCCGATGCGCCGGTAAACATCACAGCGACCGGTACCACCACGGTTGCGGGTGCATTGGCGATCAATGCCGCGGGCGCGACCGGATCGGTGACAATCGGCGGCGTGGTCGACACGGCAGCAAACATTGCCACCCATATATCGATTGCGGGAACCGGTTTCCTGTCGGATGTCGGATCGATCCACGCGACAGGCACTGCCAGCGTCGCCGAATTGTGGCTGATTGCCGGCGCATCCAACACCGGTGTGAAGACGGTAGACGCAGTTACCGATACAGCGGCTGCGATCGCCAATGTCACGCACGGACAGTTCCAACTGGTCAGCGGCGCGGTAACGGCCAACACCGCGGCGACCGCTGCCCAGGTGTCCGCGTTCGAGGGCTTTGGCCATGTCATAACATTCACCCAGGTGACCGACACGGCCGCCAATCTGCAGACCGTGCTGTCCGACCTGACGGGCACGACCGTGATCGCCACGGGCGCAGCCACGGCGGCGCAGGCCACCGCGCTGGCCGCCGCTGGCGCATCGAGCCTGAGCATTGCCGCTGTCAGCGACACCGCGGCCAACCTGGCATCGACCAGCGACAGCGTGTTGTCCGATGTGACCGGCGCCGTCACGGCGACGACCACGGCGAGCGCGGCACAGGCCGTGACGCTGGCGGGCTTTACCCATGCCGTAACCTTTGGCGTGTCGGACACGGCGGCGAATCTGCTGTCGCAAGCCTCGACCAGCTATCTGGG
This sequence comes from Novosphingobium acidiphilum DSM 19966, assembly GCF_000429005.1. GTDB lineage: Bacteria > Pseudomonadota > Alphaproteobacteria > Sphingomonadales > Sphingomonadaceae > Novosphingobium > Novosphingobium acidiphilum. The sequence goes on along the minus strand of NZ_KE386832.1, from coordinate 259 downwards.
TCATGCTGCTGCGGTCACCGCGACCGGTTCGACCACGGCGGTGCAGGCCTTTGCGTTGCAGGGCGATGTGGCCAACGGTGTTACCGCGCAGATCGCGCTGATTTCCGACACCGCGGCCGATTACAATGCCGAGCTTGCCGCAGGTCTCAGCCTGACCGGGGTGAGCGCCATCAACATCATCGGCGCGGCCAGCGTTGCGCAGGCGCAAGCGATTGTGGCGGCTGATGCGCAGGCGTTGATCCCGGCGATTTCGGATACA
>NZ_AUBA01000027.1 GCF_000429005.1 Novosphingobium acidiphilum DSM 19966 | reverse complement strand
GTTTTCTTTGCCAAAGCCCAGACGCTTGCCGATCATCAGACAGCCGACCATGCCGGCGATCCCGGCGTTGATATGCACCACGGTGCCACCGGCAAAATCCAGCGCGCCCCAATGGTTCAACAGGCCCGCCTCGTTGGGGCTGTCCTTCATGAAATCGGGCCCGCCCCAGTACCACACCATGTGGGCGATCGGGTAATAGGCCAGCAACGACCACAGCACGGTGAACACGATCAGCGGCGAAAATTTCACGCGTTCGGCAAACGATCCGACGATCAGCGCGGGCGTGATCATCGCAAAGGTCATCTGGAACACGAAATAGGCCAGTTCGGGCACATAGACGTTGTTCGAAAACGTGGTTGCCGCGGTGCTGGCGTCGATCCCGCGCATCAGCGCCTTGGAAAATCCGCCGATATAAGGCGTCAGGCCCGGGGTCATGCCGGTGGTAAACGCCAGTGAATAGCCGACCGTGGCCCACAGCAATCCGCACACCGACACGATCATGAACACCTGCATCAGCACGCTGAGCATGTTCTTGGTGCGCACCAGCCCGCCGTAAAACAGCGCCAGGCCAGGCACGCTCATCATCAGCACCAGCGCCGACGACAGCAGCAGCCAGGCGGTATCGCCCTTGTTGATCATCAGCGCCTGGTGCGCAGCGTCCGGCGCCTTGATCAGTGCGGTTTGTGCGAAAGCGGTCGATGCAAAACCCAGCGCAACACAGGGCCCCACAACGCCACGGATCATCTTGCGGATCATCTGGTTGTTCCTCATTCGGGATATCACAGCGCCGGCTCCCCGGTTTCGCCGGTGCGGATACGCGTGGCCGAAACCAGATCGATGACAAAGATCTTGCCATCGCCGATCGCCTCGGTGCTGGCGGTCTGCTGGATGGTTTCGATCACGCGGTCGGCAAGATCGTCGGTTACCGCGATCTCGAGCTTGACCTTGGGCAGCATGTTGGTGGTGTATTCCGCGCCGCGATAGATTTCGGTCTGACCCTTTTGCCGACCAAAACCCTTCACTTCCGAAACGGTCATCCCGGCGATGCCCAGGTCCGACAAAGCTTCGCGCACTTCATCAAGCTTGAACGGCTTGATTATGGCGATGATGAACTTCATGCCTGCCCCCACAGCCGGTCCGCCATGCGCGTCCCGACGTCGGTTCAGTAGTGCAAACTCCGTGCCAAGTCCTTGTGCAGGACCTTTGCCGCGCAATGCCGCGGTTTGGCGCAAGCGGCCGGGGCGAACATGCCAACAGCACCGCCCGATTCGCGGGCAGCTGCCAATTTTTGCCCAATATTTGGGCAGCGGTTACAGAAAATCCTTCAGCGTCGCGACAAACCGGTCGAACTGGTCATGGTGCAACCAGTGCCCGGCATTGGCGAATTCGACCACTTGCGCATTGCGGAAATGGCGCAGGCGTCCATCGCGTTCGGGATTGCCCGCCCACGAATCCGCGCCGTTCAGCAGCAGCGTGGGACACGTAATCGCCTGCCACAGCTCGTGCTTGCGCTCGCTCGAAATGTCATAGGGGTGATCGATGTGGACGTAAGGGTCGAATTTCCAGGTGAAGGTGCCGTCTTCGTTGCGATTGATCCCGTGGATCGTCAGGTGTTTGGCCTGTTCTTCGGTCAGATAGGGGTTTTCTGTCTTCATCCGGGCATAGGCATCGCGCAGCGTGGGATAACGGCGCGGCAGGCGCCCGGCGGCCTTGCGCTTTTCGGCGATATAGTCGCGCACGCGCCGGCCAAACGGCACATCCTTCATCCGCACTTCCCAATCGGCGGTGGGAAAGATCCCCTCGATCGCCACCAGTTTGCGCACGTCTTCGGGAAACAGCCCGGCATAGCGCAGCGACACATTGGCGCCCATCGAATGCGATACGATCGTCACCGGCGCCAGATCCAGCTGGTGCACCAGCTGCGCCACGTCATAGACCATGTCCATCGTGCGGTAATTGCCATCCGACGCCCATTCGCTGTCGCCATGGCCGCGATGATCGAGCGCGATCACATGCCAATCCTCGCGCAGCGCCTCTGCCGTCCAGTCCCAGCTGCGGCAATGATCGCGCCCGCCGTGGATCAGCAGCAGCGGCGGTTTGTCGGCGTTGCCCCAGTCCACATAATGCAGCCGCAGGCGTTGCGAGATAAAGGTGTTGGATGTCGGGCCGAGCAAATTCATGATGCCTACCTGCCGCGTGGTGATCCTGCTGGCAAGGGGGTGTTGTGGCGGGGCGATACGGTCTGGGCGTGGGGGGACGGATTGGTGGTGCCGTAAGGTGTCACCGCCATGCCCCGGCGGCCGGCGGGCGGCCGGCATTTGGCCGGGAATCGATTGCAAAGGCGATGTCTTGACCCGGTCAAACCGGCGTTTTGGGATGGGTTGATCCGATGAAATTTTCGACGGCGATTGCAGCGATAGGCCTTGCCGCGATGGCGATTTCCGCCGCCCGTGCCCAGACCCCGCGCCGACTGGTTATCATAGACAATGATTTCGGTGTTCCGGTCAGCGCCATTCAGGCGGTGCCGCTGATTACCAGTCCCGCGGTCAAAGTGCTTGGCATTACCACTGTCGTGGGTGACAGCTACGTCACCGATGATGTGATGCACACCTTGCGCTTTCTGGAGATTATCGGGCGAGGGGATATCCCGGTCTATGCCGGGGCCAATCACCCTTTGCTTCGCAGCAAGGACGAACTGGATGCGTGGGAGCGAAACTACGGGCTCTTTGCGTGGAAAGGGGCATGGAACACCCCGCATCCGGGCCAATCTGCAATCGCGCCCGATGGGGTGCAGCCGATGCCGGCCGGACCGACCCGGCTGAAGCCCGCGCCCGGCTATGCCGCCGCGTTTCTTGCGGAACAGGTAAGGGCGCATCCGGGCGAGATATCGATCGTGGCGGCCGGGCCTTTGACCAATCTGGCGCTGGCAATACGGCTTGATCCCGACTTTGCCGCGCATGTGAAGGAACTGGTGATCATGGGCGGGCTTGTCGATGTCAACCGGGCGCAGGCCAGCGAAGACGCCAACCTTTACAACGATTTCAATTTCAAATTTGATCCCGAGGCAGCAGACATCGTGCTGACGGCGGGATTTCCAAGAATCAGGATCGTGTCGAGCGTGGCCAACAAGGTGCGCCTGACGCCGGCTTTGCTGGAACGGATTGTCGCGGTTAAATCGCCTTTGACCGCGTATTACGAACGCTTCGCTCTCAGGGGCTTGCCGTTATGGGATGAACTGGCATCTGCGGTGCTGCTCGATCCCACGCTGATCACCCGATCGACCCGGGTTTTCATGCGCGTCGATATCGATCACGGCATGAATTATGGCAATGCCCACGTGTGGTCGGATACCACCCGCCCGCATCTGGGCGAGCAAGAGGTGGAGATCATCGACGATATCGATGCTGACCGGTTCCGCGACCTGATGGTGGCCGCGCTGCACACGACAGCCCCTGATCAATAAGGCCTTTTCCCGCAATTGGGGCAACAGCCTGCGTATGACGCCGTACCGCTTGCACGCGCTGCCCGTACGCAGGCGCAGCCGCCTACCGCTCCTTGGTCGCCGAAAAGGTCAGGTCGGGATTGCGTTCCTGTTGATAGCCGACATCCCATGCCGAGCGTGCCATGAACACCGGATCGCCGTCGCGGTCGTGCGCCAGGTTCGATTTGTTGAAATCGACAAAGCCCTTGATCGCGGCATCGCTGCCTTTGACCCAGCGCGCGGTGTCGAACGGCGATTCTTCCAGCCGCGCCTCGACCTTGTATTCCGCGTCCAGCCGCGAAATCAGCACGTCGAGCTGCAACTGCCCGACCACGCCGACAATCCACTGCGCGCCGATTTCGGGATAGAACACCTGGATCACGCCTTCTTCCGACAGGTCATCCAGCGCCTTGCGCAATTGCTTGGTCTTGGTCGGGTCTTTCAGCGCGACGCGGCGCAGGATTTCGGGCGCGAAATTGGGCAGCCCGGTAAAGCGTACGTCGTTCTTTTCCGACAGGGTATCGCCCACGCGCAGCGTGCCGTGGTTGGGAATGCCGATGATATCGCCCGCCTCGGCCGTGTCGGCAATTTCGCGGTCCTGCGCAAAGAACAGGATCGGCGAATGCACCGCGATCGGTTTGCCCAGCCCCGACGGGATCAGCTTCATGCCCCGGCGGAACGTGCCCGAAACCAGCCGCATGAACGCGATGCGATCGCGGTGCTGCGGGTCCATATTGGCCTGTACCTTGAACACGAACCCGGTCACATCCTCGCGCGAAGGATCGATCACGCCCTGGTTCGACGATTGCGGGCGCGGCGGCGGGGCAAACCGCGCAATGGCGTCGATCAGTTCGGACACGCCAAACCCCTTCAGCGCCGATCCGAAATACACCGGCGTCAGATCGCCATTGCGGTATGCCGCCAGATCGAATTCGGGATAGCCGACCTGGGCCAGTTCGATTTCTTCGGCCACCGCGTCGGGGATGGTTGCACCATCGACCGGATCGCGCTGGCCCAGAAATTCGCGGGCCGCGCCTTCCGGGCGCGCGATCGTGCGCGCGGTCAGGTCCATCACGCCTTCGAACAGACCGCCCATGCCCACCGGCCACGACATCGGCACCACATCCAGCGCCAGCGCATCGGCCACTTCGTCCAGCGTTTCAAACACGCTGCGCCCCTCGCGATCGACCTTGTTGACAAAGGTGATGATCGGCACCTGTCGCAGGCGGCACACTTCGAACAATTTGCGCGTCTGCGGCTCGATCCCTTTGGCCGCGTCGATCACCATGATCGCCGAATCGACCGCGGTCAGCGTGCGATAGGTATCTTCGGAAAAGTCCTCGTGGCCCGGGGTGTCGAGCAGGTTGAAGACGATGCCGTCCTTTTGAAAGGTCATGACCGAGCTGGTCACCGAAATCCCGCGCTGCTGCTCGATCTTCATCCAGTCGGACCGGGCACGCCGCGCCTGTCCCCGCGCCTTGACCTCTCCGGCCAGGTGGATCGCCCCGCCTTGCAGCAGCAGCTTTTCGGTCAGGGTGGTCTTGCCCGCGTCGGGGTGCGAGATGATGGCAAAGGTGCGGCGATTGGACATTGTCTGGGGCCCTAGAGCAAATTGCGCAAAATGGGACCCGGTTTTTGTTACTTGATCGCGGCGCATTCCTGCAGCGCGGTGGTTTCGCTGCTGCTCAATTTGCGCGCACCGTGGGTGAAGAAGCCGATCTGGCGCGCAGCACCGCTGTCGGACACCACCACGCGCAACGAAAACGTGCTGGCACGCATCGCGCGCGGATCGCCCTGCCAGGTCAGCCCCAGCCGGGCGCCCAGGCAATTGCGCAAGGCCTGCGCCGATGCCGCCGACGTCTGACGCGCCACCAGCCGTTCGCCGCCATGCCTGAACATCAGCGCCACGGCCCCCGCCAGCAGGGCCAGCACGATCACCATCACCACAAGCAGGATACGCGGGCGCAGCACCATCAGACATTCACCGTGATCGAGAGGTGAAACGACCGTACCGCGCCGGGCGCCAGCATGACAAGGCCCGGCTTGTCGGCAAAATCGCCGGCAAAACCCTGCGGATCGGCGTGCCCCTGCCAGGGTTCGATGCAGATGTAATGCGCACCCGGCACCTGCCACAGGCCCAGCATCGGCATATCGGGAAAGGCAAGATCGAGCGAGGTGCCGCCCGGCGCGCCATAGTTCAGCGACCGGCTGGCAAGGTCGGTCCAGATCAGCGCATCATCGGCAAACAGCGCCGGGTCCAGCGGCAGCGTGCGCCCGGTGACAGGCGTGGCCTGGGCCCGGGGCAGCAACAGGCCGGTGTCGCGCGCCACCCGGCGCACGGGCGCGGGTTCGGCCTGTGCAAAGGTCACGCGATGCGCCGCCTTGTCCGCGCCGCCGGGCAGCGGCCAGGCGAATGCAGGGTGATAGCCAAAGCTGAACGGCAGCGGTGCAGTGCCGGGATTGTGGACGCTGGCCACGATTTCCAGCCGCCAGCCAGCCAGCCGAAACGCGATGTCGAGCGCAAAGGCATACGGATAGACGCGGCGGGTGTCGGGGCTGTCACGCAGCGCAAAGCGCACGTGGTCGGGCGCCTGTTCGGCAATCGCAAAGGCGCTGCGCCGGGCAAAGCCGTGGCGTTCCATCGCATATGTCCGGCCATCGACCCGCAGGTGATCGTGCGCCAGCGATCCGACCACCGGAAACAGGATCGGCGCATGGCCCGTCCAGAACGCCGGATCGGCATCGGTCATGTATTCGCGGCCCCGCCCGTCGGTCAGCGACCACAATTCCGCGCCGGTCGGATGGATCCGCGCCGACAGCACTTCGCTGGCAATCGCAACCGCATTGTCCGGCATGGCTGTTATCCCCGCAATGTGCCGCCCAACTTGGCCACGGCCGCAACGATCCGGTCGGCAATCGCCTTGAGCGCGGCTTCGTCATAGCTTTTGTCGAGCGGCTGCAATGTCACCTCGATCGCCAGGCTGCGCTGCCCTTCGGGCACGCCGGCCCCGCGGAAATCGTCGAACACGCGCGCGGCAACAATGTTCCCCTTGTCCGCGCCGCGCACCGCGCGCACCACATCGCCGGCGGCGCGATCCTGCCCGATCAGAAAGGCAAAATCGCGCGTCACCGCCTGCAGGGGCGGCGGCGCATACGCGGTGCGGGCAAACCCGCCGGGGCCCTTTTTCGCGGGCAGGCGATCAAGGAACAGTTCGACCACCGCGACCGGTGCCGACAGGTCGAACGCCTTCATCGTGGCCGGGTGCAACATGCCGAACCGCGCCAGCACGGTCTTCGGCCCCAGCCGCAGCGTGGCCGACTGCCCGGGGTGGAACTGCGCGCCCGCATCGCCCATGACCATCAGGTTGTCGATCGGGGCGCCCGCCTCGGCCAGCAGCGCCAGCGCCTCGGCCTTGGCATCGAACGCGTCGACCATGGCCGCTTTGCCGCTGGCCCAGCCGCGCTGAACGCGTTCACCCGCCAGCACCACGGCCAGGCTTGGCGCCTCGGCACTGCTGCCCCCGGGCCCGCGCAGATAGCGGCGGCCCAGTTCGAACAGGCGGATGCTGGCAGTGCCGCGATCCAGATTGCGCCGGGTCGCCATCAGCAATCCGGGCAACAGCGACGGGCGCATGGCCTTCAGGTCTTCGGAAATCGGATTGGCGAGCACCCACAGCGGATGGTCGGGATCGGCAAAATGCGCGGCCTGCGCCTCGGGCAGGAACGACCAGGTTACCGCTTCGTGGTGCCCGCGCGCGGCCGCGGCGCGGCGCAGGCGGCGTTCGAGCATCTGCGCCGGGGTCGCGGTGGGCCTGGCCACGCCGGCGGCGCGCGGCAACGGGGTGGATGGCACCTGGTCCAGCCCGTGGACGCGGATCACCTCTTCCACGATGTCGGCCGCGCCATCGATATCGGGGCGCCAGCCGGGCACGGCAACGCGCCACAGCCCTTCGCCCGACACGCCAAAGCCCAGCGCCGCCAGAATGCGCCGCTGTTCGTCCTGCGCCACATCGACCCCGCCCAGCCGTGCGGCCAGCGCGGGATCATAGGCGACCAGCCTGTCGGCCACGGGCGGCGTTCCGGCGCGCACCACGTGGCTGGCTTCGCCGCCACAGATGTCCAGGATCAGCGCGGTCAGCAGATCAAGCCCGGTATCAAGAAAACCCGGATCGACCCCGCGTTCGAACCGGCCGCGCGCATCCGATGTCAGCGCCAGCGCCTGCCCGGTGCGGGCAATGGATTGCGGATCGAAATAGGCCACTTCAAGCAGGACATCGGTCGTGGCATCGCTGCACCCCGAATGTTCGCCGCCCATGATGCCTGCAACATCGTGCACACCGGCATCGTCGGCGATGACCGTCATCCACGGCTGCATCGTGTATTCACGCCCGTTGAGCGCCACCACGGTTTCGCCGTCGCGCGCCTTGCGCGCGACGACTGCGCCCGAAAGCCTGGCCAGGTCATAGGCGTGTGCGGGGCGTCCATACCCCAGCATGACATAGTTGGTGATGTCGACCAGCGCCGAGATCGGGCGTTGTCCAGCGCTTTTCAAAGCGTCCTGCAGCCATTGCGGGCTGGGTCCGTTGCGCAGGCCGCGGATCACCCGGCCATGGAATGCCGGGCACCCTTGCAGATCGTCGGTGCGCACCTCCACAGGACACGGGAAGCTGCCCTCACTATGCGCCACTTCGATCGGGCGCAGCACGCCAAGGCCAGCCGCGGCCAGATCGCGCGCGATGCCATGGACGCCCATGCAATCGGGCCGGTTGGGCGTGATCGCCACATCGAACACCGGGTCCGAGCCCAGGTAATCGGCAAAAGTCGCGCCGACCGGCGCATCGGCGGGCAATTCGATGATCCCGTCGTGTTCGTCGCCCAGCCCCAGTTCGCGGGTCGAACACATCATGCCGTTGGATTCGACGCCGCGGATCGCGCTTTTGCGCAATTCCATGCCGTTGGCCGGCACCACCGCGCCGGGCACGCCAAGCACGCCGATCAGCCCGGCGCGCGCATTGGGCGCCCCGCAGACCACCTGCAACGGCGCACCGTCGCCCAGATCGACCGACAGCACTTGCAGCTTGTCCGCCTGCGGATGGCGCTCGGCGGTCACCACGCGGGCGATGCGGAACGCCGCCAGCGCGGCCGAGGCATCGCTGACACCTTCGATTTCCAGCCCCAGCGCGGTCAGCGCGCGCGCAATCGTGCCGGCATCGGCGGTGGTATCAAGATGGCGTTTGAGCCAGGACAGCGCGAATTTCATGACCGCACCCCCACGCCGCCCGACAGCGTCGGCACATCGAGCGCGGCAAAGCCGTAATGCGCCAGCCACCGGCCATCGCCGTCAAAGAACGCGCGCAAATCATCCATCCCGTATTTGAGCATGGCCAGCCGGTCGACCCCGGTGCCAAAGGCAAACCCCTGCCATTCGTCGGGATCAAGCCCGCTGGCGGCGATCACATGGCGGTTGACCATGCCCGACCCCAGCACTTCCATCCAGCCGCCGCCGGGTGCATCGCCATCGCCCCCGACCACGCGCTTGCCGTTGACCAGCGCAAAGCCGACATCGACCTCGACCGAGGGTTCGGTAAACGGGAAATAGCTGGGACGCAGGCGCAGCACGATGTCCTCGCGCTCGAAAAACGCCTTGAGAAAGGTTTCCAGGGTCCACTTCAGATGGCCAAGGTGAATGCCCTTGTCGATCACCAGCCCTTCGATCTGATGGAACATCGGGGTGTGCGTGGCATCGCTGTCCGACCGATAGACCCGCCCCGGCGCAATGATCCGCAACGGTGCGCCCTGATCCAGCATTGCGCGGATCTGCACCGGCGAGGTGTGCGTGCGCAGCAGCATCGACCGGCCGGCATCATCGCGGTCGGGGAAATAGAAGGTGTCGTGCATCGCGCGCGCCGGATGCGTTTCGGGCATGTTGAGCGCGGTGAAATTGTGCCAGTCGTCCTCGATTTCGGGCCCGCTGGCGACGGCAAAGCCCAGGTCGGCAAAGATTTCGGCCAGTTCGTCCATCACCTGCGATACCGGGTGGACCGAACCGCGCGGGGTTTCGGGCGCAGGCAGCGTCAGATCGACGCGTTCCGACGCCAGCCGCGCCTCCAGCACTGCGCGTTCCAGCGTGGCCTTGCGCGTGGCGATCGCGGCGGTCACGCTTTCGCGCGCGGCCTGGATCGCGGGGCCTTGCGCCTGGCGTTCGTCGGGGGTCATGCCGCCCAGCGTCTTGAGCAGGGCGGATACCCAGCCCTGTTTGCCAAGCGCGGCCACGCGCAAGGCTTCGACGGCGTCAAGCGTGTCGGCGGCGGCGATGGCCGTCAGTGTCTGATCGAGCTGTTCCATGGTGTTCAAGCCGCTAGCGTCAAACCGTGCAAAAGCAAAGGGGCGCCGTCCTTGCGGACGGCGCCCCTTAAATGCGTGCAATCGTCCGGATGCGATCAGACAGCCGGCAGAGCTGCCTTCGCCTGTGCGATGATGGTGGTAAAGATACCGCCTTCGTTCATCGCCAGATCGGCCATCGACTTGCGATCGAGTTCGATCCCGGCCAGCTTGGTGCCGTGGATGAACTGCGAATAGGTCAGGCCTTCGGCGCGAACCGCAGCGTTGATGCGCTGGATCCACAGGGCACGGAAGGTACGCTTTTTGACCTTGCGATCGCGATACGCGTACTGGCCGGCCTTTTCGACGGCCTGACGGGCAACGCGAATCGTGTTCTTGCGACGGCCGCGATAGCCCTTCGCCTGTTCAAGAAGACGCTTGTGTTTGGTACGCGTGGTCGTACCGCGCTTGATACGGGACATCGGTCAGTCTCCTCAGTTGAGCCCGTAGGGCGCCCACTTCTTGATCACCTTTGCATCTGCATCGGAAATCACTTCAGTGCCGCGGTTCTGACGGATGTACTTGGCGTTGTGGCTGATCAAACGGTGGCGCTTGCCGGCCACACCATGCTTGACCTTGCCGTTGGCGGTGATCTTGAAGCGTTTCTTCACACCGCTCTTGGTCTTGAGCTTGGGCATTTTCGTCTCCTGGTTTCGGGCAGCCTGAACCCGCCGTGGCAGCCCTGATGGCCAGGCGAATCTCATGCGGCGTGCCGGATGAAGGCGGGCCCTTAGGCAGCTTCACCCGCAAAGGCAAGCCACCATTGCCGCGCAACCGCCAAATCGGTACGTGTGGTCGGGCCTTTATTGAAAGCCACGCCCATGCTGTTCGCATCGCTGCGCCACGCCCTGACCCACCTGACGCAATTCCGCGGGCGCGACAATCCGGCGCTGTTCTGGCCCTTTGCCGGGCTGGTCGTCGGTGCGTCGATGGCGTTGAGCATGATCGGCGCGCTGGTCGCGATGGCGCAGATGGCGCCGCGGATCATCGCCTTTGCCAGGGCGCATCCCGACCAGACCCATGTGGACAGCGGCGCGGGCGGATTCCAGGTCACGATCAACAGCGGCCCCGGTGGACCGCCGATCGATCCGGCGATGTTCAAGCAGTTTTTCGACATGGCGGTGACCGTCAACACGATCAGCCTGATCATGGTCATCGTCCTGCTGGGCGCGGCCATAACGCGGCGCCTGCACGACAGTGGCATGCCCGGCTTCGTCGCCTGGATCCCGGCGCTGCTGATGGTGATCGGCATGGCGCACATGCGCGACGCCGTGCCGATGATGTCCACGACGAACGTCGATCCGAGCGCGTTCCTGCGCGTGTTTGCGATCAACCTGGCCTATCTCGCCAGCCTGGGCGGGCTGGTCTATCTGCTGGTGCGCAAAGGCACCCCGGGCGACAATCGCTATGGCGCGCCGCGCTAGAAAAAGACTCTTGGAGCATGACGCGATTCTTGCTTATCGCATCATGCTCTCGACACCGATCAGGCTGCGGTCGAACGGCGTGGTCTGGTAGACCTGGTTGATCCAGTTGCCGAACAGGATGTGCCCGGCGCCGCGCCAGGTGTTGATCGGGCGCGCGGTGGGGTCATCGCCCGGGAAATAATGCGCGGGCACATAGACGCCCCGATCGCGCGCATATTCGCCCGCCAGTGTCAGCGTGTCGTATTCTAGGTGGTTCAGCATGTGCAGCGACCGGTGCGCCGGATCGTCGATCAGGCACAACCCCGCCTCGTCGCTGTGGGCCAGCACGGCCAGGCCGCGGTCCTGCGGCAGATCGCGTTCGCGCACTTCGCTCCAGCGCGACACCGGCACATCGAACCGGTCGGGCAGCCCGCGCATCCACGGGGTGGCGGGCGCGCGGTTCCAATGCGCAAACACGCCCGATGCCTTGGCCGCAAGCGCATGCTTGTCGACCCCGTGAAAGTGATACAGCGCCGCCATTGCCCCCCAGCACAAGGTCAGCGTGTGATGGACATGCGTCTGGCTCCAGTCGAAAATGCGCGCCAGTTCATCCCAATAGGTGACGTCGGCAAAGGGTATCGTTTCCACCGGCGCGCCGGTCACGATCAGCCCGTCAAACTTGTCATGGCCGACATCGCTCCACGGCCGGTAGAATTCGGCGATGTGCCCGGCGGCGGTGTTCCGGCTGACGTGGTCCGAAATGCGCAGCAGTTCCAGTTCCACCTGCAGCGGCGATGCCCCCAGCACCCGCGCGATCTGCGTTTCGGTGGTGATCTTGTCGGGCATCAGGTTCAGCAGCGCGATGCGCAACGGGCGGATGTCCTGCCGCGCGGCCTCGCTCTCGCTCATCACGATCACGCCTTCGGCTTCGAGCGTGCGGCGGGCGGGCAGATTGTCGGCAATGCGGATCGGCACGGGCAGTCCTTGGGTCGGCGGCAGCCGGGAGGAGCGCGATCGGCAATGTCAGGACTGCGGGCATTGGCGCCGTTGGGTTGCCGCTGCGGCCACATCCCTTTCGTTGCCGAAAGGCGCCACCTTGCCCGGTTGCCGGCAGGTTGGCGTCGGGGTTGCGCCCGACTCTTGATGTGCGCGCCGGATTAGCGAGGCGGCGTGGTCAATGCAACCCCGGGGCATCCTTCACCACTTCGCCACCCTTCATCACGAACACCGGATGTTCCAGCACGCGCACGTCGGTCAGCGGATCGCCCTCGACCGCGATCAGATCGCCATAACGCCCCGTGGCAATCGCGCCGACATCGGCGGTGCGGTCAAGGTATTTTGCTGCGGTTGCGGTGGCCGCGGTAATCGCCTCGATCGGGGTCATGCCCCATTCGACCATTTTGGCGAACTGCCTGGCGTTGTCGCCGTTGGGATAGACCCCGGCATCGGTGCCGAACAGCAGCGTTACGCCTGCGGCATGCGCGGCGCGGAATGTTTCGCGCTGTTTGCGGCCGATCACGCGTTCCTTGTCGAGACTTTCGGGAAACACGCCGTTGCTGGCGCCTTCGGCCAGGATATAGTCGTCGTCGTAGATATCCATGTCGAGCGCGGCGCCCTTTTCGCGCGCCAGGCGAAAGCTGGTGTCGTCGGCCAGGCTTGCGTGTTCGATCGTGTCGATACCGGCGCGCAGCGCGCTGTTGATGCCTTCGGTGCCGTGCGCATGCGCCGCAACGCGCAGCCCCAGCATATGCGCCTCGTCCGCCACCGCCTTCATTTCATCGAACGTCATCTGCTGCGCGCCGACGGCATCGCCCTTGGACAGGACGCCGCCGGTGGCGCAGATCTTGATCACTTGCGCGCCGTACTTGTGCATCTTGCGCACCAGCGCGCGGAATTCCTCGGGCGAATTGGCAATGTTGGGCCATTGCCTGTCGAGCGAAGGCGGCAATTCGGTGGTGTCGCAATGCCCCCCGGTGGCGCCCAGCGCATAGGTCGCGGTCACAATACGCGGGCCGGTGATTTCACCCTGTTCGATGGCCTGACGCAACGCGACATCGGCAAATCCGTCGGACCCGACATTGCGCACCGTGGTGAACCCCGCGTCGAGCGTGCGACGCGCATTGGCAACGCCCACCACGGTGCTGAACTGGTCGGTGAACTGCAGGCTGGTATAGCCGCTGAACCGGGGATCGCTGGTCAGATGGACATGCATGTCGATCAGGCCGGGCAACAGCGTGCGCGCCCCCAGATCGATGACAGTGGCGCCTGCAGGAACCGCATCGCCCTTGTGCCCGACAGCGCTGATCCGCCCATCGACGATCACCACTTGCGCATCATCGATGCGTTTCTGCCCGATGACGTCGACCATGTGAGCGGCACGCACCACCACGGTTTTGGCAAATGCGGCGGGCGCAATCGCGATCAGGGCGGTGGCGGCAAGAACGGCAATCGCGCGGCGCAGTGGCATCGGGTCCCCCATCAAATCGGTTGTATCATTGCATGCACTGCCTGTGTCCAGCACATCAAGCGTCGGTTTGGATCAATGCCCGCAGGCCAGCGCTTCGACCACATCGTCCAGCCTCGCCGCATCGCCCAGCGCCAGCACATGGCCGCTTGATCCCTGGCACAACGGATCGCCGTGCCAATCGGCCATCACGCCGCCCGCGCCTTCAACCACGGGCACCAGCGCGGCCCAGTCGTAGATCTTCAGATTGGATTCGCACACCACATCGAGATGCCCGCTGGCGAGCATGGCATAGTTGTAGCAGTCGCCCCCCATCACCATGCGCTTGTGGTCGGTCTGTGCGGCCAGCGCCATGAAATGTTCGCCGTCATGATCGCTGAAATAATGCGGGCCGGTGGTGGCGATGGCCGCTTCGGCCAGTGCAGCGCATGACCGCGTACGCACGGCCTGCCCGTTGAACAGCGTCGGCTGTCCGATCACCCCGACCCAGCGTTCCTTCAAAATCGGCTGGTCGATCACGCCCAGCACCGGGAACCCGTCGACCACAAGTGCTATCAGTGTGCCGAACAGCGGACGTCCGGCGACAAACCCGGTGGTGCCATCGATCGGATCGAGCACCCAACTGCGCCCCGATGTGCCCTCGGCCACGCCGAATTCCTCGCCAATCACGCCATCGGCTGGCATCTCGGCGGCCAGAATGGCGCGCATGGCCTGTTCAGCGGCGCGATCGGCGGCGGTCACCGGTGTCTTGTCACCCTTGCGTTCGAACCCCGCGGCGCGAAAATGCGGTCGGATGGCGGCGCCTGCCGCATCGGCAAGGCGGTGAGCGAGGGCGATTTCAGCATCGAGTTTCATGGCCAAAACGCATGACAACCGGTGCCCGTCAGGTCAAGCCAATGCGCTGCACCCGTCATTTCATTGCACAATTGTACCACATTGGAAAATTTCACCAAAATAACGTGATTCTGACAGAACGCACCTTGACCATCCCATCGGGTATTGATCAGTATATATCCTAAGGGAAACTGGGGGCAGCATCCGAACAATGAACCGTGCGCAGATGCCTGCCCTCAATCGCAGCCTGGCGGCGCGCAGCGCGGTGGCCCGCGACGGACAACCCTTGTCCTACAGCCGCGCGCCCGCGCCCGATCTGGCACCGTGGATCGCACGGGTTTATGTCTCGATCGTGGCAGCACCCGAAAGCCACGTCCTGTCGTGCGGCCTGTTTTGCGAAGATCCGGTGCTGCGCATCCAGCTGGCTGGCGACTGGATGGCCGATAGCGCCGACGGACCGATCAGCAGCGGCCGTGGCGGTTTTCTGTTCGGCCCCAACGCGCGGCGCATGCCGATCGAAGTGCGCGGCAGCTTTACCAGCGCCGGCGTCACGTTCTGCCCTGGCGCGGTGCGCGTGCTGGGCGGCATGACCGAGCACGCCATGCTCGACAGGCTAACCGATCCGGCACAGATCGGCATCCCGACCGGGGACTGGATCGCGCTGTTCGACCCCGAGGCGGGGCCTGAGGAATGGTGCCGTTGCATGGAAGACGCGTTGCGCGCCCGGATTGACCAGTGCGGTGCATTGCCGCCCGATCCGGTCAGCGCCTGGTTCGAACGCGCGGGCTATGCCGATCCGTCGGTTTCGGTGGCCCAATGTGCCGATGCCTATGGCATCGAGATCAAGCGGCTGGAACGCATTGTCCGGCGCGATTTCGGCATCCCGCCCAAACAGGTGCTGCGCCGCGCCCGCGCGCTCGACATGGCCAGCCATTTGCGCGGGGTGGCCGACAGCGATGAAGCCGAAGAGCTGATGCTGCGCTATTACGACCAAAGCCACCTGATCCGCGATTTCACCGCGCTGATCGGGATGAGCCCGCGGCAGTTCGTTGCGCGGCCACAGCCATTGATGACGCTGTGCCTGGAAACCCGCCAGTCACGCCGGCTGGAAATGCTCGAGCGCCTGGCGCCCGGTCAGGCCCCGCCATGGTTTGACAGGGTGCTGGGCCGGGGCGCGGTACAGGCCATCTGAAAGCGCAACCCTCAGGACGCGCAAATTCTAGTCGAACAGCGAGCTGACCGAGCTTTCGTCCGCGATGCGGCGCACCGCTTCGCCGATCAGCGGGGCGATCGTCAGCAGGCGGATGCGGTCGCAATTGCGTGTCGCTTCGGTGGGCAGGATCGAATCGGTGATGACCAGTTCCTTCAGCGCCGAATTGCCGACACGTGCCACCGCGCCGCCCGACAGCACGCCATGGGTGATATAGGCGGCCACGCCGGCCGCGCCTGCGTCCATCAGCGCCTGCGCCGCGTTGCACAAGGTACCGCCCGAATCGATGATATCATCGATCAGGATGCACATCCGGCCGCGGACTTCGCCGATGATATTCATGACTTCGGACTGGCCCGGGCGATCGCGCCGTTTGTCGACGATGGCCAGCGGCGCGTTGTCCAGCCGTTTGGCCAGCGCGCGGGCGCGCACCACGCCGCCAACGTCGGGCGAAACCACCATCAGCCCTTCGCCGCCATAGCGTGTCTGGATATCGGCGGCCATGACCGGTGCTGCAAACAGGTTGTCGGTGGGGATGTCGAAGAAACCCTGGATCTGCCCGGCGTGCAGATCGACCGCCAGGACGCGGTCGGCCCCTGCCGTGGTGATCAGATTGGCGACCAGTTTGGCCGAGATCGGCGTGCGCGGCCCGGGTTTGCGGTCCTGCCGGGCATAGCCGAAATAGGGCACCACCGCGGTGATCCGCCTGGCCGAGGCACGGCGCAGCGCATCGATGCAGATCAGCAGTTCGAGCAGGTTGTCGTTGGCGGGAAAGCTGGTCGACTGCACGATGAACACGTCTTCGCCGCGAACGTTTTCGTGGATTTCGACGAACACTTCCTCGTCGGCAAAGCGCCGCACCGATGCCTCGGTCAGGGGCAGTTCGAGATAGGCCGCAATGGCCCGCGCGAGCGGCAGATTGCCGTTGCCCGACATGATCTTCATGGGTTGCTTCGCTTTCGTCCCTAGCTGACCGGTCTTTGTTCCACCCTGTTGCCGGGTGTTGCAGCCGCACCATGGCCCGCAAAGTGGCGAATCAAGGAGCGGCCTGTTCGCCGCGGCCTTAACCCATGATGACAGCTTTGCAACACAGGCGGGACCACCCAGCGGTGGACAGCGCTTGATGCCGACCATATTTGCCGCGTAGGACATGCCCCATGGCAGACCGATTGATCATTACCCTCGCCCAGTTGAACCAGAATGTCGGTGATCTTGCCGCAAACGCCGCCTCGGTGCGCCGCGTGCGGGCCCAGGCAATGGACAGCGATCTGATCGTCTTTCCCGAAATGCACCTGGTCGGCTATCCCCCCGAGGATCTGATCCAGAAACCCGCGCTGATCGCGCGTGCCGCGCACGAACTCGAAGCCTTGGCGGCCGAAACCGGCGATGGCGGCCCGGCGCTGCTGGTGGGCAGCGTGTTCGTCCGCGATGGCGCGCTTCACAACGGGGTCGCGCTGCTCGAAGGCGGGCGGATCGCGGCGGTGCGGTTCAAGTACGAATTGCCCAATTACGGCACGTTTGATGAAAAGCGCTATTTTCTGCCCGGCCCGCTGCCCGAACCGGTGCTGTTCAAGGGGGTGATGCTGGGCCTGCCGATCTGCGAAGACATCTGGCATCCCGATGTCTGCCGCCATCTGGCCGGGCTGGGCGCGGAAATCTTCCTGTGCGTCAACGGCAGCCCCTATGAAATCGACAAGGACGTCTTGCGCATCGATGGTGTGGCCAAGCGCCGCGCGATCGATACCGGCATTCCGCTGGCCTATGTCAACCGCGTCGGCGGGCAGGATGAAGTGGTGTTCGACGGCGCCAGCTTTGTCGTCGGCCCCGAAGGCGCGCTGTGGATCCAGGCCCCCGATTGGGAAGAGGCGGTGATCCGTACCGAATGGAACCGGGTGCAAGTGGGCAGCAGCCACCGCTGGCGCTGTGGCCCCGGCGACGTGCACGACCTGGCCGAACATCCCGAAGACATCTATTGCGCGATGGTCCTGGCCTTGCGCGATTATGTGAACAAGAATCGCTTTCCCGGCGTCGTGCTGGGTCTGTCGGGCGGGATCGATTCGGCGATCACCGCTGCGATCGCGGTCGATGCGCTGGGCGCAGAACGGGTGTGGTGCGTGATGCTGCCCAGCCGCTATACCAGCGATGAAAGCCTGGAAGATGCCGCCGGCTGTGCCGCGATGCTCGGCACCAGGCTCGACACCATCCCGATCGAACCCGCAGTCACGGGTTTTTCCGAAATGCTGGCCCCGGTCTTTGCCGGGCGTACGCCCGACATCACCGAGGAGAACCTGCAATCGCGTATCCGCGGTACCACGCTGATGGCGCTGTCGAACAAGTTCGGGCCGATGTTGATCACCACCGGCAACAAGAGCGAAATGAGCGTGGGCTATGCCACGATCTATGGCGACATGAACGGCGGCTACAACCCGTTGAAGGACGCGTACAAGACCACGGTCTTTGCCATTTCCCAATGGCGCAACACCGCACGCCCCAAAATCGGCCTGGGCCCCGATGGCCCGGTCATGCCGCAGCGGATCATGACCAAGCCGCCAAGTGCCGAATTGCGCCCCGACCAGAAGGATTCGGATTCGCTGCCCGACTATGCAGTGCTCGATGCGATCCTCCATGACCTGATCGAACAGGAACGCAGCGTCGACCAGATCGTTGCCGAAGGGCAGGACCGCGCCACGGTCGAGCGCATCGAGCGCCTGCTCCACCTGGCCGAATACAAACGCCGCCAGGCGCCCCCCGGGGTGAAGCTTGGCACGCGCAATTTCGGCCGTGACCGCCGCTATCCGATTACCCACGGGTTCAGAACCGCCTGACAATTCCGGAGACACGCCCATGCGTTCGATACGACCAACTTTGTTTGCCATCGGCCTGTTGTGCGGCGCGGCCCCCCTGCCCGTGATCGCCGCCCCGGCGGCACAAGTGCAGGCAGACGACGATGCGCGGCTGACCGCGTTTCTCGATGCCGAATTCGCCACCGAACTGACGATGCGGCCGCAGCTGGCCACGCGGCTGGGGCTGAAGGCGGGCGAAGACCGGCTGGACGATATCAGCGACGCCGCGATGCTGGCCCGGCTGGAATGGCGCCGCGGCAGCGTTGCACGGATGAAGGCCGCGTTTGACCCTGCGCGCTTGTCCGCGCGCGCGCGCGCCAACTACGCCATCTGGGCGCTGGAGCTTGACCGGGCGGAACTGCAATATGCGTTTCGGCGCTATCAGCCGCCGTTCTATTCGTTCCTCTATTCGACCCACGCGGCATTGCCCGATTTTCTGATCAACACCCACCGGGTGGCCGATGTCGACGACATGAAGGGGTATATCGCGCGGCTGCGCGCGATGCCCGGCGTGCTCGACACCGCAATCGCGCAGACCCGGCTGTCGGCGGCACAAGGCATCGTCGCACCCAAATTCGAAGTGGAACGCGTGATCGCAGGGTCGCGCAGCCTGATCACCGGTGCGCCGTTCGACAGCGCGGCCGATTCACCGCTGTGGGCCGACGCGCAGGCAAAGATCGCGCAGCTGCAGACTGCCGGAAAAGTCGATGCCGCCACCGCCGATGGCCTGCGCGGTGAAGCCCGCGCCGCGATTGCCGCGCTGGCCGCGCCGTACACCCGCATCATCGCCTGGGGGCAGGACCAGTTGCCCACCGCGCCATCGGGCGTGGTCGGCGCGGGGTCCTTGCCCAACGGCGCCGCGTGGTATGCCGCAGCATTGAAACTGAACACCACCACCGATCTTGATGCCGCCACGATCCACCAGACCGGCCTGGCCGAAGTGGCGCGCATCCTGGCCGAGGAAAACGCGCTGGCGCGTCAGGCCGGATTTGCCGACGAAGCCGCGATGCACGCGCATCTTGACCAGATCGATCCACCGGTGCCGTGGACCGATGCGCGCCGCGCCGCGCGCCTGGCGCGCGCCAATGCCATCGTCAACGCCAACCGCACCAGGCTGGCGGACTTTTTCGGCAATCGGCCCGCCTATGGCACCGAAGTGATCCGCGAACCCGCGTTCAGCGAAGTGGCCGGCGGTGCGGCGCATGCCAGCTTTGCCAGCCCCGACGGCAAACGCCCGGGCCGGGTGTTTCTGCACATGCTGGGCACCACCGACAGCGAAGCGGCGCTGGCCGATCTGATGTGCCACGAAGGCATTCCCGGCCATCTGTTGCAGGGCGACATCCAGGTGCGCCAGACCGGCACGCCGATGTTTCGCAAGGGCTATGGCTATGTCGCGTTCAGCGAAGGCTGGGCGCTTTACGCCGAAGAACTGTGCCACGAAATGGGGGTCTATCCCGATGCCGCGTCCGAGCTGAAACGGCTGGACGGCGAACTGTTCCGGGCGGCGCGGCTGGTGGTAGACACCGGCCTGCATGCGCAAGGCTGGTCCGAGGACAAGGCCGTGGCCTACATGATCGCCAACGGCCACGAACCGCCCGAGGGCGCGCGATCCGAAGTGCGCCGCTATATCACGCTGCCGGGCCAGGCCACCGGTTACAAGATCGGCATGATCCGGATCATGGCGCTGCGGCAAAAGGCCAGGGATGCGCTGGGCGCGAAATTCGACATGCGCGGGTTCAATGATCTGGTGGTCGGCAGCGGATCGGTGCCGCTGGCGGTGCTGGATCAACAGGTCGACGCGTGGATTGCATCGCGGCGCTAGACCAGGCCACCCCCCACGCGCACCGCAGATCGCCCTGTCTGCCTTGCGCGCGGGGCGATCCGCGCGGCTGTTGGTGATCAGTCGTCCGGGTCGGCCACCTTGAACGGGTCGGTCGGGACCGGCTGCGCGGGCAGCGGCTGGCGCGGCAGTTCCTTGTCGCTGGTCGCCGCCTGCCACAGCACGCCGGCCCACACCACGCTGATCTGGCGCATGTCGTCGGCGCGCATGTGGTCGAGCGTGTCGAGCGTGGAATGGTGGACGCGGGTTTCGTAATCGAGCGGATCCTGGATGAACTGGTACCCCGGCAGGCCGACCGCCTGGTACTTTTCATGATCGGTGCCATGGGTCCTGCTGGCGACCAGCGCACCGGCGCCCATCGACTTGAATGGCGCCAGCCATTCGCCGAGCAGGCCGTTCACCCCGGCATTGCCCTCGGTATAGATCCCGCGCACTTTGCCCGATCCGTTGTCGACGTTGAAATAGGCTTTCAGCGTGCCGTATTCGGGCTTGGGCGTGATCGGAAAGGCCTTGGTCCACGCATCTTCGGCCATAAATCCCACCAGCTTGGGATCGACCGGGCGCGATGCGAAATGCTGGCTGACATAGGCCAGGCTGCCCAGTTCGCCCTGTTCCTCGCCGCTCCACAGCGCGATGCGGATGGTGCGGCGCGGCTTGGTGCCCAATTTCTGGATCAGGCGTGCCGCCTCGATCAGCGCGACCGAGCCGGCGCCATTGTCGCTGGCGCCGTCGCCCGCGATCCAGCTGTCGAAATGCGCGCCGGCCATGATCACCCCGGCCTTGGGGTCGGTGCCCGGAATTTCGGCAATGATGTTGGTGGCATACAGATTCTTGTCGTCATAGCGCGCGGCCACCGCCACGCTCAATTGCGGGGCCGGGCCGGTAGCCGCCAGCCGCACCAGCCGGCGATAATCCTCTTGCGCCATCTGCACCGTGGGCAGCGCCAGGGTATGGCCCGGCTGATAGGCATAGCCTTCGCCCGACACCAGCTTGCCATCGCGATAGGCCTTGGTCACGATTGCCACGGCACCTTCGGCTTTGGCAAAGGCCGCCAGGCGCTCGGCAAAGGGCAGGACTTTGAGCCAGCGCGGTTTTTTCAGCGGGTCGAAATTGGGCGCGTCATAGTGATCGAGTTCGGCAATGTCCTTGTCCGAATACCGCTGAAACAGCCCCTCTTTGCTTTCGCTGGTTTCCCCCGGCATCGATACCAGCACGATCTTGCCCGCCAGTTTGCCCTTCCACTGTGCCAGATGTTCGTCCTTCGACATCGGCGCGACGATCACCGGTGCGGTCAGTGTACCTTCGGTCGGCGGCGACCATGCCACCGGGATCACGGTCAGCGGCAGCCTGCGCGGGGTGACCATGCTGACGGCATAGCTGTCGAGATTCCAGCCCAGGCCGAAATAGAACGGTTCTTCGTGGACATTGGCCAGACCATAGCTTTTGAGCAGCGCGATCGCCCATTTCTGCGCCTTTTGCTGGTTTTCCGAATGAGTCAGGCGCGCCCCGATACCATCGAACAGCGCCGACGCATTGGTCATCACTTCGCTGCGCTGCAGGCCTTCGTCGATGATCCTGGCGATCGCCGGGTCCGCGCCGGGTTCGGCCTGCGCGGGCAGCGCCACGGCAAGGGCAAGCATCGAGCAGGCAAGGGCGCGCAATGACATCGTTTCCAGCTTTCGCAAAAAGGTTCCGGTTGCAACCAGACTACACATGCACGCGCCCCACGCAACACCCCCACTGGCGCACGATCATCAAGCCGCTATAGCACCGGGCATGACTGTCGTGACCCGCTTTGCCCCTTCGCCCACCGGCCGCCTGCATGTCGGCAACATCCGCACCGCGCTGCACAACTGGCTGCTGGCGCGCCGCAACGCGGGCAAATTCCTGCTGCGCATCGATGACACCGATGCCGCGCGCAGCCGCGAAGAGCATGTCGTGGCGATCCGCGCCGATCTGGCCTGGCTGGGGCTGCATCCCGATGCCGAGGAACGTCAGTCGGCGCGCTTTGCCGTATACCAGTCGGCAATGGACCGCCTGATTGCGGCAGGCCGCGTCTATCGCTGCTATGAAACGCAAGCCGAACTCGACCTGCGGCGCAAGGTGCTGTTGTCGCGCGGGTTGCCGCCGATTTATGACCGGGCCGCGCTGGCCCTGACCGAGGCCGATCATGCCGCGCGCGCGGCCGCTGGCGATGCACCGCACTGGCGGTTTCTGCTCGATCACGACACGCCGATCGCGTGGGATGACGCGATCCGCGGTGCGCAGCACTTCGACTCGCGCCAGATGTCCGATCCGGTGGTGCGCCGTGCCGATGGGTCATGGCTTTACATGCTGCCCAGCGTGATCGACGATATCGACATGGGCGTGACCGACGTGCTGCGCGGCGAAGATCACGTGTCGAACACCGCCACCCAGGTGCAGATGTTCACTGCACTGGGCGCGCCAGTGCCGAAATTTGCCCATGCCGCGCTGCTGACCGGCGCAGAGGGCAAGCTGTCGAAACGGCTGGGCGCGCTGGGCATGGCCGATCTGCGCGAGGCGGGGATAGAGCCCGAAGCCATCGTGGCGCTGCTGGCCCGGCTGGGCACGGCTGACCCGGTCGATGCCACACTTGATGCAGGCCAGCTGGCCGCCGCGTTCGACCTGTCGCGCTTTGGCCGTGCGCCTGCGCGGTTCGACGACGCCGAGCTCGAACGGATCAGCGCCGGGGTGATCCATCGCCTGGCCTTTGCGCGCGTCGCCGACCGCCTGCCTGCCGGGATGGATCAGGCAACCTGGCTGGCGATCCGCCCCAATCTGACGCGCGTGGCCGAGGCTGCCGACTGGTGGCAAGTGATCAAGGGGCCGATCACGGCGCCCGATTGCGATGCTGAAACCCGCGAATTTCTGACGGCAGCTGCGGCCCTCGCCGCCACGCTTGACTGGGCCGCCGACCCGTGGACCGCGCTGACCACCGCGCTGAAGGAAACCACCGGCCGCAAGGGCAAAATGCTGTTCATGCCGCTGCGCCAGGCGTTGACCGGGCTGGACCACGGGCCCGACATGAAGGCACTGCTGCCGCTGATCGGGCGCGACGAGGCGCTGGCGCGGCTGCAGCGATAACGACACCGCGGCACGCATGGGTTCCGGACCGTGCGCCCGACGCTCAGGCGCGTCCGGTCGCCGCCACCAGATGCGCCGGATCGATCCCTTCGGCCTGCCACGTGGTGCGCCAGCGCGCTGCGACGGGCGTGTCGAACAGGATCGCGGCGCGGCCCGCGGCGGCATGCCAGCCGTGCTGGCGCATTTCGCCGTCCAGCTGGCCCGCGCCCCATCCGGCATAGCCCAGTGCGACCACCCAGTGTGCGGGGCCCCGCGCCTCGGCAATCGCGCGCAGCACTTCGAGCGAGGCCGACAGGTTCCATTCGTCTGAAACCGGCAAAGTGCCCGGTCCGGCCCATTCGGGGCTGTGCAGGACAAATCCGCGTTGCGGTTCGACCGGCCCACCCGCATGGATCGGTGCATCGGGCACCGTGCCCCGATCGATGCCGACATCGTCAAGCAATCCGTGCAACGTAACGCCCGGCAGAATTGCCCCCACGCCGATGCCCAGCGCGCCATTGGCGTCATGCACGCACATTGCGATCACCGCATGATCGAACCGCGCATCGCCCATGCCCGGCATCGCCAGCAGAATCGATCCCGACAGATACCGCGCCTCGGTCATTGCGCGATGGTACCCATGGTCAGCGGCATTGCAAATGTCACGCAGCGGCCTTGATCGTGCTGTCGCCGGCCGCCTCGATCAGCCGGCGTTCGATCGCGCGCAGCCGCACCTCTTCGGTCACTTTGCTGCCCAGCACATCGGTCACATAGAACGTGTCGACCGCGCGTTCGCCATACGTCGCGATATGCGCCGAATGAACGATCAGCTGCGCCTCGAACAGCGCGCGGGCCAGCCGGCTGAGCAGTGCCGGGCGATCGAGCGCACCGACCTCGATCACGGTAAACCGGTCGGACGCGGCGTTGTCGAAAATCGCGATCGGATGCACTTCGAACGCTTCGGCACGGGGCCTGGCCAGCGGGCGCGCGGCCAGCCTGGGCGACAGCTGGACCTTGTTGGCCAGGGCATCGGCAATCGCGGTTTTCAGCCGGGCGATCTGGCTGTCCTCGTTCAATGGCCGGCCCAGCGGATCCTGCACCAGGAAATTGTCGACCGCCACGCCGTTGCGCGCGGTGTGAATGCGCGCATCGATGATATTGCCGCCTGCCAGATGGATGCCGCCGGCAATGCGGTAGAACAGCCCCGGGTGGTCGGCGGCGATCACCGTCACCAGTGTCGCGCCGCGCGCGGAATAATACCGCGCCTCGACCGACAGCGGTTCATCCAGCGCAATATCCAACTGTTGCAGGTTCATCGCGATGATGTCTTCGGGTTCGGCAATCCAGTAGGCGTCGATCAACTGCCGCCCGACCGTACCGATCAGCGCATCGCGCTCTTTCAGGATCGTGGCGACCGCGCGCTTTTTGGCGGCGATGCGTTCGGCGCGGCCATATTGCTTGTGCCCCAGACGCAGCATTTCGTGCGCGGCAATGTACAGATCGCCCAGCAATTGCCGTTTCCACGAATTCCAGATGCCGGGGCCAACCGCGCGGATATCGACAATCGTCAAGACCAGCAGCAGCCGCAGCCGTTCGACGCTTTGCACTTGTCCTGCAAAATCGGCGATGGTCTTGTAATCGGCCAGATCGCGCTTGAACGCGGTCGCGCTCATCAGCAGATGCCAACGCACCAGCCAGGCGACCATTTCGGTTTCCGCCGGGCTCAATCCCAGACGCGGGCACAGCTTCATCGCGACCTCGGCGCCCAGCACCGAATGATCGCCGCGGCGCCCTTTGGCGATGTCGTGCAGCAACGTGGCGACATAAAGCACCCGGCGCGACACGATCTGGCCCATCACCGATGTCGCCAGCGGGTGCAGATCGCGTTCATCGCCACGTTCGATCCGCGCCAGCAGGCCGATCGCGCGGATGGTATGTTCGTCCACCGTATAGTGGTGGTACATATCGAACTGCATCTGCGCGACCACACGCCCGAAATCCAGAATGAAGCGGCCGAACACGCCCGCCTCGCTCATCCAGCGCAACACCGTTTCAGGATCGCGGCGGCTGGTCAGGATATCCATGAACAGCTGGTTGGCACGCGGATCACGGCGCACCGCAGGATCGATCAGCCCGGCATCGCGATGCGCCTGGCGCATGGTTTCGGGATGGATTTCCATGCCTTCGCGGTCGGCCACATGGAACAGTTCGATCAGGCGGACCGGGTCTTTTGCAAAGAAGTCGTCGCTGTCCGCCGCCACTTTGTCGGCAATCACCGCAAAGGCACCGATCTTGCGCCCGGCGCGGCGCCGTGCGCGCAACTTGGCAAAAAAGCCCAGCCGCTGCGTCGCCCACTGGTCATCCAGCTGGGCCAGAAATACGCCGGTCAGCGATCCCACCTGCCGCGCGTGGAGAAAGAACATCTGCATGAAGCGTTCGACCGCGCTCTTGCCCGGCCGGTCGGCAAAATTCATCCGCAGCGCCACTTCGCGTTGCAGATCAAACGTCAGCCGGTCTTCGGGCCGGTTGGTGATCATGTGCAGGTGGCAGCGCACCGCCCAGAAAAAGTTTTCGGCCCGGCGGAACGCGCGGTATTCCAGCCCGGTCAACAAGCCGACGTCGACCAGTTCCGAAGGATCGCGCACCTTGTGGATATATTTGCCGATCCAGTACAGCGCGTGCAGATCGCGCAGGCCGCCCTTGCCCTCTTTCACATTGGGTTCGACGACATAGCGGCTGTCGCCCAGGCGTTTGTGCCGCTGGTTGCGTTCGGCCAGCTTCTGTTCGACAAATTGCCGCTCGGTGCCGGCGGCAACATCGACCCAGAACCGACGCTGCGCCTCTTCGTACAGGGGCCGGTCGCCCCACACATAGCGGCCTTCCAGCAGCGCGGTGCGGATCGTCACGTCGGCTTTGGCCTGGCGCACCACTTCATCGAGCGACCGGCTCGAATGGCCGACCTTCAGCCCCAGATCCCACAGGAAATACAAGATCGCCTCGATCACCTGTTCGCACCATGACGTCGGCTTGATCGGGGTGACAAAGGCAATGTCGACATCCGAATGCGGTGCCATTTCGCCCCGGCCATAGCCGCCCACGGCCACCACCGCGATGCGTTCACCCATCGATCGGTTGCGCGCAGGATAGACCTGCGCGACCACATGATCGTGGATCACCCGCACCAGCTGGTCGATCAGGAATGCCTGCCCTTGCGCGCATTCGGTGCCATGCGACGGCTGCAGTTCCAGCCGCCGCACCAGCTCGGCGCGCCCCGCGGCCAGGCTGGCGCGCAGCGCGTCGACAATCGCCGGGCGCGCCTTGTCGCGCCGCGCAGCGAACAGCGCTGCGATGTCATCGGCAAGCGTGCGCCGATCGATGATCGCGCGCTGGTTGGCAATCCGGGGAAGCATCATGCCCCCCTTATCGCATGTTCATTTTACAGTCTCTGCCCATTCGCGCTGGTATTTTTCGCGCAACGCCCGCTTATCAACCTTTTCGGTACCCAGGCGCGGCAGGGGCTCGGTCACGTGCCAGAATTGCGCGGGGATCTTGAACGGCGCGATATGTTCGGCCAGAAACGCGCGCAAGGCTTCGGCATCGAGCGCAACGCCGGGCTTGGCAAGGTAGACCGCCGCCGGGATTTCGCCATAAAGTTCGTGGGGCAGCCCGAACACGCTTGCCTCGGCGATGCCGGGATGGGCATAGATCGCGCTTTCCACCTCGATGCAGCTGATGTTTTCGCCGCCGCGGATAATGATGTCCTTTTTGCGATCGACGATGAACAGGTATCCATCGTCGTCGACATAGCCCAGGTCGCCGGTGCGGAAATAGCCGTCGGGCATGATCGCGGCGCGCGTGGCTTCGGGATTGTCCCAATAGCCCAGAAAATTGCACACGCTGCGGATCGACACTTCGCCGATCATGCCGTTGGCCAGCGGCTGTCCGTCATCGTCAAGGATCGCCAGATCGACCAGCGGCCGCGACGCGGTTCCGGTGCTGCCGGGCTTGGCCAGATAATTCTCGTTGAAATTGCCGCAGCCCACGCCGTTGGTCTCGGTCAGGCCATAGCCCAGGATCGGATAGGCATGGGGCAATTCGCGCCGGATCCGATCGACATGATCGACCGGGCGCGGCGCGCCGCCCGCGGCAAAGGTGACGCAGGTCGACAGGTCATACCGGTCGCGGTCGGGGTGGGTGGCGATTTCAAAGCTCATCAGCGGCACGCCGACGAAATAGGTCACGCGTTCGCGCGCGATCAGGTCCATCGCCATGCGCGCGTCCCACTTGGCCATGATCACCAGTTTGCGCGCAATCGCGAACGACTGCAACAGCACGGGCACTTCGCCGGTCACATGGAACAGCGGCACATTGACCAGCGCGCACGGCTGCGAATCCGCCGCCGGCGCTTCGCCGCGTTCGGTCATGATGCCCAGCACGGTCACGGTCTGCGCCACATAATTGAACGTGCCCTGCACCACGCCGCGATGGTCGGAATAGGCACCCTTCGACGCGCCGGTCGAACCCGAGGTGAACAGCACCGTGGCCAGATCGTCGCCGGTCAGATCGGGCAACGCGACTGTCGCATCACCGCCATTGGCCAACAGCGCGGCCAGGCCCTGGGCGGGCGCGCAATCGTGTTCGATCACCAGGACGTGCGCGCCATGGCTTTGCCCGGCCAGGCGTTCGGCGCGTTGCCGGTCTGCCAGCACCAGCCGGCATCCGACCAGATCGACACCATGCGCCAGTTCTGCGCCCGATGACCAGCCGTTGAGCAGCACCGCCACCCCGCCGGCCATCAGCACCGCCATATAGGCGACCACCCAGTTGGCCGAATTGCGCGCCGCAATGGCCACGCGGGTGCCGCGCTCTACGCCATGGCCGGCCACCAGCCCGCCCGCCAGCGTGCGCGCGGCAGCATAGGTCTGGGCAAAGGTCAGCCGCACCCCGGCGTCGACCAGGAATTCCTTGTCGCCATGCATCTGGCAGAAATAGCCGAAGTAATGCGCCAGGCTGGGCGGGGCGGCGGCAATCATCGGCAGGTCGCGGTCGAACTGGCGACGCGACGTCAGCGCCATCATGCCGCCGGGTGCCACAAGACCGTCCATCACGCGCGAAAGAGCAAGATCCAGTTCGGTCTTCATTGTCGACACCATCTCCAAAGGGGGCAAGTTCGTGCCATCCCCGTTGCGGGACGACAGCACTGCCCATTCTTGTTTTGCACGTTCACAGCACCCCGCCGCTGTGCCAGAAGGCCGCGCGTGAGATCTGCCGTCCGGACCCTTCAACAAAGGTCCCGATTCGAAACGTTTAAGGAGTTCGCCCCGTGCTGTCACTATCGGTCACAACACCTTGTGCGACCAGTTATATCGCCAGTGGCGTGCCCAACCTGCTGATGCTGCTGGGTGACGCTGCGGCATCCTTGGCTTCGGCGCATGCGCCGCTGCGTTTCGACCATCTCGGGCTTTCCCCGATCGCGCTCGATCTGGGATTTTTTACCATAAAATGGTACAGCCTTGCCTATCTGGCGGGGATCATCTTTGCCTATTGGCACCTCACGCGCGAATTGCGCCTGCCCGGCGCCCCGATGGCGCAGCGCCATGCCGAAGACCTGTTTTTCTATGCCACGCTGGGCGTCATTATTGGCGGTCGGCTGGGCTATGCGATCTTTTACAACACCGATCTGATCACGCATCCGCAGGATCTGGTCAAACTTTGGCAGGGCGGGATGAGCTTTCACGGCGGGCTGATCGGCACCACGCTGGCGATTGCCTGGGTATCGTGGCGCGGTCGGCTCGATTTCGTGCGGGTGTGCGATTATATCGCACCCTGCGTGCCGGTGGGGCTGTTCCTTGGCCGTTGCGCCAATTTCGTCAATGGCGAACTGTGGGGCCGCCCGGTAAACGGCTATGTGCCCTGGGCGATGGTGTTTCCCGGCGCCGGCCCGATCGCGCGCCACCCCAGCCAGCTGTACGAGGCCGGGCTTGAAGGGTTGGTCCTGGGCAGCGTGCTGATCGCGCTGTTCTGGCTGACCCGCGCGCGCTGGCGCCAGGGGCTGTTGATGGGCACGTTTGCCACCGGCTATGGTTGCGCGCGGTTCATCGTGGAATATTTCCGCGAACCCGATGCGCAATTGCAGGATTTTGCCCATGCCACCGGGTTGTCGATGGGCCAGTGGCTGACCCTGCCGATGATCGCCATCGGCCTGGCGCTGATCGTGCGCGCGCTGCGCCGGCCGCCGCTGGCCGTGACCGTGCAGTCGCTGCCTGCCTGACATCGTGATGGATCTGAAGGCGCGTTTCGCCCGACTGATCGCGGCCACCGGCCCGATCAGCGTGGCGCAGTTCATGGCCGAATCCAACGCACGGTATTACGACAGCCGCGATCCGCTGGGCAGCGCCGGGGATTTCACCACAGCACCCGAAATCAGCCAGATGTTCGGCGAACTGATCGGGCTGTGGCTGGCCGATCTGTGGGACCGTGCCGGACGGCCTGTCAGGGTCCACTATGTCGAACTGGGCCCCGGACGCGGCACGCTGGCCCGCGATGCCTTGCGCGCCGCACAGCGTTTCGGCCTGACCCCGCAGATCCATTTCGTCGAAGCCAGCAGCGCGCTGCGCAGCGTTCAGCGCGATCTGGTCGGCGATGCCGTGTGGCACGATGATCCCGGCAGCCTGCCCGACGATGCACCACTGCTGATCGTCGCCAACGAATTTCTCGATGCGCTGCCGGTGCGGCAGATGGTGCGCACCGCGGCCGGCTGGCGCGAACGCATGGTCGGGATCGATGGCGAACGGCTGGTGCCCATCGCCGGCCCCCGCCCGATGGATGCCGCCGTGCCGCCGCTGTTGGCCGATGCCGGCGAAGGCGCCATTATCGAAACCTGCCCGGCCGCCGCCGCGGTGGTCGACGATCTGGCGCGGCGCATCGCCGCACAGGGCGGCGCGGCGCTGATCATCGATTATGGCCGCACCGCCATGGCCCACGGCAGTTCGCTGCAGGCGCTGCGCGCGCATCGCAAGGTCGATCCGTTTGCATACCCCGGCCAGGCGGATCTGACCGCGCATGTCGATTTTTCGGTGCTGCCGGCGGTGGCGCAGGCGGCCGGCGCGCGCTGGATGGGCACCGTCGAACAGGGCGCGTTCCTGATCGCGCTGGGGCTGGGCGCGCGGGTCGATGCGCTGTGCCGCGCTGCCCCCGGCGAGGCACCGGCGATTCGCGCCGCCGCGCAACGGCTGGCCGCGCCGCAGGCGATGGGCACCCTGTTCAAGGTCATGGGCCTGGCCGCACCCGATTGGCCGTTGGGTGCAGGTTTTTGACCTCAGACCCCCATGCCGGCGCGCGATTGTACGCATCGCCCCCAAAGGACCAAAATGGCAGTTGGCAAAACCGCGCATTCGTGTCTATGACGCGCGCCTAATGGCGGGGTTTCGCGGTGATTGCCCTTGGGTGCATCACTGTCGGAGCCGCACATAAAATGGGGTATTCCACCACCTGGAATGCCTCATTCGGGGAGCACAAGAGATCATGCGACCGATCGCGTTCCGCAATGCGGCCGTGACCGGTCGGCATCAGGCAAGGACTATCAATGGCTGAGCTGCTTAAGGCTGAAGGGACGATCGACGCGCCTGCGGATGTGTCCCACGATGGTGTCAGGCGCCGCGATTTCATCAATATCGCCGCAGTCAGTTTCGCCGGGGTCGGCGGAATTGCCGTGCTGGTACCGCTGATTTCGCAAATGAGCGCATCGGCCGACGTCCTGGCCGAAAGTTCGACCGAAATCGATATTTCGGCGATCGGCGCGGGCCAGGCGATCAAGGCGATCTGGCGCAAACAGCCGGTGTTCGTCCGCAATCTGACCCCGGTGGAAATCGCCGAGGCGGACAAGGTCGATCCCAAGACGCTGCGCGATCCGCAAACGCTGGAACAGCGCACGATGCCGGGCAAGACCAACTGGCTGATCACCATGGGCGTATGCACCCACCTCGGCTGCGTGCCGCTGGGTGCCGGCCAGGGAGAGGTCAAAGGCGAATTCGGCGGCTATTTCTGCCCGTGCCACGGTTCGGTCTACGACACCGCCGCGCGCATCCGCAAAGGTCCGGCGCCCAAAAACCTTGAGGTGCCGCCCTACAAATTCACGTCCGACACTGTCGTGCAGATCGGCTAAGGATAACAGGCCATGAGCTTTCCCTGGGCTAATCAATACAAGCCAAAAAATCCCCTGATGGTCTATCTGGACCAAAAGCTGCCTTTGCCGCGCTTTGTCTACAACGCCATCGGCGGCGGCTATCCGGTGCCGCGCAACCTGAACTATGCGTGGAACTTCGGCGTGCTCGCCGGGTTCTGCCTGGTGCTGCAGATCGTCACCGGCGTCATCCTGGCCATGCATTATGCCGCCAATTCGATGATCGCCTTTGACAGCGTCGAACACATCATGCGCGATGTGAACTGGGGCTGGATGCTGCGGTATGCGCACGCCAACGGCGCCTCGGCGTTCTTTGTGGTGGTCTATATCCACATCTTCCGCGGGTTCTTCTATTCGTCGTACAAGGCGCCGCGCGAAATGATCTGGCTGCTGGGCGTGGTCATCTTCCTGCTGATGATGGCGACCGCGTTCATGGGCTATGTCCTGCCGTGGGGCCAGATGAGCTTCTGGGGCGCAAAGGTCATCACCGGCCTGTTCTCGGCCATCCCGCTGGTGGGTGAACCGCTGCAACAGTGGCTGCTGGGCGGGTTCGCACCCGACAATGCCGCGCTCAACCGGTTCTTCTCGCTGCACTTCCTGCTGCCGTTCGTGATCGCCGCGGTGATCATCCTGCACATCTGGGCGCTGCATATCCCGGGATCGTCAAACCCCACGGGCGTCGAGATCAAGACCGAATCCGACACCGTGCCGTTCCACCCGTATTACACGGCCAAGGACGGGTTCGGGCTGGGCGTGTTCCTGCTGATCTATTGCACGTTCGTGTTCTTCCTGCCCAACCAGCTGGGACACCCCGACAACTATATCCCCGCCAATGCCATGTCGACGCCCGCACACATCGTGCCCGAATGGTACTTCTGGCCGTTCTACGCGATCCTGCGCTCGTTCACGGTGGATTTCCTGTTCATCCCGGCAAAGCTGATGGGCGTGCTGGCCATGTTCTCGGCGATCCTGGTGTGGTTCTTCCTGCCCTGGCTGGATACCTCGCCCGTGCGTTCGGGCCACTACCGTCCGCTGTTCCGCAAGTTCTGGTATCTGCTGGTCATCGACACGCTGATCCTGGGCTACTGCGGCGGTTCGCCGGCGGAAACCAAGTACGTGCTGATCTCGCAGATCGCCGCTTCGTACTATTTCCTCCACTTCCTGGTCATCCTGCCCGTCGTCTCGTCGATCGAAAAGCCGCTTCCGCTGCCGTTCTCGATCACCGAAGCCGTGCTTGGCACCGATGCCGTGACCGCCTGAGCGGTTCGGAACAGAAAAGCGAGATACCGCCATGGTCCGCATCTTTGGCCCCCTGATCGGCCTGTTCTTCGCCGCTGCGCTCCTCTGGTCCTTCGGGGTCGGGGTGGCACAGCAATTGCGCGAGCCCGACCCCTCCACCGCGGTGAAGGATTTCCACAAGGACCCCAAGGAAGACATCAAGTTTTCCTTCGACGGCCCCTTCGGCACGTATGACAACCGTCAGCTGCAACGCGGCTTTCAGGTCTACAAGCAAGTGTGCAACAACTGCCACTCGCTCAAGCAGATCGCGTTCCGCAACCTTTCCGCGCTGGGCTACAAGCCTGCCGAGGTTAAGGCCATTGCCAAGGAATGGACCACCAAGGCCAAGACGTTTGACCAGAAAACCGGCGATGCCGGCGAACGCGTCAACACGCCTGCCGATCACATTCCGGCGGTCTATTACCCCGGCACCGGCAATCCGCCGGATCTGTCGCTGATCACCAAGGCGCGTCACGGCGGGGCGCACTATGTCTATTCGCTGCTGACCGGCTATTCCGATCAGCCCGCAGCGCTGCTCAAGAAGTATCCGGATTCCAAGACCCCGGATGGCCTGTACTACAACCCCTACTTCGCCAACCTGAACATCGCGATGCCGCCCCCGCTGGCCGACAACGCGGTAACCTATGGCGATGGCACCCCGGCCACGCTGGACCAGGAAGCCAAGGACGTGTCTGCGTTCCTGACCTGGACGGCCGAACCCGAAATGCAAAAGCGCAAACAGACCGGCTGGCCCGTGATCGGGTTCCTGCTGGCCGCAACCGCGCTTGCCTATCTGTCAAAGCGCAACATCTGGGCCGACAAGCACTGATCGCGCAACACCTGACAAAACGACCAAAGGCCACCGGCAACGGTGGCCTTTTTCGTTGACCAACGGATACCCACGATGACCCCAGACCAGATCAAGGCGCTGATCCGCACAGTGCCCGATTTTCCCGGCCCCGGCATACAGTTTCGCGATGTCACCACGCTGATCAGCCACGGCCCCGGCTTTGCCGCCACCACCGCCCACCTTGCCACCCGCGCGCAGGCCGCCGGCGCGCAGGCCATCGCCGGGATCGAGGCGCGCGGCTTTATCTTTGGCGCCGCCGTCGCCGCACACCTGGGCATCGGCTTTGTACCCGTGCGCAAACCCGGCAAGCTGCCCGTGCCCACCATCGGCATCGACTATGCGCTGGAATACGGCACCGACCGCTTGGAAATCGATCCCCAGGCCATCTCCTGCGGCCTGCGCACGATCGTGATCGACGATCTGATCGCCACCGGCGGCACCGCGCTTGCCGCCACCGCGCTGCTGCGCCAGGCCGGCGCCACGCTGACCCACGCGCTGTTCGTGATCGACCTGCCCGACCTGGGCGGCGCCCGGGCGCTGCGCGACAACGGCATCACCGTCGACGCATTGATCGCCTATCCCGGACATTGACGAACCCCCGCCAACCATGCCAAGGCGCATCCACTGCGGGCGGGTATAGCATAGTGGTAATGCACTAGCCTTCCAAGCTAGCTAGGCGGGTTCGATTCCCGCTACCCGCTCCAAGCATATGATTTTACACGATATTCCGTCAAATTCTGGCTTGTGTGACACAAAGCTGTTGCACAACGATGCTTCTGATTTTGATTTAAAGTATCGAAATCATTCAGGAAATCGTTCGAAACCCTGTGGCACAAACCTGACACACAATCGGAGTGTTAGGGGTCTTTGGCTTCGCGGCTCCGTCTACCAGTTTCGGGTTCGGGTTCCTGCCGATCTAGCAGGTGTGGTCGGACGGAATCATGTGAATCGGTCTCTGAAA
>NZ_AUBA01000026.1 GCF_000429005.1 Novosphingobium acidiphilum DSM 19966 | reverse complement strand
GAGCGCTGGCACCAGACCTTGAAAAATCGCATCCTGCTGGAAAACTACTTCCTGCCAGGCGACCTTGAACTCCAGATCGAGGCCTTCATCGAGCACTACAATCACCAGCGCTACCACGAGAGCCTGAAAAACGTCACGCCCGCTGATGCCTACTTCGGCGGGGCGCCAGCCATCATCAAGCAGCGCGAAACCATCAAGCGACAGACCATCGAACATCGACGCTTGCAACACCGCAAGCTCGCCGCCTAAAACCAAACCCCAGACGAGGCCCGCTCTCCGTTAATTTACGCCGCCTGATGTGCCAAATGTTCTGACGACGGACAGCAAAGACTTCGGACGCGGGCATGCCCTTCAGGAACAGGCCTTCGGTCACGATCAGGAAATGTTTGGCCGGGTTTGCTTCGGCCAGCACTTGCAGAAACGGCGGAATATTGTCGATCGGCGCGGCATAGCCCGACAGCAGGAACACCGGCACCGTCAGCGCAAACATGCCCAGAAATGCCTGCTGCTGCGTGTTGGCGACAACCGAGACCAGCATGCCGATCCCCGCCACGGCCAGCAGGAAAACGAGCAGCGCGGGATAAAACAGCCACAGCGATCCCGTGAACGGCACGCCGAAAGCCAGCGGATTGACCACCAGGTACAGCGTGGCATTGGCCATTCCGATCAGCACCGGGGGTACCATCTTGCCCGCCAGAATTTCCCACACGCGAAACGGCGACACCATCAGCTGGTCATAGGTTCCCAGTTCCTTTTCGCGCGCCACCGATTGCGACACGACCGAGGTGGCCGACACCAGCGAGATCACCACCACCAGCGATGGGATGGTGAACCACAGATAATCGAGATTGGGGTTGAACCAGGCGGTTACGTTCGCACTGCCGGGCGGGGGCGGCGGGCGGGCCAGATGGATATCGGCCGACACACCGGACACGATCCGGTCGATATATCCGCCCACGATCTGCGCCGCGTTCGATTTGCGCCCGTCGAACACGGTGCCAACGGTGGCGCCGCGTCGCGCGCTGACATCGGCGGAAAAATGCGGATCGAAGCGCAAGGCGGCAATCACCTGCTGCGTGTCGATTGCGCGGGCCAGCGCCGCTTCGGAATCGAGCCGCACGATCCGCTGCACTGTCGGGCTTCCGGCCAGCCGCTGGACGATCTCGTGGCTCCATTGCCCGCCATCGCGGTCGAGCACGCCGATCGTCACATGCTTGACCTCCATGGTCGAGGCATAGCCGAACACGACAAGCTGGATCAGCGGCGGCAGGATCAGCGAAATGCGCGCACGCGGATCGCGCAGCACCGCCCACAGCTCTTTGACGATGATCGCCGCCAGTCGCGGCCCCAACAGGGCTGCGATCATGCGATCCTCCGCCGCGTGGCGCGCACGGTCAGGATGAAGAAAAGCGTGCCAAACCCGAGCAGTGCTGCGATATTGGGCAAAAACAACGACCAGTCATCGCCCGCGACAAACACCGTCTGCAGCTGCGGGATCAGATAGCGCGATGGCACAAGGTACGTGATCGCCTGGATCGGTTTGGGCATCGAACTGATTTCGAACAGAAATCCCGACAGGAGCATGGTCGGCAAAAACGCCGAGAGCAGCGCCACCTGGCTGGCAACGAACTGGTTCCTGGTTGCCGCCGAAATCAGCAGGCCCTGGCCCAGCGCGGGAAACAGGAACGCGCTCGAAATGGCCAGCAGCGCCAGCGGACTGCCGCGGAACGGCACGCCGAACACGGTAATCGCCAGCACCGTGCACAAGGTCATCGAACACAGCCCAAGCAGGAAGTAGGGCACCACTTTGGTGGCGATGAATTCGCCCATGCCGACCGGCGTTGCCATGACCGCCTCCAGCGTGCCGCGTTCCCATTCGCGCGCGACTACCAGCGCGGTCAGCAGCGTGCCGACCATCGTCATGACCACCGCGATCGCACCGGGCACCAGCGTATAGCGGCTCTTCAATTCCGGATTGAACCAGTATCGCGCATCGGTCTGGATCGGCGGAGGCACGGCGGTGCGTTGATCGCCGGCGCGCGCCGCTGCCCAGGCCATGCGCACGCCTTCCGCATAGGCACCGATGAAGCTGGCCGAATTGGGCAGCGATCCGTCGGTCAGCACCTGGATATCGCCGCCGCCATGGGCCACCTGGCGGCCAAACCCGTCGGGGATGACGATGATCCCGCGGATACGCCCCGCCACCAGATCGTCGGACAGCTGGCCGACCGCGCCGGTCTTGCGCACATCGAACCAGGCCGAACTTTGATAACTGCCCGCCAGGCTGCGCGCCGCTTCGCTGTTGTCCTGCAGGGCCAGTCCGATATTGCCGCGCGCAGTGTCAAGATTGACGCCATAGCCAAACAGGAACAGCAACAGCATCGGCAACACGAACGCGATCAGAAAGGTCGACGGATCACGCGCGATCTGCAGGCTTTCCTTGACCAGCATCGCGCGAAACCGGCGGGGTTCGAACAGCCGGCTCATGCCGCTTCCCGCTGCAGGTCCGATGCCTCGATCAGGGCAATGAACGCGTCTTCCATCGTGGCATCGGCCTTGCCCGCCATGGCCTTCAATTCGTCGGGGGTGCCGGTGGCAATCTGACGCGCGCGATAGATCAGCGTGGCGCGGTCGCAGTATTCGGCTTCGTCCATGAAATGGGTGGTTACCAGAACGGTCACGCCCTTTTCCACCATGCCATTGATATGGTTCCAGAATTCGCGACGCACCAACGGATCGACCCCCGATGTCGGCTCGTCCAGAAACAGCACCGGTGGCTGATGCAGCACCGCGCAGGCCAAAGCCAGCCGCTGTTTGAAGCCCAGCGGCATCGTCCCGGCGTTGACTTTCAAATAGCGGTCCAGGTGAAAGATCGCGATCGCCCGATCGATTGCATCGCGCGCCGCACCCCCGTGCAGGCCATACGTCCCGGCAAAGAAATTCAGGTTCTGCTGCACCGACAGATCGCCATAGAGCGAAAATTTCTGCGCCATATAACCGAGCGACTGCCGCGCATCGGCCTTGGCCTTGCGCAAGTCGAACCCGGCCACCGACCCGTTGCCTTCGCTGGGGGTCAAAAGCCCGCACAGCATCTTGAACGTGGTCGATTTGCCCGCACCGTTGGGGCCCAGCAGGCCGAATATCTGCCCGCGCGGCACGTTGAAACTGACATGATCGGCCGCAGTGAAATCGCCAAACCGGCGTGTCAGCCGGTCGGCATCGATGGCGGGGGCATCGGTTTGCGGGATCTGGCGATAGTGATCGGCCAGTTGCGACGATCCCGACGGGCCGCCCCCCAGAAGGTCGATGAACGCGTCTTCGAACCGGGGCCGTGCCGGTACCAGCGTGGCCCCGGGTGCCAGGCCCAGCGCAACGGCGGTTGGCACCGGCGTATCGGCCCGGATCATCAGCCGCAGCGCATCGCCCTGCACCGTGCCGTCGATCACGGCCGGATTGTCCAGCGCGTGGCGCAAGGTCACCCGCCGGCCGGCGCCGGGCACGCCAACCCGGAACACCCTGTCGCGGATCGTGTCGGTCAGGTCCTGCGGGGGGCCATCGTACAACGCCCGGCCCTCGTTCAGCAGCGTGACCGTGTCGCACTTTTCCGCCTCGTCGAGATAGGCGGTGGACCACAGCACGCCGATGCCGTCGCTGGCCAGATCCTTGACCATGGCCCACAGTTCGCGCCGCGACACCGGGTCGACCCCGACGCCGGGTTCATCGAGCAGCAGCAGGTGCGGGGCGCGCACCATGGCGCAGGCCAGGCCCAGCTTCTGCTTCATCCCGCCCGACAACTGGCCCGCCAATCGCGCGGTAAACCGGCGCAGATCGGTGAAATCGAGCAGCCGGTCGAAGCTCGCCCGGCGTTCGGCCGCGGGCAATCCGCGCAGATCGGCATACAGCGCCAGGTTTTCGATCACCGTCAGGTCTTCATAGAGGCCAAAGCGCTGCGGCATGTATCCGATCATCGCGCGGTCGGTGTCGGTTGCCGGGCGCCCGAACACCGTGGCGCTGCCCCGATCGGGGTCGATCAGGCCGGCCAGGATGCGGATCAGGGTGGTTTTGCCCGCTCCATCGGGACCGACCAGTCCGGTCATCCGGCCCGGCTCGATCCGCATCGACACCGCATCCAGCGCAGGGACAGACTGCCCGGCAAACCGCTTGGTCAGCGCGGCAACGCTGGCGACCGGGTCGGTCATGTCAGCGCCGCGCCGCAGGGCGCGCGCCGGGCACCGCAATGGTCACCGGCGCGCCCTGGCGCAACGCGTCGTCGGGGTCGGTGACAATCACGCGCACGCGATAGACCAGATCGGCGCGCAACGCCTCGGTCTGTACGGTCTTGGGGGTGAATTCGGCGGTGGGGGCGATCGCGCCGATGGTGCCGTGATACGCCTTGTCGTTGCCGTCGGCGTGCACGATCACCGCCATGCCGGGCGATACGCGGGCCAGATCGGGCTCGGGAATATAGGCGCGTACGCGCATCGGCCGGTCGATCGTTAGCGTCAGCACGGTTTCGCCGGGCTGGACAATCGCGCCCGGTTCGCGCGCGCGGGTCAGGATCGTGCCGCCGTTGGGCGCGCGCAAGACCGTGTCGCCAAGGTCGGTCCTGGCCTTGGCGGCTTGTGCCACGGCCTGCTGCCGGGTGGCATCGGCCGAGGCGATGTCTTCGCGGCGGGACCCGGCCTTTTGCAGCGACAGTGCCTGTGCCGCGGCATCGACCTGGGCCTGGGCGGAACGGTACCGCGCCGCAGTGCTGTCGAACAGCGCCTGGCTGACCGCGCCGGTCTTCACCAACCCGGCGCGGCGGTCGTAATCGTCTTTGGCTGTGGCCAGGCTGGCCTGGGCATCGGCCAGCCTGGCCTGCGCCTGGGCGATGTCCTGCGGGCGATTGCCGCGGCGGCGTTTGTCCAGCTCGGCCCCGGCGACGGCAATCTGCGCCTCTGCGGCGGTCAGCTGGTCGCGCAGGGGGGCGGGATCGAGTGTGGCCAGAACCGTGCCTGCCGCAACGTGGGCGCCTTCGTCGAATGCGATCGCAGCGATCAGCCCCGATACGCGAAACCCCAGATCGACCTGCCGGATATCGACATTGCCGTGCATCGTCAGGCCGCCTGCGTCGCGGGGGGCAAACAGGCCGAACCCGCGCGTGGCGATCCCTGCCACCAGCAGCGCAGCCAGCGCCACGAAGCCCACGATGCGACGGCGGTTCATGCGGTCTCTCCGGTCTGGATATGGTCGAGAATGGCATTGAGATTGGCACGGATGGCGCCGGCGATCATGCCGACGGGTTCGCCCGTGATCTGCGACCAGCCCATGCCGGTCATCACGGTGGCGCGCGCCACGCGAAACACCAGCACCTGGCCGACCAGCGTGATCGCGCGCACCCGCGCTTCATCGCTGCTCAGGCGGTTGCCCGACACGCGCGCCAGCAGCGCCGCCATCCGGTCGAGCACCTGGCCCATCACGCCGTTGTAAAGGTGGCTGAACGCCGCAGTCGGATCGGCCTGTTCGCGCACGATAAAGCGCGCCATCGCCTCGGTTTCGTTGCGCACCATCACGGCCAGCATGCCCTCGATCATGGCGTGAATCGCGGCGCACGCGTCGGCAATGCTGCCGTCATCGCCGCACAGCGCGCTGGCGCGATCGAGCGTCGGAGCGATATGCGCGTGCAAAGTCGTGGCGATATGGCCTGCGGTGGCAAGGTAGAGCCCTTCCTTGCCGCCGAAATGATAGGTGATCGACGACATCAGCGTTTCGGCATCGCGCGCAATCGCACGCGTGCTGGCACCTTCAAGCCCCAGCCGGCCAAAGTGGTCGATCGCCACATCGAGCAGGCGCGAATCGGTTGATGCGGTCCCCATCGCGCAGGATTAATTCATTCGAATGAACGAAACAAGGTGCCGCATCGTTCGGGCAGCAAAGCAATGCCGCGGGCTCAGGCGATCCGCCGGCTGGCCAGGTGAACGCGCGCCATGATCAGCACTTCGGCGATCAGTCGCTCGCGTTGTGCCCAGGGGAAATAGGGCTTGCTGATCAGCAGCGATGTCAGGCCGTGCACCAGCGCCCAGATGGTCTGTGCAATCACCGGCCCTTCGCCATCATCGCCGCCCCGGATCGTTGCGATCGTATCGCGCAACGAGGCAAAGGCGCGCAATCCCGC
The DNA here is from genome assembly GCF_000429005.1 of Novosphingobium acidiphilum DSM 19966. Taxonomy (GTDB): domain Bacteria; phylum Pseudomonadota; class Alphaproteobacteria; order Sphingomonadales; family Sphingomonadaceae; genus Novosphingobium; species Novosphingobium acidiphilum. The sequence goes on along the minus strand of NZ_AUBA01000026.1, from coordinate 34,178 downwards.
GGCCAGGCCCGGATCGGTGGTTTCCAGATCAAAGGTCATGCCCTGTGGCGGCTGCATCTGGCGCGTGGGCATGAACGCGATGCGGTACATGTCGGGGTGTTCCAGCCCGAATTCGATGTAGGCCCGGCCGAGCGCGTCAAGCCTGTCCCATGGATCGGTGACAGCGGCGGCCATCGCTTCAAACCGGGTGTGCAGCACATCGAACGCGCGCACGCACAGTTCATCCGCAATCGCGTCGGCCGTGGCAAAATGGGCATAGAGCGATGGCTGCGATATGCCCACCGCCTGGGCAATCTGCCGCGTGGTCACGCTGCCTGCGCCGCGTTCGCCGAACAGGCGCAGCGCTACGTCCAGGATCTGTTCGCGACGCTCTCCGGTGCGAGCGCGTCTGATGGGCTCGTTCATGCGGCGGGTTTCGCGCAGATCGCCGGCGGCGTCAACCAATCGATGATAGGTATCGCTTGAAGACCTATCGTCGATAGCCTATCATCGATAGACTCACTGCGCTGGGGGACAGCACGCCATGACCGATCGCCGCCTGATTGCCTTTGTCGTCATTGCTGCCGCCGGGGCAGGCGCGCTGGGTCTGGCGCTGGCAAAGCCGCAGGCCGAAGCTGCCGCCCCCGCGCCGCTGGCGGTGCGCGCGATCACGGTCGCGGCTGCGGATGGTGTGCCGCCTGCGGGGCAGCGCTTTGCCGCGACGCTCCATTACGACCGCGAAGCAGATCTGTCGTTCCGGGTGCCGGGACGATTGACCCGAATGGGGTTGCAACCCGGCGACCGGATCGCCGCGGGCACCGTGGTGGCTGCGATCGAACCCGATGCCTTTGCCGCGGCCGAGGCGATGCATGCCGCCGGCGCCGCGCGCGACCAGCGCGATGCCGCGCGCATCGCCAGCCTGGTGGGCGATGGTGCAACCAGCCCGGCCGCCGCGGAGGCGGCGCGCGACGCGGCGCGGGCCAGCGCGGCGGGCCTGGCCGGGGCGCGCTATGACCTTGCCTCGACCCGGCTGCGCGCGCCGTTTGCCGGGCTGGTGCTGGCGCGCCGCGCCGAACAGGGTGAAACCGTCAATGCCGGGCAGGCGGTGGTGCGCGTGGCCGACCGCTCATCGCCGCAGATCGCGATCGCCGATGTTCCGGCCCCTGTTGCCGCGCATTTGCAACAGGGGCAGATGGCGCAAGTCTGGTGTGGCGATGCCATGGCCCCGATCGTTGCACACGTCTGGCGCATCGCCGGCAGCGCCGATGCGCACAGCGGGCTGGTGGCGGTCAAAGTCCGGCTCGATGCCCCGATCGCGCTGGCCAGCGGTACCCCTGCGGCGGTGGACTTTGCCCGATCCGGTCTGCCGCAGGCGCAGCAGCGCGTGCCCGCCGAGGCGCTGATCGATGCCGGGACCGCGGGTGCCAGCCTGTGGCTGATCGATCGAGGTGGCCATGCGCGGCGGCAACAGGTGCGATTTTTCGGATTTGATGATCGCGATGCGCTGGTGGCCGGTCTGCCCGTGGGTGCGCGGGTGATCACGGCCGGGGCCGGCTTCGTTGGCGAAGGCCAGCTGGTCGCGGTGATCGGGGCATGAGCCGGATCATCGCCTTTGCGGTCAATCGCTGGCAGTTTTCGCTGCTCGCAACAATTCTGATCGCGGCGCTGGGCGTGCTGACCTTTGTCCGGATGCCGCAGACCGAAGACCCGCAGCTGAACTTTCCGCTGTATATTGTCACCGCCGTCCTGCCCGGGGCCAATCCGCGCGATATCGAAGCGCAAGTGGCCAAGCCGCTGGAGGATGCGCTGGCCGGCCTTGATGGGTTGCGCGAAATCAGCTCGACCAGCAGCGACGGGGTGGTGGTCATCCGTGCCGAATATGTCTGGGGCACCGACACCGACCGCAAATACGACGAAGTCGTGCGCGAAGTGAACGGATTGCGCAGCCGCCTGCCCGCGGGGATAACCCGGCTCGATATCGACAGGGCAAGGCCCAACAATGTGCCCATCGTGCAGATCGCGCTGAGCAGCGATATCCTGCCGATGCGCGCACTCGACAAATCGGCGCGCGATCTGCGCGACCGGTTCGCGCGGCTGCCCGGTATTCGCCTGGCCGAGGTGCACGGGGTGCCGCAGAACGAACTGGCCGTATCGCTGGATACGACGCGGCTGGCAGCGATCGGCCTGGCGCCGGGTGCGGTGGTCGATGCGTTGCGCGCGGCCGGGATCGATACCCCGATCGGATCGGTCAATGCCGGCGATCGGCGGTTCAATCTGCGCTATGCGGGCGATTACCCCGATGCCGCCGCGGTGGCGGCCGTGCCCCTGCCCACGCCGTCGGGCAGGATGCTGACCGTGGGCGATGTTGCGCAGGTGCACTGGACCACCGCAGAACCCACCCACGTCGTGCGGTATAACGGGCACCGCGCGGTGCTGGTGACCGCATCGCAGGGCGATCGGCAGGATATCGGCGTGCTGACCGCGCGGCTGCACGCCGCGACCGAGGCTTTTGCCCGCACCTTGCCAGGCAGCGTGCGCATGGCGACGGGGTTTGAACAGGCGACCAATGTGCAGCACCGCATGCACCAGCTGGCGCGCGATTTCCTGCTGGCCTTCGTGATTGTCGGGATCACGTTGCTGCCGCTTGGCTGGCGCGCGGCAGGCGTGGTGATGATTGCCATTCCGGTGTCGCTGCTGATTGGCGTGCTGGTGCTGGCTTTGGCCGGGTACAATCTCAACCAGCTGTCGGTGGCAGGGTTTGTGCTGTCGCTGGGGCTGCTGGTCGATGATGCGATCGTGGTGATCGAAAATGTGTCGCGCTGGTTGCGTTCGGGTGCCAGCCGCACCCATGCCGCGATTGCCGGCACCGGGCAGATCGCGCTGGCGGTGCTGGGCTGTACCGCGTGCCTGATGTTTGCCTTTCTGCCGCTGATCGCGTTGCCCGAAGGGTCGGGCGAATTCATCCGGTCGCTGCCGGTGGCGGTGCTGGGCACGGTCGGTGGGTCGCTGATCGTGGCGTTGACGCTGATCCCGTTCATCGCCAGCCGCCTGCTGCCGCGCGATGCCGATCCCGAGGGCAACCGCCTGCTGCGTGGCCTGCACACCGCGATCGAACGCCTCTACAGCCCTTTGCTGCACCGCGCGCTCGACCGGCCCTGGCCCGCGCTGGGGCTGATCGCGCTGGTGGCACTGCTGGCGGTGCCGCTGACTGCCGCGATTGGCAGCAGCCTGTTTCCCCCTGCCGACCTGCCACAATTCATGGTGCGCATCGAAATGCCGCGCGGCACCGCGCTCAGCGCCACCGATCGCGTGGTGCACACGGTGGCCGCGCGGCTGGCGCGCGAACCATCGGTGGCCTGGACCATCGAAAACGCCGGGCGGGGCAATCCGCAGCTGTACTACAACAACCCCGCCTCTGCCGAAGACCCCGCGCTTGGCGAAGTGGCGGCTGCGTTTCATCGCTGGGACGCGGCGCATTCGCCCGCCGTGCTGGCCGGATTGCGCGCCGATTTTGCGCGCATTCCCGGCGCACGGATCAAAGTGATCGAATTCGTGCAGGGTCCGCAGATCGAGGCGCCTGTCGCGTTGCGCATTGTCGGCCCCGATATTGCGGTGCTGACGCGCCTGGCCGATGCCGGTGAAAACGCGCTGCGCGGCGTGCCGTCGTTGCGCGACGTGGCCAATCCGCTGCGCGCACGGCGCACCGATCTGCAACTCGCGGTGGACGAAGACCGTGCCCGCGCGCTGGCGGTGGCACCCGGCGCGGTGCGCCAGGCGGTGCAACTGGCCATCGGCGGCGCGTCACCCGCAATCGTGCGCGACGGCGATGGCGATCAATATCCGGTGACCGTGCGGCTGCCGATGGCGGGGCGGCACGAGATCGGCGCGCTTGACCGGATCTTTGTGCCAACCATGACCGGGGGCAGCGTGCCGCTGTCGGCGCTGGCGCAGACCGCGCTCGACAGCGGACCAGGCGCAATCGAGCGACACCAGCGCGAACGTGCGGTCACGCTTACCGCCTATGTCGCCAAGGGCGTGCTGGTCGCACGCGCCACCAGCGACGCGGTGGCACAGTTGAACACGGCGGTGCCATTGCCGCCGGGATACCATCTGGAAGTGGCCGGAGAAGCGGAAAGCTCTGCCCGCAGCTTTGGCGGCCTGCTGCCCGCGATCGTCGTGGCAACGGTCGGCATCCTGGCGGTGCTGGTGCTGGAATTCGGCAGTTTCCGCAATGTGCTGGCGGTCGCGACGGTGATCCCGCTGGGCTTTTTCGGTGCGGTGCTGGCGCTGTGGCTGACCGGCAACAGCCTGTCGTTCACCGCTGCGGTGGGCATGATTGCGCTGGTCGGGATCGAGATCAAGAATTCGATCCTGCTGGTCGATTTTACCGAACAGCTGCGCGCCGATGGCATGCCGGTGCGCGCGGCAGTCGAACGCGCGGGCGAAACCCGCTTTCTGCCGGTGTTGCTGACCTCGATCACGGCTGTCGGCGGGCTGCTGCCGCTGGCGATCGAGGGCAGCGGCCTCTATGCGCCGATGGCGATCACGATGATCGGCGGGCTGGTCACATCGACGCTGCTCGCACGGATTGCCACGCCCGCGCTTTATCTGTTGCTGGCCGGCAAAACCCCCGACCAACCCGCTTTGCCGCAAGGAGTGCCGGCATGATCCGCCGTATCACCGCAGCGCTGGTCCCGCTGCTGCTGGGCGCCTGCGCGATGGCCGGGCCCTACAATGCCCCCAATGTGCCACTGGCCCCGGCATGGCATGCGGCCAATACCGAGACGCGCCCGGCCGATCCGCAATGGTGGCACGACTTCGCCGATCCGCAGCTTGACGCGCTGATCACCGCGGGCCTTGCCGGCAACACCGATATCGCGATGGCGCTGGCACGCTTGGACCAGGCGCGCAGCGCCGCGTGCGCGGCGCATGCTGCCCTGCTGCCGCAGGGGCAGGCGCAAGGCACGCTGGCACGCCAGCGGCAATCGATCGACAGCGGGCTGGGCCGGCTGGTGCCGTATGTGCCCGGTCTGTCGCGGGTGCAGAACCAGGGCGATGCGGGGCTTTCGGTCAATTGGGACATCGATTTTGCCGGGGGCATTGCGGCACAGGGTCGTGCCGCGCAGGCCGACGCGGTGTCTGCACGCGCCGCGCTCGAGGCGGCGCGGCTGGCCACGGCCGCAGAAATTGCCGATGCCTATCTGGCCTGGCGCAGCGCGCGCGCCGATCGGGCGCTGTTGCTGCAGCAACGTGATCTGATCGCGCGGGGCGCGCAGATTGCCATGGCCCGGGTTGCACGCGGTGACGGCGCACGGCGCGATGCCGATGAAGCGCGGGTGACGCTGGCGGCGATCGATGCGGTCTTGCCCGATACGCAAACCGCAATTGGCACCGCGCGCAACCGCCTTGCCATACTGACCGGGCGGCCGGCCGGATCCGACCTGCCCGGGCTTGATACCGTGGCGGCGGATGCACCCATGCCGGTGGCGCGCGCACCGGCGGCAGGCGCGCCTGCCGATCTGTTGCGTCACCGTCCCGACCTTGTGGTGGCCGAGGCGCGCTTGCGCGCCAGCCATGCACGGATCGGCGCGGCGCTGGCCGAATACTGGCCCAAATTCAGCCTGGCGGGCCTGTTCGGGTTTTCCAGCAACGATCTGTCGCTGCTGGGCGGCAATTCGGCCAATGTGATCACCGGTGCGGTCGGATTGCGCTGGCGGCTGTTCGATTTCGGCCGGGTCGATGCCGAAGTCGCCGGCGCGCGCGGCGCCGAGCGCGAGGCTTTGGCCGCCTATCGCGGCAGCGTGCTTGACGCAGGCGGCGACGTCGAAAACGCATTCCTGGTGCTGGATGGGGCGCAACACGCGCTGGCGGCACGCCGCGCGGCCGATGCGGCAGAGGCGGGGCTGCTTGACCAGGTGCGGGCCAGCCTGCGCGCCGGGCAATCGAGCGAGGCCGACCTGGTTGCGGCGCGAAGCCGCCGGATCACGTCGCAACGCGCGCTCTTGGCCGCGCAGAACGCGCTCGCGGCCGCGCTGGTGCGCTGTCATCGTGCGCTAGGTGGCTGACGCCCGCTGCAGCCTGTCGAACCCGGTGGGGGTCACATCGGTGCCGAACCGCCAGGCCGACGCGGTGATCCCGCCACGCAGATCGTCTTGCGAATAAATGCAGGTGGCCGGATCGTCGCCCGCGGCCCCCACTGCAACCATCAGCGGGATCAGGTGATCTTCGCGCGGATGGGCAATGCGTGCGGCGGGCGCCTGATCCCATGCCTCCAGTGCGGCGACACGTGCGGCCGGGTCGGGATTGGTCAGCGCCTGGCGCAGCCATGCGTCGAACGCGGCCGAGGGCACGGCGGCGCGCGGATCGAACATGCGCAGATTGTGCCACGACAAGCCCGAACCCACGATCACCACGCCGGTATCGCGCAACGGCGCGAGCGCACGGCCCAGCGCAATATGCGCGGCCGGGTCATAGCCCTGGCGCAGCGACAGGCTGACCACCGGCACATCGGCGTCGGGGTAGATCGGCTGCATCATCGAAAATGTGCCATGATCGAACCCGCGTGCCGGATCGGTGCCGATGGCAATGCCCGCCGCAGCACCCAGTGCCACAACCTGCGCGGCAAGTTCGGGCGATCCGGGTGCGGGATAGGAAATGTGATAGGTATGTTCGGGAAAGCCGGAATAGTCATAGACCATGCCCGGGCGCGATGCGCCCGACACGGTAAATCCGGCCTCTTCCCAATGGCCCGATACGGCCAGCACAGCGCGCGGGGCCTCGGGCAGTTGCGCGGGCAACGCCCTGAGCGATGCCTCAAGCCAGTCGAAACCGCGGCGAAATTCGCCGTCCAGCCAGGGCCAGGGGCCGCCGCCGTGCGACAGGAAAAAGGTGGGCTGGCGTCGGGTCATGCGGGCAGTCTAGCGCAGCGGGCCGATCTGCGTCAGGTGGAAAGTTCTGCATGGCGATGTTCGGGAATTTGGAACAGTTGCCGGTCTGCGGAGCCGGGCATTGCCAATTGGTCATGCGGTGATCATCGCGGGTTCGGGTGCAGCGCCATAGGGCGTATCATGGCGATGGTCAGTCTGTCGGCAGGGCAGCGGGACGGTCCCTTCGTTGTGATGCCAACCCGGCTGTCCATCGTCACCCGGACAGTGCTATAGGCAGGCGACATCAAACCGGGGACATCCGTGCAACGTCCGATTTTCTTTGATCCCACCGGCCGTCGTCGCCGTTGGACGCGCCGTGCCGCCTTTGCCGCGATCGCGGTTCTGATCATCACGGCGCTGGCCTTTGCCACCACGGTCGCCACGGTTCCATCGTCACAACCGTTGAAGCTGGGCTTTGAACGCCCCCAGCCCCTGCCTTTGCGCACCCAGGTCGGCCGGCTGTCGCGCAGCTTGTCCGCCTTGTTCGGGCGGCGCGGGGTGGCGCCTGCACACCAGGCGCAAAATCTGACGATCGGGTTCTATTCGCCGTTCGGTGAAGGCGCGGTCGACAGCTTGAAGCATCAGGCGGGACAGCTTGACTGGGTGGCGCCCACCCTGATGACGCTTGATCATCAGGGCAATTTCATCGCCACCGATGACACGCGCATGCGTCGCGTGCTGGCGGGGCAGATTCGTCGCCCGCTGGTCGTCGATGTCGTGCAGAATATCGCCAACGGCGCGTGGGATGGCGCCGGCACGACCCGCGCGCTGGCCAATCCGGCGCGCCGCGCCACGATTGAACGCAGCATCGACGACGCGCTTGACGCCAACGGCGATGCCGGGGTGATGATCGATTTCGAAAGCATGCCCGCCAACGGGGTTGGCCTGGTGCGCCAGTTCATCGGCGAACTGCATGCGCGCCTGGCCCCCAAGCACAAGCTGGTCACGGTAACGCTGCCGATCGATGACGAGGCCTGGAACACCCGCGCCTTTGCCGCCGTGGCCGACAAGATCGTGCTGATGGCCTATGACGAACATTACATGACCGGTCCGGCAGGCCCGATCGCGTCGAACAACTGGTTTGTCAGCCATCTTGGCGATGCATTGAAGGGCGTTCCTGCCAACAAGGTCATCGTCGCACTGGGCAGCTATGGCTATGACTGGCATGGCGGCGATGCCGATCCGGTGACGGTGGAAGAAGCCTGGATGTCGGCGCTCGATTCAGGCACCCGGCCCACGTGGGACAAAGCCAGCGGCAACGCAGGCTTTGCCTTTGACGATGACAACGATGCCAATCCGGCCACCCCCGGCATTCGCCACGATGTGTGGATCATCGACGCGGCGACCAGCTGGAACCAGATGCAGGTGCTGGGCAAGTTCGGAATCGGATCGGTCGCGGTATGGCGGCTGGGTTCCGAAGACCCGGGTTTCTGGACTGCGCTGTCCACCTGGCGGCAGGGCGGCAAGGCGCGCCCCAACCTTGGTCCGTTGCGCGAAATGACCAATGTCGACATCGAGGGCAATGGCGAAATCCTGCGCGTCGATTCGGTGCCGCAATCGGGCAACCGATCGCTCGCCTACGATCCGCATTCGTCGCTGATCGTCGATGAAAACTACGACCAGCTGCCCACGCCGTATGTGGTGCGGCGGACCGGCAACCGGCCCAAACAGATTGCGCTGACCTTCGATGATGGGCCCGACCCGCGCTATTCCCCCCAGATCCTGTCGATCCTCGAGCGGTACCGGGTGCCCGGCACATTCTTTGTGATCGGCGAAAACGGGGTGGAAAACCGCGGTATTCTCGAACGTATCCTGGCCGACGGGTCGGAAATCGGCAACCACAGCTATACCCATCCGAACATGGCCGATGTCAGCGATACAGGTATCCGGCTGGAACTGAACACCACGCAGCGCCTGATCGAGGCCTATACCGGGCGTTCGACCCGGCTGTTCCGTGCGCCCTATTTCGGGGATGCCGAGCCGACCACGCCCGACGAACTGGGCCCGGCGCTGATTGCCCAGCAACAGGGCTATACCGTGGTCGGGCTGCATGGCGATCCGGGCGACTGGCAGAAACGCACCGCCGATGACATTTTCCAGCGCACGATTGCCGCGGTCGAAGGGGCAACATCCGATCGCACGGTCAATGTCGTGCTGTTGCACGATGGCGGCGGCGACCGCAGCCAGACGGTGCTGGCGCTGCCGCGCATCATCGAGAAACTGCGCGCCGATGGCTATACCTTTGTGCCGGCATCGCAACTGGCCGGGCTTGATCGCGATGCGGTGATGCCCAAGGTCGAGGGCTGGGATCTGGTCGCAGTGCGGCTGGATGTGGGTATCTTCGTGCTGCTGGCCGGGCTGTTGTCGGGGCTCAAATGGATGTTTTTCTTTGCCATTGCGCTCGGCGTGATCCGGGCGGTGGGCATGACGGCGCTGGCGCTGTTTGCGGGCCGCGACGATGACATGCAGCCGCCGCTCGATGCGCCCGACGGGCCGTGGCGCCCGCTCGTGTCGGTGATCATCCCGGCCTATAACGAGGAACGCGTGATCGAAAGCTCGGTGCACCGGATCCTGGCCAGCAACTATCACCCGATGGAGGTGATCGTGGCGGACGACGGATCAAAGGACCGCACCAGTGAAATCGTCACTGCCGCGTTCGGCGATGAACCGCGCGTGCGGCTGATGACGATGGTCAATGGCGGCAAGGCCAATGCACTCAATCGCGCGCTGGCGGCCGCCAGCGGCGAAATCGTCGTGGCGCTGGATGCCGATACGCAGTTCGAACCCGAAACCATTGCGCGGCTGGTACGCTGGTTCAGCGACGAGGATATCGGCGCGGTGGCGGGCAATGCCAAAGTGGGCAACCGGGTCAATCTGGTCACCCGCTGGCAGGCCGTCGAATATGTCACCGCGCAGAATATCGAACGCCGTGCGTTGACCCGGTTCGATGCGATCATGGTCGTGCCCGGCGCAGTCGGCGCATGGCGGCGAAGCGCGCTGGAAGAAGTCGGCGGCTATCCCGAAGACACCCTGGCCGAAGACCAGGACCTGACCATCGCGATCCAGCGCAAGGGCTGGAAAGTGGCCTACGACGAAAACGCAGTCGCCTGGACCGAAGCGCCAGAGACATTGCGCGCGCTGGGCAAGCAGCGGTTCCGCTGGGCCTATGGCACGTTGCAATGCCTGTGGAAGCATCGCGGGATCATTCCCGACCGCACCCCCTCGGGCCTGGCGTTTGTCGGCATGCCGCAGGCGTGGATGTTCCAGATCGTTTTCGCGATGATTTCGCCGCTGATCGATCTGGCGCTGGCCATTTCGATCGTCGGCACCGGGGTGCGCATCGCGCAGCATGGCTGGGCCCAGACCCAGACCGATGTGCTGCGCATGCTGGTCTACTGGATCGGGTTCACCACGGTCGATCTGGCCTGCGGCTGGATCGCCTATCGGCTGGACGTGCGCGAAAAAACGTTTCCGGGGATCCTGTTGCTGACCCAACGCTTCGTCTATCGCCAGCTGATGTATGGCGTGGTGATCCGTGCAGTGGGCGCGGCGCTGTCGGGCCTGGGTATCGGTTGGGGCAAGCTGGAACGCACCGGGCGGGTGAACACGCAGGCCCCGATCGGCTGACCCTGCGGCGTTCAGACCGGCAAGCGCAGCCTGGCCAGCAGGCCGCGCTGGTCCGGTCCGTCGCCGTCGGCCAGATCGAAAGTACCACCGTGGCGCCGCGCCACGGCCAGGACCATGGCCAGCCCCAGTCCGCCACCGGGCAGCGTGCGCGCGTTGTCCAGCCGGACAAAGCGTTCCACCACCCGATCCCGGTCACCGGGCGCGATCCCGGGCCCGTCATCCAGCACCGCGATTTCGGTCCATCCCGCCACTGCCGTGGTGCGCAGCGTGACGCGGCGCGCGCCATATTTCAGCGCGTTGTCGATCAGGTTGGCGATCGCGCGCGACACCAGTTCGCGGTCGGCCGTGGCCACGGCCGGCTCAAGCCGGGTTTCCAGCAGCACGCCCGATTGTTCGGCCAGCGGTTCGTACAATTCGGCCATGTCCTGCGCCACAGCGGCCAGATCGAGCGGCACGCGCCGGTCGGCCACCGCGCCGCCCTCCAGCCGGGTGATTTCCAGCGCGGTTTCGAGCATCCGGCGCAGCCCGTCGGCGTTTTCGCGGGCCGCCTGCAGCGCCTCGATCGCGCCGGGTTCGTCGACCCGTTCGAGCGCGGTATCGATCGCGGCCGACAATCGTGCCACCGGCGATCGCAGATCGTGCGCGAGCGAAGCCGAAACTGCCCCCAGTTCCGACACCAGCGTGTCGATCCGTTCGGCCATGCGGTTCATCTGCAGCCGCAGATGGTCAAAGCCGTCGCCGCTGCGCGCCTCGGGCAGGCGCGCGCCGAAATTGCCCGATGCCAGCTGTTCGGCGGTCATCGCAATGGCACGCGTGCGGCGGCTGATCTCAAGCCCCAGCAGCAGCGCGCTGGCCAGCGCCAGTGCCACCGCGACGACGATGGTCAGGCCGCCCGCGGTCGCAAAGGCCAGGTTGAAACGGCTTTCGGTGGCACCCATCACCCCCACCACCAGGCGTTCGCCATCGGGCAGTTGTCCGGCAATGGCCATGCCCTCGATATCGGGAATATCGGGTCCCAGGTGCACCATCACCGGGCGGGGGCGCTGGGTAATGTCGAGTGCGGGAACACGCGCCAGATTGCTGAGCAGCGGGGTGCCGCCGCCGGTCAGCGCGATGAACACGGTCGGATCGGCGGCGCTGCCCTGCTGGCGCACGATCATTTGCGCCAGCGACGGCCGCCCGCCCTGCAGATATGTCGCCAGAAGATCGTCGCGCACGTCAAGCACCTGGCGCACGCGATCGGTGCGCACGACTTCAAGCATCTGCCCGCGCAGGAAAAAGATCGCCGCCGCGCTGGACAGCAGTTGCAGTATAAACACGGCCGCGACCAGCCACAGGATGGTCGGCGACAGGCGTCGCAATCGGCGGTTCATCGCGCGGGGGTCAGTCTGCGGCCAGCCGATAGCCGGCGCCGCGCACGGTGTGGAACAGCATCGTGCCTTCGCCATCGTCGATCTTGCGGCGCAAACGGCTGATATGGACGTCGATCACATTGGTGCCGGGATCGAAATGAAAATCCCACACCGCCTCCAGCAGCATGGTGCGGGTCACCACTTCGCCCAGGTGCAGCAACAGATATTCCAGCAGGCGGAATTCACGCGGCTGCAACGCGATCTTGCGGCCGCCACGGCGCACCACGCGCGACAGCCGGTCCAGTTCCAGATCGGCGCAGCGCAAGACCGTGTCCTGCATCCGCGGGGTGCCGGTGCGCCGTCGCACCAACACCTGCAACCGCGCCAGCAGCTCGGCAAACGAGAACGGCTTGCCCAGATAGTCGTCCGCACCCGCGGTCAGCCCCGATACCCGATCATCGGTGCTGCCCAGCGCAGACAGCATCAGCACGGGCGTATCGACCTCGGCCGCGCGCATCGCCTTGAGCAGCGATAGCCCGTCCATTGCGGGCAACATGCGGTCAAGCACGACCACATCGAATTCCCGGTCGGTGGCCATGAACAGGCCGTCGCGGCCATTGTCGGCGCGATCGACGACGAAACCTTCTTCATCCAGCCCGCGCGCGATATAGTCGGCGATCTGGCCGTCGTCTTCGATAAGCAGGATCCTGGCGGACACTTCGCGATTTCCAGTGCAGGTAGAGGCTGCAGGCATCATGCCCACGGGGCGCCCTGTGGGCAAGCGTCGATCAGTGCGGTACACCGCCGCCCGCGGCAGGGGCGCCGGCAGGGGTCATGCCGAAATCGCCGCCATGCGCGCTGCCGCCGCCGCTCAACCCCAGGCCCTGGGGCAGGACTGGCCCCATCATGGCGTGGTTGCCCAATTGCGCCGGCATGCCCGAAGGTCCGTCGGTTGGCCCGGCAATCGGCCCCGCGGCCGCAACCGCTGGGGCATGTGCGACAGGCGCGGCGGCAGGCGCGGCGGCACTGGCCATGGTATCGCCCGGGGCCGGTGTGAATACCCCGGTCGGGGCGGGTGCGTCGGGCTCTGTCGCGGGCTGATGCGGCAGATGCCTTTTGACAGGCGGGCGCAGCAGGTGCGGCGCCGGCGCGGCTTGCGCCAGCCCATGACCTGCGTTTTGCGGCAAAGCCTGCGGCAATTGCGCGCCCGTCACGCGCGGCGCACCATGGGGCAGGATCAGCACGACGACCGCAGCGGCGGCGGCCAGGCCGGCAAGACGCCCCGGCCAGGTCTGGCGCGCGCGGGGGTCAGGGCGTGTCCGGGCGGGCGCAGCCGTGCCGCGATACGCCGACCGCGTCCACGCCGCGCGGTGCCACAGGGCCGATCCGGGCACGACCACCGGCGTAATGGTCTTGCCCGGCGGGGGTGCGCATGGCCGGGCAGGTTCGTGTGATTGGGGCAGGCGCGGCACATCGCGCGCAATGCGCAGCGCAAGGTCCGGCGGCACCGACGGCTGTGGCAGGGCTTCGAGCCAGCGCCGCAGGGCGCCGTCGGCCTCGGTCGTCGGCGCAACCGGGCCATTTGCCGGGCGCTGGCCATGCCGCGGGCTCATCGCGCGCAGCCCCGCTCGATCTCTGCCACGCCGACCAGGTCACCCAGAGCGATCTGCCGCGCAGTCAGGATCTCGCGCAGGGCTTTGCGCGCGCGGTGCAGCAGCGATTCCATGGCCTTGATATTCAGACCCAGCATGTCTGCAGCCGCCGCGTTGGAGAAGCCCTGGATATAGCACAGCACCAGCGCGGCGCGATAGCGTTCGGGCAGCGCGCCCAGGGCATCGTCCATTTCGTCATGCGCCTGTCGCGCTTCGATCACCTGATCGGCCAGCGGGGCATCATCGATCATTTCGGGCAAATCGGGGGTGGTGATCACGCGGAACCGGCGTTTGCGATCGAAACACAGGTTCAAGGTCACGCGATGCAGCCATCCCACCAGCCCCGCGCCACTGGGGGTCCATCGGGCGGCGTGCTGCCACAGTCGGGCAAAGCAGTCCTGCACGACGTCCTCGGCTTCGTGGCTGTCGGACAGCATCCGCACTGCCACACGATACAAAGACGCACTGTGCCGATCGACCAGAATGCCGAACGCCGCCACCGAACCGTCGCCGACCAGAATGACCAGCGCCGCATCGTCAAGGCGCGCCAGGTCTTGGGCCGGGCGAAGCAGGTGGACCCGCGCATCGTGCCGGCATTCGCCCGCGATGACGCCATCGCTGCACAGACCGGTCAGGGCGTGGCCGCCGGGCACAGTCAAGGGTTCGTTCCATCACGCAAGAGGCTTTGCTCCACCCCCCCCGTCATACCCTTCACAGCCCGTCGCGACGCTGGCGCCCGGTGGATTAACCGGAAATTTACGGCGAGCCGAGCGATGTTCTTTTTTTGACCGGCTTGCATGACAAGGTTTTCCGACTATTCCACGTTAGCCATTCTGGACGCGCGCGCCGGTTTTTCGCCCCTGGCGATGTACCCGCACGCGTCCGGAGAGATTTCGACGGGCGGGGGGATGGTCATGCCAGCCATCCGCCATCCAGACCACGGTCCGCACGGCACGATGCCGAACGGCCAATTGCCGGATGACAGAATGCTGATGCAGCGCAAATTTTCGCAGTTCCTCGCCTCGGTGGCGCCGGTTGCCCTTGGTTGTGCCGCGGGGCTTTTCGCCACGACGCCGGCCTTTGCCGACACGACCATTTCCACCGGCACCACCCAGACGCTGAACACGTCGACCGCCGGTAATGTCACGATTTCGGGCACCGGCACACTGACCGGCACCTCGGGCGCGACGGTCACGGTTGATTCGGCGAACACCGTGACGGTCAATGGCGGCGGCACAGTCTATGCCGGCACCGCCAGCGCGCCGCTCAATGGCAATATCGGCATCCTGATCAACCCGGGCAACACCACCACCATCACCAATGGCGGCACGATCTCGGTTCTGGAAAACTTTACGCCGACCACGATCAACAGCGGCTATGTCTACAGCCCGGTGTCGGGCGTCAGCGGTCGGTACGGCATCTATGGCGGGCCGGGCGGCACGATCACCGGATCGATTTCGAACACTGCGGCTGTCACCAGCAACAATGTGACCACCACCGGCACAATCGTTGTCGATGGCGAAAATTCGGCCGGGATCCAGCTGGACAGTGCGTTGAGCGGCACGTTCAGCAACGAAGGCAACATCACCGTGCTGGGTGACAATTCCTACGGCATCAAGCTGGCAGCGGTTACCGGCAATGTGACCGTCGGCGGCGTCGTCACCGTGGTCGGCAGCGGCGCGCAAGGCTATGTCCAGTCGGGCAACGTGACCGGCGTGGTGCTGATCGACGGCGCCATCAGCAACGGCTACACCTATAACGACACCAACGCGCAGTCTTTGATCCTGGCGCGCGGCGTGCTCAACAGCGGGCCCCTGACCGGCACCTCGTATCTTTCGGTCGGCACCGCCCCGGTGGTGGAAGTCGACGGCAACGTGACCGGTGGCGTGCTGATCAACGCGCCGACCACCTCGACCTCGACCGACACCAATCGCGGCAGCATCAACGCCTATGGCAACAACCCGGCGCTGCAGATCGGTGGCGCCAACGCGATCGTCATCGGCGCCAATGCGGCAACCGACAACGGCAGCCTGAACCCCAACACCAACAGCGGCAGCTTTGCGCTGGGGATCGACGGCTCGGTTACGGCAAGCGCCTATTACAGCTCGACCGCCGCGTATGGCGTGGTGATCGGCAAGCAGGGCGGCGGCGCGGTCACGCTGACCGGCGGGATGGAAGTCTATGGCACGGTCACCGCATCGACGGTCGATACCGCGGCCACCGCGATCCTGATCAACCCGAACGCCACGGTCGGCACGATCTTCAACTCGGGCACGATCAAGGCCACGGCCAGCCAGGAATCGACCGGCAACATCTATGCCATCCAGGATCTGTCGGGCACCGTCAGCACGCTGACCAACCAGGGTTACATCACTGCATCGGGTGCAACCGAAGGCACCACCGCGGCGATCGACCTGTCGCACAACACCTCGGGTGTCACGCTGACGCAAAACTATTCGGTCGCCAACCAGACCAATGAAACCAACGACAAGGCGGTGACCGGGTACAACCCGCTGACTGCAACGCTTTATGCCGGTATCAACGGGGATATCTACCTCGGCACCGGCACCAACACGATGACCGTGGCCAGCGGCGGCATCTCGGGCAACACCTATTTCGGGCTTGGCAGCCATGACACGGTGTCGGCCAGCGACGTGACGCGCTGGGTGGGCAATATCACGGTCTGCGGCGTCGGCAATTGCGGCCCCACCAACGCTGTCGGCGGCAACTCCGGCGGTTCGCTGGCCATGACGCTCAACGATTATGCCCAGTTCACCGGCACGCTGAACCTGAACGGCGCCACCGGCGGTCTGACGCTGAACAACAACGCCAGCTTTCTGGGCACGATCACCCAGGGCACCAATTTCGACGTGACCGTCAACGGCGGCACGTTTGGCGCCAATGCGGTCGGCACCACCACGGTGCGCAACCTGAACGTGGCGTCGGGCGCGTTCCTGCGGGTCTATGTCGATGGCACCACCGGCACGTCGTCGCAGCTGAATGCCAATTCCGCGACCTTTGCCAGCGGCGCCAGGATTTCGCTGGCGGTCAATTCGCTGACCAACATCGTCGGCAATTACGACGTGCTGCATGCCACCACGCTGACCGGGGCAAGCGCACTGACCGCGTCGTCGCTGAATCTGCCGGTGCTGTTCAACGGCAGTGTCACGTCGACCGCCACCGACGTCTATGTCGACATCACGCGCGCCACGCCGGCGCAACTGGGCCTGACAACGGCGCAGACCGCGGCCTATACCGCCATCTTGAACGACGCGGCGGCCAACACCTTTATCCAGAACACGCTGCTGGGGGTTTATGACACCCCGACGCTGCGCAACCGCTTCAACGAATTGCTGCCCAACTATGCCGGCGGCACATTCGATGTGGTCACCCGCGCCACGCGCATCATCGACAAGCATTACAACGATGATTCGACGATGTTCTCGATCAGCGATTCGGCCGCCTGGCTCGAACCGATCGTGTTCCGCGGCACCCGCACATTTGGTGACACACCCGGCTTCAAAACCACCGGCGGCGGCCTGTCGGCGGGCATCGAAAAGGTGACGCCGGTCGGCAATGTCGGGCTTCAGCTGGCCTGGTTCACCGGCAACGCAACGTCGAGCACGATCAACCAGAGCGATGTCCTGGCCACCGCGCAGTCGGTCAAATCGTCGGCATTCGAACTGGGGCTGTTCTGGCGCAAGTCGGCCGGGCCGCTGTATGTCTGGGCAGGCGGCAACCTGGGTCGCGAATCGTTCAAGACCAGCCGGACTTTCTTTGGCCAGTACACCACGACGACCACCGCGGCGGTCACCACGACCGACTTTACCAATGCGGCGGCGGGCCACTATGCCGGCTGGAATGCGTCATTCAACGCGGGCGTGTCCTACAGCCTGCCGGTGGGCGAACATTTCAGCCTGCGTCCGCGCGGCGTGCTGCAATACGATCGCCTGAAAGAAAACGGC
Organism: Novosphingobium acidiphilum DSM 19966; assembly: GCF_000429005.1. GTDB lineage: Bacteria > Pseudomonadota > Alphaproteobacteria > Sphingomonadales > Sphingomonadaceae > Novosphingobium > Novosphingobium acidiphilum. The sequence goes on along the minus strand of NZ_AUBA01000026.1, from coordinate 16,677 downwards.
TATATCGAAACCGGCGACAACCCGATCGCGCTGACCGTGGCCGGCCGCACCAGCAGCCAGACCACCGCGACCACCACGCTGCTGGCACAGTGGAGCTCGGGCCCGTCCACCCACGAAGGCCGCCCGTTCGCGGTCGAAGTGGAAGCAGGCCGTCGCAGCTGGATTTCGGGAAATCTTGGCGCCACCAACGCCACGTTCGAAACCGGCGATACGTTCAGCATCAACGGCGGGCACCTGCCTTCGGCTTGGGTCACCAACCTCAGCATTCTGCAGGGCGGGTTGGACTATACCTGGAAAATCGGCACCGATATCGAACGCGGCAGCGACAAGGGCGTCGCCTATGGCGTGCGCGCGTCGATCAGCATCGCGCTGTAACGGGCCATTGCCAACCGGGTCGTGCGGCGCACGACCCGGCCCCAGCGCGCTTTGCGTTATGGTTGCCGCAGCGGCTGGGCGGCAAACCAGGGGATCATCCGCGCGATCGCGTCTTCGATCAGGGGCGTCGCCACGGCAAAGCTGAACCGCACGAACCGGTGACCCTCGACCGGGTCGAAATCGATCCCCGGCGCAATCGCGACACCCGTGTCCTGCAACAGCCGCATGGCAAAGCCCAGACTGTCCTGGGTCAGATGGCCGACATCGGCATAGATATAGAATGCGCCATCGGGCGGTGCGATCCGATCAAGCCCCAGCGCGGGCATTGCGGCCAGCATCAGCGCGCGGTTGCGGGCATATGTCGCCACATGGCCTTGCAATTCGTCGTGCGCCTCAAACGCAACCAGTCCAGCCTTCTGGCTGAGCACGGGCGGGGTCAGGAACAGATTGCCCATCCGCGCACGGGCCTGCTCCACCAGGTCATCGGGCACCACCAGCCAGCCCAAGCGCCAGCCCGGCATGCTGAAATATTTGGAAAAACTGTTCACCACCAGCGCATCGGGGGCGACTTGCAACACGCTGTGCGCGGCGCCAGCAAAGGTGATGCCGTGATAGATCTCGTCGGCGATCAGGCGGATCCCGCGCGCGGCGCAGACGTCGGCGATGCGTGCCAGTTCGTCCGGCGCGATCACCGTGCCGGTTGGGTTGGCAGGGCTGGCCAGGATGACCGCATCGGGGGCGGGTTCGATCGCGGCCAGCGCAGCAGCGTCAAGCTGGTATCGCTGATCGGGCCCGCAGCGAATTTCCACCGGTTCCATGAACAGCGCGCGGGCATTGTTGCGATAGGCGACATAGCCTGGCCGGGCAAAGGCAACCCGCGCGCCCGGCCCCCCGATCAGCGACAGCGCCATGACCAGCGCAGGCGACGCCCCGCAGGTCAGCACGATCCGCGCGGGATCGATCACCACCCCGTCGTGGTCCAGATAATGCTGCGCGATCCGCGCCTTCAGCAGCGGGCTTTCCCAATAGCCCATGGGATCGGTATCGAGCACCCGGTGCGCACACGCGATCGCAGCGGCGGGGGCGCCGGTCGACGGCTGGCCGAATTCCATATGGATGACCGAGCGTCCTTCGGTGCCAAGGCGATGCGCCAGCGCCGAGACGGCGATGGCGTGAAACGGTTCAAGCTGTGCAATCATGATCTGCGCCTAGCAGAGCCGCGCGGTTCCCGAAACCGGCACCATTGACAACGCGCGGGCACGCGTTGAGGTTGACCGCGCAAGGCCGGCGGCACGTATCGCCGGCCACATCTGGAGAGGTCGATGCCACCCACCACCACCCCGCCGCCCGGAACGCCCCCGGTGCAACCCGTGATGACCGCGCTGCTGATCACGGCGATTGCGGTGGTCCTGATTGCCGGTTTTGCAGTGATCGGTGCGGTGTTGCACATCGTGCCGGTCTATGCGGGTTTTCTGCTGCTGTGGTACTGGACCTCGGTCACGCATGCGGATCTGCGCGCGCTGGCGCCGGCCGTGGTCGGCGGCCTGACCGGCGCCGGGCTCAGCTATCTGCTGCAAACCGGCGCGGCCACTGCCAATGTGACGTTGATTGTTGGCGCGCTGGCGCTGATGGTGGTGGCGCTGTTTCTGGTGATCGCCGGGCGTCTGCCGCTGTTCTGCAATGCCAGCACAATGCTGTATGTCACGGTGTTCAACGCCGATGTGATCCAGCGGCACGAGGATTTCCGGCAGGTCATCATTGCCACCGTGCTTGGCATGATCTGGTTCGGGTTGACGATCGGTCTGCTTGGCCGCCTCGCGCCGCAACCGCAAACCGACCAGGCCGTCGCTTAGGAAAAGGCGGGCAACCGGCGCAAGTGGTTGTAGGCTTCGACCACTTCGCCAAGCTGCGCCTCGTGGCTGCGATCGCCGCCGTTGCGATCGGGGTGATAGCGGCGGACGAGTTCGGAATACCGCGCGCGCAGCGCACGCCGGTCCGCCTCAAAGCCCAATCCCAGCGTGTCATAGGCCCTGCGATCGGCGGGATTGATGCCGCGCCGCGCTGCCTCCTGGCCTTTGCGCAGATCATCGGCCCGCGCCCGCGCGCGCGCTGAAATGGCGTCAAGCGGGTCGGTGAAATCGGCCCAGCGCGGGGCCTGGTCGACGCCCGCGGTGGGGCGAAAGGCGCGGGTTTCGGCGGCCCAGCCCGACAGCGGCGATTGCGCGCGTTCGATTTCGTCGCGGGTCATCCCGCGAAAGAAATCATACCCCTGATTGAATGCGCGCACATGATCGAGGCAGAACCAGCGATAGTTGCCCGGCCCGTCGAATCCTGGTGCGCGTTCGCCGGGCGCGCGGAATTCGCCCACCTCGGTGCAGCCAGGCGCATCACAGGGTCGGCTGCTGTGCCGGACCCGGCCATGGAATCGATCGTGCTTCATTTCCCCTTTCCCATGCCGCGACATGGGCTAGGATGGAAGACATGACAGGACCCCTTGCCCAAGAAATCAGGACGCTGCTGACGGCAGCGTTTGCCCCCACCCGGCTCGACGTGATCAACGACAGTGCACACCATCATGGCCATGCCGGACACGATGGTTCGGGCGAATCGCACTTCACGGTCGAAATCGAAAGCGCCCGCTTTGCCGGACAATCGCGCCTGCAACGCCAGCGCTTGGTGATCGCCGCGTTGGGCGACATACCCGGGCAACGGGTGCACGCGCTGGCCATCCGCGCACGGGCGCCGGGCGAATAAGGCGAAAAAACAGGGGGGACATTGCCATGGCATTTGCCGGAACCGTTGCCTGGATCACCGGGGCATCGTCGGGTATCGGGGCGGCGCTGGCGCGCGCGCTGGCCGACAGCGGCGCGCACCTGGTGCTGTCGGGACGCAGGCACGATGCGCTGGCCGCGCTGGCCGCCGATCTGGGCACCGAAACGCTGGTGCTGCCGTTCGAAGTAACCGATCGTGCAGCGCTTCAGGCCGCAGCGCAGACCGCCTGGGCGTGGTCGGCGGCGCGCAGCGGCGGGATCGACATACTGGTCAACAATGCCGGGATCTCGCAGCGGTCGCTGGCCGTCGATACCGGCCTTGCCGTTTATGACCGGATCATCGACGTCGACCTTCTGGCCCCGATCGCGCTGACGCAGGCGATCCTCGCGCAAATGGTGGCCCGCGGATCGGGGCGGATCGTGATGATATCAAGCGTCGCGGGCAAAGTCGGGGTGCCGATGCGCACCGCCTATTGCGCGGCCAAGTTCGGCCTGATCGGCTATGCCGACGCGCTGCGCGCCGAAACCGCAGGCGCAGGCTTGCAGGTCCATGTCGTCACCCCCGGTTCGGTGCGCACCGATGTGTCGCGCAATGCACTGACTGCCGATGGTTCGGCGCGCGGGATCAGCGACCGGGCCATCGAAAACGGGCTTGATCCCGATGCGGTGGCGGCCGGGATGCTGGCACAGATCGCGGCCGGCACCCGCGAAATCGTGATCGCCACAGGCGTGGAACAGGCCATGGCCGAATTGCGCCGCACCCCCGATGCGCTGTTCGACCAGGTGGCGGCGCTGGCCGTCGGCTATGCCGAACGCATGGCCAAGGCGCCATAACCCGTGCGCGGCCTGCTGCGCCATCGCGGTAGCCATGCCGCGGTCAGCAATCTGGAACTGTTCTTCGACCTCGTCTATGTTTTTGCAATAACGCAGATTTCGACATTTGTGCGGGCCCATCTCGACTGGGCCGGGCTGGCCGAGGCGGGTGTGCTGTTTCTGGCGATGTGGTGGGCGTGGATCTACACCGCCTGGGCGACCAACTGGGCCAATCCCGAGGCGGTGCCCGTGCGGCTGATGCTGGTGTTTGCCATGCTGACCAGCCTGGTCATGGCCGCCGTGCTGCCGCATGCGTTTGATGGCGGCGGCCATGCGCTGGCCTTTGCGGCAAGCTACTGTACGCTGCAACTGGGACGCAATCTGTTCATGGTCTGGGCCATGGCGCAGGACCATCCTTCGGGCAGCCGCAATATGGCGCGGATTTCGGCCTGGTTCGGCTATTCGCTGCCGCTGTGGCTGGCAGGCGCGTTTGCCTCCACGCGGCCCATCCAGTTTGCGCTGTGGAGCGCTGCCCTGGCGATTGAATACACCGGACCTTTCGCCTTTTTCCGCACGCCTTGGCTGGGGCGATCGACCGGCGCGGACTGGGACATTTCGGGCAGCCACATGGCCGAACGCGCCGCGCTGTTCGTGCTGATCGCGCTGGGCGAAGGGATCGTGGTAACCGGCACCGCCTTTGCCGAACAGTCGCCCGACCACGCTGGCGCGATGGCGTTTCTGGCCTGCTTTGCCAGCTCTGCCCTGATGTGGTGGATCTATTTCGATATCGGCGCCGATCGCGGTGCGCAGCATATCGCGCACAGCGGTGAAGTGGGGCGTATTGCGCGCAATGCCTATACCTATCTGCATATGCCGATCGTGGGCGGGGTGGTCGCCACCGCGGTGTCGGACGCGCTGCTGATGGCGCAGCCCGCAGCCGTCGCCAGCCCGGCGCTGATCGCGGCCGGTGGGGGCGGTCTGGTCGGCTATCTGGCGTCGGTCGCCTTATTCAAACGCTATTCCAGCCCGCGCGGCAATCCGCCGCTTAGCCATCTGGTCGGCCTGGTGCTGGTGATGGCACTGATCGTGGCGGCGCGCGTCGTGGTATGGAGCGCCACCGGTTTTACCGCCGCGTGCGATCTGGTGCTGGTGATCGTCGCGGTGTGGGAATGGGGATCGTTCCACGGCGGGTGGCAGGAACGGTTTCGGCGCTGGCAAGCGTCATAATCCGAACCATTCCACCCAGGCACCATGGGCGTGCGCCGTGCCCAGCACATGCTCGTCCCCGCCATCCGGCCAGTACCGCACGCTCAATTCATGGCGAAACGTGGTGCGGTTGGTTTCCAGCCGAACCCAGGCAAGCCGGCGCGATGCGGTGGCGACGGCACCTGCGGCCTCGATCCCGGCGGTGATCGCCGCACGGGTCGCTTCAGGCAGATATTGCCAGACGATCGAATGATACACCACGCGTGTGGTATCGGCCGCCTGTGGTGCGATCAGCCGCGCGGCGATCCAGTCGCCGGCGTCACAGCGATCGATTCGGGGCGGCATGATCCGGGCCAGCGCCACCGCAGCATCGATCCGCGCCATGCGTTCGGGTGCATCGGCCCAGACATAGGCTTTCAGACGATCGGCCTGCGCGCGGTCGGTCAGGTCAAGCGGCGCGCGATCACACCCGCGGATGGCGGTAATTTCGACCGCGCCCACCGGCGGCGGCGGCCCGTTCCATTGCGGCACGATATGCATCGGCGAATCGGCTGGGCCGGCCATGACCCCGCCCAGATCAAAGGCAAACCGGTCGATCATGGTATTGACCCCGGCGCTGGCGCCCAGTTCGTTCAGTTCAAACCTTGGCCCCAGTCGGCCCGACAGCCACAGCAGTGCCGCCATGATACTGGCCGAACGCCCTGCTTCGTTGGTCTGCGGCGGTCCGTCGAGCCAGGGCAGCAAAATGTCGTCGTGATCGGCCACGACCGCCCCGATCAGCGGGTCGATCGCCTGCTGATCGGTCAGCGTGCCGGCATAGATCGGCGCCAGCCGGCCATCGCGCCGCGCCAGATGCAGGGCGTGCAGGCCGCCGGCCACCCGCAAGGGCAGCGCATCTTCCATTGCGCTGTCGGGCCATTGCGCCAGCCGTTGTCCGACCCGGGTCGGGCCCTGCAACAGGGCCAGCTGCGCGCGCACCACGCGCCCGGTGATCGGTGCATGGTTGCGTACGGCATAATCGGCCTGCCACTCGATGGCCTGGATGACGCGGGCAGATGGTGCGATCGGTTCCACTTGGGTTGCCCTTTTCGGCCCTTTGCCATAGGGCGCGTGGGCCATGACCGCGTCCCCCGTCCTTCCCCGGCCCATCGTGTTTGCCCTGCCCAAGGGCCGCATCCTCGATGAAGCGTTGCCCCTGCTGGGACAGGCCGGAGTCGTGCCAGAGCCCGAGTTCTTCGACAAGAGCTCGCGTGCGCTCAGCTTTGCCACCAATCGCGCCGATGTGCGCCTGATCCGCGTGCGCGCGTTCGATGTGGCCACCTTCGTTGCGCATGGCGCGGCGCAGGCGGGCATCGTCGGGTCGGACGTGATCGACGAATTCGACTATGCCGATCTCTATGCCCCGGTCGATCTCGATATCGGCCATTGCCGGCTGAGTGTGGCCGAACCGGCCGGGCTGGTCGAAAGCGGCGCCAGTGCCAATGAAAGCCACGCGCGCGTGGCCACCAAATATCCCAGCCTGACCCGCCGTCATTTCGAACGGCTGGGGGTGCAGGCCGAAGTGGTCAAGTTGAACGGCGCGATGGAACTGGCGCCCACCTTGGGCCTGGCCAGCCGGATCGTCGATCTGGTTTCGTCGGGCCGCACGCTCAAGGAAAACGGCCTGGTCGAAACCAGCCGGATCATGCCTGTGTCGGCGCGGCTGATCGTCAACCGCGCCGCGCTCAAGACCGACAGCGCGCGCCTGGGTGCGCTGGTCGATGCGTTTCGCGAACTTGTCGCCGCGCGAAAGGGCGCCTGATGCAGCGGCTGATCGCCTCTGACCCCGGTTTTTCCGCAGCCTTTGCAGCGCTGGTCGATGACCGGCGCGAAAGCGATCCGGGCCTGGCGCGCGATGTGGCGGCGATCATCGCCGATGTGCGCGCCCGCGGCGACGCAGCGCTGGCCGACTACAGCGCGCGGTTTGACCGGTTTGAACCGGCGACCGACGCCGACTGGTGCATCGGGGCCGATGTCTGCCGCCAGGCCTATGACGCGCTGACCCCTGACCTTCGCGCCGCGCTGGAACTGGCGGCGCAACGCATCACCGCCTATCATACCGCGCAATTGCCCGAAAACCGGGACTATACCGATGACACCGGCGTGCGGCTGGGCGCGGTGTGGCGCGGCGTGGATGGGGCCGGGCTCTATGTCCCGGGCGGACGCGCGGCCTATCCGTCATCGCTGCTGATGAACGCGATCCCTGCCAAAGTGGCGGGCGTGGGCCGGCTGGTGATCGCAACGCCAACGCCCGACGGCGCGATCAACCCGCTGGTGCTGGCCGCGGCGCATCTGGCAGGCGTTGACGAAATCTGGCGCATGGGCGGGGCGCAGGCGATTGCCGCGCTGGCCTATGGCACCGATCGCATCCGCCCGGTCGATGTGATTACCGGGCCTGGCAACGCCTGGGTGGCCGAGGCCAAACGCCAGCTTTATGGCGTGGTCGGCATCGACATGGTGGCAGGCCCGTCGGAAATCCTGGTGATCGCCGATGGCAGGAACGATCCGGTGTGGATCGCGGCCGATCTGTTGAGCCAGGCCGAACACGATCCTGCGGCGCAATCGATCCTGATCACCGATGACGCCGGCTTTGCCGATGCGGTCATCGCCGCGGTCGAGGATGAATTGCGCCTGCTGCCCAAGGCGCAGATTGCCCGCGAAAGCTGGAACCGGTTCGGCACGGTGATCCTGGTCGACAGCCTTGATCAGGCGCCTGCGCTGGCCAACCGGCTTGCCGCCGAACATATCGAGATCGCCACCGACGATCCCGACGCGCTGTTTGCGCAGATCCGCCACGCGGGTTCCGCCTTTCTGGGGCGGATGACGCCCGAGGCGATCGGCGATTATGTCGCCGGGCCCAACCATGTGTTGCCCACCGGGCGGCGCGCGCGCTTTTCATCGGGCCTGTCGGTGCTCGATTTCATGAAACGCACCTCGTTCATCGCGGTTGGTGATGCGGCGCTCGGCGCGATCGGCCCGGCGGCGATCGAACTGGCCAATGCCGAAGGGCTGACCGCGCATGCGCGCTCCATTGAAGTGAGACTGGGAATATGAGCCGTATCGAAGCCAAAGCCCGTTCGGCCGCACGTCTGGCCGCGGTGCAGGCGCTGTATCAATACGATATGGAATCGCCCGAACTGACCACGCTGATCGACGAATTTCACCGTCATCGGCTGGGTCGCGAGATCGAGGATGTGGAATACCTCAACGCCGATGTCGTGTTTTTCGACGATCTGGTCAAAGGCGCGGTGGCCCGGCGCGAAGAGATCGACGCGCGTCTGGGCGCGCGTCTGGCCGAAGGCTGGTCACTGGCCCGCCTTGACAAGACGATGCTGCAGATCCTGCGCGCCGCCGCCTACGAACTGATCGCGCGCGCCGATATCGGCGTGGGCACGGTGATCAACGAATACCTCGACGTCACGCACGCGTTTTTCGACGCGCGCGAGGCGAAATTCGTCAATGGTCTGCTCGACGCGCTGGCCAAGGACGTTCGCTGAACGCCCCTGGCGCAGGCATTACAGCCGCTCGGCGTGCCAGCGGATGTGGTCTTCCATGAAGCTGGAGATGAAGTTGTAGCTGTGGTCATAGCCCGGCTGCAGCCGCAGCGTCAGGGCAATGCCCGCCGTATCGGCGGCCGCCTGCAACAGGTCGGGGCGCAACTGTTCGGCCAGAAAGCCGTCGGCCGCGCCCTGATCGACCAGAATATCACCCGCCGGACGATGGCCGTCCTCGATCAGCGCAACAGCATCGTGCGCCCGCCAGGCGGCACGATCGTCGCCCAGGTATCCGCCCAGCGCCTTGTGACCCCAGGGCACCTGACCCGGCGCAACGATCGGCGCAAACGCCGACAGCGACTTGAACCGGTCGGGAAATGTCAGGCCCAGCGTCAGCGCGCCATGGCCGCCCATCGAATGCCCGGTAATCCCGGCGCGTGCCGGATCGACCGGAAACTGCGCCGCGATCAGCGCGGGCAATTCGTCGGCGATATAATCCCACATGCGATAATGCCGCGCGAACGGCTGGCTGGTGGCATTGACGTAGAACCCTGCGCCCAGGCCGAAGTCATAGGCGCCGGCCGCATCATCGGCCACGCCTTCGCCCCGCGGCGACGTATCCGGCGCCACGAAAATGATGCCATGTTCGGCGCACGCACGGCGATATTCGCCCTTGTCGGTGACGTTGGCATGGGTGCAGGTCAGCCCTGACAGATAAAACAGCACGGGCAGCTTTGCCCCGGCCTCGGCCTGCGGCGGCACAAACACCGAAAAGGTCATCTTTGTGCCTGTCGCCGTTGAATCATGGCTATAGACGCCCAGCGTGCCGCCATGGGCCTTAGAAGTCGAAACCGTTTCCACTGTCTGCTCCGCAAAAGGGGGATCATTCACCCCCAACGCACTGGGGCAGGATGCGGGGATCCGTCAATCCCCGCATCCTGCCCCCAAGTCAGGGCATCCTTCCCCAAGTCAGGGGGTGTGCCCGATCAGCCCAGCACGTGCAGCGCGCAAAGCTTGTTGCCCGAAGGATCGCGCAGATACGCCAGGTAATAGGGGCTGCCTGCGCGCGGCCCTGGGGGATCTTCCACCGCGGTGCCGCCATTGGCCTGGCCTGCCTGCCACCAGGCATCGGCCTGTTCGGGGGTCATCGCAAAGCCGATCGTGCCGCCATTGGCGCCGCACGCGCGATTGCCGTCGATCGGCTTGGTCACGACGAAAATGCCGCCATTGTGCTGATAGACCAGCCGGCCGTGCTGATCGACCACGGCGGGCTTGCCGCCGAATGCGGCAAAGGTCGCATCATAGAATGTTTTGGCAGCGTCGATATCATCTGCGCCGATCATCACGTGACTGAACATGAAACCCTCTCTCAACGTAAGTGGTGCAAACGGTGTGCCCGTTGATGCGCCACCCGGTCAAGGACATTGGCCATCGCATCTGCAGGCAGCCCATCGGCCAGCAGGCCCCGCTTGACGCACGCCCCCGCTGCATGCGAAGAGCCGCGCCTGCCCAGAATCACCGGCCATGCTGAAAGCAAGCGCCGACTGGCCCGGGCGGGTGTAGCTCAATGGTAGAGCAGAAGCTTCCCAAGCTCCCAACAATCGCAGAAATCAGCGCTTTTTGGTGTAAACCATTCCAAAACTGGAGTGTTATTTTTCAAAGCGTTAGCGTTGTGCTGTAAACGAAAAACGTTTGATCGAGGTCATTGGCGTGCTGCCGCCAACCTGCTTAGAAATCCTCTGTGTAGCAGACGGTAAACCGACCAAATGGTGACGACAGGATCCGACCAGACTAGGTCACTCAGATCAAGAGCAGCGAACGTCTGCTACTGACAGAAGTTGCTGATCAAAGACTCCGAAGCGAACGGTCTGCATAGCACCCCATCCTCGGTCGTTCGGCTGATTTGGTGCGTTCCCAAGCGGTCGTTCGGCAAGCCAAAGCTCCATGTGACATTGAGCGAGTTAGCGTGGGAGGTCACTGCGGCACTTTGAATGCTCGCATCGTGATCCGCACATCGGTGTCGCGAACGACCGACGTGCTCTGCCCAACAGCGTATCACAATCGACGCCGCTTTGCCCGAGGTTAGTAGTGAAACGTCCAGTTGCCGTAATGTCCGTATGGTCCGGTCCAGACCTTCGACAGCAGCTTGCGCATCTTGGAGGTGTAGGCGGCTATCATGTCGCAATACTTCACTCAAAGGCGCGCGGTGAACTGGCCAGCTGAGCACACGTCATCTACGTCGCGGCCGCATGGGTATTCATTATGCTAATACGCTACCGACACCTTAGCTTCAAACCGAGCGACACCTGATCGTGTTTCTTTGCCGCTTTTAATGGGTACTGCTAGATTGACGCCCGCTCCCAAGCCATTCCCCAATCGAACATCGCTCCCAAGGCCGCCCGATATTTGCTGCACGGAGAGGTGCGCGGCATAGGAACGCCCCCAGCCATAATCGACGAACACGCGGGGCGTAATGCCACCCGTTTGACCGAGCCGTAACTCCTTTCCCTTCAGGTCATTGCGCACTATCGCCCCATCGTCCCATGCCCCATCGTCCAGGCTGTAGCCGCGCACGGCGTTTTGACCGCCAAGCGCGATTTGCTGGCTGTCAGGGACAGCGCGGCCGACGTATTGCCCATTGATTTGCGTTTGCAGGGTCATTGCCCATAATAGTGCCGTCTGGTGGCTGACTGATGCTTGTCCATAAACATAGCGTGATCTTTGCACTCGGCCATTGGTAAACGTGGCCAAGGCTTGGCCAGTGTTCAGCCCATCGATGCCGCCAGGGCTGTAGTGTAGGTTCAGGTCAACACCAGTTGACCCAAGGCCGTCAGCCCATCGGTCAGACCAATCGCCAAACAGTTGGTAGACGTTCTGCGCTGTCTGAACCACGCTCACCCCGTCGAAAAATGTTTGGCGAGCCTGATGGCTCATCTCGAGGCCGGCACCTATTTCTCCCGCCAGCGGGACGATGTTTGAGAGCGCACTGCGATAGGCCGCGGTAGCTTCGATCGTGCGCTGGCGAATGATGAAGGCCTGAACGGGGGCATTGGTTTCGACAGCGTTGATGGTCAGATCCAGCAGTTGTCGAGGCGCTGTGAAAATCTGCAAATGACCCGCTGCGCTCGCATATCGCGGAGCGCTATTGTGAAACGGTTTGCCGTCCGCCACCCAGAAATCGGGGCTTCCTGTCGCTTGCGCCGAGAGAGCTTCATCCGCGAGGATATGGACATAGACATCGGCGCCGACCGAGTAGCGTGCCTGCCCGGTTTGGGGTGAACCGGAGTTGGCATAGCTGGCATTGACGCCCCATGGGCGATTGGCAGTAATCGTGAGGGTCAAGTCGCTCTCGCCCAGTTTGCCCCCAGGCGTGAACGTTGTGGCGATAACGCGGCGCGGATCGCGATTGAGCCAGTCGAGGTCTTCGGATAGCCGGTCCCCACTTATGGTATCGCCTATGTGGGTGCGGATTGCCGCCTTCACATGGTGCTGAACCCAAGGCTTTCCACCAGCAATCTTTGCTGCGCCCAGACGAAACTCTACCACCCTGATCTGCAAAACGCCTCGGGTGATCTCCTGTTCTGGGGTTGAGACCTGTACGAACGGATAGCCCGAGGCGCGGTATCGTTTAACAATCTGTGTTTCGATCTGGCTGATCAGCCTGCGCGATATGGTCTGACCAAGAAACGGTTCAAGAAATTTTTGCTCATGAATGGTATTGAGTCTGGCCACAGCTTTGCAGTTTAGGCCTTTCGCTTCACTATCTCGGAAGGGTGCGTCGGCCGGCCCGAGCAGGATCAAGGCTCTCAGCGGCGCACCCAACGATCTATCATCCGAGATCGTGCTGGGAAGTGCTGGCTCGACAATTTCGGCATGTGGCCGGTCCGGTGTTTGCGGGAGGTGGCGTTCCACAGGTTGGGCCGCGGCTACAGCGGGGATCAGCCCGCAAAAGACCGTAGGCCACAGGGCAGTCCGGACAAGCCGCGGCCTGTGGGTTTGAAGGGTTTTACGATCGGGCATCAGCACGTTACTTGTGGTTAATCGTGCCGATATTCGCCGACGCCGATGTAGAAGAAAGGCTGTAATCCCCCTTGAGATTGTTCTGCAAAGCCAAGCCAGAGACCGTGACCTTGATGGCAGTTGTGGTCGAGCTTGAAGCTCCTGCGGAGGCATAAGCCCCGCTAGTGGGGTCGTTCAGACTGACGGTATCGCCGCTGATCACACCGGTCAGGTTGTAGTTTGCCGTGGTCAGTGTTGCAGTTGTGGTGCCGTCGTAGGTCTTGGTGATCGTACCCGTCAGCGCTGCGGTCAGCGCCTTGGGGGTGATCGTGCCGATGCGCGCTGTGACAGTGGTGGCGGCCAGGCTGTAGTCTGCGGCCTGTGCACCGGTCAGGGCAAGGCCGGTGACGGTCACGCCAAGGCTGCTGCCTGCGTCTTTCTGGGCATATGTCCCGCTCGCGGGTGTGTTGAGGGTGACGGTGTCGCCACTGATCACACCGGTCAATGCGGCGTAATTTGCCGAGGTCAGCGTTGCGTTTATGGTGCCGTCATAGGTCTTGGTGATCGTGCCCATCAGCGCAGCGGTCAGCGCCTTGGGGGTGATCGCGCCAATGTTGCCCACAGCCGAGGTTGAGTTAAGGCTGTAGTCTGCGGCCTGCGCACCGGTCAGGGCAAGGCCGGTGACGGTCACGCCAAGGCTGTTGCCGACATTTTTGCTGGCATACGTTCCGGTGGTGGGTGTGTTGAGCGCGACGGTGTCGCCACTGATGACGCCGGTCAATGCGGCGTAATTTGCCGAGGTCAGTGTTGCAGTTGTGGTGCCGTCGTAGGTCTTGGTGATCGTACCCGTCAGCGCTGCGGTCAGCGCCTTGGGCGTAATCGCGCCAATGTTGCCCGAAGCCGATGAGGCGGTCAGGCTGTAGTCTGCGGCCTGCGCTCCGGTCAGGGCAAGGCCGGTGACGGTCACGGCAAGGCTGTTGCCGACATTTTTGCTGGCATACGTCCCGGTGGTGGGTGTGTTGAGCGCGACGGTGTCGCCACTGATGACGCCGGTCAATGCGGCGTAATTTGCCGAGGTCAGTGTTGCAGTTGTGGTGCCGTCGTAGGTCTTGGTGATCGTGCCCGTCAGCGCTGCGGTCAGCGCCTTGGGCGTAATCGCGCCAATGTTGCCCGAAGCCGATGAGGCGGTCAGGCTGTAGTCTGCGGCCTGCGCTCCGGTCAGGGCAAGGCCGGTGACGGTCACGCCCAAGCTTTTGCCGACATTTTTGCTGGCATATGTCGCGGTGGTGGGTGTGTTGAGCGCGACGGTGTCGCCACTGATGACGCCGGTCAATGCGGCGTAATTTGCCGAGGTCAGCGTTGCGTTTATGGTGCCGTCATAGGTCTTGGTGATCGTGCCCGTCAGCGCAGCGGTCAGCGCCTTGGGGGTGATCGCGCCAATGTTGCCTGTTGCGCTAACGGTATAGTCGCTTGCTTGGGCCCCCGACAGCGTTAGGCCCGTTGCCGTAACTGTAATGCCCGTACCCGCATTTTTACTAGCATATGCTCCGGTGGTAGATTTGTTCAGGCTGACACTGTCCCCACTGATAACGCCCGTCAGGGTGCCATAGTTTGCCGTGGTCAGGGAGGCATTCGCAGTGCCGTCGTATATTTTAGTAATCGTGCCGGTCAGCGCTGCGGTCAGCGCCTTAGGCGTGATCGCACCGATGCTGCCCACCGCCGAGGTCGAACTAAGGCTGTAGTCGGCGGCCTGCGCCCCGGTCAGGGCAAGGCCTGTCACCGTCACACCAAGGCCAGTACCCACGTTTTTGCTTGCATATGTGCCGCCGGTCGGATTGTTCAGGCTGACCGTGTCGCCGCTGACAACGCCTGTTAGGGCGCCGTAGTTTGCCGAAGTCAGCGCTGCGTTCGTGGTGCCGTCGTATGTCTTGGTGATCGTTCCCGTCAGCATTGCTGTCAGGGATTTGGGCGTAATCGCGCCAATGCTACCGGTGGCGCCAACCGTATAATCGCTTGCTTGGGCGCCCGATAGCGTTAGCCCAGTGGCTGTAATTGTTATGCCCGTGCCCGCATTTTTGCTAGCATATGTTCCGGTTGCTGAGCTATTCAGTATGACGGTGTCACCGCTGACAACGCCTGCCAGAGTGCCATAGTTGGCCGAAGTCAGCGTGGCATTCGTGGTGCCATCATAGGTTTTGGTGATCGTTCCTGTCAGCGCCGCTGTCAGTGCCTTGGGCGTGATCGCGCCAATGCTGCCTGTGGCACTAACTGTGTAGTCGCTTGCTTGAGCGCCCGACAGTGTTAGCCCCGTCGCGCTCACAACCAAGCTCGTGCCAACGTCCTTTTGAGAATATGTGCCAGCGGTGGACTTATTCACCGTGACCGTATCCCCACTGACAACGCCCGTCAGGGTGCCGTAGTTTGCCGTGGTCAGGGAGGCATTCGCAGTGCCGTCATAGGTCTTGGTGATCGTGCCCGTCAGCGCAGCGGTCAGTGCCTTAGGCGTGATCGCACCGATGTTGCCCGACGCCGAGGTCGAGCTCAGACTGTAGTCGCTGGCTTGCGCTCCAGTCAGGGCAAGGCCCGTCACCGTTACACCCAGGCTGCTACCCACATCCTTCTGGGCGTAAGTGCCTCCGGTCGGATTGTTCAAGCCGACCGTGTCGCCGCTGACAACGCCTATCAGGGAGCCGTAGTTGGCCGACGTCAGTGTTGCGATTGTGGTGCCGTCGTAGGTTTTGGTGATCGAGCCTGTCAGCGCAGCGGTCAACGCCTTGGGCGTGATGGTTAACGTTCCCGACCCGAGCGTTATTGCATAGTTCTCATCCGATGTCAGTGTGCCGGACGCAGTGAGATTGTAAGCGCCGGCGTCCTTGGCGATGGCAGTCAGCCCAGTGACAGTTCCCTGAAGGGCATTGATGATGGCATCACCATTTTGCAGGCCGGTGACACCGTAGGTATCGGTCTGCAACTGGCCGTTATAGGTTACGCTTTGGTTTGCCGGAGTGATCGTCAGCGTTGGCTGATAGCCATAGACAAACCGATTTCCGGCATTGGGGGCAGTAGCAAACGAGCCGGGGCTGCCTGCACCAAATGCAAACGCATCTCCATAATAGCTTTCCGCCAACAGGCCGCCATACACATCACCAGTCGGACCTGCTGCTGGATTGCCGTTGGCCTGACTGTAGATTTGCCAAGCACCATTCGTAGCACTGACCGCCGAAGACCCGGCGCTGTTTATGAAATTGCCATTTGCCGCCAGAACAATCGCGGTTCCTGGCGCCGAAGAAGTAACCGAACCAGTGCTGGCGATCATCAGGTTGCCGTTGGCTTCGATCTGGACGGTACCAGTGCTGGACAACGCCTGATCGACCGTAAAAGCACTAACAGCCTGCAGGTAAACCGGTGTTCCAGCCAGAGCCCCCATCATGCTGGTGTAATTCGATGAGCCGAACGTAGCATTGAGATCGGCGTTCAGGGCAGACAGGGTAGTGGCGTTGGTGGACTGGGCGATCAATCCCGATGTCACGGCCATGCCGGAAACATTGCCCGAAGTGACGGTGGGATGATCCGTATAGGTCAGCCCGGTCACGCTCGATGCGCCTGGCAGGATCAGGGTTTCGCCAATCTTGGTTGTCGAACCAATCGTGCCTGCAGGGGCCAGTTCATAGAAGTAGCCATTGGCCCCGGTTGATACCGTGCTGCCACCGAGCAGATTGCCCCCGACAAACACGCCAACCTGGGCGCCTTGGGCGGGCGTGCTCCCGCTGCTGTAGGCAAAGCCCGAGATCGCCTGGGGGGCTGATGCATTTGCGCTCTTGAGATAGGGGTAAAGGCCCGGCCCTGTGCCCCAGACAACCGGATCAAACCCCGTGGGAAGCGTACCCTGAAGCTGGGCGGTGGTTAGACCGGTGCCAGCTGCGCTCGTCGATTGGCCGGAGGTCTGGGTATCCCAATAGCCATTGGTGACCGAGCTTCCG
>NZ_AUBA01000025.1 GCF_000429005.1 Novosphingobium acidiphilum DSM 19966 | reverse complement strand
CGGGGCTGGTCGCGGTAACGCCCGCGTCGGGCTATGCCCATCCGATGACCGCGCTGGTGCTGGGGCTGGTCGTGTCGCCGATCTGTTTCCTGTTTGTCACCACGGTCAAGAACCGGTTCAAATATGACGACACGCTCGACGTGTTTGGCGTGCACTGCATTGGCGGGATCACCGGCGC
The DNA here is from genome assembly GCF_000429005.1 of Novosphingobium acidiphilum DSM 19966. Lineage (GTDB taxonomy): Bacteria > Pseudomonadota > Alphaproteobacteria > Sphingomonadales > Sphingomonadaceae > Novosphingobium > Novosphingobium acidiphilum. The sequence goes on along the minus strand of NZ_AUBA01000025.1, from coordinate 41,385 downwards.
GCTGGCCACCGCGATCGTCGCCAGCCCCGCGCTGGGCGGTCAGGGTGCGGCCGACTATACGAAGATCCCGTATGTCGCGGCGCCCTATTCGATCAGCGCACAGCTGGTGACCCAGTTCGAAGCGGTGCTGATCACGCTGTTGTGGTCGGGCACCGTGTCGGCCGTGCTGTTTTTCGTGCTCGACAAGACCATGGGCCTGCGTCCGACCGAAGAGGTCGAACGCGAAGGGCTGGACATCAACGAACACGGCGAACGCGCCTACAACTATTGAGTGTTTCCCCAATTGGCGGGGTGGACAAAGTGATCCTGTTTCCACTGTCTGTGCCCCGCCTGACCTTGTTCCTCCTGCGAACAACCCTGGCCCGGAAGATTCGTCTTCCGGGCCTTTTTTCGGGTCATCGCCCGCAGCAGTGCCCAAAGTCCGCAGTTTCCTTGCGACGCGTTCCCGGTTAAGGCCGCGCGCCATGACCGAGCCCGTTTTGCCCCCGTTTGCCGACCGCCCGCAGCCAAAGCCGTGGATCGCGCAAATCCATGCCTATGTGCCGGGCAAGACCACCGGCGCCGACGGGCAAGTGCTGACCAAGCTGTCGGCCAATGAAAACCCGCTTGGCACCAGCCCGCAGGCGCAGGCGGCACGCCATGGCGCGGGCGATCAGGCGCGCTATCCCGATCCCGACAGCGTGGTGCTGCGCCAGGCGCTGGGCGCGCTGCACGGCATTGCACCCGATCGCATCGTCATGGGCACCGGATCGGACGAATTGCTCAACCTGGCGGCGCAGGCCTTTGCCGGGCCCGGCGACGAGGTCGTCTATGTGCGCTATGGCTTTTCGGTCTATGACATTGCCGCGCGGCGCTGCGGCGCAACGCCGGTGGTGGCGCCCGACCGCGATTACGGCACCGATGTCGATGCGCTGCTGGCCGCGGTCACGCCGGCGACACGCGTGGTGTTCCTGGCCAATCCCAACAATCCCACCGGCAGCTATACCGGTGCGGCCGGGATCGCGCGGCTGCACGCCGGGCTTCGCCCCGATATCCTGCTGGTGATCGACCAGGCCTATGCCGAATATGTCGCGCCCGCCGACGACGACGGCGCGCTGGCGCTGGCGGCGCGCACGACCAACGTGCTGGTTACGCGCACCTTTTCCAAGATCTATGGACTGGCCGGCGAACGTGTCGGCTGGGCCACGGGCGATGCGGCGCTGGTCGATATGCTCAATCGCATTCGCGGGCCGTTCAATCTGTCGTTGTCGGCGCAGGCCACTGCGCTGGCCGCGGTGGGCGATCAGGAATTCGTGCGTGCCTCGTTCGAACACAATCGCGATCAACGCGCACGGTTTGTCGAACGGCTGGCGGCGCTGGGCAATCGCGGGCTGCGGCCTTTGCCGAGCGAGGCCAATTTCGTGCTGATCGAATTTTCAGGCGCTTTGCGCGCCGAGGATGCCTATCGCGGACTGATGGATCACGGCTATATCACCCGCTGGCTGCCGGGGCAGGGCCTGCCGCAATGCCTGCGCATCACCATCGGCACCGCGGCGCAGATGGACGCGATTGCCGACGCGCTGGCCAGGATGGCCGGCGCATGAGCGCGGACGTACCCTTTCGCCATCTGGCGGTGATCGGCCTGGGCCTGCTGGGCGGTTCGGTGGCGCGCGCGGCCAGGGCCGCATTGCCCGATATCCGCATCACCGGCCACGACGCAGATCCCGCGGTGCGGCAGCGCGCACGCGACATTGCATTGGCCGGAACGATTGCCGACACTGCCGCAGACGCGGTGGCGGGTGCCGATCTGGTGGTGCTGTGCGTACCGGTTGGCGCGATGGGCGATGCCGCCCGCGCGATGGCGCCCGGCCTGTCACCGGGTGTGCTGATCAGCGATGTGGGATCGAGCAAGGCCGGGGTTGCCGCAATGCTGGCGCACGCGCTGCCCGGACACCGCATCATTCCTGCGCACCCCGTGGCCGGCACCGAACAGAGCGGGCCCGACGCCGGGTTTGCCACGCTGTTCCGCAATCGCTGGTGCATTCTGACCCCGCCCGCCGATGCCGACCCTGCCGATCTGGCGCGGCTGGTCACGCTGTGGGAGGCCTTTGGCGCGCGCGTTGAAACGATGGATGCCGAACACCACGATCTGGTGCTGGCGGTAACCAGCCATCTGCCGCACCTGATCGCCTATTGCATCGTCGGCACCGCGTCCGATCTGGAACGCGTGACGCAAAGCGAGGTGATCAAGTTTTCCGCAGGGGGGTTTCGCGATTTCACCCGCATTGCCGCGTCCGATCCGACGATGTGGCGCGATGTGTTTCTGACCAACCGCGAGGCCGTGCTCGACATGCTGGGCCGGTTCAACCGCGATCTGTCGGCGCTGGAAACGGCCATCCGCGAAGGCGACGGCAGCGAACTGTTCGACCATTTCACCCGCACCCGCGAAATCCGCCGTTCGATCATCGAAATGGGCCAGGACGACGCGCGCCCCGACTTTGGCCGCAGCGATCACAACGGAACCGCCTGAATTCCCTGCCCAGCCGCCGGTCAATGCAACGCGTTGATTGCCGCTGTCACCCTGGCCTCGATGTCCGCGCGCGGCAGCCCGTGGGCGATCGGTTCGCCAATGCGATAGCGGATCACGCCCGCGCGTTTCCAGCGGCGCTGGTACAGCGGGCCGCTGTCCACCGCGATCGGCACCACCGGCAGCCCGGCCATCTTGTAGATCCCGGCAAAGCCCGCCTGCAACGGCGGCGCGGCATCGTGGGCCACGCGCGTGCCTTCGGGAAAGATGACCAGCGGGCGCGGCCGCCCTGCGGCCAGCGCATTGTTGCGCGCCGCGGTAATCATGCTGCGCAAGGCGCGGGCACCGGCATCGCGCTGCACCACGATCAGGCCGTAGCGACGCCCCAACAGGCCCCAGACGGGGATGGCAAACAGTTCCTGCTTGGCAAAGATCACCGGGCTGGGCAGCAGCACCGGCAGGTCGATCGCCTCGAAAAAGGATTCGTGGCGCATCGCCACCAGCACCGGGTGATCGGGCATGCGGCCCTCGACCACCACGCGAATGCCCAGGATATGCCGACAGCACCAGCGGTGCCAGGTGCACCACACGCGCACCATCGTGCGCAGCACGACCGGCGGAAACGGCAGGCTGAGCAGGTTCAGCGTGATCAGCACCGCGCTTGTCCCGTAAAACACGGGATAGAACACCAGGCTGCGCAACACGTCGGCCATCCGGGGGGAGCGGTCAGTGGTGGTCATGGACCATGGCGGGTTGACGTTTCGTTTCGGGCCAGCCGACCAGCCAGGCCATGACCCGCGCAATGAACTTGTTGTATTCGATGAACAGGATCTTCATCGACGGGTGCGACGGCACCGCATCCTCAACGATCACCAGCCCGCGTGGCCCCGCCACGGTCAGATCGAACGCGGCCCGGCGCATGTGCCAGTCGGTGGTAACCAGCCGCACCGAATGGATCTGGTTGCGCGCGATCCAGCCGGCCGCCTCGTGCGCGTTGGATCGGGTGTCGTAGGATTCATACCCCAGCGTCAGGCAACACGCGAACAGCGCCGGATCGACATGATACTCGCTGGCAAAGTGGGCCGCACTGACCTGGCTGTCGACGCCGGAAACCAGCATCTTGCGCGCCTGGCCCGCGTGCAGCACGTCAAGCGCATGACCGATGCGCCCTTGCGCCCCGGTCAGCGCGATCACCCCGTCGGTGCGCGTGCCGGCGGCCGGGCGGGGCAGGGCCAGCGCAAACACCATAAAGCCCAGCAGCCAGCCCAGCACCAGCAGCGAGGCCAAACGGCGAAACAGGCCGGGCGGTTTCAGACGAGCCATCGTTCCGGCGCCTACAACATCCGGCGCAGCGCGGAAAGCACGGTCAGCCGCGCGGTCAGCACGGCCAGCCCCACGCCGCCGGCCGGGATCAGTGCGATGACCACCCAGTCGGTCCAGGCCAGCATGGCCCCGCCGACCATGCCCGAACCAAGCGCGCTGAATTGCCGCGACAACGCGACGATCGCAACGATTCCGGCGAACAGTCCGATGATCCCGCCCGCAGCCGCCTCCATCGCGGCGGTGCGTTGAAACACCCGCGCGATCTGCGCATCGGTGCCGCCCAGCATATGCACGATCTCGATCGTTTCGCGATGGCCGGCCAGCGCGTTGCGCGCCGCAAGCACGACGGCGGCAATGGTGGCCATCGCCAGCAGTGCGATCAGGCCGCCGGCCAGCCATTGCAGCGTGGCAATCGCATGGAACACCGGGGTCAGCCATGCCGCTTCGCCATCGACGCGTGCCGCAGGGGCCACACGCGCAATCGCGCCCAACAGCGCGCCGATCCGTTCGGGTGTGGCAGGCGTGTCCAGGCGTACGTCGATCAGCGCGGGGATCGGCAGATCATCGATGGTATCGCCCGGACGCGTGCCCAGCCACGGTTCGAGCAGGGTGTCGAGCTGGTCCTGGGCCACCCGGCGCGCTTCGACCACGCCGGGAAAGCGGGTCAGCGTGGCCAGTGCGGCATCGGCCTGGTGGTTGCGGTCGGTCGGCGCGGCGGTCACGATCTGCACCGTCACCCCGCCATTCAGATCGGCGCTGGCGCGTGCGGCGGCATTGCGCAGGCCAAGCCCGCTGGCCGCCGCGATGACTGTCAGGGCTATGACAATCGCGATCACCCACGGCATCGGACTGCCCAGGCGTGGATCGGGCAGCAGCCCGGGTTCGCCCCTGCGCGATCCGCCGATCAGGCCGGTGCCGTTCATGCCGGGGAAAATCCCAGCGGCTGGCCATCAAGCGCGTCGCGCGGCGCCGCCGACAACGGTGGTTCGCCCGCAGGCGGACTGCGGCGCGGCGGATAGCGCAAGGCGCCGGTCGGGTCCGACAGGCGCCCCTTGTCCAGCCGCATGATCAGCGAATCCGGCACTTTGCGGATCAGGTGCACGTCGTGGGTGGCCACGACGACGGTCGTGCCCAGCCGTCCCAGGCTTTCAAACAGGCGCAGCAGTTTCAACGCCATTTCGGGATCGACGTTGCCGGTGGGTTCATCCGCCACCAGCATGTCGGGCCGGGCGATGACCGCGCGCGCGATGGCCACGCGCTGCTGTTCGCCGCCCGACAGCGTGGCCGGGCGTGCATCGCGGCGGTCGGCCAGCCCCACCCAGTCGAGCATTTCATCGACCGGCTTGGTAATCTCGCGCTCGGCCACGCCGGCCACGCGCAACGGCAATGCCACATTGTCGAACGCCGACAGGTGCTGCACCAGCCGGAAATCCTGAAACACCACGCCCAGCCGGCGGCGAAATCCGGGCAGGCGTTCGCGCGGCAGCGTGATCGCATCGGTGCCGAACATGCGGATCAGCCCGCGCGAAGGACGCTGCGCCAGATAGAGCAGCTTCAGCAGGCTGGTCTTGCCCGCACCCGACGCGCCGGTCAGGAAATAGAACCGGCCGGGGTACAGCGTGAACGAAATGTCGGTCAGCGCCTCTTTGCCCGTGCCATAGCGCAGCCCGACATTGTCGAATTGCACGATTTCGGCATCTGGCTCGGTCATGGTCGCGGCTGTTGGTTTCGCATGAAATTGGATGGCCGGATGTGCCTGCGGGCAGCATACGCGTCAATGCATGTGGAAAAAAGGCCCGCAAGGCAATTCTCCCCACATGAAGCTATTGTTTCATGTGGGTCTTGCATGCTTAAGCCGTGTGCATGATCATTGCCTGTCCCGCATGCTCGACGCGCTATGTCGTTCCCGACAGTGCGATCGGTATCGACGGGCGCACTGTCCGCTGTGCCAATTGCAAGCACAGCTGGTTTCAGACGGGCCCCGAACTGCCTGCGCGCGCGCCCGCGCAAGAGCAGCCACCCGCGCCAGCGACTGCGCCAGCGCCCGCGCCAGCGCCGCCCCCGGTCGAGGCCGCGCCACCGCCTGCCGCGCCGCCCGCAGAGGCACCGCCCCCATCAATCCGGCCGACCCGGCCGGTGCCGGCCACGCGGCGCACCACGCCCCAGGCCGCGGCACCATCGCCGTTTGCCCATGAACCGCCATTTCGCCCGCGCCGCAATCCCGCGCGCCTGTGGACGATCGCGGCGGTGCTGTTTGCGCTGCTGGTTGCAGGCGCAATGGCCGCGGTCACCTATTCCGGCATGCCCGCGTGGCTGCCGGTCGCGCATCAGACATTCGGCGGAACCCGGCCAGATCTGGACCTGTCGTTTCCGCCCGAACGCCAGGATCGCCGCACTTTGCCCAATGGCAAGGAATATTACGGCGCCAGCGGCACGGTAACCAATGTCGGCAAAGACGTGCGCGAAGTGCCGCCGATCCTGATCGTGCTGCGCGATGCGGGCAACCACGTGGTCTATACCTGGACCGTGATCCCGCCCAAGGATGTGCTTAAACCGGGCGAAAGCGAAACCATCAACGAGGCGGTGACCGACGTGCCGAAAACCGCGCGCGTGGCCGAAATCGGCTGGAAACCCGAATAGACGGCCCGCGGCCTTTTGCCGAAAATCGGCAAATTTGCCGGAATCACGGTTGCACCCCGTACAGGGCTTTGCTAGGGGCCCGCTCCTACCCCGACGGAGGCCCCGGCTCTTGGCCCGGCCCCGTTTGCGATGTGCGGTCGTGGCGGAACTGGTAGACGCGCAACGTTGAGGTCGTTGTGGCCGAAAGGCCGTGGAAGTTCGAGTCTTCTCGACCGCACCAGACAGTCCTGAAATCCTGACAGAACAAAGCCTCCCCCCGCGGGGACCGGATGCGCGCCGCCCTGTCGGGCTGTCGCGTCGTGGACCGGTACCGGGCTGCAGGCCGCGGTGCGCAAACGACCGTGGCGTTATAAATCCGCAACCTTTTTGCGCCTGAAGCGTCTTTGCTTTGCACGAATGCGTTTGTTGACCCGGCATGTCCTGTCGATGCGTTCGCGGCCCCTGTGGAGCAAGCACCATGTTGCAGGATCACATCGCCATCGTAACCGGTGGCGAATCGGGCATTGGCGCTGCGTGTGCGCGTGCCCTTGGCAAAGCAGGCGCACGCGTTGTCATAACCTATTTCAAGGACAAGGCTGCGGCAGATCGGGTGTGCGCAGCCATCGGTGACACCACCCGCGCCATTGCGGTCCAGGCCGACGTCGGCAACGAGGACTCGGTCGCGGGTCTGTTTTCCGCCTGTGCGCAGGCCTTCGGCACGCCTGACCTGCTGGTCAATTCGGCCGGCCTGAACATGACCGGGGTGCTGCTGGTCGATATGGAACTGGCCCAGTTCGACCGCGTGATCCGGTCGGATCTTTACGGTCCGTTCCTGACCTGCCGTGCGTTGGTACGCGGGCTGGAAGGCAGGGGCGCCAGCGGGCGGATCGTCAATATCTCGTCGATCCACGAAAAGGCACCAAGGGCGGGCGGCGTTGATTACGACGCCGCAAAGGGCGGTCTGTCGCAATTGACGGCAACGCTGGCGCTGGAACTGGCGCCCAAGCGGATTGCGGTGAACGGCGTGGCGCCGGGCATGATCCTGACGCCGATGAACGAACGCGCGGTGCACGATGCGGCATACCGCAAAACGCTGGAGGCGGCGATACCGTGGGGCCGGGCGGGAACACCCGATGACGTGGCCCGCCTGGTGCTGTTCCTGCTGTCGCCCGACGCCGAGTACATCACCGGCACCACGGTCACGATCGATGGTGCGCTGTCGCTGACCGTTGCGCAAGGGGCCTGACCATGCCGACATACACTGTCGAGACGCTCGACGACGTCACGCTGACCGGCGGCCCGCTGGGCAAGAGTTTCGACTTGATGAGCCCGTTCGTCTGGCGCGAAGGCGATCTGTACCGCATCCTGGTGCGCGGCGTGCCTTATCCGCAGGGTCCCGCCGATCCGACCGGGATCATCGGTGGCGGCCGCAGCGAACGCGGCCTGAACTTCACCATGGATCCCACCCCCACGATCGCACCGACCGCCGGTACCGACGATGCCGGAGGCTGCGAAGATCCCACGGTGGTGGTTCTGCCCGACGGACGTTACCTGGTGTTCTATACCGGCGTGGATGCCGAACGACAGCAGAGCGCGATGATCCTGGCCGAAGGACGCAGTTTTGACGCGCTGACCAAGATGCAGCTGGTGTTGAAGGCGCCCCCCGGCGAAGGCAACATCAAGGAGGCCACGCTGGCGCAAACCTCCACCGGCGAATGGCGGCTGTTTTACGAATACGCCGCGCACGGCGCTTCGCGGATCGGGCTGGCAGGCAGCCCGTCGCCCGACGGTCCGTGGACCGTGCTGCCCGATCCGTTCGGCATCCGCGAAGACAGCTGGGACAACTGGCACCTGTCGACCGGCCCGATGACCATGGTTGCCGGGCACGATCCGGTGATGTTCTACAACGGCGCCACGCACGACGCGCGGTGGCGGATCGGGTGGATCAGCTTCGATGCGGACTTTGCCACGGTGACGGGTCGCGGGCTCGAACCGATGCTGGTGCCACCCCCGCCGACCGAACGCGATGCCACCGACATCGCCTTTGCCGCCTCGACCGTGATCGAGGGGGATATGATTGCGCTGTATTATTCGCTTGAAGACCGCATGCTGCGCCGCGCATTGATACGGCGGTATGAATAGATATCACGACCTGCCCGCACCAAACGCTTTCCCGGCCACTGCTTTGCAGGACCTTGGCAACACCTGTTGCCCCGGGCCGCGCGCCACGTGCGATCGCCGCGCTGTGCTGAGCGGGGTTGGTCAGGGAGCCCTGCTTGCGACACTGGGCACCGGCCGGGTGGCGGGGGCCGAAACAACGCCCGCGCCGGCGGGTGTCTTTCGCGACGATGCCGATCTGCTGGCGCGTGCCTATACCGCGCTGCATCCGGGGCTGATGCGTTACAACACGCCGGCCGCCATGGCGCAGCGCTTCACCGCGTTGCATGATTATCTATCGGTCAGTCGCAGCCTGGGGCAGGCCTACCTTGCGCTGGCAAGGACCACGGCTGCGGTGCGCTGCGGACACAGCTATCCCAATTTCTACAACCAGTCGGCCCGGCTGCGCGCAGCGCTGTTCGAACACCGCGATCGGGTGCCGTTCCAGTTCCGCTGGATCGACCGGCGCATGATCGTGACGCGCGATCTGTCGCCCGGTTCGCGTCTGGCGCCGGGGACCGAAATCCATGCGATCGAAGGCTTTGGTGCTGCCGATATCCTGCAATCGCTGATGCCCCTGGCCCGCGCCGATGGCCACAACGATGCCAAACGCCGCCGCATTCTCGAACTTGGCGGTATCGACCTGTGGGAAGCGTTCGATATCTATCTGCCGATGGCGTTGCCGCGGATCGTCGAACGCGGACGGATCCGGATCCTGGCCGAAGATCCCGCCGGCAAACGCCTTGCGGTCGAAGTCGACCTTATGACCGCGGCCGAGCGCAAGGCCGCCGCACCCCTGGTGGAGGACAGGCCCAGGGATGCCGTGCTGTGGCGGGTCGATCGCAGGCCCGGCGGCGTGGCCGTGCTGACGATGCCGACCTGGGCGGTTTATAACGGCACCTGGGATTGGCACGGGTGGCTGGACATGCAGCTTGACGCGATTATCGCCGACGCGACGCGCACGCTGGTCGTCGATCTGCGCGGGAACGAGGGCGGGCTTGATTGCGGCAACCCGATCCTGGCGCGGCTGATCGACCGGGATCTGGTGATCACGGGCAGCGGGCGGCGGGTGCGGTACCGCGCGCTGCCGTCCGATCTTGGCACCCATGTCGATACCTGGGACGACAGTTTCCGCGATTGGGGCGCGGCTGCCGCAGGCCCGCGCGCGGACGGATTCTATGACCTGTCGCGGCCGGGCGATTATGCCGGCGGACGGGTCATCATCAAGCCGGCAGGACAACGCTTTGCCGGCCGGTTGATCGTGCTGGTCGATGCCGCCAACAGTTCGGCCACGTTCGGGTTTGCCCAGATCGTCAAGGACAATCGGCTTGGTACGCTGATCGGCGAACCGACCGGCGGCAACCGGCGCGGCATCAATGGCGGCGCGTTTCTGTTTCTGCGCCTGCCGGCAAGCGGGATCGAGGTCGATATTCCGCTGATCGGCTATTTTCCGCCCGGGCCCCAGCCTGACAGCGGGATCTTGCCCGACATCGTGGTCGCGCAAACGCGCGCGGATATCGCCCGGGGGCGCGACGGGGCGATTGCGCGAATTCTTGCCTGACCGGCGTTCATTTGTTAGTGTTGCATACTAATATCCGGACCCGAACAAAAGCCGCCAGCAGGATGCCCCGATCATGACCGCACCCGTTCCCGCCGCGACCGATCTGGCCGCCGACATCGCCCGCGTGTTCGCGTTGCAGCAGGCGCACCAGTGGGAGGCAAAGGCATCGGATGCCGCCACGCGCAAGGCCAAGCTGGCGCGGTTGAAGGCCGCGGTCGAGGCCCATGCCGACGATATCATTGCCGCGGTCCTGGAAGATACGCGAAAACCCGCAGGCGAAATCCGCGTGACCGAAGTGCTGAACGTGACCGCCAATATCCAGCGCAATATCGACAATCTGGATGCCTGGATGCGGCCCACCGAGGTCACGCCTTCGCTCAATCCGGCCGACCGGGCGCAGATCCTGTATGAAGCGCGCGGGGTGTGCCTGGTTCTTGGGCCGTGGAATTTCCCGCTGGGTCTGGCGCTGGGGCCGGTGGCGGCGGCGATCGCGGCGGGCAACACCTGTATCGTCAAGCTGACCGACTTGTGCCCTGCCACCGCACGGATCGGCGCGACGATCGTGCGCGCGGCATTCGACGAAAAGGACGTGGCGCTGTTCGAAGGCGATGTCTCGGTGGCGACTGCGTTGCTCGACCTGCCGTTCAACCATATCTTCTTTACCGGCAGCCCGCGGGTGGGCCGCATCGTGATGGCCGCGGCTGCGCGGCATCTGACCAGCGTGACGCTGGAACTGGGCGGCAAATCGCCGGTGATCATCGATGATGGCGTCGACATCGGCCCGATCGCGGCGCAACTGGCCGCAGCCAAACAGTTCAACGGCGGGCAGGCCTGTATTAGCCCCGACTATGTCTTTGTGAAGGAGGACGCCAAGGCCGCGCTGGTCGAAGGGTTTGCCGCCGGCGTGGGCAAGGCGTTGTACGACGATGCGGGACAGTTGAAAAAGGACAGCATCGCGCAAGTGGTGAACCGCGCCAATTTCGACCGGGTCAAGGCGATGTTCGACGATGCCGTGGCCAAAGGCGCGAGGGTGGCGGTAGGCGGCCGGTTCGACGCCGCAGACCTGACCATCCACCCGACCATGCTGACCGATGTCACCCCGCAGATGACCATCCTGCAGGACGAAATCTTTGCCCCGGTCATTCCGGTGATGACCTATGAAACGCTCGACCAGGCGATCGGGTATATCGAGGCACGCGACAAGCCGCTGGCGTTGTATGTCTACAGCAACGATGCCGCCACCATCGACACGGTGCTGGCGCGCACGTCGTCGGGTGGCGTGACGGTCAATGGCCTGTTTTCGCATTATCTGGAAAACAACCTGCCATTCGGCGGGGTCAATACCAGCGGCATGGGCAGCTATCACGGCTATTTCGGCTTCAAATGCTTCAGCCACGAACGCGCGGTTTACCGCCACCAATAACCCGGTTCGCCGCGCGCAGTGGGTTATCCGACCTGACCCCGCTGACGATATTCGCTGGGGGTGGTGCCGAACAGATCCTTGAAACAATGCGAAAAATACGCGTGAGAGCGAAATCCGGTGGCCCACGCGATCTGCGCCACCGGCATGTCGCCCGTGGCCAGGTGGCGCGCCGCCAGCTGCAGCTTCAGCCGGGTCTGATAGGCAACGAAACCGGTGCCGAAAGTGCGCGCAAAGACGCGCGAAAAATAGGCGGGCGACATCGCGCAGGCCGATGCCGCCTGTGCCAGCGTCAAGGTTTGCGCAGGCTTGTGCTCAAGCCGGTCGAGCACGGGACGCAACCGCGCCAGCGATGATGGCACAGCCGCGGTGCTTCGCGCCTGTTGCCCCGGCGCTTCGCCCAGTGCCAGGATCAACGCCTGCAGTTGCAGCAGTTGCGCGCGCTGCGGTGCCCGCCCGGTGATCGATTGCATCAGCCAGCGCGCCAGCATCGCAATCCGCATCGCCTCCTCGGCGTTAGGCATCAGCCCCAGCGGGCCGGCGGGCAGGGCCACTATTGCCGGGTCGAGCGCATGCGGATCGAACTGGATCAGCGTCCACGCCAGCGGCCCTGCATCGAACGCAAAATCGTGCACTGTCATCGGCGGGGCATAGGCCACCATGCCCGGTGCGATGGCAAAGGCACGATCGTCGCATAGAAATGTGCCGCAGCCCTGCTCGATCAGCACCAGTTCGGCGGGCCCGTGAAAATGCGCAAACCGCTCGGGCGGGGGCGATTGCGGACCACGTTGCACGCGTTCGACGCGTGCGGGCATGCCGGGCATCAACGGCACCGGTTCGGACAAGGGCAGCAACATGACAAGATTGCGACAGTTTATCGCGCGTTTGCTGACAATCACGCCAAGCGACGGTTGCAAATTCGATAGCTATCACAAATGGCTGACCCCAATTTGCGGAACCGGCCATGACGTCACCGATCGATTTTCCCTTTGTGCTGTCGCCTGCGCAGATCGCGCAATATGGCCGCGATGGCTTTCTGCGGCTGTCCGGTGTGCTCGATCCGTATACCCTTGGGCACTATGGGGCCGAGATCACCCGGCAGACGCTGGCGCTCAACACCCAGACCGCTGCGCTGGAGGAACGCAGCACTTACGATCGCGCATTCTTGCAGGTGATGAACCTGTGGCAATCGTCCGGGGTGGTGCGCCGTTTCGTGTTCGGCCAACGCCTGGCAGGGATCGCGGCGGCGCTGATGGGGGTGCAATCGGTGCGGCTGTACCATGACCAATCGCTGTACAAGGAACCGTCGGGGGGGATCACGCCCGCGCACGCCGATCAGTATTACTGGCCGCTGGCATCGGACCAGACCATCACCGTGTGGATCCCGCTCCAGGCCGTGCCCGCCGAAATGGGGCCGCTGGCATTCTATACCGGCAGCCATCGCACCGCGCTGGGGCGCGATCTGCCGATTTCGGACGAAAGCGAGGTGCAGATCACCGCCGCGATGGAGGCGCAGGGCTTTGCGCTTGATGACCGGCCATATGCGCTGGGCGATGTCAGTTTCCATGCCGGGTGGACGTTCCATCGCGCCGGGGCCAACACCTCGAACCGACCGCGTTCGGTGATGACGATGATCTATATGGACGCGGCGATGCGGCTGGCCGAACCGGTCAATCACATGCAGGCGGCCGACCGGGACCGGTGGTGCCCGGGCGCGACGGTGGGCGAAGTGATCGACACGCCGTTGAACCCGGTGGTGTTTCCGGCATGATTGCGCGCCCCGCAACCGACAAGGCCGTCTGCGGCGCGGCGATGCCGTTTTCAGCCATGCGGACACGCTTTGCGGATCCCCAAGCGTGCATGTTGGGGGCTGTGGGTCCGGTATCGCGCGCAACCGGCCTGCGGCGCCTGTGCCGCGGGCGTGCATCCGCAGTGCAAGGTGCCCCCGGTTGCTTGAGTACCCTCTTTTCATTGTGCAGCATTCATGGTCAAACCTGCCCATGAACCGCACAGCAGCACTCGCCATCGCCCTTCTCGCCCTGCCAATGGCCACAGCCCACGCCGAAACCCGTCAGTTCACCGTCATGTCGGGGGGCAAGAACGTCGGCCATGTCACTGCCAATCAAACGGGCAGCACGATCGCGATCGATTTCAACGTGAAGAACAACGGGCGTGGGCCGACCATGGCCGAAGCGATCACGCTGGGGGCCGATGGCCTGCCGGTCAAATGGGACATCACCGGCACGACCACCTTCGGCAGCGCGGTTGCCGAACATTTCGTGCGCAAGGGGGGCGGTGCCACCTGGACCGATGCCACCGGCACGCGCAGCGCCCGGGCCAAACCGGGCGCGATCTATGTTGCGCAAAACGGCAGTCCGTTTGCAGACCAGATCTACGCCCGCGCACTGCTGAAGCAGCCCGATATGACGATCGAGGCGCTGCCTTCGGGCAAGTTGCAGCTTGAAAAGGGCGAAACCCTGACCGTGACCGGCAAGGACGGCCCGCTGCAGGTGACCCAATATACGCTGTCGGGTATCGACACGACGCCCGAGACCATGCTGCTCGATGCGCATGGCGATCTGTTTGCCAGCCTCAGCCCCGGCAGCATTGTCGTGCGCGCCGGCTATGAAGGCGAACAGGACCGGCTGCGCACGCTGGCGGCGGACTGGTCGACGCGGCGCTATGTTGCGATCAACCACGATGTCGCGCATCATTTCACAGGCCCGGTGCGCATCCGTCATGTGCGCCTGTTCGATCCCCACAGGGCGGCGCTGACCGGGCTGGTGTCGGTCGTGGTGCACGGCACGACGATCGCAGGCGTCGAACCCGACGACAGTCCGGCAACGCCCGGCGAAGTGCAGATCGATGGCGCGGGTGGCACGCTGGTTGCCGGGATGTACGAAATGCATGCGCATCTGTCGCAGGACGATGCGCTGCTCAACCTGATCGCGGGCATCACCACGGTGCGCGACATGGGCAACGACAACGCCGTGCTTGCGCGCCTGATCGATCGGATCGGCAGCGGCGAAATCGCCGGGCCCGATGTGATCCGTTCGGGCTTTATCGAAGGCAAAAGCCCCTACAGCGCGCAGAACGGCTTTGTCGTCGACAGCGAGGCGGCGGCGCTTGACGCGGTGCGCTGGTATGGCGCGCGCGGGTTCTGGCAGATCAAAAGCTATAACAGCATGAACCCGGCGTGGATTCCCGCGCTGGTTTACGAGGCGCACCGCCTGGGCATGCGCGTGGCGGGCCATGTGCCTGCGTTCTCGACCGAAGATGCCAATATCGAAGCCGGCTTTGACGAAGCCACCCATATCAACCAGTTTGCGCTGCAATGGGTGATCAAACCCGACGAGGATACGCGCACGCTGTTCCGGCTGACCGCGCTCAAACGCCTGCCGGCGCTCGATCTGAATGCGCCGCGCGTGCAGCATTCGATCGACCTGATGGTGTCGCACAAGGCATCGATCGATCCGACGCTTGGCATTCACGAAAACCTGCTGCTCAATCGCGACGGCATGATCGCGCCGGGTGCGGTCGATTATTTCACGCATATGCCGATCGGCGTGCAGCGCAGCCTGATGCAGGGCTGGATCAACGTGTCGGCACCCGGCGATGCGCAGGCCTATACCCAGGCATTCGACAAACTGGTGGCGGTGACCAGGATGCTGCACGATCGTGGCGTGTTCATCGTGTTCGGCACCGACACCGGCGGCAGCTTTACCTATCACCGCGAACTGGAACTGTATCAGAAGGCCGGCTTCACGATCCCTGAAATCCTCAAACGCGCGACGTATGACAGCGCGGTCTATACCGGCGAGGATCAGCGCAAGGGATCGGTTGAAAAGGGCAAGCTGGCCGATTTCTTCCTGATCCCGGGCGATCCGACCAGGGATCTCAAAGCGATCAAGACGATCGCGATGGTGGTCAAGGACGGCACGTTCTATTTTCCGCAGGAGGTCTATCCGCGCTTTGGCATCACGCCCTTTGCGCCCAAGCCCGTGGTAACCTTGCCCGCGAACTGAGCGGCCAGGGTTTTACCCGCCGATACGCACCTGCGCCAGGATCAGCGCCTCGGCGGTCTGGCCAAACGGGCCGCGCGCGGCGACCGATCCGTCGGCATCGACCGCGATCGAGGCGCCGATGCAGCTGTGCCCGGCCCAGTCGCCGCTGGTGACAGGGCCGACGTTGCTGACCCCGATTACCGGAATGCGGAATGCGGCGGCGATCGTGCGATAGCTGGCGATCCATTCCCCGCCATAGGGTGTCTGCACCGGGTCAAACCCGGGCGGCACCGCCCAGGCGGCTGGCGAAAGCAGGATCTGCGCGCCCATCGCGCCTTGCGCCAGGCCCAGCGTGGGGGTCCAGTAATCGGCGCAGATGGCCAGCCCGATCCGGCCGATCCTGGTGTCGGCTACGCCCAGCGTGGTGCCCGTGGCATAAATTGCGCGGGCAAAATCGAGCTCGGCGATCTTGCGATGACGCGCGGCGATCCGCCCGTCGGCATCGATCAGCAGCGCGCTGTTGTAAAGTCTGTCGCCATCGCGTTCGGTCAGACCCGCGGCCACGACCAGCCCGTGGCGCCGGGCCGCGGCGCACAGCGTGTTACCGTATGCGCCGGGCAGGTCTTGCGCCAGGTCGCGTGCGCTATGCGATGTCCAGCCCAGATCGAGCGTTTCGGGCAGGACGATGGCTGACGCCCCTTGCGCGGCGGCGCTGGCGATCATCGTCTCGGCGCGCGCCAGATTGCGTTCGGGTCGGCCGGGTTCGACCAGCATCTGGCCCATCGCAACGGTCAGGCAACCCGCGGTCATGGTGTGCCGACAATGCGCACGGCATAAGGTGCCAGCACCGCATCGGTCGCGCCTTCGCCCGCCAGCAGATGGAACGTGCGCGGCGACAGGTTTGCATCGATCGCGGGCGCGGCAGGGGCATCGGACAGATTGACCAGCACCAGCGTTTGCTGCGTGCCCATGGTGCGCAGCACGCACAGCACCGGCGATTGCGCGGCGCAGGGGAACGCCTGGTCGCCGCTGGCCAGATCGGGGCGCGTGCGGCGCAGCGTGATCAGCCGGCGATACCAGTTCAGCAGCGATCCGGGCGCATGGTCCTGCTCTTCGACCGAGACCCCGTCGTGCGATCGATTGACCCGGGCGTTCCACACCCGATCGAGCGATCGGTACCAGGTTGCCGATCCTGGCGCGTCGAGGTCTGCGTGCCAACGGAATGCCTCGCGCTTGGGCACATCGGGGGCATCGGAGGCCTCGGCCGGGCCTTTGCGGCCGCGCATGCCCAGTTCCTGCCCATAATAGACCGAAGGTTCGCCGCGCAGCGCAAACAGGATGGCCGCGCCCGCGCGCGCCTTTTGCGGATCATCGCCGATGGTTGTCATGAAGCGGTCGGTGTCGTGGTTTTCAAGGAAAACCACCTGCGAGGTGCCTGTGGGGGTGGCCGCCTGTGTCGCCAGGGCTTCCTTGATGATCGCCGGCTTGTCGAGCCGGTTGAGCGCGGCTTGCAGCGGAAAGGCAAACACCATGTCGGCATGGCCGCGCGCCAGGAAATCGGTGCCATAACCCCAATCCCATTGTTCGCCGACAAACCGCACACCCGGGCGGCGCGCCTTGACCGCCGCGATCAACGGGCGCCAGAACCCGGCGAACAGCCGGGTAACGACATGCGCATTGTCGAGATCGTCCATCATGTGATCGATGCGAAAACCATCGACCCCGTCGCGGCCGCTGCCATCGCCGTGCGGATCGGCCCAGCGCAACAGATAACGGCGAAAATAGGCGCGCACCGCCGGGTTATCCAGATTGACGAATGCTATCGCATGGCGGGTGCCATCGGCGGCCCCGGCATAGAGCCCGAACGGCGACGGCAGCGGATCGACCGCGCCATGCGCCTTGTCCCACACCAGCCAGTCGCGCCGCGGTGCCGCAGGATGATGCCATGTGCTGGTCAGCCATGGATGAGCACCCGCCACATACTGGAATTCCAGGTCCATATAGACATGCAAACCGCGCGCAGCAGGCGGGTCCACGCGGGCATGCCGCCATATTCAGGGGCCACGCCGTTGAAATCCGTGGCGAAATAGTTGTGATAGAACGGGGAAGGCTGCACCGGGGTCAGCAGCACCGTGGTGGCCCCCAGCGCCTTGATATAATCCAGCCCCCTGGTCACCCCGTCCAGATCGCCGATCCGATCGCCATCGGCGTCGCGGAAACTGCGGACAAATACGTGGTAGAAAATCTCTGGCTCGTGCGCGGGCGCGGCGCGGGCCGGCAGGCTGCCCGCCAAAGCCAGGACGATCAGCGCGCAACGCCGGCCCGCGCGCATCAAGCGGTTGATCGTCATCGCTGCTGCCTCTCGCTGCTGTCGGGCGACACTGCTGCGCCGATTGTCCGGACTCCAGCGGAATACGTATACCGCGCCGGCGTGGCTCAGGGCAGCACCGCGCCGACATGCGCACGGCCTTGCGCTGCGGCCAGCGCCTCTTGCCGATGCCGTTCGCGATAGGCGGCGCGTTGTTCGTCGGTGCGTTCGGCGTGGCAGGCGGGGCAACTGACGCCCGGTTCATACAACGGTGACTGGCTGTCGGCCTGCGACACCGGCATGCGGCAGGCGTGGCACAGCGCATGCGTGCCGGGGGCCAGGCCATGGCCGACCGCGACGCGCTGATCGAACACAAAGCATTCGCCCTGCCACAGGCTGTGTTCGGGCGGGATCGTTTCAAGATATTTGAGAATGCCGCCTTTCAGGTGATAGACCGCGTCCACCCCTTCGGCGCGCAGGAACGCGGTCGATTTTTCGCAGCGGATCCCGCCGGTGCAAAACATTGCCACCCTGGCCTTGCCCGACAGCAGCGCATCGCGATGCGCGCGAAACCATTCGGGAAATTCGCTGAATGCGCGGGTTTGCGGATCGATCGCGCCGGCAAAGGTGCCGACGGCCACTTCGTAGTCGTTGCGCGTGTCGATCACCAGCGTATCGGGATCGGCAATCAGCGCGTTCCAGTCGTGCGGATCGACATACGTGCCGACATGATGCACCGGATCGATATCGGGCTGCCCCATGGTCACGATTTCGCGCTTGATCCGCACTTTCATGCGGTGAAACGGCATGGTCGCGGCGCCCGAAAACTTTGCCTCGAGCCCGGCGCAGCCAGGCAGTCCGCGGATATGCGCCAGCACCGTGGCGATGGCATCGGCGGTTCCTGCGATGGTGCCGTTGATCCCTTCATGCGCCAGCAACAGCGTGCCGCGCAGCCCATGCCCACGGCACAGCCGCTGCAGCGGTTCGCGCAAGGCAGCAGGATCGTCGAACCGGCAAAAGTGATACAGCGCCGCAACGCGGATTGGCGGGTGTTCGGTGGTGGGGGGCAAGGGCTGCATCGCTGCCCCATAGACCGGGACGCGCCAGGTTTGAAGCGGACGATCGATCAGGCTTTGGCTGCCCCGACCATCGTTTCGGGCCGCACCACCCGGTCAAAGGTTGCGGCATCGACCAGCCCGGTGGCGAGTGCTGCCTGGCGCAGGGTCAGGCCGTGCGCCTGTGCATGGTGGGCAATCGTTGCCGCGTTTTCATAGCCGATTTCGGGTACCAGTGCGGTTGCCAGCATCAACGATCGATCAACCAGATCGGCAATGCGCGCACGGTCGGGCTGCAATCCGGCCAGGGCATGGCGGGTGAACCCGTCGATCGCGGTGGCCAGCAGATCGATCGATCGCAGCACGTTTGCCCCGATCAGCGGCTTGAACACGTTCAGTTCGAGGTGCCCCTGCATCCCCCCTGTGGTTACCGCGGCATGGTTGCCGATGACTTGTGCTGCGACCATGGTCAGCATCTCGCACTGGGTCGGATTGACTTTGCCCGGCATGATCGAGCTGCCCGGTTCGTTTTCGGGCAGGATCAGCTCGCCAATCCCGGCGCGCGGGCCCGATGCCAGCAGGCGGATGTCGTTGCCGATCTTGGTCAGCGCAACAGCCAGTGTTGACAGCGCGCCAGACAGCGCCACCAGCGCATCATTGGCCGCCAGCGCGGCAAAGGGATTGGTGGCGGGGCGAAACGCCATGCCGGTCATCGCGGCCATTTCGCGCGCAAAGTCATCGGCAAAACCGGCCGGTGCGTTCAGCCCGGTGCCCACCGCGGTACCGCCCTGCGCCAAAGCCAGCACTTCGTCGAGCGCATGGCCGATCCTTGACCGGCATTGCGCAATCTGCGCGGCATAGCCGGAAAATTCCTGCCCCAGCGTCAGAGGCGTCGCATCCTGCAAATGGGTCCGGCCGATCTTGACCAGATCGGACCAGGCCGCGTGATAGCCCGCCAAGATGCGGTGCATTTCGGACAGCGCGGGATCAAGCCGGACAATCACGCCGCGGGCGGCGGCAATATGCAGCGCGGTCGGAAAACTGTCGTTGGACGATTGTGACCGGTTGACATGGTCGTTGGGATGGACCGGCGCCTTGCCGCCGCGCCGGCCGTTCAGGATCTCGTTGGCGCGGCCTGCGATCACTTCGTTGACATTCATGTTGGTCTGCGTGCCCGATCCGGTCTGCCAGATCGCCAGCGGAAACTGGTCATCATGCGTGCCGTCGATCACCTCGGCGGCTGCGGTCTTAATTGCGCCGGCCAGCGTTTCGTCCAGCCCGTGCCGCAGGTTGATCCGCGCCGCCACCAGCTTGATCGTGGCCAGCGCATGGATCACCGCGATGGGCATGCGCTCGGTCGCGGGAAAGGCGAAATTGGTCATGCTGCGCTGGGTCTGGGCACCCCAATAGGCGTTGTCGGGCACGTCTACAGGGCCAAGACTGTCGGTTTCGGTGCGCATCGTTGGGGCTCGCCGGGCAATTGAGTGGTCCAGGGTCTTGGCTTATCACCGTTTCACAACAGAGGGCACCGCCATGATGACACACGATGCCATGATCGCACTTTCCGCCGCCGATGCGGTCGATGCCATGCGCGACGGGCGGATCACCGCGCTCGCCTATGCGCAGGCCCTGCTCGAACGCTGTGCCGCAGGGGCGGCGTTGAACGCGTTCATCACGCTGGATGCCGATGCAGTGCGCGCCGCCGCGCGCAAGGCCGATGCCCGGCGCGCGCGGGGCGAACCGCTTGGGCCGTTGCACGGCCTGCCGATCCCGGTGAAGGACAGCATCAACACCGTCGATCTGCCGACCACGGCGGGCACCACGGCCTTGCGCGCGTTCACACCGGTGCGCGATGCCGCGATCGTCGCGCGCCTGCGCGCGGCGGGGGCAATCGTGCTGGGCAAAACCAATCTGCATGAACTGTCGCTCGGCTGGACCAGCAGCAATCTGGCCTATGGGGCGGTGCGCAATCCCTGGGACCTGGCGCGTATTCCCGGCGGCAGCAGCGGCGGCACCGCGGCGGCGGTGGCGGCCGGCATGGCCCCGCTTGGCCTGGCCGAAGACACCCAGGGCTCGATCCGCGTGCCGGCTGCGTTGTGCGGCATTGCCGGGTTCCGCCCGACCACCGGGCGCTATCCCAACGACGGTTGCGCGCCGATCAGCGCGCTGTTCGACCAGATCGGCCCGCATGCGCGCCAGGTGTCGGATATCGTGCTGTTCGACAGCGTGATCACCGGCGATGATGCGCCGGTTGCGGTGCCGTGCCTGTCGGACTTGCGGCTGGGGATCGCGCCGGGCTATTTTTTCGCCGATCTCGACCCGGCGCTGGCGCGGGTGGTCGCCGGCGTGATCGACCGCCTGCGCGATGCCGGGGTGACCATTGTCGAGGCCGATGTACCGGGCCTTGGTGACTTGATCGATGCGATCACGTTGTGTGTGCAGGTGCACGATGTCGTTCCCGCGCTGACCGAATGGTTGGCACGGTCGGGCGCGCCGATCGGATTTGATGCCATGCTGTCCAAAGTCAGCCCCGATGTCATGGTGCTGCTGCGGCATTTTTCGCTGCCCGGCGCGGCCCATGCGATATCCGAGGTGGACTATCTGGCGGCGCGCGATGTGCATTTGCCCGCGCTGCGCGCGGTGCTGGCCGCCTGGTTTGCCGAACACCGGGTCGATGCCATGCTGCTGCCCGCAACGATGGTTGCCGCCACCCCGATCGGTGACGACACGACGGTGCGGATCGGGCACAAGACCGTCGCCTTCACCGATGCCGTGGGCCGCAATATCGCGCCCGGCAGCACGGCAGGACTGCCCGGTCTGGTGCTGCCCGCAGGGCTTGCCCAAGGGTTGCCTGTGGCGATCGAACTCGATGGCCCGGCCGGCTCGGACCGTCGCCTGCTTGGCATCGGCCTTGCGATAGAGGCTGTGCTGGGCCGTCTGCCGCTGCCCGATCACGGGCCGGTATAGATTTCGCCGATCGACAGGCCGCCACCGTTTGCCAGCAGGTCGCGCATCGGCAGGGCCAGCCGCGCGGCCAGGCGCTGCCCGTCGATGCTGCGCAGCATCGCCCGCAGCGCAAGCGGTGGTGCCGGCGTAACCAGTGCCACGATATGGTCGGCGCCAAACGGGGCAACCACGCGGTTGGTGATCGTCGGCACCGTACCCGCCGGCCCCAGTTGCCCTTCGCCATCCTCGGCAGTCAGCGGGAACAGGCGCTGCACCGTGCCGTCAGAAGCCAGATTGACGATGGTGGCATAGCGCGCGGCCTGGCCCGGCGCGATCGGGTTCAGCGCGATCGTCACCTGTTGCTCCGCGCCATAGCGCACACCATTGGCGCGCGGACCGATCGTTAGCCGCAGCATGCGTTCGTTCATCAGCGGGCGCAACGCTTCGACCGTGTTCCATTTTTCGATCACCCCGCGCAATGCGGCCGGGGTGGTCACGCCTTGTGCCACCGTGTCGCCCGACCGGCGCATGACGGCGCCCTGCGCCGCATCCCAGATGAAATCGGCCGCTTCGCGGGTGCCGACATCGCGCCACGGTACGGCATCGTCGTGCCGCCGGGGCGGGCCCAGCGTCAGCACGCCGGGCAGGGCTGCGGGCGGGGTCGGGCGAAGCGGCGCATCCCTGGCCAGAAGCACCAGATCTCCGGCCGAGGCAACAAAGCTGGTGCGCGGCTGCTGGCGCTGCGCGGTCAGCGCGCGGACCTGGCTGTCGAGATAGATCCCGATCTCGGCCACCGTGATGCGCCCGTCGTGGTCCAGATCGGCGGCGGCACCGGTACCACCCGCACCGCGGGTGGTCAGCCCCTGCTCCAACGCCCAGGACAACACCCCGCGTGATGGCGCACCGCTGACCGGCATCGGCGCCTCCAGCGCCAGCTGGTCATCTTGCGCCGCGCCGATGTAGACCAGATTGCCAAGGTCGGGCCGATCGATCGCGCGGGTCCCGGCGGCATCTGCGCCGACGGCGCTTTCGCTGCCCGGATTGATCGCGGCAAAGCGCGGCAGCGGGCGCGCAATCAGCGTGAACTGCGCCGCATCGCCGCGAAATGCCATGCGCGGAACAAAGCGAAACGACGATGCATCGACCGATCGGTTCAGCGTGCCCGAATGGCAGGTGTCGGCAATCATCAGGATGTGCACATCGGGCGGAATATAGCGCGCCATCCAGGCATAGAAATCCTTGTCGACGATGAACCGTTCGGGGTCTTGCCGATCGGGATCAAACCCGGCCAGCGGGATGAACTGGTTGGCATTGCCGTCGGCGGTACCCTTGATCTCGGCCTCTGCTTCGGCGCCGTGGCCCGAATAATAGAACACGATCCAGTCGCCCGGCTTTGCCCGCAGCCCCAGCGCATGCAACGCGGTCTCGATACTGGTGCGGGTGACTTCAGTGTTGCGCAGGACGGTAACATCGCCGGCGCCCTGGCCGCGCACCACCGCCTCGATCGCGGCCAGATCGTTTTCGGGCCCTTTCAGATTGGGGATCATCGGCGAATCGAACTGCCACACGCCGGCAATCAGCGCGCGCGTCTCTGCCTGCGCCGGACCAGCGGCACAGGCCAAGGCCAAGGCAAAGCCCAGAAATGGCCCAATGACGGCGGTGATCGCGCCCGATCTCAGGATCCGGCCTTTTGCGGCGACTGCCGCCCGGGCGCGAATTGAGGATTGCCAGTACATGTTCGATACATTAACCGTAATTAAGAACAGGGCAATGCCTTGGGGGGGCACAGCTATGCCGCATCATCGTCACGGGCCTGTTCTTGCGCTTTGTCTGATCCTTGCCGGGATTGGTCTGCCCGGGCATCTGAACGCCGCAAGGGCGCAGACCCCGCCACCGCCGTCATCGCCTGCTGCCGATACGGGCACGCGCGGGATCATCGTGTTGCGGCCCGTGGCGCCCGCGGTTGAACCGGCCCCGGCCCCGGTTGTCGCACCGGTACCGGCACCGCCGCCCCCGCCACCACCGGTCGTGGCCGCACAGCAACCCTGCAGGCGTCCGTTCGACCATCCCGAGGTGCGGCTGACCGGCGCGGAGGGATTTGCTGCGGCGCTGCGCCACCGTCTGGCCCGCAGACATGGGCCCGTCGTGGTCGACCTGGCGCAACCTTCGCCGATCGGTGCCGCGATGCCCGCCGAGCTTGCGCCGTGGCTGCGCCAGGTCAAATCGTCGGGCGGTACGGTGACGGTCGACAGCTATTGCGCGCAAAGCCGGGGCCTGTTCGGCATGTTTCGCGGGCTGTTCGGTGCAGGCACGCCCGATGGCTATGCGGCGGCCGATGGCTATGACGCGGTGCTGCATGTTGACGGCGCGGTGGCGGCTGTGACGCAAGTGGAGTTCAAACCCCGGGCGGGGTCATGACCCGATCGGGCGTGATCGCATTACCGGTCGCGCCGCTTGCCCGTCTGGCCGGGCTGGTGCTTGCCCTGGTTGCCCTGGCCGCCGCATTTCCGGGCGCGGCCCACGCGCGCGAGGCGCGGCTGGCGCTGGTAATCGCCAACGGGGCCTATCAGCAATTCGATCGCCTTGCCGCCACCGGCGATGATGGCAATCGTATCGCCGCCGGCCTGACCGCCAGCGGTTTCCGCGATGCAACCGGCAGCGGCGCGGTGACGGTCCAGCGCGATCTGACACTGGGCCAGATGCAGGCGGCGGTGGCGCAATTTCGCCAGGCGTTGCAGGCTGCCGGGCCCGATGCCTTTGGTGTGCTGTATTATTCGGGGCATGGCGCAGCGCTGAGCACGTACGGCGATGTCATGCTGTTGCCGGTCGATGCCGGGCGCACGCTCGATGTGCGATCGACCAGCCTGACCCGCGCGGCGCTGACCCGTTCGCTGCTGGGGTCGGGCGCAAAAACGGTGCTGATCATCCTCGACATGTGCCGCGATGTGCTGACCGAGCCGCCCATCGCGCCCGATGCGGCCGCGCCGGGCAATGTTGCGCCCGACCCCGGCGATGCAGGGGCTGCCGGCGGCACCAAGGGTCTGCGCCGGGTGATCCGCGCGTCGGACACGCTGCTGCGGCCCGATCAGGGCTATCTGGTGGCATTTTCGACCAGCGCGGATCAGGTGGCATTCGATGACGGCACCTTTTCGCGCATTCTGGCCGAAGAAATCCGCCGCCCGCAGCAGAATATCGCGACCGCGCTGAAACGCACGTCCGACCGGGTGGCGATGAACGCGGTCAAGGCGGGTGTCCGTTTCCAGAAGCCGACGTTCGATTATGGCCTGCAGGGCGAACCGCCCTGTTTCATCACGTGCGATCCGGCCAGCACCGGCCGGTTCTACGATTGTGCCAATTGCCCGACGATGCGGATCATTCCCGCCGGCACCGGGCCGGTGGGTTCGCCCGCGACCGAACCGGGGCGCGGGCACGACGAAGCGGTGCAGCACGATCTGCGGATCGACCGCGCGTTTGCCATTGGCGTGTTTGAAGTGACCATCGCCGAATGGGCGGCCTGCGTGCGCGACAAGGCATGCCGGCCGATCACCGACTGGTCAAAAGACAATCCCAATCCGCAAATTCCCGCAACCGGCATCAGCTATGTCGATGCGCAGGCCTATGTCGCCTGGGTGTCGGTGCAATCGGGGCTGGCCTATCGCCTGCCGACCGAAGCGGAATGGGAATATGCCGACAGGGCCGGCGCCGCCACCGCCTTTCCCTGGGGCGACACGATTGCGCCCGGCGATGCCAATTACGACCAGACCGCCAGCTATCGCGGATCACCCACCGCCCCCTATCGCGGCTATCCTGAGGCGGTGAACGCCTATCCGCCCAATGCCTTTGGCCTGTACCAGATGAACGGCAATGTGTGGGAATGGACCGGCGGCTGCGGCGATCCGCATTGCGAAAGCCAGATCGTGCGCGGCGGTTCGTTCCAGAGCGCACCCGATGAATTGCGCGCGGCCAGTCGGCTGCATGTGCGCAGCGGGCACCGCCGCGATGATGTGGGCCTGCGCGTGGTGCGCGATCTGCGCGCCGACGAGGTGGTGCAATAGCAATCGGGCAACAAGGGGATACGTCGATGAAGTGGATTGCGGGGCTTTTCATTGCAGTTGCCATCGTGCCGGGCATGGCCAGGGCTCAGCAGACGACATATGGCGGGGCCTATTATCCGACCTACGGCAGCCCCAACAGCCTGCAGTTCCAGGCAGCAAAGACCGCGCTCGATCTGGAAACGGTCGACCCCGAGGGTGACGCACGGCTTGGCCCCGAAGGCGATTCCGATACGATCGGCGGCGCGTTCACGTATTGGGGCGTGCCGGGTGAAACCGGTGAGCGCTATGATGCGCATTATCAGCACGCGCGGCGCGTGTTCAAGGGCAGCCGGGCGCGGCTGGTGATCGATGCACCGGTCAACGTGATCCAGGCCGGCACGATCACCTCGGCCTTCGGTTCGGAAAAGGGTGCGACGGCGGTGCTGGGCACCGTCAACGTCGGGCTGGAAATGCCGGTCCTGCCCAACTGGCTGATCACCCCGCGGGTGGCCTATGGCGTGGCCGGTGCGGGTGGATTTTTCGGGGGCAACGGCGAACTGGCCACGGCTTCGCTGTCCAGCCGATATCAAATTCGCCAGATCGGCCGCGGCGATCTGATCATCGGCAATTCGGTATCCTATACCCATTCGGCCAAAATACTGACCTCGCAAGATTTTTTTGCGCCGACCATCAACTGGGTGTTCCGCAACGGCCTGGCCTATCAATTGCCGTTGAAAAGCCGGATGTTCGGCCGCCAGTCCTCGTTGCGGGCCAGCTATGTCTATACCGTGACCACCGGCGATCCGGTGACCTACAAGCACGAACACGAAGCGGGGCTGAGCATAGGCGTCCGCACGCGCGAGGCTGAACAGAAAAACGGGTTCGAACAGCTGCGCGTGGGCCTGCTCTATACCCATTCGCATTTCGCCTATGTGGCCAACAGCGGCTATGACTCGGCGACCTTGACGCTCGGTTACCGGTTTTGACCGTGGCGGCGACATTGCAATCGATCCGCATGGCGCTTGGTTCGGGCATGGCCTTGCTGATGTGCAGCGTGCCGGGTGGCGCACAGGCGCAAACTGCCCCGGCCGAGGTTCCTCAAGCCCAGGCCGCGCGCTATCCCACCGGGCTCGCCCCGATTGCGCCGGACGACTATGACCGCTTGCCCAAGCTGGGCAAGTTTCGCGCGTGGCTGCCAAAACGGGTCGATCTGTCCGCGCTGTTTCCGGTGCCCGGAAACCAGGCGCCCAAGCCCGATTGCACCGCCTGGGCGACGACGTATTCGGGGCTGGGCTATCTGCGTGGTGCGGCGCTTGGCCACCGGCCACTCGCCACGAGCGAGGAACCCAGCCCGGCTTATGTCTACAACCGGCTGCGACCGCGCGGATCGGGGTGTTCGGTGCCGACGCGGATTGTCGATGCGCTGACGTTCCTTAAATCCGAAGGCACGGTGTCGCTGGCCGAATTTCCCGACACACCCGACACTTGCGCCGAACCCGTGCAGCATTCGCTGGTCAGCGCGCAGGCAGCGCAAAGGCTGGGCGGGTGGCAGGCAATCGATCGCGAAAAGCCGGGTGACCGGCGCAGCCCGGTGGTGATCGACGATATCAAGGGCGCGCTGTTCCGCGGCGAACCGGTGGTCTTTGCAATGCCCGCGCTGGATGATTTCATGCGCCTGGCGGGCCCGACAATTTACACCCACGCCACGCTGGAATCGACCAACCTGCACGCGATGACCCTGGTCGGGTATGACGAGGATCGCCAGGCGTTTCGGCTGATCAACAGCTGGGGCACCACCTGGGGCGATGCCGGGTATGCCTGGATCAGCTATGATACGTTCCGCCTGCTGGTCGGTGAGGCCTATGCCCTGCAACGCGCCGATGACATGCCGGCGCACCCGGCCGCCGATGCCAATCTGACCCCGCGTCAGGCGCTCGATGCACGGATTGCCGCCTTGCCCTGCGGCGTGGCACGGCTTGAGGAAAAGGGCGATCATCTGACGCTGTCGGGCTTTGCCGGCAGCGAAGAGTCGCTTGATGCCCTGCACAAGGCGATGTTGGCGGTGGACGCGCATGGCAAATGGACGATGGATTTCCATCCCTGGCCGCAGTGCGAGGCCGAACAGACTTTGGCCACACCGCTGGGCGCAGGTGGCGTGCACCTGGTGGCACAAACCGAAACCGGCACCGCGCGCACAGGCGATCCGGTGGTCTTGAACGCGGGTGAAAAGTTCGGGTTCAGCGCCGAAACCACCGCTGCGCGGCCCTGGCTGACCGTGATCTATCTGCAGGCCGATGGCAGCGCGGTGACGATTTACCGCGGTCAGCCCGCGCCTGATCGGCATGGCCATCGCCAGGTCGGCATCGGCACCGGCGGCACCGCGCAAGTGCAGTTTCAGGTGGGCGCGCCCTATGGGGCGGAAATGGTGATCGCGATCGGATCGGTCGACCCGCTGTTTGAAGGCGATCCGCAAAGCTATGCCACCGAGCGCCAGTTCCTGTCGGGCCTGCGCGCCAGGCTGGCGCGCGCGGTGCCGGGGTCGGTGTCATCCGCGGTCTTGCGTCTGCGCACCAAGGAATAGGAGATCCTTTTTTCCCAGACGCAAAACGATCATATAACCCCGTTACGCAAAGCCTGTTGCAAAGGGGTCAGGGTATGAAGATCGCACGGCTTTTACTGGCGGCGCAGGTCTTGCTGTCTGTTTCGGCGCCCGCGCTGGCGCGCGATGCCGATGACGATGATGCTGTGACGGCCCCCGGCATGGCACTGACCCCGCTGGCGATGCCGGGCGCGCGGCTGACGGGGCTGGGCACGCTTGACGGCACCGCATCGTCGCCTGCGATCACCAATCCTTCAGCCCTGGCGACCAGCCCCGATGGCACGGTGCTGGCGGTGCTGACATCGGGCTTCAACGGCATGGCGCTGCCCGGCGGCGCGACCGATTATGCCCATTCGACCGAGCGGCTGATGCTGTTCCGGGTCGGGGCGACGGGCGCGGTCAAGATCGCCGAGGCGCCTTTGCCTGCCGCGTTTGGAGGGCTTGCCTGGTCGCCCGATGGCACCAGGATTGCCGCGACGACGGGCTTTGTCGACGGCGTGGCGCTGTTCCGCTGGGATGGCAAGGCGCTGGTGGCCGATGGCGCGCCGATCACGCTGGGGCACAAGGCGGGGCTGGGCCTGCGGGTCAAGCCGGCGGCGGCGGGTGTGGTCTGGGCCGGCGAAACACGTGTGCTGGTGGCCAATTTCTTCAATGATTCGGTCTCTTTGGTCGATACGGCACGGCGTGCGGTGGTGGGCGAGATCGATTTGCGCCCGGGCAAGATCGATGCGGGCCAGCGCGGTGTGCCGGGCGGTACCTATCCGTACCGGATTGTCATGGCGGCACCGGGGCATGCGGTCGTTTCAGTCCCGCGCGATCGCGAGCTGATCACGCTTGGGCTTGACGGCGATCGCATGCAGGTGGTGGCGCGCGCCAGGACGCAAGGGCAGCCGACCGCGCTGCTGGCGCTGGGTGATGGCCGCGTGCTGGCCACGGGCGACAATGCCGACACGCTGATCGCATTGGCCGCAGATGGCAGGTCCGTTGCCGAATATCCGGTTCTGGTCACCGGTGATGTACCGGGGGCGCTGCGGCCCAGGGGGCTTAATCCCGATGCACTGGCGTTTGGTGCAAAGGGCCGCGTGCTGGTGACGCTGGGCGGGATCAACGCGGTGGCTTCGATCGATTGGCCGCGCACGCTGGCGCGGCCTTCGGGCAGTGCCGCGCAAGTGGTCGGCATGGCACCGACCGGCTGGTATCCCGCTGCTGTGGCAACGATCGGAAACCGGCTGGCACTGGCCAATTTCAAGGGCGTTCCCGGCCCCAATCCGGGCGCCTGCCGCAACACGCTGGGCACCAGGCGCAGCGATCTGGGTCCGTGCCGCGCCTCGGGCCGTTATGTCCTGCAATTGCAGACCGGATCGCTGTTGACCGCACCCTTGCCGGCTGATGCGACCTTTGCCGCGTTGCGCGCGCGCGTGGTGCGCAACCTGCAATTGCCCCCAGCGAAAGCCGCGCAAGCGGCAGAAGGGGTGATGGCGGCACTGCGCGGGCGGATCAGGAACGTGATCTATATCGTCAAGGAAAACCGCACCTATGACCAGTTGCTGGGCGATCTGCGGCCGGGCGATGGCGATGCAACGTTGGCGCTGTTTCCGGGCAACATGACCCCCAACCACCACGCGCTGGCGCGCGAATTCGTGACGTTTGACCGCTTTTTCGACGCGGGCGAAGTTTCGGCCACGGGCTGGAGCTGGTCGACGCAGGCGCGCGCGGTCGACTTGCTCGAACGGATCACCCCGATCGGCTATGCCGGCAAGGGGCTGGCTTATGAAAGCGAAGGCACCAATCGCTTTGTCAATGTGGCGCTGGGCGCTGCCGATCGGCACAGGGCCAATCCCGATGTGCCCGATGGCGCAGCCGGTGCCGGATCGCTGTGGGCTGCGGCCATGGCGCGCGGGCTGTCGGTACGCAATTACGGATTTTATGGCGATCTGTCGCGCTATGGCAAAGAGGCTGGCGCAAACCGCGTGCCGCGTGAACGCGATCCGCATGCCGCGGGCCTGCGCGTGATGTGGTCGGCAGACGCGCGGCTCGATCCGGTGACCGATCCGTATTACCGCAGTTTTGACCAGGGCTTTCCCGATTACTGGCTGGTCGAGGAATGGAAACGCGATTGGCTGCCCCGCGTGGCGGCAGGCCAGACTCCGCGCCTGACGCTGCTGCGCATCGATCACGATCACTTCGGCGATTTTGACGAGGCGATCGACGGGGTGAACACCCCCGACCGGCAAATGGCGGACAACGATTATGCGCTGGGCCGCATGGTCGAGGCGGTGGCGCACAGTCCCGCCGCTGCCGACACGCTGATCGCGGTGGTCGAAGACGATGCGCAGGACGGTGCCGACCATGTCGATGCGCACCGTTCGGTCGTCTATCTGGCGGGCCCCGGGGTCAGGCGGGGTACGGTGATTTCCACCCGCTATTCCACGGTCAACCTGATCAAGACGATCGAGCGCCTGCTCGATCTGCCCGCGCTTGGCCTTAACGACAGCACCGCGCTGCCGATGGCGCAGGCGTTCGACCCGGCCAGCGTCAACGCGCCCTGGACATACACCGCCAAATGGCCGCAACCGCTCGATGCGACCGACCTGCCCAAGCCGGCGCTGCGCCAGGCCATGACCCGCCCGGCAGGTGTCCTGCCCGAACGTCCGGCGCAATGGTGGGCGGCGGCCATGGCCGGGCAGGATTTTTCGGGTGAGGACAAGCTCGACACGGCAAAGTTCAATGCCGCGTTGTGGCTGGGGATCAAGGGCGCGCCCAGCAGCCGATAGCGTTCAGGCCTGTGTGGCGAACCAGATCACGTGCTTGGCGCCTTTGCCGTTGGAGCGGGCGCGCACGAACACTTCGTCCACGTCAAAGCCTGCCTCGTCCAGCCGCCGGGCAAAGCGTTCGTCCTTGGCCGCAGACCAGATCGCCAGCACGCCGCCGGGGCGCAGCGCTTCGCCGGCGATGGCCAGGCCGCGGCGCGAATAGAGCCGATTGTTGTCGGGGCGGACCAGCCCGTCGGGGCCGTTGTCGACATCGAGCAGGATGGCATCGAAGGTTTCGGGCGAGCGTTCGATCACTTTGACCACGTCGCCCACGATCAGGTGCACGCGCGGGTCATCCAGGCAACCGGCGGCCACTTCGGCCATCGGCCCGCGCGCCCACTCGATGATATCGGGCAGCACTTCGGCCACGGTGACCATGGCATCGGCGGGCAGTGCCGCCAGTGCTGCGCGCAAGGTAAAGCCCATGCCATAGCCCCCCACCAGCACATGCGGGCGCGGCGTCTTGGCGATGCGCGCGACGGCCATCGTCGCCAGCGCCTCTTCCGACCCGCGCTGGCGCGTGCTCATCAATTCATTGCGATCGAGCACGATCATGAAGTCGGTGCCGTGGCGATACAGCCGCAGCTCTTCGCCATCGGGGACTTGCGCGGTGTCGATCAATTCGCGGGGTATCATGTCAAATCTCCTGACGGGTGGTCCGGACCCTATATCGCCAACGCAGCGGCCCAACCGCTCGCCCATGCCCATTGAAAGTTGTAGCCGCCCAGCCAGCCGGTCACGTCGACTGCTTCGCCGATGGCATAGAGCCCCGGCACGCGGCGTGATTGCATGTCCTTGGACGACAGTTCGGTGGTGGCGATGCCGCCGGCGGTTACTTCGGCCTTGGCGTAGCCTTCGCTGCCGTTGGGGGTAAACCGCCAGGCGGCCAATTGCGCCTCGGCGGCGGCAAGCTTGCGGTCGGTGGTCGCGCCCAGTTCGCTGTCGATCGCCAGGCGTTCGCACAGCACGTCGGCCAATCGTTCGGGCAGGCCATCGCGCAGCATGCGGCGCATCCCGGCGCGCGGGTGCGCGGCCTTGGCGGCAAGCAGCCATCCGGGCGCGCGGTCGGGCAGGAACTGCACATCGATCGGCGTGCCATGCTGCCAATAGCTCGACACTTGCAGGATGGCCGGGCCCGACAGCCCGCGGTGGGTGAACAGCGCCGCCTCGCGAAAGGCCGCCTTGCCGCAGCGTGCGATGACGTCGGACGACACGCCCGACAGTTCGCGGAACAGCAGGTCTTCGCCCGCCAGCGTCAACGGCACCAGCGCGGGACGCGGCTGCACCACTTTCAGCCCGAACCGCCGTGCCAGTTCATAGGCAAAGCCGGTGGCGCCCATCTTGGGGATCGAAGGCCCGCCGGTGGCAATGACCAGCGCCGGCGCGCTGGCCGCGCCAACGCGAAACAGGCCATCGGCATGCGCGACTTCGCCGATCTGCGCGTTGCAGCGGATATCTACGCCCCCGCGCGCGCATTCGTCCAGCAGCATCGCCACGATCTGCCGCGCCGATCCGTCGCAAAACAATTGCCCCAGGGTTTTTTCGTGCCAGGCAATGCCGTGGCGTTCGACCAGCGCCAGGAAATCGTGCGGGGTGTAACGGCTCAGCGCCGATTTGGCGAAATGCGCGTTTTGCGAAATAAACCGGTCGGGCACGGTGCCCAGATTGGTGAAATTGCACCGCCCGCCGCCCGAAATCAGGATCTTGCGGCCCACTTCGGGCGCATGGTCAAGCAACAGCACGCGCCGGCCGCGCTGTCCGGCCGTGGCGGCACACATCAGGCCGGCCGCGCCGGCGCCCAGAATGATCGCGTCGTGGGTCATCGGGCCAGCCGCACCAGCGCTTCATCGAGCGCCTGGAGAAACCGCGACCGATCGGCTTTGGCAAAGGGCGGCGGGCCACCGATGGCGTCACCGCCGGCGCGCAGATCGGCCATGATCGCGCGCGTGGCGATCGCCGCGCCGATCGATGCATGCGTGAACGGTTTGCCGTTCGATCCGATCACGGTGGCGCCTGCCTTCAGGCAGCGATCGGCCAGCAGGATATCGGCAGTGATCACCACGCTCGCCGCGCTGCAATTGTCGGCGATCCAGTCGTCGGCGGCGTCGAACGCATCGCTGACCACCATGCGGGTGATCAGCGGGTGATCGGGCAGGCGCATGCGGCTGTTGCTGACCACCGTGACGGGCACGTTGCGGCGGAACGCAACCTTGTAGATCTCGTCCTTGACCGGGCAGGCGTCGGCATCGACGAAAATGGAAAGCGTGGCAGACATCGGCTGCCCATAGCGGCGCGCGCGACATCGGGCTATCGCAATAAGGAAATTGTCGGGTCCGGCAAAAAGCTTCACTTGCCGCGCGGGTAGAGGACTTACACTTTGGCGCACGACGACGCCGCGCAGCGTCGCGCGTGGTTCATGCCGTTGTCGTTACCCCGGCCTTGTGCGGCGCGCAAAAGAGGAAACCAATGGCAGGGTACCCATGCGGCTGACCGGTATCGAAACCTTTGTGGTGGGCAATCCGCCGCCGCATTTCGGCGGGCGCTATTTCGTGTTTGTGCGGCTGACCACGGCCTGCGGGATCACCGGGCTGGGTGAGGCCTATTGCGTGCCGTTTTCGCCGCATCTGGTGGCGCAGATGTGCGAAGACATGTTTGCGCGCTATGCCCAGGGCACCGATCCGCATGATATCGAAATGCTGTGGCGGCGGGTCTATTCGGCCGGGTTTACCCAGCACCCCGATCTGACCGTGATGGGCGTGCTGTCGGCGCTTGAAATGGCCTGCTGGGATATCATCGGCAAGGCGGCGGGCCAGCCGGTGTACAAGCTGCTGGGCGGGCAGGTGCACGAACGCCTGCGCGCCTATACCTATATCTACCCGCGCCCCGGCGACGCGACCGATGTCTACCACGATCCCGATCTGGCGGCCGAACGCGCGCAGACCTATCTCGACATGGGCTTTACCGCGCTGAAGTTCGATCCGGCCGGGCCGTATTCTGCATTTGACGGGCGGCAGCTGTCGCTCGAGGCGCTCGATCTGTGCGAACGTTTTGCCCGGATCTTGCGCGAAGCCGTGGGCAGCCGCGCCGACCTGCTGTTCGGCACGCACGGGCAGATGACCGCAGCGGGCGCAATCCGGCTGGCCAAACGGCTTGAGCCTTATGATCCGCTGTGGCTGGAAGAACCGCTGCCGCCCGACGCACCCGAAGAGACGGCGCGCGTGGCGCGCGCCACTTCGATCCCGATTGCCACCGGCGAACGGCTGGCCACCAAGTATGATTTTGCGCGCCTGCTCGATTGCGGCGCGGCGGCGATCCTGCAGCTCAACCTGGGGCGCGTGGGTGGCTTGCTCGAGGCGAAGAAGATCGCGGGCATGGCCGAAGTGCGCCATGTGCAGATCGCGCCGCATCTCTATTGCGGGCCGGTGGTGGGGGCTGCCAATATCCAGCTGGCGACCGCTTCGCCCAATTTCCTGATCCTGGAAGGGATCGAGGATTGGGGCGGTTTCCACGCGCAGATCCTCAAGACCCCGATCCGGTTCGAGGACGGCCATGTCATCCCGTCCACCGCGCCGGGCCTGGGCATCGAATTGAACGACGCGGTGGCGCTGGCGCATCCCTATACCGGCACCATGCTGCACCTTGATATGACCCAGCACCCCGTTCGATGATCGAAGAAGCCGATTATGTGGTGATTGGCGCGGGCACGGCCGGCTGTGTGGTGGCCAGCCGCCTGTCCGAAGATCCCTGGACCAAGGTGGCCCTGCTCGAGGCGGGCGGATCGGACCTGTCGATCTGGATCCAGTTGCCGATCGGTTATGGCCGCACCTTTTTCGACAAGCGCATCAACTGGATGTACGAAACCGAGGCGGTGCCTTCACTCGGCGGCCGCAGCAGCTATTGGCCGCGCGGCAAAGTGGTTGGCGGATCGGGCTCGATCAACGCCATGGTCCATGTGCGCGGATTTCCGCACGATTACGATGGCTGGGCGGCGGCGGGCAATCCCGGCTGGGGCTGGGACGATGTGCTGCCGTTTTTCACCCGGTCTGAAGATCACGATATCCGCACCGACGGCTTTCACGGGCAGGGTGGGCCGCAGCATGTCACCGACATTTCCGCCTCGGTGCATCCGTTGTGCAACTGGTTTCTGGAAACCGGGCGCACGCTGGGCCACCGCGTCACCGCGGACTTCAACGGCCCCGATGGCGAAGGTTTCGGCATCTATCAGATCAACACGCGCGGCGGCTGGCGCGCGTCGACGGCCAATGCCTATTTCCACCCGGTGCGGCATCGCACCAATCTGACGCTGATTCGCAAGGCGCGCGTGCTGCGCGTGGTGTTCGAAGGCACGCGCGCGGTCGGTGTGGCGTACCGGCAGGGCGGGCGTGAACGGATTATCCGCGCGCGCCGCGAAGTGGTGTTGTGCGCCGGATCGATCGGATCGCCGCAATTGCTGCAAGTGTCGGGCGTGGGCGATGCGGCGCTGCTGCAAGGTCTGGGCATACCTGTCGTGGCCGATCTGCCTGCGGTCGGGCAGAACCTGCAGGATCACCTGGCGGTCAGCTATTTCTATCGCACGTCGGTGCCCACGCTGAACAATGTGCTGCGTCCGTTCACCGGCAAGCTTGCCGCCGCGATCCGCTACATGATCGATCGGCGCGGGCCTTTGTCGATGAGCGTAAACCAGGCGGGGGGCTTTGTCCGGGCGCGGGTCGACGATGCGCACCCGACATTTCAGCTCTATTTCAGCCCGGTCAGCTATACCAAAACGCCGATCGCGGCGCGGCGCCTGCTCAATCCCGATCCGTTTCCCGCGTTCCTGCTGTCGTTCAATTCGTGCCGGCCGACCAGCCGGGGCCACCTGGCGATCACCTCGGCCGACCCGTTTGTGCCGCCGGCGATCCATCCCAATTACCTGGCGACCGAACAGGACATTGCCGAGGCGCGGATGGGCGTGCGCCTGCTGCGCGAGATTGCGCAAAGCAGGCCGCTGGCCGACATCATTGTCGAAGAACTGGTGCCGGGACCCGATGTTGCCGACGACGAGGCGCTGTTTGCCGATTTTCGCGCCCGCGCCGACACCGTCTATCACCCCACATCGACCTGCCGCATGGGGCCCGATCCGCGCACATCGGTGGTCGATGCGCGGCTGCGCGTGCACGGCATTCAGGGGCTGCGCGTGATCGATGCCTCGGTGTTTCCGTCGGTCACCAGCGGCAACACCAATGCGCCAACCGTGATGGTCGCCGAAAAAGGCGCCGCGATGCTGGCCCAGGATCGCAATCTGCGATAGCGATAGACCTCCGATCGCTGGAGGAACAATGAGTTCGCGGTTCAATTTGCGGGATCTGCCGCCGCTGAAAGCCCTGCGCGGGTTCGAGGCGGCCACGCGTCACCAGTCGATCCGCGATGCGGCGGGGGAACTGTGCCTGACCCCGCCTGCGATCAACCACCAGATTCAGCTGATCGAAGAAACGCTGGGCGTGCGCCTGTTTGCGCAGGATGGCCGCCACGTGGTGTCAACCGAAGAAGGCAGGCTGTTTTATCCGTATGTGCGCGCCGCCTTCGAATCGCTGATCGAAGGGGTTGAGGCGGTGCGCCGCCAGACGCAGGACACACCGCTGCGGGTGCAGACCTATGTCACCGCCTCGATCCGCTGGCTGGCGCCGCGGGTGCCGCTGTTTTTGCAGGACCATCCGTCGATCACGCTGTCGCTGACCACGTGCGCGGTGGACTGGACCTTTGACGAGGCGCACGCCGATCTGGGCCTGATCTATTGCGAGGCCGCGCCCGATCCCGATCGTTACCATTGGGTGCCGCTGTTCGATTACACGCTTGATCCGGTGTGCAGCCCGGCGTTTCTCGACCGTGCAGGCGGCAGTCTGGATGCTGCTGCACTGATGCGCCAGCCATTGGTGGCCAATTACACCGAGGAACACAACTGGGCGAAATGGTTTGCCGCCGCCGGCGTCGCTTTTGCGCCGGGTGCGCCCTATCTGATGGTCGATACACTGGCCGTGGCGCTGGAAATGGCATTGGCCGGACGCGGTGTCGCGCTGGTCAACGGGCCATTTGCCGACGCCGATCTGG
The DNA here is from genome assembly GCF_000429005.1 of Novosphingobium acidiphilum DSM 19966. Taxonomy (GTDB): domain Bacteria; phylum Pseudomonadota; class Alphaproteobacteria; order Sphingomonadales; family Sphingomonadaceae; genus Novosphingobium; species Novosphingobium acidiphilum. The sequence continues at coordinate 3,953 of NZ_AUBA01000025.1, read as the reverse complement.
CCGCGGGGCGGCTGGTTCGCCCGGTGGCGCACCGCGTCCGGTGCCCCGGTGCCTGGGGTCTGATCTGCCGGCGCAACGCGGTAGAACGCCTGCCGGTGCGGCTGTTTATCGAGTGGCTGACCGCCAATCAGCGGTTGGGGACAACCTCGTAACCCGGCTCTTCGGGTTCATCGTCGACCATCTGGTCGGGGAAACCGGTGCCCAGCACTTTCAGGCCCAGCGGTTCTTCAAACCGGCGGATGATGTTGGGCGAAAATTCGCGATCACCATACGTCGCGCGTGCTTCGTTGAACAGGCGCACGATCAGCGGCGACATTTCCAGCGGCACGCCGTGCTGTTGCGCCAGATCATCGAACAGGCCGATATCTTTCGACACCAGATCCATGGTGAAATTGATGTCGCGGCTGCCATTGAGGATAACCTGGCTTTCGGTTTCGTGGACAAAGCTGTTGCCCGACGAAATGCGGATCGCTTCGTAGGTGGTGTTCATGTCCAGGCCGGCCGCCTTGCACGTGGTCAGCGCCTCGGCCAGCGCGACCAGGTGCACCGTGCACAGATAGTTGGTCATGACTTTCAGCCGCGATGCCGTGCCCAGGGGCCCGGTGTGCAGCACGCGGCGCCCCAGCGTGGTCAGCACCGGCAGCACCCGGTCAAAGCCTTCGCGCGGGCCGCCGGCAAAGATCGAGATGTTGCCGGTTTCGGCACGGTGGCATCCGCCCGAAACCGGGCATTCCATGAACAGCGCGCCGCAGGCCTCGACCGCCGCGCCCAGGCGCAGCACTTCGGCATAATCGGTGGTGGACATTTCCATCCACACCTGTCCGGGCCTGAGCACTTGCAGAAACCCGTCGATCCCTTCGGCCACGGCCGCGCTGGCAGCGGGCGAGGGCAGGCAGGTGATCACGATATCGACCGCTTCGGCCAAGGCGCGCGGGCTGTTGGCAGCAACCGCCCCGCGGGCGGTGAATTCCGCCACCAGATCGGGGTTCAGGTCGCGCACCACCACATCATGGCCATTGCGCAGCAGGCTGCCCGCCAGTTTGCCACCGACATTGCCCAGCCCGATAAATCCGATCCGCATCGCACACGCCTCCGTTTCAGCGGATTTGCGGTGCGCGTCCCACCGCGACAAATGAAAAGAATCCGCCGACCGGTCAGATTTCCTGCGGCGCCTGCTGCAATCGCTGGATCAGCGTGCGGCGGGCATGGGCGATGCGCGGCTGGCGCAGCGCAGCCGGTGACCAGACCAGGAAATAGGAATTGACGATGCGCTGCACAGGCGAAGGGATTTCGACCAGTTCACCGCGCGACAGTTCGCCCGCGCACAGATAGATCGGCAGCACCGACCAGCCAAACCCCACCGCAAGCAGTGCGCGCAACCCGCGCAAGTCGGGCGCGATCAGGGCCGGGCTGACCGTCTTGCGATACAGGCCGTTGGCTTCCAGCCATTCATCGATCAAAGCGCGTTCGATATTGTAGGCCAGCACGGGTTCGGATGCCAAAGCAGCAGCGCGGTCGGGTGCTGCGGCGATGCGCGCGGCAACGCAGGGTGCGGCCACCGCAATCAGCGGCTCTGAATGCACCAGTTCGCTGCTCAGCCGCCGGTCGGTGATCGAAAAGGCGGAAATGCCCAGATCGCAATGGCCCTCGACCAATGCGGCGATCACCCCGTCAAGGTCTGCGGTTTCCATGCGCACGCGCAACCCGTCTTTCAACAGCGGTACCAGCAGCGGTGCCACCACTTCGGACAGGAAATCGGCATGGCCGACAATGCGCACGGTGCCCGCCATGTCGGCCGAGCGCGCGCGCGCGCTGGCCAGCGCGGCTTCGGCCAGATCCAGCCGATCACCGATGTCGGATGACAGCTCATCGGCAGCAGGGGTCGGGTTTACCCCGTGGGGATGGCGTTCAAACAGGGTGCGGCCGATCGCGCCTTCCAGGCTGGCGATGTGCTGGGATACCGCGGGCTGCGTCAGTTCGAGCGAACGGGCCGCGCCGCTGATCGATCGCTGGCGATAGACTTCGACAAATGTGCGCAGGCGGGTCAGCATGATCGGCATGTCATAAAATCTCTTATGGCCGTGGTCTAGTTCGCTTGTGAGGGGTTTGCCACTAACCTATGATAGGTCAACAGCCACAAGATGACGACGCGGCGCCGATAGAACCCTGGCTTTCGGCGCCGCGCTGTCCGTGTCGCGCCTATCAGTCCCCGGTATTGCGGCTGGTCGCGTGCCGTTTGCAGTTATCGGCGCAGCCCAGCGGGCCGCCGAATGTCCTAGCCGGGCCGCCCGCCCCAAGCCCCCCCAAATGGGCTGGCCCGTGCTGCGGCGAGGCATCGCACCTGCCCCCATACCCCACCGCGATGCCTCGCCGCAAACTTCTGGCCGCAAACTTCCGGCCGATCGCCAGCGGGGTCATCCGATGACAATGGCACGCACCTCGGCCAGCCATTCGATATGAATTTTATCGTGAAACGCAGACTTGGTCGAAATTGCGCTGAACGAATTGTCGGCGTTTTTGTGAAGCCGGCCAAAGATATGGTCTTCATTCGAAAGTTTTATAAGATATAATGATTTGCGGATTTTCGTCAGACCCGCGACCGGGGTCGGTTCGCAAATCAGAAACGCCCCTGGATTGACGATCGGCATCAGGCTGTCATCGCGGATTTCGATTGCGATGGTCGTGCCGTCGGTTGCCGCAGGGTACAGGTCGGTTTCAAGCGATTGAGAAAAATGACGATCGTGCGGCACAATCCGGACGCCGTCGAAATATCCGATTACCGGGATGTGCGCTTTGACCGGGTTGCGGACACGATCGTCGCCCAGCAGATCTTCAACGCTTATCGTGGCCAGCGCCGCAATTTGCCGCAGGGCAGCGGCCCTGGGGGAAGATCCGTTTTCCCACCGTGCCACCGCGCTTTGCGATGCGCCGAGCATTGCCCCGAAATGCGCCTGATCCAGCCCCATTCCAAGCCGGATCGTCTTGATCCGAGTACCCAAATCCATACGCCGGCTGCCTGGTGAGTGTTTACTCAAATTAACTATCACGCGGCGGGCGCGATGGGAATAGGCCTGACCTGCAAAAATCGCATAATATGTGCTTGCACGATCCGCCCGCCGTGGTCCGGGCGGGGGGCACTCGCCAATCATGTCTGCGTAATCCTGCGTAGGGCCATGTTTGAATTGCGTAATCATCATGATTGAACACAAGGTCCCGGGATTGCGACCGTTATAGCCCATGACAATCGCCGCGCTGTGACAGTTGCGCGGCAGAACAGTGCGGTGGCCATGGCACCTTCGCGCCGCCGTCTGACCGGGCCTCTCCGCAAAATGTCATACAGTATTGGTACTTAGCCTGGCGCTATCGCGGCCGGTTCGGGCAGCCGTTCGCATGACGCGATCGGCCCGGTCCGCCCGGTCTAGTATCATGGAACATCGAGATATTGTGCTGCCCTGCGCCGCGCGTTTGTGGCCGGCGCGCGGCGGATTTGCGCTGCTGCCCACCGCCCTTTCGGGCAGAGTTGGCGCCCATCGCGGCTGGCCGGGGGGTTGTCACATCAGGCTCCGGTCACCTATGCGTCGTGTCATGTAAGTGCATAGAATCGCATAATATGCGCATGCACAGATCGTGTCCCACGGCGTGGTGTAGCTTATTGGGGCCACCACCGATTTCGGCGTCAGTTTGAGCCGATCATGCGCCGGGCACAGCCGATAGCATGACGATGGGATTGTCGCTGAGTGGCGCCATTGTTTCAAGCGTCATGTAGCGTGCGCGCTGGACGGCCCATTCGTCGGATTGCTCCATGAGGATGGCGCCGATCAGGCGGGTGATCGCGCCTTCGTTGGGGAAGATCCCGACCACTTCGGTGCGGCGTTTGATCTCGCCATTCAGGCGTTCGATGGGATTCGTGCTGTGCAACTTGGCCCGATGTTCCTTGGGGAACGTCATGTAGG
>NZ_AUBA01000024.1 GCF_000429005.1 Novosphingobium acidiphilum DSM 19966 | reverse complement strand
CGAACAACGGGTGATAGCAGGTGCAGCCGAAGTGGCCGTTGTAGGCGGTGCCTTCCTGCTCGCCATGCGTGGGACTGACGCTGCTGTCCATGTCGAGCACCACGACATTGGCCGGGCGGCGGGCATGCACCACGTCGATCCACCGGCCCGACAGATCGGCGAGCGCCGTGACATTGGCTTCTTTGGCCAGAACCTCGGTCTCGAACCGCCCCATCTGACTGGTCGAGGCAGCCTGTCCCATCACGGCCTGCCCACCCACGATCCAGCGCATCGCCGGGTCAGCGCCGAGCCGGTCGGCGTCGTTGACGTCCTCGTAGCCTGCGAGCCGCCCGAAGACTGATTGCCGGAACTGCGCCATCAGGCTGTGCCTGCCATTCCGACCCGTCCTGCTGTCAGTCAATATCTCCCCGGCCATCCCTGTCAGGCCCAGCGCGTCATCAAGTTCGCGAAAGGCCAGCAAGCCGGCATCCGACGTGATCCGCGATCCGTGAAACTCCAATCTCAGGCGGCGGTCAAAATCGACCCGCAAATCACCCGTTTCCGTTTCACCCGCCGGGTGCGTCATAAAATCAGCCCTCAAGACCGCCCATCATGCTGATATTGCTACACTATACCACCGAAATTGCCAGATTTTTCCATTCCAATCTGGGAAATGTGGGTTCAGAGAATTCGGCGCTGATCGCCGATGCGGTACGCGACTGGGAAGCGCTGGGCGGCATGGCGATCGACATCGTGCCGCTGGGCAAATTCAGGCCCGAGACCAAAATCGCACTGACATCCGGCATCCTGTTTGCGAGCTATGCCACCTTGCGCAGCGCCGCAGGCGGCAAGAGCCGTCTCCAGCAGATCGTCGAATGGTGTGGAGCGGATTATGACGGACTGATCGTGTTCGATGAAGCCCACGGGATGGGTGGCATTGCCGCAGGACAAGGGCGAACAGGCGATGTCCGGTTCGGGCCCGGCAAGGCCTCGCAACAGGGGCTCGCAGGAGTGGAATTGCAGAACCGGTTGCCGCGGGCACGGATTGTCTATGCCTCTGCTACAGGTGCCACGGACATCGGCAACCTTGCCTATGCCACACGGCTTGGGCTGTGGGGTGAGGGGACACAGTTTCCTGATCGGACGAGCTTTATCGAACGCATCCGGGCAGGCGGTATAGCCGCGCTCGAACTGGTTGCCCGCGAGCTCAAGTGCATGGGCGTCTATTGCGCCCGCTCGCTGTCCTATGCCGGCGTCGAATACGACGTGCTCGAACACAAGCTGACACCCGGACAGATCGCCGACTTCGACGCCTATTCGCAAGGCTGGTCGATCATATTCCGGCACATGGAAGCAGCGCTTGCCGCCGCCGGTGTGGTCGATCCGCTTGAGGGCAAGACGCTGAATGGTCAGGCGCTGGCCGCTGCACGCAGCCGCTTTGCCAGTGCGGTGCAGCGGTTTTTCGCACAGCTTTTGCTCTCGATGAAGCTGCCGAGCCTGCTGCCCGCCATACAGCAGGCGCTCGATCAAAGTATGTCGGCGGTGATCCAGCTGGTCTCGACATCGGAAGCCCTGCTCGATCGCCGTCTTGCCGATCTCGATGCCGAGGACCGGGCCGAACTGGCGATCGACCTTTCGCCGCGTCAGGCCATGCTGACCTATCTGCAGCACGCCTTTCCCACCCGTGCGATGGAATCATATTTTGAAGAGGACGGCACCGAGCGTTCACGCCCGATGCTCGATGTCGACGGTAATCCCGTGCTGTGCCCTCTGGCCTGCCGCATGCGCGACGAGATGATCGAAATGCTCGCCGCGCTGCCGCCGATCGTGCCCGCGCTCGATGGCATCATCGGCCATTTTGGCGCAGACGCCGTGGCCGAAGTGACCGGGCGCACGAAACGCCTGCTGACGCTGCCCGATGGTTCGCAAAAACTGCAAGCGCGTTCGGCCTCTGCTGGCGTGGCGGATGCAAACCTGTTCATGGCGGGCAAGAAGCGCATTCTGGTGTTTTCCGATGCGGGCGGCACCGGGCGCTCGTATCATGCGAGCCTGGCCGCAGCCAACCAGCAGCGCCGGGTGCATTTCCTGCTGGAGCCTGGCTGGCGCGCGGACAAGGCGATCCAGGGGCTCGGCCGCACCAACCGCACCCATCAGGCCAGTGCGCCGATCTTCCGACCCGTCACGACCGATTGCCGCGGTGAACGACGCTTTATCTCGACAATTGCACGCCGCCTCGATGCGCTCGGTGCCCTCACACGCGGGCAGCGCCAGACCGGCGGCCAAAACCTGTTCAACCCCGCCGACAGTCTGGAAAGCACATATGCCCAGGAAGCGCTCGGCCAATGGTTCCGCCTGCTCCATGCCGGCAAACTGACCTCGATCGGCTTCACCTCTTTCTGCGAGCTTTCCGGCCTCAAGCTCGAACACGAGGGCGAACTGGTCGACGCCCTTCCGCCGATCCAGCGCTGGCTCAACCGCATCCTCGCCCTGCCGATTGCCATCCAGAACGCCATCTTCGATGAATTCATGGGGCTGGTCGAAGCCCGCATCGAGGCCGCAAGGAAGGCGGGCACATACGATGCCGGCGTCGAAACCCTGCTGGCTGACAAGCTGACCGTGATCGAGGAGCGTGAATGCCTGCGCGACAAGAACGGTGCTGTCACCAGCCTGCTGACGATCGAGGCGCAATGGGCCCCGAAGATCACCACCCTTGCCGACATCACCGCGCGCCTGACCCGTGCGGCAGGCCGCGCGCGCATGATGCGCAACGCGCGCTCGGGCAAGCTGGCGCTGTTTGTTCCTGACCGGCCTTGGCTGGATGAGGATGGGCATCCCATGCCGGTATGGAAAGTCCACCGGCAGGGCCGGAGCGGCTACGTGACGCAAGGCGATCTCGATGAATCGCACTGGGCCGATATCGATGCGGCAACGTTCGAGGCGCAATGGCAGGCCGAAGCCGACGATGCGGCCGCGCATCCTGCGGTGGAGCGCTTCTACCTTGCCACCGGGCGGTTGTTGCCGATATGGAATCTGCTCGGTGATGATGCACAAGTGCGCCGGCTGATCACCCAGGACGGCAGGTCCTATCTGGGCCGGATCGTACCGACCGATGCCGTCAACGATCTCCTGGCCAGGCTCGGGCTCGACGGTGCCATCGCCCTTTCTGCATCCGACATCATCGGCGCGGCTCTGGCGGGCAAGGTCGTGCCGATCGATGCCGCGCGCGGGCTTTCGCTCAAGCGGGCCCGGGTCAACGGCGAGCAGCGGCTCGAAGTGATCGGCTTTGATCCGCGCGGGCTTGCCAGCTGGAAGGCGCGCGGCGCCTATACGGAGGTGATCCAGTTCCAGACACGGTTGTTCCTGCCCGTGCAGGTGGCCGATCAGGTGATTGCCGAGATCGCGGCTTAATGCGGCCAGGCGCGGACAGATCGATGGCTCAAAGGACCGCCCTTGTGCAGTCATTGTTGCCGTTACCGAAACCGATGGCCGTAAGCGGGCGCTTGTCTGTGCGATCACGCACAGCGAACCACAGTTGCACGAAGGCGTTGAAATTCCTGCGGCGATCAAACGGCATCTGGGCCTCGACAGTGACCGGTCATGGATCATTCTGTCCGAGTTCAACGAAATCGACTGGACTGATCCCGGGATTATTCCGGCAAGGCCGAATCAATGGGTATACGGCTTTGTGCCAGCCCCGTTTGCAGAGAAACTGCGTGACCTTGCGCGGACAAAAATCATGGAAGCACGAGCGACAATCACAAGGCGTAAACCATGAACGATTCGGCCATGCCCAACCCGAAGCTGTCCCATGGCTGCCCCGCGCGGCCTTCGTCCGCGCGATAAAAGGGAAGGGGGCAGGGAGGGGGTGAGACCCCCTGGGAGTTGAAGCTCTCTTGATCCGGGTCTCGCGCGAAAATGCGAGTAACGATCATGACCACGAACACCCTGACCGGCACCAGCACAATCCCCTATGCCAAACTCACTCTGTCCGAGACCAATGTCCGCAAGACAAATGGCGACACCGGCATCGCTGCGCTGGCCGCCTCGATCGCCGAGCACGGCCTGATCCAGCCCCTCATCGTCAGTGCCGCCACGCCGAAGAAGACCAAATACGCCGTCCACGCCGGTGGCCGCCGCTGGCGCGCGATCGGCATGCTGATCGAAGCCGGCACGCTGCCGAAAGATTACGCGGTCGAAGTCAGGATCGTCGACAGCGAGGCAGCGGCCGCGCGCGAGATCAGCCTTGCGGAAAACCTGCTGCGAGAAAACATGACGCCCGCAGATGAGGCCTCGGCCTATCGTGACATTGTGGCGAGCGGTGCAAGCGCTGAAGATGTCGCGCGACGCTTCGGGGTGACGGTGCGCCATGTCCATGGCCGGCTGCGGCTTGCCGATCTGGCAGCGCCGATCTTTGCGGCATTGTCGGATGGCGCGATCACGCTCGATGTGGCGATGGCCTATGGCTCGGTCAGCGACCATGCCTGCCAGATCGCCGCATGGGAGCGCCTGTCGACCAGTTGGCAGGGCGACAACCCCCAGGCCATTCGCCGGGCGATCAACGCAGAAAGCCTGTCGGCCTCCGATCCGGTTGCGCTGCTGGTGGGCGAGGCGGACTATCTCGCCGCCGGCGGGCGCATCGAGCGCGATCTGTTTGCAGGCGAAGGGGCAGGAACCTGGCTCGATGTCGCGCTGGCGCAAAACCTTGCCATGCAAAAACTGACTTTCGAGGCTGAAGTGGCGCAGCTTGCGACAAAGCTGGGCTGGGTCAAGCCGCTGCTGACGACCCGTGTGTCCTATGACGATACCAGGGACCTGTCGGGATACTATCCCGACTATGCGCAGCCGACCGGCGAAGCAGCGGACCGGATCGTGCAGATCGAGGACCGGATCGATGCGATCGATGATGCCGTGCAGGACATGGAAGACGCCGGCATCGAAGACGATGAGACCGGCACCGCCTACGATGCGCTGTGCGACGAGCGCGAGGCGCTGAGCATCGAATTGACCAGGATCGCCAAGGCGTCGCCGATCATCCCTGATGAGGTGCTGCCGACGCTGGGGACGTTCATGATCCTCTCGCCGGACGGTAAACCGGTGCTGCTCGACAGCTATTACGCGCCCGCCAAGCCTGCGCGCAGCGGGCAGGGTAAAAGCTCGCAGACAGACACGGCAGAGGCCGGACAGGATGATGCTGCGCAGGGCGATGGTGCTGACGGGCATGCGGCTTTGCCGCGCAGCCTTGAGGAACAACTGGCCAAAGACCGGCGGGATATTCTGGCGCTCCATGTCGCGCACAACCCCGCGCTCGCGCTCGATCTGGCGATCTTCAGTCTGGCGCGCGATCATGCCGGCCACTGGGGCTATAACGACACCGGCTGTTCAATCCGCATCACCGACCGCGCAGAACCCGCAGGATTGAGGGATATTCCGGCCAGCACAGCCGCGGACGATGTGGCGGCGCTGCGTGGCGCATTGCCCGATGACTGGACGCAGGACGATGACAGCTTTGCGAGCTTCCTCGCTTTCCGCGCGCTCGACGAAGAGACACGGGCGGCATGGCTGGCCTATGCCGTCAGCCAAAGCCTCAAGGCCAGCCTTGCCAGTGGCAGCTTTGCTAACGGTTTCCAGAGCCAGCTTGGTGCGATGCTCGGGATCGATACGTGCCAGCACTGGCGGCCTGGCGCCGAGCGGTTCTTTGACCGGCTCAAGAAGAGCCAGATCCTCACCGTACTCGGCCATATCGATCCGGCCATGCCTGGACGCTACGCCACGGCGAAGAAGGGCGAACTGGCGAGCGCGGCAACCAAGCTGTGCGCAGGCGAAGCAATTGTTGAACCGGCGATCAAGCAGCGCGCGCTCACCTGGGTGCCCGATGTCATGGCATTTGGCGATACCGGTCATGATGTCAGCAGCGACATCGATACCGACACCGCCAACGATACGCCCGATCCGGCAATCACCGAAGCCGACGACAACGCCGAAGGCGAGGCAATCGCGGACGAGGATGACGTGGATTACGACCGGGGTGCCTGGCAGACGGTCAAAGCTGACGCTGATGCAGCAGGGAGCGATCTCGCACAAGCCGCCTGATCATCGCACACCGCCCCCCAAATCTCACACGAACAGCCCGGTGCCCCCTCTTGCGGTGCCGGGCTTTCGATCTTTCAGGAACGCGCCATGCCCACTCTCGTTCAAACTGCGTCAACCGCCGCATCCGAAGCCCTCATTGCGATGGCAACCGATTGCGACCTCAGCGCTGCCCAGCAAGAACACATTGATCATCTGGTCACAAAGGCCGCAGCCGGTGCGTGGTTCCGTGCCTATGAACCCGAACGCGATGCCCTCAGCCTCAAGCAAGGCAATGCCATCGCCCGGATCATCCTCGATGCCCATGCCGACGGACAAGACACCGACGCTGCGCTCATCCAGTCCTGCCTGCTGCCCCGTTATGACGTATGGAGCGTTGCACTCGAACTCGCCCGCGAGATCCTCCACCGCCACGATGACGCGCTCGAGGACCTGACGCGGGCCGATTATGCCGATCTCACGGTGACGCTTGCCGAGCGGATCGAACCCGCGCTGATCGCGGCCGATCCCTCGCGCCCTGCCGATGCGCTCTCCAGCTACGACCGCGCCGAAATCGTCTTCGTGCTGTCACCCAGGGGCAAGCACGCGCTCGATGCCAGCATCACCAGTCACAAGCCGTGGCCGGAATTTGCCGAACTCTACGTGACAGAGGATCTCGCCCATGCCCTAGCGGCCATGGGCTACACGCTGGGGCAGTACCGCAAGGCAAGCAACAATGGCCATGCCACCGAAATCCCGCGCGGCCGCTGCCGGATCCCCAGGCCCGACTTTCCCCGCCGCTCCGCTCCGCTCTGCAGCTGGGACGCGATCCGCGAGATCGTCGACAATGCCTGCTCGTCCAATTTCCTTTTCGTCCTCTACGCTATGGTGCCGATCGCCCAGCTGATCGATCTCGATCCCTCCGGGCCCCTGACCTTCAGCAAGGCGGCGCTGGCCAGCTGGGACCCCTGGAATGGCACGTTTCACGATGCCGTGTCGGTGCCGGATGTTACGGTTACCCCGAAGATGGGAACGCTGATGTCGGCCGCAGGTTGGCATTCGCCGGACAGCATCTGCGGTTTCGTTCATCGGTATTACGAAGCGGACATCCGGCAAGCCGTTCCCGCCTGACGCGGTCGCTCATCGGGCGATTGCCTGGGTGGGGAAGGGCCGACGGTTTGGGGCTTTCAACAACCCTTCCCCACGGATTTCCTAACGCTGCACGTGGCCGCTGTCAGCCCCTTTTTGCGAGCCTCCTTTTTTGCGAGCAACGCGCGCGATCGCGCGCGTCCCTTACAGGATCGGGAGGGAAGGGGGACGCAGGAGGAGCGAGCGAGTGGCTCGCCCAAAGAGGAGCATATCCCCATGTCCCAGCGTCACGACATTTACAGCACTGTCACCGCCCAGATCATCGCCGCCATCGAAGCCGGTGCAGGCGACTGGAAGATGTGCTGGCACCATAACGGTGCGCCGATCATGCGTCCGACCAGTGCCGCCGGCAGGCGCTATAGCGGCATAAACCGCCTCGTGCTGTGGGCCACGGCCGACGCGCTTGGCTATGCCTCGGGCACCTGGGCCACATATCAGCAGTGGAAGGAGCATGGGGCCCAGGTCCGCAAGGGTGAAAGCGGCACCCATGTCATCCTCTGGAAAAAGATCGAACGCCAGGACGGCGCAGACGTCGCTGACAGCGGTGAAGGCGAGGGCAAGGCGCGGTTTTTTGCGCGCGGCTTCGTCGTCTTCAACCGGGACCAGGTGGATGGGAGCGCCGGGGACGCGATCAAGGAGGTGGCGCCCGTCACCACCGAAATCGGCGACGCGCTGCGCTTTCTCGAAAGCATCGGCGTGCCGGTCGAATATGGCCTGCACGACGCCTATTTTCGGCCGGACCTCGACAAGATCTTCATGCCCGAGCGCTCAGCGTTCGACAGCGATCTCGATCTGGTCAGCACATTGGCCCATGAATCCTGCCATGCCTGCGGGACACCTGGTCGTCTCGATCGCGACAGCTTGCGCGACTACCACAAGGATCGCAAGGCGAGGCAGCACGAAGAATTGGTCGCCGAGCTCGGCGCCAGTTTCCTGATGGCCGACCTTGGTCTCGCCTATACCCCGCGCCCCGATCACGCGGCGTACCTGGCGAGCTGGCTCAACGCCTTGAAGTCCGACACGCGTGCCATCTTCACCGCCGCTGCACAGGCGCAGGCCGCGGCCGACTGGATCCATGCGAACGCCGGCGTTGCGGCTGCACCGCTCGCCATTGCCGCCTGAGGTGGTTCCATGACCAGGTCCATTCTTCCCGCTTACGCCGGCGTGATCGCGCTCGAGCGCGGTGCACCCGGCCTGTGGCCTGCAGCCTATGATGTGCTGATAGCGCGCGTTGTGCGCGAAGTGGCCACAGCGTTCGAAAGCTTCGATACCGTTCCGCACTGGCGCGGGCGCGCCGGCGGCGCGCTCCTGCGCAATGCCTATGCCGATATTGGTGTGACGCTGGCAGGGGAGCAGGCCTTGATCTGGATGGCCCTGCGCGCCGATCGAGAATTCTGCATCCGCGCCATCCGGCCTGACCTGCGACCTTCAGCAGTGAACTGGCTTGCAGGAGCCAGCGGACGCTTCGACAGCGTGCTGACGCAACTGGGCTGCGCGCCTGCGTACCACCTCTTGCCGGGCACCCCCGCGTCCACTGCCTTTGCAAGCCATGTGGCAACGCCGGCCGCGCCAAGGCTGCCGCTGGCCGCCTGACATGCATCGGGATCGATCCGCCAAGGCGGCACCCTGTCGGGCCTCGCGTGGCGGATCCACTGGCGCATGATGCTGCGCCATGGGCCGAACGGTCGTTAAGTCTTCGGAGTGGATCCCGTCATGTCCAAAATCACGCGGCCACAGGCCGAAGCGCTGTTGCGTCTCTTCTCCCGCAACGATCCGAAACCGGCGCATGCCCGCAATCTGACAGCCTGGTGGCGACGCTACATTGCATTGCGGCGAACTGTCGTGCGCGCATCGTTCGATGACTGCATCCTCGTCCCATGGTCGGGTATGTGGATCGGCATAGAAAAGGACGGGTATGCGCATTCGTAGACTGTCGGGTCAACCGGGGCGAACAGCGGCATTGACTTGCCTGCGCGCATTGCCGAGCATGGAAGAGGGGCACGGCTTTGCCAAAACATGCCGACAGTCGATCGTAATTCATCCAAACCAACATAAGGAACGCTGCGTGATCGAAACCATGCTCACGCTGTCGACAGCGCATTTACGCCGTAGCACATGCGATGCCTGGCTCGCCGGCGACACGCTCGTGGCATTTGCCAAAGGCGATCAGGGTTGGTTCGTGCCGGTGCCCGATGCCAACGTTGCCGACATACCGGACGACCTGGCTGAATGTTTTGCGCTGGCGCGCGCCAACCGCTGCGACTGGGTGATGTTCGACGGCGACACATCGCCACTGTCGATCCTGCCCGTCTATGACGCAGCACTGCCCGCCGACATTTGAGGGCACCGACCCAATTGGCGGCCACGGCGCACATGGCCGATCAAAGAGGAGCGGGAAGGGTGAGGGATGAGCAATTTGCTCATCTGGAGATTGTCCCGTGCTCACCGACACCGACCGTTTCGCGTTTACCACGCGCCGGATCCATTCCTTTAGCTCCACCGGCAACGCCTACGATGCAACGCAGTGCGACGAGAGCATCCGCTCCGGCGACACACTGCTGATCCTTGACGAACGCGTTGTCGCGATCGCCTACACTTGGCCGTTTGCGGTCACGCGCCAGAGCGGCAATCTGCACCGCATCCAGCCCAGGCCTGACGACACGCTCGCACAAATGGCTGACGGATTTTCGATTGCCGTCGACGACATCCTCGATGCCTGCCAGCTGGCCACCGCGCTCGGCTTTGACATCGATCCCGCGATCGCGGCGCACCTCCCGACCCCGCCCCGCGCAAAGGCCATCCCATGACAACCCGCATGCTCATGCTCGACGGCATCACCATGCCCACAATCGAACGCCTCAACCGCGCGCGCACCATTGCAATCGCCCGCTACGAGGAAGACGGTTGCTTCGACCGCTTTGGGTATTTGCGCGATCTCGCGCGCGACCATGGCGTCGACCTCGCCGCGCTGATCCAGCTGGCCGACCTGCTTGGGGCCGACGAGGACTTCGATGGCCTGGTCACGAGCGTTGAAGACGGCCTGCTGCCGCCATCTGCCTGAACCGCAGCACGAAGGAATGTATCATGGCGACGCAACCAAACGTCCCCCAAACAGAAATCATCGCCCGTCTCAATGACCGCGCCCGGCTCGGCCTCGATCGCACCGCGCGCGTCGTATTCACCCGCTCGTGTCTGGCTGCCTTCGGCGATCCTGACGGCATCGAGCGTGTGCTGATCCAGGCCGCGCTCGTGAAGGCCATGCGCACCTCCACGTTCAGCAAAGACAGCCCGGAGCGGGATCTTGGCATCATGGATGTCCGCGGGACGGTCGTTTGGGTGAAGATTGACTGCTTCGATCGGAATCTCGAATTCGGATCGGACGATCCTGCCGACCCCAGCGTGACCACACGCGTCCTGACCGTGATGCTGCCGAGCGACTGGTGATGGCCGAACGCACGCTGCTCGATTGGATGGTGTCGCCGCGCAAGCCATGTTGGCGCGGCGGCACGTCGCTATGCGGCATCGCTGACGGATATGTCCCGCCCGAAAACGGCGATCTTCAGTGGTTCGCGCATGACTGGCGCGATCATCGCCAGGGCGGCCGCTGGTTCCGTTTCCACGCGTGCGAGCGGATCTGGCGATGCCTCGATCCGTTCCATACGACCGACATCAATGCCCACCCCGACACCCCGCCTGCGATCGACCGCCACGGTCGGCTTGTCTGATCGCCGTCGCTAAATAAACCTGGATGCGCACTCCACAGCAGCGTTATGCGCCGTGCCCCGAAATGGCGGTGGAAGGCAGGCTTGTGCCGGGCACCCATTCGGCATGGGCCACCCCCGGCACGGTCATAACCAGCGCGCGGGCCGCGTCGTAATCCTCCTCCCCTGTGGCACAGTGCACATGCACAGCGCAGGGCGGCAAAGTGTCTTTCAGCAACAGGCTCGCAATCGGCACATCGCGCGACAGATCGACGCGCATGCCCTTCACGAAGTGCCGCTGCTCATGGACCGCCTGATTGACCAGCCCAAATTCCGCGGCGGATTCATACGGGAGCCATGTTTCGGTCACCGGCATCAAGGCGACCTCGCAGATATCGGCATAGCCTGCCTTGTTGAGAGCAAAGCTCGCAGCGATGATCAGCCGACCCTTGTCGCCATGGGCATCCCACAGGGCCAGTTCCACTTCAAAGCGCTTGTAAAAACGGGTGGTCATTTCGGGATCGAGCGACAACGACCAATTGCCCAGATGGCGCAGGACAATCCGCTCGCCGCGCATGCCGGGCTTGATTTCCTTGACCTCGCCGATGACGATCATCATCGCGTCGCGCGACATGCGCACCGGGCCAAGCGTCTCGTGCTGGCGCCGGGCAATCGCATCCTTTTCGCGATCGGACCAGCGTTCCGGGATGAACAGGCGGTGCGCCAGGTTGTCACGCTTGGCTACGCAGCCATCGGCCGCCTTGAGCAGCTCGCGCCGCACGACAAACCAGTCGCGCTTGCCCGCCATCCTGGGATGCCAGCGCGTCAATTGCGCCTGATCCCACAGGACGTGCAAGAGTCCCCGCATCGACAGTTTCTGGCCATTGGACTTGAGCGAGGGCTTGTCGGATGTGAGTGCCTCGGGCGCAGCCCGCGCAGGCCCGCGCTTGAGCGGAAAACCGAGCGACAGCTCGGTGATACCGTCTTCGCCTTCCTTAACCGCACGGCCTTCAACCGCACCCAGGCCATTCAATTCGCGCGGGGCATCAAAATGATCGCACTCCGGATCATGGAGCGCTCCCGTGCCCGGCATGCGGGCAAGGACAAGCGAGCCATTGCGCCGGGCGATGTAGAGCGGCAACGCAACATCAGTACGGCATTGACACAATGGCCGCACTTTGGCGGCATACGCGCGCTCCAGATCGGCATCGTAAGAGGTGTCGCCCGGTGAAACAAACCGCGCTGGCTCCGTCGGACCCAGTGCCTTGTCTTCGATCTGGTAAGTTGCCACGGGCAGGCCTCACTTCCGGTGCGACCGCCAAAACGCTGGATCGCACGCGCAAATAAATGCCCGTTTTTGGCGCTTCGCGCAACATATTGTGTCTAGTGGGCCATCGGCAAATATTTGAGTCAGCAACCGCCTGCGTATGGGACTATCTGTTTTCAGTCTGATTGCAGGAGACTGGTTAAATCATCTCCGAACGCCGAAAAGTATACTGGGCACATCTCGCACCTGACCGGTGGTCATTGTGTGTGTGATGACGCTTTGAAATTGAATCCAAAATCCTCCTCAAACCAATCTGCGAGCGACGCATCATCTATTATGCGGCAATTGATTTAGTCCGCAAGCCGTTCGGCGTTTTTACGCCTTCGCGGCTCGAAATATTGCGATAAATGTTGACTTTCTTGCCAGCTTTTGGGATATTTTTTGAGCAATTTCGTGAGTTTGCACCATGAATGCCCACACTGGTGAATCGGGAGATCCCCGTACTGCTGTTCATAGCGTCGCGGGCGCGCGTCCGGCGTCGCCGCCGCGCGGGATCCGACGCCCGGTTCACGAGCGCATCGATGCCGTCAAGCAACGCATCACCATCACGGCCGTCGTCGGCCGCGTGGTCAAACTGCGCCGCGCCGGCCGCGAGTACACCGCCTGCTGTCCCTTCCACACCGAAAATACGCCCAGCTTTACCGTCGTTGAAGACAAGGGCTTCGCCCATTGCTTCGGATGCGGTTGGCACGGCGACATCATCCGTTTCGTGATGGAATATCACAACACCAGCTTCAACGAAGCGCTGACTATGCTGGAGAGCAACGCCAGCCTCGAAGCAAGCTCTGCAAGCACGCGCGCCCGGTCTGCCAAACCCGCTGCGACAAACTCCTGCATCGATAGCGCTTCGGCAGCCCGTATCATCTGGCGCGAAGCCGGTGGCGCACACGAGACACCGGTCGAGGCTTGGCTAAAATCGCGGGGCATCAATCCGGCCGCCACCGCTGCCCTGTCGGTCCTCCAGTTCCATCCGCGTTGCCCGATCAACCTCTGGCCCGCCGATACCGATCACCGTCGCATAACCCGCACCGCCCCCGCGATGATCGCCCCCATCATCGCGGTGAGCGGGCAGCGCGGTGATCGCAAGCTGACTTTGCAAGGGATCCACATCACCTATCTGTCAGCTGACGGCCGCACCAAGGCCGATCTCGGCCAGGCTGCGGCCAGGCGCATTTGGGGCAACCTTGCCCACGGCGCTGTGCTGATCCCGGGCAAACTCTTCGACCCATGGGATAATGTTCCTGCGCAAATCATCCGCCACCTCGATGCGCCAGGTCCATGCGCCGTTGGGGAAGGAATTGAATCCGCGCTCAGCTTTGCTGCGCGCCTCTCCAATCCGCGCCTGATCTGCGCAACGCTCAGTCTTGGCAACCTCGAAGGGTCGCAGGAGCCTATTGTCGTGGACGATCGCAGCGCAATCCCGCTGTGGCGCTCAGGCCCCAGCGCGCATGGTACGCCCTTCCTCTTCGATCAGCCCGGTGACGTTGCGATCGGCGTCGACAATGACATGAAACCCACCGCACCGATCTGGGTCCAGGAAGCCAAAGGCGCACCGCTTATCAAGCGTGCGTTATCGGGTGAAGAACGTGCCCAGCGCTGTGCCACGCTGAGCGCGGCGCGTTGGCGCAGCGTCGGCGCAAGCACCGTCGATGCCATGCTGCCGCCCGCGGGATGCGATTTCAATGACCTCGATCAGAAGACGGACGGCAAATCCTGAGGCGCCGGCTACAAGTCCCTGCCGGAGCCATTGCCAATTGGATCATGTCATCAAACATGGGTGAACGTCTCTCCGGTGGCGTCGCCGATTGATGCCCCTGGGCGATGCAGCCAACTCTGCGCGCCAGGTCGCTTTGCGACCTTCAAACGCAAAACCGGCCCTGCCGGGCCTGCGGTTTCCACTTCGCGGACCCTCCGCTTTTGAATTTGCACGCGTTGGCAGACCGCCCCTTCCGGGAGCATCAGCAACACCATCCGAAAGGCTTCAACCATGCAAACTCTTTTCGCCACCGCCCTCGACCTGATCGCTCGCCTGGACCGCGATCGCCGTCTGCCCGCCGCCATCGATGCCGCATACCGTCGCGCCGAAATCGCACAGCGCAACGCCGACCAGCTGGTCCTCCCGATCGAGTTCGCCCAGCACTGACACCAACACCTGACCGTCCGGCTCATTGCCAGGCGGTCAGGTCTGGCAGACCACGATGCAGAGCGGGCGCCGCCCGCGCGTTCTTTGTCATATGGGAGTTGCAGAGCGGACTTGCAGCCCGCGCGTCCCCACGCGGCGCGCGCGCTCGCGCAAGCGCTCACCACACGCGCCGAAAAGCCCTGCCGGTCGAGGACGCCCGGCAGGGCGGCCATCTCGCACCCGCCTGTCCATCGCCCCCTACGCGCCGTCTCAGGATCCTCGCGTTGCACAGCGGTTTCAGCAGGCAAGGAGTTGCGTCGGGCAAGTTGCGCTAAGCCGCGCAGCCCCGTCCGGCTTTTCGTCCGCCAAGCGGACGGCCGGGGCTGCGGGGCCCAGCTCCACTAACCCTCCCGTGCCTCTTGCCTGCCAAGAGCCCCCCGTGCGCCTCAGGACCTGCGACGGCGGCTCCGGAGGTGATGGACAGGCTCCCGGAACCTCGTGCTCGATGGCCCGGAGTGGATCCGGCCCCTGGTCGGGGCCGGGCGATGGTCTGGCCCCGCGCTACCGCGCGGTATTTTGTGCTCCGGCTCACCAGAGATGATCGGGTTTTGTGTCAAGAAATCATTGCGTTAGACCGTAGAGGCAGGGGGCGTTATTAAGTAATCACCGGGGCGGAGACGCCGCACCGTCCCTAACCGGGGGTTCCGGGTAGGGTTCTAGACTTGGGCACCGCCCTAATGGAGTATATTTTCATGAATATTGGATATCTGAATGCAACCGGAAACGGTGGCTTTGTTGGCAGGATCGAAACGCTTGCCTTCCGTAATGTTGTCGGCTTGCGTCCGTTTCAGTCACGCACCAACAACCCCAATGCGCCCAAATTCGACATCATGGCGCGCGCCGCAGACGGTCGCACCTGGGTCAAGATTGGTGCAGCGTTCGAGCAGGCCAGCAAGGCAACCGGCGTGGTGTTCTATCAGGGCACCATTGACGACCCCAGCTTGACCGGCCCGATGAATGTGGCGTTTTTCGACGACGACCAAGGCGGGTATAACATCGCATGGACCCGCAAGCGTCCGCGCCGCGCGTTCGATCAATCCCAGGCACTGCCCGACGATACCGGCACCAATGGGGGCGATGGACTCGGAGACAGCACCGCAGACGATGCCGCCTTTCTGAACGGGGCAACCGCTCCCAAGGGCAAGCGCGGCAAGCCAACCGACGAAGGCAACCCGTTCGCAGCGGCAGCCTGACAATGAAAGAGCCGGGGGGGATGCAGCCTCCCCGGCTCCCATCATGGATATCGGATAGCCCGACGCTAAACCATTCCGGGCACCAAAGCCAAGAGGCAAAACACCATGGCAAACTTTGACAGCTTTGCAGACTTCGCCAGTCATTACGCAGAATTGACCAGCGCCGAAGCCTTCCCCGCAGCCTTTCGCGCAGAGATCGGCACCGCGCAGCTTTCCATTGCCGACGAACCCACCAGTGAGGACATGCCCGACGAGGAGGCCGCCCGCGCATGTGTCGAGCAAATGACCGGCGACCTGTTCGCGCTCTTTGCCGAAACCCGCCTTGCGCCGCTTGCCCCCCGCATCGCTTGGGGCATCGTCAATTCACTGCACAAAGTCGCCCAGCAGCTCGCCCGCGAGGAAGACGACGCCGCGCGCGACCTTGGCGAACTGGCCCGCATCAATGACCCGTCAGAAATCCACGCCTACGATCTGGAGGACAAGCAGCGCCGTTGCCAATCGTTGCACGAAGCAATCGCCGCCATCGAATGTATGCGGGACCACGCCGCCGAAGTGTACCGCGTCAACACCGGCAAGCCGTGGATGGCCACCAGCGGCAGCCGCACAAGCCGCGTGCTGACCGCATCGCAGATCGAGGCGCGCGACTATCTGGCAGCCCGCAAGGCCGAACAGCGCGCGCGGCATTTGCCGACCGGCCTGCCCGTTGTGGTATCAGGCGGCAAGCATTGGTTGCACCATGAACCCATCTGGCAGCGCCTTGACGCTATCCGCGCCCGCGTGCCCAGCTTGTGGATTGCCACCACCGGACAGCGCACAGGCACCGACGCCATCGCCACCGCATGGGCGGCAAGCCGTGGCGTGCAATCGGTCCCCTTCATTCTGGAGCGCCGCCACGGCAACCGCGCAGGCTTCAAGCGCAACGAACAATTGCTTGCGCTCTGCCCCGTCGAAGCGATCATTTGCGAAGGCTCAGGATTGCAGGTTAATCTTGCGCAGACCGCCCGCGCCGCTGGCCTGCCCGTCACCATCTTTCGCAACAGCGACTTTGCCACGCAACCGCAGCGAAAGGAGGTGATCTGATCCATCTTGCCCGGCCAGCACTTCCCCCCGCTGGCCGGGCACCTTTTCCCACCACCCCCACGCAGGCCAACGGCGGCCAGGGCGCGCGGGGGCCGTCTGGCCCTCCCGGACCAGCCCCGCGCGCCGGCCGTCCTGCGGACGGCCAAAGGCTGATGAAGAATAGCAGGCGGTGGCGGAACCGGGCGCTTCGCGCCCTGTCCCGCCACCGCCTGCTATCGTGTTCTGGCCGATCGTGCTGGTGAACTTGGTCTATGAGACTCATGCTGTTGCTGTTGCTGCTGTTACTATCCTGACTTCTATCCCGACTTCTATCCCGATCGACGAAAGCTCGGACGCCCGCTGGCCGGAACATGCCCGGCCAGCGCCGCGCTCTACTCGCTAACGCCCCGGTCGCGCTTTTCAGCGCACCCACGGCGTAAGCTCCCGGAGCCCGCAAGCGGTCTCCGCCCTGCCGGGTCGCGATCGCTGGCGCGGGGCAGCGCAGGTCAAGTGGGGCCTTGCCCCACATCCCGCCCCGCCGGCTGCTCCCGCAGCCAACATCTGTATTGGGCTGTGCTGTTGTCCTCCCATTGTGGAGGCGGGCGCGACTGCCCTCAAGGATCGGTCCAGCCCATCGATTTTTTCGCTTGAGTCCGACCAGGCCCTCGCCCCTCGCGCAACGCGAAAAAATAGACAGGCAAGACCGCCCGCAGCGCGGCGGCTGCGCCGTCCTTGACCGCAGCCGCGCTCACCTCCGCCAAACGTCCCGTCATGCAAGACCACGAAATCGACACGGTGTCGCTTCGTGAACCATTTCATGCTATGGAGACCATCATGCTCGCTATCGACACCCTCGCCGAATCAGAAAAGCTTCAGGCCGCCGGCCTCGATCCGCAAGCGGCCAAAGCCGTTGTAGCGCTCGTAGCCGTCAACGATCGTGAAGCCTTCGAGACACTCGCGACGAAAGACGAGCTTCAGAGCAGCTTGGCCGAGCTTGGCACGCGCCTCGATCACAAGATCGATGCCGTAGCAGAGCGCCTCGATCGCAAGATCGATGCCGTAGCAGAGCGCCTCGATCACAAGATCGATGCCGTAGCAGAGCGCCTCGATCACAAGATCGAAATCGAGGTTGCAACACTGCGTAACGAAATCATCACCTCGCAGAACAAAATCATCCTCTGGATCGGCGGCCTCATCGTCGCCGTACCCGGCGTCTACATCGCCATCGGCAAGGCGCTCCACATCGTCTGACCACCCCCCCGGGCGGGACCGAGGCCCAGCGCTTCAGTCCCGCCCCCTGGTGCGACGATCGCATTCGCAGGGCTGCGCGGATCCTGTGGGACTGCGCCCCACATCTCGCACTGCCGCCTGCTCCCGCAGCCAACGCAACATCGGTAGCGCTCAAGTCAGGCCGCGTGCGGCACACCACGCGTTCCAGCACCAACTTGTTCTGCTCGTGCCGCGCCGCACACTGATAACAGCCCCGCGCGGCTTGATCATCACACGCCTGGTTGGCACTGGCTGCCCTCGGCGCAATGGCCCAACCCGGCCCGAAACCACCCTCCACCAGGTGGACGCTACTTGGTCCTTGGTATCGCCTATTACGAACACCTCACGGCATAGCAGCTTTGGCGGGAACCTCGATCGTCTTGCCCGATCCATGCTCGTAACCGAACCGCCACGACGAAACACCTTGCCTTTCTCCTTAGGGCGCCATCGGTCCGCTGGCCAACGCCTCCGGTTCGGGACATTCGCGGCACATGACTTCGCGCTGATACACCGCACTCGATGTTGCCACCCGGCCGTCATTTACGCCCTGGATGCGATACAAAGGTACAGCCCTTCCTGGATGGCCTCGTTGCTGTCTGACGCACGTGGGCCGCTCGGCCGACTAGTGCGGGCCGGGCGAGCATGCTCGCCCTCAAGCAGAAAACCGGCCGCAAGCGGCCTACGGTTTCCACTGTGTGGACCCTCCGTTTTTCAGCTTGCCCGCGTCGACCGGCTGCCCCCTCGAAGTGCGTCAGCATCGACACCAATCAGGAAAGGTACGCACCATGCAGAACATCGCAGAATTTCGCATCATCGGCCGGGTGGGCAAAATCACCCAGCTGGACAAGGTCAGCTTCATCGAAGTCGCCGCAAACTATCCCCGCAAGGTCAATGACCAGTGGGCCGACGACACCCATTGGAATCGTGTCACGCTGTTCGGGAAACTCCACGACCGTGCCGAAAAAATCGGGCAAGGCGATCTCGTCCACATCACCGGCCGCGTCCGCCAGAACCGGTTCGAAAAGAACGGCGAAACGCAATACACCGTCGACCTGGTCGCAGAACGGATCGGAACACTTTTCCGCAAAAACCGCGACACCAACCAGGCCGGTACCAACCACGGCTACGACGCCAACGACTTCGACGACGATATTCCCTACTGACGGGCCACGACGGGGCAGCACCAGCTGGTGCTGCCCCTCGATCCATGTTCAACCGACACAGCATGCCTCTGGCGTTCCCGCTCGCCGGTGCCCGTCCGCGTGCCGTCGCACGCGATACGGTGCCCCACCGGCTTCGCTGCGTTGCGCCTGGTCGAGAGGTTGCGAGCGCGCGATCGGAGACGGAGTGCCAAGCGCCCCGGCACGCCCTCGCCGCAGCGCGGGCCGTCGCCCGCGACTGCATCGCTCGGCGTGCCATGGGCGTCCCCGCTCGCCGGTGCCCGTCCGCGTGCCGTCGCACGCGATACGGTGCCCCACCGGCTTCGCTGCGTTGCGCCTGGTCGAGAGGTTGCGAGCGCGCGATCGGAGACGGAGTGCCAAGCGCCCCGGCACGCCCTCGCCGCAGCGCGGGCCGTCGCCCGCGACTGCATCGCTCGGTGTGCCATGGGCGTCCCCGCTCGCCGGTGCCCGTGTGCGTGGCTTCGCGCGCGACACGGTGCCCCACCGGCTTCGCTGCGTTGCGCCTGGTCGAGGGGAGATCATGCTCGCTGCCTGCCGCAGCTGCGCCGTCGCCGGCTAGCGCCGGCTCTATGTTGAATGCGTTGAACACAGGCCTACGCCAGCCTTCGCGGGACGGGCGCTCCGGCCTATGCACAACGCACGCGCCTTTGTGCCGGAACTGCCAACTTCGCGGCCGCCCCGGTGCCGGTGCACGCTGCGCGCGCACAACCCTTGAAGCGCCTTGCTCCGCTGCGCCGCCTGGCGGTGGTGTTGGCCATGCGGCCAACACCACCCGGGCAGGTCCCCTGCCCGACTGACGCGCACAGAGTTGCCGGCCCGGTGGGCCGAGCACCTTTTTGGCCGTGCCGCTGCGAACAGCGTTCCATCGGCACGGTCGACCAGGACCGACCCCCCTCTGCGAGCTCGGTCCTGCCCTTGCCCCAGACACAACATCGAGGTCCGCCCGACCCTCAAACCGACTCCCCCCTGCGAGCCATCCAGGCGCTCGAATGGTGCTTGACAGATGAGGGGGGTAAGGCCAAAAAACCATCAAATCTACTAGTACAGGATATGCCTCGCGGCGCGAATGTTGAACAAAATGAATCAAAGAACCCCAAAATGACCCGCGAACGAACCTCCAGAGTAGGCCTTCGCCTGACCGATGACCTGCGCTCAGCGCTGGAATCCGAATGCTCGCAGAGGGGAACCAGCCTTACCGCCACCGTAGTTGCCCTGTTGCGGGCTCACCTGAGGGAGAACGGGCACACCCTGGGTGAAACTCCCAAGGAGCAGAAGGCGCGGCTCGCGATAGAGGCCTACGCTTCAGTCACCCATGCCACGGGGAAAGAAGTGCGCCGGCGCGACGCAAAGGCTCTTCATGAGCATGACTATGCTGTCAAACGCCCCGCCGAGATGCGACTGGCGATAACCGTGGACGCGGCCGAGCGCCTTGCCATTCGCGCGATAGCTGCTGATCTCGGGTGCAAAGATGTCGAAGTGTGCACGTCCGTTATTCGCCGCTGGCTTGGCAGCAAACCGGAACCGGTCGGAGATGACCAGCGAAGCTTGAAGCGGATCGAGGCGCTTGCTCGCAAAGCCGGAAACAACATCAACCAGGCACAGCATGCTCTCAACGCGATCGCGCTGGCCCAGAGCCAGAACCGCCGCCAGGTCCTCGATGTCGATGCGATCCATGATATGCGCAGTGCCCTGCACACCGCCGCCCGAGAAACAGCCAGTGCCGTGGAGATGCTAGCCGGCCATTTCGTGGCCGAACGTGCGCGCTGGCACGTGCCCGATGATACCTTGATGGCGTTTGCGCGCCAATCACCGCTGGACTGATCCGTCATGTTCACCGACGCAGAAATGAAAGCGGCGTGGTTCCATTGGGATCCCACATCGCGGCCTGGCCGAAATGCACGATCACCTCGGTGGGGAATGGGTGGCGGTGGTTCTACCACAAGTGCTCGTGCCATTACCGCAGGCACAACACGCGCCCAGCTCAACCGGATCACAAGCCGGGCACCTCAGGTCGTGGTCAAGATCACCGGGGCCAAGAGGGGAGCCATCCATCTCTACAGCCACATGACGTACCTGTCGCGAAACTCGAAGCTCGAATTCATCGACCAGGACGGCCAGGTCTACCAGTCAAACCGCGAGCTCAAAGCGCTGGCCGAAGAGTGGATGTTTCAGAACGAAGGTAGCAGCCTTCATCCCCGGCGGGACAACGCCGTGGACGCCCGGGCCCTGATCTTTTCGATGCCCGAAGGGACGCCGGCTGATGCGGTACGCAATTCGGCCGCTGCCGTCGCGCGCGAGCACTTTGGTGAAAATTTCGATTACGTCATGGTGCTCCACACCGATACGCCGCGGCCCCACGTTCACCTCACGGTCCGCGCTACAGGTCACAATGGTGAAAAGCTGACCTTTGCCCCCACCGATCTGCACAAGCTGCGCATGAGCTTCGCGCATGAATTGCGCGAGCGCGGTGTGGCAGCGGACGCAACGCCAAAGATCGCTCGTGGCCCGGTCGAGAAGCGTGAAAATGACCGTACACACTGGAAGCGCAAGACTTGGGAACGCAAAGGCATCTCGGCTCCCCTCGGCAAGGACGTGCGGCGCGTCAGGCGGGACCGCCCGAGTTACATCGACCGACGGGTGACAAATGCGTACCAGGATCTAGCCAATGCCCTGATGCGAAGCTCAGACCCTGAGGATCACAAGCTCGCCGCGGATGTGCGCAGTCTGATTCAAACCGACTTCCTCGATCCTATCTCCCGCGATCCAGACGTGCGTGCTGCACGCCGGCAAGCCGAAGACGAGCGCGAAAAGGAAATGTGGGCCGAGTCCTCACGAAGGTTCGAGCGTCAAAGTCAGGAGCGCATTGCGCGGGAGGCGCGCGATCGCGAGGCTGCAGAGCAGCGACTGGCAGAAGAGTGGCGTCAGTATGTCGCTGAAAATGTCCGTGAGCATCATGCTGAGGTTGACGCCGTCTTCGCCCAGGACGGATTGGGTGCAGCCTTCTACATGATGACGCCTGACGAACGCAAAATGCACTCTGCAGAGTTTGCCAGGGCAGAAGATACCCGTGTCCTCTTCGCGGCTTACGCGCGCGAAGAAAACAATATGGCGCCTGGTGAGGACGTACGCGAAGGATTGACATCGATCGAGGACATGGCGGCAATCACTGTCGCGCGGATGATCAATGACGGACACGAATTCAAGGAAGTGCCGGCATACAGGCAGTCCGGCCAGACAGTGCGGCGAGCGTCGTATTTGCCTGATCCACCCAAGCAGAGTCCCGGTGGCGATCAGGGGCCGCAGATGTGATCGCGCAAGTGCGCCCAGGGATTGAACGGAAAAGGGGGCCATCGCGGCCCCCTTCCCTGCCCTCGTGTCTGACTTGCGGCCAGATGATCTGCCGGGCCTCCCGAAGAGCGCCGGAGACCAACCGCGCTACGGTCTGAAGCCGCAGATCTTGAGTGAAGCCAACTCACGCAGATGGATCACGCCATCGATGAGCACTGCCGCAAGTCCGGCTTCCACCCTCGTTTCGAACAGCAGCTGTCCTTCGTAGCCGTCACTGGTCATCACCGTGACCTGGCCGCGTCGCTTGCTGATGTCGATTGGCGCGGTGGTGCCGACGAGGTCGGCCACTGTAACAGGAGGCTGGGCGCGCGTGGGTTGTGAGCGCTCCGTGCCATCACCACTGGGCAGATCGAGGCCTGCTTGGGGGGCGGGTTGCGGGGTCTCTTGGGGGTCTTTCATCGTCGGTTGAACGGTCTCGGGTGTTTCGGCGGAATGGGGAACAAAAGGTGAAAGTGGTGCGCTGCGCACCACTTTCTCGGTTTGTTCTCTTTGATCGCCCTGAGCGCCAGTCTGGTCCGTGTTTGGCAGCAGCGCGGCTGACAGCCCTTCAATTGTTGCTCTCGTTATCTTATCTGGCGGGGTGCGTGCCAGATAGTCTGCGACTAGCTCCGGCTCCTTTGCTGACAGGTCATGGAGTAGACCGGCGGCCATCCATCCTATCAGCGGGACCAAGACCTGAAGCTCTGGCGCCATCTCCAGACACTTCATGATACGAATGATCGTCGCATGGTTCTTCCCCACGAGCTTTGCGATCTGGCGGATCGAGAAGCGCTTGGGGTCCATTTCCATCAGCCGCTTGTATGACTGGGCCCGTTCGAGATCCGTGAGATCCGCCCGTTGCTCGTTGCTGACCAGCTGGCGCAAGAGCGTCTCAGCTGCATCGAGGCGTTCCTTCACGATCGCCGGGATCGTAGTCTTGCCGGCGAGCTTCGAAGCACGCCAGCGGGTTTCTCCGCTCCGGATAACATAGCCGGGGCCGTCGACCCTGCTGACAACCTGAATCGGCTCTTGCACGCCGATCTCACGGATAGACTCGACCAACGCCTCAAGGCGCTCCGGCGAGAACTCCTTGCGCGGCTGATCAGGATCGGGCTCGATGTCTTCGAGCGGCAGATGGACGATACGCTCGCTACCAACAGACTGGCCTCCAACGCCTGCAAGCAAACCGGTGGGATTCCCTTCAGCCTGCTTTCTCCGCTTCATGGCGGCAATTTTTCCAGCCAAAGACGACGGGTCGTACTGCTGCTCGTCCAGATCGCTGCTCACAAGATGCGCTCCCTGATCTCTTCCATCAATCTCAATATCGTATCGCGGTTTTTGTAAAATTGCCCATTGCCCAGGCCAAGCCATGGCGGAACAGACGCATTGTTGGTCGCCTGTATCAGGTTCGAGTGACGCAGTTCCGGTTCGAGCAACATGCGGGGGTACTTTGTACGCGCCATATCCAGATAAGTCTGTTGCTGGGATTTGTTGTCGAAATCAGTCACCGCAACTCCGCAGTGGTTCAACGCACGCATCCCCATGTTGACACGCAATGCGTTAAACTCTGTCACAAAATTGAATGTGCGATCGAGCGCATCGAATTCTGATTTGCCTGGCTTGTAAGGCAGAAGAATATTCTCGCAAAAGAGGCCCGAAGCCTCCACCAGAGTCCCGTATGCAACCTGGCTATCGACGACAATATAGTCATACGTCCCAGGGGGAATGGCGTCGATCGCATCCACAAAGGGCAGATAGTCAGTGGGTGGTGTTCTTATGTCTTTCCCCGAAAGCAAATCAAACGCCGTTGCAGACTGCCCGGAACTGAAAATACGCGATTGCGGTGTAAACAGCTCAATGGCAGGCCGTATAGTGCGAATTGCATACTCAACCGGGGAGGCCTTGTAGTCCTGTAAAATATTTGTAGCACTTGCCTGTGGATCGAAGTCGATGAACAAAACGCGCTGGTTCTGGCGTCGTAAATACCATGCAAACAAAACCGACAATGTCGATTTTCCAACTCCGCCCTTGTTCACATAAAACATGATCGATTTCATCATAATTCTCCGGGGTATTAAGGCGCGCGCACATCAGAGCGCACAGCGCCCAAACCCGCTCTCCGGTGTCTACTGGCTTACAGCCTGCTGCTGATTTACGCCTTCTTTCGGCGGGTCAGGCAATTTGATCGTGTTCTCGTTGGCAACACGGATCGTTGGTATCTTGAACTCGTGTCGCCCATCGAGAAGTCGCGCCACGTCGTTGGTCACCATCCGATTGAGATCGATCCCGTTCAGATCGGTGCCCTTCGTCTTGATGATCAGATCCTGCAGCAAGAGCGAGCGATTGATTTCCGCAGCCTTCATCTCGGGGTCTTTCAGGCGCTCCTCCGGCTTCATCCGCATGAAGCGCTCACCCAACGATTCCTCAACCTTGTTGCGGTTCGCCTCGCGCCACTTTTCAAATTCGGCCGAAACCTTCTGTGAAGGCGGATTTCCGGTCACCTCAAGACCTGCCTTGCGCGCCTCAAGCCACGCCATGGCACGAAACTCCGGGGTGCCATCGATCGTCACCGACTTCCAGCCCCGCTCCTTCGCAAGCGCAACCATGTCCGTGACTACGCCCACTGTCTCAACGTCGGTCGACAGTTTCCGGGCGGCCGATACAAACAGCGGCTTGTTCGCCGGACCAGGCTCGTGAAATTCAAGCTGCCGCGCCTTTTCATTGGCAACCAACACATACCTCTTGC
The DNA here is from genome assembly GCF_000429005.1 of Novosphingobium acidiphilum DSM 19966. Lineage (GTDB taxonomy): Bacteria > Pseudomonadota > Alphaproteobacteria > Sphingomonadales > Sphingomonadaceae > Novosphingobium > Novosphingobium acidiphilum. The sequence continues at coordinate 18,500 of NZ_AUBA01000024.1, read as the reverse complement.
GCAGGCCTTCGGGGATGGCATCGTGGTCCATGTGATCAGGCCACTTCGGCGCCGGTCCGTCGCCACGCTTCAACATCCGCTTGAACCGATCAAACATACCAGGTGCATGATCGGCGGCTTGCGCTTCGCCAGGTTTGCCGGGCTGATTCCTTTCCTCTCCATCGGGTCCGATTTCACGGCCCTTGGCCTTCAGTCCCTGGCGCAATGCCGCAGAAAATTCGGAAGACATCTGTATCTCAGGATTATCCCGGTCGGGTCGTTTGAATGTTCCCGCAGCATAAGCGCCGGTCTTGTTTTCCATGATCGAGGGCGAGCCATCATTCGTTTCGCGAAGAGCCTTTTCAAACGCGAGATAGGCTTCGACGGGATCTTTCGTTTTCAAAATCGTCTCGCCAGCACCCCGGCTGTTCGACGAACTCACAACCCATTCAGGGGGAGTGACCGGAGTCTCTTGTACGCTGTGCGCTTGGTCCGATTCTGATGTACCCAGCGGTTGACCCTGCGAAGCAGGAGCCACCTTGGCGGCACTTTCGGCTGCGATCGCCGCATCAAAGCTGGGCGCTTGTCTTACGTCCTGTCCCCAAGCTTCCGCCATCTCCTTACCGGTGTTCACCTCCAGGACACGGCCCATGCCAGCGGCAGAATAGGCGATGGTATCGCGGGCCTCGATCGCGCTGTCAGTTCGCAACACTTCAGTGAACACCTGCGTCTGCGAATCCCACGCCTCGACCAGCCACCGTGTCTGGGGCGCGGCGTCAGCAATGCTATTGGCAAAATGATCCACCTGAACCGGAGCGGGCGGCGCTCCAGATTGCAAACTGGTCTGTGTCCTCGCGGCAGAAGGTGCCGGGGTGCTGACCGTTGAAGTGCCGCTCGGGTCAACCGTCTGCGGCGCCTGTAACGGTTTGCCCTCAGGGGCGGATGTCTCCGGTTGACGGTTTTCTTCAGTACGGTGCTCAGCGAGCGCAATTGCCTGGCCTACTGCGGGCTCCAGCTGGTCTCGGACGGCGGTCAGACCCAGTGTACTGTTCAATTCAACATCGTTGAAATCGTTGTGGCTTGATACCGCAGCGAGCAGGGTCTCGTATTCCGCCCGATCGGCTTGCGAAATATTGGCGCGCACACGACGGCGCCCAGCCTTGTCGGGTGTACCCGCCAATTCCTCAAACTTCGCAGCGAATTCCTCATAGCGCTGCTCGCCAGGGGAAAATTGCGGGCGAACCGCTATGCCTCCAACATCGCGCGCCGCTTCGCGCGCTTTGTCATAGCCGATGTTGCCCAAGCCCCGGGGAACGTTCTTGACGTCATCGTCTGCCGCCAAAACAATGCCAATATCAGGATGCGCCGCACGAATTGCGCGGGCGATGTTGACAGTATTGGCTGCATCAAAGGCCACCACCACAACAGCTTCAGGCTTGTCGCCCTTCGCACGATCGCCGAGCGCCTTGTACAAGCTGCTGCCGGTGGCATAGCCCTGCGTGATAATCGCAACCTTGGCGTCGCGCAGTGCATGAACACCTTCGGACGCCATCACATGCATGGTGCCGGCCTTCTGCGCACCCCAGGGGAAATGTTTCACTCCCTTTTCCTCGGATGTATCATAAATCGTCTGGAGCATCCGAATTTCACCAGTGATCTTCTGCGCCGGCAGCGCAATCGCCGGAATGACGGCCGCCTTGGCAGCAGCAATGCCGGCTGCGATCTGGACCGGATCGGGAATTTCCAAAAAGAAACTGTTGGGCGTTGGGGCGATGGCCTTGCGCTTCATGTAATCCGTTGCAAGCTCTTCGACCATTTCCGAAGCGCACTCGTGGAGAATTTCGCGCTGACGCCAAGCCACACCATCGCGTTGACGGTCAATCCGCGCGGCTTCGCGCTGGGCGGTCTCCCGAGACACTTGCTGCATGCGTGCCAGCGTTTGATCATCGAGTTTGCTGGTGTCGGCATACTTGGTAATCTTGGCATTTGTCCGAAAATTGATTGCAGACAGCTTGGGTACACCTGCCATCGAAACGGTGTAGCTTCCGCCAGTGCGGTGGCCGTCTACACCTACCGGGTGGCGCGAGCCGTCTGCCACAAGCCCACCTTCCGGTACAGTCAGTCCGATACTCCGGCACTCGTCCGAAAATTCTGCCAGCAGAGCAGAATGATCGAACACTTCCGCTGCGGTGATCCTCTCTGCACCGCCATCCTTGCCATCAGCGTCAGCACTGCCGTCAGCAGACCCAGACGAAGCCGCTGCCGATGTGCCTGACTCGATGCGCTGCCGGTCAGCCTCCGACATCCAGCGGACAAACGACCTTGGGTCAGCACCCTCGGGCACGATCCACGACAAGGTCTCGCTATTGAATACCGCGCCGGCGTCCTGCACGGCAAACCTGTCTTCCATCGGTACAGTGAGCGCAATATTTTGCTCTTTAGCCATGCCAACCTCCTGCGTTAACGATAGTGGCCCAATTCTCTGGTCAATTTTTCGCGGACTGCCTGAAAATCAATCCGCTTTTGCATTTTGCTCAGCTTTGCGGCCAAAGATCCTGATGCGTAATCAGCGGTCTCGCCCATATCGGTGATGACCTGCCGAACGGGGGGGCCACCCTGTGGGATGAGGCCGCTGGTCAGCGTGACAAACGCATCGCGGAACGCATGAGCTTCCAACTGTGCACGGGTATAAGCCTTGACTGGAACTGGCGCGATTCGAAGCTTGTTGAAACGCTTGTCCTTGTACCAAACAATCCGGTGATGTTTGACCGCGCGCCCGCGTACGGGCAGCAATAGCCCGAAACGTTCATCGAGTTGTCGGATCTCTTGGGGCAGAATAACCGCGCGCGCCGCTTCGCCAGCACTCGACGAACCCAGGTTACTCTGCGGGCTCGCAAACAAAGCGGATCGGTTGTCACTACGTGATTTCGACCCGGCGGTATACGTGCCAATCCAGCTGGATATTTCCTCGCTCAGTTTCCTGCTGGATGGCGCGTAGAACAGTTTCATCTTGAGATTGTCCATCATGACCTCGGAAGAGGCCTTGTAGATGGTCTCGATGTCGGCAGGGCTCTGGCAGATCACATTGATAAGCAAGCCATAGCTTCGATAAAACGAAAGCCCGCGGCGGATCGACGGCATCTCCCCGAACTGAGGAAACTCATCGAGCAGCAGCATGACCGGGATAGCCTTGCTCTCGCTTTTAGCGTCCAGATAGAGGGGGCGACCCGTGCGGTACAACTCCGAAGCAACATACTTAAGGTCGTGCCACTGACTCCGAACCATGTGGAAACGCGACCAAGCTGCCTTGAAACCAGCCCAATAACGACCTTTCAAAGACCACCACCGAGCGGGATTGCCACGGAACCACCACCAGAACGGCGACAGCAGCGGCCAGCCAATGGCGGGGCAAAAATGGCGCCAGTGCTCGCGCACAAACTTAACGCGCCCCTTCCAGTTCATCGGCCGTTCAATCTCTTGGAGCGTATTGAGCGCGGCCAGCTGCTGGAAAATCAGACTGTAAAGGGGGGCGACCTTGACCAACTCACCAGGGGGCGAAGACAGATAGATGGTCATCCGTTTGCTTCGCATGTCACGCAGATCAAAATCGCTTTTTTGCGTCAGATAGTCGACGCGTGCGTCCGACCACAGCGTCATCCGCGAATTGAGCGTAGCTGCCACATTGCGCGCGGTCTCCCCGTTGCCCGCTTCGAACAGCATAACCATTGAAGCCATGATCACCCTGGCCTGATGGGTGGCCCTACGGCGTACCTCTTCGTCCTTGTCACACAAGCTCAAGAATTCACGCAACGCCTTGCCCGGCGCGACGTTCAGAACTTCGTAGATTGAGCCCATCGTCCAGGGCATGGACGATTCAGCCGCGACATAGGCGCCGATGGCCACGAACAAGGCTTGCGGGCTATCCGTAAAAAAGGGGTTGGTGCCATCCGTGTAGGGAATCAGCTGGCCGGCCACCACCTGCAATTCGCTGACAACCTGTATGGGATCATCACGATTGATATAGCCGAGCACATTAAAACTGTGGCTGCGCCCGTCCTCATTGAGCACATCAAGAATGTAAATCCGGTTCTTGAGCACCTTGCTGCGATGACCCGAAGTGATTTCAAAATTTTCCCGCTTGATGTCCGTGACGAGCGCAGAGCCCGGCCAGCTAAACAGGTTCGGAATCATGAAGCTGACGCCCTTGCCTTCACCGGTTGGTGCACAGACAAAGGTATGCTGCCCCTTGAGCATCGACGCGCGCAGATACCGGTTCTTCCACAAGCCCAGGATCGGCCCATCCGCATCGAACAAACCCATGCGCTGGACATCGCGGTTGTTAGCGAGCCGTTCGTTGCCGTGCAGACTCTGGCGCTCGAACAGCAAGCTGGATCCCAGCGCAACACCCAGGACGGCGGCGAGGCAACTGCCCATGACAAGCGGTGCAAAGACCTCGGGAGACCCGGACAGTTTCCACACCATCAGCGCAACGGCAGGGAATTTCTCTGGACCTGACTTGAAAAACTGGTTGAGCAGGTGGAGTTTGTAGAGCACCAACAGCACGCCGATGATCGGCGCAAGAATGGCGCTGGCGGCGGCTCCCAAAAAAACCGCCTCGCCGATCGAGAAGTCGCTACGCTGATATCGGGTCTGCATGCAGTGCGTCCATTTCAGAGGCCCTTCACAAATCAGGGATCAGCCACACTTCCGTCATGCGATAGCGTGCAGGCATGCCATTCTCCGGCGGAAATTTGTGCATCTGGACGACGATATCGATCAGGCTGTGCAGCATGGCTCTGATGTCTTCGCGTGCCAGGTTCTTGCCGGCATCCGATTCCTTGACGAGCAAGGTCAGCTGTTCCAGCGCGCCCTTTGCCGTGTTCGCGTGCGCGGTGGTGATCGAGCCGGGGTGTCCGGAATTGACATTGCGCAGATAGAAGAACGCCACCTCGTCGCGCAGCTCCTGGAGCAAAATCCGATCCGGCCGCATGCGAAGCGCCGATTCAAGCAGCTGCTTGGCACCGACCTTCGACTTGCTCTTGGCGTCCTTGGAATACATCATGTGCACGCGGTTGCGGTGGCCAACCACAAGCTCACGGGTATCCTCAATCGTCAGCACCCGCTCGTAGTCGGGAATCAGCTTGATGAGGGCTTTGGAAAGGCTGGTCTTGCCCGACCCTGTAGCGCCGCTGATCAATATATTCTTGCGAGCCTTGACGGCTGTCCGGAAAAACCCCGGCCAATCATTCTGTGCTCGCAAGGCAAGAAGCTCATCATCACCCGAGCGACCGTCACCAAACCCGCGCACTTCATTGAAGAGCCCGGCCCCGGCAAAATCGTCGATATCCATATCGGTTTTCGACGCCTTGCGGATCGTAATCGAGACAGTGCCGGCCTCGACCGATGGCGGGATAACAATCTGCACACGCTCGCCGCCAGGAAGCACCGAAGAGCAGACGCCCGACACATCGTTGACGTCTTGCTTGGTCAACGCGGCGGAGAGCTTCGCCAGCGAAATCAACCAATCGTAGCTGAACTCGGGTACTTCGAAAAATTCCCACCCATTTCGGGTCTCGACAGCCACCTCGAACGGCCGGTTGATGGTAATTTCGCTGACGTCGTCACGCGCCAAGAACGGCGCAAGCGGAAGAGCGTGAAAATCATAGTTGGCGTGATCCGACGCATGATGGCGTGCATCATGCTCCAGAGATCCAGCGTGTGCCGCCCCGGGTTTCACCGGCGGAGCCTCACACCGTAGACCGAACTGAAATCGAAATCCTTTGCCACGAAGATGCTCGCCAGATCACCCTGGTTCTTCTTCAGGACCGGTGGAATGTTGATCGTGTTCTGCAAAACGGTTTGCGCCGCTGAACTGGGAACCTGCGTGGTGTTCGATCCATAGCTGGCGACAGACCGGCCGACGATGTTGGTCGCATCCTCGATCACCGAGAGCATCAGCGCCGCCCCGAAGCGAGCCCAGAACTGGCTGTCAACTCCACCCGCAACGCCGGCGCGGCCGAGCTCATCAGCAGCTGGCGAGCCCAGATCGATTGCGACACCGCGCGGCGTGAGCGCACGTATCCAGACCACAAACAAGCGCGCTTGCCCTTGCTGGATACCGCCCGAATACTGCCCCAGGACTTTGGTGCCCTTGTCAAGAAGGACCACCTTGCCGTCTTCGCTATAGACGTCGTGATTGATCACGCACGCGACAAATCCGGCCTGGGTGCTGTTAATCGCGGTCTGCATGGTGCACGGGATGAGTGTCCCTGCCGCCAGCAGGAAGGACCGGTTTGCCACCATCGTCGCGCGCACGGTCTCGATCCTGGCGTGCCCAAGCTTGCTGGTGAAATCTGTGGCTCCCACAGAAAGGCCATTGCCAGGAAGAGCGCTTCCACCAGGTAAGGCTGCGGGCGCGACAGGCAAAACCGGGCGAGCGGTTGGGACAGATGTTGGAGCGGGCACTATACCTTCAGAAGAACCTCCTGCCTGGGGCACAGGTTGATAACTCGCAGAAAATGCCATGACGGGGGCGCGGCGGGCGGCATCCGCCATCTGCTGACGGGCGGCGGCGCGCTGCATCGCAGGCGTGATCGGCTTACCGGCGCCTGGTGCGCCCGGTGTGTTGGTCATGGTCGTCTGATCGGGCGGAAGCGGCTTGCAGTCGATACCGACCGCAACCCCGGCCGGAACCCCAGGACAATTTACCGGAGGCGGAATGGCGCCTGAATTGGGGCCCAAAAGACCAGCGATCTGAGATTGCGGATTACCAGGCGGCGGCGGCGGCGGGGGCGGTTCTTTATTGGTTTTGTTCGGATCGACGGCAGTACCTTGGGATGTAGTCTGGGGCTTGACCTTTGAGGCATTGGAGTAATTAAGTACCAACGTACCCACAGAGCCAATAATCAACGCTGCAGCGCTGGCCGCCGCAAGCCAATACAGGCTGATGCCCGAACCCAGCTTCGCAGCATTTTGTCCCGAGATCTCGTCGGGGACGGCATCTGGATTGAGCCGTGAGCGCTCACCGCGCACTTCGCCTTCATCATCGCCATCAGCCATGCCAAAATGCTGTTGGAATCGCTGACCTTCAGGTTCGCCCTGTTCATGGCTATGATCATTATTGTCCGTCATTGCCGTCCACCCTGGCGCCGTCGCCCTTGTTGCCAACGGGATCTGCGGGGCGCGGTTTGACCACGCGCTCCACCACATTGCTCACCGTACCTGTCCGCAATGCCCGATCATTGCGGGGCGGTGCCTCGTTCCATATGCACAGCACCTGCTGGCCGCGGCGCAGCCGAAGCTGCCGGTAAACCGCATGGATCACCACGAAGTCTTCGCGGATATCAAAGGGAACGATTTCCTCAGCCCCATCGCCATTGACCGCAAAGATCGACGGAATATCCGCATGCCCCGGATAGCGCAGCACGGTGAACTCGCCGTTGTCGCTGATTTCGGTTGGAGCCAGCGTATCATCACCTTGTTTGGTATACCGAAAATTGCGCTGGCCCTCGATGACCGCATGATCGAGCGCTTGCAGCATGACACTGGTCTCGGCGCTCTGTGTCTTGAGCGCGGCTTGTGTCGCAACGACCGTCTGCGCTATCCGCGCGGCATCGCCCGGATAGCGGAACCGCACGGCAAAAATCGTCGCTGAAGGCTGCATGGTCAGCTGAAAATGATACGTGCGCGGCCCGAACGCAGTCTGCGTCAGCACGATCAAATTGGTATCCTGCGCCTTTTCTCTGGGTTTGAGAAAAATGACGTTGTCGACCGGAGCAATTTGCCAGGAAACCGTGTCGCCCAGCGCCACCTGGCTCACTTTCTCACCCTGACCAAACTGGATCTCTACCGCATGGCGAAACGCGCCGCTCAGCACCACCACCTGATCGGGATCATAGTCCACATCGCGGACTCGAAAATCCGCCGCACCCACCTTGGGTGTCTCAGCAGCACGGACAGGAACTCCAGTGGCCGATAAACACACGGACACGCCAATTACCACGCAGCCGATTGAAAAGGCATAAAAGCGGGCATAAATGCGAACCATCATCCGCCAAAACCGACTGCGCTCACCCTTCTCGGTCAGCACCAGTTGGCTTGGCGGCCGCGAGGCCCTGACCGATGCAACCGCCGGCGCAGCATCGATATCAGCGCTATCACCTTCAGCGATCTGCTGCGCAGCGCCACGTGGCATGACAGTCCAGGTTTTCTTGAAGAGCCAGAGCAGCATTTCAAACCTCCGGATCCGCGCGCCAGTTTTCAACCTGAAAACCCAGCGGGTTGAGAAGCCGATCACGTTCCTTGGTCGGCGCTGACGTATAGCGAAACGTCATGGTGGCGACCCAATTGACTGCGACCGGGGGCGTTGCACCGCGGGTTGTGATCTTGGTGTAGCGAACCTGTGCCACACTGGATGACAGGAACGACACCGATCTGACAGCAACCTCGACGAACCCAGCGTTGCCAACAGACACTGCCGGGCTGGACGGATTGGATGGGATCATCGCGTCGCGATAGCGGGCCGCCTCAGTGGGATCGCTCATCGCCCCAACGGCGTAACTGTTCTGGTCAGCCGCCTGGGGCAGCCACCCTTCACGCAAGCGCGTATACTGGCCCAGAAAGTGACGGGTGACAGCATCCATATCTGAAATGCCTGGCGGCCCTTTGAGCACGTCGACGATCTCGGTCTCGCCTGTGCTTTTGTCGACCTTGATGACATAGGGCACAACGGTTTTGAGCGGCGTCATCAGGACCAGAGCGACGATCGCGCCCATCGTGCACAAACCAGAGCAACCAGCAACGATCCAGGCAACAGCCTCGCTGCGCTGCGCACTGCGGACACGGTCGGCTTCCCAACTGGCAGCGCCCCTGAAATAATCGTCTTTCTCGGCCGGTGTCACAAGCTTCGCACCGGCGGTAGGACCTTGATGAACTTGCGGACGTTTCATCATGCAGGATTCCCCCTGGCGGTGCCCGCATCATTGGGAGCAAAGCAAATTGCGCACCGGGACCCCGAAGCAGAGTGACGCCCACATCGAACGGGCAAACCGATCTCAATTAGCGATGGCATCGTCAGGCTCCTCGGGGGAAGGTTTGTGCGGCTCCGCCAAAGGCTTGCTACGGCCAGGTGAGGATGCCGCGGGTGCCGGTTGTGCATCGAGGAGCGGCACTGCGGCCGCGTCAACACCTTGCTCACGCGGCAACATCGGCACGGGCAAGCTCGGCAGCACACTGCCATAGATGTTGGCGGGACGCCGGCTTTTGCCGTCACACACCGGCAGCTTCTTGAGCGGAGTCCCTGTGCAGGCGCTCAGGGCCAGTGCCCCGAGCGCGATAATTTGCCAGTGCTTCATACCTGATCCTGTTCGAAAATTGCCCTTGGCGCGGCCATTGAGCGATGCCGCCCGCTAGTTCCGGATGCTCCCACCTTTGGCACCGCTTCCGCCAGCACCGCCACCGCCAAGCTTCCGGCCTCCGAGCTTGCCGAAAACCGCCCTGTTGAGCCCGGCCTGAAGCACGCCGTGTCCACCGGAAGCGGTCCCGCCGACGATACCCGCAGCGATGCTGGGCGTTTCGAAGAAGAAGATGGTGCCAATGCAATACAAAATAACACCATTTACCATTATGATGACAGTTGCAATGGCGTTACTCGAAACCATTGAGGTCGCGCCCAAGCTCTGCAAAATAACTGGTATTTGATTTTTTATAAGTGTTGTAATTATTCCCGTCACAATTGACATAATAACATTCAATAGGGAATAATTAAGTGTCTGGCGAAGCCAGCCATCAAAGAAGAATCTAGATGATGGAAATAACAAACTGGCAAACGCCAGTGGCGCAAGCGCCACGCAAATCTGCGTCCCAAGTAACGCGAACGCAATAATCACAAATCCGATCAGTCCGCTCAAGCCGGCAAAGATATATAGCAAGATAATACAAGCATACGCTACGGCTTCATCAACGAGAGCAACCATCGCTGCGCCAGTGAGCGCACCCATAAATCCTTGAGACTGTAAAATTTCTTTGTTGACAGGATCCAGTATCGCCTGGCCAATCTGGCCAACTTCGTTGACATAGGTGTCAAACAGAGCACCGGCGTTGCTGACTTCTGTCCCGCTGCCCGCACTGATTATCGCTGTAGAAATAGCCGGCACCCCCGAGACAATCACGCTCGAATAAAACGTTGCCCCTGCTGCCATAAAAACCAGCGCCGTTTTGCCTATTTGCCAGGCCAGTTCCTTAAGCGGCGTCTGGATCACACCGCGCATCACGCCAAAGCCCAAAATCAAAAAATAGACAACCGCACCCATCGTCAGCGGCCCAACAACCAATCCAGCCAACCCATTGCCAAAGGACGATGTGCTGGTTGTGATTGTACTTTGCAACGCATTGTACATTGACGAAAAGACAGAGATAGTCGGGAACGCGGCCATGGTCCCTTACTTTCTTTTGGAGCGGATCACGGATGCTTGCACCATGCTCAATTTCCAGCGGGCTGCGAAGGATTTGAGGCCTGCGCCTGTGCCGCCAATGTCGCGCTGGTGGCAGCGGCACGCGATGCAAAGGCATTCTGTGCCGCAGCCGCGTTCTGCGCGTCCTGCGCCATCTTGTACGCCTGCAACTTGAGCATATCGTTTTGGAGATGCGCTTGCTCAACCGCGATACGCGCCTGAAGGTCCATGACCTGTTTGGGATCAGATGCGGTATCGAGTGCTGAGCGCAACTGCTCCAGACCGGTCGTGCGGTTCGCGGCCACCTGTTGCAGATTTTGCGCATAGGCGGCCTGCGTGGCAACCTGACCGGTAGTCTGCTGAACCAGCTGGTTGTATTGCTGGTCAACGGTCGAATTGCCGCTGGAGGTAATCTGATAGCCTGATTGCAACTGCTTGGCCTGCTGGCCAATCGCGCCGAGTTGGGTGGTATTTCCCGAAGCAAGGGATGTCAGATCGGTGACGCCGTTCATAATATCGCGATTTTGCGCGGCGCTGAGAATTGTCCCGATCGAATTGACATTGGTAAGCTGCTGCAACGACGCCAGTTGCTGCTGAGCCGTCTGCACCGCCATAACTGCCTGCTGCACTTGCTGTGCTGTGTTCGTAACCGTCGCCAGGGCTTGAATGTAATTGGTACTGTCGAAGACCGGAATGCCCTGAGCGCGCGCATCTGATGCTGCGAGCACCAACACAATGCCTGCTGCTGCGCACAAGCCAGGCAGCGATCGGCGCGCCAGCAGAGCCAGCCCATTCGCTTTTCCAAATCGATGAGGCTTGGTCTGTTTCATGTCAGCTTTTCCTTTCGCTCGCATAAAAGGCGGGAAGCCAGGCATCGGGATTGGCGCCGTGCCGGTTGATTGCATTTTCCATGACCTTGATCGTTTCTTCGCGCCCGGACAGTACATCGAGCTCATTTTTCAAGCCGGCCAGATCGAGCCTGACCACCACGCTGACGTGACCCTGTTTGACCAGAAAGCAGCGGCTCTCAGGGGTCAAATCCTCCCTGATCAGCTTGAACTCGGCGCGGGTCAGACCCAGCCTGCCGATATAATGTTCTTCCTGTGCGCGCGAATTGGGCAGCAAAATCAGCGTCGCTGTCTGCTCAACGATGGTGGCAGCGATCTCTGAGCGCAACGCATCTTCGGGAGATTGTGTTCCAAATATCAAAAAGCCGTTGCGCTTGCGCCAGGTCTTGAGGCCATCCTTGATGAAAGACTGGAAAGTCTGGTCTCCCAATGCCTTCCAGAATTCATCGATATCAACCACCACCCGGCGGCCATCGAGCAAGGCATCAATACGCTGAAACAGGTAGGCCATTGTCGGCGCACGGATTTCCGCGTTTTCCAAAAAATCGGTCATATCGAAGCCGCAGAAATTCGCTTCGAGCGATATTTCATCGGCCCTGTTGTCGAAGGCCCAACCCAGCGTCCCGCCGGCGCACCAACGTTCTAGCCGGGCTCCGATCCCTTCTGGATCCTCATAGCCCAGAATTTCACGCAAAGAGCCAAGCGTCCGCTGGTGCGCCGGTTGACGCATCACAGATTGCAGGCCCTCGTCAATCGCCAGATTGTCACTCACGGTGAACGGCTTGTTCACGTCGGTCACGAGTACACGGATAAAACCTTGCAAAAACGCCACGTCTTTGGGCGTATTCTCCAGGGCCTTCAGTGGGGCGAAACCGGTTGGCTTGCCGTTTTTGAGCGGCAGATAGGTGCCACCACACGCGCGCACGAATATTTCCGCGCCGCGATCCTTGTCGATGAAAATCCGTTTGGCGCCGGTCTTTTCCAACTGGCACATCATGAAATTTTGCAAGACCGTCTTGCCACCCCCGCTCGGGCCGATGATCAGTGTGTGGCCAAGATCGTCGAGGTGGAAATTGAACGAGTACGAGGACTCTGCGCGCGTCTTGAGCAGCGTGACCGCCTCACCCCAATGGTTCCCGGATTTCTTCCCGGCGGGGTAGGTATAGAACGGGCTGAGCGCGGCAAAATTGCGGCTCGTGATCCGCGCCGGACGGGCTCGCAGGGAAAAGTTGCCAGGCAGTTGTGCCCAGAATGCGGCTTCCAGGGCGTAATCTTCGCGTGCCATGACCATGCCGGTGTCGCCGGCAGCTACGCGCGCCTGTGCAAGCCGGTCGAGCAGGCGCGTATGGTTCGTGTCCATAACCATCAGCGAAAGGTGATGTTCCCCCAAAATCCAGTCATTGGCCATCAACCGATCCGCCCCAACGAGCAGTTCCTCGGTCTGGCTCAGCGACAGATCATCCGAAGAGGCCATTTGCCGGTATTTCTTTGTGAACCGGTCGACCGCAGTTGCCTTGACCTCGGGCGCAAAGGACTGGGTCAGGACAAATCCAAAATCGAGCTTGAGCAGATCGTTGAACTGACCAGGTCGAGTGGTCGCGACATACTCACGGATGCCAAATATGCCCGCAAACTTGGATTTGCTCGCAGTGCGTACTTCGATCAGTTCACGACCAAAAATGATCCGCGACGAATAGAGCGCCTGTCCAAGCTGCCCGCGGATCAATGGGACTGGTAGCCTGTCCCCGGTCATGATGAAGTGCAGCACTTCCATCGGCTGCGAAAAAACAACCCCGTTTTTGTCGTACAACCCCAGAACGCTCGGCTTGCAATCGACCAGCTGGCGTTCGAGCTCGCGACATTTCTCGTTGAGCAGTGCGAGCGTCTTCCCGTCTACGTTCTGCGATTTGCTACGTCCAAATATCCGCTGGAGCTCGGAGCCGGCGGCTTGCGACGGCTTCGCAAGAACGGTCAGGTAAAACTCGTTGGCGTAAAGAACCGCAGCACCAAGCAGGTCGGCATATTTCTGGTTGAGGTGGTGGGCAAAGCCGGAGGTAAATTCCCCGGCCAGCAATGGATCAACTGCGGTGCGCACCAGATGGGTCCACATCGCAAAGCGGTCATCGCCGATCTGGCGCAGACCGATGTTCATTTTCTGGTGCCAGGCGTTGAGATCGCCGGGATCGCACGTCTCGAACGGACGACCCTCGACGCGGTACATACGCATCAACGCGCCGCTTTCCAGAGACACCGTTGTGTCATCGACATGGCGCAAATACGGGAGCCATTTGACGTGATCGACCTCGCGGGCCAGTTGGGCGCCAAATTTGAGCGCTGACTTAGCCATGGGCGAACGTCTTGCGCTTGGCGCCCCGCACCGCCACCGGGCTGTAGCTGCCGCCTCCCCAGTGCTGCTTATTGCGAGCAAGATAGGTGGTCTGGCAGTAGAGCCCGATCAGGCGAAATGCGTTGATTTCATAGTGGACGATCAGTCGCGCCGGAAAATACAAGGCGGCAAAGATCAGCGCCGGATAGACCGGGTTATGCAGCAGCGCCCAGACCAGCATGCACAACATGCCAATCGGCATCAGGGCTTCCAGCGGCAACCCCATGAAGACCGCCGGGCGCGTCAGCGCCAGATAGACTTTGTCTTCCACGAGACGCTCTTGAACAGTCTCGGCCGTCATCGACCAGGTTCCGCCTGGATATGGTGATGGTGGTGATGTCCGACAGGAGGGGCAGCGTACGGAATGCCAGTTATAAACGTGACTGTGAATGGGCTGACCGCTAGTAAGCCAAAACATAAAACAAAAACGAGGTGACGAAAGCAGCGGACCCAGAAAAAAAACCATGCCACAAACAAACAAAATGAAACGGGTAAGCTCAGATAAAAAATTCCGCGGAGGCTATTCACGTCTCTTTCAGTCAGAGTATGATGGAGAGGCGGCAGTGCCTGCAACAAAACACCGGCGATCGCCAAGGCAATCAGCCAGTAGTTTATGTTGAACAGCCCACGGGCAAAACGTTCGCCCAACGTGCGCGCTGATTGATATTGCGTCCAATACATCATCAATCCCCTTCATGTCTGCAAGCCAGGAGGACCCGACAGGCGGCTACTCACCAACCAATTGCGGTGATCTATCGGGACCTCAGCTCCCGCTGGAAAACCAACCGACGATAGTCGACGCAGAGAAAATGATCCCCAGGCCGACCATTACCGAAATGACCGCTGGCCACTGCATCCGGCCCGTGAGTTTCATATAGCCAACACCCATCACCGCCAGAATGCCCACTACAGAGGTGATACCGGTCAGCCACGATTTGATCGAGTTGAGCCCGGACGTGATCGCGTCGGAGCCTGATCCGGAGGCTGTGCTTTGAGCAAACGCCGGATCGACCAGCGCAACAAGAGCTAAACCTGCGCCGACGAGGGCGGCCTGTTTGACCATCGGGTTGCGTGCAATGTCGCGCAATCCGGTCACAACGCTATGGAAATTGGTAGAACGCATTGGCTTCGTCTCCTGTCTGGCTTGCGTGGGTTCAATCTGGGTAGAAATTAGAAATTCAAAGTCGTGCAGCGCACTCGCGGAAGCTTCAGTGCAATGCCACCGCCGCCGGGCGAGGCCTGGGGGGCTGTTGGCGGGCCAAATCTATTTGCTCCTCGGCCCATTGCTGAAAATCCCCCTCATCACCGGCAACGTGCTGGCGAGTGACAGACGCGCTGATCATCTGCAGCTGACGGCGAGCGCGCCACATCTGAAGACCGAAGTTCATGAGCAGCTCCCATACAGGCAGATTGCAAATTGGACGTGTGCGCTGGACATCAGAACACCATGACTTTGCTGGCAGGTACCTCGCCAAGCACCCACTGCGAGCCATCGGTGGACGTCGAGGACGCTGCTCGCTGATCGAGAATTGAACGGACTTGCGCTGGCGCAGGTGATGCGTTCGTTGGCACTGGTGCGTTCGGCTCTCGCGGTGAAACTGCACCATGTGATGATGAATTGGCTTGGGCGAAAACATCGGCATATTCATTGACTGCGAGGATGTCAGACGACGAGATTGCGGATTTGTCGGGTGCATCTGTCGGGCCAATCATGGCAACGGCTTGCGGGTTACCCGCCGCACGCCAGACCTTGGCGACATACCCATTTGCGAGCCCCGCGCTCATCGATCCGGTGTTATAAAGCGAATACGCCGCCGCGATCGCGGCAGGTCCTGTGGCTACGCTGGTTGCGCGGGTGTACGCGGCCATTAAAATCCGCGCTGCCGCCCCGAGATTTGTGCATGGCTCGAATGCCTGTTCAACTCCAAGGCCAAGCCAGCCCAGATTGCGACTGTTGATCTGTCCCAATCCGATATCAACACTGTAACCCGCAGCAATATACCGATCTGCAAGTGCCACCGCTTCGGCCAGGGTACGGGCAGAAACCTTGGGTCCATGATTGATGTGCAAAGCCAGCGGATTGCCACCGCTTTCCACTTGAACAACCGGCAACAGTGCGGACACTGCCACCGCAGGAGCGCATTGGTTCGCAAGGGCGGCCAGTGTGGCGGCGGCGTAGATCATAAATCTGCGGCCAGCATCTGCGCCCATGCCTGCAACTGTTGTACCTGGTCAGCGCTCAGCTGGACCACCTGCACCTGATTGTTGAAATCTTTGTAGAGGTAGTACCAGGTGGGCTGTGCCTGGCCGGGCGTGCTCACGGCAAACAGCTGATTTCCGAAATTGCCACCAGCGGGGGTCATGGTGATGCCAGAGCCCGCGCAAGTCGGCATGCCACCACCCGTCAACAGCGACGCGAAGAATTTTTCGATGGGGGGGACGCATTCAGCATAGGTCAGCGGACTGCCTGGGGTAGCAAGGCATAATATAACCTCGCAACCATAGGTGTTGTCGTCATCTGCACGCGCCGGAGCCGCCATGCCCAGCGCTAGAACCGCACAGACTATATACAAACGGCGCGGTACACTTCGGCACATCCTACAGCCATCCCAAAACATGCCAATAATGGGGCTGCGAACCGCTGCCCCATTCGAAAATTTGGCTGCGGATCTCACGGTTAAGCCAAATTCGGCAGAAGCGTCGCGGTGCATCGGATAAACTCAAAAAATTCTCTTGAGTGTAAAAAGTATCCGGTTTTGACTCGACTGGCAACCCCCTATATACGCATTTGGTGGCACGGGGTTCGCAACCCCGCGTAACGATTATTCTTTTTGAACTTCGGATCGCTCCTGGAATTGGCTCTGGAAGATGACACGGCGTATCGCGTATTTGGCTACAGGCCAAAACCAACCTACTGAAGTTGAGCAGCATCAAGCCTTCAAAAAGTGGCGCATTGATAGTTATGTGGTAGAGGGCCCCACTTCTCCGGGACAGCCCCCGAACGAATGGAACCGCTTGGTCAATCCACAAGAGCCCGACTCATTAAAGACCGGCGATATGCTTGTTATCTATTCATTGAGCGCGCTGCCATTCAAAACGTCAACGATAAATACAGCGCTATGGCGTTTATCAAGGCGCGGAGTTACTGTCGTGATAGCGTATCAGGACTTGGTTGTAAAAAACGAGCCTAGCAATGATCTGTTCCGATTGATTGATGGCTATGAGCAACAGCGGCGCCATGCAATCGGCGCAACAACCAGTAGAAAACTTGAAGTGGCCATAAGACTTGGGCGCCCGCGCCGATTAGCAGCCGAACAATACGGGTATGTGAAAAGTTTGCTTGACGATGTAAATTTAACCCGAGGCGAGGTTGCCGAAAAGCTTGGCGTAACAAAATCTACACTTTATAAATACATTGCAAAGTACAAGCCGACCGATTAGACGCCATCTATGATTTCAGACATTTTGCATCCGAGCGCTGAACAGATAATATTCATTTCATCGAGATCTATAAATCTTTTTTCAGCGCATTCGATCATTTGAATATTCGTAATTTCAAGGCCGCTCACGGTAGCCAATGCTTCAATGCTCAGCTTCGCGTCCAAGCGAAGGGCTCTAACATTACGCCCAATGGTTGCTGCTGCGGCCATGATATCGAAAGTGACATCTGTTGGCGTCATATTTTCCGTGCCTATCCGCTTGACGCATACACCCACTACATCTAGTGGCTGCCTTGTGGCGCGCGCCTGACTTTTCCTGCGGCTTGGCGCCACCCAAAGCGGTTGTAAAGGGTGGGGATTGTGGACGTTCTTGACCGCGACAAGCTGCCGTTCCCGAAATCCCTCCCCGAGTTCCAGCGGCTTTTCCCGGATGATGGCGCTTGCGCGGCCTGGCTTGAAAAAGCTCGCTGGCCTGATGGATTTGCGTGCCCACGCTGTGGCGTCGTCGGCGATCCGTTTCGTTTCACCACTCGGCCTGTCATCCTGATGTGCCGCTCGTGTCGCCGTCAGACCGGCCTGATGGTCGGCACGGCCATGGAACGAAGCCACATCCCGCTCAGCGTGTGGTTCTGGGCCGCTTACCTGGTTGCGAGTCAGACGACCGGCATATCTGCCGTCCAGTTGCAGCGCCAGCTTGGCCTGACCCGGTACGAGACGGCCTTTGGCCTGCTCCATAAACTGCGCGCCGCGATGGTGCGCCCCGATCAGGATCGGATCGGCGGGCAGAGCGGTCAGCATGTCGAGGTCGATGAGACCTGGATCGGCGGGCGAACGCGCGGCGAAGGCCGGGGAACCCACCACAAAACGCTGGTGGTCGCCGCCGTCGAAGTTCGTCACCGGGAGCCTGGCACTGGCCAAGACCGCCGCCGGAACGGACGCTATGCCGGAAGGGTTCGATTGGCCATCGGTGCAGACCGCAGTGCCGGTGCCCTTGGTGGCTTTGTACAGAGCGCGGTCGAGCCGGGAACGCTGGTCATCACCGATGATTGGAGCGGCTATAGCGGGTTGCAGGGCGGCGGTTACGACCATCACGCCATCGCCCAGTGTGGCGACCCGGAGGTGTCCGAAGAGTTCCTGCCCATCGTCCATCTGGTGTTCTCAAACCTCAAAGCGTGGCTCAACGGCATCCACCACGGCGTCAGCGCCAAGCATCTGCAAGCCTACCTCAACGAATTCACTTTCCGCTTCAATCGCCGCTTCTACCCGTTCAACGCCTTCCGATCCCTCCTTGGGATCGCCAGTGATATCGAGGCGCCGACCTTTGCCGAACTCTACTCAGGCCAATGGACCCATCATACCATATCTAGTGGGTGTATGCCTTAAGCGGATAGGCACG
>NZ_AUBA01000023.1 GCF_000429005.1 Novosphingobium acidiphilum DSM 19966 | reverse complement strand
CTTGAATCAATCCTCTCGCGCCTCGTCAATCGTTCTCAGCGTAAGGCGTTGCCGGGACTGGCCAATATTGCAATTATGCCTGCACGGAGGACTTTATGGCTTTGGTGGAAGTGTTTGAGGGCGAGGATCCGGAAAAGCTACTATTCGTAGCCGACTTCGACTTCCTGCCGCGCGTTGGCGAACACCTTGCCCGAGATACGGAAGGCTTTTTCGAGTATTATAACGTCGTCAAAATCTGGCACCGGCAGGACACTGCGGAAGGCACCTTTCGGGCGTGCCTGCTTGTGACGCTCGATGATTGAGAACCCCAAATTTGTCCACGCCGCCTAGTCATTGACAAAGTTGATTGTCAAGTTTGCGTGTAAAGAGTAAATATTGATAAATGCAGATCGTATGTCGAACATATATTTCGTAAATTGAAATTACGTATTTGCACTTAATATTGCATGGGGCGATTATACGCCGGATTACTGGCTGGGCCGGCGTGGGCCGGCGTGGGCCGCTTGGCGTCACCTCGATTGCCGGCCCCGCTGATGCGGTTCCACGTGTTGCGATGATGGCGCAGCACAGACCGCGGCGGTTATCGCGATTGCCACACCCGCCTTGCCGTAACGGCAGGGCCGGCCGGCATGTTTTGTGCACTTGACGCTGACCCGCAACGCTGCACGATGGGCGCGGTGTGGTGGCGCGAAAAGGGTGCAGGGGATGACTTTCAACGGGGCAGAGGCGTTTGTCGCCACGCTGGGCGCGTGCGGGGTCGACACCTGCTTTGCCAACCCCGGAACATCCGAAATGCAGTTGGTGGCCGCGATCGATCGCCAGCCCGGGATGCGCGCGGTGCTCGGCCTGTTTGAAGGCGTGGTGACGGGCGCGGCCGACGGCTATGCCCGGATGGCCGACAAGCCGGCGGTGACGTTGCTGCATCTGGGGCCGGGGCTGGGCAATGGACTGGCCAATCTGCACAATGCGCGCCGTGCGGCATCGCCGGTGATCAACATGGTGGGCGATCATGCGACGTATCACCTGCATTTCAACGCCCCGCTCACCTCGGACGCGGCAGGGGTGGCGCGGCCGATGTCCGACTGGGTGCGGATGGCGCAATCGCCGCGCGATCTGGCGCAGGCCGGCGCCGAAGCCTATCTGGCGGCGATGGAATGGCCGGGCAAAGTTGCCACGGTGATCGTGCCCGCCGACCATGCCTGGAACGGCGGCGCGGCGCCGGTTGCGCCGCGCCCTTTGCCGCCTGCGCCCCGCGTGCCCGATGCCGCGATTGCCGCTGCCGCACGGGCGCTGCGATCGACCCAGCGCCCGGTGCTGCTGCTGCTGGGCGGGCGGGCCTTGCGCGAAGAGGCGCTGGTTGCCGCCGGGCGGATTGCTGCGGTGACCGGTGCGCGCCTGGCATGCGAAACATTTGCCGCGCGGTTGCAACGCGGCGCAGGCCGGATGGCGATCGACAAATTGCCCTATTTCGGGGAACAGGCGGCCGATTATCTGGCGCCGTATCGCACGATCGTGGTCTGCGGCACCGAGCCGCCGGTGGCGTTCTTCGCCTATCCGGGAAAGCCCGGCGCGCTGTCGCCGCCCGATGCACAGATTGTGCGGCTGGCGGGTCTGCGTGAAGATGCGCTCCACGCGCTGACCGCGCTGGCCGATGCGCTGGGCGCCCCGGCGGACCCGGTGGGCATTCAGGCGCGCGATAACCCGCCGGCCGGAGACCGGTTGGACGCGCAGGCCATCGGCGCGGTGCTCGCCGAACTGATGCCCGCAGATGCGATCGTATCGGACGAAGGGCTGACCGCGGCTGCGGCGCTGTTTGACGCCACAAAAGGTGCGGCGCGGCATGACTGGCTGATGGTGACGGGCGGTGCGATCGGGCAGGGGCTGCCGGTCGCGGTGGGCGCGGCGGTGGCGGCCCCTTTGCGCCAGGTCATCGCGTTGCAGGCCGACGGATCGGGCATGTACACGCTGCAGGCGCTGTGGACGATGGCGCGCGAGCGGCTGAACATTGTTACGGTGATCTTCAACAATGCATCCTATGCCATTCTCAACATTGAACTTTCGCGTGTCGGCGTACAAAACGCGGGGCCCAAGGCGCTGTCGATGCTCAGCCTGGATCATCCGCGGCTCGACTGGTGTGCGATGGCCGCCGGGATGGGTGTGCCGGCGCAGCGGGTCGTGACGGTCGCCGAATTTCGCGATGCGCTGGAACACGCACTGGCCGCCACGGGCCCGGTGCTGATCGAGGCGATGCTGTAACCCGGATTACCGGGATCGGTTTGGGAGAAAACGATGACTCTGGATGAAGCCCGCGCCATGCTGTGCGCCCCGGGCGCGCCGTTTGAAATGGTCGAGGTGGCCGCGCACGGCCGTACGTTCCGCGCGTGGAAGAATGCGCCTGCGCATTTGCGCGCGCTGGCACAAATCGGGCGTGGCCACGGCGATCGCACGTTCCTGGTGTTCGAGGATGAACGCGTGACGTTCGCAGGCTGGTTTCGCGCGGTGGCGGCGCTGGCACAGCATCTGCGCGATCTGGGCGTGGGGCCAGGCGACCGGGTGGCGCTGGCGATGCGCAATCTGCCCGAATGGCCGGTGGCGTTCTTTGCGGTAACCACGCTCGGCGCAATCTGCGTGCCGCTCAACGCGTGGTGGACGACAGGTGAACTGGCCTATGGCCTGAACACCGCAGGCTGTAGCGTGCTGATTGCCGATGGCGAACGTATCGATCGGGTGCTGCCTTTGCGCGGCGACATTCCCGCGCTGGCGCATGTGCTGGGCGCGCGGCTGGGTACGGTGCCGACGGGCGTGGTCGCGTTGGAAAGCGTGATCGGCACGCCGCACGGCTATGGCGCGTTGCCCGATCGCGATCTGCCCGCGGCGGATCTGGCGCCGGATGACGAGGCGACGATTTTTTATACCTCGGGCACCACCGGCCATCCCAAAGGCGCGTTGGGCACGCATCGCAATCTGACCACCAATATCCTGTCGAGCGCCTATGTCGCGGCCTCGGCCGTTCTGCGCCGCGGCGAGGTGCCGCCACCGCCCAGCCCCAAGACCGCGCTGGTTTCGATCCCGCTGTTCCATGTCACCGCGTGCAGCGCGGTGCTGATGGGATCGGTCTATGCCGGCAACACGCTGGTGTTCATGCGCCGCTGGGACGCGGGCGCCGCCCTGGCGCTGATCGAGCGCGAACGTATCAATCTGGCCGGTGGCGTGCCGACGATCGCCTGGCAATTGCTCGAACATCCCGATCGCGAAAAATACGATCTGTCGTCGCTTGAAACCGTGTCTTACGGCGGCGCGCCCTCGGCGCCCGATCTGGTGCGCAAAATCAGCGCGGTGTTCGGCGCCAGGCCGGGAAATGGCTGGGGCATGACCGAAACGATGGCCACGGTGACCAACATCGTGGGCGAAGACTATCTGGCGCGGCCCGACAGCTGCGGCCCGGCGGTGGCGGTGGCCGATCTGCGCGTGGTCTGTCCCGATCGGCTGGTCGATATGGCGCCGGGCGAAGTGGGTGAACTGTGGGCCCGGGGGCCGATGATCGTCAAAGGGTACTGGAACAATCCCGACGCCACGCAGGCCACGTTCGTCGATGGCTGGGTGCGCACCGGCGATCTGGCCCGGCTCGATCCCGAAGGGTTCTGCTATATCGTCGATCGCGCCAAGGACATCGTGATCCGGGGCGGCGAAAACATCTATTCGGCCGAAGTGGAAAACGCACTTTATGACCATCCGGCGGTGATGGATGCGGCGGTGATCGGCATTCCCCACCATACGCTGGGCGAAGAACCGGCGGCGATTGTGCATCTGGCGCCTGGCCATCACGCCAGCGAAGCCGAATTGCGCGCCTGGGTCGGCGAACGGCTGGCCGCGTTCAAGGTGCCGGTGGCAATCCGTTTCCACCCCGAAACGCTGCCGCGCAACGCCAATGGCAAGATCCTCAAACGCGAACTCAAGGCGCTGTTCGCCGATCGATCCTGATGCGTGCAAATTGCGCAACTGTGAAAGCTTAACGTGCATTTGCCACGAATCGATGGCGTGGGCACACAGGGCGGGCCTTTCAGGCATCCTCTCCCAAACTTTTTTCAGGCCGGCGTTTTCGCCGGCCTTTTTTTTGACCGGCGTGCCCTTGCGCCGGAAATTGCCCCATGCGCAAAGCATGGGGCGGCCTTCAGTGGCCTTTACTGATAATGGTACGACAGCTTGATGCCGAAAAACTGCGGCCGGATTGTGAATGTGCGCGATGAATTGGCGCAGAAGGTGATCGAACAGAACGTGTTCTTGGTCAGCGCGCCGCGTTCGTCAAAGGCGTTTTCGATGAACAGTTCCAGACGGTACGGGCCCTTTGACGCGCCGGCCGAAAAATCGAAACTGGCAAAGCCCGACGTATCGCCCAGCAGCGCATCGAGCGATGTGTTGAGGTTCTGCGTAGCGCCTGTCTGGTACAGCGCGGCGCCCTGGACGAAGGCCTTGTATGCGCCGATCGTGGTATCATAGCGGATCGTGGTGGTGCCCTTGAACATCGGCTGACGCGGCAGACGGGTGCCACCGTTGGCCGCAACCTGCGAAACCAGCGGCATCTGCAGCGATCCGTCGGCATTGTGCACGTATTGTCCTTCGGTGCAGGTGGGCAATTGCCCGATCGACAAATTCGACGAATTGAACGCAAAGTTGCAGAAATCTCGCGCCAGCCGCGCATCGTTGTACGCGCCCGAAGTCGACAGCGTGACGTTGCCCAGTTTCAGGTCGGCATCGTATTCCACGCCTTTCACATGGGCGGTGCCGGCGTTTCCGGTGATGCCTGCACCCTGCGTTCCGGCCACGACAACGCTGTACTGGATATTGTTCCAGGTTTCGTAATAGGCGGCCGCGTTGAACCGGAAGATATTGTTCCACTTGGTTTTTACGCCGAATTCAAAATTCGAGAGCTTTTCCGATTCAAACGGACTGACCGTGGCCAGGCCATAGCCGCGAATGCGCAACGGCCGGTTGAAACCGCCGGGGCGGAACCCGGTCGAATAGTTGGCATAGATGTTTTTGTCGGGATCGACTTGCCAGTCGACCACCAGCTTGTGCGTTTCACCCTTTTCCTTGTAGCGGCCCACTTCATCGGGCGCCGCGGGATTGGTGTTGAGGCACGTCAGCCGCGCATCGGTGGGCAACGGCGTGGGGCAGCCATACGTCCCGGTCGGCAGATAAAGCGAACTCGATGTGCTGTGTGCCGAGGCCATGACGCCCGCCAGACCCAGTGTTTCGTAATCGGTCCAGAAATAGCGGATCCCGCCAGTCACTTTCAGATTGGGCGTGATCTTGTAATGCCCTTCGGCAAACACCGCTTCATCATGGTAATATTGATTGTTTTCATTGATATAGAACGTATCGCCTTTGACCGCCGGGGTGCCCAGCACCATGGTGCCGCCGGCCGTTGTGGGAATGCCGAAACCGCCGGGGTTGGCCTCTTGCCCGCCAGCCGCCGTATAGCCGGCGATGTTGTCCAGGCCGTGGATCGCATAGTTGCTGTTGTTTTCGTTGAACTGGCTTTGGAAAAAGCCGCCGATCGTGGCATCGAATGGCCAGCTTACCGGGGTTTTCAGCCGCACTTCCTGCGTAAACTTGCTCTGTGTGGTCCACGAATGATAATATTGCGTGGGGTTGATCAGGGTGCTGCATTTCATCGTGGCGCCCGAGCCGGTGCAGCCATTCTTGTCAAAGAACTGCAGATAGTTTTCGTAGCCCGGGCCGAACCGGTCATAGGTGACCGTGTAATACGTGTAATCGTTGTTGAGATAGGTCCGGCGATAGAAATACCCGGTGGCCGACGTCAGATCGAAATCGCCGATATGCCCGTGGATCGACAGTTCGGCCTGGTACCAGCGGTCGTCCTGGCGGGTCAGGTCGTAATCGTGAACCTGCAGATCGCCGACGCGCGGGTCATAGCCGAAATAACCATAGGCGGTCTGGCGCTGCGCGGTCACCTCGGGCATGATCTCCCAGTCGGGCGCGGGTTCCCACAGCGCCTGCAACCGCGTGCCGTATTCATAGATCGGGTTATAGTTGTTTTTGGCAATATTGGCGTTATTCAGCGTATAGGTGGTTGATGGCACATTATCGCCCAGATTGAGCGTCGACGAGCTGCCATCGTTAAATGTGCCGTTGTTGGGGGTGTTGTTGATAAACCCGCCATCTTTGCGATAATAGGCGATCACGCGCACGGCGAAATTGTTGCTGACCGGCAGATTGAGATAGCTTTCGATCAGGCCGCCTTCGCCATGGCCGCCATATTTGTTGGCCTCGATGTCGATGCCATATTCCAGCTTGCCGATCTTGGGCTTGTTGGTGACGAAACGGATTGTCCCCGCCAGCGATCCCGCGCCATACAGCGTGCCCTGCGGGCCCGACAGCGCCTCGACGCGATCAATGTCATAAATGTGGATGTCGGGCACACCGGTGCCGGTGATCGGAATGTCATCCAGGTAATAGCCGACCGAGGCATAGTTGCCACCGGCCGGCACGATCCCGCGGAAATAGGGTGTGACGCGGCCCGGCCCAAGCCCTGCAAACGACACCGAAGGCAGCAATGCCGCCAGATCCGACAGGCCCTGAACCTGTCGTTCGTCAAGCGAAGCGCTGCTGAGCGCCAGCATCGAGATCGGCACTTTCTGCACGCTTTGTTTTTCGTGAGTCGCGGTCACGACGATTTCGGTCAGGCCATCGCCCGCGGGTGCGGACGGCGGTGCGGGGGCAGGGGTCTGTTGCGCCCGCGCGATCCCCGGCAGTGCCGCTCCGGCCAGAATGGTTGTGGCCCCCAACATGCCCAGAAACCGTGACCGCCGATCAGATTGTCGTGCCATCGCTTGCGCTCCCCTGCGGTAAACAAACCCCCTGGCCCCGCGCGGCCATCGCCCGGGCGCCTTGTTGCAAAAGATGCGAGTCATCGCGGCCATGCTGCAATGCGGCATGGTGCGCCGTGCTAAGGCAGGGGAGGCGAAAGGCGGCACGGCCTGTGCGTCGCCAAAAACCGGTTTCCCGCTTTAGCGCCGTGCACCAAAGTGCACGCCAATGACTCGTCGTATAGGTCCCATGAAGGCGCCTGTTCATTCAACATTCATGACAAGCGTCCGGGATTGATAATGCGTCATAGCCAAAGTGAGTCAACACCCTTGTCACACGCCTGTAAAAAGGGGGTTCGAAGCCGCCGAATCGTTGCGCACGATTCCGTTGACGCCCGTGTTCATCACGGCCAGCTGCAATGTGCGAAAGCCGGATCGGCGGGGGCACCACATTGGTCAGCCTGGCCCCGTAATGCATTGTGCGCTGCGGCATAACGCTGACGCGCGTGTAAAAAAAGGGGCTGTTAAGGCCCCTTTCTGACAGTTGGCGTGTGGCGTGGCTGATCAATATTTGAACGCCGCCTTCAGGCCGAAGAACTGTGGTTTGGTGGGATAGCTGCGCGACGATCCGGAACAGTACTGGATCGAACAGAACGTGTTCTTTGACAAAATCCCGCGTGAGTCGAAGGCGTTTTCGATAAACGCCTCGATTGACACACCCCTGATCGTGGTGCCCGCCGAAAAGTTGAACGTGGTAAAGCCCTCGGTATCACCCAGCAGCGCATCGTTCGACACGTCGAGGTCGGACGTGCTGCCCGACTGGTGCAGGATCTGGCCCTGGAGGAAGGCCCTGGTTGCGCCCGCGGGGAAATCATAGCGTGCGGTGGCATTGGTTTTGAAGCGGGGCTGGCGCGGCAGGCGGGTGCCCTTGGCGGCGGCAAGGTCCACCCCGTAGGTCGAACAGGTCGGCAACAGTTCCAGATCCTTGTTCGACACCAGATCGCAGAAGTTCGACGTCAGCCTGGCATCGTTATAGGCGCCATTGGCCGACAGGGTCAGGCCGTTGACCGGTTTCCATTCCACATCGGTTTCGATGCCATAGACGCGCGCATCGCCGGCATTCACCGTAACCCCGGCGCCCTGGGTACCGGCGGGGATCACGACATACTGGATGCCTTTCCATTTTTCGTAATAGACCGCGCCGTTCCAGCGCAAGGTGTTGCCCCAGGTGGTTTTCCAGCCCAGTTCGAAATTGGCCAGCGTGTCCGCCTTGTACGGTCCGGCATTGGCCAGCCGGTTGCCACCGCCGGGGCGGAACCCGGTCGAATACGTGGCATAAACCATTTTGGACGGCTCGAACTGCCAGGTCAGGCTGAGTTTGTGGGTTTGGCCGGTCTGGTGGTACTGCGTGTTGGTGTTGATGCAGCTTAACCGCGTGGGGTGGATGAACTTGCCATAAAGGACGCCGGGATCTTCGTTCCAGCAGCCCGGTGTGCCGTTGGCCTGCGTCGCCTTGGCCGCATTGTCGGCGCTGCTCCACGTGCCGGCAAACCCGTAGGTGCCGTTGTCCGACACGAAATAGCGGATGCCGCCGGTCGCCTTGAGCGTGGGCGTGATGGTGACATTGCCTTCGGCAAACGCGGCCCCGTCCTTGAAGTGACGGTTTTCTTCGACCAGGTAATAGACGTCGGTCGAATAGACCCCGTTCAGCGCGGGCGAAAACGGCGGATACGTGTCGGGCACGCCCGTGTTCAACGCCGTGCTAAGCCCCGGTATATAATAATCATCGTCATAGGCCAGGCCCTGGTATTGATAGAACCCGCCCAGCGTTACCTGGACCGGCCAGGATCTGGGGGTGCTCAGCCGGGTTTCCTGGGTAAACTTGGTGTCGTGCTCGTGGCCGAAATACTGCTGCGTCGGGTTGATGAAATTGCCGTTCTTGTCGGTGAAATTGGAATAGTAGTTGCCCACTTTGCCCGCAGCGACAAGCTGGTCATAAGTGACCGAATAATAGGTATAATCATTCGCGTTGGAATTGGTCCGCGAAAAATAGCCGGTGGCCGAGACCACGTCGAAATCCCCAATGTGCCCATGGATGGCAAGTTCGGCCTGATACCAATGGTCTTTGAGATACGTCGGGCTGTAATCGTGCACCGCCAGATCGCCGACGCGCGGGTCAAAGTTGTAGCTGCCTTGCGCGTTCAGGTATTGATAGGTGATCTCGGGCGTGATGGTCCAGTCGGGTGCCACTTCCCAACTGAGCGATGCACGGCCGCCATATTCCTCGTCGGGGTTGTAGGCGTTCTGCACCAGCGCGGCGTTGTCGATGGTGATCGGCACCGATTGGTAATGGTACACGCCGTGGGTGTTGTTGATATAGCCGCCGGTCTTGTCATAAAATGCCATCAGGCGGATCGCCAGGTTCGACGTGATCGGCAGGTTGACAAAACCTTCAACGGTGCCGCCGGCATGGCCTTTGCCGAATTTGTCGACCTGCACGTCCATGCCCGCCTCGATCTTGTCGAATTTGGGCTTGGCGGTGATGATGCGGATCGTGCCGGCGAGCGAACTGGCCCCAAACAGCGTGCCCTGCGGCCCCGACAGCGCTTCGACGCGTTCGACATCATAGATGTGCACTTCGGGATTGTTGCCGGTCGAGGTGATCGGCATATCATCCAGATACATGCCAACCGTCGAGGCCTGCCCGCCGCTGACCGAAATGCCGCGGAAAAAGGGTTCGCTGCGGCCGGGGCCCAGCGTTTCAAACGAGACCGAGGGCAGCATATTGGCATAGTCGGCGAAACTGGCGACGTGGTTCTGTTCCAGCTTGGCCGCATCGAAGGCCTGCAGGCTGATCGGAACCTTCTGCAGGCTTTCAGACTTGTGCGTGGCGGTTACCACGATTTCGCCCAGCGCCGTATTCCCGGCGGGCTGCGGCGCGGGCTCGGGCGCCGCCTGATCGGCGTGCGCCAGGCCCGGGATCAGTGCAAACGTGCCCGACAGCATGGTCGACGCCAGTATGGCGGCAAGGCCGCGCCGAGCGCTGCGGGCCGGCGCGTGCGACGAAATTGCGGCCTGTGTCATGTCGGTCCCCTGTTCCTTGTGTGCGACCCCGGGGCAGTTTTTCACCCGCTTGCACGCACAAACGCGCCCGCCCGCCGGCGATACCCGGCGACCGTTGCCCCGCACGGGGCGGCAATCTGGCAAAACAAAATCCCCATCGGATTGGCGCCCGACGTCGGTGCGCGTGTCCGGCTGCGAATGTGTCAAAGCCGGAAAAAGTGTCAACGGCCTTGCGCCCGGGCGCGCAAAAAGGGTGGCCCGCGGGGCAATCGGGCGCGGGCGCAGGACTCGACAATCGGGGGCGGTTGGCGCAGGTGTTGGCGCATAATTGACCCCCGGGCAGGAGCGTACGGACCATGGCAGACCCCCATGCAGCACAGGAAAGGACCGTTTCCCTTGATGCTGCACTGGCCCATGCCGCCGCGATGCTGGGTCGTGATCCCCGCCTGGCGCTGGCGCAAACGCGCGAGATCCTGAATGCCGTACCCGGGCATCCGCAGGCCATCCTGATCGAAGGCCAGGCGCTGCACACGCTGGGCGATCTGCCCGCAGCGCGCGCGGTGCTGACCCGGTTGAGCGCCGAACAGCCGCGATCGGCGCTGACCGCGTTCGAACTGGCGATGGTCCACGGTGGCCTTGGCGAACATGATCTTGCGGTGATCGCGCTGGAACGGGCGGTGGCGCTGAAGCCCGATCTGCTGGCGGCGTGGCATGCGTTGCCGGTGGCGCTGCGTGCGGCGGGGCGCGAACGCGATGCGCGGCGGGCCGAATTGCGCGGCGTGGCGGCCTCTGCCCGCGATCCGATCCTGGTCAAGGCGGCGATGGCGATGCACGCCAAGGACTTTGCCGCGGCCGAGGCGCTGCTCGACGAACGCATGCGGCTGATGCCGCGCGACGCGGCGGCGATGCGGCTGCGCGGCGAAGTGGCATGGCGGCAGGGCCAGATGAGCGAAGCGGTCGAGCTGTTGAAGCGCACACTGGATATTGCACCGGGGTTTGGCGCGGCGCGCGAACTGCTGGTCCGGATCGTACAGATGGGCCACGACGTGGCGGGTGCGCTTGACCACGCCACGATCCTGCTTGACGATGAACCCGACAATCCCGGGCACGCGCTGCTCAAGGCGTCGTTGCAGGTGCGGCTGGGCGAACAGGACGCGGCGGCGGCGATCTATCGCGATCTGATCGCGCGTGGCCTGGGCAATCCGCGCGTGTGGCTGAACCTGGGGCATGTCGAAAAGACGCTGGGCAACCAGGCCGATTGCATTGCCGCCTATCGGCACGCGCTGGACCACGATCCCGCGCTGGGCGAGGCCTGGTGGAGCCTGGCCAATCTCAAGACGGTCAAGCTGGGGCCTGACGACATTGCCGCGATGACCGCCGTGCAGGATACGGTGGAGGACGACGAACAGGCCAGCCAGCTGCATTTCGCGCTGGGCAAGGCCTATGAGGATGCAGGCGATGTGGGCGAAAGCTTTGCCCATTACGCGCGCGGCAATGCGCTGCGGCGCAAAGGCGTCGATTATGACGAGGCGCGCATCCTGAATGGCGCGCAAGAACACGCCGCGCTGTTTGCGGCGCCGTTCCTGGCCAGCCGGGCGGGGCAGGGATGCCCCGACCACGATCCGATATTCATCGTCGGCCTGCCACGCGCCGGATCGACGCTGGTCGAACAGATCCTGTCGAGCCATTCGCAGATCGAAGGCACGATGGAACTGCCCGATCTGATGATGATCGGCGACCGCCTGCATTCGCGTGTGGAAGACGGAGAATTTGCAAGTTTTGCCGATGTCGTACGGTCGCTTGCGCCGGCCGATCTGACGCGGCTGGGGCAGGAATATCTTGATCGCACGCGCGTCCATCGCAAAGAGGGCAAGCCGCGCTTTATCGACAAGATGCCCAACAACTGGATGTATGCCGGACTGATCCGGCTGATCCTGCCCAACGCGACGATAATCGACGCGCGGCGCCATCCGATGGGCTGCTGCTTTTCAGGGTGGAAGCAGTTTTTCGCACGCGGCCAGCTGTTCAGCTATGATCTGGCGGAAATCGGCCGCTATTACCGCGCCTATGTCGCGCAGATGGCGGCGTTCGATCGCGAAGCGCCGGGTGCGGTGCACCGGGTGATCTATGAAGACATGGTGGCCGATACCGAAGGGCAGGTGCGCCGCCTGCTCGATCATGTCGGCGTGCCGTTTGAAGAGGAATGCCTGGCGTTCTATCGCAACCGCCGCGCGGTGCGCACCGCCAGTTCGGAACAGGTGCGCCAGCCGATCTTTACCGACGGGGTTGATCACTGGCGGCAATTCGAACCCCACCTTGGCCCGTTGCGCGACGCGCTGGGCGCGGTTGAAGCAGCCTATCCGCTGGTGCCTGCCGATCTGGTGTGAACGGGCAGACATGAAATGGGGGCCGGCGTTGCCGCCGGCCCCCACTGCCATCCGCCTTTGCCGCCCCGGCTGACCTTGCGATCATCCCCCCTGCAGCACCGTTTCGGGCGCTGCGCCTGCGCATTTGCGCCGTGCCTGCCGCGGGGGGCAGGCGGGCGATGATCGGCCATGCGGACCGTCCCCGCAGGAACAGGCCGCGCTGGCCCGGCTGTCAAAGCACGCGTGTCCTGCCGTCCTGCGCTTTCGCGCAAGGCTGCAACCCATCGCCGCGCCGACGGATATAACCTGAACCTTGCTTTGTATGACATCGCTCCTGGCTTTGGCCCCGGATGGGGCCTGGGCCAGACGAAATCCCGCACGCAGCAGGATCAGGCTCGGGCATCGTCTGATCGGCACCGGACCGTGGCATTGACCTGGGCCCATGGATTGCTCCGATGGGTTGGGCAAGGCGCAATGCCGCGTTCGTTGTCATTCGGCAGATACCCTATTTCCGCCCGTTGCCCCCATCGCGCACCTCGCCAATGCCCGGGGTCGCCGCGAGGCACCCGTGCAGGTCCGGATTGTGAAAATGGATATGCAAATGGTCGGATCGAGAGCGATTTTTTGCTTGTGCAATCAGACACTTGGTCTGGTTGTTTCAGCGCCATTCCGCTTGCTCGATGTCCCAAGGCTGCGCTTCGAAGGCGAGTCGATCAAGATATTTTCAGCAAAGTTATCCACAGGCCGGCATGTTCGCGGTGGACAACTGGACAAGTGTTTGACGGTGATTTGAAAATTCTCGCCTGCAAAAAAGCCCTCCCGTTTGCGGGGAGGGCTTTTTGCCCGATCAGCGGTCGCGCTGGGCGAGCAGGCGCAGGCGCAGCGCGTTCAATTTAATGAACCCGGCCGCATCCTTCTGGTCATAGGCGCCGGCATCGTCTTCAAACGTGACATGGCGTTCGGAATACAGGCTGTCGGGCGACTTGCGCCCCACCACATAGGCCTGGCCCTTGTACAGCTTCAGCCGCACGGTGCCGTTCACTTTGGCCTGGCTGTGGTCGATCGCAGCCTGCAGCATTTCGCGTTCGGGCGCGAACCAGAAGCCATTGTAGATCAGTTCGGCATATTTGGGCATCAGCTCATCCTTGAGATGGGCTGCGCCGCGATCGAGCGTGATCGATTCGATGCCGCGATGCGCGATGGCATAGATCGTGCCACCCGGCGTTTCGTACATCCCGCGGCTCTTCATGCCGACATAGCGGTTTTCCACCAGATCGAGCCGCCCGATGCCATGCTTGCGACCATAGTCGTTGAGCGCGGCCAGCAGCGTGGCCGGGCTCATCGCCTGGCCATTGACCGCCACCCCATCGCCCTTTTCAAAATCGATGGTGATGTATTCGGCCTGGTCCGGCGCGTCTTCGGGGTTGACCGTGCGCGAGAACACATAGTCGGGCACTTCGGCCCAGGGGTCTTCCAGCACTTTGCCTTCGGACGAGGTGTGCAGCAGGTTGGCATCGGTCGAAAACGGGCTTTCGCCGCGCTTGTCGGTCGGCACCGGCACCTGGTGCGCCTCGGCCCAGGCGATCAGCGCGGTACGGCTGGTCAGGTCCCATTCGCGCCACGGCGCAATCACCTTGATACCCGGATCAAGCGCATAGGCCGACAGCTCGAAACGCACCTGGTCATTGCCTTTGCCGGTGGCGCCATGGGCCACGGCGTCGGCGCCGGTTTCGCGCGCAATCTCGATCAGCCGCTTGGAAATCAGCGGGCGCGCGATCGATGTGCCCAGCAGATAGTCGCCTTCGTAGCGCGCATTGGCGCGCATCATCGGAAACACGAAATCGCGCACGAATTCTTCGCGCAAGTCGTCGATATAGATGTGTTCGGGCCTGATCCCCATCAGCTGCGCCTTGGCGCGCGCGGGTTCCAGCTCTTCACCCTGGCCCAGATCGGCGGTGAATGTCACCACTTCGCAATTGTAGGTGACCTGCAGCCATTTGAGGATGACAGAGGTGTCGAGCCCGCCGGAATAGGCAAGAACGACCCGCTTGATATCGGACATGGACGACTCCGCTGGAAGTGGGGCGCAAGGGATGTGGGCGCGCGGGTATCAGGGCCGGGCACGCGACGCAAGGCGACGGCGCAACGCGGCCACACACCGTGGCCGGGCGCGGGCGGGCACGGCGCGGTCGCGCGCGCGGCGTGGTCAGAGCGGACGATAGGGCCGTTGTGCAAACCAGATCAGGTGGTTGTCGCCTTCGCCATCGGCCTGTTCGCGCACCACCGTCTCGGTCACGTTGAAGCCGGCCTCGACCAGACGCACGGTGAATTCGCGGTCGGGCCAGGCCGACCATACCGCCAGAACGCCGCCGGGCTTCAGCGCGTTGCGCGCCGCCTGCACACCTTCGTCGGTGTAGAGATGGTCGTTGATCCGGCGGGTGATCCCTTCGGGCCCGTTGTCGACATCGAGCAGGATGGCATCATAGCCTTCGTGCGCGGCATCGATCAGCATGGCGACATCGTCGGTAACCAGTTGTACCCGCGGATCATCGAGGCATCCGTCGGTCAGACGGTGCATCGGGCCACGCGCCCACTGGATGATTTCGGGCACCAGTTCGGCCAGCGTGACGCAGGCGTCGGCGGGCAACACCGACAGCGCCGCCCGCAAGGTATAACCCATGCCGTAGCCGCCGATCAGCATTTCGGGCGCGGGGCGTCCGACCAGCCGTTCCCAGGTCAGCGTGGCCAGCGCCTCTTCCGAGGCGCTGGCGCGCGTGCTCATCAGTTCGGTGCGATCGAGCAGGATGGTGAACGCATCGCCGCGCTGGACCAGCCGCAACAGCGCGCCATCGGGTACGCGCGCGGTCGCAATTTCATCATGGCCGTCGAGCGTGATGCGCTCGGGCGGGGCGGGCGGGGTGCCGGCCTCTACGATGACTTGCGCGCCTTGCGTGCGGCATATTTGGCGTCGCGGGCGGCCTTGCGTTCGGCCTCGGTCGGCGGCGGCACGATCGCGGCCAGGGCCTTGGCCTTGGCCAGTTCGGCTTCGGCGGCGCGTTCGGCACGCTCGGCGGCGCGCTGCGCGGCACGTTCGGCAGCGGCGACTTCGCGCGCGCGTTCCTTTTCGATGCGTTCGGCGACCACTGCCGGATCGATCGGCGGTTTTGCTTTCAACCGGGCCAGTGCGGCTTCACGCGCCTTTGCGGCGGCTGCGACCCGATCCTGAAAAGCCGGTTCCTTGTATCCTGCCATGTAGTTGTCTTGAAACCCTTCCGCCCATATCAGCGCGAGGCGTTGCGCATCCGGCCACCACAAGGGCCGGTTGTCGGGCGCCTAGCACGCCATCTGCGCAAAAGCGAGTTAATGACGCGATGTTTCCTTGCTCAATCGTGTCATCAGCAGTGCCGCGCGCTTGATCTGGCGGGGAAAGCTCGACAGGTCGACGCGTTCTTCCGGCGTATGATCGCCCCGGCTGCTGGGCCCCAGGCCGACCAGACCGTCGACATACCGGGCGACAAAGCTGATATCGCCAGCACCGCGTTTCAGCGGATCGAGCGCGGGCATGACAGGCAGGTTCAGATCGGTGTTGATCGCGTTCAACCGGTCGAGCAGCGCCTGATTGCCGGGTGTCGGGGCCATCGGCGGATAGGCCTCGTGAAACACGATCTGCGCGTCCGTCTGGGGCAGGTGGCGTGCGACGATGGCGATCATCCGGTCTTTGACCCGGTCGATCTGACTTTCGGTCAGTGCACGGAAATCGCCGCTGGCCATGGCGATCGGGGGCACGATATTGGTTTTGCCGGTGGCGCCGATCTGTGCCTCGTCAGGGGCCATGGTAACGGTCGCGCCGCCCGCCATCAGCCCGATGTTGAAGGTCAGATCGGGTTCGGGCAGCTGGTCGTGAAACGCGGTGATGATCCGCGCCAGTTCATAAACCGCACCATCGCCCACGCCCGGGGCAAAGATCTGGCCCGAATGCGATGATTTGCCCGTGGCCGTGATGGTATAGCTGCCCGCCGAGCGCCGCGCGATCGATCCGTAGTCCTGACCGTTCTGCACCGACAAGCCTTCGAAATCCAGCGCGACATCGGCGTGGTGCGCCGCCTCGATCAGATCGGCGCGCGACACGCTGATCGGATCACCCGCCGCCTCTTCATCGCCGGTCAGCACCACCTCGATATTGGCGTGCGCCAGCGTGCCGACCGTTTTCATCGCGCGCAGCGCCGCGATCATCACCACCACGCCGCCCTTGTCATCCGATGCGCCGGGTCCGTGCAGGATATCGCCTTCGCGCGTTGCGGTCTGGAATGGCGACGCGGGTTCGAACACAGTATCGAGATGCCCGATCAGCAGCATGCGCGTGGTGCCGGGCCGACCTTTGTGCGTCGCGATCAGATGGCCTGCCCGATGCACCGCATCCATCGGCACCCAGCGCGTGGCAAAGCCAAGTGCGGCCAGTTCGGGTTCAACCAGATCGCGCACTTTCTTGACGCCGGCAATATTGCGGGTGCCGCTGTTTTGCGCAACCAGCCGTTCCAGCAGGCCGATCGCCAGGGGGGTATCGGTGTCCGCCTGGGTGACCAGGGTCTGTTCGATCCCCGACAGCCCGGCAAACGCGGGGGTTGGCAAAGCCAGGACAAGCGGGGCGAGCAGCGCGAATTTGCGGGTCATCATGGCCGATGATACCCGCAGCACCACGCGGTGCAAGCCCTGGCCGGTCTGCCGCGGCGCAACAAGGGGTTGGACGATGGCGGGCTGGATGTGTACGGCAGGTGGCCAAGTCGGCATTTCGTTCGAGACGCTGGCGACCGGGGGACCGTTGCAGACCCCTGCTTGCACTGGAGCGTGATCGATGCCCTGCCATACCCGCACCCAGGCTGTGGACGCCGGTTTTGCCTGATCGCCTGACCGGTCAGACTGCGGCGCTGCGCCCGGGCCGGTTTGGACCGTTTGCCGGGGCAGATCTCGATGCCTTTGATGCGGCGTACACCGACATGGTGGCAGGCTGCCGGTTTCTGATCGCGCGCGGTGCCGATCATCACCGGCTCGCCCTGCCGCCGGTGATCGCGGTGCGCCGCGCGTGCAATTGCCTCAAGGAACTCGATCGGTTTCTGGTGCTGATGGTCGATGCCGCCAACGCAGCGCTGGCGCCACCGCATGGCACCCGCGCTGTCTATGTGCGCGAAGGCGACGCCGCGATGCGGCTGGGCCGCAATGGCGTGTTGCGCCAGGCGTTTGCGCTTGACGCCCCGCGCCTGCGCGCGATCGGCCGGATCCGCGCGCTGGCCACGGGCGACGCCCCGGCCGAGGCGGGCAGCCGCCCGCGCGCCGATCTGGCGCTGGCGACAATGGGCGATGATCCTGCCGATCAGGCGCGCCATGCGCCATTTGTGCTGGGCGATCGGGCGCTGGCCGCAATCGCCGCCTATTACCTGGCGCTGGCCGAACGTCTGCACACCATGGTGGCGCCGGCCGCATGACACTGCCGCCCTGTCCGGACCACCGCGCGATGGCCCGGACAGGCGCTGCGCCCCACATTTGGCCAATCTGTCCGGGCTTCGAACCTGTGCACCGGCCATCATGCACGACGGCGCCAGGCCGTTCCCTTGCCGGATCGGGCCCTTTGCCTGTTCGGGACAGCGGGTCGGGAATGCCGCATGACGGTTCCCGACGGATAGCAGCTGCCAGGACACCCCATGCCCTGTGCAACCCTCCGGAGCTATGGCCAATCCGCCTGTCGCACTGATGCCGCTGCACCGGTTCGAAACCGGCATAACCCCGGCCTCGTCATGGTGACGCAACGGCAATGAAACAGGGACTTTGCCTTAGGGCATCTCCAGATCACTGGACTTTGGACCGACAGCCCCGTGCAATGCCTAGGGAAAAAGCCCTAGATGGGTGACAACATCCTGACAAAATTGACATAATTTCAAAAACCCGGGGTCTGCCCGAACTGGATGCATTTGGGGTGCAGCGCAACAAGACGCTGCGTCACGCAAGCGCTGCTTCACGCAGGCGTGGCACCATGCCCAGCCCATGGGGGCCTGCGTTCAGCCGGTCCTCGGTCGCCTGGATGTAATCGCGCGTGATCGGCACGGCATCGCGGTCGCGCACCAGTTGCAGCTGGAAATTGACCAGACTGGCATGTTCAAAGCCGGTGGCGGCACCCACCAGGTAAAACAGCCACATCCGGTAGAACCGTTCATCGAACAGTTCGACGATGCGGTCGTGCTGCGCCACGCATCGGTCATACCACGCGCGCAGCGTCGGTGCGTAATGGCGGCGCAGCACTTCGCAATCGGCCAGCATCAGCTTGCACGGTTCGATTGCCGCGATGGTTTCGGACAACGAGGGGATATAGCCGCCCGGAAAAATGTATTTGCGCGTGAAATCATCGGTTACCGCCGGGGGTGCTGCCCGGCCGATGGTGTGCAGCAGCATCACGCCATCGGACGCCAGCCGGTTGTGCACCTGGCGGAAAAACGCCGGAAAATTGCGCGTGCCGACATGTTCGAACATGCCCACCGACACGATCCGGTCATATTTGCCTTCGACATCGCGAAAATCGGTCAGGCTGAAGGTCACCGCGTCGGCCACGCCTTCGCGCTGTGCCCAGGCCCTGGCATAACCGATCTGTTCCTTGCTGAGCGATATGCCGTGGACTTTGGCGCCCGATACCTTGTGCAGATGGATCGCCAGACCACCCCAGCCGCAGCCGATATCGAGCACGCTTTGCCCCGGGGACAATGCCAGCTTGGCTGCAATATGGTTCATCTTGGCGATCTGCGCCTGTTCCAGCGTGGTGATCCCGTCGGCCCAGTAGGCGCACGAATATTGCCGATTTGGATCAAGGAACAGATCGTACAGCCGATCGTCGATGTCATAGTGATGCGCGACGTTGCGGCGGCTGGCAGCGCGCGCGTTGATCCGGTTCAACCGACCGACAATTGCCAGCCGCGCTTTGTCGATCAGGCCCAGATTGTCGAGATCGCGCCCGCTGTTCCAGGGGTTGTTGCGCCGCACAAAGCCGATGAATTCCATGATGTCGCCACCTTCGACATCCAGCCGGCAATCCATATACGCCTCGGCAAAACCCAGGCTGGGATTGCGCGCAATCTTGCCCGGCACACCCTTGTCGTGCAGCACCAGGCCCAGATCGGGCCAGCCGGGTGTCGCGCTGCCATAGACGCGTTTGCGTCCGCCGGCTTCGGTCAGGGTCAAGGTGCCGTGGTGAATCAGGCGTTTGAGTGCAGCATCCAGCAACAGCATCGACATCGGCAGCAGCAACCTTTCCAGCATGAATTGGCGGCGTAACCTGACGCTAACGTTGCTTTACTTGGCGATCCTTTGCAAGCCACGATGGTTGCCGACCATCTGCGCCCGGGCTATGCGCCGGCCATGGAACTTGATCTGATCGATGTCTTTGCAAACGGTTCGTTGTCGGGCAATCCGCTGGCGGTGGTGCGCGGGGGCGATGCGTTGACCACTGCGCAGATGCTGGCGCTGACCCGCTGGCTGGGCTTTTCGGAAACAACCTTTCTTTTGCCGCCAAGCGATCCGGCTGCGGATTACCACGTGCGGATATTCTATCCGGCGGGCGAACTGCCGTTTGCCGGGCACCCTACGCTGGGCAGTGCGGCGGCCTGGCTGGCAGCGGGCGGGGTACCGGCGCGCCATGGCGTGGCGGTGCAGCAATGCGGGGTGGGACTGGTCGACGTGCGTGTCGCGGGCGAAACGCTTGCGTTTCGCGCGCCACCCTTGCGCCGTCACGGGCCGCTTGACCCGGTCGAGCGGGCCGAGGCCATAAGGGTGGCAGGCGTCGATCCGGCCGATGTGATCGCGGCGGTGCACGGCGACAACGGCCCGGGCTGGCGATTGCTGCATCTGGCGAGCGCGCAGGCCGTGCTGGCGGCAATGCCCGTGGCGACTGCGCCTGTGCCGACCGATGTCGGGCTGGTCGGTGCCTGGGGGCATGGCGCGCAGCGGCAATTCGAAGTGCGGGCCTTTTTCACCGATGCCAATGGCCGCCTGAAAGAAGACCCGGTGACCGGCAGCCTCAATGCCGCGGTCGCGCAATATCTGGTTGGCGCGGGCCATGCCGCGGTGCCCGGCTATGCCGCGGGACAGGGGCAATGCATCGGCGCCGACGGGCATATCGCCGTCACGATTGAAACCGATGCGGTGTGGATCGGCGGAACGGCGCGGATTGTCGCGCGCGGGGCGACACTGGCGCTTTGACCCGGCGCGGTTCAGCGCCCGGTCACCTTGGCTGTGGCAGGCCGCCTGTCTGACCCGGTCTGCCATCGCGCCCCATGCGCGTCGGGCCGGGCACGGAACAAGGAGTGCCAATCATGCCGGGAACCGGAACGCGCCGACGCGCGCTTGTGTCGATGACCGCCACGCTTGTGCTGACCAGCGCGCTGGGTGCGTGCAACGGTGGCGGCACGCCTGCGCCCACGGGCAGCGCCGACGCGCTTGCGCCGCCGGTGGCGCTGCCGCTGAGCACGACCGTACCGGCAACGCTGGCCTCGGCCCCGCCTGTCACGGCCTTGCCCGCCGGGCAGCCGGTGCGTGTGTCGCACCTGTCGGACCGGCGCGCGGGGTATCGTTATCTCGATCGCGGGCTGTACCAGGAAGACGCGGTTGAGGATGCACCGCCCGATTACAGCTTTGACGATGGCGGGGTGCGCCCCTGGACCTGGGCGACGGGCGATGGCGCGCGGGTGATCAGCGAACCGGTCGCCGGGGGCTATCGCACCTATTATTACGACGCCGGGTCCGACACGCCCTATCTCGTGCGCGATCCGCAATATGCCTATGCCTATGACAACGGTGCACTGGTTACGGTGTTTACCCTGGCCGGCGTGCAGATCGATCTGAACGCGGGCGGCGACGCGGTGCAATATGGCGGGCGCTATCTGGCGCGCGGACACCGCCTGTGGAGCCGGGCAAATTCGGGCCCGCATCTGGCGGTCAATGCCTATGCGTGGAGCGACCGGCGTGCCGATCTATCGGCGCAGCGCATGGCGTGGCAGCGCCACATCGCCGACAACCCCGACTGGTCGGCCTGGAACAGCGCCCACCAGAGCGAGGAACAGGCCCCGTGGAACGATGTGCGCGCCCAGCACCAGCAGGCCGCACAGCAGTTCGTGACCTGGCAGCAGCAGCGTTTCCAGGGTGCGCCGCCGCAACTTTATGCGGCTGATGGATCGGCTCCGCCCGCGCCGGACCATCGCGATCACACCGGCGCGGTGGTTGGCGGTGTCGTGGCCGCCGGCATTGTCGCCGGCGCGCTGCATGGCGCAAACGGCCACCATGCCCCGCCGCAACCAACCATGGGGCCCGCTGCCAGGCCGATGCCTGTGGCCAATCCGCACCTTGCACCCGACGAACAGCGTCGGCAACCCGGGCTTCGACCGGTGCCGGTTGCACCGGCGCAGCCGACCTATCGCGCGCATCCGGTTGCACCGGCGCAGCCGGCCTATCGCGCGCACCCAACAGAACCTGCCGCGCATGTCTACCACCCGCCGGTCTACCACCCGCCGGTGGCCGCAGCGCGCGCCAATCCGCAACCGCAGATGCACGCACAGCCCCGCCCGACAGAACCCATGCCGCCGCGCGCGGCTGCGCCGCACAACGCCCCGCAACCTGGACGGCACGAGGAACCGCATGGCCACGGGCATGATCGGCCCAACGCCGGTTGACGTGAGCCAGTCCTAGGCCAGCGCCTGATCGACCAGCGCGCGGGTCTGCGCAATCGCGCTGATCCGCCGCTGCCCGCCGCTGCGGTCAAGCTGCACCACCCAGTCGATGACGCTGGCGGCATAGGCCAGCGTTTCGCGGCGCGACAGGCCCAGGCCCGCCTGCATCACCATCAGCCCGATCTGTTCCAGCGCGCCGATCGGCGAATTGGCGTGGACCGTCGAAAACGAACCCGGGTGCCCGGTGTTGATTGCGCGCAGGAAACTGACCGCCTCGCGCCCGCGCAATTCGCCCACCACGATGCGATCGGGACGCAGGCGCAGCGCCGCCTGCACCAGATCGTCCGTGGTTACCCGTGCTTCGCCCTGGTCGCCCTTGACCGCGATCAGCCCGACGCCGTTCGCAGCGTGTCCATCATGATCGGGCAGCGTCAGTTCGGGCGTATCCTCGACCAGCACGATGCGTTCGCGCGCCGGAATTTCGCGCAACATGGCATTGAGAAAGGTGGTCTTGCCGGTGGAGGTGCCGCCCGAAATCAGGATCGTCTGGCGCGCGGCAATTGCAGCGCGCAGCGCGGCGATCGGCCGGGCCATCGGATCGGGCATGCTGGTCGCGGCCAGCGGTGCCAGTGGCCCGTGGTCATAGGCATCGAGCGACAGATCGAGCAGCCGTTGCCGCCGGATCGCCATCGCCCAGTGCGCGCGGGTGGCGGGCGGGCCGCACAGCTGGATACGCGCCCCGCCGGGCACCAGCGCGGCGGGCAAGGTTGCCGCCAGCAACGGATTTTCGCGATTGATCGCCTGATGCGTGACGCGCGCCACCTGTTCGGCCAGCCGCGCCATTGTGACATCGGTCACGTGCGGTGCGTCAAAGCGGCGCATCGCCGGCCAGTCGGCATCCTCTACCCAGATCTCGCCGGGCCGGTTGACCAGGATCTCGGTGACGCCGGGGCTGGCCAGCCACGGCCGGAACGGCGCCAGATAGGCGTCGAGATAGACGCTGCGCGGTTCGGGCGCCGGTGCCGGAAAGGGCGTCGGACCGGGCATGCTCAGTGCGCTTCGACGCCGGCAAAATCCAGGTCGCGCGCGGTGAACACGCGGATCGGCTCGCCCGGGTGCACGCGGATGGTCGGGCCGATCTGGCCGGTCTGGCCCACGGCGGCAGCGGCGGCCGATTGCCCGCCGCCCGCGATCACCACACTGGTGCCGCTGCTGCCGATCGCGCTCAGCCCGCTCATCACGGTCAGCAGCATGGCCGATCCGAACCGTTCGAAGAAATGCGAATCCACTTTGCCGCCCAGTCCGGATTCGCCGTTGAACCCGGTTCCGGGCGATCCCAGCGCCACCGCCACGCCATCGGGGCGGATCAGCCTGGTCCAGATCACATAGACCCGCCGCTGGCCCGCCTGCAGCCCGCTCTTGTACTGCCCGACCAAGCGCGAACTGCGCGGCACCAGCACATGGCTGCCGTCAAAACTGCGCACGTCGGCCGAAACGATCGCGCGGGCATAGCCCGGCACGTCGGTGTCGATCGCAGTTTCCAGCACGGCGGGGATCAGCGTGCCTTGCGCAATCGTGGTGCGCGGGTTCAGCGCCACCGCTGCGGTGGCGCCGCCGCTGCCGGTGGCGCCCAGCCGCGCGGCAAAATCATCGCCACCATTGGCAGGCGGTGCACCGGGTGCCGGCTTGGGAGCGGGCGCCGGCTCGGTCACCGGGGCGGCGGTCGCGGGCGGGCCCGCGTTGTAGACCAGCGCGGGGGTGGCCAGCGGATTGCCGGTATTGGCCATGCCGCCGCGTCCGGTGTCGAGCGCGGGCTGGGGCAGGGGCTGGACATTGCCAAGCGGGGTGATCGCGGCGGGCGGGATTGCCGGCATCGGCGCGGGGGCATAGCCGCGCACGGGCTGCACCGGGGCGCTGCTGGCGGCCGCTGCCGGGCGTTCGGCGCGGCTGTGGCTCATGGACCAGAACGTGGCCAGCCCCAGCACGCCGACCAGCGCAGTACCCAGCAGCAGCACCACGGTGTCGGTGCCCTGCCGCCGCCGACCGACCACCGGCAGCACATGGCGCAGCGCAAGGTCGTGATCGGGATGGCCCAGGCGCGGATCGTCGTCGTGCAACGGGGCCGGGCGCGGGGCGGGGCGAAGCGGGCTGTCGGTCATGGGGTGGCGGCCTGCGGGGTCTGATGCTGGTGTTCGATCGTGGCGACACGTTTGCCGGTACGCAGCACCACGGTATCGGGAACACCCTCGATCACGATCATGTCGTCGCGCATGGCATAATTGATCGGCCCTTCGCCGCCGCGCGCATCGCGACCCAGCACCG
Source organism: Novosphingobium acidiphilum DSM 19966 (assembly GCF_000429005.1). Taxonomy (GTDB): domain Bacteria; phylum Pseudomonadota; class Alphaproteobacteria; order Sphingomonadales; family Sphingomonadaceae; genus Novosphingobium; species Novosphingobium acidiphilum. Next base: position 21,991 of record NZ_AUBA01000023.1, on the reverse strand, counting down.
CGGGCAGCGCCACGCCCTTGGGCCAGGCGACATACGTATCATGGCCATCGGCAAAGACCCGTGCGGGCAACAGATCATGCGCACCGCGCAGCACGAACCCGGTGTCGAGCCTGGCCGGATCGACCGGTGCCGCTGTCGCCTCGCCATGGATCAGCGCGGCTTCTTCTCCGGTCAGCGGCGCGGGCGGGGGTGGTGCCTCGGCCTTGTGCGGCACCTCGGGATAAGCCAGATGCAGGCCATAGATCGCCCGCGCGCCGGGTGCTGCAACCAGATCGAAGAAATACGTGTGGTGATCGGTTACCACCGTCAGATTGGTGCGCGCGCGCTGGCCCAGCGGTTTGAGAAACAGCATGTTGGCGCGCCGGTTGGGGGTAACCTGCCAGGCATTGGCATCGCCGATCGCGACATTTTCGATATGTTCGTCATCGGCCAGCAGGATGGTCGATTCCACCCCGGCGCGCCCGATCAGCCGCACCACCGCGTTTTCGCGATAGGGCACGGTGACCAGCCGCGGATCGCCGGGCAATGCCGGGACGGCCTGGGCCAGAACAAGCGCAAGCAGCAGGCTCATCGGATCACCTGACGGACAGAGGCGGGGCGGAAACGGCTGCCAATGCCCGAAGCGCGGCGCGGACCGGCCGCGCGGTCGGTGCCGGGCAGCGCGGTGGGCATGGTGCGGGCGTCGCGCGATGCCGTCATTGCGGTCATGCTGGTGCTGCGCGCCGTGCCCGGCATCGCCTGGGTACCGCGCTGGCTGGTGGCGGTGGCGCTGCTGAAGGCGGTTGATCGGGCAGGCATCGGCATGATCATGGTGGCCGGATCGGCAGGGCCGCCGGGGGTAAACCGGTAGGGCCGCGCCGGTCCCCGGGGTTTCCACCCGGCGGTCAGGCTGGACATCGCGCGCAAGGCCATGACCATCAGCGCGGCATGGACCGTGGCGATCAGGAAAAATCCGGTCGCGGCACTGCCATCGATCCCGTCTGGGCCCAGCAGACGCGACACCGCCGGTACCGCCAGCTCGAGCGAAAACGCACCGCCCAGCACCACCAGCAGCGGCGCAAATGCCGCCAGCGCCACCGTGCGAACCCACCCGGCAAACAGCCCGCGCGCCATCGGAAACAGCGCCATCACGACAAACACCGGACCGGTCAGCAGCAATGCCGCCAGCACGATGCGGGATGTCACCAGCACGCCGACGGTCGACAACAGCAGGATCATCGCCCCGGCCGAGGCCACGCTGGCCGGCGCAAACCCGGCGTTCTGGCTCGACGGGGCGCGGACCGGCGCCGGAGCCACTTGGCCCGGCGTTGCCTGTGCGGCGGCCGCGGCCTGGGCATTGCGTTCGGCCTCGTCCTCGGCGGCGCGCTGCGTTGCCTCGTTCACCGCGGCAAACACCGTATCGATGCGTGCGGCAAAGGTGGCGGTGGCCGATCCGCGCGTGCCCAGAATGGCACCCGCCAGATCGTCGGGCGCGCGCGTGGCCAGCGTCGTAACCAGCGGGCCATAGACCGCCCAGCTGGTCGAAAACGCCAGCACCAGCCCCAACGCCAGCATCCGCCCCGACAACCCGCCCAGGCCCAGCCGCACCCGCCCGGTCATCAGCCCCAGGCCATAGGCGGCGACATAGATCGTCAGGGCCGCGGTCAGCGCGGGCGCCAGGACCCCGGCCGGGCCGAACAGGTGTGCAAAGCTGCCCGCGCCGGCGTTGGCGGTCATGCAATCGACCGCCTGCAGCGTCGGGGCAACGCCATTGCCCGCCTGCGCCACCAGATTGGCACAATCGGTCATTCCGCAGCCTCGACCATCGCAGCGGCCTCGCCCGGCCAGGCCGAACCGGTCAGGACAGGGTACCAGTCCGCCGGATCATCGCCCAGCCTGTCGCGCACGCTGTCGAGCCGCCGCACGGTCGTCTCGCGCCCCGACAGCACGGTCACCAGATCGCCCATGCCGTCGAGATCGAGCCGCAGCACGGCCGACTGTTCGCCCTGCCGCCACAGGAAACACCGCCCCGCGGGCGGCAAACTGCGCACGATGTCGAGTTCGTGTTCGGACAGGCCGAACCCGGAGCAATAGTCTTCGGCGCGCGCGCGGGGGTTGGGGGTAAAGATCATGGTTGCGGTCTGTTCGACCAGTGCTGCGGCGATCGAGCTGTCGAGCGCATCGCGCGCCGACTGCGTGGCAAAACCGACCAGCGCGTTGCGTTTGCGCAGCGTTTTCAGCCAGTCGCGGATGCGTGTGGCAAACACCGGATCGTCCAGCGCCTTCCAACCTTCGTCAATCAGGATCATCGTCGGGGTGCCGTCAAGCCGTTCCTCGATGCGGTGAAACAGGTACATCATCGTCGCGGTGCGCAACGCCGGGGCATCGAGCAGCGCGGTCATGTCGAACCCGAGCACGCGCTGCGTCAGATCAAGCGCATCGACCGGATTGTCGAACAGCCAGGCATGGGGTCCTCCCGTGACCCAGGGATCGAGCCGGCTGGCCAGGTCGCCGGGCACCGGGCGGCGGCTGCCTGCCAGCAATTCACGAAAATGCGCAAGGCGGCGCAGCGACGGATCATGCGCAAATGCGGCATCGACCGCGCCGGCGATAATCGCGGCCTCGTCCGGCCCGCGCGCGTCAAGCAGCACGCCCAGCCAGTCGCGCAGGAATGCGCGTGTACCCGCGCCGTCGGACAACGCCAGCGGATTGAACCCGGTTGGCGCGCCCGGCACGATGCGTTCGTACCGCCCGCCGATCGCGCGGATGAACACTTCGGCACCGCGGTCCTTGTCGAACAGGATCGTGCGCGGGGCAAAGCGCTGCGCCTGTGCGGCAAGGAAATTCAGCACCACGGTCTTGCCGCTGCCCGACGGGCCGATCAGCGTAAAATTGCCCAGATCGCCCTGGTGCAGGCTGACAAAGCACGGCGTGGCGGCGGTGGTGGCCAACACGGTGACGGCATCGCCCCAGTGGTTGCCGTGCGCACGGCCCATCGCATGGCCGTGGCACGCGGCAAAGCACGCCATGTTGGCGCTGGAAATCAGCGCACGGCGCACGATGAACTGTTCGTTGCCGGGAAACTGCGCCCAGAATGCCGGTTCCAGGTTTACATCTTCGCGCACCGCAATTGCGCCGGCCTCGGACAGCGCACCTGCAACCGCGGTTACCCCGGCATCGAGCGCGGGCAGCGTATCGCCGCGCACCAGCACCGACAGGTGATGATCGCCATAGGTTGCCGCGCCCATGCCCAGCGCATCGCGCGCGGCGTGCAGTTCGGCGCGTTCGGCCATGGCATCCTCGTCGGCGGCGCGCAGGCGGCGCAGCGCCAGATCGATGCGTTCGCGCGCGATCTGGCGATCGGTCGGCGCCCAGGTTTCGGTCAGTACAAGTTCGGTATCGGTCGCCAGCAGCGGATCGATCAGGCCGGGCGCGGTGGCCTCGGGATAGTCCTTGACGCTGACCAGCGCGGCAAAGCCATGGCTGGCCGGTCCGCGCAATTCCAGCGCGTCCAGCCCGAAGCTGGCACGCACATAAGGCAGCATATGGCCGATGTCGGTGCCTTCGACCGGGCGGCGCACGGGGCGCATTTCGCCGTTGTAAAGGCACGACAGCAGTTCCAGAACTTCATTGCAGGTGCCGCCCGCACCCTCGTAATCGCCCAATATGCGCGCGCCCGCCGGCGCCATTGCCGCGGCAAGCCCGGCCGCCGCCGCCATCAACGCACGCAGATCGCCCTGGTCGACGCCGGTTTCGGCACCGCGCAGGCGGCGGCGCAGGCCGTCGATCCAGCCGGTCTTGCCGCGCGCCGGGCGGCGCAACAGCGTGATGAACTGGTCATTGACGTAGATTTGCCCTTCGCCGATGCGGGCCCGCCAACGCGCGTCGATATGCCGCGACATCGGATCGTCGAACGTTCCGGGAAAATCCAGCGCAACCCGCCGCCGCACCACATGGTGGCCAAACACGAACCGCGCATCAAGCCCGGCGCGCAGCCACACATCGCGCTGCGCAGCGTGGGCATTGATTTCGGCCACGTCGGCGGTTTGCGCAGGCCAGCCCGGCACGTGCAGCGCCACCAGCAGCGATCCGTCGCGCAAGACGACGCAATGGCTGCCATCCATCCGGGCATAAGGCAGGCGGTCCCCGGCGCGGGCCTGTCGCGCGCGCCATCCGGCCAGCGGCCCGCCATCACGGGGCATAGGAATTGCATCCCCAGTGGCGCCAGCCCGGCACGCGCGGGCAGCGCTGCACTTTGGTCAGCCACAGATCGAACACGCGCGGTTCGCGCAGGCACGCCAGGTAACCTGCGCCATGCACCACCAACGCAATCCCCAAGGCAAGAAATGTGCGTGTAATCAGAAACACTTCGGTGGTGATCATCAGGTTGATGATGAAAAAGCTGTAGGTCACCCCGGCAAACATCTGCGGCCGGGTCAACGGCTTGCACACGCGCGGGCGAACCAGTTCCATGTTATCCCGCCGCCTGCCGGATACCGGACACGATTGCCGCCGCGCCGAACAGCACGAAGCAGCCCACGATCACGGTAACGCCCATGCGCCAGTTCAGCCGGCCGGTGAGCATCATCAACCCGCAGGCGGCCACCGCCATGACCGCCACGGCGGTTGCGACATTGCCCATCAGCGTGCCCTGCAGCCACAGCAGCGCGGCCAGGATCGGCCCCGACCCTTGCGGATCGGTGGCGGCCTGCGCCAGCGCATGACCGGGCGCAAGGGCAAGGGCGACAATCAGGCCAAACGCGGCGGGGCGGGGCATCGCAATCATCTCCTGTCAGTGGACCCTTGGGCCAGGCGCGCCATGATGGCGGCCACATAGGCGCGGGTTTCGGCAATCGGCGGCACGCCGCCGGCGCGGGCAACCCGGCCCGGCCCGGCATTGTAGGCCGCCAGCGCGAGTTCCAGATTGCCGTGAAAGCTGTCGATCAACCGCCGCAGATAGCGCGCACCCGCGGTGACATTCTGCACCGGATTGTCGGGATCGGCGCCCATTGCACGCGCGGTCTGCGGCATCAGCTGGGCCAGGCCGCGCGCGCCCTTTGGCGAAACGGCATTCACGTGCCAGCGGCTTTCCTGCCAGATCAACGCCTCGATCATTGCCGGGGCAAGGTCATAGCGCGCGGCCAGCGCATCGATCGTGGTGCGCCATTGTGCGGGCACCGTGGTCAAACGCGGGGGCAGCATGGGTGCGGTGGGGGCGTGGGCCGGGCCACCGCTGATCCATTGCGGCCCGTTTGCATCGATCGCCATGACATCGGCGTGCGCCGGGCCTGCCATGGCCAGCGCCGCAGCCGCACCGCAAAGGGTCAGCGCCGCCGTGGGAATCTGCAAAAGCACCCGCATGGTGCATGCATGCCACAGGAAACGCGCCGGTTGGCAGTGCAAATAGATGACGCGTGCGATTTTTTGCGTGGACAACCACCCATGTCGCCGCGCCATCGGTTACGCGACAGTGTCGGGTGCGGCCCATTGCTGCATGTCGCCTGCCTGCCCGATCAGCGCCAGGCCATGCGCGATCGAGGTCAGTTCGCCGCCGTCGGCAATCCGCCCCTCGCCAAAGCGCCGCACGAACAGATCGCGCACCGCCGGGATCAATGACGATCCCCCGGTCAGAAACACATGGTCGATGGCATCAGGGGCAAGGCCCGCATCGGCCAGTGCCGCATCGACCGTTTGGGCGATGCGGTCGAGATCGGGCGCGATCCAGCTTTCGAACTGGGCACGGCTGACGTCGGCGTCGATCGCCAGGCCTTCGCCGCGAAACGTGAAATGGGCGTGGTCGTGCGATGACAGCGCGCGTTTCAGGCCGCCCACCGCTTCATAAAGGCCGTGGCCCAGTTCGTTTTCGACCACCGCGATCATTCGCCCGATCGCGGCGGGATCGGTGGCGCTGTGCTGCAGCCGAGCCAGCGCCTCGCGCGTGCGGCGATTGCGCAGCATGGCCAGGCGCGACCAGTCGCCAAAATCGGCAAAGTGCCCCGGCGGGATTTCCAGCACTTTGTCGAACGACCGATACGTACCACCTTTGCCCAGCATCGGCAGGACCAGTTGATCCATGATGCGATAGTCAAAGCGGTCCCCGGCGATGCCGATGCCCGCCGCACCAAGCGGTTCGCAGCGTTGCGCCGCGCCGGGTGCGGCCACGCGCACGATCGAAAAATCGCTGGTGCCACCGCCGAAATCGGCCACCAGCAGCACTGCCGGATCGGTCAGCCGCGCGGCGAAGCTGAAAGCGGCGCCCAGTGGTTCGTAGACATAGTGAACCTGCCGGCCAAGCGCTGCAAACATTGCGTCATACCGTGTGCGCGCCAGCGCCGCATCGGGCCGCGATCCGACAAAACGCACCGGGCGCCCCACCACCACGCGTTCGGGCAGATCGCGCAAGGGCGCCCCGCCCTTGGTCTGCAAATGATTCAGAAAAATCCGGCCCAGTTCTTCAAACCGCAGGCGCTTTTCAAACAGCGTCGCATGTTCGAATGCGGGGTTGGCCGCGACCGACTTGAACGACTGGATAAACCGCGAGCCCGATGGAAAATCCAGGAATTCGGCAATTGCCCAGGGCCCGGCTGCATTGGCCAGCCCATGGCGCACGGCCTCGTCCTGCCAGAAACACAGCGCCGAACGGAACACCTGCGCCGGGCCGTCGGGCGTGGCGAAATCGACCAGGTTGACCGCGCCTGTGGCATCGGCGCGCGCGACCACCGAATTGGTCGTGCCGAAATCGATGCCGATCGAACCTGGGGCAGGCATGGGGGAATGAACTCTTGCAAAGGGGGGCGGGCGGCCGGCTATGGCAGTGTGCGCCCGATGCCGCAACCGGCGCGCGGATTTGGGTTCTCAAGCCGGAAAAAAAGCGCAACACTGCCCACGGTGACCACGCGCAGCTATTCCGCAGCCCACTGGGGCATTTACGAGGTGACCGGCAATCCCGGGCAGGATCCGGTCTTGCGCGCCTTGTCCGACGATCCCGATCCGACCCGCATCGGCCTGGATCAGCTTGATCCCGCGGTGCGGCGATTGCGCGTGGCGCGTCCGGCGGTGCGGCGCGGCTGGCTTGAGACGCGCACGCGCGAAGGGCGCGGGCAGGACGGGTTTGTCGAAGTCGACTGGGATGTCGCGTGCCAGCTGGTTGCAGGCGAAATCGCGCGGGTGCGCGAAAGCTTTGGCAACCGGGCGATTTTTGCCGGGTCGTATGGCTGGGCCAGTGCCGGACGGTTCCATCACGCGCAAAGCCAGCTGCACCGGTTCTACAACACCATCGGCGGCTATGTGCGCAGCGTCGACAGCTACAGCCTGGGCGCGGGCCGGGTGCTGATGCCGCATATCGCCGCCGACATGGACAGCGCGATCGCATCGCACACCAGCTGGGACCGGCTGGCGCAGGCCTGCACGCTGTTTGTCGCATTTGGCGGGGTGCCGTTGAAAAACACGCAAGTCGCGTCAAGCGGGGCCGGGCGCCATCGCGCACGCGCCGGGTTGCAGGGGCTGGTCCGCGCCGGCGTCAGGATCATCAACATCGGCCCGGTGGGCGACAATTGCGAGGCGGGCGATTGCGTCGAATGGATCCGCCTGCGCCCCAACACCGATACCGCGTTGATGCTGGCGCTGGCCCACACGGTGTTGCACGATGCGCGGTTCGATCGCGGTTTCATCGACAGCCACACCGTCGGGTTCGACCGGTTTGTGCCCTATTTGCTGGGCACGACCGACGGCGTGGCCAAGACGCCCGAATGGGCCGCGCCGATCACCGGGGTCGATCCGGCGACGATCCGCATGCTGGCCGACGCCATGCTGTCGCATCGCACGATGCTGTCGGCGGCCTGGGCACTGCAACGCGCGGCGCATGGCGAACAACCGTTCTGGGCGCTGATCACGCTTGCGGCGATGCTGGGGCAGATCGGATTGCCCGGTGGCGGCTATGCCATCGGCTATGGGCCGATGAACACGATGGGCAGCAGCCATGTGAAACTCCCGGGCCCCGTCCTGCCGCAGGGACGCAATGCGGTGGCCGATTTTATTCCGGTGGCGCGGCTGGCCGACATGCTGCTGAACCCCGGGGGCCCGTTCCGGTACAACGGCGGGCATTATCATTATCCCGATATCCGCCTGGTGCACTGGGCCGGTGGCAATCCGTTCCACCACCACCAGGATCTCAATCGCCTGCGCCGCGCCTGGGCCCGGCCCGAAACGATCATTGTCCAGGAACCATACTGGACGGCGGCGGCGCGCCATGCCGATATCGTGCTGCCCGCCACGATCGCGCTGGAACGCAATGACATCGGCTTTGCCACGCGCGAAGGCCATGTGATCGCGATGAAGGCCGCGATGGCCCCGCAGGACCAGGCGCGCAACGATGGCGATATCCTGGCCACCATTGCCGAACGGCTGGGCGCGCGTCGGGCCTTTGACGAAGGCCGCGGCGAAATGGAATGGTTGCAGCATATCTATGCCGAAAACCGCGCGCGTGTGGCGGCCATCGGCATCGACCTGCCCGAATTCGATGCGTTCTGGCAGGCAGGGCTGATCGACCTGTCGGTCCACGATGCGCCGCATGACATGCACGGCGCGTTTCGCGCCGATCCCGTGGCGCATCCGCTGGGCACGCCGTCGGGGCGGATCGAAATCTTTTCCGAACGTATTGCCGGGTTTGCGCTTGACGATTGCCCGGGCCATGCGGCGTGGCGCGAACCGTTCGAATGGCTGGGCGCGCCGCTGGCGCAGCGTTATCCGCTGCACCTGATTTCCGATCAGCCCGCGCGCCGCCTGCACAGCCAGCTTGACCCATCGCCATGGAGCCGCGCCGGCAAAGTGCAGGGGCGCGAAGGCGTCCATATCCACCCCGACGATGCAGCGATGCGCGGCATTGCCGATGGCGAGGTGGTCGAACTGTTCAACGACCGCGGGCGTTGCCTGGCGGGCGCGGTGCTGAACCCGGCGATCATGCCGGGCGTGGTGCGGCTGTCGACCGGGGCGTGGCACGATCCCGACGGCATGCTTGACCGGCACGGCAATCCCAATGTTCTGACGCTCGATCGCGGGGCTTCATCGCTGTCGCAGGGGTGCAGCGCGCATTCGTGCCTGGTGGATATCCGTCGGCTGACCGAACTGCCCCCGCCGGTGCGCGCGTTCGACCCGCCCGTGCTGGATCAGGGCTGAGCATGTTCCAGCGCATACAACTGATAGACCACCCCCTCGGCGGTTTCGCGGCCTTCGCCCACGGCCACGGTACGGTTCAGCCAGGCGTAGCGCGTGTCACTCGTTTCAAACTGCGCCTGCACCTGGAACAGGGTGTCGCCAAACTGGCATGACCCACCACTGGCCAGACAAGCATTCACCGCGTCGCTGACCTGATAAAGCCCGATATAGCGGACATCGATCAGCGCTCCGTCATCGGTCTCAAACGTCTTGCGCACGTCAAGCCGGCACAGGCCGTCTGCGCCTTCGAGCATCCAGTCACCCCCGCCGGGCAGGATCCGCCCGCGCAACCGTGCGCCGGTGAATTGGCCTTCGCCGATCACATACGTCGTGCGAGTGCCGAACGGTGTGCGGCCGATCGCCTGGACGGTGATCGGATTGGTGAACGACAGCAAAGGTTCGAGCGTGATCATGGCCAAAGTGTCGCGCAAGCGTGCCGTTTGGCACAAACGAGATTTTCACTCCCGTGGGTTAGCTTGATTCATGCTTGGCGCGGGGCAAATTCGCGCACCAGCCCGGGGTCGCGCCGCGGTGCCAGATCCGGATCGTGTTCGACCTGTTCGACCAGCCATCGGACAAACGCGCCGGCGCTGGCGGACTTCATCCGGTTGTCGATATGGCTGATGTACCACACCCCGCCGGCTGGCACCTCGCAGTCGGGGAACAGCGGCACCAGCGCGCCATCAGCCAGGTCTTCGGCCGCATAAGGTTGCATTGCAATCGCCGCGCCAAATCCGCGCGCCGCCATTTTCAGTGCGTGGTCATAACTGTCGAAGTGCAGCCCCCCATCGAGGTCAATGCCAGTGACGCGATGCGCCGCCAGCCACTGCCGCCAATCTGAGGCTGAGGGATGTACCTGCAGGATCGTTGTTTGCGCCAGTTGATCAGGCCGTTCGATTGCTGCGGCCAGTTGCGGGCTCGCCACCGGAAACAGTGTGGGCGAAAACAGATAGACATTGTGCAGCAGCGGGTTTGCTGGCCAGCCGATCATCAGGGCCAAATCAATGCTGTCGTCATCGAAATCGGGATCAACCTGGGTGGTGATCACGCGCAGATCAATCCCGGGATGACGCTGCCGAAACGCACCCAGCCTGGGAATCAGCCAGCGCACCGCGATCGTCGAATAGGTCTGCACCGACAACACGTCGCTGCGTTGGCCGGTGCGGACCGCGCGCGTGCCGGCCCAGATGTGGTCGAATGCATCCTTAAGGTAGGGAAAGTATTTTTCTCCCGCAGGCGTCAGCGCGATCGACCGGGCGCTGCGCCGGAACAGCGCCATGCCCAGCACCTGTTCCAGATGTTTGACCTGATGCGAAATGGCCGAAGGCGATACGTGCAATTCAGCCGCCGCCAGCTTGAACGACTGGTGCCTTGCCGCCGCCTCGAACGCGCGCAGGCTGGCCAAAGGAGGAAAATTGCGCGCCATCAGCCGATATCGATAACGGTGTTTCCGATTAGCGATCCGCTTTCCACAGCGTCATGCGCCCTGGCGGTGTCTTTCAGCGGCACGCGCAGCGCTATGCGCGGGTTCAGCGCGCCGGCCTCCATCGCCGCAGCCAGGCGTTCGACCGCGCGCGCGCGGTCGGCTGGCCCCAGCAGATAAACCAGCAACATGCGCACCGTGGCATTGGCAAACATCAGCGGATAGAACGGCAGTTCGGGCGTGGGCACCGCCATCGATCCATAGGTCGCGATGACCGCGCCGGGGCGGATGATCCGGGTGGTGATGGGCAGGTTGCCGCCGAATTCGACCTCGATCACGCGGTCGACACCGGCACTGCCGATATGGCCGCGCACAGCTTCTACCACGTCTTCGCTGCGATAATCGATCACGTGATGCGCGCCTGCCGCGCGCGCCACTTCGGCCTTGGCCGCATTGCTGACAGTGGCGACCACCCGCGCTCCGGCCCAGCGCGCCAACTGGATCGCCAGTTCGCCCACCGCGCCGGCACCGCCTGTTACAAACACGGTCTGCCCTGCGATGTCACCATCGCAAAACAGCGCGTGGGCGGCAGTCATCGCCGGAATGCCAAGGCAGGCGGCACCGGCAAAATCCATCGCATCGGGCAGGGCGACGGCCTGGTCGGCAGGCAGGCACACGAATTGCGCTGCCGTGCCCAGCGACCTGCGCCATGCCGCGTTCCACACATAGACCCGCGTGCCGACACGCGCGCCCGGAACGCCCGTGCCAACCGCATCGATCACACCCGCGCCGTCGGAATGGGGGATCTGAAACGGCAGCGTCATCGGCCCGCGTGCGCCGCTGCGGTTTTTTACGTCCGACGGATTGACCCCCGACGTGGCCAGCCGCACGCGCACTTCGCCTGCCTGCGGCCATGGTTCCGGCCGCTCGCCAAAGCGCAGGACTTGTGCTGCAGGGCCGACTGCGTCGTACCAGACTGCTTTCATGATACCGGCTCCAGATCCAGCCACAGCCCCTCGGTATGGCCATCGACGGCCAGCGCCTGGCCCGAAATGTTGCGAGCGGCAGGCCCGGCAAGATACAGGGCCAGCGCGACGATCTCGTCGGGCTGGATGAACCGGCGCATCGAGCTTTGCCGCTGGTATTCGTTGGCCACCTGATCGTGGGTCAGCCCGCGCGCGGCCGCATCGCGGTCGATCACCCCGCGTATGCGCGGTCCTTCGACGCTGGCCGGGCAGATCGCGTTGACCGTGATGCCGTCCGGGCCCAGTTCCATCGCCCAGGTCTTGGTCAGACCGATCAGCGCCCATTTGCTGGCCACATACGGGCTGCGCAACGGGCAACCGAACAGTCCGGCATTGGACGACAGGGTGATGATCGTGGCCTGATCGCCCCGGCGCAGGCGCGGGATGGCCAGCCGCGTGGCCAGGAACGCACCGTTCAGATTGACGTCGATCGTGCGGGCAAAGTCGGCCGGCGCAATATCCTCGCACCGCCCGGTTGGCCCCGAAATCCCGGCATTGTTGATCAGCACATCCAGCGTATCGCCGATGCTGTCGAAAAACCGCACCATGTCGTCGTGGCTGCTGACATCGGCCAAAGTGGTGTGGAGCGCCGGATGCGCCTGTGCCACCGCGTCAATCGCTGCCGCGTCGGCATCGCACAGGTGCACGTCATACCCCAGCGCCAGAAACCCCTCGGCCAGCGCGCGTCCGATGCCCGAGGCGCCGGCGGTGATGGCAATGCGGCGTGATGTCATCGAACAGGCAGCCTTTCGTGTGATGCTGCCGTGCTTATCGGGCGACCAGGGCCACGACAAATGACCTGTTTGCCGCGATGGGTGAAAAAAATTCGCGTGTTGCAGGTGATCGGGCGCAGGCCCGGTTTCAGCCGGGCAGGGCCAGCGGCCGCGCATGGTGGGTGCGGTGCCAGTCGGCCGTGTCGGTGGTCAGCAGGGCGGTCAGATGTGCGATCCGGCGCTGCAACGTGTCGAACGCCAGGTCGTCTTCGTCCAGCGTGTGGCGCAGTGCCTGCATGCGGTCGTGCGTTTCGTGCGCGCGTTCGGCCACGCTGGCAAATTCGCCCTGCATGCGTATGCCATAAATCGCGGCACCCAGCGCGGGAAGGCCGGCGGTGATCATCGTCATGCCGACCAGAAACACGTGCGCGGTGGATTCGGACAGTTCGCTGCGCGTGATCGCCAACAGCGCCTCGACCGCCATGGCCACGATGCAGGCGATCGCCGTGGCGGCAAACAGCGCGGTTCCGGCCAGATGCAGGCGGTGTTCCAGCCGGTGCATGCGGCCTGCCTCCTTGGCCAGATAGGCGATCTGTCCGTCGATCAGGTGGACCAGCCCGTTGCGCACATCGGCCAACCAGGCCTGATCGATCCGCGCATCGGGCAATCCGCATTCGCGCGCGGTCTGGCGCAGCACATGGCGTACCCAGTCGGGGCTGGCGGCGGGATCGCTGCGCCCCGACATCGGACCCAGCCCGACTTGCGCAGCAATGGCCAGGCAGCGCAAACCTTCGGCCAGATTGCGGTTGTCAAGCCAGCGATGATGCCATCCGCTGCGATTGCCGGTGCGTGTCAGCGTCAGCACGGCGCCGATCGTGGCCAGTTCCAGCGTCACCATCACCGGCTTTGCCGCGATCGGCAGCGCCAGGCTGATCAGGGTCAGGATCACGGCAAGGGCCGACAGCGTGAAATTGGCGACATAGCCGCTGCGGAACAGTTGCGCAGCCTGTGCCGCGATCATGTCGGCCTGGACAAACTGCGGCGCCAGGACCGTGTTCAGACGATCGGCAAAAGCCCCGCCACGCATTGCAACCGGCGCGAAACACGCGTGCAGATCCGCATCGGCCGACGCGGGGTCGGGCGCCGCGCGCCAGCGTTTCACGCCGGCTGCCGCCAGCAACAGCGGATAGGCCACGGCAAAGCCCGTGCCGCGCGGGCGGGCACCGGACATGTTGGCCAGCATGGCGCGCCTGCCCCGATCGTCGGGGGGCAACAGGATTTGCGCGATCAGCCGTGGCAGGCGATCGAGCCCGCCGCGCGGCACGGTTTCGATATCCTGCTGGCCCAGATCATGTTCGGTCAGCCCATCCCACAACAATATCGGTGGCGCGGCGGCCTCGGGATCGAGGCGGATCACCGGAATGTCGCGTGCAACCGCTTCGGCCACGATTTGCGCGGTGCCGCCGCGCCCCTGCGCCGGCTGTCCATCCCATATCGCGATCAGGATATCGGCCTGGGCCAGCACAATGCGGCCCGCGCGTTCATAGGCCGCAGGTGCGGCATCGGGCCGGGTGGGGCCTGCAATTTCAAACACCCGCGTCGACGCTGCAATCAGGTGGTCAAACGTCGCCCGGTCGTGCCGGTCGGCAAAATCGGCGGCATAGTGTTCGCGCGCAAAGGGCAATACGCTTGACAGCATCCAGCCGCGCTCAAGCGCTGCTTCGGCAACCATGCTGTCGGCGCCATCGGCCAGCGCACCGACCAGATGAAACCGGGCATCGGGCGCAGCGGCGCGCCCGGCCTGTTCGATCCGGGCCAAGGTGGCAAGGACCGTATCGGCCACGTCCGGCCGGTCCAGGCGTGCGGCACGATGCCCGGTGACGCCGATCGACAGGATCGGGGGTGCGGTGCCCGTGGTTCGGCCCGGCGATGTGCTGCGCGCATTGCTGGGGGCGGGTTCGCTCATCAGGGTCAAGGCTAACGCCCCCCGGTGGCGCGGGTCAACCGGCAATCACACCACAATGGGCGGCAGGCATGAACCGTGCAAGGCGGCGTGGACAAATCCCCGCAGCTTTTGCTCCGGCCCCTGGGGGGCCCTGTAAAAAGCCCCGGCGGCGTTGCGGAATTTGTCCACGCCGCCTAAAAGCTGCGCCATGGATGCGCCGCCCGATACCGCCGCCCGCATCGTGACGGGCGAAGCCTTTGCCTGCAATCCGGAAACCGCAGCGGTGATTGCGGCACGCGCCCGGTTGCGCGATCATCCGGCGCACAGTGTGATCATCGGCATCGATCACCACCACGATCATGTTCACCTGCTGCTTGACGGACAGGCGCGGATGATGGCCTTTGCGATCGATGGCCGGCTGGTGGCGATCGAGGACTTTGCGCGCGGCGATCTTTTGGGTGAAGCGCACCTGTTCGACCCTGCGGCCCCCGGTCACGAGATTGGCGCCGTCACCCGCAGCAGTTCCGCCGCATTCGGCCAGGCGGTGTTCCTGGACCTGATGACCAATTACAGCTGTGTCGCGCTGGCTGTGTCACGGCGGCTGGTGGCGCGCCTGTCGCGGATTACCCAGCGCATGGTCGAAGGCGCCACCTTGTCGGCCAACGGGCGGATTCATGCCGAACTGTTGCGCCAGGCACAGGCCGGCACCGATCTGACCATCCGTCCTGCGCCGGTGCTGGCCCAGTTTGCGCTGCACGTGCAAAGCACCCGCGAAACCGTGTCACGCGCGATCAATGCGCTGGAAAAACGCGGGATTATCGTGCGCGACGAAACCGCCTTGCGCGTCGTGGCCCCGCACCGGCTGGAAGAACTGATCTTTTAGGGGCGGCACACCGGTGAAAGCGCATACAGCCGCGTGTCGCCGACTTCGCCGACGTGTTCGGCGATGATCTCGGCCGAACGGTTGATACACAGCGCCGACGCCATCGTTTCGCTGGCGGTCAGCACGCCGGGCATGGCGGCCGTGGCAATCGCCATGCAATCGGCGGTGGCGCGCCCGACCAGCGCCGGCGGCAGATCCAGCCAGTGGGCCAGGCCATGGTGTCCTGCAATGCGCAAGGGCAGCGCCAGCGGTGGCATCGCCAGCAGCGCCACAGCATAGTCCCAGGCCTTATCGGGATCGGCAAAGGCCACCAACAGGGCATTGCCCACCGGCATGGCAAGGTCGGGCTGGATGGCCATCGCGGCGCAGGCGGCGCGAAACGGCGCGATCACGCTGTCCACTGCATCGGCAAAGCCCGCCTCGTCAAAGCGATCGAGGCCGTCGAACAGGATCATCAGCATCGTCGCCAGCCGCCGGTCGGCGCGCCCCTCGGGCACCGGCGCGCGGCTCGACGCGGGCACCGGTGCCGTGCGCGGGCCGACGATGCAGTGCTGACGGCCCTTGTCGCGCCAGCGTTCGCCGATGCGCTGCGTGCCAAGGCCAGCGCCGAAACGGCCCGGGCCGCCGTCGGTCAGCAGCAATTGCCATGCCGCGCTGTGCAGCCGCTGCGCGTTGAGCGCGGCGGCCCCCATCGCCACATCAGCGGCCAGCTGCGTCGCCAGCGGTTCATACGCGCCCGACAGCGATGTCACGCACTGCACCGATTGCGCCGCATCAAGACAGGCGTAAAACCGGGGGTACCATGCCGGATCATACGGCGTGACCGACTGCGCAACAAAGGCTTCGACGCCGATCGGCAGGACCACGTGCAGTTCCCCTCCGCGCGCCAGAATGGCTTCTGCCAGCACGATATCGCCGCCTGCGGCCAAGGCGCCATAGCCAAAGCCGATCGAGTGGTCTTCCATCCAGCGATCGATCGTCTGGCGCAAATCCCCGCAGTCTGCCGCGGCAAGGCCAAGGTGCCCTGCATAGCTGAGCGAAACCGGTGGGCGGAACGGATCAAGCCAGTCCGGGGCCAGACCCAGGCCATCGCAGATCAGCGTCAGCTGGCGCAAGGTCGTCGCCCGATCGGCCCAGCCATCGGGATCGGCAGCGCATGCCTCGCGCATGGCCTGTGCCGCCAGGTCGACCGCGCCGCACAGCAAATGGGCCTCGGCCCGCGTCGCAGCGATGAAATAGGCGGTTTCGTCAAGGCGGGGTTGTGCCGCCATCCAGCCGGGCAGGGCCTGCGCCAGTGTCCGCGCGCGCGCGCGATCCCCCGCCAGAAATCGCATCGTCGCCTCGTTGATGCGGGTATAAGGTTGGGGGCGCAAGGCGTCGGCGGCGGCATAGGCCTGTGCTGCATCTTTGAGCAGGATCAGCCGGTCGGGCCCGCTGGCGCGCAGTGCTGCATCCTTCAACAGGCGCGCGCGTGTGGCCAGCGCGGCGGAATCATCGGTGCGCGTGCCCCAACCACCGGCTTCGAACAGGGCGTTGGCATAGCCGATGCTGCCTGCCCGGGCGGCGGTGATGATGGCGGCAAGGCTGGGCATGGGATCATCGCCTCATGGTGGTTTCGGCGTGGGCGATCAGACATCTATGCCCGATAGCAACGCGTGGCAATTTCAATGACGCCGGCCATGCGATCGGGCCGGGATCGCCCTCGTGCAAACTGGCGGCCATGGCCGACACTTTGCGGGACAAGAGCGACGCCGGCCCGTTTTCACATGCCGTGTCTGGTCAGTTGGCCGGCTTTGCTGCCGGATCGGCGGTGGCGACATGCACACCGCTGGCGCGCAAGGCCATTTCACGCTTGGCTTCGATCTGGGCCATGCCGGTCCGCACCGCCGCCTTGTAGCAATCGCGTTCGCTGTCGTTGGTCACCCCGTTGCCGAAATGATCGGGGGCGCAGATGGTGTAGGCCAGCCGGTGCAGGCGCTTTACCAGACGGTCGACCGAGGCCTGCGAGGTAAAATCGGTGGTCGAAACCTTGATTTCGCCCTGCGGCAGCGCGTCGGCATCGGCGGCCAGCGCCGGGGTCGACACAGCAACAAAACCCGATGCGATCACGGCCAGAGCGCCGGTGCGGACGATGGTGGAAATGGTGGTCATTGGTCGTCTCCTGAATGTTGTGTTCAGGCCCTGTTGCCTGACACACACCGGATTACGCCGCAGGTTCTGCGTTTGCGCGTGACGGCCATCACGCCTGCAGTTTTTTGTGATTTATCCGGGTTGTGGCCGGACACCGGACTTGCGCTCTTTCGCGCCCGCGCTGCTGCGCCTATGCGCAGGGCCAGTGTTGAGGCGGATTGAAGGAAATACCAGGGTGTCGGATCGATTGACCGCGTTGGCGCAGTCCATATTGCCGCGCCGCGCCCTGACCGAGGCGGTGGGGCGTGTGGCGCGCGCGCGGCTGGGCACGATCACCACTGCGATGATCCGGCTGTTCGTACGTCGGTTTGCGGTCAACCTGGCCGAGGCCGACGTGTCGGACCCGCGCGGCTATGCCTCCTTCAACGATTTCTTCGTCCGCGCGCTGCGCAGCGACGCGCGCCCGATCGATCCGGCATCGCTGGTCAGCCCGGTCGATGGCCGGATCAGCCAGTTCGGCGCGATTGCCGACGGCCAGATCTATCAGGCAAAAGGGCACGGTTTCAGCACGGTTGACCTGCTTGGTGGCGACAGCATACGGGCAGGACACTACCGCAACGGCCGGTTTGCCAATCTCTATCTCAGCCCGCGCGATTACCATCGCATCCACATGCCCTGCGATGGACGGCTGGTCGCGATGACGTATGTGCCGGGCGATCTCTATTCGGTCAGTCCGGCCTGTGCACGTGCGATCCCGGGCCTGTTTGCGCGCAACGAACGCGTGGTGTGCCATTTTGCCACCGATCATGGCCCGATGGTGATGGTGCTGGTCGGCGCGACGATCGTGGGCAGCATCGCCACCGTGTGGCACGGCACCGTCAATGCCCCGCGGCCCGCGCATCTGCGGCATTGGACGTATGACCAGGATACCGTCGCCCTGCGCAAAGGTCAGGAAATGGGCCGGTTCCTGATGGGATCGACCGTGATCATGCTGTTTGCATCAGGCGATATGCGGTTCAACCCCTGTTGGCATGCGGCGGGCGCGGTGCAACTGGGCGAAATGATGGCACACATCGATTGACAGTCAGTGCGCCGCTTCGGCCGCGGCTGCGGCCACATCGACGGTTTTTGACGCTGTGCCGGTCCTGACCAGCAGCAGCAGCGGGATCGCCGCGACGCAGGCCACGCTCATCGCCAGAAAATCGTCGAGATAGGCGATCATCGCCGCCTGCTGGTTGACCATGCCATCGACCGTGCCCAACACCATTGAACTGAACGGGGCAAAAGCCGAATGCATGTCGCCGGGAAAGGCGCTGGCCACAGATGGCAGGCGGCTGCCGATTTCGGCGTGGTTGATCTGCACATTGCGCGCCAGCAGCACGGTCACGCCGGCCACCCCGACCGAGGATCCGACATTGCGGAACAGCATGGTCAGGCCCGAGG
This sequence comes from Novosphingobium acidiphilum DSM 19966, assembly GCF_000429005.1. Taxonomy (GTDB): domain Bacteria; phylum Pseudomonadota; class Alphaproteobacteria; order Sphingomonadales; family Sphingomonadaceae; genus Novosphingobium; species Novosphingobium acidiphilum. The sequence goes on along the minus strand of NZ_AUBA01000023.1, from coordinate 3,237 downwards.
CATCGGTGCGGTGGCGCGGATTGAGCGTGGCGAACGAAATCATGTTCACCGGCATGAACGAAAAGCTTAATCCCACCCCCTGGATCACGCCGCTGATCACGATCGGCCCGCGTGGCATATCGACCGACCAATGCGCCATCAGCCACAGCGACAGGCTCATCAGGCACAGCCCCATCGCCAGCAGCACGCGCGGGTCGACGCGGTTCATGAACCGGCCGAACAGCGTGATCGACAGCAGCATCCCCACCCCGCGCGGCGCCAGCAACAGGCCCGACTGCATCGGGCTGTATCCGTAGATCTGCTGCATCAGCCCGGGCAGCAGCGCCATGACCGACATCATCACCAGCCCCATCAGCAACGTGAACACCAGCCCGATCGAGAAATTGCGATCGCGAAAGATCTCTTTGGGAAACAGCGGTGTGCGCGCGGTGGCCAGATGGACCAGCGCCATCCACAGGCACGATGCCGCCACCACCGCCTCGATCACGATCTCGGACGAAGCGAACCAGTCGCGATCCTGCCCGCGATCAAGCACCAGTTGCAGCCCCGACACCGCCGTTGCGATCAGCAGCCATCCGAACAGATCGATCCTGCGTTCGCGACGCGGGGTGTTGGGCATGAACAGCCACAACAGCGCGAAACAGCCGATGCCCACCGGCAGATTGACATAGAACACCCAGCGCCAGTTGAAATTGTCGGTCAGATAGCCGCCGATGATCGGCCCGGAGATCGGCCCCAGCATCACGCCCTGGGTATAGATCGACATCATCCGCGGGCGTTCGGCGGTGGTGCTGGTGTCAAGGATCACGGTCTGTGCCAGCGGCGCCAGGAACGCACCGGCCAGCCCCTGCATGATGCGGAACACCACCATCTGGTCCAGGCTTTGGGCCGCGCCGCACAGCATCGAAGACACCGTGAACAGCGTGACCGAAAACAGCAGCATGCGGCGGATGCCCACGCGATCGACCAGCCACCCGGCCAATGGCAGCACCACGGCAGAGGCCAGGACATAGCTGGTCAGCACCCAGGTGATGGTATCGCGCGTCGCCCCGAGCGATGCGGCCATGTGCGGCAACGCCACGTTGGCGATCGTCGTGTCCAGCGTCTGCATGATCATCGCCGCCATCACGCCCGCCAGCAGCAGCGGGCGGTTGCGCACGATCAGCGGGGGCAGATCGGCCTGGGCCACGGCGGCGTCAGTCCTTGCCGGTGTGGATGGTGACGTTGGAACTCAGCCCGGCGATCAAGGGGCGATCGCTGTGGCTGTCGATGGCGATCCGCACCGGTACGCGCTGCACCACTTTGACCCAGTTGCCGGTCGCGTTCTGCGCGGGCAGCACCGAAAATTCCGATCCCGTGCCCGCGCCGATCGAATCGACGTGCCCCTTCAGCACCAGTCCCGGATAGGCATCGAGCGTGACCTCGGCGGGTTGTCCGGCGCGGATATGGCCAAGGTCGGTTTCCTTGAAATTGGCTTCGACGCGTGCGCCATCATCCTTGACCACCGACACCATCGGCACGCCCGGAAACGCCATCTGGCCAATCTGCAGGCGCGTGACCTGCGTCGCCACACCATCGGCGGGCGCGCGCACGACCGTCCGCGCCAGATCGAGCGCCGCGCGCGCGCGGGCAGCGCGCGCGGCCGCCACGCCGGGGTTCTGCCCGGGCACCTGGCTGCCGGTGGCCAGCTGCGCGCGCGCCTTGGTTACCGCCGCCTCCAGGCTGGCGACTTTGTCACGCGCGGCATTCACCGCGTGTTCGGCCTCGTCCATGGCGGCGCGGGTGTTGAACCCGCGTGCCATCAATTCCTTGCCGCGCCGGTAATTGGCCTCGGCCAGCGCAAGATCATCGCGCGCGCTGGCGATATCGATCGTGTTGGCGCGCACATCGGCCTGCAAGGCGGTGATCCGTGCCTGCGCGCCGGCTATCTGCGCATCGGACTGCTCGATGCTGGCTTCGAAATTGGCCGGGTTGATCGTGAACAGCACATCGCCTTTGTGCACATGCTGGTTTTCACGGACCCGCACCGAGGTGACCTGGCCGGTGATTTCTGCTGCGACCGAGACAATGTCCTGCTTTACATAGGCGTTGTCGGTATCGACTTCACCGGGATGGCCAAACCAGTACCACAACGCGCCGCCGATCAGCACCGCAGGACCCGCAATCATCGCGATGGCCCGCCACCGCCGCCGCTCGGTGCGCGCGACATGTGCCTGCGCCGCGACAACGGCGGCGGTACCGGGATTTTCGGCACGGAACGGATCGGCTTCAGCCATGGATCATGCTTTCAAGGGGCTCGTGGGGGGCGGATGGCATGACATCGTCGGGCATGTTGGCCGACAGGTTGGTCCGCACCCGTTCGAGCAGCGCCAGCAGCGTGGCATGGTCGGCCGCACTGAATCCCGTCAGGGCTTCGGCGAACACGCCATCGGCAAAACCCGCCAGCCGGTCCATCTGGCAATCGGCCTGCGCAGTAAGGAACAGGTGCCAGGTGCGGCGGTCTGCCGGATCGGCACGGCGTTCGACCAGGCCGGCCTTTTCCAGTCGATCGATCATCCGTCCGGCGGTAATTGCCTCAACCTCAAGCCAGGCGGCAATCGCGGCCTGGTTGATGCCGGGGGTGCGGCGGATCGCGGCGAGCATGCGCCATTGCGCGCCGGTCACGCCCAATTGCCGTGCGGCAACATTGAACCGTTTGCGGAACAGGCGTCCGACATCAGTTGCCAGAAAAGCGACGTTGTTCGACATGCGGTGGCGATAATAGCAGTGCTTATTGCCGTCAAGGATGGCCTCGCACCGCGCGGTGGCGCGTCATACCGACGATTCGCCGGAAATGGGGGGGCGGCGACGCGCGGCTGGGGCCAAACACGTTGGCAACGCGTCGCGACAATGCGCGCAATCCCACTGCAAAGCGGGAATATTTTGTGAATATTGCAAAAAAAATGCAAAATCCAATTGACCGTATGGAGGACGCTCCATATAGGCGGCTCCACCAAGACGGACTGGCCCGGTTGATCCGGTGTTGCTGTCCTGGTCGCCAAAAATGGACGGACAGTCATCCCCTCGAGAGTATCGAGGGAGGGTGATTGGCCGCCTACATTTGTCGGTGGTTCTTTGACATTGTTGATTAGATGAAGGGACATGTGGGCGACGGCGCCTGCTACCGGGGGTCTTTGGGCTCTGGATGGCAGTATAAATCAAGCCGAAGTCTGTATGTCCTTCGTATCCATTACGTTT
>NZ_AUBA01000022.1 GCF_000429005.1 Novosphingobium acidiphilum DSM 19966 | reverse complement strand
GCGGTGCCACGCGACCTATTCCGCCGTATTCTTGCCAACATCGCTGATCTGCGTTGTCGAGCACCGACCCAATGCTGACCGCAAGCTCTGAGCCCTGCATCGGCACCGACAGGCAAGTTGCGTCCGGCTTCCGTGAAAATCACGCTTTTTGCGCGGGCCGACCAGACCTATTGCCAGATTGGAGCGTCAAGGAGCGGCTGAAAGCGCCAGCACGCCAAAATCCGGTTGCGCAATGCCATCCCATACGGCAATCGTGCCCTCAATCGGCCTTCTCTTGGGGGCCATCTGGGAAATGTCGGCTTAATTATCCCTCGGTTTTGGCCCACGTTTTTGTGGTGTAGGATCGCGTCCAAGTATTGCTTCAACACGTTCAAGGAATGCGCTTGTTCCCAACGGACGACCGACCGATTCTGATCGCCGCAGCGCATCGGACAACTCCTGATCCTCGCCCGACGCCAGCAGCGCCGCAAAATTGGGAACCCGGTCCAGAACAGGACGAGTATCTGTCATGCCGTCACCACACTCGGGATCAAGCAAAGCGTGCACACTCGACCAGCGCCAGTCATTCGCGCGGGTAACCATCCCCGCCCGTACAGGGTTGAGCGCAACATAGCGCAACGCTGCCAGTAGATGCGGTTCATCCATCGCTACACAGCCAAAGCGCCCTCGCCAAAAATGTCCCGTCCGCTTTTCGCGCGCATGTATCCGGCCGGCATAAGTGCGATGCACTTTCGACAACGCACCGCGCAAGGCATCAACATGATCGGGAACCAGCACAAGATGCACATGATTTGGCATCAGCACCCAACTCCAAATCGCAACGCCGTGCGCAGCGCACTGCACCGCCAGCAAATCACGATAAGCCGCATAGTCCTCTGCCGTAAAGAAAGTCTGCTGCCGCCCATTGCCGCGCTGCGTCACATGGTGGGGTATGCCAGGAATTACATATCGAGCCAGTCGCGCCATGAACGCACCTTCTCACGCGCGAAACGACATGTCAATTAAGTGCAGCGTCACCGTAATTCGACATGTCAATTAAGTGCAGCGTCACCGTAATTCGTCACCGTAATTCGTGTTGAACTGATTACCTGCGGACCGGGCGTCCAAACCCGCCGACTGCAACCATATTTGTGCGTTCGGCGACCCAAAAAAGGAACAATGGCCCGCAAAAGCCGAATACCAGACAAACCGGAAACAGAACGAAGGGCGCGTAGACACCAATCATCCGCAAAATTGCGATCCTCGCAGCGGCGATGAAAAATATGTGGCTTATGTAGATCGGCATAGAATGGCGCCCAAGAAAGTTAAGTACTGTGTTTGAGCGAAAAGCCTGCGCCGCCGCAATCGTCGCAATCGTACCGGATATAGCGGCTCCCGTAGCTACGAACGAAAATGGATCAGGCTCTACTGACTTCGCCCACCAAGAAAGCGGAATAAGCAGGAGCGCCGCTCCAGCTCCAATAACACTAGGGACGGTGTATCGGACAAGCATTGGCCCGTAAGCGACCGCAATCGCATAAAAAATAAATAAATGAGCTAGTAGGTGGCAAAAAGGTGGCAGTGACAGGAGCGCGTCGCCGACCAATGTTATCAGGCCAAGTGCGATCATCACCAGCGGAAAACGGCCGATCATTGCGGCGATGAGGTGATAGGCTACCAACGCCCAAAGAAACCATAGCCAAGCAATGGGTGTCCACAACAGCGTGATGTCAACGACCGAGGTATCTACCGGATTGCGAACATTTTTTCCCAGCCACTCGGCAATCAAAATTAACGTGCCCCATAACAAATAGGGCCAGACAAGCGTCAACCCCATAGGCCTCAAAAACGCCACTACACCACGCTCAATTCGTGGCCTAACAAAGAGGCCGGCCAAAAACATAAATACCTGCATAGGAAATGATCGTAATATAAAAATTACAAATTGATAAAATTCTCCGCCATTTACAATTCTAGAATCTTGCAAATTCATCATAACGTGAACAAAAACTACTATGATTATGCCAATTCCACGCGAACTGTCAATCCACTCAAGTCTTATCGATTCGCTAGTGTTTTCTTTATTAAAACTATCGCCCATATTATCCCGTAAATAATCATGATGATTTGGCATAATATTACGTCCATATATCGGATAGGGCATGACGTGACCCCCAACCTTCATCCAGTTGCGATTAGAGCCTCTGCCTCGTTGTTGCGCGAGAGCGCGGGTGAAGCAAGGGGCTGCGTAGCGTAGCCTCCGGCTATGCGAAATTACCGTGACAGAAATTACCGTGACAGGTGCGAAAACCCCTAAATTTCTTTAGGTTTCGGTCCGCGTTGTTTGGGAATTCCGAGTACAGTATACGAAATAGATGCTCGAGCCCACTGTTGGGCTACACCTGCATGCCGGCGAGCGACGGGCTTGAGGGTGCGAAACTCCGGAAAGCTTAACAACTAGAATTGGGCGTTTTACGTCACCGACATCTCGTCATCGCGGACTGCAGTGTACGATCTGGCACCGCGCCCGGCCTCATTGCCCCTCCACCGCACTTCGGACGCTTCCCCGTTGCGGAGAGAACTGCCGGGCAATACCTATTCTTCGCCCATGCGCAGCGCCGCGATGAAGGCTTCCTGGGGGATCTGCACGCTGCCGTATTCGCGCATGCGTTTCTTGCCCTCTTTCTGCTTGTCGAGCAGCTTTTTCTTGCGGCTGATGTCGCCGCCATAGCATTTGGCGGTCACGTCCTTGCGCATCGCGGCGATCGTTTCGCGCGCGATCACCTTGGCGCCGATCGCGGCCTGGATCGGGATCTTGAACAGGTGGCGGGGGATCAGGTCTTTCAGCCGTTCGACCAGGCCGCGGCCGCGGGCATCGGCCTGGCTGCGGTGGACGATCATGCTCAGCGCGTCGACCGGTTCGTTGTTGACCAGGATGTTCATCTTGACCAGATCGCCTTCGCGCAGGCCGATCTGTTCGTAATCGAAACTGGCATAGCCGCGGCTGATCGATTTCAGCCGGTCATAGAAATCGAACACCACTTCGTTCAGCGGCAATTCGTAATTCACCTGCGCGCGGCCGCCCACATAGGTCAGCCCGGTCTGGATGCCGCGCCGGTCCTGGCACAGCTTCAGGATCGAGCCCAGGTATTCATCGGGGGTATAGATCGTTGCCTTGATCCACGGTTCGAACATCGTGTCGATCTTCACCGGGTCGGGCATGTCCGACGGGTTGTGCAGCGTCACTTCGCTGCCGTCGGTCATCGACAGGCGATAGACCACGCTGGGCGCGGTGGTGATCAGATCCAGATCGTATTCGCGGCTCAGCCGTTCCTGGATGATTTCCAGGTGCAGCAGGCCAAGGAACCCGCAGCGATAGCCAAAGCCAAGCGCCGCGCTGGTTTCCATTTCAAAGCTGAAGCTGGCGTCGTTCAGCCGCAATTTGCCGATCGAATCGCGCAGCTTTTCAAAATCGGCGGCATCGGTCGGAAACAGCCCGCAGAACACCACCGGTTGCACTTCTTTAAAGCCGGGCAATGCGTGCACCGCACCGCCTTTGACCGTGGTGATCGTGTCGCCCACGCGGGCCTGTGCCACCTCTTTGATCTGGGCGGTGATAAACCCGATTTCGCCGGGCCCCAGTTCGGGCAGCTGTTCGATCTTGGGCCGCATGCAGCCCACCCGATCGATCAGGTGTTCGGTGTCGCCCGCCATGAAACGCACCTGCAACCCCTTGCGGATCACGCCGTCGATGATGCGCACCAGGATGACCACGCCAAGGTATGGATCGTACCAGCTGTCGACCAGCATGGCCTTCAACGGGGCATTGCGATCGCCCTTTGGCGGGGGGATGCGGGTCACGATCGCTTCCAGCACTTCGGCAATGCCGATCCCCGCCTTGGCGCTGGTCATCACCGCCTGGCTGGCGTCAAGCCCGATCACGTCTTCGATCTGCGCCTTGACGCGTTCGGGTTCGGCGGCGGGCAGGTCGATCTTGTTGATCACCGGCACGATTTCGTGATCGTGTTCGATCGATTGATACACGTTGGCAAGCGTCTGCGCCTCGACCCCTTGCGCCGCATCCACCACCAGCAGCGCGCCTTCGCACGCGGCCAGGCTGCGGCTGACTTCATAGGCAAAGTCGACGTGGCCGGGCGTGTCCATCAGATTGAGCTGATAGGTCTTGCCGTCGTTGGCTGGATAATCCAGCCGCACGGTCTGCGCCTTGATCGTGATGCCGCGTTCGCGCTCGATATCCATGTTGTCGAGCACCTGCGCCGACATTTCGCGTTCGGACAGCCCTCCGGTAAACTGGATCAGGCGGTCGGCCAAAGTCGATTTGCCGTGGTCGATGTGGGCAATGATGGAAAAATTGCGGATCAGCGCGAGTTCGGTCATGCGCGCCCCGTTAGCAGGGCGTCGGGCAACTGTCATCCCGGCTCGACAGGCAAGTGCGATTACCCGGTACGGCGCTGGCCACTGTCGAGCGTTACCCCGGCTGCGGCGGCCGGCGCCCGGCGCGTGCGGCGCGCGCTGATCACCGCGATGCGCCCTTCTTCATCAAGTTCCAGCGGCTCGGAAAATTCGATGCCCATGCGATCCTCTTCGGACCAGCGCGCGGTGGCGCTGACCAGGTGACCATCGGCCATGTGGATGCGGAACACCGTGCCCGCCGGCACATTGCGCAGCCCTTCCAGCAGTGCGCCGGTCTGGCTGATGTTGCGCACGGTCACGTCATAGCGGTGCCCGCCGTGATCCAGCGACACCCGGCGCAGCAGCGATTGCCGCATCGCACGCGCCGCGCGCGGCCCGCGGGCAATCGCCACCAGCCCGCTGCCCAGCCGTTCGGCGGCGGCCTGTGCCGACAGCGGCCGTTCGTAGATATAACCCTGGACATGGCTGCACCCGAGCAGGCGCACCAGATCGAGCTCATCCAGCGTTTCGACACCTTCGGCGGTGGTTTCCATGTTCAACGCTTCGGCCAGGCTGACGATCGAGGCGATGATCGCGCCGTTGCGGCTGCCCGGCTGGGTGGCGCCGCGCACGAACGACTGGTCGATCTTGATCTTGTCGAACGGCGCTTTTTTCAGATAGCCGAGCGAGGAATAGCCGGTGCCGAAATCATCGAGCGCCAGCCGCACGCCGATGCGTTTGAGCGCGCGGAACATCGCCTCGTTGCCGTCATCGTCGTTGATGAACACGCTTTCGGTGATTTCCAGTTCAAGCCGGTCGGCATCGATCCCGGCCGAGGCCAGCGCGCTGGTCACAATGCCCGGCAGCGCGGGATTGGCAAATTGTAACGCGGACACATTGACCGCCACGCGCACATTGCCCGGCCAGTTTGCCACATCCTTGCACGCATGGCGCAGCGCCCATTCGCCGATCTGTGCGATCAGCCCGGCGTCTTCGGCAATCGGGATGAATTTGGCGGGCGAAATGAAACCGTGCTGCGGATGGTTCCAGCGCAGCAACGCTTCAAACCCGGTGATCTTCTCGGTCGTGGTCTGCACCACGGGCTGATAATACAGCTGCAACTGGCCATGCGCCAGGGCATCGCGCAAGTCTTCTTCCAGCTGGCGCCGTTCCTCGGCATCGCTGTGCAGATCGGGCGCATAGAAATGGAACCGCCCGCGCCCGGCATCCTTGGCCGCATACAGCGCCAGATCGGCATTGCGGATCAGCGCTTCGCTGGTCACCCCGTCATCGGGTGCGATCGCAATCCCGATCGAGGCGCCGATCATCACCCGGCTGCCATCAAGGTCGTACGATTGCGACAGGCTTTCGATGATATGCGCGGCAATCTGCGCCAGGATCGGCCGTTCGATGCGTCCGGGCAGGATGATCTGGAATTCGTCACCCCCCAGCCGGCCGACCCGGCCGGCCGAACCGACCCCGCGTTCAAGCCGCTGTGCCACCTGTTTGAGCAACTGGTCGCCGGCGGGATGCCCCAGCGTATCGTTGACCTGTTTGAACCGGTCGAGATCGATCAGGAACACCGCGCAGGCGCGCTGTCGCATTTGCGGCGCGATCAGGATCTTTTCGAGCGATTGCGACATGAAAAACCGGTTGGACAATCCGGTCAGCGAATCGAAATGGGCCAGGCGCGACACATGCTCCTGCGTGCGGCGTCGCTCGGTCAGATCGGCACCGGACCCGCGAAACCCCTGGAAATTGTCGAACGTGTCATAGATCGGCCGGCCGGTGATCGCCCACCAGCGTTCTTCGTTCTTGACCGCGGCGCGCACCACCAGATCGCTGAAGCTTGACCGGGCGGTCAGATGAAAGGTCAAGGTGCGCTCGCCGCGATTGCCCGACGCCGGGCCGCCATCGGCGGTAACCGCGTGCTGATCCTCGATCTGGAACAGGTCGGTCAGCGGACGGCCTTCAAGATCGTCGGGGCTGCGCCCCAGCAGTTCGGCGACGGGCGCCGAAATATACAGGATCAGGCCGCGGCGGTCGGTTTCCCAGAACCAGCCCTGCCCGGTCTCTTCATAATCGGCCAGGATTTCCTGCGCGCGGGTCTGTGCGCGCGCCTCGTCCTGCAGACGCCGGTATTCGGCCAGATCAATCTCGCGCTGGCGGCCATAGGCCATGGCCCCGATCGCGCCGCCGATGATCAGCGCCAGCACGCCGCCCAGCGGCGACACCACGCACGTGATCGCCGCCCACAGCGCCACCTGCCCGCACACCAGTCCGGCCAGCCGCGCCGACTGGATGATCGTGGCGAGCAAGGCAATGCTGACCAGCACCGCCATCGCCTGCAGCCACGGCACCTGGCCCGATTGGGCCCAGTGCGCGATGCCCCAGCCATAGCCGAACATGGGCAGGGCGATCATCATGCCGACCATCGCAGTGCGTTTGCCCGTGCCATGGCTGAAATGATCGAACCGCCCGATCGTCAGCGCGCTGAGCGACAGCAGCGCCGCCGCCGCCGCCACCAGCGGCGACAGCAGATCGCCAAAGGCCTGGTTGGCAAGGACCAGAATGGTCAGCCCCAACCCCATCGGCAGCGCAATCTGCCACCATTCGGGGGCGATCATGCTGCGGTGATGCGATGCGCCGAACAGGAACCCCGCCCCGGCCTGGTCGGGCGGAAACCCCGCCCCGCGTTCGCGACGCGGCCGGCTGCGCGCATAGGCATTTGCCCGCACGCCCGACGGTTCCCCCCCCGCCGGTGCTTCGATCCTGTCGCGTATGCCCTGATTCATCGCGCCACAAATGGGCCCGGCGGCTTTGAGAAAGCGTTAAGCCTGACCCCGGCAATGCGCGAAACTGCACGCGATGGTACGGTTTTCGCAGCAATTTGCGCAATCGGATCACATGGCGCCGCCCCGCCTTGGTCGCGCGTCCCGGAACGGCACATGCCCGCGCAGTCCGGCGATGACGGCGCGGCCTTGCAAAAACCGGTACCCGCAATCTGCTGCGGGGGGTATGAGCGCGATCAACCGCCCATTCCACAGGCCGCAATGACAGACCCCAACCACCACACGCAGCAATCCGCCAACCGCACCGGCACCGCCCAGTTCACGATGATCGGCGCTGCCGGACGGCGCCTGCGCGTGGGCCAGTGGCATGGCGATGCAGGCGGCACGCCGCTGGTCATGCTGGGCGGTATCGGCATGAACATGGAAATGCTGGAACCTGTCGCACAGCAATTGCCCGGTCGGCATCTGATCAGCATCGACATGCCAGGCATCGGCCAGTCGCCCGATCCGATCTTTCCCTATACCATCGCGCAGATGGCGCTGACTTTGGCCGCGCTGCTCGACAAGCTGCAGATCGATGTGGTCGACATGCTGGGGATCAGCTGGGGCGGTGCGCTGGCCCAGCAATTCGCGTTTCAGCATCGCGCGCGCATCGGCCGGCTGGTGCTGGCGGCAACCTCGGCCGGCAGCGTGATGGTGCCGGGCAATCCCGCGATGATCGGGCATTGGATGGATCCGCTGGAATACACCGTCGAGGCCGCGCTGCGCCGCAATCTGGCCACGCTCTACAACGGTGGCGGGTCGGGCAAAGTGTCGCTCAACGCCGCCACCGCCCCCACGCCTGTCGGCTGGGCCTGCCAGCTGTCGGCCTTTGGCACGTGGAGCAGCGCTGCGTTCCTGCCGTTGCTGTCGATGCCGGTGCTGGTCATGGCCGACAACGAAGACCAGCTGATCCCGGTATCCAACGCGCATTTTCTGGCCAGTGCGATCCCCGGCAGCACGCTTGTGCTGTTTGATGGCGGCGGACACCTGTTCATGCTGTCGCACCCGCAGGCGTTTGCGCGCGCACTGGTCGCATTTCTGGACGACACGCCTGGCGGTTGACCGGACCGGCGCGCTGTGACGTAATCGCACGCACAACGGCGATACCCGGCCGCATTGGCACGAGTCGGATACGCCCCCTGGGAGAGCGATCCATGGCCCATTATGACCTGATCCTGCGCGGCGGCACGATTGTCGATGGCACCGGCGCGCCGCGCCACACCGGCGATGTTGCCATCCGCGACGGGCTGATTGCCGCGGTCGGCACGGTAACGGGTACGGCGCTGCGCGAAATCGACGCCACCGGGCTGGTGGTGGCACCCGGCTGGGTCGACATTCACACCCATTACGACGGCCAGGCCACGTGGGATGCGGAAATGGCGCCGTCGTCGTGGCACGGCGTGACCACCGCGATCATGGGCAATTGCGGGGTCGGCTTTGCGCCCGCCGCGCGCGATCGCCACGACTGGCTGATCGGCCTGATGGAAGGGGTCGAGGATATTCCCGGCACCGCCCTGGCCGAAGGGCTGACGTGGGATTGGGAAACCTTTCCCGAATATCTCGATGCGCTTGAACGGCTGCCGCGCAGCATCGATGTCGGCACGCACGTGCCCCACGGCGCGGTGCGCGCCTATGTCATGGGCGATCGCGAACGCCCCGGCGCAGTGCCGACAGGCGACGACATCACGAAAATGGCCGCGATCGTCGAAGAAGGCGTGCGCGCAGGCGCGCTGGGCTTTTCCACCAGCCGCACCGTGATCCACAAATCGATCGAGGGCGAAGTCGTGCCCGGCACCACCGCCACCGCCGAAGAACTGGTGGCAATCGGCCGGGCGATGGGCCGCGCGGGCCACGGCGTGTTCGAACTGGCCAGCGACCTGCGACCCGAATGGCGCGAATTCGACTGGATGGGCGCGATCAGTCGTGAAACCGGCCTGCCGGTGGTGTTTGCCGCGCTGCAATCGATCGCGCGCGAAACCACGCTGGACGACCAGATCGCCGAAATGGCGCGCCAGAATGCCCGCGGCGCGCGGATCGTGGCGGCGATCGCGTTGCGCGGCAACGGCGTGATCATGGGCTGGCGCGGCACGGTGCATCCCTTCCGGTTTCGGCCGAGCTGGGCCGCGATCGAGGCGCTGCCCTGGGACGAACAGCGTGCCCGGCTGAAAGATGCGGATTTTCGCGCCCAACTGCTCGGCGAAGCCAATGTCTATCCCGAAAGCGACATCGTCCACCTGTTCCGCGCGCTGGCCGAAGGGTGGGGCCAGCTTTACGAAATGGACGACGATTTCGATTACGAACCGCAACGCCCCGCCAGCATCGCGGCGCGCGCCGCCGCGCGCGGCGTGACGCCTGCGGAATACGCCTATGACCTGATGACCCAGGGCGATGGCACCGGGTTCATCTATTTCCCCATTCTCAACTATGCCGACGGCAATCTCGACTTTCTCGAGCAACTGCAGGCGCGCGATGATTGCGTGAATTCGCTCAGCGACGGCGGTGCGCATTGCGGCACGATCTGCGATGCCGCCTCGCCCACGTTCATGTTGCAACACTGGGTGCGCGATCGCCCGCGCGGCGGCCGCCTGAAGCTTGAAACCGCGGTGAAACGGCAAAGCCATGACACCGCGCGGCTTTATGGCCTGGATGACCGCGGCGTGATCGCGCCGGGTGCGCTGGCCGATATCAACGTGATCGATTTCGACCACCTGACGCTCGAACGGCCGTGGCTGGCGTTCGATCTGCCCGCAGGTGGCAAACGCCTGCTGCAACGCGCAACGGGCTATCGCTACACGATCAAATCGGGCGTGGTTACCTTTGAAGACGGCACCTGGACCGGGGCCACCCCGGGCGGCGTGCTGCGCGGTCCGCAGCGCGCCGCCATCCTGGCCGCCGCGGAATAAGCCGCACCGGTCAGGCTGCGCGCCGCATGCCGCTGCCAATGCCGTCCGCCGCGGCATCGACGCGAAACATGTCAACCTGGCTGGTCAACTGGTCGGCGGTATCGGCCAGGCTTCGCGCGGCGGCGGTTGCCTGTTCGACCATGGCCGCGTTGTGCTGCGTCATGGTGTCAAGTTCCCTGACGGTTTCGCGCAATTCACCGATCTGGGTTGCCTGACCGCTGGCGGTGGCCGCAATCGTGCGCGCGAGATCGGCAATTTCGCCGACTTTGCCCACGATCCGGTCAAATGTGGCACCGGTCTGTCCGACCAGATCGACCCCGCGTTCAACCTGCAGTCCGCTTGCGCCGATCAGCGTCTTGATGTCGCGCGCGGCGTCGGCCGACCGTTGCGCCAACGCGCGGACTTCATTGGCAACAACCGCAAAGCCGCGCCCGGCATCACCCGCGCGGGCAGCCTCGACCCCGGCGTTGAGCGCCAGCAGATTGGTCTGAAAGGCGATCCCGTCGATTACCGTGATGATCTTGCCGATCTCTTGTGCCGAGCGATGGATGTCGGTCATCGCGGCCACCGCTTCGCCCACGACTTTGCCGCCTTCCATCGCATCGCCATGCGCCTGCTGCACCGAATCGTGCATATGCCCGGCATCGATGGCGGTCTGTCCGACACTGCCGGCAAGCGACGTCATGGCAGCCGAAGCCTCTTCCAGGCTGGCAGCCTGGTGCTCGGTGCGCATCGCCAGATCATCGGAGGCCTGACGGATTTCCTGCGCCCCGCTTTCAACCTGGCGCGCATTGTCGGCAACATAGCCCAGCGCGGTGCTGACCTTTGTCCGCATCGCTTCGAAATCGCGCTGCAAATCCTCGTAACCCGGCGGCAGGCGCTCCAGCCGCGTGACGAAATCGCCATCGGTCATCACGTGCAATGCATCGCCCAGCGAACTGATCACGCCTGCACGGCGTTCGGCTTCGACTTCAAAATACGTGGCCAGCGCGATTTCCATGTCGAACAGCGCCATCTTGACCAGGCTGCCGACCGTATGGCCAAGCCGCCTGCCCAGTGGACCGAAACTGTCGCGCACAATCGCCTTCAGCACATCGTCGAGCACCGCGGCATAGGCGCCGATGTACCAGCGCGGCTCAAGCCCGATGCGGGCATGCACGCGTCCGATCTTTTCCGCCGATGCAAAATAGGCCTGATCGGGCGCACCCGAAAACATGCGGTCCCAATGTTCGACCTGTTTGGCCCGGGCATGGTCGATAACCGCGCGCGAAGAAAACATGCGCGCCGTCTCGGGCGTCTGGCCGATCCGATGATACAGCCGATCCAGCGCATGCGCACCGTGCCTGCGCATGGCCTTTTCGATCCTGGCGAAGTGCCCGAAGTCTTTCGCAGCCAGGCCGAAAAAGGCGGCTTTGGCCGCGGTGTCCTGCTTATGCATCAGCGTGTGTTCCTATAACAGAATACACATGCGCTAGATGCAAGAGATGAAGTCGCGCAACCGGCGGTTATACGGGTCAACGCGTAACCGCCGTGCCACCGGCCCTGTCGTCAGACGCGCATCGGCATCAGCACGTACAAGGCTGCCGACTGATCATTCTTGCGGATCAGCGTGGGGGCACCCGCATCGGCCAGATGCAGTTCGACCAGATCACCGTCGATCTGGCTAAGAATATCCTTGAGATAGTTGGCGTTGAAGCCGATTTCGAAACCTTCCGCGCGATAATCGGCGGCGATCTCTTCGGCGGCGGTGCCGTTGTCCGG
The DNA here is from genome assembly GCF_000429005.1 of Novosphingobium acidiphilum DSM 19966. Lineage (GTDB taxonomy): Bacteria > Pseudomonadota > Alphaproteobacteria > Sphingomonadales > Sphingomonadaceae > Novosphingobium > Novosphingobium acidiphilum. The sequence continues at coordinate 40,589 of NZ_AUBA01000022.1, read as the reverse complement.
GCTGGTAACCGACAGCGTGACCCGGTCGTTGTCGAGCGCCATTTTCACCGCGCGGGTCTTTTCGGTGGCGATCGTCGCAACGCGGTCGACGCCCTCGAAAAACGCGCGCGGGTCAAGCCGCAGCAGCTTGTCGTTGCCGGTCGGGATCACCCGGTTGTAATCGGGAAATGTGCCGTCGATCAGCTTGCTGGTCAGCACCACGCCGAATTCGCCACCCAGCGTAAAGCGCACCTTGCTGGCCGACAGGTCGATCAGCACATTGGTGTCGAGCACGTCTTCCAGCAGTTTGCGCAACTCGGCCACGCATTTGCGCGGGATGATCACGTCGGGCATCGCCTCGGCTCCTTCGGGCCGCGCCAGCGTGTAGCGCGCCAGACGGTGACCGTCGGTGGCGGCCGCCTTCAGCACGTCATCGCTGACGTGAAAAAAGATGCCGTTGAGGTAATAGCGCGTTTCCTCGGTCGAAATCGCAAACCGCGTGCGGTCGATCAGTTCGGCCAGGGTGCGTGCAGGAATTTCAAAGCTGGTCGGCAGATCGCCTTCGACAATCACCGGAAAATCGTCGCGCGGCAGCGTGGGCAGCTGAAACCGGCTGCGCCCGGCCTTGACCACCATGCGGTTGTCGACCGTTTCCAGGCTGACTTGCGAACCGTCGGGCAGCTTGCGCGCGATGTCGAACAACAGGTGCGCCGACACGGTGATCGCGCCCGCGGCCTCGACACTTGCGGCGGGCATCGATTCGATCACCTGCAGGTCAAGGTCGGTCGCCATCAGCTTGACCGAGCCGCTGGCCGATGCATCGATCAGCACGTTGGACAGGATCGGGATGGTGTTGCGGCGCTCTACCACCGATTGCACATGGGACAGACAGCGCAGCAGTGTCGCGCGTTCGATGGTGGCCTTCATTCTCGTCTCGATCCCTCGGTCATGCCATCCCGGTCGCGTTCAGCCCCGCAGCGAAGCGGATTCGCGCAAGGTCTGTTGCGGTTTCGGACCACCTTCCATAACCACGCCGGGTGCCTTCGCAAGCACGGACCGTACCTTGGCGGTCGAAGTTGTGCATAAAATCGGTATCGCTGACGCGTGGCGCTGCCCGGGGCAGGCCTTGCGGCGCCGCTAATCGATATCGCGCAGGCCATCGAACATGTTGGCCGTGGCCACAATCCACGCCGCGATCAGGGCCCACCCGTCGGGCGTGATCGCCTTGGGGTCCTTGCCCGCATGCGCCATGGCATCGGCGACCATGCGCAGATCGCCCTGCGTCACTTTGTCGGCGGGGTTGTTGGCATTGCCCGGCCCGATATCGAGCGTGCGGTCGATCAGCGCAGACGACACGCCTGCCGCCGCCAGCCGCGCATCGATCACATCGCGACCCATCCGCCCCAGCACATAGCTGAAATAGGCATCGCGCTGCCTGGCATTGAGAAACTGGTCGGCAGCGCAACGGTCGGTCACCACGCGCAGATCATCGAGCACAGCCCGGCCTTGGGCAAAGTCATGGCTGACGATCACATCGGCAACGCGGGTATCAAGCCCCTGGGGTGCTGCCTGCAGCGCGCAGGCCAGCGCCTCTGGCGGGCGCGCCGCGGCCGGGCTGGCGCAGGCCAGCGCGGCGAACACGACGATCCCGCCACGCCGCATCAGGACAGCATCGCCATGCCGCCGTTCACATGCAGCGTCTGCCCGGTCACATAACCGGCCTCGCGGCTGGCGAGATAGGCCACCGCCGCGCCGATATCGCTGCCTTCGCCCATGCGGCCCATCGGAATGCGCGCATTCAGCGCATCCTTTTGCGCATCGGGCAGAACTTCGGTCATCGCGGTGCGGATGAACCCCGGCGCCACGCAGTTCACCGTGATGCCGCGGCTTGCCAGTTCCTGTCCAAGCGATTTCGACATGCCGACCAGCCCCGCCTTGGCCGCGGCATAGTTGGCCTGACCGGGGTTGCCGGTGGCGCCCACCACGCTGGTAACGGTAACGATGCGGCCATGGCGCGCCTTCATCATCGGGCGCGCGGCGGCGCGCATCAGGCGAAACGCGGCTTCCAGATTGACGCGGATCACCTGATCCCATTCGTCATCCTTCATCCGCATGATCAGGTTGTCGCGCGTGATCCCGGCGTTGTTGACCAGGATGTCGATCTTGCCCAGCGTGTCGATCGTGGCAGGCACCAGCTGTTCCACCGATTCCGCCTTCGACAGATCGCAGGTGATCTCGACATGGTCATGGCCATAGGTATCGTTCAGCTCTTCGCGAAACGCGCGCAGCTTGGCCGCGTTGGTGCCTGACAGCGCGATCCGCGCGCCCTGGCGTGCCAAGGCATGACAAATGGCCGAACCAATACCGCCGGCGGCCCCGGTGACCAGCGCGGTATGCCCGGTCAGATCGAAAAGACGGTGTTCCATATGCCTTACAGGTCCTTCAGCAATGCTTCGATATCGGCCATCGTCACCACGCTGGTCACCGACACATCGGCGACACTGCGCGAAATCATCGGGCCCAGCACTTTGCCGCCCAGTTCGACAAATTGCTCCACCCCGGCGGCGCCCATCGCGATCGCGCTTTCGCGCCAGCGCACGCGGCCCGTCACCTGTTCGACCAGCAGGCGCGCGATTTGCGCCGGATCGGTCACCGGCGCGGCGGTCACATTGGCATAAAGCGCCACCGACAGCGCGCGCGGCGCGGTGGCCGCAAACGCCGCAGCCATCGCATCGGCCGCGGGCTGCATCAGCGCGCAGTGGAACGGCGCCGATACCGGCAGCAGCACGCCGCGCTTGATGCCGAAATCCTTGACCAGCGCCACCGCGCGCTCGATCGCGGCCTTATGCCCCGACAGCACCACCTGGCCCGGATCGTTGTCATTGGCCACGGTGCACACGTCGCCCTCGGCCGCCGCCTCGGCCAGCGCGGTGGCCTTGGCAATGTCGGCGCCCAGCAGTGCGGCCATCGAACCCATTCCCACCGGCACCGCAGCCTGCATCGCCTGCCCGCGCAGCTTCAACAGGCGCGCAGTATCGGCCAGCGAAAATGCGCCCGCTGCACACAGCGCTGTGTATTCGCCCAGGCTGTGCCCCGCGACGAAATCGGCCTTGTCGGCAATCGCCATGCCGCCTTCCTTTTCCAGCACGCGCAGCACCGCGATGGCGTGCGCCATGATCGCAGGTTGCGCATTTTCGGTCAGGGTCAGCGCGTCTTCGGGCCCTTCGGCCATGATCTGGAACAGTTTCTGCCCCAGCGCTTCATCCACTTCTTCAAACACTTCGCGCGCAGCCGCACTGGCGGCGGCAAGCTCTGTGCCCATGCCGACCTTCTGACTGCCCTGCCCTGGAAAAACAAATGCTCGCATGGTCTGTGATATCTCTCGTTACACGTTGCCCGCGCGCTTATTGGCCTTGGTGCCGATGGGCAAGCCCGAACGGCACGATGCGGTTGTGCGCATCGTGGCCGATATCGGCCCGCCCAAGATAGGCGATGCCGGTGCGCGCGCACCAGTCGCGCACCATCTGATCCGGCTCTGCGCCAAACGGACGGTCGTTTTCAGGCACATCGCTGATCCGCCCCAGCCGGATGCCGGCAACCCCCATCGGCGCCAGCGCCGCGGTCACATGAAACAGCAGCCGGTCGACCGCATAAAGATATTCGGCCACTTCCTCGATCATCACCACATGCCCGCGAAGGTCGGGCATCAGCGGCGTGCCCGTCAGCATCGCCAGCGTCATCAGGTTGAACGCCGCCACCGGCGCCGTGCCGATGTCCGGTTCTTCGCCCGAACGATCCCCGGTCAACCAGCCCAGCACGCGTCGCACCGCCGCCTCGCCCCCCGCGCGGCGAATATCGGCAGGCATCGGCGCATGCACCGCGCGGCCGATCCCTGCACCATACAACGCGCCAAGCATCGTGCCGGCATCCGAATATCCCAGGTATGCCTTCGCGCGTGCTGCGGGGCCCAGCGCCGCGATGGCCGCGCCTGCAATCCGCACCGCGCCATAGCCGCCGCGCGCAAACCACACCGCATCGCCATCGGGATCGTTTGCACATTCCACAAACGCTGCCAGCCGCGCGGCATCGTCACCGGCGAAATGCCCGCAGGTTTCAAAACACTGCGGGTGGAAATCCAGCGTCAGGCCGGGATAGTCTGCGCCAATCGCCACGACGCGCGCGGCATCATCGCGGGAAAAAGGTGTGGATGGGGCGCACAGACGAACACGCATGATGCACGGCAATAGGCGAATGGCGCGGCCCTGCAAGTCTGGACTGTGCCACCATTTGCTGTAGGACCCTGCCGGCATGAGCCAGCCTGCCGACGCCTACGCCGCCACCCCCCAAGCCCACCCGTGGTTTTTCTGCGGCATCGGTGGGTCGGGCATGCTGCCGCTGGCGCTGATCCTGCGCGGGCTGGGCGCGCAGGTCGCGGGCTCGGACCGCAGCCGCGACCAGGGGCGCACGCCCGAAAAGTTTGCCTGGCTGGAATCGCTGGGCTTTGCGATGCACCCGCAGGACGGCAGCGGAATCACCTCGGCCGATCAGATCCTGGTCGCGTCTGCCGCGATCGAAGATACCGTGCCCGAAGTGGTGGCGGCACGCAGGCTGGGCACCGCGCGCCTGTCGCGCGCCGATCTGCTGGCCGCGCTGTTCAACCGCGCGGCGCTGCCGATTGCGGTGGCAGGCACCAGCGGCAAATCCACCGTGACCGGGATGATCGGCTGGATCATGACCGCCGCCGGCGGCGATCCCACGATCATGAACGGCGCGGTGATGAAGAATTTCGTGGCACCCGATGCCCCCTTTGCCGCGGCGCGCGTCGGCGCAGGCCCGGCATTCGTCGCCGAAGTCGATGAAAGCGATGGCTCGATCGCGCTCTATCGGCCGCGCATCGGCGTGCTGGGCAATGTCAGCCTCGATCACAAGAGCCTGGAGGAACTGCGCGATCTGTTTGGCAATTTCCTTGCCACCTGTCAGGCCGTGGCGATCAACGCGGACGACGCCGAAAGCATGGCGCTGGCGCACCGCGCCGGCCGGGTGCTGCCCTTCGGACTTGGCCCCGATGCAGTGATCGCAGCAGACCCGGCCACGATCGTTGAATCCGCCAGCGGGATCACCGCCGCGATCCACGACCGCCGCGACGGCAGCGCTTACCGTTTGACATTGCAAGTCCCCGGCCGCCACAACCTGATGAATGCGCTGGCGGCGCTGGCCGCCGCCACGCTGGCCGATGTGCCGCTGGCCACCGCCATCGCCGCGCTTGGCACGTTTGCCGGCCTGGCCCGCCGGTTCGACATTGTCGGCACCTCGCCCGGCGGCGTCACCGTGATCGACGACTTTGGCCACAACCCCGAAAAGGTCGCGGCCACGCTGAACACCTTGCGCGCGCACCCCGGCCGCGTGATCGCACTGTTCCAGCCGCACGGCTATGGCCCGCTGCGCCAGATGGGCATCGAGCTCGCACACGTCCTGGCCACGCACCTGACCCCGGATGATCGCGTGATCCTGACCGACCCGGTCTATTTCGGCGGCACCGTCGACCGCTCATATGGTTCGGACCGGATCGTTGCCCGGATCAATGCCGCCGGTGGCCACGCCGACCATATCGCCGCGCGCACCGACGCCGCCAAAACAATCGTGGGCATGGCACGGCAGGGCGACCGCGTGGTGATCATGGGGGCCCGCGACGATACCCTGTCGCAGTTTGCCGGGGAATTGCTTCGCCAGCTTGGCTGAACACAGACCGCCGCGCGCGCAAATCGACGATTGCACGACCCATTCGGGCACCAATCGACAGGTGGTTCATTTACCCCCTGTTCACGGATGCATTCCTTTGGAAAGAAAGGGGCATTGGAAACCACATCGGAACCCTTTCATGCGCCGCACCCTGCTTCTTGCCTCAGCCCTGCCCTGCATCGCCGCCATGCTGGTCCAGCCCGCCCACGCGCAGATGGCGCCGGCGCCGGTGGCCGATCTGGTGAAGACGGTGAACCTGCCCTACGACCGGTTCACGCTGCCCAACGGCTTGACCGTGCTGGTGCACACCGATCGCAAGGCGCCGGTGGTGGCGGTGTCGGTGTGGTATGCGGTGGGGTCAAAGAACGAGCCGCGCGGGCGCACCGGCTTTGCGCACTTGTTCGAACATCTGATGTTCTACGGGTCCGAACACAATCCGGGCAATTTCTTTGCACCGCTGACCGAAGTGGGCGCAACCGACGCCAATGGCACGACCTGGTTTGACCGCACCAATTACTTCGAAACCGTGCCGACCGGGGCATTGGACCGCGCGTTGATGATGGAAAGCGATCGCATGGGCTGGTTGTTGCCCGCGATGACGCAGGCGCGCGTCGATGCGCAACGGGCCGTGGTCAAAAATGAAAAGCGCCAGGACGACAACCAGCCCTATGGCCTGACCGAATACGCCCAGCAGGAAACGCTGTATCCCGCGGGCAATCCCTATCACCACGTCACGCTGGGATCGATGGACGATCTCAACGCCGCCTCGCTTGACGATGTCAAGGCGTGGTTCCGCGATCATTATGCGCCCGACAATGCCATCGTCGTGCTGGCCGGCGATATCGATCTGGCCACCGCCAGGGACAAAGTGACACGCTGGTTCGGCGCGATTGCACCCGGGCCCAAAGTCCAGCCGGTGTCGGTGCCGGTGGTGCCGCTGGCCCATCCGGTATCAATGACCATGAAGGACCAGGTTGCCACAACCCGCGTGATGCGGGTCTGGGCGATCCCCGGCCTCAACGATCCCGATTACCTGCCGTTGCAGATCGGTGCGACGATCCTGGGTGGCCTGTCGAGCTCGCGCCTGGCCGATCATCTGGTGCACGGGCAGGAAATTGCCACAGACGCCGGCGCATATGCGGGGATCTTTGCCCAAGGCGGACAATTCACCGCGCAGGCCGATGTCAAAACCGGGCAGGATGCAAAAGCGGTGGCGGCTGCACTCGATGCCGAAATCCACCGCCTGATCGAAGATGGTCCGACGGCCGACGAATTGCAGCGCGCCAGCGTCGCGGCGGTCGGCGGCACGATCCGGTCGCTCGAATCGGTCGGCGGCTTTGCCGGCCAGGCCCCGCAGCTGGCGCAAGGATTGCTGTATAACGGCGATCCCGACCATTATCGCACCGAGCTTGACCGCATTGCCCGCCTGACACCCGATGATGTGCGCGCGGCCATGCGCAAGTGGCTGCAAAGCCCGCCGTTGTCGCTGACGATCGAGCCGGGCACGCGCACCGAAGGCGGCGAAAACCACGGCGGCGACAATGCCCTGCCGCTGCCCGCCCCGCCGACCCCGGTGCCTGCCGGATTGAGGGCCTTGTCCACCGATGGCGATCGCAGCCATCTGCCCGCCGCGGCCGAGGTGGGCCCTCTGCCCTTTCCGGCGATCGAGCGCGCAATGCTGGCAAACGGCATCAAGGTCTATTTCGCGCGGCGCAGCGCGGTGCCGGTTGTGCAGGTGCGGATCGCGTTCGATGCGGGCTTTGCCGCCGATCCGGCGCAGGCGCGCGGTACCCAGGCGCTGTTGCTGAAACTGATGGACGAAGGCACGACCACGCTGTCGGCCACCGAGCTTGCGCGCGCGCGCGAACGGCTGGGCGCGGTGATCGGCGATTCATCGGGACCGGACCAGACCGCGTTCCAGCTGGATGCGCTGGCGGCCAATCTGCCCGCCAGCCTGGATCTGCTGCGCGATTTCGTGCGTCATCCCGGCCTGCGCCCGGCCGATCTGGAACGCGTGCGCGCCCAACAGCTGTCGGCGATCGATGCCGAAACGCAAGACCCCGATGGCGCGGCGCTGCGCATGCTCTATCCGGCGATCTATGGCGCGCAGCATCCTTATGGCACCGCACCCAGCGGGCTTGGCAGCAAAGCGGTCGTCGCGCATCTGACCCGTGCCGACCTGGAACAATGGCATCACGCCTGGTTGCGCCCCGACCGCGCCAGCATTTTCGTCACCGGCGACACCACGCTTGATGCGGTGCGCCCGCTGCTGGAAAAAAGCTTTGGCGACTGGCAGGCCCCTGCGGGCCCCGCCCCGCGCAAGGATTTTGCCCGCGCCCTGCCCGAAGGCCACGAACACATCCTGTTGATCGACCGGCCCGGCACGCCGCAGGCGCAGATTGCCGGGGGCGAAGTGCTCAACGCGCTGGGCACCGCCGATCTGCTTGCGCTGCGCACCGCCAACGAAGTGCTGGGCGGATCGTTCCTGGCGCGGTTCACGCAGAACCTGCGCGAAGACAAGGGCTGGTCCTATGGCACCTATACCGCGATCGGCGATCGGCAGGACCACGTGGCCTTGCGCATCTATGCCCCGGTGCAGACCGACCAGGCCGGCCCGGCGATTGCCGAATTGCGCAAGGAAATCGCCGGCTATCTGGGGGCCAAGGGCACCACGCCGGTTGAGCTGGGTCTGGCCGCCAAAGGTTCGGCGCGGCAATTGCCCGGTGCGTTCGAAACCTCGGGCGCGCTGCTCGACGGGATCGCCAAGATCGTCGAATTCCATCGCCCCGACGATTATTACACCCGCCTGCCCGAGCGGTATCGCGCCATGACCGCCGCCGATCTGGACGCCGCGGCGCGTGCCAATATCGATCCGTCGCGGATCGTGTGGGTGGTGGTGGGCGATGACGCCAAGATCCGGCCACAGCTGGCCAAACTGGGCCTGCCGGTGGAAGAGGTGAAGGCTGGGGATTGATCGCGATGCGTCACCCCGGATCACGTCCGGGGTGACGCATCGCGCAGGGATTTATCCCAGTTTTGCCTTGAGCACCTGGTTGACCAGCCCGGGATTGCCCTTGCCCTGCATCGCCTTCATCGTCTGGCCAACGAAGAAACCGAACAGCGCGTCCTTGCCGCCACGGTATTGGTCGACCTTGTCGGCATTGGTGGCCAGCACGGCATCGACCGCGGCTTCGATCGCGCCGGTGTCGCTGGTCTGTTTCAGGCCTTCGCGTTCGACGATCGCGCCCGGCGCATCACCGGTGTCGAGCATCTTTTCCAGCACCTGCTTGGCGATCGAGCCCGAAATCGTGCCGTCACCAACCAGCGCCAGCAGCTCTGCCCCCGCGTCGGGCGTAACCGGGCTGTCCAGCAGGGCCTTGCCCAGCTTGTTCAGCGCGCCGAACAGTTCGCTGGTCAGCCAGTTTGACGCGGCCCGCGCGACATCGCTTTCGCTTTTGCCCTGCAAGGCGGCGCTTTTGGTTACCAGCCGCTCGAACCAGCGCGCGGTTTCGGCATCGGCCGTCAGCACGCCCGCGTTATAGGCCGAAAGCCCCAGTTCGGTGGCATAGCGCAAGCGCTTTGCATCGGGCAGTTCGGGCAACGACGCGCGGCATTCTTCGATAAATGCAGCGTCAAGCACCAGCGGCAGCAGATCGGGATCGGGGAAATAGCGATAGTCGTGCGCATCTTCCTTGCTGCGCATCGACCGGGTGGTGCCGGTGTCGGGATCGAACAGCCGCGTTTCCTGGACGATCTTGCCGCCTGCTTCCAGCACGTCGACCTGGCGATTGGCCTCGTATTCGATCGTCGCCATCACGAAGCGCACCGAATTGACGTTCTTGGTCTCGGTGCGTGTGCCCAGCGGTTCGCCCGCGCGGCGCACCGACACGTTGACATCGGCGCGCATCGATCCCTGATCCATGTTGCCGTCGCACGATCCGACATAACGCAAAATGGTGCGCAATTTGGTCAGATAGGCGCCCGCTTCGGCCGGGCTGGTCATATCGGGGCGGCTGACGATTTCCATCAGCGCCACGCCCGACCGGTTGAGATCGACATAGCTCATCGTCGGGTGCTGATCGTGCATCAGCTTGCCCGCGTCCTGTTCGACATGGATGCGTTCCACGCCGATCACTTTGGTTTCGTCGGGCTTCTTGTCATCGGCCACGATCTCGATCGCGCCTTCGCCCACCAGCGGATGGTACAGCTGGCTGATCTGATAGCCCTGCGGCAGATCGGCGTAGAAGTAGTTCTTGCGATCGAACCGCGACCACGGATTGATCACCGCATTGATCGCAAGCCCGGTGCGCACCGCCTGGCGGATGCATTCGGCATTGGGCACGGGCAGCATGCCGGGCATCGCCGCGTCGACCAGGCTGACCTGGGTGTTGGGCTCTGCCCCGAAGGCCGTCGCCGCGCCCGAAAACAGCTTTGCCTGGGTGCTGATCTGCGCGTGGACTTCCAGCCCGATCACCACTTCCCATTCGCCGGTGGCGCCCTGGATACGATAGCTGCTCATCTTACCACCACTTTTCCGGACGCGCGGCAAACCCGGCGCGTCGCTCGATCGCGAGGCCGGCGTTCAGCACGCCCTGTTCGTCAAACGGCCGCCCGATCAGGTGCAGCCCCAGGGGCAGGCCGGACCGGTCAAGACCCGCAGGCACCGACATCGCCGGCAGCCCGGCCAGCGACGCGGGCACCGAAAACACGTCATTCAGATACATTTCCAACGGATCGGCGCTCTTTTGCCCCAGCACGAACGCCGAAGTCGGCGCGGTGGGGGTCAGGATCACGTCGACCCTCTGAAAGGCCTGTTCGAAATCGCGCGCAATCAGCGTCCGCACCTTCTGCGCCTGGGTGTAATAGGCATCGTAAAAGCCCGCCGACAGCACATAGGTGCCGATCATGATGCGGCGCTTCACTTCCGCGCCAAAGCCCGCGGCGCGGGTGGCGGCATACATGTCCTGCAATCCGGCGCCGTCGGGCAAGTCGCGCAAACCATAACGCACGCCGTCATAACGCGCGAGGTTTGACGAGGCTTCCGCAGGGGCGATGATGTAATATGTCGGCAGCGCGTATTTGGTGTGCGGCAGACTGATATCGACCACCTCGGCACCGGCATCGCTGAGCCAGGCGATCCCGTCGTCCCAGCTTTTGGCGACATCGGGGTCCATGCCGTCGAGCCGGTATTCGCGCGGAATGCCGACTTTGAGACCCTGAAGATTGTCGGACAATGCCGAGGACCAGGCGGGAACCGGCAGGTCAAGGCTGGTCGCATCCTTGGGATCGAACCCGGCCATCGCTTCGAGCATGATCGCGCAATCGGTGACATCGCGCGCCATCGGCCCGGCCTGATCGAGCGACGACGCAAACGCCACCACGCCCCAGCGGCTGCACCGGCCATACGTCGGCTTGATCCCGGAAATGCCGGTAAACGCCGCGGGCTGACGGATCGAACCCCCGGTGTCGGTGCCGGTGGCCGCGGCCACGATCCGCGCCGATACCGCCGCCGACGACCCGCCCGACGATCCGCCCGGCGCGCGCGCGGCGGTGTCGCCGGCCGCACGCCAGGGCGAGATCACATTGCCAAAGGCGCTGGTTTCGTTCGACGATCCCATCGCGAACTGGTCAAGGTTCAGTTTGCCCAGCATCCCCGCACCGGCGTTCCACAGCCGCTGGCTGACGGTCGATTCGTAGTGCGGGACAAAGCCTTCGAGAATGTGGCTGGCCGCGGTGGTCTGCACGCCCTGCGTTGCAAACAGGTCCTTCATGCCGATCGGCACGCCCGCCATGGCGCCCAGTGATTGGCCGGCAGCACGCGCCGCATCGACCGTGGCTGCCGCCGCCAGGGCATGATCGGGCGTGGTGACGATGAACGCATTGAGCGCCGGATTGGCCTCGGCCACCGCCGCGTTGAACGCGGTCGCCACTTCAACCGCGGTGAAATCGCCTTTGGCAACGCCGTCGCGGATCGCGGCGATGCCCAGATTGGTCAGGTCGGTCATGTTATTCGATCACCTTGGGCACGCCGAAAAAGCCGTGTTCGGCGGCGGGGGCATTGGCCAGAACTTTGTCGCGCACGTCGCCACCGGTCAGCGGGTCTGCGCCCACCACATCGGCGCGCAGGCGCAAAGTGTTGGGTATGACCGCGGTCATCGGCTCGATGCCGGTCACATCGACTTCGCCCAGTTGGTCGACCCAGGCAAGGATGCCGTTCAATTCGGGCACCATGGCATCAATTTCGGCCTGCGAAAGCTTGATACGGGCAAGCGAGGCGATTTTCGCCACGTCTGCGGGGGCGACTGACATGCCTTATGCCTTTCTGCAAAAACGTCTGGTGTGCGCACCCGGTCGCACCGCTGTGCAACCGGGTGCGGCTTCGATCACTGTGGCGGCGGCGCTGCGCCTTCGGCGCCGCCGGGGGCGGCCTCGGCGGCACCGGGCGCAGCCCCGCCGGGGGCCGCACCGCGCAACTGCTGTTGCAACTGCTGCATCATCAGGCGCTGGCGCATCAGTTCGGCAGCACTTTTGAAATCGATCAGTTCGATGTCGAACGTCAGGTCGGTGCCGCCGGGGATCAGCTGTTCACCCGTCTGCGGATTGGTCAGGCCATGTTCGCCATAGCCGAGCCGCGCCGGGATGCTGACGTGGTATTTGCCGCCCTTCTGCATCTTTTCCAGCGCCTGGGTGAAACCGGGCACCATTTCCTTCAGATTGAAGGCCGCGTGATCGTTGCGATCGAATTCCTTGCCATTGGCCAGGCGGCCGACATAGCTGACCAGCACCACATCGGTTGCCGAGGGCGAAGCTCCTGTGCCGGCCTTGACCGTTTCGACCTGCAACCCCTTTTGCCGCGTTTCGAACGCCACCGCACCGCCCAGCGCGACCAGCGCCACAACCGCGATCCACAGCTTGGTCAGCGCGCCTTTGGCAATCGGCTGCAAAGGAACGCGGGTGATTTCCGTCATGATGGGCCCTCTTGGGAAATATCAATGGTGCGAAGTCGATTCGCCGGGCCGCCGAAACAGCCGGACAAGCGAAAGGGCGCCGCATACACGGCGCCCTCTTGGCCCAGCGCGGGCTGGCTCGCAAGGGGGTAATGAGGAGGCCGGGTGACCTCCCCGGTTACCCTACTTGCCGCCGTCGCGTTCCACGCGCTTGCGTTCCAGCTTGCGGGCGCGGCGGACAGCCGCTGCCTTTTCGCGGGCGCGCTTTTCCGACGGCTTTTCAAAGTGACGGCGCAGCTTCATCTCGCGGTAGACGCCTTCACGCTGCAGCTTCTTCTTCAGCGCGCGAAGAGCCTGATCGACGTTGTTGTCGCGGACGAGAATCTGCATAAAAAACCACACCTCACGAATGATACAGGCCAGAACCCCGTATGCCGCACCCAGTTTTGACGGTGCAGACGAACCCGGGGGAACACCCGATAAAGAAAACAAAAATGGCCGATTCCCGAACGGGATCGGCTGAGAATGGAGGCCCATTATCACTTTGACCTGGGCTGCGCAAGCATCTGCCGAGGCTGTTGGACCCCGATGCAATAAAACCGCTTACCACTTTTGCGCGGCATGCTCTATGGACCGGCCCATGCAATCACCACCTTCTTTTCTCACGGCCTCGCTGCTGGTTACCGGCGGCGGCGCTTTCGGGTCATGGCTGCGCTTTGCGACGGCGCGTGCCTGGACCTTTTTCATCGGCCCCATCGCGGCCAGCGCCTTTCCCTGGGCAACGCTTACCGTCAATATTGCCGGATCGTTGCTGATGGGCATGCTGGTCGGGTGGATGGCGCGCCATTCAGCCGGCGGCGAAAGCTGGCGGCTGCTGCTCGGTGTGGGCGTGCTGGGCGGGTTCACCACCTTCTCCTCGTTCGCGCTGGAATTCGCGCTGTTTGTTGAACGGGATGCGCTGGGCATGGCCGCGCTGTATGTCGGCCTGTCGCTGCTCGCCGGGTTTGGCGCGCTGTTTGCCGGCCTTTCGCTGATGCGGGTGGCGGCATGAAGGCCCCCAAGACCACCGCCGCCGATGCGGTGCGCCAGTTCGTTGTCGGCCACGATGACGAAGGCGTGCGGCTGGACCGCTGGTTCAAACGGCACCTGACCGAAGTCGGCTTTGCCACGGTATCGCGCTGGGCGCGCACCGGGCAGATCCGCGTCGATGGCAAACGCGCCGATGTCGACACGCGGCTGGCCGCGGGCCAGACCTTGCGCGTACCGCCCGGAGGCGCGCTGCCCCCCGGCCCCAACACGCTGCGCGAGCGCGAGCCCCTGACCGAAGAGCAGATTGCCCAGGCCGAAGCGATGGTGCTGACCCAGGACCGTGCCGCAATCGTGCTGAACAAACCGCCGGGCCTGGCCACCCAGGGCGGCAGCGGCACGTTTGTCCATGTCGATGGCCTGCTCGATGCCTATGCCGCCGAAAAGGGACCGCGTCCGCGCCTGGTCCACCGGCTGGACAAGGACACCTCGGGCGTGTTGCTGGTGGCGCGTACGCCGGGCAGCGCTGCATATTTTTCACGTCACTTTGCCGGCCGTTCGGCGCGCAAGATCTACTGGGCGCTGGTGGTCGGTGTGCCCGCGGTTTATGACGGCCTGATCGAATTGCCGTTGTCCAAACAGCCCGGCACCGGCGGCGAAAAGATGATGGTCGATGAAAGCGGCGCGGGCCAGACCGCGCGCACGCGCTATCGCGTGATCGACCGTGCGGGCAACAGCGCCGCCTGGGTCGAACTGCAACCGCAGACCGGGCGCACGCACCAGTTGCGCGTGCACATGGCCGCCATCGGCCACCCGATCGTGGGCGATGGAAAATACGGCGGCCAGGCCGCATTCCTGACCGGCACCATCAGCCGCAAATTGCACCTGCACGCACGCCGTCTGGTCATCCCGCATCCCGAAGGCGACACGCTGGATGTAACAGCACCCTTGCCCGAACATTTTGCAACCGGGCTGGCGCAACTCGGCTTTACCGAATCCGAAGGCGACCTGCTGTTGCTGGCGCCACCGCCCAAGGACCCCAAAGTGGTCGAAAAGCGCGCGGCGCGAGCCCATTCAAAGGATGTGCGCCGCGAACGCAAAGGTGAACGGCGCAAACGCGGCGAAGACACCGGCGCCGAACGACCGGCGCGCAAACCGGTGCGCAAAGCTGGGGACAAACCTGTGGGCAAGGGTGGGAAACCCGGTGCAGCACCGCGTGGAAAACCTGCGGGCAAACCGGCAACGAGGGCTGCCGGGCCGTCGGCGCGCGCGCCATCGGGTCCGCCATCGCGTGCGCCTGCGGGCAAGCCGGTGCGGCGCGCGCCCGCACGTCCGCCGCGCCCGCCGCGTTGATCCGCGTTTTGCGCCGATGCATCCCAACCCCGCCTTTCGCGCCAAGGCCCCTGCGGACCAGACCGACGCACTCCATGCCAGCCTGATCGCCGAAGTCGGGTTCGGCATGGTGTTTGCCTCCACGCCCGATGGCCCGCGCGTCGCACACACCCCGTTGCTGCTGCGCGACGGCGGCCGGCTGGGGTTTCATCTGGCGCGCGGCAATGCCCTGACGCAGCACCTGGATGGCGCAAATGCGTTGATCGTGGTCAACGGTCCCGATGGCTATGTCTCGCCACGGTGGTACCAGGACGCCGACCAGGTGCCGACCTGGAACTATCTTGCGCTCGAATGCGAAGGTCGGGTGCGGCGGCTCGATCGCGACGGGCTGACCGACCTGCTGGCCGCCCTGTCGGCGCAGAACGAAGCGCGGATCGACGGGCCGGCCTGGACCATGGACAAAGTCACCCGGACAACGATGTCGCGATTGATGGATGCCATCGTCGGGTTCGACATCGACGTTGTCGCGTGGCGCCCCACGTTGAAGCTGTCGCAGAACAAGCGTGCCGAGGAACGGGCGCGGGTGATCGACGGGCTTGAAGCCAGTGGCCAGGCGGCGATTGCCGCGCTGATGCGTGGGCTGGTCAAGGACGGGGATCGCTGATGGTGCTGCGTCTTGCCATTTTCGATTGCGACGGCACACTGGTTGACAGCCAGGCCGACATCACTTTGGCAATGGAAGCGGCCTTTGCCGCCCATGCCCTGCCCGCGCCGCCGCGCGCGCAGATCCGCAGGATTGTCGGACTGTCGCTGGCCGAGGCGATCCGCAGGCTTAGCCCCGATTGCGACGCCGAAACCGGCGCCAGCCTGGTCCAGGCCTACAAGGATGCATTCCGCGCCCGCCGCGCCACGGGCGTGCTGGAAGAACCGTTGTACGATGGCATTGCCACCCTGATCGCCGATCTGGATGCTGCGGGCTGGTTGCTGGGCGTGGCCACGGGCAAAAGCGACCGCGGCCTGGCCCATTGCCTGGACCGCCATGGCCTGACCGGGCATTTCCTATCGCTGCAAACCGCCGACCGGCATCCGTCCAAACCCGATCCTTCGATGATCGAGGCCTGTCTTGCCGCAGCAGGCGCCGACCGCGCGGCCACGGTGATGATCGGTGACACCGCGTATGACATGGCGATGGCGATCAACGCCGGGGTCTGCGCGATCGGCGTGGACTGGGGTTATCACCCGCGCGACGAACTGTTTGCCGCAGGGGCACAGGCCGTGGCCGGATCGGTCGGGGAACTGCGCCTGTTGCTCAAGGCGCTGGAGGCATGAGCCGCGATCCGGCACTGCCGCGTTTCATGGCCTTGCAACTGGCCCGGCTGTGCGGCGCACTGATCGCGCTGGCCGGCGTGGTGATCCTGAGCCACGGCATCCGCGCCTTGGCCTTTGTGCCCGATGCGGTGGGTGACGGTATGATCGTGGCCGGCGCGGTGGTGTTCTTTGCGCTGCCGCGGCACCTCGCGCGAAAATGGAAAAGCAGGCAATGAAACGGTTTTATCGCGACGTAGCGGTGGCGCAGGCCGGCGCTGGCTGGCAGGTGCTGCTCGATGGCCGCGCCATCAGGACGCAAGGCGGGCGGGCCCAGATCGTGCCGACGCCCGCGCTGGCCAATGCCATGGCCGCGGAATGGGCCGATCAGGGCGAAGACATCGATACCGGCGCCTTCGTCATGCGCGATCTGGCCGACTATACGCTTGATGTGGTTGCGCCCGACCCCGAGGCGACGCGCACCACGCTTTGCGGCTTCGCGCAAACCGACACGCTGTGTTATCGCGCATTTCCCGACGAACCCTTTGCCGTGCGCCAACAGGCCGATTGGGAACCGCTGCTGGCCGCGGCCGAGACGCGGTTTGGCGTGCGTTTCATCCGCGTGGCAGGCGTGATGCACCGTGCGCAGCCCGATGCCACGCTGGCCGCGTTGTCGGCACACCTGGCCGGCTATGATCCGTTTGCGCTGGCCGCGCTGCACACGCTGACCAGCCTTGCCGCGTCACTGGTGATCGGCCTGACCGCCATCGCACCCGATGCGCCGCTCGACACTTTGTGGAACGCCGCCCATCTCGAGGAGCTGTGGCAGGCCGAACTATGGGGCAAAGAACCCGAAGCCGAAGCCCGCCGCGCCCGACGCCATGCCGATTTCCTGGCCGCGGCGCGGTTTGCGCGGTTGGTTCAGCCGATCCAGTCCGCAACCGCCTTGGCCACCTGATTGGCGGCTTGATTCAGCGCCGGGCCGACGTCTTCGACCCGCGCCCCGATATGCGGCACGCTCGCTTCGAACCGGCGGACATCGACGGTGCCGTCAGGATTGTGCCGCACGGCATCGAACCGGACCACGGCCGAGGCCGATCGCGCATCATACCCGCAATCGATCAGGCGGCCCGACAGGATCGGACCATGGGTCAGCCTGTCGCCCTCGGTGACCAGCTGTTTGCCCTGCGCGCGCAAGGTTTCTGCCAGAAGGTGCTGAAACAGCCGCGCGGGGCGTTCGACCCATTGCGCCTTTTTCAGATAGGCCACGCGCGAGGCATCGACATTGACCGCCACGCGCACCACCGCCAGTTCGGCAGCGCTTTCGGGTTCGATCACGCTCAGCGCGGATTGCGCCTGGCCGCTGGTGGTGCTGCCATCGACAGGTCTGGCCTGCGGCGTCAGGGTCAGCAGCGCCGGGGGCACTTTGGCATTGCCCAGCCCCAGGTTGATGCATCCGCCCAGCAGCGGGATCAGCAACAGGGGCAGCAAGGCGCGCGTTGGCATGGCGTGATACGACATTGGTGTCGGGCCCCTCATTGCTTGTAATCCGGCAATTGCGGGCCACCGATCAAGGTGCCGATGCCACGATCCTTCATCTGGTCGGTCAATTCGCGCAAGGCCTTTGTCGTCTGGGCCAGATCGCGGATCGCGTTTTCGGCCGCGGGCAGCGTGCGATCGTTCAGCTGGCGCATGCCGGGGCGCGTGTCGTCGGCCAGGGTTTTCAGCGAATCCGCTGCTGCCTTGGCCGATGTCAGCGTGTCGTGCATTTGCCTGATCAGGCCCTGGTGATCGTCGTTCAAAGCAAGGTTGGCCGAATCCGACAGCTTTTCAAAGCTGGCAAGCGTGTAGTTCGCCTGCCGGATCGTGCCCTGCAATTCGGTCAGCGTGGCTTTCACCTCGGGTCCTGCCGAAGCCAGGCTGTTGGTCAGCCGGTCGGTGTTGGCCAGAATGTTCGACAGTTCCTTCTGGTTCTTGTCCGACAGCACCGCGCTCAACCGGTTGGTGAGCTCGGTCAGGTGATCAAGCAGCACCGGCGCGCTCGACAGCAATTCACCAAGCCCGCTGGCCTTGGTCGGGATCTGCGGCACACCCAGCGGACCCGGCGCCGTGATCGGTGGCGCGTTCTTGATCGCACCGGCGAGCTGGATCGTGGTAACCCCGGTAAAGCTGCCCTGGAGGCTGGCGGTGGTGCCGATCAGGATCGGCACGCTGCGATTTACGCGGATCCGCACCCGCACATATTGCGGGTCTTTTTCCCACAGCGCGATTTCGGCCACCTGCCCCACCGGCACGCCCGAGAACGACACCGCAGAACCGCGCGCAACTCCGTCGACCGACTGCTTGAAAAAGATGTCGTACAAATTCTGCTCGGGATGGTTGATCCGCGCGATCCACACCACCAGCAGCACGACCCCTGCCATCAGCGCCAGCGTGACCGCCCCGACCCAGACGTGGTTTGCGCGCGTTTCCATCGTGTCTACGCCGTCCTTTCCGAAGCCCTGTGCCACGCCGCGGTTGCAGCGCGCCCGCGTGGTCCGTTGAAGTATTCCTGAATCCACGGATGGTCGAGCGCCAGCAATTCGGGGATCGTACCCACCGCAATCACCTGCCTGTCCGCCAGCACCGCCACCCGGTCGCAGATTTCGTGCAAAGTGTCGAGATCGTGCGTGATCAGAAACACGGTCAGCCCCAAAGTCTGCTGCAACCCCTTGATCAGCTGATCGAATGCCGCCGCGCCGATGGGATCGAGCCCCGCGGTGGGTTCATCCAGAAACAGCAGTTCCGGGTCAAGCGCCAGCGCGCGCGCAAGACCGGCGCGCTTGCGCATCCCGCCCGACAGTTCGGACGGATATTTCAACGTGGCATCACCCGGCAATCCGGTCAGCAGAACCTTGAAATGCGCAATTTCTGCCAGCAGCTCTTCGGATATCTCGGGATAGAATTCGCGCAACGGCACTTCGACGTTTTCCGCCACGGTCAATGTCGAAAACAGCGCCCCTCCCTGAAACAGCACGCCCCAATGCGAACGGATCGCGATATCGGCATCGTCGCGCACCGCGGTGATCGATTGGCCCAGCACCTCGATCGTGCCGGCGTCGGGGATCTGCAGTCCGATGATCGATCGCATCAGCACCGATTTGCCGGTACCCGAACCCCCGACCACGCCGATGATTTCGCCGCGCCGGACATCCAGATCAAGATTGTCGTGCACGACATAGGACCCGAATTCGTTGCGAAGCCCCCGCACGCGGATCAGACAATCGTCGGGCGAGGCCGCAGCATCGGTGGGTTCGGCGGGCGGAGTGTCGATCTCGGACGCGGTCATCCCCAACCCACTTCGGTGAAGAACACCGCAAAAAAGGCATCGAGCACGATCACCGTAAAGATTGCGAAGACCACCGCTGCGGTCGTGCGCGTGCCCACTTCTTCGGCATTGGCCTTGACCTGCATGCCCTGGTAACACCCCGCCAGCGCGACGATCAGGCCGAACACCGGCCCCTTGATCAGGCCGACCCACACGTCATAGGTGGGCACCACGAGCCGGATGCGGGTCAGGAACGTGAAAAACGGGATGCCCAGCGACACCTGCCCCAGAAATGCCCCGCCGATAATGCCCATCACCGCCGAGTAGACCCCCAGCAACGGCATCATCACCACAGTCGCCACCACGCGCGGCAGCACCAGCGCCTCCATCGGGGCCACCCCGATGGTGCGCATGGCATCGACCTCTTCGGTCAGCTTCATCGTGCCCAGTTCCGCGGCAAAGGCCGAACCCGAACGGCCCGCGACCATGATCGCGGTCATCAGGATACCCAGTTCCCGCAAAGTCAGCCGCCCGACCAGGTTTATCGTATAGACCTCTGCGCCGAACTGCTGCAGTTCCACGGCGCCTTGCTGGGCGATCACGATACCGACGAGAAAGCTCATCAATCCGATGATGCCCAGCGCGTTGACCCCGACCAGCTCCATCTGGTGAGTCAGCGCCTTGCCCCGGATTCGCGAGGGATGGCGCAGCAGCGTGCCCGCCGCGATCACCATCTGCCCGACAAAGCCCAGCACCCTGACCGCACCCGACAACAGCCCGACGACCGTATCCCCGGTGTTGGCCGGAACGCGCAGCCACACCGGCAACAACCGCACGGTTTGCGCCTCGTGGCCGTCATCAACCCTGTGCAGCGCGTCGATCAGGCGTTGCGCGCCGTCGCCTGCATGAACGATCGCAGCACCGGTGTCGCGTGACAGGCGGCAACATATCCACGCACCCACGGTATCGATGGCGTCGACACCCGCCAGATCGATCTGCGCAATCGGCGTGGTGATCGCGCGCAGTCGCACATCGAGCGCCCCCAGTGTCGACACCAGCATCGCGCCTGTCAGCACCAGCGTGTCACCACCCTCACCGGGGGTCAGCGTGAAATCGGGCTTGGTGCTCATCACTGCCTGTCATGCGGTAAATCGGGCGCAGCGGCAAGCACCTGACGCGCACAAGGTTGCAGGCAACGTCCCGGGATGGCAAGGCGGCGCGGTCATGACCGAAACAGCAGAACCCGCAACCGCCCCGCAGACCCTGGCCAAGACCTTTGAGCCGGCCGGAATCGAGGCACGATGGTACCAGCATTGGGAAAGCACCGGCGCGTTTCGCCCCGCGCGCCCCGATGCCGTGCCGTTTACCATCGTCAATCCGCCGCCCAATGTGACCGGCAGCCTGCACATCGGCCATGCGCTGGACAACACGCTGCAGGATGTGGTGATCCGCTATGAACGCCTGCGCGGCAAGGATGCGTTGTGGGTGGTCGGCACCGACCATGCCGGCATCGCCACGCAGATGGTGGTCGAACGCCAACTCGAGGCGCAGCAGGACAAGCGCACCAATTACACCCGCGAAACCTTTGTCGACAAAGTGTGGGACTGGAAGGCGCAAAGCGGCGGCACGATCACGCGCCAGTTGCGTCGGCTGGGCTGTTCGATGGATTGGAGCCGTGAACAGTTCACCATGGACCCTCATTTCACCCGCGCGGTGGTCAAGGTGTTCGTCGATCTTTTCAACCAGGGCTTGATTTATCGCGACAAGCGACTGGTCAACTGGGACCCGCGCCTGAAAACCGCGATTTCAGACCTTGAGGTCGAAACGCAGGAGATCAAGGGCGGCTTCTGGCGGTTCCGCTATCCGCTGGCCGATGGCGTGACGCGCACCGACGGGCTCGATTTCATCGAGGTGGCAACCACGCGGCCCGAAACGATGCTGGCCGACATGGTTGTGGCGGTGCATCCGGACGATGCGCGCTATGCCAGCGTGATCGGCGCGTTCCTCGAACAGCCGCTGACCGGCCGGCGCCTGCGCATTGTCGCCGACGAACACGCCGATCCCGAACTGGGCTCGGGCGCGGTCAAGATCACGCCCGGCCATGATTTCAACGACTTTGAAGTTGGCAAGCGCGCCGGGATCAAGCCTGCGGACATGCTTAACATGTTCGACGCCCAGGCGCAGGTGGTGCAGACCGCCGACGGGCTGGTGCCGCCGCAGTTTCTGGGACAGGACCGCTTCGTTGCGCGCCAGATGATCGTCGCGGCGATGAAGGACGCAGGGTTGCTCGTCCCCCATGTCGACAAGGACGGGGCGGAACACGACTGCGAACCACGCACGATCCAGACCCCGTTCGGCGATCGCGGCGGGGTGGTGATCGAACCCTGGCTGACCGATCAGTGGTATGTCGATGCGGCGGCCTTGGCCAGCAAGCCGATCGCGGCGGTGCGATCGGGCGCGATCGAGATCGTGCCCAAGACCTGGGAAAAGACCTTTTTCAACTGGATGGACAATATCCAGCCGTGGTGCGTGTCGCGCCAGCTGTGGTGGGGCCACCGTATCCCGGCCTGGTATGATGCCGAGGGCAAGGCCTATGTTGCGCACGATGAAGCGGCAGCCCAGGCCCAGGCCGGCGCAGGCGTTGCCCTGACACGCGACGAGGACGTGCTCGACACGTGGTTTTCTTCGGCGCTGTGGCCGTTTGCGACGCTCGGCTGGCCCGACGACGATGCCATGGTCAAACGCCACTATCCCAACGATCTGCTGATCTCGGGCTTTGACATCCTGTTCTTCTGGGATGCGCGCATGGCGATGCAGGGGTTGCAGTTCATGGGCGAAGTGCCATGGCGACGGCTGTACCTGCACGGCCTGGTGCGCGCTGCCGACGGGCAGAAGATGTCGAAATCGAAGGGCAATGTGGTCGATCCGCTGGTGCTGATCGATCAGTATGGCGCCGATGCCTTGCGGTTTTTCATGTGCGCGATGGAAAGCCAGGGCCGCGACGTGAAAATGGATGAACGCCGCGTCGAGGGTTATCGCAATTTCGCGACCAAGCTGTGGAACGCGGCGCGGTTCTGCCAGGCCAACGGGATCGGCGCATCGACGTCGATCACCGCGCCGGTTGCCACCCACGCGGTCAATCGCTGGATCATCGGCGAAGTGGTCGAGACGCTTGGCACGCTCGACCAGGCGATGGCCGATCTGCGCTTCGACGCGGCCGCCAACGTGGTCTACCAATTTGCCTGGGGCGCGTTCTGCGACTGGTACATCGAATTCATCAAAGGCAACTTTGATGACGAAACCCGCGCGGTGGCCGGCTGGGTGCTCGATCAGATCCTGGTCATGCTCCACCCGTTCATGC
The DNA here is from genome assembly GCF_000429005.1 of Novosphingobium acidiphilum DSM 19966. Classification (GTDB taxonomy): domain Bacteria; phylum Pseudomonadota; class Alphaproteobacteria; order Sphingomonadales; family Sphingomonadaceae; genus Novosphingobium; species Novosphingobium acidiphilum. Next base: position 17,593 of record NZ_AUBA01000022.1, on the reverse strand, counting down.
CGTTCGTAACCGAGGAGCTGTGGCATGCGTTGGCCAGCCCCACCCACCCGCGCGAAGCCGACCTGATCCTGGCCCGCTGGCCGCAGCCGGGCGCAGCAGTGGATGCAGCGGCCAAGGCCGAAGTCGAATGGCTGATCGCGCTGGTGTCGGGGCTGCGCACGGCGCGCAACGAACTGGGCCTGGCGCCCGGTGCCAAGCTTGAGGCGTGGCTGCCCGAACCGAGCGATGCCACGCGCGCGGTGATCGCAGGCAATGGTGCGGCCATCGACCGGCTGGCGCGGCTGTCGGCGATCCATTTTGCCCCGGCCCCTGCGGGCGCGGCCATGCAGGTGGGCGCAGGCGATGCCACGCTGATCGTGCCGCTGGAAGGCCTGATCGACATCGGCGCGGAACGTGCGCGGCTGGAAAAGGCGCTGGCGACGGCCGAGAAAGAGGCGGGTGCGCTTGCAGGCCGGCTGAACAACGCCAGCTTTGTCGAACGCGCCAAGCCCGAAGCCGTCGACAAGGCGCGCGCCGATCACGCGCACCACACCGCCGAGGCGGCGCGCCTGGCGGCGGCGTTGGCGCGACTGGGGTGAACCTGGTCCTTGCCACCACCACGCCTGGCGAGCCGGAAATTTTCGCCTCGTTGCAGGGCGAAGGCGCGTCGATCGGGCGGCCCAGCGTGTTTGTGCGCCTGTCGCGCTGCAATCTGGCGTGCCAGTGGTGCGACACCGCCTACACCTGGCGGTTTGCGGGCGACAACCGGCCGCACCGCGATGACCGCAGCTTTGCCCGCGGCGACAACCAGGTGTCGCTCGACCCCTGCGATGTTGCCGCGCGCATTCGTGCGTTTGGCGTGCCCCGTCTGGTGATTACCGGCGGCGAACCGTTGTTGCAGGCCGCGGGCCTGGTGCCGATGATCGCGGCACTGGGTCAAGGATTTCACATCGAGGTTGAAACCAACGGTACGGTCGCCCCTGCCCCCGCGCTCGACGGCATGATCCACCAATACAACGTCAGCCCGAAGCTGGCGCATTCGGGCAATCCGGCCGAGCTTGCGCTGATCCCTGACCGGCTCGACGCATGGGCACAGGACCCACGCGCGTTTTTCAAATTTGTCATCGCCAGCGCGGATGATCTGGACGAAGTCAAAGCGATCGCGCAGACATATGCAATCCCGCCCGGACGCCTGTTCGTGATGCCCGAAGGCACCGACAGCGCAACCTTGCGCGAACGGTCGCGCTGGCTGGCAGAGGCGGCGATGCAGGCGGGCTGGCGGTTTACCGACCGGCTGCACATCCATCTGTACGGCGACACGCGCGGGACCTGAACGACCAGTCACTGCGTACATGCCACAAGATGTCATCCCGCCGCCGATGCGGATACGATGCACCCCGTGAAAAAGCATGGTGAGACCGGCGAACATTGTGTTCGCTGGCCGCATTATGCATCCTGTATCGCAGTGGGGCCGTGTTGAACGGCCAAGTCCGGAACACACCCGTCATGACCGCGCTCATGCTTGCCCGTGCCCAATTTGCCTTTACGGTCAGTTTCCACTTCCTGTTTCCGGCTTTCACGATCGGGCTGGCCAGTTACCTGGCGGTGCTCGAGGCGCTGTGGTTGCGAACCGGATCGGGGGTCTATGCCAATCTCTATCGCTATTGGCTGAAAATCTTTGCGGTGGTGTTTGGCATGGGGGTCGTGTCGGGGCTGGTCATGTCGTACCAGTTCGGCACCAACTGGTCGGTGTTTTCCGACAAGGCGGGGCCGGTCATCGGGCCATTGATGGCCTATGAAGTGCTGACCGCGTTTTTCCTCGAAGCCGGGTTTCTTGGCGTGATGCTGTTCGGCATCAACAAAGTCGGGCGCAACCTGCATTTCGTGGCGACGCTGGCGGTGGCATTGGGCACGTTCATCTCGGCGTTCTGGATTATCGCGGTCAACAGCTGGATGCAGACGCCGACAGGCTACGAAATCAGCGCCGATGGCCGGTTCCTGCCGGGGCCAAGCTGGCTGGCGATCATTTTCAACCCCAGTTTTCCCTATCGCCTGGTCCACACCGTGCTGGCCGCTTATCTGACCACTGCGTTTGCGGTGGGCGGCGTCGGGGCCTGGCACTTGCTGCGCGATGCACACAATCCCGGCGCGCGGAAAATGTTTTCAATGGCGATGTGGATGGCAGCGCTGGTGGCGCCGGTGCAGATCTATGCAGGCGACGCGCACGGGTTGAACACGCTGGCCTGGCAACCCGCAAAAGTCATGGCGATGGAGGGACATTTCCAAAGCCATCCGCATGGCGCGCCGCTCGTGCTGGTGGGGTTGATCGATCAGACGCACCAACGGATTGATTATACGCTGGAAATTCCCAAGCTGTCGTCGCTGTTGCTCAGGCACGATATAAACGCGCCGCTGGCAGGGCTCGACACCGTGCCACCGGCCAACCAGCCGCCGGTGATCGTGGTGTTCTGGGCATTCCGAGTGATGGTCGCGATCGGGTTTGCCATGGCCGGGCTTGGCCTGTGGAGCCTGGTGGCGCGGCTGCGCGGGCGGCTGTTTGCCTCACCCTGGTTGCACCGCGCGGGTGTGGTGATGGGCCCGGCGGGGTTTGTGGCTGTGCTGGCGGGATGGACGGTGACCGAAACCGGGCGCCAGCCGTTTACCGTGTTCGGGCTGCTGCGCACCGTCGACAGCGTTTCACCGCTGGCGGCGCCGGTCGTGGGCACGTCGCTGGCGGCGTTTGCGCTGGTCTATTTCATCGTGTTCGGCATGGGCATTGCCTATCTGCTGCGACTGATGGCCAAACCTCCGCAAGCGCATGAAACCGCGCTCGATGGCAGCCCGATCCGCGCGGCCGGCATCACCCCGGCCAGCGGATTTGGGGAGCAAGCGGCATGACCCTGCTGGCGCACATCGACCTGACCGTGATCTGGGCCGTGATCATCGGTTTTGCCATCGTCGCCTATGTCGTGCTCGACGGGTTTGACCTGGGCATCGGCATCCTGTTTCCGCTGATCGCCGCGGGCAACGATCGCGACACCGCGATGAACAGCGTGGCGCCGGTATGGGATGGCAATGAAACGTGGCTGGTGCTGGGCGGTGGCGGATTGCTGGCGGCGTTTCCGTTGGCGTATGCGATCATCCTCCCCGCGCTTTATGCGCCGCTGATGGCGATGCTGCTGGGGCTGGTGCTGCGCGGGGTGGCGTTTGAATTCCGCTGGCGCGAACCGCGGCACCGGGTGTGGTGGGACCGCGCATTTGCCTTTGGATCAACACTCGCCGCGTTCATGCAGGGCGTGGCCCTGGGCGCATTGCTGCATGGCATCCGCGTGGTCGGGCGCGGCTTTGCAGGCGGCCCCTGGGATTGGGTCAGCGGGTTCAGCCTGCTGACCGGTGTGGCACTGGTGGCGGGCTATGCCCTGCTCGGGTCGTGCTGGCTGAACTGGAAAACCGATGGTCCGCTGCAACAGCAGGCGGTGCGTTATGCCGGGCGTTGCGGTGTCGCACTGCTCGTGGCGATCGGCGCGGTCAGCCTGGCCACGCTCGGCCTTGATGCGCATTATGCCGCGCGCTGGCTGACGATGCCGGGTATCGTGTTTACCGCGCAAGTGCCGCTTGCCACGCTGGTCGTGGCATTGCTGTTTTATCGCAGCCTGGCGCGCGGTTCCGAAATTCAGCCGTTCGCGTGGGCGCTGGCAATCTTTGGCCTGTGTATCGTCGGTCTTGGCATTTCGATCTGGCCCGATGTCATCCCGGCGCGGGTCACCATCTGGCAGGCCGCGGCACCGCCGCGCAGCCAGGCGTTCATGCTGGCAGGCGCGTTGGTGATGGTGCCGGTGATCCTGGCCTATACCGGCTGGGCCTATTGGGTGTTTCGCGGCAAAGCCGGTTCCGAGGGATACCATTGATGGCCGCCCCGCTGTGGCAGCGGCTGATGTGGATGGCAGCCATCTGGGCCGCCAGCGTGACAAGTCTTGCACTGCTAGCGTTGGTGATCCGGTTGGCGCTGCGCGCTGAACGCTGATCAGGCCCGCGCTGATGCGCCAAGGGGTGATCCGGCTGGCGCGAGCACGCCGAACCACCACAGCGCGGCTGTGTAACGGCTCAGAACGGGATGTCGTCGTCCAGATCTTCGCCAAACCCGCCGCCGGCAGGGGCGCCGCCGCCAAAACCGCCTGACGACCCGCCGCCCGACGAACCGCCACCCGATGCGCCGCCGCCAAAGCCGCCGCCCGAACGCTGGCCACCGCCACCGCCGTAGCCACCGCCCGATGCACCGCCGCGATCACCGCCACCGGCACCGGGCGCGCCATCGAGCATGGTCAGCACTGCGCCGGGGCCCTGCAGCACCACTTCGGTGCTATAGCGGTCCTGTCCGTTCTGGTCCTGCCACTTGCGCGTGCGCAGCTGGCCTTCGATGTAGATCTTCGATCCCTTGCGCAAAAAGCGCTCGGCCACACCCACCAGGCCTTCGGAAAAAATTGCCACCGTGTGCCATTCGGTGCGTTCCTGCTTGTCCCCGGTGTTGCGGTCTTTCCACGATTCCGAAGTGGCGATGCGCAAGTTGCACACTTTGCCGCCATTCTGGAACGAACGCGTTTCGGGGTCTGCGCCAAGATTGCCGACCAGAATGACCTTGTTGACGCTGCCTGCCATCGAATCGTATCCCTGTTGCGAACTGGCGCTCTGGCTAGCCGATCCGGCCCCCCCAGGCACGCCCTGCGACCGGCTTTTCCCCGATTTCTAACCCAATCCGGCAGCAACCGCGATCCAGTAGACCGCGCCTGCAAAAATATACGCCAGACCGAACAGATAGCCCAGCATGAACGCGGGCCATTTCCAGCCATTGGTTTCTCGCCGGGTGACAGCGATGGTCGACATGCATTGCGGCGCAAATACGAACCACGCCAGAAATGCCAGCGCGGTGGCCAGGCTCCAGTGCGATTTCAATTGCTGGCCCAGCCCTCCGGCACGCGCCGCTTCATCGGTCGCGCCAACGGCATAGGTCGTTGCCAGCGAACTGACCGCGACTTCGCGCGCGGCCATCGTCGGGATCAGCGACAGCGCGATATCGCGGTTGAACCCGATCGGTTCCACCACCACCGCCAGTCCATTGGCGATATGCCCCGCGATCGACGCATCGACCTGGTCGCGCCCCGGTTCGGCCCGCGGAAAATTCAGCAGCAGCCACAGCACGATCGCCACGGTGAAGATCATCGTGCCGGCGCGGCGCAGAAATATCCACGCGCGCTGGTACAGACCCAGCGCCAGATCCTTGACCGTGGGCAGCTGGTATTTGGGCAATTCCATGATGAAACCCGATGCTGCGCCGCGCGTGACCGAGCGGCGCAGCAGCAGCGCTGCCGCCATCGCACCCACGATCCCCATCCCGTACAGCGCAAACAGCACCAGCCCCTGCAGCCCGACACCGGGCAACACCTGCCGCGCCGGGATAAACGCAGCAATGATCACCGCATAGACCGGCAGCCGTGCCGAACAGGTCATCATCGGCGCGATCAGGATCGTGGTCAGCCGGTCTTTGGGATCGGTGATCGAGCGTGTCGCCATGATGCCCGGCACCGCGCAGGCAAAGCTGGACAACAGCGGGATAAAACTGCGCCCCGACAGCCCGACACCCGCCATCATGCGGTCCATCAGAAACGCGGCGCGTGCCATGTATCCGGTCGCTTCCATCACCAGGATGAAAAAGAACAGCACCAGGATCTGCGGCAGAAACACCACCACCGAGCCGACCCCGGCGATCACCCCGTCGGTCAGCAGATCGCGCGCCAGGCTGGCCGCCATGTGCGCGCGCAACCATGCCGACCCGCCCGAAAACAGCGCATCGAGCGAGTCCTGCACCGGTTTGGCCCAGCTGAACACCGCCTGGAACACCACAAACAGCAGCGCAAACAGCACCACAGGGCCCAACCACTGGTGCAACAGCACCTGATCGAGCCGCGCGTGCAGCCGGTGTTTTGCGGTTTCCGACAGCGTTGCGCCCTGCGCCATCGTGCGTGCCAGCATGCGCCGTTCGGTTCCCGACAATTGCGCGCGCGGCTTTGGCACAGACTGTTCGGCCCGGTTGCGTGCGGCCGCGACCGCTTGGGCCAGTTCAGCCAATCCGCGCCGGCGCACGGCCACCGTGGGCACCACCGGCACACCCAGCTCTGCGGCCAGGGCCTGGGCGTCAAGCACCAGGCCATCGCGTTCGGCCAGATCGACCATGTTGAGCGCGACCACGGTCGGACGGCCCAGCGCCAGCACCTCTTGTGCCAGCACCAGATGCTGTTCCAGGTTGGACGCATCGAGCACACAGACCAGCACGTCGGGCATGGCCTGGCCGGGCTGTTCGCCCATGATCACGCGCCGGGTCACTTCTTCGTCGGGGCTGGTCGCATCAAGCCCGTACGTGCCCGGCAGATCGACCAGTTCAAGCTGTTCGCCATTGGGCAGCACCAGGCGCCCGGCCTTGCGTTCGACCGTTACGCCCGGATAGTTGGCGATTTTCTGGCGCGCGCCGGTCAGCGCATTGAACAGCGCGCTTTTGCCGGCGTTGGGATTGCCGACCAGCGCCACCACGCCCGGCAGGCGGCTCATGCCGGCACCAGATGCGGTTCGACGTGCATCGCACGGGCATGGACCCGGCGCAGCGCCACGGTCATCCGCCCCACTTCGACCGCCAGCGGATCGCGCGTCATGAACACCCCGCGATAGGCCAGCCGCACATCGGCCCCTTCTTCCAGACCCAGCGCGCGCAGGCGGTGCGCCTCTTCGGGTACCAGCATCGGCCAGTCAACCGCGACGATTCGCGCAGGCGTGCCCAAGGGGAGTTGATCGAGTGTCACGGCTGTCGGGCTGCCACAGCACAACAGCAAATGCAAGTCATTCGCAATAGTTGATCTGGATCAATTACCGCGCCGGATACCGCAGGCGGCCGAACAGGCGCACCAGGCTGGGGCGTTCGCCTTTGGGATGCAGCATCTGGTGTTTGAATTTTTCAAACCGCATCACCCCGTCGATCCGGCGCGACAGGAATGCGCGCGTTTCGGCATGGTCTTCGCTGCGATCTTCGGCCAGCACCGCCAAGGTCGCGGCATAGATCGCGCCAAGCGTCGCGCGTTTGCTATAATGGTTGTAATCGGTCGCGGTATCGCCTGCCAGGCGCCACATCACATCCGCACTTTTCCATGCCAGCCGCGCAGCCTTTGCCACGTTGCCGGGACGCGCCATCACGATTAGCGCGCGACGCAGCGCCTCTTCCCGCCCGTCGATTGCAGTGATGCGGAACTCGATTAGCGCGCGGATGCGTTCGCGGATCGGCAAAGTGGCCAGCCGCTCGCTTGGCAGTGCGACCGCCATTTCGGCATCGATCGCGCGGGTCCAGGCCTCGATCATCGCCATCGCCTTGCCGCCAAAGACAAATTGCGCGGCGGCCGGATCGACCCCGGCAATTTCGGCCGCGGCCAAGACAGCCTGATCGGTCCACCCGTCAAAGGCCGCAGCATCGGCAATCAGTGGCGCCAGTTCAAGGCGAAAGCTGTCATCAGCGTGGTCGGTCGGGTTCATCTGGTGGGCTATCCCTCAGGTCAGAACGACGGTCCATATGTCTTGTGGGCCGCGTTGGTGCCGTGTTCCTTGGCCATGGCTTCGATTTCGGACAGGACCGGGCTGCTTTTGCCATCCAGCGTGGCATAATCGCGCGCGGACCGGCCCGAATTGTCGGGCCGGTCGGGGTTGGCCCCGGCCTTGAGCAGCGAACGCACCACCGCCAGATCGCGCCGGCTGACCGCATCGATCAGCGGCGTGCTGCCGGTGTTGTTGGTTTCGTCGACTTTCGCGCCGGCGCTGATCAGGAAATCGACCCCTTCGACAAAGCCGAGTTCGGCCGCGATTTCCAGCGCCGTTTCGCCCTTGGCATTGCGCGCGTTGACGTTGCCGCCCTTGCCGACGATGAACTGCATCCACACCAGATCGCGCCGTGCGGTCACGATGTGCAGCGCGGTTTCCCCGCTGGTCAGGTCGCGCGTGTTGACGATCTGGGTCGAAGGCTTGTTCAACATTTCATTGACGACATCGCCGTCCTTTTTGCGCACCGCATCAAGGAACTTGTAGCTTTCGGAAAACTGCGCCGCTGCAGGCTGCGGTGCGACCAGCGCGATGCTGGCGGGCAGCAATGCTGCCATGGCGATCGCCAGACGGGGGCGCGCGATGTTTGCGCGCAATCGCTGCAAGCCGGACATCGTATTCACGTTCATCGAATCCCTTGTTCTTGCCCTGGTCAGGCACTTGCCAGCGGCTGGTTAGCAGAGCATGAAGCGCAGCGCCATGCACCCTGAAGCACAGTTGTCCCGCCTTGTCCTACAACGCCGCCGCCGCGCATTCCCTGCGCTGTGGGCCGCCGGCTGTTTGGCGATCGGCGCGGCCGCACTGGCGGGATGTACGCCGTCTGCAACCCAGGCCGAGGCGCCGCTGGCAGATTCGCACCTGGGCGGCGATTTCACCTTGGTCGACAAGGCGGGCAAGACCGTGCGCTATGCCGATTTCGCGGGCAAGTGGCGCATGCTGTATTTCGGATATACCTTCTGTCCCGATGTGTGCCCGCTGGATGTGCAGCATATGATGCAGGGGTATCACGCCTTTGCCCACGCCCATCCCGATCTGGCCGCGCACACCGTGCCGATCTTTGTCTCGATCGATCCCGCGCGCGACACGCCCCGGGCCGTGGGACAGTTTGCAGCCGCGTTCGGCCCCGAACTGGTCGGATTGACCGGCAGCGACGCGCAAGTGGCAGTGGCCGCCAAAGCCTTTGCAGTCTATTACCAGAAACACCCCGGCACCGACCCCGGGTCTTATCTGATGGATCACAGCCGTGCGGCCTATCTGATGGACAGGTCAGGCAAACCGGTCGCGCTGTTGCCGGTCGATGAAAACGGCAAGGCCGTTGCTGCGGAGTTGGAAAAATGGGTCCATTGACCCCGCCTGCACACCGTTTCTGGGACAAGCCGATCGAGGCGATGAACCGCGAGGAATGGGAAGCGTTGTGCGACGGCTGCGGCAAATGCTGCCTGCACAAGCTGGAAGACGATGACACCGGCGATGTCTGGCGGACCAATGTCGCCTGCCGCCTGCTCGATCTGCGCAACGGGCGTTGTTCGGATTATCGCCATCGCAAGGCGCTGGTACCCGATTGCCTGCGGCTGACCCCGCGTTTGGTCAAGCAGGTGCCGTGGCTGCCCGAAACCTGCGCCTATCGGCTGCGCGCCGATGGTGATCCCCTGCCCGACTGGCACTATCTGGAATGCGGCGATCGCGATGCGGTGCACCGTGCCGGGCAATCGGTGGTGGGACGCGCGATCAGCGAAGTGATCGCAGGGCCGCTTGAAGAGCATATCGTCGATGCCGATGGCGCCCCGCTGTATGGCGAGCCCGCGGACGATTTTGCGGACGATCTGCCGTGATCGAATGGCTGCGCCGCGCAGTGGTTGGCACGATGCCTGCCGCCGACCCGGTGCCGCAACTGCGCATTGGCGATCGCGTGCTGCCGATTGAATTGCGCCGCTTGCGCCACGCGCGCCGCATGACCTTGCGCCTGGCGCCCGATGGCAGCGCGGTGCGGATATCGTTGCCGCCGTGGGTGCCGGCCAGCGATGCGCTGGCCTTTGCGCGGGCGCGCGGCGAATGGCTGGCGGCGCAGGCCGCGCGCCTGCCCGTTGCACGGCCTGTGGCCCCCGGCAGCACGATCGCCTTTCGCGGCGCGCCGGTCACGGTGGTGTGGAATGCCAGCGCCGCGCGCCGCCCGCAACACGTCGACAACCGGATCGTGATCGGCGGGCCCGAGGCCGGCCTTGGCACCCGGCTGGCGCGCTGGCTCGAGGCCGAGGCACGCCGCGAACTTGCGCAGGATCTGGCCGATTACTGCAAGCGGGCCCGGCGCCCGGCCCCAAACCTGGCGTTGTCGCGCGCGCGGCGGCGCTGGGGCAGTTGTGCGGCCGATGGCACGATCCGGATCAATTGGCGCCTGATCATGGCGCCCGACGCAGTGCGCCGTTCGGTCGTGGCGCACGAAGTGGCACATCTGGTCCATTTCGATCACAGCCCGGCATTCCACGCCTGCCTGGCCGATCTGTTCGAAGGCAGCGTCGATGCGGCCAATGCCTGGCTGAAACAGCACGGCCCCGGTCTTTACGGGCCGTTTGGCTAGCGCATTGGCGCGACAATCCCTATGATGGCGCGATGAAGGAATTTTTCAGCAACGTGTCACCGCGCCGCGCGGTGACGGATCTGTGGAAGGTGCTGGGCGCGCCAAGCGAATTTCGCTGGCGCGGCATGCTGCTGGCGGCGGTAGTTTCGGGTTCGATCATCTATGGCCTGGTCGGGCACGAGGAACGCGCGCTGCCGCATTTGCCCAAGATCATCTATATCAATTCGTGGCGCGCCGATCGCAGCGAGGCCGAAATCATTGCCGGCAACATCGCCGCCTCGCGCAAGGCACACGCCGAGGCCGCCGCCGAAGAACGCCAGGCGGCCGACATCCGCCACATGTACAAAGTGGTGGGCGCCGCGACCGGGCTCGACACCGAGACGATGGACAAGAAGGGCCAGGCCGAACGCCAGGCCGAAGACCGCGCCCGCGCCGCGCATGACAAGGCGCTGCTCGATCGCTATCTGCAAAAAGGCGAAAAGCCGGTTGTCGATCCCGCAGCACCGCCTGCCGCCGCGCCCTGACCGCGATGCACGGTGATGACGACTGGATGACTGCCGCAGCGGCGCTGGCCGCGCGTGGTCGTCCGCTCAGCCGTCCCAACCCTGCCGTGGCCGCAGTGATCGTGGCCGGCGACCGCGTCGTCGGGCGCGGGTTTACCCAGCCCGGCGGGCGCCCCCATGCCGAGGCCGCAGCGCTGGCCATGGCGGGCGCGGCGGCGCACGGCGCCACGCTTTATGTCACGCTGGAACCATGCGCGCACCGCAGTGCGCGGGGGCCGGCCTGCGCCGATCTGGTGGTGGCGGCAGGCCTGGCGCGGGTGGTGATCGGCTGTACCGATCCCGATCCGCGTACCGCGGGCGCAGGCATTGCCCGCCTGCGGCAGGCAGGGATTGCGGTCGCTGTGCTGGATCATGCAGGCGCGCGCGCGTCGTTGGCCGGATATCTGCTGCGCCAGGCCGACGGCCGGCCGCATGTCACGTTGAAACTTGCCACATCGCTCGACGGGCGCATCGCGCTGCCTTCGGGCGAAAGCCGCTGGATCACCGGTGCCATTGCGCGCGCACATGTCCACGCCTGCCGTGCGCGCGCCGATGCGATTGTGGTGGGGGGCGGCACTTTGCGCGCCGATGCGCCCCGGCTCGACGTGCGTCTGCCGGGCCTGGCCTCGCGCAGCCCCGAACGCTGGGTGCTGACGCAAGGGTCTGCGCCCGAGGGATGGCGCGCGGTGGCCGACATCACGGCGCGCAATGCCTTTGGCACCGCGCAATATCTGTATGTCGAAGGCGGGGCGGGCGCTGCGGCCACGTTTCTGGCCGCCGACCGGGTCGACCGGCTGATGGTCTATCGCGCGCCGATCGTGCTCGGCGCGGGGCTGGCGAGCGTTGGCGATATCGGGCTGGATCGGCTTGACGCCGCGCATGGCCGATGGTGCCATGTCGCGCAGGCAGACCTTGGCAGCGACACACTCGACATCTACGACCGCATTCGCTGAATCACGAAAACAGACCCAACAGGAGGCAGGCCGCGCATGTTTACAGGCATCATTGTCGAAGTCGGCAAAGTGCTGGCCGTGGCCCGGACCGGCGACACCCGCGTGACCATCGCCACGCGGCGCAACCAGTGCACCATCGCGATCGGGGCGTCGATCGCCTGTTCAGGGGTGTGCCTGACCGTCGTGGAAAAGGGCACCGGGTTTGACGGCCACCCCGACACCGGCTGGTTTGCAGTCGATGTCTCGGGCGAAACCATTCGCCGCACCGCGCCCGCGCAATGGCTGGCCGGTGCCGCGCTCAATCTTGAGCCGGCGTTGAAAGTCGGCGACGAACTGGGCGGTCATATCGTCACCGGTCATGTCGATGGCATCGGCGAAGTCGCGGCGATCACCGCCGAAGGCGCATCGTGGCGCGTCGATGTCCTGGCCCCTGCCGACCTTGCACCCTATATCGCGGCCAAAGGCTCGATCACGATCGACGGGGTGTCGCTGACCGTGAACACCGTGACCGACGAGGCCGATGGCCGCGCACGTTTCACAATCAACATGATCCCGCACACCGCCGAAGTCACCACGCTGGGCACGCTGGTTCCGGGCGCGCCGGTCAATCTGGAAATCGATGTGCTGGCGCGATATCTGAAGCGCATGCAAAGCGTTGCGCGCGAAGCGTAAGGCAATCGGGCCGTCGATCCGATCGCGCCACGGGCCGCGCAAACCTGCGTTCACGCGCCCGGCGGGGTATGCCCGCCGGGCGTTTGGCAATCAGACCGTGACGGCGCGCAACGCGTCGATAAAGGTATCGATATTGCCGCTGGTCAGCCCTGCAATATTGATGCGGCCCGATCCTGCCATATAGATGCCGTGATCGGTGCGCAGCGCCAGGATCTGTTCCGACGACAGCGGCAGCATCGAAAACAGGCCGTTCTGGATGCCGAGCGGGGCCATCGGGATCGTGCCCACCTGCTGTGCCGCGGCCAGGCGGTCGCGCACTTCGCGCATGCGATTGCGCATGTCATCCAGCTCTGCCAGCCACATCTGCGTCATGTCGGCGTCGTCGAGCACCAGCCGCACCGCGGCGGCGCCGTGGTCGGGGGGCATCGACCAGCTGGCGCGTGCAATGCTTGCCCCGTTGGCCATCGCGCGGGTCAGCGCATCGGCATCGCCGGTGACCGCATAGAACGCGCCGACCCGATCGCGATACAGCCCGAAATTCTTGTCGCAGCTATAGGCCACCAGCGCCTCGGGCACTGCGGCCAGGACGGTGCGCAGGCCATAGGCATCGGCCTCCATCCCCGCGCCCAGCCCCTGATAGGCCAGATCGAGCAGCGGCAGCACGCCGCGCGTGGCGATCATCGGCGCAATCGCATCCCACTGGGCACAAGTGTAATCGACGCCTGACGGATTGTGGCAACAACCATGCAACAGCACCGCATCGCCCGGGCCCGCTTCGGCCAGTGCCGCACTCAACGCATCAAGATCGGCGGTGCCTTCGGCGGTAACATGGCGAAACGTCACCAGTTCCATGCCGCTGGCCGCCACGATCTGCGCATGGTTGGGCCACGACGGCGTGCCCATGACAATGCGGCGCACACCGGCGCGCCTGGCCACTTCGATCGCCAGCCGCACCGCGCCGGTGCCGCCCGGCGCCTGCATCCCGTCGACGCGCGACAGATCGAACCCGGCGCCGAACACATACGGGATCAACGCGCGGACAAAGCCCATGTCGCCTTCGGGGCCGAGATAGCTTTTGCTGTCTTGCGTGGCGATCAGGCGCGCTTCGGCCGCCTTGATCGCCTTGAACACCGGCGTAGCACCGGTGGCGGTGCGATAGACGCCCACGCCCAGGTCGATCTTTTCGGGCCGCGGATCTGCATTATAAAGCTTGATCAGCCCCAGCAGGGCATCGGCGGGCTGCGGCGCAAGGGCTTCGAGCATCGGTGGGGCTTTCCTGGCAATGGTCGTGTGCCGGTCGTAAAAACCCGCGAAGGGATTTCGACGGCGGCGCCCCAATGCCCCCCTCGCGCCGGGGGTGCAACCTTTTTTGCCGGTCAGGATGTCCTGGTCAGAACGGCACCCATTTCTGCTTGTGCGTGAAATTCATGTAGCCGGCGCTGACCCCCAGGCGCAGCCCCCCGCCCATCCGCACCGGGATCACCACCAGATCGCCGCGCCGCAGGTATGATACGTTGAACCCGCCCAACAGATAGGCCTGCCCCTCGCCCGCCGCGATGCGGTGGAACAGTTGCTCGGTATCATGCAGGTTGTAGATCAACACGAACGTGCTGGCGACGCTGCCGCCAAAATCCGGTCCGATCGACGGGCCGGTCCAGAACACCGGCATTTCGCCCTCGATCTTCTGGTGCAATGTTCCCTTGCCATAACGCAGGCCGACCACCACCGCGCCGCCGCCTTCGCTGCCGGTGATATAGCCGTCGGGTTCGCCCTGCTTTTTCAGCAGATCGCGGATCATCAGCGCCAGGCCGCGCGCGCCTTTGCCGAACACACCTTCGGCCGCGTTGACCAGTTCATTTTCGTGATACGTGTTGTCGCCGCCCGCAGGTACCGCGCTCGGGCCGCCAACCGGGCCACCCGACGGCGCCGCCATCGGCGCGCCTGGTGCGGCCTCGGTCGCGACGGGCGGCGCGCCCTCTGTCGGGGCAGCGGGCTGTGGCGACGGCACCGGGGCCGGCCGGGTTGCAGGGGCTGTCTGCGGCCCGTGGTTGAGATCGGAATCGATCGCAGTGTTGGGATCGATTGTCTGGACTTGTGCATGCGCCACGGATGCCAGCCCAAGGACCAGCACACCTGCGGCAAGCGGCAAGCCCCGCATCCGCCAGCGCTTGTGATCAATCATCTGCGCACACCTCTTGTATCGTGCCTGTGTCGGCATCGTCTGAACCTGCATCATGCCCACCACACTTGTCGCCCCCCCGCCGTCTGGCAAGGCCAACCCGTTTCCTTTTGGTGGACAATTGCCCGCCGGCAATGAACCGGCGATGAGCCGAGTCGATTTTGCGCCCGAATGCCCCGCGATTGCGCATCCCGGAAAAAAATCCACGCCCCCTTGCCGCATGTAGCAAGCGAAGCTATAGGCCGCGCTTCGCCGCTGCGGTCCGGAGACGTGGGTGAGTGGCTGAAACCAGCGGTTTGCTAAACCGTCGTGCCCTGAATGGGGCACCCCGGGTTCGAATCCCGGCGTCTCCGCCAAACCATATGATTTGAAACATTTTTCCCGGCAGGGGAAACCACGCCTTGTTACATCGGCGCCGGCGCGTCAGTGGGCGCCACCGCTTACGCGCCAGACCACGTTGCCGACATCGTCTGCCACCAGCAGCGCGCCACTCCGGTCAAGCGTTACGCCAACCGGACGCCCGCGCACCACTTTCTGGCCGGGGGCAAGAAAGCCGGTCATCACCGGGATCGGCGTGCCGGCAGGACGCCCGTTGGCAAAGGGCACGAAGACAACCTGATACCCGTTCAGGGGGACCCGGTCCCAACTGCCATGTTCTGCGACGAACACGCCATCGGCAAAGCGGGGTGACACTGTTTCGCCCTGGCTGAATGCCAGGCCCAGCGCAGCGACATGCGAACTCAATCCATAATCCGGCTTGATTGCCTTTGCCACCATCGCGGGGTTTTGCGGGTGCACGCGCTGATCGACGTGCTGGCCCCAATAGCTGTAGGGCCAGCCGTAGAATGCGCCATCCTTCACCGACGTCAGGTAATCCGGCACAAGATCGGGCCCGATTTCGTCGCGTTCGTTCACCACCGCGAACAGCTGACCCGTCCCTGGCTGGATCGCAAGGTTGGTCGGATTGCGCGTGCCCGAGGCAAAAATGCGCTTGGTGCCGGTCAACCGGTCGACCTCGTAGATCGCGGCGCGCCCCTCTTCGGCGGCCATCCCGTTTTCGGTGATATTGCTGTTTGAACCTACCCCGACATAGAGCTTGGTGCCATCGGGTCCCGCAACCATCGACTTGGTCCAGTGGTGATCGATCGGACCCGCCGGCAAATCGGCAAGCTTTGTACCAGATGCCGTAATCCGCGTCTGCCCCGGGGTAAATGGAAACGCCAGGATCGCATCGGTATTGGCGACATACAACGTTCCCGCCACCCATGCGACACCGTAAGGCGAATGCAGATGATCGACCAGCACGGTGCGCAGTTCGGGAACACCGTCGCCATTGGTATCGCGCAACAAGGTGATGCGATTGCCGCCCTTTGCCGCCGCACCCGCCCGCGCCTTGATCTTGCCCTGGATATAATCTTTGGGCCTGAACGGCTCGGTTCCGGGGCCGTTGCTTTCCACCACCAGCACATCGCCGTTGGGCAAGGCATAGACAATCCGCGGATGCATCAATCCGGTTGCCATCGCCTGGATGTGCATGCCGGCTGCAACTGTCGGCATCTCGCCCGGCTGCCAGCCCACGACTTGCGGCACGCTCATCGGCGGCAACAGATATTGCTGCGGCTCAGGAAGCCATGGGTCCGGCCCGTACTGCCGCGCGGGATCACCACCCTTGGTGTCGCAGGCGCCCAGCGCCGCAACCAGCACCAGCGTCACGGTGGATTTGACAAGCGTCCGGATCATACTGTGCCCCGCGTTCGTATCGCCCGAATTTCGGTGACGCGCCAGCCGCGCAACCCCGCGATCAGCAGCAGGACTGCGACCAGCCACGACAGGACGATCCCGGATGGCATGACCGATGTCCATGCATCGCGTGTGTGTACGAAGACATTGAACAACGACAGGATCGCAGCCGCACCCAACAGCACCAGATCGGGCAAGCGAATCCTTCCAGCACGCCCGAACAGACCATCGATCAGCAACATGATCGTCGCCAGCAGCGCCAGCACAAGCCCTGCCGCGATCAGCCACGCTGAAAAATTGGCCCATTGCATCAACGAATTGCTGACATACATCGCATCGGTAAATGCAGCGGCGATCAACAGCGCACCGCCCATCCCCACAAAGAACGGGTGGAACAAAGGCATGCCCGGGCTAGTGGTCATGGGCCTTGGCATATCAAGTTCTCCTGCACGCCAGGTCCGCGCGATGAAATTGCCGCAATTTGCTGGCAGCCTGTAAACGATTGCCGCCGCGCGTTGTTTCCGCGCCGGCAATTGGGCGCGAAAAAAACATGATCGCGGATCGTCCACCCAAGAACCCGGCGGTTCATGGCACGCGGTTCCCCACTTCTTGCCGCCTGGCGCAACGCAAGCGCACCAGCGGGTACAAAATCGGGGCCGGCGCGCCCGAACGCGCTTTTCATGCATTCCATTGCCTTGGCGACGGGCGGTGGCGCCCGTCGCAAACAGGGAGCATGCAATGCAGCAAGACGCGTCGCATCATCAAACGGGCGCAAACATTGGCCAGACCAAACGACCGTTGACCATCCGGATCGGCAAGAAGCTGTTGCCCCATGTCGATCAGCTGATGGCCCCGTTTTCGCTGGTCGAGACCGAACCGGTGCTCGATCCGGCACAGTTCGCGTGGGCCGCCGCATTGCGCAACGACTGGCAGGCAATCCGCGATGAGGCGTTGGCGGTAACGCGCATTCCCGATGCCGTACCGGCCCTGTCGAACATTTCACCCGATCACCAGCTGGTCGCCGCCGATCAGGGCTGGCGCAGCTTTTTTCTGATAGGATACGGCGCGCACATCCAGCGCAATCTTGAACGCTGTCCGGTTACCGCCCGCGCGCTGCAACGCGTGCCCGGGCTTAACAGCGGCTTCTTTTCGATCCTGAAGCCCGGCACGCACATTCCACGCCATACCGGCGTGACCAAAGGCCTGATCACCTGTCATCTGGGCCTGGTCGTTCCTGATGGCAATTTGCGCATGAATGTCGGCTGTCCCCCGTCAGCGCCTTTGGCACAGATTAGGGGTTGAGATTTGAGGAGGGTTGGGGCTT
>NZ_AUBA01000021.1 GCF_000429005.1 Novosphingobium acidiphilum DSM 19966 | reverse complement strand
GGAGAGTTCGAGGCGGAGGGGCTGTCGCAAGGCAGCATTGCAGCCGAATCGATCTTTGCTGCCCGCAACGGCTTGTCTTACCTGGTCAAGATCGGTGGATGCGAGGCCAAGTCCGACGTGCGTTTCCTGATGCAGATCGGTGTGCGCAGCATCGTCGCGCCGATGATCGAGAGCCCGTTTGCCATGCGCAAATATATGGAAATGGTGCCACAAGGCGCGTTCGATCATCTGGGCGTCACGATTGAAACCATCGATGCTGTCCGGCGGATCGAGGATATCCTCGACGCAGGGACCATGTTGGATGGCGGGAACAGACTGTCGGAAGTCACCGTTGGCCGCACCGATCTGACCGCCAGCTATGGCGGACCGGGCGTGGACAGCGACGAAACGATCGCCATGGTCAAGACCGTGGCGCGCGCGGCACAAAAGCGCGGATTGCACACTACGATTGGCGGCTCAGTCGGTACAGCGACGGCAACGCGCCTCGCCAACGACCCGGAACTGTGCGGCCTGATCGCATGCGTCGAAACCCGCAAATGCGTCATGCCGGTGGACCGGTTTCTCGAAGCGGGTGCGGTCGCCGACGCGTTTGCTGTCGAAGAGGCGCTGCTCGCGCTGCAACTCGATCATCATGGTGCGATTGCCAATTCTGCCTCGGCGCGGATCGGTCAGATCAGGGCCCGCCTGTAATGGAAATCAAATTCGTCCTCGATTTCGACGGCGTGCTGTTTAACAGCGCCTACGAGGCCTACACTGTGGCCAACCTGGCCGTTCAGGGCCGTCCCGAGTTCCGTCAGGACGTCACATACGAAGAATTCCTCGCCTTTCGAGGGGTGGTGACCGACGCGTGGCAGTACAACCGACTGTACAGCAAGGACCACGCGTTGCCCCCGCAAGCGATCAGCCAATTTACACCCGAAGCGATCGACTGGGCGTTTGCGGCCGATTTTTTCGCCGCGCGCAAGGCCATCATGGCCGATTCGCAATGGCCCAAAGTCATGCCCGCGTATGACTTTTTCCTGCTGCTCAAACCACTGCTGCTCGCCTCCCCCGAACGCTTTGCCATCCTGTCGACCCGCAACGTGGATTCCATTCGCGAGACGCTGGCATTTCACGGCGCGGACGTTCTCACCGTCTTTGGTCAGGAAGATATCCGCAAACAAGGCAGCAAGTTGGCGGTGGCCCAGGCGCAGCACTGGCTCGATCGCGGCAAATATCTGATTGTCTACGTCGATGACATGAACAGCCATCTCGAACCATTCGAGGGTGAGATCCACCTGCCGTTGCATGCCGATTGGGGGTATGACCGGGGAACCCCGGGAAGCCTCTCTGCAAATCAGGTCCACACGATTATTACTTCGCTAATGACTATTGCGGAAAAGGATTGAACCTTGAAATACAGCGACCAGATTGGTGCTTGGTTGCGAGCCGCAGGCTACACCCACTATTTCTATGTCGGCGGGGGCAATATAATGCACCTGACCGAAAGCCTGGATCGCTATCTGACCGGCATTCCCGTTGTGCATGAAGTCGCCGCCGGGATTGCTGCCGAATATTTCAACGAAATTGCCGCGCCGGCAAAGGCGCTGGCGCTCGTCACCACCGGTCCCGGTCTTACCAATATCGTTACCGCCGTCAGCGGCGCCTGGCTGGAAAGCCGCGAACTGCTGGTGCTGGGCGGCCAGGTCAAGACCGCCGACCTTTCCAACGGGACCGTGCGCGCGCGCGGCATTCAGGAAGTTGCCGGCGTCGAATTGCTCGAATCGACGACCAAGACCGCGTATCGCTTTACGGCACCGATCGGCGCTGCACACTTCCTGTCGCTGATCGAGACAAGCTGGACGCCGCGCAAAGGGCCGGTGTTTCTGGAAATGCCGCTCGATGTCCAGGCCGTAACGGTCGAGGAAGAGCCCCTGCCCGCCATCGCGCCGCAACCGCTGAGATGCGCAACCGATGATCAGATCACCAATGTCGCATCGCTTTATCGCGGGGCGAAGCGGCCGGTGCTGCTGATCGGCGGCGGAACCGACTATGCCACCGTCGATGCCTTGCGCGCACGGATGGAAGCGTTGGGCATTCCGGTGATGACGACCTATAACGGGGCCGACCGCTTTGACGGCGATGCGTCCAATTTCCTGGGTCGTCCGAACACCTGGGGCTTGCGCGGCGCCAATATCGTTATCCAGCAGTCGGATCTGATCATTGCGGTAGGCACCCGTCTCGGGCTGCAACAGACCGGGTTCAACTGGCAGGAATTCGGCCGCGATGCGCAGATCGTGCAAGTCGAGATCGATGCGCGAGAGTTGCGCAAGGGCCATCCCCGCATCGATTTTGGCATAGAGGCCGACGCGAACGATTTCCTTGCGCGCCTGGTCGCGTGTGATCTGCCCGCGAGGTCCGACTGGATCGATGCGGCCAAGGCGATCATGGCGAAAATCCCGCGTATCGAGCCGGTCAACCAGACCGGGCCGGCATTTTTGTCGCCTTACGAATTCATCGTCCGGCTGGAAGATGTGACAACGCCCGCAGACCTGATCATTCCGTGTTCGAGCGGCAGTGCGTTCACACTGACCATGACACTTTACAAGCCCAAGCTCGGGCAACGCATGCTGACCAACAAATCGCTGGCGTCGATGGGCTATGGCCTGTCTGGCGCGATCGGTGCGGCCATCGCGGGAAAAGGCCGGCGCACGATCCTGATCGAGGGCGATGGCGGTTTTGCTCAGAACATGCAGGAATTGGGCACCGTGGCGGTCAACGATCTCAATCTGAAGATGTTCATTTTCGATGACCAGGGCCACGCCTCGATCCGCATGACTCAGCGCAGCTATTTTGGCGGCAAATACCTTGGCTGCGACCGCAAGTCGGGCCTGGGACTGCCGCGATGGGATAAACTGTTTGCGGCCTGGGACATCCCCGTCATGCGCTTGCCTCTCGATTTTTCGACCGACGCCGCGTTCCTGGCGGCGATGGCAACGCCCGGGCCGCATGCGTTTATCGTGCCGGTCGATCCGGAACAGACGTATTTCCCCAAAATCAGCAGCCGGATCACCGCAACCGGATCGATGGAATCCAACCCGATCGACCGGATGAGCCCGGAGGCCGATTATGGCACCGAGATGCCTGTCGGCGGGGCTCTTGTCGAAAGTCTCTCCAAGTAAAGGCATGGTCCAGGCCTGCGATCTTGACCGGCAGCAGGGGCAGTTTGCACCCCTGACGTTGTCGCTGCTACGCTCCGACACGCGCCGCATCGTCATCGTCGGCGCGCGTGGCTGGATCGGCCGGACTTTGCTGTCCTTGTTGCGGGCCGCGCTCCCTGAGGATGAATTCTCCCGGCGCGTGGCCTGCTTTGGCTCGGCCCACGCCGAGATCATGCTGGATGACGGCACGCGCATTGTGCAGCACGCATTGGACAAACTGGCAACGCTGCCCGCAACGCCGACAATGCTGTTTCATCTCGCGTTCCTGACCAAGGACAAAGTCGCAAGCATGGATGCGACGGCCTATTGCGCGGCCAACCGCGCGCTTTCGCAAACGGTCCTGGATGCGCTTGACCCGATTGGTGTCGACCGGCTGTTCGTGGCGTCTTCGGGCGCCGCGGCGTACGCCGATGACCCCGACGCAGCGGCCGACCTCAGGCTTTATGGTGCGCTCAAGCGCGAGGACGAAGACCGGTTTGCCGACTGGGCGCGTGATCGCGCCACCAGGTGCCGCGTGGCAATCGGCCGGATTTACAGCGTTTCTGGCCCGTGGATGAACAAGCACGAGACATATGCGCTGGCCAGTTTCATTCTCGAGGCGCTCGCCGGGCGGCCGATAACGGTGCTTGCCCCGCGCCGCGTGCTGCGCAGCTATGTCGCGGTGCGCGAATTGCTGTCGGTTGTTGTCGCCATGCTGCTGTGCGCGGATGGCCCTGCGGTGGAATCCTTTGCGACCGGGGGCGATACGCTCGAACTGGGGGACGTCGCCGCCGTTGTCGCGCAAGTCTGCGGAGGCGAGGTTTTGCGCCGTCCGATCAGCGAGACAGCCGACAATCGCTATGTCGGCGATGCCGCGGCGTGGGCGGTATTGCTGGAAAGGCATGGCATGACACATGTGCCGATCGCGGGGCAAATCGCAGAAACAGCGGTCTGGCTTGCCCGTGAAAATCCAGAAAACGTCGTCTTCCGGGCTAGTTAATTGAATGGGCAGATGGTAGCGGGCCACGTGGCATGCAATGCGCATTTTTGAACGGGCATTTTCCGCAACGAAGCCGGACTTAGGGGTTGAGTAGAGTGACAGTTGCCAAGATTCGCAAGACCGGGGTCAAAGTCATCATCGGTGGGGTCGTGCTGGGGCTGACGACGTCGGCTTATGCGCAGGTGACGGTGCCGACCGGATCGCCGATCAGTTCGGACCAGTCGAGTTCGTCGTCCACAAACTCGAATTCGCAATCGGGTTCGCAAAACGGCACGAACAATAGCACCAATGCCAACCCATATGGCGGCAGCCAAACGATCAGCGCGCTCGATGTCAGCGAAAAGAGCACGACGCTCACGCTCGATCAGTCGGGAAACAAGACCGCGGTCACTGAAAGCCCCGATAACACGATCAAGAAACCGCCACTCCCCGGGGAATTTGAAAAGTACATTTCCGAGTTGCTGGGCCGAAAGGTCATGCTGTTCGGCACCAAGCTGGTCTTGCCGGCGTTGCGCGATTTCGCGGCCCCGGCGACCGCGACCGTGCCGCCCGATTATATCGTGCAGCCCGGTGACACGATCGACATCGCGCTGTCGGGTTCGCTCGATGGATCGGTCCAGCGTGTGGTCGACACGAACGGGAAAGTATTCCTGACAGGTGTCGGCGCGGTGCGCGTCGCAGGCGTGCGCAATTCCGATCTGCACGATGTGATTGCAGGCGCAATCGGCACCAAATTTCGCGGGTTTACGACGTCGGTAACGATCACCAAGCTGCGCGGCATCCGCGTCTATGTAACAGGCCTTGCCAACAACCCAGGCGCATTCACGGTCAGCAGCCTGTCGACGCTGGCCAATGCGGTGTTCCAGGCGGGCGGACCAAACGCGGGCGGCAGTTGGCGTGCGATCAAGCTCTATCGCAATGGCCGACAGATTGCCGATTTCGATCTGTATCAGTTGATGCGCGGCGGCAGCCGGGTCAATGACGTGCAATTGCAGAATGAAGACGTCCTGTTCATTCCGCCCGCCGGCCCCGAAGTCGCGGTAATCGGCAGTGTGCAGGAAGAAGCGATTTACGAGGCGCGTCCAGAAGAAAGCATTGCCGGAATGCTGGCCGCAGCCGGCGGACCCAATACGGTCGGCGATCCCGCGCATTTCGTGCTGTATCGCGCGAACGATCCCACGAAACTGGGTCCGCAGCGGCTCGATAACGCGCTCGCATCAAGCATTCCGATCGCGGGCGGGGATATCATCCAGGTCATGTCCACCGGCACGCTGACAATGCCGATCGCGACGCAGAAAGTACTCGTGCGGATCGAAGGCGAAGTGCAGAAGCCGGGTATCTATTACGTGGCACCGGGTACACCAACGTCGGAAGTCATCGCGGAGGCGGGCGGATTGACGACGCGCGCCTATCCATTCGGCACCAAATTTACGCGACAGTCGGTGCAGATCCAGCAGCAGGAAAGCTTCAAGGAAGCGCTCAACCAGTTGGAATTCTCGCTATCTGCCGCGCCGCTCAGCCAGGACCCGACGCTGCCTGGCGGCGACCGGACGACACAACTCGCGGCCGCACGCGCGGTGGTGGCGCGATTGCGTGAAGCCAAGCCCGATGGCCGCGTGGTGCTGGACATAGCGCCGAACGCAACGACTTTGCCGGGCTCGATCCTGCTGGAAAACAACGATTCGATAATGGTCCCGCCCCTGGCTTCGACCGTAGGCGTGTTTGGCGCTGTATATCGTCCTACGTCGTTCCTGATCGATGCCGATCATCAGGCCAAGCGCGTGCGCGATTATATCGACGACGCCGGCGGCAATCTGCGCGCCGCCGACAAAGGCGGCATTTTCGTCGTGCGCGCCAACGGCGAGGTCATTCCCAAGAAGCGGGGCGCGCTCAATATGACAGTGCTGCCGGGCGACGTGATCTTCGTGCCGGTCCGCACCGAGCCGAACCTGTTCTGGGCGCGGTTCAGCGCGATCGCGACGACGCTGTTTGGAATTGGCCTTAGCGCGGCGACTGTCGTTGCGGTGACACGATGACACCGCGCCACAGTGCCGTGGGCACGCTGATCGGTTGGAGCTGGTTTTCGCGGTTTCGCAATCGGGCGCTGGCATTCGTCGCGGCGATTGCCATCTGCCTGGTGCTGACCGTGTTTCCGCAACGCTATGAGGCCGAGGCGCTGCTGGCACCGACCGATCCCAGCAGCCTGGGCCTGAGCGGGACGCTCGGGCAACTCGGCGCGCTCGGCAACGTGTTCGGGAACCAAGCCGCGATCGAGGTTGCACTGCGCGTGGCCGACAGTGTCGAAGTGCGCCAGTTCGTGATCAAGGATCTTCATCTGGAGCAGCGCACGAACAAGACCCCGCTGCAATTGCAGCGGTGGCTGCGCCGTCGGATCGACATTCGATCGCTGCGCGGCGGGATCGTCCAGGTCGATGTGGACAACACCGATCCCCAGCTTGCCCAGGATATAGTGTCGTCATTTGTCGGTTCATTGCAACACCGGCTGGGCGAAATCAGCCGCATACAGACGTCGTATAAACGCGACATTCTCATGAAGCTGGTGCGCGAAGCATCGGACGGCCTTGTGCGCACGCAGGCCAATTACGATTCATACCGCCTGCAACACCAGGAAGCCGTGCCCGAATTGCAGACCGGCAGCGTTGCGGGGCGGATCGCGCAGCTCGAATCGGGGATCAAGGGCAAGGCGATCGCGCTGTCGCTCGCCCGGCAGATGTACACCGATGACAATGTCATCACCAAGCAGATCATTGCCGAAACCCAGGCGATGCAGACACAACTGGCAGAAGCCAAAGCGACCAACCCGCAATCGACGCAAAGCGTCGGCAGCGTGGTTGCCAGCACCAGCAAGCTGTTCCAGTTGCAGCGCGAACTCACCCTGCAACGCACTCTGTATGACAGCTATATGCGCTTTTTGCAGGGCACTGCGGTCGAAGACCTGACCTCGACAGCCAATATGCGCGTGCTCGAACCGCCGCATATCAATCCCGAGCGGCAATACTGGTTCCCAGCCATGGCGGTCGCAACTGCACTTGTCGTGCTTTGGGCAACGATCGAATTCTATCGCCTGCGCCCACCGGTGGGTGCGCCGATCGCCGGTGCCGAGCCGCAGGTCATCAGGCGCGAACGCGGTCTCCCGGATGAACTCGACCATGGCTGAGCTGATGACCGGGGATCCGGAAATTTCGGTGGTACTGGCTTGCCGCAACGAGGAAGACAACGTCGAGGCGATTGCCGCGGCGGTGATCGCGGTGTTGGAGCCGATTACGCAATCGTTCGAACTGATCTTCATCGACAACGAGTCGCAGGATCGAACGGTCGAAATCATCAAAATGATGTGCGCGCGCGAGCTGCGCATCCGCCTTATCGTCAACACGCGCAACTTCGGCCAGATGCGTTCGCCAACGCACGGCATTTACCAGGCAAGCGGGCGCGCTGTCATTTCGATGTGCTCGGATTTTCAGGATAGCCCTGATCTGCTGCCCGAATTCATCCGGCGTTGGCGCGCGGGCACGCCGATCGTGCTGGGCGTGCGCGAAAGCGAAAAATCGGGCGCGGTGCTGACGTTCATGCGTGAATTGTCGTATCGGCTGCAGAGCCGGTTCGGCGACTATCCAATCATTCCCAACGCCACCGGGTTCGGCATTTATGATCGCCGTGTTGTGGAATCGATCCGCGCGCTCAATGAACCCGAGCCGTTCTTTCGCGGCTTGCTGGTCGAGACGGGTTTTGCGGTGGAAACGATCGCGTTCAAACGCCCGCCACGCGCCGGGGGCAAATCGAACAACAATTTCTTCACCCTGCTCGACTTCGCGCTAAACGGTTTGGCCGGATCGTCGAAAAACCTGCTGCGCGCTCCGCTGTATGTCGCGTTTTTTATCATGCTTATTACAGGTATCAGCACGCTGGGTGCGGTCTTTGCGTTGTTTACCGGACATTCGTGGCAATTGTGGCTGTTTGCCGCGTTGCTCGAAGGCCAGTTCGGATTGCTATTCCTTTTCCTGGGGCTGCTCGGCGTACAGATCGCGCTCGTATCCGAACGCACCCGCAATCAGGCGTTGGTGATAGAACGCGAACGCATCAATTTTGCCGACAATTCCGTCGCGAAGGCCTGATCGCGTGTTCGAGTGGAAGTCTGGCAAGGAATGGCGCAGGCTGTTTCGGTACTACCAGGCCGGATTGATCAACATGGCGTTCGGCTTCGGCCTGTTTGCGCTGTTCGTCCGGATCGGCCTGAATATCTATGTGGCGCAGATCTTGAGCCATATCCTGGGAGTGACGTTCAACTACTTCACCTATAGCCGCTATGCCTTTGCGGGGCACGATGGAAAGCGCCTGCGCTTTATCTTGTCGTATGTGGCGAATTATTTCTTCAATCTGGTCGCGCTGGCGATCCTGATGCGATTTATCAAATCGCCTTACCTCGCGGGTTTGATTACGACGGTTGGCGTGTCTGCGGCCAATTACTTCGTACTCAAATTCCTGGTTTTTCAGGAGCACCCGGCATGAAACGCTCCATACCGATTTTCCGGATCGTCGAACATCTGCTGGCATCGACCGTGCTGATCGCGTTGATTTATGATTTCTGGTATTTCTTTACATACAAGTATTTCCCGCAGCCGTTTTTCTACGACATGGGCGATACGTGGATGGACTGGTTCAATCCGGCATTCTGGTCGCATATGTCGGGCGCATATGATTCATACCTGACAATCTATCCGCCGCTGACTTATGTCATTCTGAAAATGATTACGTGGGGGCCCTGCTATCCCGGTGCAGAGGGCGGCTGGTCGCGCGAATGCGATGTGCTGGGCATCATCTCGCTGCATCTCGTCTATGTGCTTTGCGTGGTGCTGACCGTGCGCACGATGCTGAAAATCGACCGCCGCACGGCTTTGCCCCGATCGCTGGCGATCAGCATCGGCCTGCCGATGATGTGGGGGCTCGATCGCGGCAATGTCATTCTAATTACGTATATTTTCATGCTGCTGGCCTATGGCCCGCTATTGAAAAGCGCCTGGCTGCGCTGGCTGTTCGCAGGGCTGGCGGTCAATATGAAAGTCTATCTGATCGGGGCCATTGCTGCGCAACTGCTTCACCGCCGCTGGCGCTGGGCAGAAGGCGCGCTGATCGCGACGGTGCTGATCTATCTGGTCACGTATGCAATCTTCGGATCAGGCACGCCGATCGAGATCTACTACAACATCACGGCTTATGCTGATGGCCTGGTCATCAACAATCCGCTCGACATCTGGATGGCATCGACGATGCTGCCGCTCGAACAGCTCACCCATTCCACGGTCTTTCCCACGCTGCTCGTACTGGGTTCGAACCTTACGAATCTGATCGAATTCGTGACGCCTTTGGTGATGCATGCGGCGCAGGCGATTATCGTGATGGGCGCGATGGCCTGTTTCATCCGGCCGGAGGTCGTACCACGCACCCGTATGGTGGTCTTGAGTGTCGGGCTGGCGGTGATGTCAACCGAAGTCAGCGGCTATACCGAAATCATCGTGCTGTTGTTTACGTTCATGGAGCCATCGCGCGGATTTTTGCGCCGGTACGCGCTGCTCGTATCGTATGTGATTTGCATTCCGTTCGACATCAACATCGATTCTTTGCCGCCGCTGGTCAAGGATGCGTTCTTCTTTCGCACCCAGGTAATCGTGGAATACGCCGTGCAGATCGGCCCGTTCATTCGCCCGATCCTGACTCTTTCGATCCCGACCTCGCTTGCGCTGCTGACGATTATCGAGGTGTGGCAGGACATTCGCCTGCAGGGATGGGCGCAGCGCTGGCGGTTCCGCAACGACGTGCCGCTTCTGCCGTGGATCGAACATCCGGTGGGGCCTGCCAAAGCACAGACAGCGCGCGACGATCGCCCCATGGTGCCTGCGCCAGAACCTACCCAAGGATAATCAGCGATGTCGTGGCGACTCAAGCTACGCCGGCGCTGGGCGATGCCGACGATAGTGCTCATCGCACTCGCGCTGCGCCTGTGGCCGATCAATTTCGGGCTGCCCGCGCTCAATGATCCCGACGAATTGATGTTCGAGCTGGGCGCGGTGCATATGTTGCAGTCCCATTCGCTCGATCCCGGCTGGTTCGGGCATCCGGCAACGACCACGATGTATCTGCTGGCGTTGGTCGATATCGCCGTGTTCCTGGTCGGCCATGCGCTGGGCTGGTTTGCCACACCAGCCGCATTTGTCAGCCGGCTTTATCTCGATCCGGGCTGGGTGATCCTGCCGGGGCGGATCGTCATGGTGCTGTTCGGGGTCTGGACAGTGGCGCTGACCGGGCGGCTGGCGGGACGGATCGCAGGCCCTGTTGCGGGCAACAACGTGTGGTGGGCCGCTGCGCTGTTGCTCGCAATAAGCCCGGTGCATATCGCCTGGTCGCAAGTTGTCCGATCCGATATCATGGCCAGCGCGTTCTTGGTGCTGACCATACTTAGCGCGCTGGACGTGCTGGAGGGGCGGCCACGGGTGCTGCGCGGCGCATTGTGGTGCGCGCTCGCCATTGCCAGCAAGTGGCCTTACGCGATCGGCGCCATCGCGATGATCGGTGCGCTGTCGTGGCGGTGGCAGGCGGGCCTGATGTCCGGACGCAAGGCCCTGCGCGCAGGCGGTCTGTTCATCGTGCTGGTGCCGGTGCTCCTGGTGATAATCGCGCCTTACCTGCTGATCGCACATGCCACGGTGCTGCGTGACGTCACCGGCGAAGCGCAAGTGCGCCATCTGGGCGCAACGGGCGGCGGTCCGCTCTATAACGCGTGGTGGTATGCATCCGGACCGCTGACCACGGCATTTGGCGGGGTTGGACTGCTGCTGTGCGGATGGGGCGTGTGGGCGCTGCGCCGGGTCTCCGCAGCGCAAGTGTTGCTGTGGCCGGTGCTGATCGCTTTCATGATTGTGGTCAGTTGTCAGCATCTTGTCTGGGACCGCTGGATCCTGCCGTTGCTGCCGTTGCTGGCCGTGTTCGGCGGCGTCGGCCTGGTCGCGCTGCAGCGCCGGCTGGCCCGCCGGATGGGGTCCGGCCTGGGGATGGCGCTGGCGCTTGGCGCTGCAGGCCTGCCCCTGATGCTGGCCGATGTGGCGGCGTCGCGCGCGCGGGAAAACAACACCGCGCAACAGGCCTCCGCCTGGGCCGTCACGCATATACCGGCGGGCAGCACGGTGCTGATCGAACATTTCGGTTTCGATCTGTTGCCCCAACCCTGGCACATGCTGTTTCCATTCGGGGATGTCGGTTGTGTTGATCCGCGCCATGCGCTGGGTGGCAAGATCGATCATCACACGATTGCCAGCGGACGCGGTGCGCGCGCCAATGTGGATTACGGCACAGTCGCTGCCGACCGCCGTTTCACATGCACGGCCGATTATGCGATCCTCACGCAGTTCGACCGCTATAGTGCAGAACGAAACGATTTCCCGGACGAGTATGCCGCCTATACCCAGTTGATTAAACGGGGCCGTGTCGTCGCAAGTTTTTACCCGCAAGACGGAATTTCGAGTGGGAGAATTGTGCGAATCGTAAAGTTCTGACGCATGCAGCGTTCAAGCTGAAATGAAGTGCCTCCGGCGCGCGCGTCAAGGCCGCCGGCGGCGAAGGGCCAGGGGGCCCATAACTGCTGACTTTGGCCAGAAATAACCGACCCTGCTCGTCCTGACAGTGTCGACACATCTAAGCCGACAATGCAGCTGCCATCGGAGACGTACTCTCTTTGCGCCAGACGGTTTTTGCGTCTTTAAGGGCCCGCAGCGAGCATGCATAGCCGTCAGACCGTTCAGGTCTCGCCCTTAAGGGCCCTAAGCGAAAACCGGGTTGGCGTTCTTTCCCACAACGATTGCTCTTTGGGCGGTCTTGGGTCCCCCGGCCTCCATTGCTTAAGATCAGAGGGCGCGAATTGATCTATCCTGCTGGGCTGCGTCAACGGTCCGATCAGCTTTGCGGGAGACTCCGCAGGCGATTATCCCAACTGAAATCCAGCAATGGCGCCGCTGCCCGCGCAGCCACTGATCCATGATCATGCCTGCGATCTGCCGGCCTTTGCCGGCACCAGTGCCATCGCCCAGGAAATAGCCCTGCCGATAGACATTGCCTTCAGCATGCGGAGCAAGATCAATGGCCTTGTCCGGCAGGACATAGCGTCCGGGCAAATCGTGCTCCATCGCATCGAGCGCGTGGACGACGGTTTCCAACTGCGCGGCAGAAAGAACCGCGTTTTCCATCACCGCGCGTGGCAGGCGCGGGACATAGTGCGGGACCGGTGGCAGGACCGATGCCATCGCAGCGGATTCAACGAGCGCGGCGGGATGTTCGGCTTCCCCCGCAAAGACGATCCGCTGGGGCCGCCAGGCGGCATAGACCCCGCCCGACTGGTCGGCTGCTTCAGGCTGCTCGATGTGCGTGTAGGTCACTTCGCGCCAGATCGCGGCCGTTGCGGCGGACGATGGCCCAGGAATGGGCTTTGCAGGCATTGTGCTCGCGCCCAGTGCCCCAAACAGGCTGGCTGCGGACTTGGTGGCGGGTCGTACCTGGCTCGCAACGAGGGGGGTAGATGGGGCGGGCATCGGCGCGCGGGGTGGCACTTGGTCGAGGAAGGGGACCAATTCGGACAGGCTCGAACACTGGATCACTGCGGTCGTGTTTTTGCCCGGCACTTTGTCGATCGCTAGCAACCGCACCGCAACCGATGTGCCGTGTGCGGCGAATGCGCCTTCAATCCGGAAATGCTTGGCAACGCTGCAACCTTGCAAAGCGCGCGCGAAGATCTCTGCGCCCTTCCCCGTGCCGGAAAAACTGTCCGGCATGATCGCAACCAGTCTTCCGCCCGGGCGCAGCGCGCTGATGCCAGCGGCGATATGGCGCGCAGCGGCAAGCCGGTCCTCACCGCCTGCCGCGTTGCGGGCGAACGGCGGGTTCATCACGATGACATCAGGCCGAATGCCCAGCTGGGAGATCCTGGCACCGTCTTCACAGGTGATCGAAGCGCAAGGGAACAGCAGGCGGAGCAATTCGGCACGCAGGGGGTCGATTTCGTTGAGGTGGAGCCCCCTGCCCTGCCCGAGCCATTGTGCCAGCATGCCGGTGCCCGCACTGGGTTCGAGGGCGACATCATTCGGGCCGACACAGGCAAGCCGTGCCACAAGCCAGGACAGCCCCAGCGGTGTCGAAAAGTGCTGGTGAGCGATCTGCTCTTCGCTGCGCACCGTCTGCGTCGGCAGTAGCCGTGCCAGGGCGGCGAGCCGCTTGAGCGCCTCGCCGTCGGTCGCCCGCGCATCAGCTGGGCCGCAATCAACATCCAGAGGCAACTCCCGCGCCGCCAGGATCAGGGAGATCTCTGCCGCGACAAAACTGTCGCGTTGCGACCATTCACCCGACGCGCTGGTAGCCTCGAACGCTGACGTCATCGCGGCATTGAGTGCCGCACGATCGACGCGCGACCTGCCGACCAGATTTGGGACCAGCGCGCGTGCCGCCTCGATCAGGCGCGCGGTGAACAGCGACGTGGGGGACATCGGGGTGAGCATGGGAGTGGGCCTTTCTCTCTCTTTTTCGGCCTCAATTGGCCGAAAGCTCCCATTCCCTCTCCCCTCTCATGGATGGCTGACGGCGGGCTGGACGCCCCGCGCGATCCTGACAAGGCATTTATCGGATTTTGTAAGAAGTTTTTCGAGAGAAACGGTCGTCCGTGATTGATAGCGATCTACGTGACTCATCTAGACCCCAATTTTTCCTCTAACGCTTCGAGTGCGCGTTCAAAGGTCGCTCCTACCCCCCCCCAAGACGGGTTGGCATCGACGATTGCATAGAAGCGATCATAGTGGCCCGTAGTTGTGCGGCATGTGAAGGCCTTGTCGCGGCCAGTACGTTTGCGGCGATCTGGCTTGATCGCAGGAATCGTTACTGACTGAGCTATTTGGGGAGCAGGCTCTCGGCTTGGAAATCCACTTATCTTGGCCGCTTCCTCTGCGGCTTGTCTTCGCAATGCGATCTCTTCTGGGCTCTTACGCGATGGAATCGTTAGTTCGACGCTTGGGCCCTCGTCAGTCCCAAAGCCAAGGCTCCTGCGGCCAGTCATGCGGATTTCTCCTGGGAATTTAGATCAGCAATTTCCTTGAGGGTGTTCATGACCTCTTTGGCGAATGCTCGGGCGTTATCGACCGCTCTTTCGACATTGCTGACGCTTTTCGGATCTAGTTCGTGAAGGAGCCCCCCGTAATCGAAAATGTCGCGAAATGCTGCACGTTCAACAATTGAAGTAGTGAATGTCTTGATGTTCGCCTTAGCCAATTGTTCTTGCACGTTCTTAAGCGATCGGGATGCCACTGCGGCGCTCGTTCGCGTCAGGAGCACGCGACTATGGACGGGCCTCCTAAGCACGCGTTCTTGAGACCGGATGATTGATGTAATGGCAGAGCCTCCTCTGGCGTCCATAGATGACCCTTGTAGAGGCATTATGATTAGGTCAGCCATACCGATGGCATATGAGCCAAGCTGGCTTGCAGTCCCTTCGTTGTCCACGAGGACTATTTGGTGCTGCTGAGAGCAGTCGTCGATCAGGTCGACGATATTCGTCTCGTTCACTTCTGAGTAGACGGTTACATTCTCTAGCGGCTTGATCGATGCCCAGTCGGTAATCCACTTCAATGGATCGGCATCGATGATGCCGACATCAACGCCCTGCTCTGCCAGCACGGATGCGAGAATGGTTGCCGAGGTAGTTTTCCCTGATCCGCCCTTGGGATTTGCAAATACAATAACCGCCACGTTTCGTCCTCGTTTCAGCTCCGTCACCGTTTTGACGTTGATGTGAAAGCGGTGTGTTTGCGGTATAGTGCCGTGGTGATTGCAGTGTGTCAACGGTGAGTGTGCATAACGTTTATTGAATGTAAACGTCTACACACCGTAAACATGGCGTAGACGTTGCGGTGGCCGGGCGCGACAAGGCCTGCTGGTCAACGAGATTTAAAACGTGAGACCTAAAAACAACGGTGCAGTGCAAAACCAAGCCAACCCCGCTTCCGGTATTTTCAGTTCCCAAATGGCAAAAAATCAGCTGCATAGCGCCTGAATGCCGCGCCATGCGTAACCTCTCGCAAGATCCGAGCGTCACAGGCTTGTTCAAGTAGCCCTGCAGCGGCCTGCCTGGAGATTCCTATCTCTTTCGCAGCCTGCACTGCGGTGAGAGAATGGGACTTTGCCGTACAGAGACAGATGGCGCGAAGATGCGAGGTGTTTCGCAATTCGGCACAAACCTCGTTGAGCTGGGTCAGCCAAAAATGAAATGCCTGCGCCAACTTCACAACGTGCAGTCCACCGGTTTCGAGCGCGGCAAGCCATGCCAACCGGATCCGCGCTGCGTCACCCGCCGCAGACAAATCGTCAGCTTCTTCGCCGGCGCAACCTGCGAGCAGGGACCTCCAGGGAATCTGGCGTGCCTTCAGACCGATTGCGGCGATACCGCCCGCAGAAAGATGGCCGTGGCCTATCAGGATCCTCTCGGCAAGCATGGTGCCGATCACGACGTTGCTGTGTTCAAGCGGACTCATGCGGGCGAAGGCCGCGGCAATATCGGCGGCGGACAGAAGAGGGGGCTGGGCGGCGGCTTTGGCAACGGCGGCGCTGACAAGCTTGAGACGGTCCATATCGAGCGCAAGCGGCAAGTCGCCCGGGGCAGGGTAGGGGGCTTTGGCTTGAACCCGCGGATTGATCCAGTTGGCGATGTTCGCAGGCGAGGGTCTTTCACCTCCGCCGATTTTGCGTTCGAACACGCGCACAAAGGTGTAGGGCCATCTGCGCCACGCTCCCGCCGACGTACCATAGTCGAGCGCGAGCAGATCTGGTGTGAATGAGTCGCCAGCGAGCCAAGCGAGTGCGTCCTGTTCGGCCATGCGGACCCGGGCGGTTAGGATGGAAGGTTCGCAGTATCGAGCCGTGTGATCGCGAGCGCGGGCGAGGGCTGCGGTGGCTCTGCCATAGGCGTCTACAACGTCGCCGGAATAGAATTCAAATTGAGCGCGTGCCATGACCTAGTTTCCGCATCTTGCTAACACATTTTCAGCGACTTAGACTATAAGTGTCAAGCTAACCTCCATTTATCAGGCGCCCCCTGTATTCGTAGTATCGATAATGGACCTTTATCAACACCAGAACAAAGACGGAACCACGACTTGCGCTCTCCCTGGACTGCGGCTAACCTCATCATAGCGACCATAAGTGGGGCGCAGGAGAGCCAAATGACAGCGCGCGCCAGCAAACCGGAAGCCCCATTGCCGGCGACCGATCTTGACGCCACTGTGGAAGCGGCTCGCGTGATGTGCCGCGCACTGGGCGAAGCCAGCCCAGCCACTGATCGGCTCAACCTGGCGCACCGCTTCGGTTATCACCTCGTTGGCGCATGGTGGCGCGCCTTGGCCGTCACTGCCAAATGCAGCCTTGAGGTGCGGCCGCCGTTGGCCGACCTCGACACCGCGCGCCTGCCCAAAGCGGCCGCGGATCTCGCCCAGAGTTTGGGAACCACGATTGCAGCGCTTGAACCCGAGGCCGGCGCCTACCAGATTGGCCGTGCTTACACCGGCATGCTGCCCGAATCCTATCGCGGCGAACACGGGATTTATTATACTCCGCCAGCGCTTACGGCGCGGCTCCTCGATCTGGCGACCGAGGCTGGTGTCGACTGGTCCGCCGCGCGTGTGCTCGATCCGGCCTGCGGGGGAGGGGCCTTCCTGGCACCGGTCGCCAAGCGCATGCTGGCAGCACTCGAAGACTGTACCCCGGCGATCGCGTTGCGCAATATCGGAGCGCGTTTGCGCGGCTACGAAATCGATCCGTTTGGCGCCTGGCTATCGCAAGTTACGCTCGATGCCATGCTACTCGATTTGACAAAGGCGACCGGAAAACGTCTGCCGGTCGTGGTGAGCATGGGCGACAGTCTCGCCCGGTTCAATGCGCGCGAACGCTTCGACCTGGTTGTCGGCAATCCGCCCTATGGCCGGATCAAGCTCGATGCCGATACGCGCGCCCGCTATCGGCGAAGCCTGTTCGGTCACGCCAACCTCTACGGCCTGTTCACCGATCTCGCCTTGCGCCACGTTCGCCAAGGCGGCGTTATCGCCTACGTAACGCCGACCAGCTTCCTGGCCGGCGAATATTTCAAGCAGCTGCGCGCGCTGCTTGGCGCGAGCGCGCGACCGATGTCGGTGGATTTTGTGAGCGCGCGCCGCGGTGTGTTCGATGACGTCCTTCAGGAAACCGTGTTGGCGACGTACCGGCGTGGTGCCAGTGCGCCGCCGATCCGCATCAGCGAGCTTGTGCATCAGGAGGACGGTTCTGTTGCGGTTTCCCCAGTCGCAACCGGCCGATTGCCGGGCGACCCTTCGCAACCCTGGATATTGGCCCGCACCGCCTCGCAAGGCGCTCTGGTTGCGCGTCTTGCAGGCATGTCGCATCGGCTCGCCGACTGGGGGTATACCGTCAGCACCGGACGATTGGTGTGGAACCGCTTCAAGAGTCAGCTGGTGGCACGCCCCGGGCGGAGCCGATACCCCTTGATCTGGGCAGAATCGATCGGCGCTGGAGGCAGCTTCCGCTTCCGCGCCGACAAGAAGAACCACGCGCCCTATTTCGAAGTGCGCCATGGCGATCAATGGCTGCTGGTCGACAAGCCGTGCGTCCTTCTCCAGCGCACCACCGCCAAGGAGCAATCGCGGCGTCTCATTGCCGCACCTTTGCCACGCGCGTTCCTGGAGGAGCATGGCGCGGTCGTGATCGAGAACCATGTTAATATGGTGCGGCCAAGCCAGGCCGAACCGGTGATCTCTGCTGAGGTCATGGCGGCGTTTCTCAACAGCGGCGCTGCCGATCGCGCATTTCGGTGTGTAAGCGGCAGCGTGGCCGTGTCGGCCTATGAGCTTGAAGCCCTGCCATTGCCCTCGCCCGAAGAGCTGCAGCCTTTGGCCAGACTGGTTGCGCAAAACGCGCCACGACTGCAGATCGAAGATGAGTGTGACCGGCTCTACGGCGAAAGCCTGTCGGCGTGATGCTTCCGCCTTATGTTTCCCGCGCTCATGTTCTCGAGCGCCTGGCGCAGATTTTCCCCGAGGGAACACCCAATCGCGTCTATTGCACGCGCGAACTTGCCGCGAGTACGGTGTTCACCGCGCTCTACATCGGCGCGATCGAAGGAAATACTGTGTATCTCGGCCCCAAGCACGTCTATCGGATGACGCATGAGCAGGCCGCAATCGAGGACGCGGCGGCACGGATCGCTTATCGCGATGTGGCCAAGCCCAGCGGTGCGGCCGTAGCCGGCACGCGTTGGTATGCCGACAACACCCGCGAGCCAATCCGGGACGAAACGCTACGCGAAGGTCTGGTTGCGATCGGCGCTGTGACAACACTCGCTCTGCCAACGACCTCTGGCAAGCCGCGCTATACGCTCAAGCGCGAGTTTGCAGCATTGTTTGCGCCTGACCTGATAGGGGATGATCTGGCGCAGGCCATATCCGCATACCGCAGTGCCCATCTCAGTCCAGGCGCTCTTGCACGGGTATCGATCATGCTCGCAGGAGCGGGCGCGGGTGACGATGGTGTGCTGGTGGCCTTTCCCAATGGCGAGACCAGGCGGCTCGCACCAGGACCAAGTTCAATTATCGCCAAGGGCGTGATCGAGGTATTTGCACCAAGGTTTTTAGGGTCGCCGGCTATTCTGTGGCTTAGCGAAAGCGGCAACAAAGTTGTCGCACGCGATGACCGACTGGCCCAGCGCATCGGGCTTCAAATCGAAGCCGACAAGAATCTTCCCGATATCATTCTGGTCGACCTGGCGCCTGCCGAACCATTGCTGGTGTTTGTCGAGGTGGTTGCAACTGATGGCGCAATTACCGAGCGGCGCCAGCGGGCCATCCATGAATTGACGCAAGCAGCGGGATTTGATCGAGGCCAGATTGCGTTCGTGACAGCGTACCGTGATCGTGAGTCGTCTGGCTTTCGCAAGACGGTCAGCAGCATTGCGTGGGGCAGCTACGCCTGGTTTGTGTCGGAACCCGATCATCTGATTGTGTTTTCCGGCAAGCCTATCGCCATAGAAGGCGCATGATGATGGCGGCCGTGGAGCAGGCGTGTTGTCGCTATGTCCGCCAAATCGTTGTCAGGCGCACAAACCTTGAGGTCACGCCGGGCAGGCTGGATTGGCTGCCCGATCGCCATGCCGGTTCGAATGGCAAATGGAAAGGGCTGTGAGCGCGCGTCACATTGTG
Organism: Novosphingobium acidiphilum DSM 19966; assembly: GCF_000429005.1. Taxonomy (GTDB): domain Bacteria; phylum Pseudomonadota; class Alphaproteobacteria; order Sphingomonadales; family Sphingomonadaceae; genus Novosphingobium; species Novosphingobium acidiphilum. The sequence goes on along the minus strand of NZ_AUBA01000021.1, from coordinate 35,688 downwards.
AGGCGCAGCCACACAACGGAAGATCTGTCGGCCGAGGTGAAAGCCATGCTGGGCGGGGCGGCCGTGATCGATCCGGCGCTGCTCGATGCCGCCTTCCGCGCCTGGTCGGAGAATACGCGCCGGGCTTTTCGCTCCGATCTGATGTTGTGGTGGCGGTGGTGCGGACGGCGTTCGATCGAACCTGGTCGCGCAACTCCGACCGACGTTGCGCGCTGGATTCGTGAGCTCGCTGATGGCGAGGACGGGGAAGGTCTGGGGAGGGCTGTAGCAACGATCGAGCGGTACCTCGTCCACGTCGGCCGTGCCTACCGGCTTGTCGGCGTTGAGAACCCGGTGTCGGCCGAACTGGTGCGGCTCGAGGTCAAGGCGATGCGCAACGCGCGCGGCGTCCGCCAGCGTCAGGCGAAGCCGATCCGGTTCAAGGGCGAGATCTCAGACCTCGACAGTCCGGCGCAGGGCCTGTCTCTGGTCGCTCTACTGAAGGCTTGCCGGCGCGATCTGCTCGGTCGGCGCGATACCGCGTTGCTGCGCGTGGCCTACGACACGGGCGTGCGTCGCTCCGAGCTGGTGGCGATCGAGGTCGCCGACATCGAGGGACCCGATGCCGACGGTGCCGGCACGCTGTACATTGTCCGGTCGAAGTCGGACAGGGCAGGGGAGGGGGCGCATGCCTATTTGTCACCGTCGACGATGACGGCGATCGCGGCATGGCGCGAGAAGGCCGATATCAACCGTGGCCCGCTTTTCCGGCGGGTGCGGCTGCATTTTGACGGGTCGGTCGACCAGATCGGCGCCGAACGGCTGCACGCGAATTCCGTGACAAAGATCTTCCGGCGTCTCGCGTCCAGTGCGCGTGAGAAAGGCCTGCTTGGCGAAATGTCTGATCAGCAGTTTGAACGCATGCTTGCTGGTATATCGAGCCATTCGATCCGAGTGGGGGTTGCCCAAGACAATTTTGCGGCCGGCGAAAGCCTGCCGGCTATCATGCAGGCGTACCGCTGGCGGGATGCCAAGACGGTGATGCGATACGGCGCCAAGCTGGCGGCCAAGAGCGGGGCCAGCGCGCGGTTGGCCAAACGGTTCTCGGATTGACGATAGGCGGGGCCGAGGCAATTCAGCGGACCCCGGCTATCATCGGACTCATTGCTTAGGGATGTCATTTCGTCCCGATCCCGAACTGCCCCCTCAAGGCTGAATGTTCTGGGAACCGTACGGTCATGTCCCCTGCAGGCCAAATTCGTTGCGACGTGCTGGCGGCGCGCAACGCCGCCGATTTCCAGCACGCCGAAGAGTTGGGCTGGGCCTGAAGCGAACGACGGGCAAATCCCTTAACGTACGATTTCACACCCATCCCGAACTGACCCCTACATCAGCCTTGGTGTTGCGAGAATCGTCCAGCAAGGGTTTCAGAGCATTGAGATAAGCCGGGACCTTCGCCTGCCTCCTGATATCCTGCTCCTCAACAGCTGGCGCCTGCACGGCTGCCTCGGCCTCGAGATCGGCGACAGCGACATGGAAGTATTCTCCATTGGCGCTCTTGAGAGTGATCGAACCGAAATCAGGAGTACTGACGACCTTCATCGGCTCGCCGCGCCAGGTGACCTTGCTTCCTCGCGTTGTCCGGATGAGGCCCATTACGCTACTCCCTCTGCGTCAGGATATCACGCCGGTTGCGCAGGTCATTCCGCTTTTGCACTGAACAGCATCTTGATGATGGCATCACCTCGGGGATCGGTACCTTCGCCAATAGGGGCATGCCTGAGGACCGAACTGTCTGCTACTTGCTTCGACAGGTCTACCAGCACCATGCGATAGGCAATCATCTTTGCCACGATGTCCGAGGCCTCGACCATGTCCGCGGTAATGCCGTAGAGCAACTCGGTTACTTCACCGACAGTGGCAGGCAGGACGCTACCTACCGCGCGTCGGCAGGCAACTACCGTCTCGTCGTAGACCCCGCCATCCCGGTATCTGGAGAACCTTCTGGCATTGGTCAGGTAGGGGGTCAGTATCTCATCCTCGGTCATGACGCGAAACTCACCGCCGATCGATGCGGCTGCCAAACGTCCAACATGAAATCGCAGATCACGGCTCGTCGACTTCCGCTGCAGTTCTGCCTTCCTTTTGACCTCAATGAGGAAAAGGGCTGCAGGCTCGTCAACGTCCGAGAGGATTTGAACGGCTATGTCGGGGGTATACCGCCTTGCCTTGCCATCGAGACGGTAGTTGAGGATCGGCTGCGTGATCAGATCATATACAGCCGGCGAGAAGGCAAGCTGGCGGACGAGCTTGGCTTCCAGATCACTTTCGGTCCACTGGGCGCCCGACGGGGTTTCCAGCGGAATGAAGCTGGTGAAGGACCCCGACGTGGTCCTGATTTTTCGTTGCTCGAAGACTTCGCTCAGCACAATAAGCCCGACTTTACAGGACTTGTCGTCGAATTCCAGTTGTTGAATTGGTCTCACTGTCTTCCTCCAAAAAACATATGAGTCTCGCCAGCTTCCGCGCAAATCTCGCACTCTTCCGCGCAGAATGCCCATGATCGCGCCGGGCGTTGTAACGTACTTCCTAGATTAACAGGAACCTACGTGCGTCAGACAGGAACGACGCGGACCAAGGAAGACCTGGCGCAACACGGACTTCAGAATCGATCAGGCCCGGGCTTGGCTTTGACGTGAAGGTTGAGGGGGAGGGGTGATCGACGTGGCCACCGCGAGAGTCATCCCGTGGGTTGCAAGGGTTCAGCGTTCGACTGAACTGCAGCTGCTGCGCGCTCCGCCTTCAAGCGCTTGTAGATGGCCTGACGGCTGACGTTCATCAGATCCGCCACGGCCGAGACAGCCATGTTGGTCGGCGCCGCCATCAACAGCTTGGCCTGGGCCCACTGGCTTTCGGAGATGAGGGGAGGGCGCCCCAGCTTGGCGCCAGCGCGGCGAGCCGCGTCCAGACCTGCGTTGGTGAGGTCGCGGATGACGTCGCGCTCGAACTGGGCGAAGGCTCCGACGATGTGAAAGAACAGCCGCCCCGCAGGGGTGACAGTCTCGATCTGCTCGGACAGGGACCGGAAACCAAGGTCCAGACGGTCGAGCATCTGCAACTCGGTGATAAGGGCGAGGAGGGACCGCGACAGGCGGTCCATCCGCCAGACGATGATTTCATCGCCTGGCCGCGCGCTCTTGAGCATGTCGCCATAGGCGGGCTTGAACACGGCGGAGCCTGAGACGCCCTTGTCTTCAAAAATGCGCTCGGCGCCCGCCGCTTTGAGGGCGTCGATCTGCAACCGCATGTTCTGCTCGTCGGTGCTGACGCGGGCATAGCCCAGCTTCATGGGCATCCCTCTCGCTGCATTTCCTCAATGCGGGCGGTGAGAACATCGCAGGTCAATTGCAGGCCTTTGATCGAATATGAATCGGCAATGACCTCCTTGGTGTCAAAGCGTTTTTGAAAATCGACACGCTCCTGTCCGATGCTCATCCAAAGGCGAACCTCCGCATTTCCCTCACGCGATTTATGAAACTCTATTGACGACCTAGAGAATATATCGCCAACATAATCCCATATCAAATCGCGTATGGCGTTACGAACACTCTTCCATTCGCTATTTGATAATTTTACGGGAATAGAGTCCATGATTGTCTCAATCATGTCATCCCATTCAGGACCAACGCCATTATCGGTATTATCCATTACCATTCTCCCATGGATTATGAATCTCGACACCGGACCGGATAAAGTCACGGCTGTTTCTGGTGACAATTGTCATGGCGTGCACAAGCCCGGTCGCAGCAATCAACATATCGCGCTCAGGGGCTGGGTCTGGGACGTGGAAGGGAGAGCAACGAAGCACAACGCGCTCGTCCACCGGCAATATCCGCCCCGCAAAGGTTGGGCGCACTTGCTGATCAAGCCACCGGCGCAAATGCTGCCCCTGGATAGGGTCCTTACGTTCAACCAGGCGAACGCCAATATCGAGCTCGAGAAGCGTGATTGCGGAAATGAACATGCGCTCCTCCTCGACCTGCGCAGCCCAGGCTACGATCGGCGCAGCCGATGGCACGCGCGGTCCTTTGCGCAATTCGGAAATGGCGTTGGTGTCGAGAATAAACATCAAAACAGATCGGCAGGCTTGAGGCCGATGACAGCGCGCGGGGGATCGAAGTCAACCTCAACATCGCTAGCCATGGTAAGCTTTTCGACGATAGACTGGCCTTCACCGGTGATCCGCCGAAACTCCTCGATCCTCATCAACACATGCGTGGGTTTGTCGTGGTTGGTGATGAAGACGGTGCCATCAGATGTAGCCTTTTTGGCTCGGCCCGGATCGCGGCTGAAATCTCGACTGCTGACATAATGGACGCTCATGGGCTGGCCCTTTCGACAATGTATGGTATATACCGTACAATATCGGCAGCGCTCCAATTTGTCAACTTAATCTGAAATAATTTCGATTAAGTTTTCACAGGCGATTTTGCCATAAATGCTGCACCGCACAAGCGGCGCAAATGCTCTTGATGGCAGTGGTGGAACGGAAGGCTGGTTGTCAGTGAACTAAACCACCGTTTTGTTGTCACTACCGGCAGGCAGAACAGAACCTGTGGCGAGGTAGGGTGGACAGCGAAGCGGTTGGGCTCCCGCAGCCCTGCCGTTCGGGGCGCACAGAGCTTCTAATCGCTAATTGATGCATCCCAGTGCCAGTTTGGTCGCTCCCATCGCGGGAACTTTTGCAGCACTCCCGTTATGGGGCCTCACCTGGATTTGTCCGAATGCCCCGCATCTGGCGGGAAATCTTGGCAAGAAGCGTCCGGCTGCAACCGGTGGCAGAAATAATCTGCCGCCACGAGCGCCCGTCACCCAGCATTGCGGCGATGGCTGCGTTACGGGCCTTGTTTTCGGGCCGTCCCGTGTAAACGCCCGTTTCCTTGGCCCGCGCCATGCCTTCGGATTGCCTCCGCCTGCGGTCCTCATAGTCCTTGCGGGCAACGGCCGCCAGGACATCGAGCATCATGCTGTTCACCGCGGAAAACATGCGAGCCGTAAATTCGTCGGACGGCGCGGCAAGGTTCCACGAAGTCGGCAGATCCAGCGCGACGATACGAATTTGCTTGGCATCGATTTCGTTGCGCAATTTGATCCAGTCGGGGGAGGTGAGGCGGGACAGTCGGTCGACCTGCTCAACCAACAGGATGTCACCGGGATCGCAGTCGTCGATCAACCGGAACAGTTCCGGACGATCGAGCCTCGCGCCACTTTCGTGCTCGACGTAACGAGCAGCGATGCGCAAGCCCCGTTCGGCCGCGAAGGCATCGAGGGCACCGCGCGCCCTGGTGGCGTCCTGCTGGGAGGTCGAAGCACGAAGATAGGCGCGAACAAACACGATCAGTCTCTTTTGGATGATCTCCTACATATCGGTCTTTTTAACCTTGTCAAATCACCTATAAAAGACCGGTGTAGGGCTGGTCTTTGAAAGGTATACCCAAAACGTACCGAGTCCCCGCGGGGTCATTTAGCGCCGAGCCGGAACTGACCCCCAGCTGCTCTGGACACAATCGGCCTATATGCGTGAGGACACCTACTACCTCCTCGGCAAGCGGACCGTGTTCACATTCCATGATCGCAACGCGCTCAGCTCGGCGCGCAAAGTGCCGGTCAACTGCGCGAGATAAGATCGCGCAAGCCATCTTGTATCTTGTCGAAAGCATCAAGCCCGGACGCTGTCAGTCCGGCTTTCTCCGCCTCCTCGCGCATCGCCAATAGCTTTCGCTCAACAACATTCGCCTCAACGCCCTCGGCGAAGATGCGCAAAAACGCCTGCCAATGCTTTGACGGTATGCCGGAAATGGGTTGTTCTTGCAGTTCGGCGATAAAGGCCGTCATGAGATTGCCGCGCGCGACCCGGCCGAAGTTCTTCCCTCGGTCGGCCTTCGGCTCGTCGTTAAATTGCGCGCCTTTCGACGGGTAAGGTTTCGCGACCGGCGACAATTCGACCCTGGCGGGGTCGCCCGTCACCCCCCGCAGCACTTCCCAATAATGATTCCGGTGCTCGGCCGCGTATCGCGCTTCTTCCACAAACGGCCGCAACAAACGCGGCGCACCGGAAATCACTTCATCAAGGCCCCACGGGAAAACAACCAGCAAATCTTGCGGGGCGCAGACCAAGGGCGACGCTTTATAGCGAAAGGATGGCTCGCCTTCCTTCGCGAGCACAAACCATCCCTTCAGCTCGATCCCCATAAGGATGCGCTCGGATTCAGCGACGCCCGGCGCTGTAGTTTGCAACCGCACGTCTGGGAAAACCTGCGCCTGCCGGACAAATGAATAAATCTCGTACTCGTGCTTCGGGTCCCACAGGTCGCGAAGCTCGTTCAGGTTTTCAACGACTGACGCTTCAATAGCCGCGCCCAGGGGCGTGTTCAGGGTAAACAGGTCCGTCGCGCTAATCCCTGCAATGCGAAGGGACGTGCGAAAGCGCGACGGCAAGGCATGGAGCGCGTCTAGGACGCGGTCATAAAGCGCCCTGTGCGGCCAAGTCTGGTCTGGCCCGTTACTGCGAACCGGGGCCGTCAAGAGACGGCTCGCAGATCGCCGGAGCGAATTGCGGCGCGGACTCGGTCTGCGCCTGCGTCGAAAAACGTAGGATTCAGCTCCGCCGCGTGCGCGCGGCGGCCGGTGCGCACAGCGGCAACAGTCGCCGACATAAGCCCCCCAAACGGCTCCCAAACAACGTCGTTGATGTCCGTCGCCGCCAAAATCTGGCGCTCCATCAAGGCAAGTGGCTTCTGATTGGCGTGAAGATAGCCGGTGCCGGTCGGGCTTTTCACCCGTTCAGCCCCATGCACCGGGGGTTCCTGCCATACGTTCGTGCGGGCGTGGACGTGGGTCCATTTCGCCCGCATCCGGTCCCAATCGGCGGCCTCGATCGGCGTGACGCCATCAAGAGAAAAATAGGGCCGGGTCGTTTTTGCGCCATGCTTTGCGCACCACTTGGCCATCGCAACTACGGCGTCGCCTGGCGGGAAATACCACATGTGGCATTGGGTGAGGTATTTGCGTGTCGCCGCGTTTGCGACGCCGCAAGCTTCATTGCTCTGCGACAGGGGCAAGCCGGACCTCTGCCACTCGGCGCGGAGCCATGCCTTTAGCGGAAGCTCCGTCCCGTCAGCCGAAAAGAGCGTGGCTTTTCGTGTGTAACGGACCGCCAGTTCGGTCACGACCGGCAGGCCCCGGATAGTCCGTGAGTTCACGTTTCCGGCGATATGGGCGATGCCCTTATCCCAAACGACTGTTTCCTCGTACTGCCAGCCATGCAGCTCAAGGGCTTGATGAGCTTTGGCCCAGCCGATTTCGCTATTCCAAAACCAAAGGGTGGTGAACGGCTCGGAGTATTTAGCCCAAGCCGCAGCATGGGGCGCATACCACTCGGCGAGCCCGTCCGGTGAATGAGCTTCGCCGGGGAATTTCCCCAACCCATAGGGGCCATCTGCGATAATGACGGTCGGCGAAAGCCAGCTATCATAAGCCTTCAAGGCGTCGCCCTGATATAGCGACACGGTGCCGAGGCGAAGGGTGCGATCATTGGTATTTGCGAGCCCGATTTTTGCGCGGGACATGCCCATTCCCCAATTTGATTCGCGTGGTCCGTTCCGTGTTGAATCGTATATGGCCGGGTGTAAAGCCCACCTCGCCACATTCTCACAATCTCACTAGCTCACATCGAGCCTTTAAGGATGGGCTTCGGGCCACACGGCGCACGAAGCGTCAACCATTGCCGGAATGGCCGTTCTGGCGGTTTGGAACGGCGCGGCTTTGTTGGTGCGCCTCTTCTAGCCACGATTACACCCCGTCAGCCCATGACAAAAATTTGTGTTTCAGGGACAAGGCCAGCAAAACATCAACGGTCTGACAAATCAAGCATATTGTCATCCGGCAGCCACCAAGATGCGCGCATCCAATTGTTCGAATACGGTATCGATGTACCCCATGCCCCGTTCCTCCACGCCATCTGCGCGCAGTACGCTTTTGAATGCGGTGACCGCGACTTGCCACTGCCGATGGCGGACATGAAGGTCTTGATACCCTCGACGGAAAATTTTCAGTCTATCGTGTTGTAGCTCCATAAAACCGCGCTCAATCTCGGCGGCTGTACGGAGCAAATGCTCGGCGGTTTTGATGTCGGGCTCAGGTAGGGAGGCTAGCCCATCATAGGGCCGGGCCGCCTTTTCGTCTTCTGCGGCGGTGGCATCCTCCATGATGCGTGCATAGATGGAAAAGCCGGGAAATTGCTGCATCAGCGCAAGCAATTGGTCATCGGTTGCTTCGGTCCAGATCGCGTGAAGGTCGGGCAGATGGCCAACCATGCGGTTAATAATCACTGGCGGCTCGGTGACATTGTGGTCGGCCAGAAGTTGCATGTGCTTTTCGATCAATATCGCCAGCTTGCGCAGCCGCTCCATCGTCTGCGCTTCAGCCACTTGCTTCGGTCCCTGTTGTTTGCAGTCCAGCATGGTGGGCCGGTTCGCTGATGGCATCCTGATCCAATGCCGCCATGGCCTGTGCTTCGAGAAATTCCTTATCGCTGTCGCAGCGGATGAGCGCGAGATGGAGATCGGTGGATTTGATGTCCGCTCTCGTCGTGAGAAAGTCTTTGCACTGGCAAACACCGGCAATGAGCCTATCGAAACGCCGTGCTGAAAGGGGCTGCCCCCAGACAGGGGCGTTGTGATCAGTTTCAAGAACAGGAACATTGGCTTTTGCCAGCCAGCGCAGCCAGGACTGTCTGACTGCGATGGTGCACTGTTCTTGCTCCTGGGTGATGAGGGCAGGGTAGCCAAGCAGGGGGAGCGAGGGGGTAACCTTGTGTCTGTGTGCCCTCTGCTCGCGACGAGCGAATTCGGTGATGCACTCGGTGAGTGCGGTTTCTGCACGCAATTCCCAATCGGGCTTGCGCAGCAGACCTGCGGCACGCGTCATGATGCGCACCAGTTCCGCTTCACTGGCTTTGCTATCGATCATGCCTGTGCGCGGATATTGAGGCGGCGCAGGTAGGCGAGGCTCAGGTTGGTGGGATCACCGGCCATGGCGTCATCCAGCCTTTGCGGGTTTGCGGCCCAGTCCGATTTTCACAGCGAGTTGGCGTCGTTTGTTGGCGTAGTCGGATGCGACCATGGGATAGCTGGCGGGCAGGTTCCAGCGGGTGCGGTATTCATCAGGTGTCAGCTGGTGGTCGGCATTAAGATGTCGCTTGAGCATTTGGTAACGGGAGCCGCAATCGAGGCAGGTGATGCCATCGTGCTTGACGCTTGCGCGCACCGACACAGCTGGGGTTCCCGGTGCCTTGTCAGCCACACTTGCGGACTTGTGCCCGAGCTGGGCAAGGGCTGCATGGACCGATGCGATAACCACCGGCATGTCGCTGACCTCCACGGCATTGTTACTCGCATGAGCCGCGACGATATCCGCGGTCAGGGCGAGCAGGGCTTGTGCCTGGTCATTCGCCGCGACGATATCCGCGGTCAGGGCGAGCAGGGCTTGTGCCTGGTCATTCGCCGCGGCGCTGTCTTCGGCGCTGTCAACCATTGAGTGCTTCCTTGGCAGCTTTGGCAGCCGAGAACGTCAGCTTTGTGCTGGCCGGAATGGCGATGCTCTCACCGGTCGCAGGGTTCCGGCCGGTACGGGCTTCGACGTGTTTGACCGCGAATTTGCCGAAGCCAGGCACGCTGGTATCTTCACCCCGTTTGGCGGCATCGAGGATTTCTGCAAAAAGATCCGCGGCGATTGTCTTGGTGGCGGCCTTGGTGAGACCGTGTTTGTCGGCAAGTGTTGCAGCATGATCGGCGAGAGATGGCATCAAGACGCTCCATAAAAACCGGGTAACAAGTCCCTCACCATTACGTTTACCACCCGCGCCCCAAGTGCAAGCCCAAATCGGCATACGCCATCGCCGCTTGCTCCTTATGGGAGCAATCCGGCGGCACAGCCGCCGGTCCGACGCTTGCCGGATGCTGTTATACTCTCATTTATGCGCTGCTATCTGCCCCAAGCCCGAGCCCGTCAGGGCGGATTCATCGGCCGACCAGGCCGATTCCGCTTGAATTCCTCTTTATTAAATAAATCATGATGAGGAGGAGTATCTTTTTGGCACTCTCGCATGTTTCCTTCGTTTTGAGCGCGTGATTCAGCCGCGATCGCAGCGGCAATCAGCTTTGCTCGCAAGCTGTTGTCGGCCGGCATCGCCTTGAGGCGTTCTTCGGGAAGTAGGCTTGCCAGCATGAAGGCGTGATCTTCTGTGTCGGCGGCCCGCGCGTGATCGGCATCGTCGGGCAGGGGCGGGGGAGCAGCGGGCGACACCAGCCTTGTCAGCCAGTCAGGCAGCTTGAAACGGTACAGGTTGCTGGTCTGCTCGATCCGCGTGCCTGCCACTTCGTCTTTGCTGTAGGTGAACCGCTTGATCCATTCGATCAGGCCCAGGTCCGCCAGCTTCCTGAGCGCGCGCGCCACTGTGGTGCGGCTGTAGCCGGTCCAGCGCATGATCGTCTCGTAGCTGGGCATGCACCAGCCTTTGCGGAATTTGCCCTCGTCGATCAGCCGGATCGCGATATCCCGGCAGGCCGCGGTAAATCCATACAGCCGGGTCTCGTCCAGCGTTGCCTGGCGGCTTGCGCAGCGCTCGTCGTGGCGTGCCTGCTTGGCCAGTTTGAACAGCTTGTAGCAGGCCCCGATCATCTGTTTGGCGAGCGGGGCAGGGACAGGCCTTACAAAGTCATCTTCTGCGGCCGAGCCTGCCTCAATGCTCCCGGCATGGACCGGGCGACGGGTCACGTGAATGCCGCCGGCCGGCTTTGCCCGGCGGGCGGAGCCGGGGGCAGGGGCGGGGGTCGAGGCCAGCGCGCTGGAGGCCTTCCATGCCGATGCCCTGTCGCGCCGCTCACCGCGCCCGCAGATCGTGCGCAGCGACAGCACCGTCACCCCGGCCTTGCGTTGCGCCGCCTGAAAATCCAGCGCCATCCGGATATCCTCGCGGCTCACGCCTTCGGCCAGCAGTGCCTCGATCACCGAGCCGCCGCCTGATCCGCTGACGCCAGCGGTTCTGTCATAGGTACATGTGGCCATACGTCCCCCTTCAAGGAGGCCGTGAACGCCGCGCAAAACTTCTCCGTCGGCCAAAACGCACAAAACGCTTGACGTGCTCGGTCACGGATTGTAGTTGGGGGTCGCTTTCGTATTCAGCGGCCAGGAACGCCAATTCCCTGTCCCAACATTACACCCGGCCCAAAAGGCCGGGTTTTTGTTATGCGGCGTTCACGGCATCTCCTTCGTACTGTTGATCCGAATTAAAACCCGGTGCTGCCATCGTGGCGGGCGCAAAAGCCCGGTCACGGCGCACAATCCCCATTCTGCAAATGTTCTCATTGCCGGGTGTCACGGGCTTGGCAAGCAACGGGGCGCGAAAAACCACAGGTTTGCTCGCAAAATCCGCCAATTTTCGCCATTTACCGGCCATTAGGCGCCCCTGCTGCGATCAAATTTTGCGCGAACAGCGCTTCACATGAGTCAACTGGCGCCGAATCGAGCGCCTGGCGCGGCTGTGCGCGCGCAGTGGCGCGGAAACCAACCAGCGATTCGTGTTCGTCCCGAGCCGGCACGGTTTGGGCGGGTTCGTCTATCTGGGCGTAGAGCGCCGCCAGGTCGATCCATGCGGCCGGGCTGTAGCCATGGGCCGCAAGCGCCGCTCCGAGTAGCTTTCTGATTTGGCCGCCAGTTATCGCACAGACAGTGCCGCCCTGATCGAAATTGTGGATTTGCTCGGGCCGGATGGGGAGTTGGACTGCCTGACCGTTTCGACCGAAGACGCAGCCCAGGGGCATGGATTTGGCGCGGGACTGTCCATAACCCGAATGGCAGCTATTCATCGACCAAGGCGCCAACCGTGGTTCCTAGCGTCGACGCCAAGATCACCAGCAATTCGAGGGACGGGTTGGCGGCGCCGTGCTCAATATGGCAAATATGCGTTACCGCTATTCCGGTCCGTTGACTAAGCACAGCCTGGGTCCACCCCAATTCACGCCTCTTCTTTAAAACTCTTTCGGCAAGCCTGTTTCGAACTTCTTCGCTAAACCGGCCCCACATAATCACAGTCCTTCCGTCAACGACAATGTTTTGTTTAAGAGCAACGCTTTGATCCGTCATTCACGCTCACCGCTCGACCGCCCGCCGCGCTCGTTGAATCCGCCGTTGGTCGTCTTTATTCAAAGCGCCGCTGCCGCTGCCAGAGTGTCAAAATCACCTTCTCCCCGTCATCGACCGGCAGACCGCCGTGCAAGCTGGCTGGATCGCGTTGTCCTTGGCTGTCGACATTGCGAAACACCACCGCGCCACCGGCCCGTGGCCGGATCGACAGGCCTGCTTTGGGAAATACGGTGGCCCCGCCCGACCGCGGTGTGCGCAGATAGACGATCACCGTATTCAATCGCTGTCCGCCATGTCGCAAATGGCTCGCGCCAGCTTCGGTTTCTGCGAAGGCGTCGAAATGCGGCCGGTATTCCTGGCCCTCTCGATAGGCGAGGATCTGCAAGCCTTCGCCATGCTCGACCGGCCAGCGGGTGAGCTCGGCGAGGCGGGCTTCGATCCGCGCAACAAGCGGCGTTTCTGCCTTCGCGAACATCACTCCTGAACTTGTTCGCTCGGGGTGCGGTACGTTGGCCCCATCTTTGTCGTCCACCACTGTCGATGGCACGAAACCCTTCTTGCGCGCATAGGCAAGCAGTTGTGTGCATTCTCCAGCGGATAGCACGTTTTCGCAGAGTGCAACTGCTGGGGTGTTGAGCCGGACTGTCACGTCTATCGGTCGACCATCAAGGTTCAGTGTGCCAAGATCGGGCAAGCAGGGCATGGCCAGTGTATCGAAGTCGATCGAACGGTTGAGATGCAGTTGGTGCGCTGCGATCGTGAGCGCGTCGATCGCGCTCTGTTCGCTCCATGCGCCGCTTTCAAGCATTCGGCCTTTCATGTCGATCGGATCACAACCAGCCCGAAGGTTTGTGACAACCCATTCGCGCCAGGACGGTCCCTGGCTGTCTAGCGCGTTGCCAAGCGTCGGTGTGAAGCTGATCGGATGATGGGCAACAACCATGATGTCGGTCCTCGCTCAGACGTGTTGCGCCTTTTTATCGCGCCGGCTCAAGCTTGGTGTTGAGGGTCCAGCCCACATTGTCGTTTTCGTCGGAGACCTCCCACCACAAGCCCTCCTTCTTGCCGGTCGGGAAAACCTTGCTACCTGGCACGAGCGCGCGGATCACTTTTCCGGCCGGCGAGGGCTTGTCGCGCAGCGATGCCGGCATCGTGGCGACAAAGACTTTGGTTGGCGCGGCCTCAGCGGTGCCGACGCTCCCGGCCTGGATGCCGCCCAGCTGGGTGACCAATTTGGTATACGCGTCGATGAACGATATCGTCACCACCCGGCCGATGTCGGTGTTGTCGTAGCCGCCGCCGACGCCGCCTGCGCCCACAGCGCCAAAGATCCCTGCGCCTGCACCAAAGCTGATATCGTTCTTCGCAGCATAACCTTCGACGGTGGCCATCGTCTCGGTCGTCCGCACATTGGTCACAGACAGCACGGTGTTGGCTTCGAGCTTGCGCGATTTGATTGCACCAAGCAGCCCACCGAGTGGGCCACCGATCAGCGCTCCTGCTCCTGATCCTTGCGCATTTCGGTTTGCTGCCTGGACTTCGGCTTGCAGAACATAATCGGCAGCCTTGATCTGGCCTTGTCCGACGTTCGAGTGCTGTTGAAGCCCCAGTCCATTGCCGATTGCGCGCTCGCGCTCGGCCGCAGCGAGGCCGCTGCCGCGGTCAACTATGTTGAAGCAGCCGGAACGCTGAACAATGACCTTGAGCAGCTTTTGGGGTGGTGCCAGGTTGAACTGTGTCCAACCGAACGGATCGTCGCCATTGACGATCGAGATTGTACCAAGGTTCCGCGTACAATGCGGCACATCGTCCATCGCTTTGCGCTGCTGCTTTTCAGCGTTGGACGGCTTCGCCTCGTCAGCGAGTGCCGCCGTAGCAATGACAGCGAGAACACTAGCGCACGCCAACGAAATAGCACGATTCATGAGACCCTCCTGAGTCAGTTTTGCGCGGGCTGATTTAGAATTTGCTGCTGAACTTCATCCAGGCTGTGCCGGTGGTGAGACCGGCCTGGTTTTGGGTGTTGGCCGTGAGCGAGGCGCCCATCGAGAGGTTGGCCCAGCGCGAGACGGCTTTGGTCCAGCTACCCTCTACGTCCATTTCGCGGGCGTCAGGTGCCATGTTGATGGTGCTGGTGGTGTCGGTGAGCGTGTTGGTGTGCCAGTTGTAGGACGTTGGACGGGTGTAGGCGAGGACGGCGCGCGATGGCGCAAGCGGGGCTGTGAGACCAAGCGAGAGCCATCCCCCTGAAAACGCGTGGTCGGCTTGAAACCGCGCGCCGGTGGTGATCACCGGGCTTGCGAAGGCCAGCATGTTGCCGTCTGCCTGCACGCGGGTTTGGCCGAGCATGGCTTCGCCCGTGATTGTCCATCCTGCGAGATGTTTGGTGTAACCAATTCGGCCGAACGTCGACTGCGCGCCGGAGATCAGGAACGCTCCAGTTGCGGTCATGCCAAGTGCCTGGCTTTGTTCGGTGGCAGAAGCAAAGCCCATCACGAGGCCGTTTTTGAGCGTGACGCTGACATCGGACAGGACGCTGTGGCGCGGCGTCAGCAGGCCGCCATTGGCGGCAAGCGCAGTCGTGTCGGGATCACCAAACAGTTCGCCCTGGGTGCCAAGGCCAGCGGTACTGCCGAAGGTTGTTGCGCTCGATCCGTTGCCGGAAGAAAAACCGGCGCGCACCGAGTAACCCGGGTAGGCGATCGCGAAGCTGGTTCCCGTTGGGGCAAAGCCGAGGTTCTTGAACATTTGTCCGGTGACGAATGGACTTTGTTCGACGCCGCCATTGCCGGTGAAGTTGAGCGTGCCGCCGCCGACAAGAGGCATCACGACCGTTGCGGGCAAATGGTTGATGACGGGGTGTGCGTAATCCTCGTTGGCGAACCGGGACGCGAAGTCGAGCAAGCCTGCCTGTCCCTGGGCGATCGCGACTTTGTAGGTTGGCTGGATATTCAGCAGCCCCATCAGGCTTACGCCCTGGGGACCGTTCCATGAATGTGCGATCGACGCCGAGGTATATGTGAAATTGCGCCCATAGCGATCCATCGCCACGATGTTTCCGCCTTGCGTGCCGAACTTCGCCGCGCCGGCCGCGGATCCGAACGCGGGCGAGAAAACGAGCCCGGTTGCGCTCAGCGCCGCGCTGACGGCTGTGCCGGTGGTCGTGCCTGGCGTCGTGCTGCAATTGGATGCCTGGGTATTGGCGCAGTTTTGACCGGTGTTCGGGGTGGCTGCTGCGGCAGCGACCGCGGCACCTGTGGTGGTGGCAACTGCGGGTGTCTGCGCGGTCATGGCGTTGCCGATATCGAGCATGGCATAGCCGGAAATATTGCCTTCCTTGACGCTGTTGGCGCTGGTCGGACTGTCGGCGGTTTCCAGCAGGATCGTGGCGATCTGAGAACCGTTCAGCTGCGGCCAATATTGCTTGAGCAGCGCGGCCGCGCCTGAGATGGCCGGTGCAGCGCTACTATTCCCGGTCACGGTCTCTATTCCGGCTTTGCCTGTGTTGGTCGTTCCGCTGATGGTGTTCACGACGTAAACATATCCGCCTTCCACCCCGGGCACTGCGATCGTGCGCGAACCCAGCGGCCCGGGATTGCCGTTGTTGGCCGGCGCAACACCTGCCATGATGCCAAACAGGAAGTTGTTTACGTACTGATTGTTTGGACCAACCAGCTGCTGTGCGGTTTGTCCTGTGAAGCTGTCCTGGCCCGGCGTGTTTGAGACCGCCACTACGAAGAGCCCATTCTTGGCGACTAGATTTTCCATTGCAGCCGTCAAGCTGCTATCAGTGGACGCGCCACCCCCGCTCAAATTAATCACAAAGGCGCCATTATTGACGGCATAATTGATGGCGTCCGCTGTGATCAGAGCGGTATTCTGCGATTGGGTTGGTGTGGAGCTTGGCGCAACAGCTGTTGAGGTAGCCGCCGAAAAGGTGACATTGGCTGGGGCTGTGACGCCGATTGCGAGAATTGTTGCACCCGGGGCAACACCCTGCGGCCCCGCCCCCGACGAACTGGCAGCAGCGACGGACGCCACCCAAGTGCCATGGCCGATCGCATCCTGAAGGGGGTAGGTGTACGTGTAGATCGTGCTCGAACCTGGCAGCGAATAGTACGCTGGCATCGAGGTACTGGCTGACGAAATGCGCCCGGTGAATGCCGTGTTGTTCAGATCTATCCCGCTATCGATGATCGCGATCGTGACCCCCGATCCGGTAAGGCCCGCATTATAGGCCGGTTGGGCGTTCACATGCGCCGCCACGCTGGAACTGCTGATCGATGGGGACGGCGTCGGCGTGGGCGTCGGTGTTGGGGTCGGCGTCGGCGTGGGCGTCGGTGTTGGGGTCGGCGTCGGTGTTGGGGTGGGCGTTGGACTTGGAACGGGTGGCGGTGTCGTGCTGACCCCGCTCGTGCCCGCTCCCCCGCACGCGGAGACCAACATCAACGCGCCGAGGGCCGTAATAACCGAAGCGCTGTTCAAGGCGCGCTGTGCAGGTTGGGCATTTGGCTGCGCGGGCATTAGCGGGTCCTCCGGGATGCTTTGGGGTTGCCTTTCTGTGCGCGCCCCTTTACGTTGTCATTTACAGGCTATAAATGGAATATAATGATGTCAATAGACGATGATCGAATAATGAAACTTTTCGAACAAAAAAAGAACAGGCATTGGAGTTTCAGCCATGGGTAGACCCCCGATCGGCCAGCACACCGCCCTTCGCTTGTCGGCAGAGACGCTTGCGCGGATAGACAGACTGACCAAACCTCGCGGGCGCGCTGAATTCATCCGCGATGCGGTGGAAGAAAAGCTTGATCGCCTTGATGCACAAGCGGACTACGCCAGCCTGGAAATTGATCTCCTGACGTTGCCACCACGCGAAATTGTTGCTTTGCTGCATCGGTATCTTGACCCCCTTTTCAAGCTAATGAGCAAGACCCAACGGGTTGATCGGAACACCCCTGAACCGGACTTCGTAGTGGAGATGGGGTCCGGTGGAGAATCCGGTCGATCCGACGTTGCCGATCGTGGTTCCGCGCGTGACCTGCGTTCCGGGTAAGACCGAGATCCGCGACAGATGGGCGTAGCGGGTCGCAATGCCATTTGCGCTGGCGACTTCGACCATGAGCCCGTAGCCACCGGATGCACCAGCGTGTGTGACCACACCATCGGCTGAGGAATTGACGGGGGTGCCATAGGCTGCCGCAATATCGAGACCCGCATGACCGCTGATGGCGTGCGTGATCGGATGCACGCGAAGGCCAAATCCGCTCGTCATCCGGTACGCTGCTGGCGCCGGCGAAGGCGCCGGTCGGGACTGAGCGAAGTTTGCTGGCCTTATCCGATATTGCGCCAGCCAGGCGTTCCAGCGCTGTGCTGCTACCATGATCTGTGCGCGATAAGGTGCGTTAAATGCCGGGGTGTGCGAATGGTAATTGGCGACCCTGGTCCAGTAGTCTCCATGATCGCGCAGGATATGGTTCCTGATACGCCACGCAGCCAGCTGGTAGCTGTAGCACCCCGTTGCAAGCGCCGCTCTTGCAGGTACGCCATAGCGTGCGAGGCTGGCGAGCCAGGCCGTGTTCAATTGCATCGATCCCAGATCGTAGGTTCCGTTGGCATTGCTGCGCACAAGACCCGGCTGCCCGCCCTCTTGCGTCGCCACTGCCAGCATCACAGCGGCCGGCACGCCAAAGCGCTCTCCGGCTGCGATCGAGCAGACGATCCGCTCTTGCCAGATCGGTGGCAGATCGGCCGCCATCACCCGGCGGCCATTGCGCGCGCTTCGCGCAGCATGAATTGCACAAGATCTGCCCACGCCATATCATCGGCGGGTGGAATGCTATCGCCAGCCAGGAGTGCGAACTGACGGGCCATCCGTCCACCTAGCTCGGCGGCCTGGTCGAACGAGAGGCGCGGCATCCCGTCAGGGTCGAGCAGGGGCGGGGCAGGCGGGAGAGCAGCGATTGCCCTGGCGACGATCGCAGATGTCACAGTGTCGGCGCGGATATGCAGACCCGCCAGTTGCCGTTCTGCCGACAAAACGTCAGCGGACGCGCTCAGATTTGGTTGCATTGCTGGCTCCCTGTTTTCAATGTGTGGCCCGGGCGGCGTGAGATGAACGGCCTGGCGCACCGCTTGCTCCAGCGTTTAAATGCAGGTACAAATAACCTATGGAAATTGAGTTCGACCCGGAGAAGGATGCGACAAATTTCGGGAAGCATGGTTTGTCGCTGGAGGATTTCACCGGCTTTGATGATCTTCCGACCGAAGTTCTCGATAACCGGCGCTCTTATGGGGAAGCCCGCTATCGCGCCTACGGGTTTATAGGCGGCGTGGGCCACTGCCTGGTCTACACGGTTCGGGAAAGCCGAATTCGTCTGATCAGTTTTCGTCGGGCACGAGCAAAGGAGATGCGGCGTTATGGAAAATGACAAGCCGATCGTTGCGGATTTCAACGCCCCCGATTGGGATGACAATCCGGAGTGGACCGACGAGGATTTTGCCCGCGCGCGCCCTGCGAGCGAATTCCATTCCCCCGAAGTTCTGGCACTGCTGGTCCGCCCGGCCGGCCGCCCTGTAGGTTGGCGCAAGCCAAACGCGAAGCAGTCTGTAACGCTGCGCTTGTCGGCCGACGTGCTGTCGACGTTGCGTGCCAGCGGCAAAGGCTGGCAGACCAGACTGGATGATATGCTCCGCAAGAGTCTGGAATTGTAGCGCTCAGACACCGATGCTGATCCTCGGTGCGATCCATGCCGTAAAGGCCAGCCCCGCCACCAGATGCGGGCCAAGCGGGAAACGCTTGCGCAGGTCTAATCCATGCCAGGCTATTGCGCTGACGCAGCCCGCGAACAGGACGACGTCCAACCTTATCCAACCGACGTTGGCGCCGATCGCCGCGATGAGCTTTACGTCGCCTCCGCCGAACGCGGTGCGACCGCGCCATTTGCGCATATGCCTCGCGAAAACTTCAGAGCTTGCAAACAGGACGACGCCCGACAGCGCCAGATAGGCTGAGGAGAAGCCGGGCGCGAATGGATGAAAGACGATGCCGATGCCGGCGATCGTAATCACCAGTGTGTCTGGAATGATGCAGGTATCGGCATCGCAGGTCGCCACCGCCCCGAGCGCGATGCAGAGGACCGCAAGCGCTATTCCGCTCGTCGGTGCGCAAATGGTGAGGATGGCTCCAAGCATTGCCCCCAGCATCACCGTCTTGGGGTGCGGCACAATCGGGAGTGACGAGAGCCTGCGCTCTGTCGCGCGTGCGCTCCACAGGCCACCCAGTGCCGCAAAGGGACTGCCGGCCAATGCCAAGACGCCAAAGGTGAAGCTCGGTTCGGTCACAAGATTACTGAATTGTCACGGAGCCGGATTGCGGATGTGACACAGAGGACCAGGAACAGGTCAGCCCCCAATCCCAAGTGGCCGTGTTACCCGACGTGCTGTAACATGCCGAGGCACGCTGGAGCGTTCCCGATCCGGGAATGGTGATGCTGGTCCACCCGCTGTTGGGTGGCGGACCGGATGATCCGGTCATGGTGAGATAGACATCAGCGCCGACGGACGATGAATTAATGCCGGTAATCGTGTAGCCGTTGAAGGTGGTGGTGCTGAGGCTGCCGACGCCTGCCGAGACCAGAAATGTCGAACCGCCATATGTTGCGTAAGTCGGAGCCCAATATCCGTAGCTGTATTGGTTAAAACCGCCTCCGCCCCCAAACACACCGCACGCTATGCACAGGCTGCTTTGTCCGATCGTCAGATTGGCACTGAAAGTGGGCGAATTCTGATAGGTGAAGCCGCCAGGTGGTGGTGCCGGTGACGGAGCGGGCGCCGGGGTTGGTGCGGGCGCCGGGGTTGGTGCGGGCGGCGGCGCAGGTACTGGTGCTGGCGCAGGGACCGGCACGGGCGCGGGCGCAGGAGCCGGGGCCGGAACCGGGGTGGGTGTTGGCACTGCCGCCGGTGCAGGCGGCGGGGTTGGGGCAGGCGGCGGGGTTGGGGCAGGCGTCTGTGTGTAGTAGATCGAATAATCAACCGGACTGCCCGATGGCAGCGCATTGCCGCCGGGTATGTAATCCGCAAGCTGAGCCTTCCAGGTCCCATGTGTGCCGTTGGCGGTGGCCGAGCCCACCGGCACATAGCCACCGCTCCAGCCAATCTGCAACGCGACGCTGCCGCCGTCGACCGCGTTCAGCGGTGTTCCGCCTGTCGTGGTGATAAGCGTGTCGACGACTGTGCTGGAGGCGTCATGCGCATAGATGACGAACGACTGGCCATAATTGTCCTTGGCCGGAAAACTCGATGTCAGCATACCGGCGGACTTGAGGGTCGAGAGGGGAATATTGACCGGCCCGGCCGCGGCCGCACTTTCCACGGCCGCAAAGTTTGCTTTTACGTAGTGATCGGTTGCATTGCGCAGCGTCTTCAATTCATCGGCGACAACTGCAAGCCGCATGTCGTTTTCGTTGCGATAGACCAGCTTGGCGATAGCGCCCGCTGCCATCGCGAGGATCAGCGCGGCAAAGGCACCTTCCGTGACCGTCAATCCCGCCTGACGCGATTGCGCGATGGCCTCTTGCACCGGTGTGGGATGGGGCGTCGGGACGATGCGAGATTTCATGGCGTGCTCTCTTTCAGGTTCCCAAAGATCAGAATTGCTGCGCCGAAGGCGCGTAGTGAAATTCGTAATCGGCCGGATCACCGGATGGATTGGGTGAACTTGCCGGCACGATCGCGCTCAGGTTGACCTGCCAGGCGCCATGGGTGCCGTTGGCTGTGTTCGAACCCACCGGGACATAGCCGCCCTGGCTCTTGAGCATGATCGCGACGCTGCCACCTTGTGTGGCGCTGAGCGGTGTCCCGCCGGTGGTTGTCACCAGCGTTTCAAGCCCGTTCGCGGATGGTGCGTCCAGATAGATCCGGAACGTCTGCCCATAGGCGTTGGTCGCGGGAAAGCTGTTTTGCAGGTATCCTGCGCTGATCAGCGTCGAGACCGGTATGCTGATCGGGCCAGAGGCAGCGCTGGTTTGCAAGGTCGTGAAATTCTTGGCGACGTACTGGTCGGTTGCTGCTCGCAGCTGCTGGATCTGGTTGGCCACACCGCTCAGCTTTTGGGAGGCAGCGGTGGTGTTGAGCATGTAGACGATGCCGATCGTCGCAATGACCAGCAGCACCAGGCTGAGCATGGCCTCAATAACGGTGAATCCGGCCTGGCGGGACTGTTCGATCGAAGGGGGCAGGGGCCGGGTCATGCGACGGGGGCCCGGATGACAAGGCAATTTGCCGGAATGAGTGAGGGAAGCGCCGCAGACGTACCGTCCCGCCAGGTGATCGTGCCGTTGCCGGCGATTCCGACTGCAACTTGCGGATTGTCGGCAAACACATCAATCCGCTGGCTTGCCGATGCCGGGTTGCCGCTGAATATCCAGATATAGGTGCCGTCACTATAAGCCTGATTGGGATAGGCGGCATTGATGTCGGTATACGAGGCCGGTAACGTCATGGACGCGCGGTCGATGGTGCCGGGCGTGGTGGCGTTGGTCGCCCAAGCCGCTGTGGCAAAGATCTGGTATTGTGCACTGTAGGACGCCGACAGCTCGTCGTATGCGACGACGGCTGCCGGCGTGACCCGGTTACTCGCCAGGGGGAGGGCGGCCAGCAGTGCCGCCATCATCAGCGCGAGCATGATCAGTTGCATGTCAGTTGGTTGTCCACACGATGGTGTTGGCGGTCGTGCTGTTGCACGCTGCGGCCGCTGCCGTTTCGGTGTAGGGTATGGTCTGGGCGGCACCGTTCACGCTGATCGCGGTCGGATTGATCTGCAGCTGGCTGAGCTGGATGCATTCCTTTTGTGGCACACCGCCTTCGGAGATCGTGAAGCTGCCGCTTGCCCCTGTCACGGTGACAGTTCCACCCCAGGCATTATGGAGTGCGGTGCCCACTATCATCGCCGCAGGCGCGGCTTTGGTGCTGACCAGCGTGGCCGTGATATCGGCGGTGCCATAGTCGTTGCTGGCACCGTACATTTGCTTGACGGCGCTTGCGAGTCCGAGCGCATTTTGCTGCTCGTTCTGGACTTTGGTGCCCGACAGCGTGTTCTGATAGAGACTATAGACGCCGTAAACCGCAACGATGGCGACGGCGAGGACCAGAGCGATTTCAATAATGCCCAGCCCCGACTGACGGGAGTCCGTGTAGTCGTATTGTACTCTTTTCATGATCAGTGTCCTTGTGAGAGTTGGTTCATGATGTCGTAATATCCATTGAAAACAAAACCGAGCACCGTGAAGTTAACCATCATGATAGCTTGGGAAACGATGCCCACCTGTGTTTGCATCCGCTCGGTTGCATCGGTGATCCACGACCTGACGATCAGGCCGAGCCCTTCCTCAAGTCGTCCGAGTTTTTCGAACAACTGGATTTCTTGTATCAACTCGCGCTCGGGGAAATTCTCCCCCGATGCCTGGAGCGCTTTTCCGAAACCGATGCCTTCGCGAACCATGCGCAGCGATCGGTTGATCTTGCCCACCAGATAGGGGCTGGTGTTCTCGCGCGACAGCTCGAGTGCCTCGCGCAAGTTGCGACCGCTTTCCATGTAGACGAGCACGGCCGTCATAAACGCGGTGCCGGTCAGAAATCTGTGGATCGACCACGGCGGCAGGCGGTCGCACCAGGTGCGGGCGGACCCGGTGAAATAGGGGAGCGTGGCGATGATACCAATCAATGCGGCGACTATGGAGAGCAACGTTGGTCCGAGCCCACTTTGCGCCCATTGCAGAAAATGGACGGTCGAGCCGGCACTGCCCGTCCATTGATCGGCCGGCTTGCTGGTCAGGATCATCGGCAGAAATTCTGTCGACATGAAATAGATGATGCCGGCCAGGACCAGCGCAGAGAAAATCGGGTAAGGCAGCTTGCTCGCCAATTTGCCCCGCACTTCTCCCATCTTTTCGTTGAGTTCGAGCATGATTCCCATCGCCTTGCCGAATTTTCCGGACTTTTCGCCGGCTTCGATCAGCAACACTTCCTGCCGGGGTACCCACCCGGTGACGGCCAGCGAGAGCCTGCCGTGCTCACGCAAGCCGCGCAGCCATTGCGCAACGGCGATGGCCATCATGTTGCCCGGCTTTTCCCCGTCTTGAGAGACGATGATGTAGATGAATTCCAGCGCGTCGCGCGAGGCTACGTCCGCGTCCAGCAGGCGGCCATATGTCCGGTAAAAGCGATAGCGTTCGTCGGACGAGAAACGCAGATACAGCTTTGCAGCTTTTATCTTGAAGCCTTCATCTGACCGGTCGCTTTTCATCCCGCCGATGATTTTTTCGACGCGCGCGCGCGCTCTGGTGATCAGATCGTCCAGCTTCATGACACCACTCGCAAGCTGGGCTGGTGTCTCGCGAGATCGGACAGCGACATGAATTTCGAAATCACCCGTGCCGAGATCTGCCCCCGCATGACTTTGCGCACAACGATATCGGCGATGGATGGCTCGCCGCGGTTCCGCGCGAATTCCTTGGCATCGACCGCACCGTGTTGTTCCAGAAAGCGCAGATAGGCAGGATCGGTGCGGATGACCTCGGCCGCCACCGTTCGTCCCTTGATGCCGGTGTGCCGGCACCGCGCGCAGCCCGCGCCTTCGATGCACACCTCATCGCCAAGGTGAGCAAGGTGTGTGCGCTGCTGGTGTGACAGACCGACATCTGCGGGTGCATCGACAAGACGTACCTTGCAGCTTGCGCAAAGCATCGGGACAAGCACTTGCGCCACCGCGACTTGCAGGATGTCCGATCGGAAGATCGAGGCGCTATCAACGCCTTCATCGACCAATCGCAAGGGGACTTCATGGGCCGATATGCAATGCAGAGTGGTCCAGACCTGATGGCCGGTTATTGCCGCTCGGATCGTCAGCTTGGCGGTGATCCTGTCGCGAATTTCACCGATCATAATGACATCGGGATCGTCGCGGAGCGCCGCGTTGAGTGCTTCGGCAAATGCAGTTTCGCGCTGTTCTTCGGTTTCGGTATTGGGCACCACCAGCTGGGTCACGCCGTTCAACCGGCGTTCCGGCGGATCTTCGACCGCGAAATAACTGCGGCGCCTGCCGTCTTCCTGTTCCTGGCGCATCTGTCGGGTAATCAGCGTTCCGAGCGCCGTCGATTTGCCCGATCCGGTGATACCTGAAACGACGCAAAGACCGTTCTGGCGGTCGGCAAATTCATCGAACACAGCGATCTGTTCAGGTTCGTAGCCGAGGCTTTCCAGCGTTACGGTCGTGTCGATCGTGCCGAGCAGCCGGAAGAATGCGGCGGTGATGCCAAACGCCACCGGGTTGTATTGACAGCGGACCGCTTCGAGCCCGTCCTTGAACGCCCAGGTGTCGCGTCCCGCCTTGGGAGCGAGCCGCGCCGCCAGATACAGAGATGGCGAGTAGGCCTTGTTGGCAATGTCAGCCATGCTGTACGAGGCTGCGAGGAAGCGCTGGCCGTAATCGGCTGTCCATGTCGTCGGCTTTGTCAGGAAGCCGTCGATGCGCATTTGCACATGCGTAATGTTCTCACCCACTTTGATATGGATGTCGCTGGCGCGCAGGGCCTGCGCCTCGCCGATCAGATCCTGGATGGCGCTTTCCATCTTGGAATCGTCGGTTGACCGCCGGCCGGCGATCCCGAGCTTGCGCGCCTCTACGATCGCATCGTGATCGACGTACTCACGCTTGATTTTGTGCGACAGTCGCCTTTCAGCGAAAGCGAGCAATTCGCGGACCTTTGGATTGAGTGCCTGGTTTTTTGCAATCAACGCGCGGCCATCGTCAAACAGCGCTACCAGTTCGGCGCAGGTCTTTCCCTCCGGCCAATCTCCGTCCGCGATATCGATGTAACTGGCTGCCGAAGTCGACATTGTGGTGGGTGCCCTGATTTCAGTTGTATGTGTGCGTTTTGCCGCCGGCGTCAGCGACGGTCAGGCCATCGGCCCGGATGGCCACGACTTTCACACCCTCGATCACAGACCCGATTTGCACCAGGCGCGCGCCGCCGGCGGCGGTCTGGACGATCGCGCGCGGGGCATCCGTTGTGCCAGTGACTTCGGTAACCGCCAGGCCGGGCCAGTGCGAAACTGGACGACGGTGTGCGTGGCGTGACACTCCGACAAAGCCGTCGGCGGGCAAGGGCGGCAGCACAGCACCGGTCGGTGGCAAGGGCGGTGTCAGGCCTGCATTGGTGCCAGGTATCGTTGGTGTGCCAGATGCCTCGGCCTTGGCCTTGGCGATTTCGGCACGCAGCTTCGCTTCCTGAAGCTCTGCGTGCAGCGCATCGATCCGCGCTAGTCGTTCGGCTGCGCTATAGCTTTGCGCCGTCGGTGCTTGCGGGATGCTGGCGGTGACGACAGGCGGTGCGGCGCTTGCGGGCGAACCCACGAGTGCTGCGAGCACGAGAACGCCGACGGGCATAAGCCGGTCAATAATAAATGAAGCCTGAAACACGCCAATCCTCCTTTTCCAGATCGATGCGGGTGATGGTTGAGGTCGGATAGCGGGCAAGCCCTGCGGCCAGGACATCGGGTGAGAGCCCCGTTGTCACCGTGAACGCCACTTTATGACCCACATCTTTCCATTGCGCCGGGGGGGTCAGACCGATCAGGAAATTGCGCGCCGCAAACAGCGCCTGGGTCGATGGACGTTCTGCCTCGCGTTTTGTCGCCGGCACAGTGAGTGGTCCATTGAGCAATACATTTTTACCATCGGCCCCCAGCTGCGTGGTAAAGCCGCCGACCTGCGGCTGAACAGCAAGGTCGGTATAGGGCGACAACGAGGCGGTGATTGTCTTGGCGGTCAGGTCGCATGCGATCGTGTCGATGTCCCAGCCCTGATGAGCGGTTTCAGCAAGACGGGCTCGCATATCCATGCACAGCGCCGCCGCGGCTTGCGGGTCTGGCTGTCGCTTCCAGTCGGTCTGTGGCGCGGGCAAGAGCTGGACGGTCGCTTGCCGCGCTGCGGTTGCGATCTGCGTTGCCGCGTCGCTGGCGGCCGCCTGCCGATGCTGCCACACCCAAAACCCCCCAAAGGCGACAAGCGCGAAGCCACAGGCGAGGACGACTGGAGATATGGTCTGACCTGCGACCACCCGGTCACAGGCAGGAGCGGTGTTCCAGTCAATCTGCGCAAGCACGGTGCCACTGTCGCTTGCGCCAGCGATCCCCCAATGTGCCGGCGCAAACGTCTTGTTGAAAGTCGGCGCTTCCTCGTCAAAGCGTGACCGCGCGCTTGCGACATCCATCACCTGGTCGGAGTCAGCGCTGATGCATTCTTCGATCACGGCGATGAAGACCGCCTGGCTGTCGACGTCAAACACACCGCACCAGGTGGGTTCAGAAATTACATCGCTGACGGCCGCAGCAAACGAGATCAGCCGAACGTCGTCACCCACCGCAGTGCCCGTTTCGACAAGCCCCAGGTTTGTCCCGCGCACACGCAGCAACAAGGCTTTTGCCTTCGCCTTGCGCGCGCTTTGGCGCGCGTCGCTCTTGCTCAGAACCTTGCTGGCGGTATCCCATTTGAGACCCGCAACGATTGCCTTTTCGGCGCCAAGATAAGAGAGCACTTCGCTCATGTGGCGGGCTCGCTGACGATGATCGGCTCCATCGTGATGATGATCCGCTTTTTCTCGGTCGAGGCATTGCGCGTGCCGCCCAGCAGCAAGTTGGCCGGAATACCTGTGCCCTGCTTCGCGTCCGCTGCGCTCTCGGCGATGTAGCCCATCAGCATCAGCACCTGACCGGACTTGAGCATCGAACTCTGGAGCCCGGCGGTGCCGGCAACTGTTGGCAACTGGATGGTATTTCCGCCCGAAGTCGCGGTGTTCATAACGACCAGGCTGCTGATCGAAATCGAGTAGCTCATCTGGACTCGGTTGCCGCTCAGCACGCGCGGCAGCAGCGTCATCGAAAAACCTGTGCTGATCGAGGAGGGCGTCAGTGCCGTCGTGGCGGTTGTCTGGTTAACCGTCGTGGCCACACTCGAAAGATAGCTTTGGGTCGTCGTATCCTGTTTGGTTATTGGCTGATTGTTCAATGACGTAACGGTCATGTCGGTTATCAGTGACGTGTTTGTCACCGATGAAATCGCCTTGCCGATAACGTCGGATCCAGCAAGCTTGCTGGTCGTGCTGAGCACCGAGGCGGTCAGCGATCCCACCGGCGTCAGCGGCGCGGTTCCAGGGCTTTGCAAAGCGAGTCCCAGACCACTTGCGGCACTGGCAAATTTGGCATTGAAATTGAGTGCGAGGTTGTCGCCTTCCTGCAAATCGACGCTATAGACCTTGATGCGCACGAAGACCTGGCGAGTGATCAGCTCGTTTTGCTCGCGCACATAGGTGGCCACCTGGTCGAGGATCGCAGGCGATGCGCTGACCGTGATTGTGCCGGTTGCGGGATTGACTGAAAACCTGCCACGATCGCCGACAATCACGTCGACTTCGCTTTTGAGACCATTCCACACGTCCACCGAGGCTTTCTGCGAACTCGCCTGGTTTGAGGTTGGCGTGATGGTCTGGCCGGAGCTCGATCCCGACGAGCTGCCCCCGCCTCCACCGCTGCCACCACCGGATCCACCTGTGGTGGTAGAAAGCTCGTTGGAGAAATTGTCGGTGGTAGGTGCCTTGTTGATGACAAACGTGCGCGTTTGCATATCCGACATCATGATGACGCCGGCACGATAGTCCCAGGCCACCCCGAACCGAGCTGCGGCCATATCGAGCAGACCGGCGAGCGGACCTTGCCAAACCACCTGAAAGGTCGGGCCGACCGGCCTGTTGGCGGGGTTGCTGTTGTGCGGTTCTGTGTCGATTATCGCAGGCGTTGCGCCTGTTGGTCCCAGCGCCGTCGGGGCTGCCTGTTGTTGTTGCTGTTGTTGCACAACCGGCTTTACCCCAAGATTTATCGGGATCTGGGTTGCCTGGCTGATCAGCGCAGCAAATCCGCGCAGATCAACTTCGCCTTTGCTGCGAATAACAAGATTATCGAGCCTGGCAGGAAATTCATCGCCGTGCCGGCGCCGAAACACGTTTTGACCGAAGTAGAGTTCGTCAACGTGGCTGATATCGGGGTTTCCCCGAACGGGTTCCAACTTCGGGGGCGTTTCGAGCGCGGCAAGCGCCTTGTCGCTGGCACGTTTGATCATACTGCCGGCGTGTCGCTCAGCTGCGCAGCCACAGAGTGCCATTACAGCACTTGATACCAGCAACAGCGATGCCGATCGGATACGGCTACGATAAATCAAGGCTCGTTCCTCTCATCCCAAACGCGTAAAACTCTGTTGCTATTGTAGAATTTGGCTTTCAAATGCGGGGTTGTGCGTGCAAACGCCGATAACAGGCGATCTGCGGCAGACGGAAAATCGCCGGTAATCGTGGCGCCGGCCGATAAGCGAAAATCGGCATCGCTTTCCCAGACGACTTCCCAACCGGCTCTCTGTGCCCAGGCCGTCAGAGTGCTGCTCAGCGGCTCGTTGGCGCGCGCCGCCCACTCCTCCTCAACCACCATACCGGCGGTGGTGTCGCCTGTGGCGACGGTGCCGGCGGTGGCTGTTGAGCGAACTTGTGTGTTGGTTGTTTGCGTTTCCAATGCTGTCGTTGGCGCGATCGCTGCTGCTGCCAGTAGGAGAAAGTGCATGGTCCTGCTCGTTTCCAAAGTTTGGTGATGGGAAAATGCGTGGTGAATTTTGGGCCGCCGATGTGAACGTGATTTGTCCTGGCTCGATCTGAGCGACCAAATTGAACAACCGCGCGATGTTGTTCGCAAAAGCATCCGCAGGGCCTGTCCAACTCACGCGCAATCTGTGCGTGGTGTCATTTCTCTTGAAATCGTCCGCCTCGCTGAGCGCGAAAATGACCCGTGATCCGGATGTGCGTTCCAATTCGGCCGCGATTTGGCCGAGTGTCATCGGGTAAGTACCTGTGAATGTGATTGTTGATGTTGAGTTCGTATTGCGTTTGTTGAAATTAACGGAGGTATTATCGGCCCCGGGTTGAATTTCGATCGCGCGCATAGGCGCCAGTTTTTGGGGCACAGTATGTGGGAGATTTCCCAGATCGTGCTTAGGCGCAAATTGCATTTCTGATGCTTGCTTCTCGAGCTCAGTCGCTCGCAGGATTGTCAATGGAGCCCAAGCTTCATCAACACCCGAAGTTGCTGCCGACGTGAGGTGTGCGATCGCGCGGATATTGTTCTGCTGTAGCCCGTCGCCTTTCATTTCTGCGAGCCCGACGACATAGGCCGCGCGCGCTCCGCCTTCCTTGTCTGCGACTTCGATGAGCATCCGCAGGCCCTCATCTTTATGGGCCGGCAACTTGCACAAGGTCAGGCCGAGCTGTTCGCGCGCCTTGGCATAGCCAAATCGCACGGCAAGCCGATAGGCAGCGAGCGCGGCATCTTGATTGGTGGTGGTGCCGCGGCCGAGGCGGTATGCTTGCCCCAGATTGTACCAGGCCTTGGCGTTGTTTCTGAGTGCGAGCGTTTGCCAGATATGGACGGCAGCATCGTCCTGGTGGTTATTCCAATCCTGACGTGCTTCTTCGAGCCGCGCCAGATCAGTGCCATTCTCGCCATCACTTTGAGCATGCGCGGTGGTCGCTGCGAGCAAGGCGGCGGCCGAAATAAAGCAGGATGCGCTTCGGGAGATCACGGATGATTTTCCTTGGTAACGCTGGTGGCCGGGTAGAGGGGCCTGCCAGAGACATCACGATAGGTCTGACGGCATGAAGGGAAGGCAGAGCAGGCCCAGAAAAAGGAATCCGCAGCCTTCACCGATTTCCTGCGGCGCAGGCCGCTTCCGCACACGCGGCATGAAAATGTGTCGCTGATCGGCGGTGGCGCCATCGCCTTGCGAATGACCGGCTTTCCGTCGTTGTCGTTCGCCGTGAACGAGCAAGTCTGACTTGCGCAGCGCCAAAAGTGCCGTTGGGGCGGCTCTTTGGTACGTTTGCGGATAAGCTTTTCGGCGCACAATGGACAAGCTGGCGCTTCCATGTCCACAGGAATGCCGCGGCGCCTGATATCGTCTATTGCGGCGGCTGTGTTGTTCTCGACGCTTTGGAGAAAGACGTCGGCGTCAAGCGTGCCCTGTTCTATTTTGCGCAGCTGTAGATGCCAGTGCGCCGCCATGTCCGGGTAGGTCATGGCGGCGGGCAAGGCATCGTGCAGGATATAACCCTTGTGCGTTGCGACCACCCTGTCGCCATCCAGGGAGAGGTAGTCTTGTTCGAACAACTCCTTGATGATTGTGTCGCGGGTTGCTGCTGTCCCGACGATGCCGGGTGCGCCAGCGGCGAGGCTGCTCGCAACCGTCCTGCGCAGATCCGCGTCTTGTACGTCTTGTTCAATGCGGCCGAGCGCGTCCAGTAAGGTGGCAATCGTGTGGCGGGTGTCTGGCGCTTGGCTGGAATATTCAGACCTTTGCTCGCAAATACCGTCCTGGTGGATCCGCAAGCCCGCGATCGCGCCGGCTTGTGCGGCATTCGACCGAGTAGCAAATTGCTCGGTGTCCTGGCTTTGCAGGGATCTGATCGCGGTCCATCCAGAGACTGTTGTCAAATCTGCTTGCGCTCTGAAGGATTGCCCTGCCACGGCAATGTTCACGACGATGCGCTGTACTTCCCAAGGTGTGAGGAACTGGGCGAGATAGTTCTGGGATACGAGTGTATAGATTGCGCGTTCCGCTTTGCTCAGCAGCAACATGGCCGGTGTGGCAGCGGTCGGAATAATGGCATGGTGCGTGCCGACATTAGCGGAATTGAACGCTGCGCTAACGAGGTTCATGTCAGCGACGTCTACCAGGGTTGTCAGATCTGGCAGATTGCGAGACACTGCGCGCAGGAGTCTGCGGGCACGGCCGTGCTCGGTGTCGGGAAGGTAACGGCAGTCAGACCGAGGGAAGGTTATCAGCTGATAGGCGTCGTGAAGTTTGCGCGCGATCTGGCTCACCTGATCGGGAGAAAGCCCATATTGACGTGCGGCTTCGACCTGCAGCGATAGGAGGCTGTGCGGGAGCGGCGGCGGGGTGCTGACCTTTTCAGCCCTTCGAGCAATCACTTTGGCAGCCGTGCCGTTCAACCCCTGTGTGTCGAAATTGGCCGGGTGCGGCTGATCACTTGAGTTGACGCCGATCACTACATCATCAAAGCGGATCGCGAGCCCTGCACTTGCACCGGATGATTTGCGAGTGGCGGCATACGCCCGCTCGCGGCGCACAACGATGCCCAGGATCGCATTCTGGACGCGCCCGACGGTGAGAACGTCCGCGAAACCCTTCTCGTTCGCCGCTAGTGTGTAGGCTCGCGTCAGATTAATTCCATGAATGGCATCTGCGAGCTGACGCGCCTTGGCTGCGGTGGACAGGTTTGCGTAATCGGTGTTGGGACGTAGCACCTGGAGGGCTGATCGAATGCTCGCAGGATCAGCAACATGGAAGATGAGTCGGTTGACGGGCAAGTCGGCGTGTGCCCATTCGATCACCTCATCGACAATCAGCTGACCTTCATCGTCCGGGTCGCCCGCATGGATCATGCAGGTCGCCGATCGGATCATGTCGACCATGCGGTCAAGGTGTGTGCGCCGCTTATCGATAGGTCGGTTGTGCGAGGGCAGGAAGCTGTGGGGCAATTTTTCCCAGGACCATTCTCGCATTGGGGGCAATGCGAGTTCGAGCATGTGGCCAAGGCACCAGGTGATCCGCATTTCAGCGCAATCGATAAAGCCTTCGCGGTGCTGCGCATTGCCGAGCGCATCGGCGATGGCGCGGCCACGATCTGGCCGATCTGCGATGATGAGGGCCAACGCGGCGGTCATCGCGCTCGTCCGTTTGTTGTTTCAACGTAGGCCGTCGCGACGATCGAGCTTCCAGCGACCAGTCTGCTGTCAACCAATGCAGTTTTGAGCGTTGATTTGTTGACGGCATCGGCAAACAGAAACGGCTGCCCGATTTTCACTTCGCGGGCGATCAGTCGGCGGTGTTGGGCGTCATTGAGACCGATGAAAGGCGCTAGATATGCCCGCTGAGCTTTAAGCCAAACGCGATAACGCCATCCCTTTCGCTCGCCGAAAGGATAGCGCTCGCGCAATAAGCTCTCGCGATCACGCAGCGTCGCATTGGCCGGCATGTCTTTGGCTATTTCCGCGATGATTTCACGTGCGCGGCGGGCGTGGCTCATTGGCCGCCTCCGTGGTTGAAATGAAACCGCGCAAGGTTCTCCGGTGTCGCGTAGAGTTTGTACGCCGCGATCCAGTTGGTCGCGATGGAGGTCTGGGCGGTGGCAAGCGGAACTTCGCCGTCGCAAACGAGCCGCCACAGCACGTATTCGAGGGCGTCCTTGTCATGGGCGTTGTTCGGCCCATTCCATGGCTCAAGCCACAAATTGCGCAGGTCGTCAGGAGCCCCCCCGATCGACAGCGGAACGAGATGATCGAGCTCGTACAGGCGGGCCGACTGGAAGTGGTGCTCTGCGAGCATGAGCTTGCGCTTGATCGGCTCTGTGACCGTCAGGGCTGGCCGCACCGAGCGAGCGTATCCGGGTATGCAGATCGTATCTTTTATGGTTCCTTGCGTCACTGCCGCGTTGAGGGCGCCGGTGACATTTTTGGGGGGGAGGGCGTCGTTCACCCCACCGGCAGCCTCCTCCTTGCTAGTCTCCTGGCTGGTGGTGAGCGACATTGCGAGTTGCCGCGCGGGCAGCACCTTGGACATGCCGGAAAAGTAGCCGTACGCCCACACCCACAGCGCCAAACATGTGGCTCCAAGGAAGACAATTCCGCGTGCCATTACAACAGGAAACCAGTGTCTTGAGCGTATCGCGTGGCGGGGTACATCGTGGGAGGGGCTTTCAATGGGATGCCGCGTTTGCCAAATGCTACACATTCCACCTTTTTACACTCCTGCGCCACCAGCGCAACGCGTTTGTTTGGGCAAAGTTGCTCGGATTGGGCTGTCGCTAGTTGAACGATAGCGAACGAGTGGGTATTGCCGCCCTCCTGCATTAGAATACAAATGTGAGGCGCATCGCATGCCGACAAAGATAGATTCCATGGACCTCCTTCCCAAGCATAGAAAGCTATTTGCATCACGAATGAAGTATAAGAGAAATTTTTTGGGATTAAGTCAATCGCGGTTATCTCAATTGACAGGGATGGCCACGTCCCATATTTCTGCGTTAGAGACGGGTCAAGTTAACCCATCACTTGATGTCATGATAAGGATTTCTAGAGCTTTGGATGAATCTTTGGCATATTTTGTTATCGAGTAATAGACATCGCCGGGGGTGGGTGTATTTGCAATAAGTTCACGCTCAGACCCATCAGCAAGCGTAACTGCTCACGTAGTTGGCAATATGGCCACGGCCTTTAAGGCGATTACGGCCACGCTATTGATGGCGCGGGTTATTGCGTCAGATGAGACAACCACGCGCACCAACGGCGTCACCCATTGGCACTGGGCATTCCTTTCGGACAAGGCCGTCTTGCACAAGATCGCCCCGCGCCGTGCACGCAGTGTTGCCGAGGACGTCCTGAGCGGTCATCAGCCCGAGGTGTGGGTGTCATACCGCTATACAGACCAGCAGGAGCTGGGCAAAGAGCACCAGGTCTGCCTCGCCCATGTGTTGCGCGATGTTCAATACGCCATCGACGGTGGCGACACGGTCTTCGGCCCCAAAATCCGCGATCATCTGCGATGGGCAATCCGTGTCGGCAAGTGACGATCTGAGCTCAAGGATACGGCATTGGCCTGCTATGCGACCAAGGTCGACAACAAGCTGACCGATCTGATGCGTTTGCCGGTGGCGCACCCGGCGGGCAAGGTTCTGCCCAAACAAATCAGGGTCTGGCGCGGGAGTTTCTTCGTGCTCTTCACCAATCGTGATGTGCCAGCGACCAAAGTCACAAACGGCTTCCGCCCAGACTGGGGCGCACAGATCCACGCTCGGTATAGATCTGTCACCGGCACTGTACGCCTGTCGGTAAAATCGGCCCTCGATGACCTCGGCGACCTCGTTGATGAAAACCTCGCCGTCGCTTGATCATTTCCCGACACGCCAACCGCGTGGTCAGTTAATAGCAAGCCGCACTGGAGCGCAAACGTCTAATATACCTCGATTTCTCGTGGCAGCGGTGATCTGACCGGGTACTCAGTTTATATGCGAATATATACTATATTCAATATAGTTGCACAGATCTGGCATCATACAGTTCACAAACATCCAGAATGGCGAAATTTTGCATCTTGACACTATAGTCTGTTTTCGTCTTTTCTTGTCCTTGCTATGTTTCCGGCATAGCTCTGCCTGAGAGGACAAATTCAGATGGAAAATATCGTGCCTATCCGCTTAAGGCATACACCCACTAGATATGGTATGATGGGTCCATTGGCCTGAGTAGAGTTCGGCAAAGGTCGGCGCCTCGATATCACTGGCGATCCCAAGGAGGGATCGGAAGGCGTTGAACGGGTAGAAGCGGCGATTGAAGCGGAAAGTGAATTCGTTGAGGTAGGCTTGCAGATGCTTGGCGCTGACGCCGTGGTGGATGCCGTTGAGCCACGCTTTGAGGTTTGAGAACACCAGATGGACGATGGGCAGGAACTCTTCGGACACCTCCGGGTCGCCACACTGGGCGATGGCGTGATGGTCGTAACCGCCGCCCTGCAACCCGCTATAGCCGCTCCAATCATCGGTGATGACCAGCGTTCCCGGCTCGACCGCGCTCTGTACAAAGCCACCAAGGGCACCGGCACTGCGGTCTGCACCGATGGCCAATCGAACCCTTCCGGCATAGCGTCCGTTCCGGCGGCGGTCTTGGCCAGTGCCAGGCTCCCGGTGACGAACTTCGACGGCGGCGACCACCAGCGTTTTGTGGTGGGTTCCCCGGCCTTCGCCGCGCGTTCGCCCGCCGATCCAGGTCTCATCGACCTCGACATGCTGACCGCTCTGCCCGCCGATCCGATCCTGATCGGGGCGCACCATCGCGGCGCGCAGTTTATGGAGCAGGCCAAAGGCCGTCTCGTACCGGGTCAGGCCAAGCTGGCGCTGCAACTGGACGGCAGATATGCCGGTCGTCTGACTCGCAACCAGGTAAGCGGCCCAGAACCACACGCTGAGCGGGATGTGGCTTCGTTCCATGGCCGTGCCGACCATCAGGCCGGTCTGACGGCGACACGAGCGGCACATCAGGATGACAGGCCGAGTGGTGAAACGAAACGGATCGCCGACGACGCCACAGCGTGGGCACGCAAATCCATCAGGCCAGCGAGCTTTTTCAAGCCAGGCCGCGCAAGCGCCATCATCCGGGAAAAGCCGCTGGAACTCGGGGAGGGATTTCGGGAACGGCAGCTTGTCGCGGTCAAGAACGTCCACAATCCCCACCCTTTACAACCGCTTTGGGTGGCGCCAAGCCGCAGGAAAAGTCAGGCGCGCGCCACAAGGCAGCCACTAGATGTAGTGGGTGTATGCGTCAAGCGGATAGGCACGG
>NZ_AUBA01000020.1 GCF_000429005.1 Novosphingobium acidiphilum DSM 19966 | reverse complement strand
AGCCGATTGCAAGGCGTATAACACTTTGATTGCATTGCCGGAACGAGCACCAAAGGCGCTCCTGGCCGACAAGGGGTACGACGCAGACGCAATCCGAGCCGATCTTGCCAATCGCAACATCCAAGCCGTCATCCCGGGTCGCTCAAACCGCCGGATTAAAGTCGAACATGATCGCACGCTCTACAAGGAACGCAATCACATCGAACGCTTCTTCGGGCGCCTGAAAATCAACCGCGCCATCGCTACCCGCTACGATCAGCTTGCAGAAAGCTTCCTCAGCATGGTCCATATCGCCTCAGCCAGATACTGGCTCAAATTTGTCCACGCCGCCTAGCCCACGGTTGTGGGTGGCTTGTGCCGCCGCACCGATTTGGCCTTGCGCCGCAGGTCGCCACCGCCATACCATCGCCCGGCGCGGGGTGACTGTGGATATCGATCAAGCCAGAACGACAGACGCACAGCCGGCGGCGGCACCACGTCGCATAGCCATGCTGGGTGCCACAGGCACGATCGGCCGCGCCACGGCTGCCGCCCTGGTGCAGCGCGGCCATGATGTGGTTTGCCTGGTGCGCGCGCCGGCTGACATCCCGGGGGTGTCGATCCGGCAGGTGGATTTTGCCGATCGCGCGTCGGTGGCACGCAACGGCTTTGCAGGCGAACGCGTTGACGCGGTGGTGTCGTGCATGGCTTCGCGCACCGGCACACCCGATGATGCCTGGGCCATCGACCACCGCGCGCATTGCCATGTGCTGGACGCGGCACAGGCCGCCGGTGTCGCGCAGTTTGTGCTGGTCTCGGCAATCTGCGTGCAAAAGCCGCGCCTGGCATTTCAGCACGCCAAGCTGGCGTTCGAGGCGGCACTGATCGCGTCAGGGCTGCGCTATTCGATCGTGCGGCCAACCGCCTTTTTCAAATCGCTGTCGGGGCAGATCGAGCGGGTACGGCGGGGCAAGCCGTTTCTGGTGTTCGGCGATGGCACGCTGACCGCGTGCAAGCCGATCAGCGATCACGACCTGGCCGAATATATCGCCGATTGTCTGACCGATGGCAGCCGGTGGAACCGCATCCTGCCGATCGGCGGCCCCGGCCCGGCGATCACCCCGCGCCAGCAGGGCGAGGCGCTGTTTGCCATGCTGGGCCGGGCACCCCGGTTTTCTCGCGTGCCGGTGGCCCTGCTCGATACGATCGCGGCGGCGCTTGGCCTGGTCGGGCGGATCGTGCCGTCGTTGGCGGTCAAGGCCGAACTCGCGCGGATCGGGCGTTATTACGCCACCGAATCGATGCTGGTGCGCGATCCGGCAACCGGGCGATACGATGCCGAGGCCACGCCCTCGGCCGGCACGCAGACGCTGTTCGAGTATTATCGCGCGGTGATCGATGGTGCGCAGCCGGTTGAACGGGGGGACCACGCGGTCTTTTGACCGGCTCGACCGTGGGCGAGCATGTCCGCCCATAAATCCGTAATCGGGGGATTTATGGTGGGCGCGGCAGGGTTTGAACCTGCGACCCCACCCGTGTGAAGGGTGGGAAATCGGCTTTTGGCGTATTTACACGGATCAAAAATCATTTAAAAACAGTCATGGGCGTGCGGGTGCGTGCGCATATGTTTTTCATGTTTTTTTCATGGATTTTTGGAGAGCCGAAAAATGCCCGATCTGAGCCGTATCGGAGAGCGCGAAAAGCTGAAGCCGAAGGCTGGTGATGAGCCGCACTGGCAACGGCTGCGCCAAGGTGTTTATCTCGGCTATCGTCCTTCCAAGAGGAAAGCCGGGGGCACTTGGTTTGCCCGCTTCTATGATGCCGAAGCCAACCGCAATGCCCGCAAGCGGTTGGGCGATTATGGCACCCTGTCAGGCCATGATGTTTTCAAGCAGGCCAGAACTGATGCCGAGACATGGGCGGAAACGGTCGAAACCGGCGGTGAGCGTGCCCGTGACATGGAAACGGTCAAGGACGCTTGTGATGCCTATCTGGAGCAAAAGCCCGGATCGATTGCCGAAGGGGTTTTCCGGCGGCACGTCTATTCTGATCCCATTGCCAAGGTGAAGCTCGACAAGCTCCGGCGGCACCATCTGAAGGCATGGCGCAAGCGGCTGGAGCAAGCACCGGCACTGGTGACGCGCACGAAAGTTGCGGACCTGAAGCGTATGAAGCCGCGCTCGCAATCGACCGTCAACCGCGACATGGTGCCGCTGCGCGCCGCGCTGGGCATGGTGCTGAAGCCGGGTGCGCCGAACACGGATGCGGCATGGCAAGAGGCGTTGCGCCCGTTCAAGGGGGCGGACAAGCGCCGGGAACTTTATCTAGACCGTGATGATCGCAAGGCGCTGATCGATGCCACGTGCGATGAGGCGCAACCCTTCGTGAAGGCCTTGTGCCTCTTGCCGCTGCGCCCCGGAGCGTTGGCGGCGCTCAAGGTGGGCGACTTCGACAAGCGCACCCGTGCGCTCACGGTTGGCAAGGACAAGAACGGCAACCCGCGCCAGCTTACCATGCCGAAGGTGATTTCCGACTTCTTTGAAGTGCAGGTGAAGAACAAACTGCCAGCCGCATCGATCTTCGCCCGCGCTGATGGGGCGGCATGGAACAAGGACGCATGGAAATATCCGGTCAAGGATGCGGTTAAGGCGGCTGGCCTGCCCGGTGCTGCATCCGCCTACACCCTTCGCCATAGCGTCATTACCGATCTGATCCGCGCCCGCCTGCCCATCCTCACCGTGGCGCAGCTCTCCGGCACGAGCGTTGCCATGATCGAAAAGCACTACGGGCACCTCGTGCGTGATGATGCTGAAGAGGCATTGGCTAGCATTGCGATCTAGCCCGCATAATTCACCCGGTTGAGTTTGGCGCTCCCAGTTTCGAGCATTTGGCGTCAGCCGGGCATAGCTGATCGTCCCCGGCGGTGGGCCAGGGTTTCGGTGGATGAAGGCTTGCAGGTTGACGGGTACAGGTTCGATTTGGCGTGCTTGCCACGACGTTCAGGTGACGAGGCGCGGGATGCGCGCAAGGGCGATCCGGAAGATGTGTTGATCAGGACATGCCGTTGGCCACTGCACGCGGATCAAGGTCTTCAACTCGGTGACGCGGGCGGCGATCTTGATGAGGCGCAGGCGCAAGGTGTCGAACTGGACGGTGCGCCAGACGGATCGTTTCGGCATCGCGGTGCGTACCCGTCAACCTGCAAGCCTTCATCCACCGAAACCCTGGCCCACCGCCGGGGACGATCAGCTATGCCCGGCTGACGCCAAATGCTCGAAACTGGGAGCGCCAAACTCAACCGGGTGAATTATGCGGGCTAGGTCTTGTCATGCAGCTGATGAAGCCCGTCGTCGCCAAACTGATCGATCGAGCCAATTTCCCAATCGAACCCTTGACCCTGAGGGCTGAGGACCGCCTGTCGGACTGGCTGGTGAGGACCATCATCACGAATGAAGAGCAGATCAGGAACCGGCGGGATGATTTTGTGAATCTGCCGGAGTTGTAGGGGGCCAGCCCTCATGGCCACCGTTCCCGGCTAGCAAACGGCTTGCCCTATCGCTGGTGCAATTGCTTTTGATCCTCTGTCCTGCGTCACTTTTGAGCCAGCGTCGCTCGCACATCGGCCATAGATATGTAGACGCGAGTGGGGTTGTCGGGATCCCGCAAGGACTGAAAGCCCAGATCGGCGTAAAACTTCCATCGCCGCTCGAAATGATCATGCTGAAGCACATCGAGGACAATGGCCGCCGCTCCCATCTGCTCGGCAATGGTGGCGCAGCGTGTGATCGCATCGATCACGAGCGCCGTACCGAGTCCCCTACCTTGCATGCCTTCATGAACCGCCACCGCGCGAATGTAGATCACCGGAACATCCGGCACGCGCGCACGTTGCCACGCCTTTGGGCCGAAGTTGGATCGCACCGCCATAGCCCCGAGCGTGTAGAAACCCAGTACCGCACGATCAACGTCAGCCGTTGCCAGCCATGCCGTCACCATGCCGTCGCGGACCTGATCCGACAGGGAGGATTTCAGAAAATTGTCGATGGGCGGGAAGCCGCAAGAAAAGGCGCTGCGATCATGCAGCGCCTTGTCGAATTTGGCGATTGTCAGCGAGCGAGCTTCATTCGATGGTTCAGCCGGCATCCTTCAGAACGCCCTCCGATGCCTTCATCGCCTGCGCCAATCCAGGGACGACCTTCCCTGGCGCTGCAACAGCTGCCTGGAATGCATCGAAGGTTTCACGCGGCAGAATTGACAAGGCCATACGCTGCTCGACCTCCTGTGCACGCAACAGTGCAGCTTGACGGATGAAGTCGGCTTCCTGCAGGCCGGTTGCGGCGGCGGCGGCCTTGATCCGCTCTTCATCGGCGCGGTGCATCCGCAGTTCCTTGCGCGCCTCCATCTTGCCGGGCGTCGTAGCGATTGGTTCGAGAGCGAACATGTCGTATCTCCTTTGGGCAAAATCTGTACGGCAAATCGCCGTACGCGTCAATTGCCGTTTGCGCGAAGGTTCCCGCTCAGGCATCGTCGAGGGCGTTTCCCCTCCACGGAGTATGGGTGGCGGGTGCAACGCAGGACCGTTCTCAACGCGACCTATTGCGAAAGTCCTGCCATCAGGACCTGCCTGCGGGCGATTTCGTTTCGCATCGTGAGCAAGACTCCAGAGACGTATCCCAGAGTTTCCGGGATATGCGGCACCTCCAGTTTGCGCCGAACACGGCCTTCGCCGGCGTTATACGCTGCAAGCGCGAGGTCGAACCGTCCGAATTCATTCAGGAGGACACGCATGTAACGGGCGCCGCCGCGCAAGCTGTCGATAGGGTTCCAGACGTTGCGAACGCCGAGCGATCGAGCCCGGTCCGGCATCAACTGGGATATCCCGGCGGCCCCCTTTGGGCTTAGCGCGCTGGGGTTATACCGGCTTTCCTGGATGATGAGCGCGTCAAGCAAAAGTGGAGGCAGTCCGGCTTCACAGGCCGCGGCGACCATGGCGGGATACCAAGTAGCGCGACGCCGTTCAGCAGAAGCGGGCAAGGCCGGATTCGGCTGATACGGCTCTCTGGCGCATAATGGTGCCTCGGCGTTGCCGTAAAGCTGGTCTCGCCAATATGAATGGTCTGCCGATGCGGGAACGGTAGATCCGGAGTTATCGCCGTCAGCAAGCGCTTCGAATGCCTGGGCAAGGCTGTTGCCTTGAGGGGGCGCAGCTTGGGCGTCGACATGCAGCGTCGGGGACGGCTGCAAGACGAATCGCCCAGATGGTCCGCTCGGTTTTGCGAAACTCTCGAGATCGACATTTCGGGCTAGCCCGGCATTCGACCAGATAAGTGATGCCGTCGCAGCACAGTACATTAGACGGTTCATAGGATCAGGCCCATTCAGAAGTGTGGGTCTGGTCCGGCTATCGCGTCGGCAGTGGTATCTATTTTGGCCGAAACAGCAAGGCTTCGGTGGCTGCTGGTATTCCGTTAGCGGCTCGAGGCTACAAACCTGAACCGGATGGATCGGCCAGATCGAAATTCCCAACGACCAAACTGTCGTTCTGCCGTGTCGACCAGCCAGAGGGGCAACAGCAGAGAGGCAAAGAGGGATGCGGGGAGTTTGATCTCCAGAAGACCAGTGAAGATGGCAAAACCAAGCGCGAACAGCGCTAGGACCGCGGCGGTGACTGTGAACGCCTTGGCGAGAGCGATGTATCGCGGGATCGACACGTCGCGAACATGGGATAACTCCAGGGCTCGCTGCCTTTCCAGTTCGAGCCGTTCTTGAGCTTCCTTCATCTCCCGTCGCAGGGTCAGTCGATCAGCCATCAACTTTTCAATCGGCGGGTTGACGGCCATCATCGCGGCGAGGAGTCGCTGATCGGTTATGGCCGGTGGCAGGTTGTCGTTCATGGTCAGGCACTCAGCGATAGAAGCTTCTCGCTCATGGCGGGGCTGATCTCGCCATGCTCCATCAGATATTGAAATAGGGCGCTGCTCAGCTTGATAAGCGCCGCCTTGTCCGGTTCATCGCCGCCACGGGTCAGGTAGTCCCAGGCAATGTCGATCGAGCGGACATAGATCTCGTCAGCGCTGGTTTGATCGGGTCGGCCTTCGCCGAGCAACAGCCAGGTTGGGTTGACGTTGTAGGTCTTGCTGAGGGCAACGATCGCCGCGGCAGGCGGCTCGCGCAGACCTTTCTCATAATTGACTAGCGCGCCGTGGGACACGCCGATCGCCGCAGCGACATCGACCTGGTTGAGCCCCCGCGCTTTGCGAACCTCAAGAAAACGGCCGCCAATGCTCACGCATCACCTGCGCGCAAAACACACTTGACGATACTCACAAACATGAGTTAATCCATTAATCGTGAGTTTCGACGAAACTCTGAATCCAAACTACTACAAAAGGTGCTAGCTATGCAATTGCTGACACTCCCCAAGCTTGCCGCGCAAAGTGGCTGGCCGGAATCGCGCATCCGCCGAATGGTGGCACGCGGCCAACTGTCCCACATTCGCGTCAACGGGCGCCTGCTGCTGCCGGAAACGGCCATCGAGGAATATGTGGCCAGCCACTTCGTCGATGCCGTCGGGCGTTCCGAGCCGCCGACTGACCTCATTCTCGTCAACTCTGCACTGCGTGCCGAACGAGCGCTCTGACGCGCGTGGAGGTCATCACATGGCTGTTCTGTCCACCATTCTCGACTCGGGGAAGCCGCCCAGTGAGTGGGTCGAGCTGCTGTCCACCCGAGGGCTGATCATCTCCGAGCGCTCCCTCCGCGAAAAGGCGAGCCGCATCGGTGCCTGCCACCGTCTCGGCCGGACGATGATCATCACCGCCGACCAAATCGACCAAATTCTGGAAAGCCGCAAACCATGCCCCTCGAACCATTCCGCCGAGGCCCGACCTGGTGGGCTCGCGGCCGCGTCGAATACCTCGGCGCCGCCATTACCGACTACTATCGATGCAGCACTGGCGCATCTGAAGAAGCGGGCGCTTGGGACTGGTGCCGGGCCGAAGAGGAAAGGCAGATTCGCCGCCACGTCCTAGGCGATGATGCGCTGGCCGAACCGCCAGCAAAATTCACCTTCGCCGACGCGGTTCTCCTCTACAAACCCAGCGCGGCAGATGCGGGCTATCTCGTGCCGATCCTGTCCAAGTTTGGATCCCTGCCGGTGGCCGACATCACGCCGAAGCTGGTGCGCGAATTGGGTGAAGCGC
This sequence comes from Novosphingobium acidiphilum DSM 19966, assembly GCF_000429005.1. Taxonomy (GTDB): domain Bacteria; phylum Pseudomonadota; class Alphaproteobacteria; order Sphingomonadales; family Sphingomonadaceae; genus Novosphingobium; species Novosphingobium acidiphilum. The sequence goes on along the minus strand of NZ_AUBA01000020.1, from coordinate 52,355 downwards.
TGTACCCGGATGCGTCGACCGATACATGGGTCCGCCACGTGGTGACCCCGGTTCGCTCGGTGATCAACAATGCACATGATCTTGGCCACTGCGCCCCGATCCGCATCAAAGGCTATTCCAAGGAAGAACGGGTCGCTCAAGATCTCAAGCGTGGGCGCAAAAGCCGGGTGAAGAAGACTCCCGGGAGCTGGGAATGGCTTCTGAAATTTCGCCAACATGCGCCCAAGCAACACGGCGCACTGGCAATGTTCATGTTCATGACCGGCGCCCGGATCAGCCAGGCGATCGCCATGCATCCAGATCGTCACCTGAAGCTGGACGAGAACATGGTCTGCATTCCCGCTGCCAAAGGTCACGACGATCGTTGGATCGCCGTTCCCAGCGAACTTGTCGTGGAACTCGCTTCATTGCCGAGGCTCTATCCGCGGGGCTTCGAGCGGACAGCCGAAAATCTGCGTGTCTTTGGCTTCGCGGATCGATCAAGCCCGAGGAAGGGGTGGGCTAAGACGTGCAAGCTGGCCGGGATCGACTTGCTGCCGTTCCATGCTGCGGGACGTCACGGCTTTGGTCAGGAAATGAATGTCAGGCAGGGTATCGATGAGAAGGCCGCCGGCGATTTCGGCGGATGGTCCGACACCAGCTTGATGCGCAGAACTTATACCCATGCCGAGAAAACGGCAGAGAAGATACACGAGGCTCAGCTGCGCGGACTTCGCGCTGCCGAGGAGAAAACCAAGCTGACGCTGTTCAGGCCGATCGAGGCCAAAAAGAGGGGGAAGGCATGATGTCCGTGTACGCGATTTGTACGGGCTCGACGCGAAATGAGGCGTTTGTTCCCGTTATTTTCCGTTTTGAAAATTTTCGCCGGCGGAATGGGTCTCATAAAATCCCCTTATTTCAGAGGGTTTTATGGTGGGCGCGGCAGGGATTGAACCTGCGACCCCACCCGTGTGAAGGGTGTGCTCTACCGCTGAGCTACGCGCCCGTCCTGTCGACGTGTCGTCGGGACAGGGGCGGGCCTCTATCCCGGCGTCGCACGATTGACAAGTGGGGGGGGCAAGATATTTGGCACAGCATGACCGAGATCGAATCCACTTCGCCCGAAACCGCAACGCCGCTTGGCGACGTGCCCCCCGATCGCCTGGCGATCAATCCGCGCAGCCCGCATTTCGATGCGGACACGCTGCAGCGGGGCATCGGCATCCGCTTCAAGGGTGTGGTGCGCAACAATGTCGAGGAATATTGCATCTCGGAAGGATGGGTGCGGGTGCAGGCGGGCCGCACGCTCGATCGCAAGGGCAATCCGATGACGATCAAACTCAGCGGCCCGGTCGAGGCATGGTTCGAAGACCTGGGCGAAAATGCGCCCGTCGCCAAGGCCTGATCCTATCGGATCGCGATCCGCACGAAGGGCATGACGCCGGTTGGTTCCGACGCTCGATAGGCGGGCTGTAACGCGGCAGGGACAAAATCCACTGTCGCCTGCAGCCCCGCGCCCAGCGCGACATGGCGCGCGATCGGGATCTGGTGGACATAGCCCAGCGTGATTTCGCCGACGCGCGCGACCTGGCTTGATGGCGGGGCAAGGTCGTCTTTGTGCACGGCCTCGGCGCGGGCAAACACCGTGTCGCGGGGCAGGACCAGCGCGGATTCAAACAGCACCGCGTCGAGCACATGGCCCGGCCGATCGCGATTGCGGCCCCATGCCAGCGTGGTCTGCCAAGTGCACAACGCAAACCGGTGGTTGTACGTCGTCGACGCGGTCAGCCGTTGCTGGTTCACCGCGGGCATCAGCTGTTCGGGGCTGTGCAGCGCGCCATAGCTGACCTGCAACGACCAGTCGCGCTGCGGGTTCAGCGTGATCCGGCCCGACCATGAATCGAGCCGCAGCGGTTGATAGCCCCAGCGATGCTGATCGGGTTCGCGGCCGTTGAACGCCGACGCCTCGATCTTGACCGGGCCTTGCACCAACCCGGCTGTGGCCACGCCAAAGGTGATATGCGTCGAATCGAGCCAATGGTGGCTGATCGGCGCGGCCGGGCTGTCGGCGCCCGACAGCCGGTGCATGAACGTCACCGGCCCCAGCGCGGGTTCGCCCGGATAACCAAGATACACGAACACCGACGACGCGCCGCCTGTGGGCAGCGCATAGACTCCGGCCATTTCCATGAACAGGTTGTGCGGGTGCTGCCGGTCGACCAGGCCGGTGGTGCCGTTGGCGGTTTCGCCGGTCTGCAGCAGCAGTGGATAGCCGGCCGGGCCCATCGCCGGATCGAGCGACAGCATCGATTTGAACGTGATCGTGCCCGCACCGGCGCTGTGCTGCGCCATCGCCATGACCATGCTTTCGGAAAACACCGTGGTGTCGCCGCGTGGTCCGCTTTGCCGGTCATACACCAGGTCGGCATAGCCATGGACCATGCCGGTCCATCCGCCCGATGCCCACATCAGGCCCTGCATCGGGGTCGACGCGGGCTGCCATGCGGTGCCCGAGCCATCCTGCATCATGGCATAGGGGCCAAGCGTTCCCCCCATCATTCCCATCGTATCGGGCTGGGCGAACGCGATGCCGGGTATGCTGCATAGCACCGTGCCCAGCTGTGCCAGCCCGCGGCGCATCACGCGACGGCGATTTTCCCGGCAGCCATCACTTTTGCAATGGCCACGAATTCCCCGAGCTCGAGCGTTTCGGCCCGCCGTGACGGATCGATGCCCAGCGCTTCGAGCGCGGGCAGCGCGCCGGGCAGGCCCTTGAGCGACTGGCGCAGCATCTTGCGACGCTGGCCGAACGCGGCCTCGGTCAGGCGTTCGAGCGTGCGCGGCGGTACGCCGTCGGGCATCGCCGCGGGCGTGACGTGGACGATCGCCGACATCACTTTGGGCGGCGGGGTAAACGCGCTGCGGTGCACCTTCATCGCGATGCGCGGGTTGGCGCGCCACTGCGACAGGATGGCGAGCCGCCCATAGGCATCGCCATTGGCCCGGGCGATCACGCGTTCGGCCACTTCCTGCTGAAACATCAGGGTCAGGCTTTGCCAGCGCGGGGGCCAGGCGGGGCCCGACAACCAGCCGGTGAACAGCGCGGTGCCGACATTGTAGGGCAGATTGGCGGCGATGTGATACGGCCCGTCTAACAGGCTGGCGGGATCGATCTTGACCGCATCGCCCTCGATCACGCGCAGCCGGCCGGGAAAAGCTTCGCCCAGTTCGGCCAGTGCCGGCATGCAGCGGCGGTCCATCTCGATCGCGGTAACGCGCGCGCCGGCGCGCAGCAGCGCGCGCGTCAGGCCACCGGGGCCGGGGCCCACCTCCAGCACTTCGGCGTCGCGCAAGTTGCCCGGTACCGCGGCGATGCGCGTCAGCAGTTGCTCGTCGAACAGGAAATTCTGCCCCAGCGATTTTTGCGCCAGCAGCCCGTGGCGGTTGACGACATCGCGCAACGGGGGAAGGTCGGGGGCAAATTCAGACATGTTCGCGTTGGTCCGCACATTGCCCGGCCATGCGGATCGCGGCAATCGTAGCGCCTGCGCGCGCGGTGCCGGTTCCGGCGATGCCAAAGGCGGTGCCATGGTCGGGGCTGGTGCGCACGATCGGCAGCCCCAGTGTCACATTCACACCGTCATCGAAATCGAGCACCTTGATCGGGATCAGCGCCTGATCGTGGTACATGCAGATCGCCACGTCATAGGTCGCCCGGGCGGCGGCATGGAACATCGTATCGGCGGGCAGGGGCCCGACCGCGGCGAACCCCGCGGCGCGCAGGCGCGCAACCGCAGGCGCAATGACATCGCGATCTTCATGCCCCATCCGGCCATCTTCACCGGCGTGGGGGTTCACCCCGGCCACGGCGATGCGCGGTGCGGCAATGCCGAAATCGCGTGTCAGCGCGGTGGCGGCGATGTCGGTGCGGCTGGCGATCAGGCTGGTGGTCAACAGGTGTGGCACGTCTGACAGGGGCACATGGACGGTGATCGGCACCACCCGCAGATGGGGCCCCGCCAGCATCATGACAGCGTCATGTGGCGCCACAGCGCAGGCGGCCGCGACAAATTCGGTCTGACCCGGGTGGTTGAACCCGATCCGCGCCAGACGGCTTTTGGCGATCGGTCCGGTGATCAGCGCGCGGGTCGCGCCGTGGCGGGTCAGTTCGGTCGCCAGTGTCAGGCTGGCCAGCGCCAGGGCCGCGCCCGCGTCGTCGGGCTGTCCCGGGGTGTAATTGCCTGTGCCCACATCGATCACCGGCAGCGCGGTTGCGAACACGTCCGCGGCTTGCGCCGGGGACTCGACCGCCACCACCCTGGCGGTGATGCCGCGGTGCCGGGCGGCGGCGGCGATAATCGCGTGCGAACCGATGATGACAAAGGGCGGCAGGGCGGTGTCACGCGCCTGCGCCCATGCCATGACCGCCAGTTCCGGGCCGACCCCTGCCGGATCGCCCATGCTGAGCGCGAGCGGCAGCACCGGCTTCACCGGTTCAATTGTATTCGATCACGGCGTCGCGGCGCAAATCGCGCAAATAGATCTGCGCGCGCTTGTTGACGCGGTCATCTTCCAGCTGGCCCTGCAGCTGTTCAAAGCTGGGCCCGTTGTCGACCTTGGGATCGTCGCGGCCACACAGCATCAGCACGCGCACGCCATCTTCGACCGAACCGAACGGCGGGGTTGCTTCCCCCACGCCGAGCTTCAGGATCGTGTCCTGCAGCGCCAGCGGCAGGTCGCGCGCCTTGATCTGGTCGTTGCCGACCACGCTGGCGCCGATCTTTGCGGCCATCGCATCGACCTGGCCGCAGCCGTGGATGTCCTTCACCGCCTTGGCAAATGTGCTGGCGGTGGCGGCGGCATCGCGTTCGGGCGTGCCGGGCTTGAAGGCGATCGAGATCTGCTTGAGGCTGAGCACGGCATCGCGCGGATCGGCGGTCAGCACCTGGCGCTTGTCGATCACATAGATGATCGAATAGCCGCCGGGAATTTCGATCGGCCCGGCCAGCTGGCCCGGGCCCATCGTCCCCACCGTGCCGGCGATCTGCGTGGGCAATTGCGCCAGGCGCACCCAGCTGAGATCGCCGCCGACCGCCGCGGTCGATGCCTGCGAATACTGGCGGGCATAGCCGACAAAGCTGCCGCCCTTTTTCAGCTGCTCGACAATCTTGTTGGCGTTGGCCAGCACTTGTGCGCGGGTTTCGTCGGTGGCGGCCAGAAAGATTTCGCCCAGATGGAATTCTTCGGTGCCCTTGGCTGCCTTCAGCCGGTCCATCATTTCGCGCACTTCGCTGTCGGACACGTTGATATAGGGCTGCACATTGCGGCGCAGCAGATGCTGCCAGGCAATTTCGCCGCGGATCTGCCGCTTGAGCGATGCGCCGGCCGAACCGATCGAGGCAAGATAGGCTTCGAGCGCGGGCGCGTCCTTGCTCATGTTCTGTTGCGCGATATAGGCAAAGCGCTGGTTCACTTCATCGTCTCCGATGGTGATGTCGGCGGCCTTGGCCTCTTGAATCTGCAGGGTTTCGTCGATCAGGTTGCGCATCACCTGGGCACGCAGGCGCTCTTGCTCTTCGGGGCTCAGCTTGCCCGCGTTGGCATTGGCGAACAGGGCATAACGCTGGTCAACGTCGGTGCCGGTGATGATCTCGCCATTGACGATCGCGGTGGCGTGGCGATGGTTGGGGTCCATCTTGCCGAAAAATTGCGGGTTCGACGGCAGATTGAGATTGCCCTGCGCATCGGTCGATGCGGCCGGCGGCGGTTCGGGCGCGACCGGCGGAACATTTGCGTCCTGCGCCTGCGCCACGGACATGCCTGCGGGGGCCGACAGGACCATTCCGCAGGCCAGTGCCACTCGCAGGAAAATCGACGTCGAAGCAGGCAGCAAGCGAAATGCGGACGTCATGGCAGTCGATCAATCCTGTTGTGCGCCTGCAGGAACGGCGCGAAATCTGGCCCTGGACTGCGCCGGATCATGTCAAATCCGGCTTAACCAGGGCTGAGCGTCGAGGGTCGATAGCGCCTTTGACGCAGCGAGGGAAGTTTTCCCGAACCAAAAAGCACCGCCGGCCCGCTTACCGCGTGCCGATGTTGCGCAGCGACAGCGTGATCGAATAGGCGTTGCCAGCCACCGCATCGCCCGCCGAGACATAGTTGCGCTGCCAGGTGAATGACAGGTCCAGGCAGCCATCGGTATAGGCCAGACCCAACCTGTGCCGGATCATCTGGAACCCGTCGCCGCCGGTGATCGGGTCATCGCCCTTGGTGGTCAGGTTGACCACCGCCGACCCGAACATCGACCAGTAATGCGCAAATGCGGCGCGCGCCGATACACGCAGTTCCTTGCTGTCCTGCAGATCTTCGTAGGTCAGGGGAATGCTGCGGTTGAGCGCAATATAGCCGACTTCGAGATAGGTGCGATGGTCGCCGATGGTGGCGTCGAATTCGTTGCGGCGCAGTTGCAGCGTGTCCTTGTCCAGCTGAAACCGCTCGGTCAGCTGGACAATATCGCGAAATCGCACTTCCGCCCGGCCGACCACGTCCGACAGATGCGCGGCCAGGCCGGTGCCGTCGGGCACAAGGCTGGATTGATCGGTGGTGCGATACGACTGGCCGATCGATGCCGAAGCGTGCCAGCCCGGCCGATCAAGCCGCCAGTCCAGGCCATACGTCACGCGCAACCCGTCCTCGACACGGTCATAGCCGGGATAGCGGTTCAGCGCGAAGATGTTGTCGTCTTCAAGTTCGACCGCGCGCGAATCCTCGTTGGGGATGGCAAAATTGCGGATATGCGGGGTGGCGACGATCTGCACTTCGGGGGTCAGCACTTGCGTGCCGCCCAGCGCCTGCCCGATCAGCGGCCATTTCAGATCCGCGGCAACCGTGGCCAGCCCGCGTGCCTGCCACCCCGGCATGCCTTCGTAGGTGGTGTTGGTTGAAAGGCCGTTTTCGCTGCTGTGATACACATCGCCCCGCACCAGCGCGGTCAATGTCAGTTCCTGCCCGCCGGCGGTGATCGTGTGCAGATCCCATTGCGCGCGGGCAAAGGCGCGTTGCGTGTCCTGCTGGTCGGTGCGGGTCAGCGCCAGCGAATTGGCTTCGACTTCCAGCTTTCCGCCGATTCCGGGCACGTCGAACCGCTGCCGGTAATCGATGCTGGGCAGGGCAAAGGGTTGTTGGCGCGGCACATCGTTGACGCCGATGGCCTGCACGGCCCAGCCGGCAAAGCTGAAATAGCTGTCCTGCGACACATGTTCGAGATCGATGGTCGAACGCAGCCGAGTGTCGGGCGACAGGTTGTAGCGCAACAGGAACGTGCGGTCCGACACATAGCGTGCCGCGCCGGTCAGGCTCCAGTCGTTGCCCAACTGCTGCACGCCGTTGGCCTCGATATACCCGCGCAAGGTAAAGTTGCCGGTGGCGTCGGATACCAGCGCGCCGCTCGAATCGGTCGTTTCGTTGGTCTGCCGGCTGTACGTCAGATAGCCGTTGACCTGAAACGCGCCCTTGTCGGTCAACTGGCGATACCGCGCCTCGACCATCGGCAGGGTGCCGGTAAACAGCGTGCCCGTTACGGCCAGATCACGGTTGTCAGCCAGGCGCCAATAATAGGTGTTGGCAATTTCAAAGCCGTTGGCCGACGAAGACCCGAAGGTGGGGATCAGCAACCCCGACACGGCATGGAAATCGGACGCATGCGCCAGCCCCGGCAGCGGCAGCAGCGGCACGCCGAAAATGCGCAATTTGGCGCCGTAATAGCGCACCATCTTGGTGTCTGGGTTATAGGCCACGCGCACCGCGGTCAGTTCCCAGCTGGGTCGTTTCGGACAGCCGGCGTCGTCCACCACTTCGCAGCCGCTGTAGACCGCCTGGTGCAGCACGACATGGCCTGCGGCATCGCGCTCGCTCGACTGTGCGGCCATGCGCCCGCCTTCGCGCAGCACAAGCAGCAGATCCTGCGTTGCGCCGGCCTTGAATTCGTCGGTCAGGTCGATGTGATCGGTATAGAGCACATCGCCGTCTTCATCGACAAAGCGCGCGTTGCCGGTGGCGACGATAGTGCCGGTGGTGCGGTTCCACACCAGCTTGTCGGCGCGCAACGATCGCGCATCGCGCCGCATCACCACGTTGCCGGTTGCCGTCACCAGGTCGGCATCGTTTTCATACGTCACCGTATCGGCGGCAAACCGCACCAGATCACTCTGGGCCGGGGCGGACGATGCGGCGGTCGATTCGGGTGCCGTGGTTGTCTGGGCGGGTGCGCTGGCCGGATCGGCGAATGCCACCTGCGAAACAGGCAAAACACCGCCAATGCCCGCAAGGGCAAGCAGGGCCGTGGTCTGGAGCGCCTGCAAGCGCACGAAAAAGGCTTGGCGCGGAGGCCGCGTCAGGGGTCGCATCCGCTTGCCTATCGCACCGGCGCGCCTTAACTGCAAACCCACAATTTATGGTTCTGTCCGCTCGGCATGTCGGGCACGGCACCGATCAGGAGCGTTATTGATGACCATCGTTTTTGCCTCGTCCGGTGATACCCGCCCCCGTCTGGTCGCCCGGCTGGTTGCCGAAGGCAGCCTGCCCGCCGATCTGGCCGCACCGGTGCGCGAAGCCGCCGCCGCCAGCCGCTTCACCGGCAAAACGGGCCAGGTGTTCGAAGCCTTCACCCACGATGCCGGCGGATTGACCCGGCTGGCGCTGGCCGGCATCGGCAAGGCCACCGGCACCGACCGGCTGGCCGCGCTCGAGCGCGCCGGCGGTGCGCTGGTCGCAAAATACCTGACCTCTGGCGAAACCGTGCTGGGGATCGATTTTGCCGGGTCTGCGCTGACCGCCGCAGAGGCCGCAGCGGTCCTGCTGGGCGCGCGTCTGCGCGGCTGGCGTTATGACATCTACAAGACCAAGCTGACCGACGACCAGAAAGTGTCGCTGGAAACCGTCGTGGCAATCGGCGCGCCTGAAGGCAGTGACAGCGCCTGGACGATCGAGGCGGCGTTGGCCGAAGGCATCGAATTCACCCGCGAACTGGTCACCGAGCCCGCCAACGTGATCTATCCGGCAAGCTTTGTCGAACGCTGCGTGGCGCGTTTTGCCGGCACCGGTGTCGAGATCGTGGTGCTCGACAAGGCCGCGCTGGAAGACCTGGGCATGGGTGCGCTGCTGGGCGTGGCGCAAGGTTCGGTGCGCGAGGCACGCGTGCTGGCGCTGCGCTGGAAGGGCCGTGCCGGCGCACGCCCGACCGCATTTGTCGGCAAGGGGGTCACTTTTGACACCGGCGGCATCTCGATCAAGCCGGCCGGCGGCATGGAAGACATGAAATGGGACATGGGCGGCGCGGGCGCCGTGGCGGGCACGCTGCTGGCGCTGGCGCTGCGCAAGGCCGAGGCCGACGTGATCGGCGTGGTCGGCCTGGTTGAAAACATGCCCGACGGCAATGCCCAGCGGCCGGGCGATGTCGTAACCAGCCTGTCGGGCCAGACCGTCGAAGTGATCAACACCGATGCCGAAGGGCGGCTGGTGCTGTGCGATGTGCTGACCTGGGTGCAGCGGACTTATGCGCCCGCGACGATCGTCGATCTGGCCACGCTGACCGGCGCGATCATGATCTCGCTCGGCCACGAATATGCCGGGATGTTCGCCAACGACGATCTGCTGGCCAGCCAGCTTGATGCGGCGGGCAAAGTCAGCGGTGACAAGCTGTGGCGGATGCCGCTGGGCCCGACGTATGACAAACTGATCGACAGCGCGATTGCCGACATGAAGAATGTCGGCCCGCGGTTTGGCGGATCGATCACCGCGGCGCAGTTCCTGCAACGCTATATCAACGACGGCGTGGCCTGGGCGCATCTCGATATCGCCGGCACGGTGTGGGCCGACAAGCCGGGCGCGACCCACGACAAGGGCGCAACCGGGTTCGGCGTGCGCCTGCTCGACCGCTATGTGCGCGACGTGCTGGAAAGCTGATGCCAAAGATGCGGCGCAAGGCTGATCTGCCCAGCAAGCTTTGCGCCGCCTGCGGCTTGCCGTTCACCTGGCGCAAGAAGTGGGAACGCGACTGGGACAACGTGCGCTACTGTTCCGACCGGTGCCGCGGGCAGGGCGCGCGATGCGCGTAGATTTCTATCAACTGACGCGCGACCCGGCCGAACTGGTGCTGCCGCTGCTGGCGCGCAGCACGCTGGGTGCGGGCGAGCGTTTGCTGGTGGTATCCGACGATGCCGCACAGCTCGACCGGATCAGCGCGGCGCTGTGGCAGCGTGTGCCAGATGGATTTCTGGCGCATGGCCATGCCGGCACCGTGCACGATGCGCGTCAGCCGATCCTGCTGGCCAGCGCGCCTGAACCCGCCAATGGCGCGCGGTATGTTGCGCTGGCTGATGGCCAGTGGCGCGAAACCCAGGGCATGACGCGCGCGTTCCTGCTGTTTCCCCCCGACCGTATCGACGATGCGCGCGGGACCTGGCGCATGCTGGGCCAGCGCGAAGGGGTCGAACGCCATTACTGGCGGCAGGACGGGGGCAAATGGATCGAGGGGCCCTGATCGGCCGTCTTGCGATTAGGGGCTTTCCCGGCTAGGGGCGCGGCCAAGGGCCGACCCCCGGGCCGGACCCGCGCACGAATTTTACAACAAGGATCCATACCATGGCGGTTACCCGCACCTTTTCGATCATCAAGCCCGACGCCACGCGTCGCAACCTGACCGGCGCGGTGACGGCCAAGCTTGAAGAAGCAGGCCTGCGCGTGGTCGCGTCGAAGCGTCTGCACCTGAGCCGCGCCCAGGCCGAAGGCTTTTACGCGGTCCATGCCGAACGTCCGTTCTTCAACGACCTGGTCGAATTCATGATCTCGGGCCCGGTCGTGGTCCAGGTTCTGGAAGGCGAAGACGCGGTCAAGCGCAACCGCGACGTGATGGGCGCGACCAACCCGGCCAACGCCGATGCCGGCACGATCCGCAAGGAATTTGCCGAATCGATCGAAGCCAACACCGTGCACGGTTCGGATTCGGAAGAGAACGCCGCGATCGAAATCGCCTATTTCTTCAAGCCCGAAGAAATCGTCGGCTGATCGCTGCGCCGGCATCGAACCACGAAGGGGCCCCTTGCGGGCCCCTTTTTGTTGGATAGACTGACGGCTGGAGGTGTGTGGCGATGATGGGCATGGGCGGGGGCGATTGCCCGTTTGCATTCAATTTCGACGAAGCGACGTTCAAACCCGGCGATGTGGTCAGCTATCGCGTGACTGGCAGCCTGGACGGCATGCCGTTTGTCGGCACGCTGATCGAAGTTCATGATGACCATGTGATCCTGCTGCCCGATCCCAACGACAATACCGTCCGCTATCGCGGCACCCGCGAAAGCCGTCCGGTGGTGGCGGAATCCGAGATCTGACCCGTGATCGGTGCGATCAGGCGGGCCGTGCGTACCACCGTGCCAGCATCACCGTGACGGTCGCCACCCCCGCCAGCCCGGCCAGGATCGGCCAGGTATAACTGGTGCCCAGCGCCAGCGCGCCCGCCGCAAGCATGCAGGCCAGCGCGCAGCCCAGGTCCCACCCGGCCTCGGTCGCCATGGCAAATCGCAGCGGGCAGGCCGACCGGCGCGCCATCGCGTAAAGCGGCGCCAGCAGCGCGACCTGGGTAATCGGCGTAACCACCGCGCCAAGCGCAGTGGCGGCAACGGCGGCGACCGGATGGCGCCAGGCAATCGCCTTGGCCAGCACCGCCAGGCCGGCACAGCCATAGGCCAGCGGCACCATCGCGCGCCCCTGGCCCGCATCGATCCGGCGCCCGACCAGCAGGCTGGCGCCTGCAGCGCACGCACCCGACAGCGCCAGCGTGCCGCCAAACGCACCGAACCGTTCGCCCAGCGACACGAACAGCGCCAGATTCCACACGACATTGACCGCGCCCGAATGCAGCCCTTCGGCGCAGTAGAGCGGGCGGGCAAAACGGATCAGCGCGCGATCGACCGTGGCCTGCGCCGCCACGCGCACGTCAGGCGCGCGCAGCAGCGGCCAGGCTGCGGCCAACTGGATCGCTGCGATCAGCGCAAAGCCTGCGACCGGCCCCATGCGATCATGGATCAACCCGCCAATCACCGGCGCGACGATCGCCACCCCGGCGGTGGCCGCCTGTTGCAGGCTGACCTGGCGTCCGCGCGTCGCCCCTTGCGCAATCGCGGCGTTGTAGGCGTGCCAGGCGGTCCAGTACAGCACGCTGCCAAGGCCCATCGCCAGGACATAGGCCAGCATCCAGCCATCGGCGCGCGTGACAAAGCCCAACAGGACATAGCCGGCCGCGCGGATGACAATCCCCAACACGACCACGCGTTTCAAACCGCGCCCCACGGCCAACGGCAACACGATCGCGCGCATCGCAAAGCGCGTCATGACCAGCGCGGCAAAGGCCGCCAGCGCCAGCGGTTGCGACACCCCTTGCGCCACCAGAAACGCGGTCATGAACAGGCCGCCGATGTTTTCAGCAAACGATTGCAGCGCGCTGTGCACGGTTATCGCCCGCAACGGGCTGGGCGTGACCGGCTCGGTCATTCGCCGATCAGTGCTGCCAGACGACGCGGTGCAATGGCCAGCCAGCTGCGTTGCAGCCACTGGGCAATCTCATCCCAATCAGGTTCGGCGTGATCGAGCCGCATCGCGATCCAGTCATCGCCAAAATAGGCCGGGCGATAGAACCGTTCGTCATCGCGCTCGATCAACGCGTCCTGCTCGTCCACGCCGCTGATCTTGACCAGCAGCGCAACGCGCCCATCGCCATGATGGTTGCTGGCGACATAGGCGAACTTCTTGCCCTTGATCACGCCAAAGCTGGCCATGCCGTGGCTGATCGCCTGATCGGTCTGGGGGAGCGCCAGCGCACGTTGCGCCACCTGAGCGGTCAGCCAGCCGGGTGACCGGGCCCGGCCGACCAGATCGGCCAGGCACCGGGCATAAAGCTGGTGTTCGGCAAACAGCACCCGCGCGGCCAGTGTTTCGGCGTTGTCGCCCGGCAGGATCGCGACCGGGATCTGTCCCAGCACCGGCCCCTGGTCGAGTTCGGGGGTCACCAGGTGCACGGTGCATCCGCCGTGGCTGTCGCCTGCGGCAATTGCCCGGGCATGCGTGTCCAGCCCGGTGTATCGGGGCAGCAGGCTGGGATGGATATTGACCATGCGGTCGCGCCAGCGCGTGACGAAATCTTCGCCCAGTATGCGCATATATCCCGCCATCGCGATGAAACGCGCGCCCGCATCCAGCACCGCCGCCTCCATCGCGGCGTCATGATCGGCGCGGGCCATGCCCTTGTGCGGCAGGGCAAAGGTCGCAATGCCTTCGGCCGCGGCCAGTTTCAGCCCGCCCGCAGCCGGATTGTTCGACGCGACCAGCACGATGTCATAAGGACAGTCGGGCAGCCGGCTGGCATAGAGCAGCGCCGCCATGTTGGTGCCGCCGCCCGACAGCAGCACGGCAACCGGAACGCGGGGCCGCCGCTCAGGCACAGTGCGTGGCCACCCACGCCTCGCGCGCGGACCAGGTTTCGGCACTGCCGGTTACGGTGCAGCCGCGTTCGCCCGCCACGATCGTGCCGATGGTGAACACGGCTTCACCCGCTGCGGTCAGATCGGCCGCCAGCGCTGTGGCCTGCTCGGGCGCCACCGCCAGCACCATGCCCACGCCGCAGTTGAACGTGCGCGCCATTTCCTCGGGCTCGATATGGCCCTGGGCCTGCAGGAATGCCATCAGCCGGGGCTGTTCCCAGGCATCGGCGTCGATCTGCGCGTGCAGACCCCCGGGCAACACGCGTGGCACGTTTTCGAGCAGGCCACCGCCGGTGATATGCGCCAGCGCATGGATGCGCCCGGCGCGGATGAATGGCAGCAGCGTCTTTACATAGATCCGCGTCGGCTCGATCAGATGCTCGATCAGCAGGCGTTCGTTGTCGAACAGCGCCGGACGGTCCATTTTCCAGCCCTTGTCGGCGGCCAGGCGGCGCACCAGCGAATAGCCGTTGGAATGCACCCCCGACGAAGCCAGGCCCAGCAGCACGTCGCCTTCGGCCACGGCATCGCCGGTCAACTGTTCGCCGCGTTCGACCGCGCCCACGCAAAAGCCCGCCAGATCATAGTCGCCGGGCGCATACATCCCGGGCATTTCGGCGGTTTCACCACCGATCAGCGCGCATCCGGCGATGCGGCAGCCTTCGGCGATGCCCGCGATCACGCGTTCGGCGACGCCGTTGTCCAGCTTGCCCGTCGCGAAATAATCCAGAAAGAACAGCGGTTCGGCCCCCTGCACGATCAGATCGTTGACGCACATCGCCACCAGATCGATGCCGATCGCATCGTGGCGGTCGTGATCGATCGCCAATTTGACCTTGGTGCCCACACCGTCGTTACCCGCCACCAGCAGCGGATCCTTGTACCCGGCCGCGCGCAAGTCGAAAAACCCGCCGAAGCCGCCCAGCTCGGCATCGGCGCCCGGGCGTGCGGTGGCGCGGGCCAGTGGGCCTATGGCTTTGACCAGCGCATTGCCCGCGGCGATGTTCACACCGGCCTGGGCATAGCTGTAACGGTCGGATTTGGGGTTTTCGTTTGACATGGCGGCACCCCCTATCGCTTTCCCGCTTGGATTTCCACACGCCTTTGGGCAAAAGCGCCCGCGTTATCCTTTGTCCTGTTTGCGAGCGCGCTGCGCCGTATCGGAGTTCGCTTGGCCCTCTTGAGCCTGTTTTCGACACAATGGCGTCATCGCCGCCTCGCGCTGGCGGGTGCGGGGCTGCTCGTGCTGGGTATTGGCGGTGCGGTGGTGTGGGCCCAGATCGAGGGCGATCGCGGGATCGCACCGGTGGCCAGCACCGGCGATTTCGAAGTGACCGGGATCGACGTCAACACCACCGGCAAGGACGCCGAAGACGCGCGCGCCACCGGCTGGCGCACCGCAACGCGGCTGGCCTGGCAAAAACTGTGGACCCAGCGTGGCCCCGGCGGTGCCGCGCCCGCGCTTGACGATGGCACGCTGTCGGGGATGGTGTCGGCGATCGCGGTCGAACATGAAGATATCGGACCGCACCGCTATATCGCGCGGCTGGGGCTGGTGTTCGATCGCGCGCGTGCGGCGGGGTACCTGGGGCTGCAAGGCGGCGGGGTGCGCTCTGCACCGCTGCTCGTGGTGCCCTTGCTGTACCAGGGGGGCGTGGCCAGCGTGTTCGAAACGCGCACGCCCTGGCAAAAGGCCTGGGCCGATTTCCACACCGGCGAAAGCGTGATCGATTATGTGCGGCCTGCCGGCGGCGGGGCCGATGGCCTGCTGATCAATGCCGGCCAGGTCGGCCGACGCAGCCGCAACTGGTGGCGCACGATTCTCGATCAATATGGCGCCGAAGATGTGGTGATCCCGATTGCCCGGCTGGAACGGCAATGGCCGGGTGGCCCGATCAAGGGCACGTTCACCGCGCGCCATGGCCCCGACAACCAGTTCCTGGGCAGTTTCGAATTGACCGCCGACAGCGAAGACAAGCTGCCGGCGATGTTGACCGACGCGGTCAGGCGAATCGATGCGATCTATGCCCAGGCGCTGGCCGCCGGACAGCTCAACCCCGATCCGTCGCTCAACAGCGGGCCGCAGATCGACGCGAAACTGATTGCCGCACTGGTCGACAAATTGCCCCCGCCGCAAGGCGGTGCGCGCGCCAGCGGTCCAGCAGCGGCGACGCCCGGCGCGGCCACGGCCGCGGGCACGGTGATCCAGGTGCAATTTGCCAGCCCCGATGCGGGCGCAGTCGATGCCGCACAAGCGGCGCTGCGCGCGGTGCCGGGCGTGGTATCGGCCAATACCAGTTCGCTGGCGCTGGGCGGGGTTTCGGTGATGCGCGTGGCCTATGCGGGCGAGATTGAAACGCTGGCGGCGGGTCTGCGCGCACAAGGCTGGAAAGTCACCCAAGGGGCCGGTGCGCTGAGCATCCGGCGCTGAGCGTGCACGCCATGTCGCAGATTGCGCTTCCCCTTGAATTGCCGGGTTCGGCTGAAACGATTGTTGGCGGACCCTCGCTCTATCCGGTGTTTGCCGCCCTGCAGGCGAGCGAGACCTGGCCGTATCGCACCGCCGTGCTCAGCGGCCCGGCGCGCAGCGGCAAAAGCCTGCTGGCGCGCTGGTTCGGTGCAAGCGGTGCGGGCGATGCGATCGACGATGCCGACCGCATTGACGAAGTCGATCTGTTCCACCGCTGGAACCGCGCGCAGGCGCAGGGCCATGCGCTGCTTGTCGTGGCGGCAGAGCCGGTGGCGCTGGCCGGGCAGAACAGCGGCTGGCACATTGCGCTGCCAGATCTCGCCTCGCGGCTTGGCGCGGCCTTGCCCTTGCCGATCGGCGCGCCCGATGATGATCTGCTGCGCGCGCTGATCGGTGAACAGGCGCGGCGGCGCGGGCTGGTGGTGGGCGATGCAGTGCTTGACTGGCTGATGCCGCGCATCGAACGCAGCCACGCCGCGGCAGAGGTGCTGGTGGGCACGCTGGATCGCCTGTCGCTGGAACGCAAGGCGCCGGTTACCCTGGCGCTGGCCCGCGATGCGCTGGCAGGCGGCACCTGGCAGCCAAGGCTGTTGTGACGTTGCCCGCTTTGCGAAACACCGCCCGTGTTGTGGGGGGTGGGCGATCATGGCATGGTCAGCCGATGATGGCCGGTTTCAAGGAGATGCGCGGGTGGCAGGGTTGAGCGGGGGCAACGACGGGCCAGGGTCCGCAGGTGGCACGGTGCTGGCCTTTCCGCGCGCCGGCTCGGTGCAAGTGGCGTTCGATCGCGCCGAGCTGATGCGCATTCTCGACCTTTACGGCCGCATGGTCGCAGCCGGGCTGTGGCGCGATTATGCGATCGGGTTCGATCGCGACGCCGCCAGCTTCAGCGCCTACAAACGCACCGCCGAACGTCCGAGCGCACGCGTGGAAAAACGCCCGTCCCTGCGCGCCAAGCAAGGCATGTGGGCACTGTACGGAGAGGCGGGGCAAGTGTTGAAACGCGGGCACGATCTGGCGGGCGTGCTGTCGCCGCTGGAACGCAAGTTGATGAAAGTGGTGGACGGCTAATATTTTCGATTGGCGAACGTCTCGATCATAATCATTGTGCCTTCATACAATCTCGTTTTGTTCGGAGATGTCGATGAACCTGATTTACAGAGCTGCTATCGGTTTTTTGATGACCGGGGGGCTGGTCGGATGTTCAAAAGGGTTTGCTATTCCGGGTACGGCGGCATCGCCCGAGACAAGTGCATTGGCAACTGAAGCAACATTCAGGATTTCGGCTGACCTGTCTGGTATAAAACGAGAGAGGACGCATTTCGGAACTTTGCCGGACTCGGTCACAATTACGTTGCCATATCTCTTCAAATATCAAGGGTCCGAAAAGAAATCAGATCCGCAAGTCCTTATTGCAAATGTTACAAAAAACGTTGGCGGAAAATTTGAAAGTAAAAACGATGGAGCAGTAATTGCGATCGTAGATGGAGTCGGTAAATACAACTGTGACCACTACTTTGGCAATATAGCTCGAGAAAAAGACGACTCGGAAGTTCCTGATGTTCAGTGTACTTTCGACATTTTGGGTGCCATGCCTTTGAAGGCGGTCACTGTTTCTGTAGCCGACCAGGGCCAGAAGGCGAAAAACTGATATTTGTTACATGAGCGCCCTGTGCTCCATTTGCAACTTGCCGAAGCATGATCGATGCGCAAAGCACTAGCCTAGGGCGGGTTGCGAACCTGCCCTAGGCCCTAAGGCGATAATCGTTTTGAAGGAGGTCAGCGCTTCATCGCGGCCTGCATGGCGGCGAGGATGGCCTGGCTCTGTTCGGAACCCGACTGCGGCACAAAATCGCCGGTGCGGTCGCTGATCCGGCCCCAGTTGGCGGCAAAGCCTTCGACCGTGCGGTCGGCTTCGCCCAGGATTACCGGCGGGTTCATGGTGACGAATGCGCTGTGGTATGCGCCGGCGCCGGCGCCGACGATGGCATTGCTGGGCGCATCTTCAGACACCAGATAAAGCGCTGCGGGCACCACGTTTTCGGGTGCGAACAGCTTGAACGCCTCTTGCGGAAAGATGTCTTCGGTCATGCGCGTGGCGGCGACCGGGGCCAGCGTGTTGACGCGCACGTTGTATTTGGCGCCTTCAAGGTACAGGGTCTTGGTCAGGCCGGCCAGGCCCAGCTTGGCCGCGCCATAATTGGCCTGCCCGAAATTGCCGAACAGCCCGGTCGACGATGCGGTCATCAGGATGCGGCCATAGTTCTGGTCGCGCATCAGATCCCACACCGCTTTTGTTGCATTGGCGGAACCCAGCAGATGGACTTTGACCACCAGATCGAAATCGGCCGGCTCCATCTTGGTAAAGCTTTTGTCGCGCAGGATCCCGGCATTGTTGATGAGCACATGCACGCCGCCCCAGGTCTCTTTTGCCTTGGCCACAAGCGCCTGCATCTGTTCGAATTCGGTAACCGAACTGCCGTCGGCGATTGCTTCACCACCCGCGGCGCGGATTTCCTCGACCACGTCGGCGGCCGCATCCGACGCACCGCTGCCATCGCGCGCGGCGCCCAGATCATTCACCACCACTTTGGCCCCGCGGCGTGCCAGTTCCAGCGCGTAGGCGCGGCCCAGGCCGCCGCCTGCCCCGGTTACGATGGCCACCCGGCCCTCGAACGAAATGCTCATCGTGGCTGTCCTCCGAACACGCTTAAGCGCGTGTTTAATGCAGCGCGCGATGCCATGACGAAAACCGGTTTGCAACCACCTCAGGCGATGCGGTGGACCCAGCCGTGGGTGTCGGCCTGTTCGCCGCGCTGGATGCCGACCAGTCGCTGGCGCAGTTTCTGGGTCAGTTGCCCGGGACCGCCGCTGCCGATCACGAATTCCCCATGCCCGTCGGCCACTTTGCCGACCGGGGTGACGACGGCTGCGGTGCCGCAGGCAAAGGTTTCAAGCAGTTTGCCGCTTGCCGCGTCGTCGCGCCACTGGTCGAGCGCATAGCGTTCCTCGCGCACCGTCAGGCCTTCTTCGCGGGCCAGCGCGATCAGGCTGTCGCGGGTGATGCCGGGCAGGATCGTGCCCGCCAGCGGCGGGGTAACGATCGATCCGTCGGCCATCACGAAA
This sequence comes from Novosphingobium acidiphilum DSM 19966, assembly GCF_000429005.1. Lineage (GTDB taxonomy): Bacteria > Pseudomonadota > Alphaproteobacteria > Sphingomonadales > Sphingomonadaceae > Novosphingobium > Novosphingobium acidiphilum. The sequence goes on along the minus strand of NZ_AUBA01000020.1, from coordinate 33,248 downwards.
AACAGGTTCATCCCGCCCAGTTCCTCGATCCAGCGGTGTTCGGCCGCGTCGAGGAACAGCACCTGATCGTGCCCGCGCGAAAAGGCCTCGGCCGTGGGCACCAGGCTTGCGGCATAGTTGCCGCCGCATTTGGCAGCGCCGGTGCCGCCGGGTGCCGCGCGGGTATATTCGCTGACCCAGATCGACACCGCAGGCGCGCCCGACTTGAAATAATTGCCCGCGGGGCTGGCGATCACCATGAACTTGTAGGCGCGCGACGGGCGCACGCCCAGAAACGCCTCGGACGCGAACATGAACGGCCGCAGATAGATCGAGCCGCCCTCGACAGTGGGAAACCAGCCGCTGTCGGCCAGGACCTGCTGGCGCACCGCCTCGACGAACAGGTCTTCGGGCAGTTCGGGCATCGCCAGCCGCCGGGCCGAAGCGTTGAAGCGCGCGGCGTTGGCGTGGGGCCGGAACAGCGCGATGCCGCCATCGCCGGTGCGATAGGCCTTCATCCCTTCGAAGATTTCCTGTGCATAATGCAGCACCGCCGCCGCCGGATCGAGCGCGATCGGACCATAGGGCACCACGCGTGCATCGTGCCAGCCCTGGCCCGCGTCATAGTCGATTTCGACCATGTGATCGGTGAACGCGGTGCCGAAACCGGGGTTGGCCAGAATCGCGTCGCGTTCGTGACCGGGCCGCGGAGCGGGATGGGCATGCCGGGCAAAGCCGGGCAGGGTGGTGGCGGCAGACGCCATGAAACCAGGTCCTTCTTATGGGGCGGCAGGCATGCCGGCAGGGCCGGATTTGCCCGAATTGCCGATCACATTGCGCCGTATTGTACTATTATTGCGCAGATTGCAATGGGTTTGAAATAAATGTGAAGGGCCGCCTTCCCCAAGGGAAAGCGGCCCTTCGCATGGTCAGCGGCAGGAAGTGCCGCCCACGAAGCCTTTATCGCGACTTGCTGCCAATCAGCGATAATGCCTCGCGCTGCGGATTTCCGACCTCTGTGCTGAACCATGAGACATCGGATCACCTCCTTTCGCGCTGTTGAGCCAATTCGCCGTCGGGACTTTGGTGCGCCCCTTCGACTGGACCGTGCCAGGCGTTACGCCCGCTGCGATCTTGATTCGAAAATGATTCATTGGCGGGCGAACAACAAGTCTTGATCTAAAAAAAATTGTCGTCAGAATCCGCCGTTCCGGTTGGCGGTTTTCAGCCGCGGCAATCTTCCACCACACGACCCACTTCGGCCCAGCTCGGCAGGATCACCGGGGCCATGCCGGTGATGGTGACGCGGAACCGGCCGCGACTGAACGCCATGGCATCGAGTATGCGATCGCCCGCCGGCAGCGCGATCGTCAGCATGGTCTGCCCATCGATCGTGCCCGGTTTGGCGGTGGCCGCCCCGGTGCTTGTCGAGGTGGTGATCGATGCCGCGCGCGCGCCCGGGTACTGGGCCGCCTGGGCATCGATCGGCACTGCCAGACGCACCTGGCCATCCGCGCGATCGCATTGCAGCACGGCCACGGGCGGCTGGCCATCGGCTCCGAACCGTGCCGCACTGCCACTGGCATGTCCTGACCAGACCCAGTTGCCTGCCGGCATCGGTGCATCGCGCCAATCGGTGCCCGGGGCGGTGGCACGGGGTGCCGGCGGCACAGCCGGGCGGGGTGCCGATGGCGTGCGCGGGGGCAACGGGGCGGTCACCGCCACGGGTGCCTGATGCGTCGGTTGGCGCTCGGTCGCGCGCGGCACGGCGCCGTCGCAGGCCGACAGTGCCAGCGTTGCGGCAAGCGGCAGAAAAGCGGTCGGTGCAAACGCGCGGTTGATTGTCATGGCGCTTGTATGGAAGAGACCGGCGATGAGCTCAACCCGTGAACCCGCCGCCGCGCACAAACCTGGCCCCAAACTACGGCTTGACCAGTTGCTGGTCGAACGCGGCCTGGTGGAAAGCCGCGCGCGGGCACAGTCGCTGATCCTGGCGGGGCTGGTCTACCTGGGCGAAGCCAAGCTGGCCAAGGCCGGACAACAGGTTGCCGCCGATGCCGATGTGACAGTGCGCGGGCGTGATCACCCCTGGGTGTCGCGCGGCGGGATCAAGCTGGCGCATGCGCTGGCCCATTTCGCGCTTGATCCTTCGGGTGCGGTGGCCATGGATATCGGCAGTTCCACCGGGGGCTTTACCGACGTTTTGCTGCACCACGGCGCCACCCATGTGTTTGCCGTCGATTCGGGCACCAACCAGCTGGCGTGGAAACTGCGCACCGATCCGCGTGTGACCGTGCTGGAACAGACCAGCGCGCGCGTGCTGACCGACCATCACATGGCCAAGGCGGGCGTAGCGCCCGCCACCTGGGTGGTGTGCGATGCCAGCTTCATTGCCTTGCGCAAAGTGCTGGAGGTGCCGCTGGCGCTGGCCGCGCGGCCCACGCGGCTGGTGGCGCTGATCAAGCCGCAGTTCGAAGTCGGGCGCGGCGAAGTGGGCAAGGGTGGGGTGGTGCGCGATCCCGTGCTGCACGCGCGGGTGTGCGACGATGTGCGCGACTGGCTGGTCGCAGAAGGCTGGCAGGTCGACGGAATTGTCGAAAGTCCGATCACCGGACCCGAAGGCAATGTCGAGTTCCTGATCTCGGCTGTCCGGTAATGGAGCGATCCGGACCAAACGCAGCGTTGCCATAACGCAACAGCCCGGCCACTATCGCGCCCGAATCGCGTTTTTGTGCCACGGAAAATGGTCCGGGTGCAGGCGACCGACCTGTCAGGTGCCATGCAACAGATTGCCTCGACTGCCCAGCTTCGTGCCAGCATTGCCCGCTGGGCGCTGTTTACCGTGCCTTTGTGCCTTGGCCTTGGTTTCCTGTCCGCCAGCGCTGCGGGCAGCGTGCCCGACAACCCGTGGTTTGCCATGCTCGACAAACCGGCGCTTTATCCGCCGCCGTTGGTCTTTCCGATCGTGTGGAGCATCCTGTACGTGATGATGGGTGTTGCGCTGGCGCTGATCGCGGCGGCGCGCGGTGCGCGCGGGCGGGGGCTGGCGGTGGGTGCCTTTGCTGCGCAACTGGCGCTGAACCTGGCGTGGAGCCCGGTGTTTTTTGCAGGACACCGGCTGACCGTGGCGCTGGGCATCATTGTCGCGCTGATCGTGGTGCTGGGGGTGACCATCGCGCTGACCTGGCGCGTGCGGCGCATGGCGGCGGCGTTGTTGCTGCCCTATCTGGTGTGGGTGTGTTTTGCCTCGTTGCTCAATCTGCAATTCCTGCAGATGAACGCTGCTTTGGACGGTGCCGACGGATCGGGCCCGGCGGTCAGGGTGCAGATCTAAATAGCCCCTTGCCGACAAAGCGGTTCGTGCCCATCTAGCGCACGAACATCACTGACAGGGCCCACTCCGATGCAAAGCGAAAACCCGCTGATTGCCGATTTCGTCAAGCTGCTGAACAGCGCTGCCGGCACCGTTGCCGGGCTTGGCCGCGAAGCGGGCGAAACGATGCGCGAACGCGCCAAAGGCGCGTTTGGCGGGCTCGATTTCGTCAGCCGCGAGGAATTTGACGCGGTCAAGGACCTGGCCGCCAGCGCGCGTGAGGAAATCGAGACGCTGAAGGCGCGCATCGCCGATCTGGAAAATGCCGCCCGGCCCGACTGAGCGGTTACAACCCGATGGCGCACAGCGCCTGATCCAGATCGTCGATCACGTCCTGCGGGTCTTCCAGGCCGACATTCAGCCGCAGCATGTTTTCGCCCACGCCCATGTCGGCGCGGGTTTCCGGCCCGACACCGTGATGCGTTGACGAGGCCGGGTGGCACATCAGCGATCGCGAATCGCCGATGTTGTTCGAAATATCGATCAGTTGCAGCGCGTCGAGCAGGCCGTGGGCCTCGGCGCGCCCACCATCGAGTTCCAGCGACAGGATCGATCCGCCCGCCTTCATCTGCTTGATCGCCAGCGCATGCTGGGGGTGGCTGGCAAGAAAGGGATAGCGTACGCGCGGCACGCGGCCTTCGAGAAAAGTCGCCACTTGCAGCGCATTTTCGCTCTGCCGGAAAATCCGCAGGTCCAGCGTTTCCAGCCCTTTCAACACCACCCAGGCGTTGAACGGGGCGATGTTGGGCCCGGTGTTGCGTTGAAACGGCAGCAGCGTGTTGTTGATGAAATCGTCGGACCCGCACACCGCGCCGGCCAGCACGCGACCCTGGCCATCCATCATCTTGGTCGCCGAATAGGCAACCACATCGGCGCCAAAGGCCATCGGTTTCTGCAACGCGCTGGTGGCAAAGGCGTTGTCGACCACGGTCACGATGCCGTGCTGGCGCGCCAGCGAGCAGATGAATTCCAGATCGACCACATCCATTGTCGGATTGGCCGGGCTTTCGAAGAAGAACACTTTGGTATTGGGCCTGATCGCGGCTTCCCACGCGGCGTTGTCATTGGCATCGATCGTTGTGCCGGTAATGCCGAACCGCGGCAGCAGGTGGTCGACCAGCCAGCGGCACGATCCGAACGCCGCCTTGGCGGCAACGACGTGATCGCCCGCAGACAATTGGCACAGCAGCGCGGTGGTCATTGCCGCCATGCCGCTGGCCTGCGCGCGACAGGCCTCTGCCCCTTCGAGCAGCGCAATGCGTTCTTCGAGCATCTGCACGGTCGGGTTCTGCAGGCGGGAATAGGTCATCCCGTCTTCTTCGCCGGCAAACCGCGCCGCCACGGTTGCCGCATTGTCATAGGTATAGCCCGACGTCAGAAACAGCGCCTCGCTCGTTTCGCCCATTTCCGAACGCCAGGTGCCGCCACGAACAGCCTGGGTTGCGGGGCGCCAGTGGCGCGTGATCGAGCGGTCCTGTCCGGTGGTGCGTTTCATGGGGGCTGCCCATAATCGAATTGGTTCGCGCGCGGTAGAGTTTGATCGAAAATTTGCGTGGCGCGAATTTTGACCTTGCCGTGCAAGGTTTGGACAGGACCAGCCGGAGACAGGTCATGGGCTACCAATGCGCGGCGGTTTGGCCTATGGGCGCTGCCAGCAATGCCGATACCCGCCTTTCTTCGTGCCCCTGTGCGGGTGCTGTCTGCGCCATTCCAGCGGCCCGATCCGCTGGTTGCGACGCTGTTGATCGTTGCCGCATTCTTTGTGCTGGGGCTGTGCCGGATCGGCATCCCGTCAAAGATGATGTTCGATGAAATCCACTATGTGCCGGCGGCGCGGCGGCTGATCGAATTGACCCGGCGGTTGAATCCCGAACATCCGCTGCTGGGCAAGGAAATGATCGCCATCGGCATGCGGCTGTTTGGCGACAACACCTTTGGCTGGCGTTTCCCCAATCTGGTGCTGGGCAGCATCGGGCTGTGGGCCGGCGCACGCGCGATGTGGTGGTCATCGGGATCGCGGCGGGTGTCGCTGCTGTTTGCATTTTTGCTGGCGACCGATTTCATCTGGTTCATCCTGTCGCGGATCGCCATGCTCGACATGGCGATGGCTGCCACGCTGGCGCTGGGCCTGTGGCAATGGTCGCTGTCCGTGCGGCCGCATTTCGCCGATCGCCGTGGCGGTCGGCGGCATCTGATCCTGGCGGGCCTGTTTTTCGGCCTGTCGCTGGGCGGCAAATGGAACGGGGCGCCGTTGATGGTGGTGCCGGGCCTGCTGTTTGCGTGGCAGCGCGCGGTGGCGCTCGATCTGCCGGGTTTATCCCGCCCACGGCACTGGCGCGCGGCGCCGCGCGCGATCGCGCGCTGGCTGTTCGCCACGCGCGCCGGGCCGGTGCGCGGGGTTTGCCTGGCAGAAGCGGCTCTATGGCTGGGGTTGTGGCCGGCACTGATCTATCTGGCCACGTTTGCCCCGGCGTTTTTCTACAATGTGCAGCCGATGACGCTGGGCGGCCTGTTGCCGTGGCAGCAATACATGCTGAAATTGCAGGACAGCGTGGTCAAACCGCATCGCTATATGAGCCATTGGTGGCAATGGATCCTGAATTTGCGCCCGATCTGGTTCCTGTATGAACATATCGATGGTGCCCAGCGCGGTATTCTGATGATCGGCAATCCGTTTTCGATGCTTGCCGGATTGCCCGCGCTGGCCTGGTGCGCGTGGAAAGGGTGGAAAGGCGATGCCCTGTCCGCGCTGATTGTTGTGCTTTATGTGCTCAGCCTGATTTTCTGGGCGATCAACGGCAAGCCTGTGCAGTTCTATTACCATTATGAACTGGCCGCCTGTTTCCTGATGGCGGCGCTGGCGCTGATGCTGGGCCGATGGTGGGACGGCGGTCTGAAATGGCCCGGGCGCAGCGTGGTGCTGGTTACCGCGATGGTGTTCATCGGGTTTTACCCGATCATCTCGGGCGGGCCCCTGCCAGGCAAGAAGGGCTATCTCGACTATACCTGGCTGAACAGCTGGCGCTGAGACGGGCATGAAAAAAGGGGGCCGATCGGGCCCCCTTTCGTCAATCACCAGGCCGCGCGGGCGTGTTCAGCCGTATTTGCCCCACACGAACTTGCTCGACAGTGCAAAGTTCCACACCGATGCCAGCACGATCCCGCCCAGCACCGCCAGGGCATCCGCCACGTGCAGCCGTTTCAGCGCTTCGGTGCTGGCAACCTGCGACAGAATGCCGATCGAACAGGTCAGAAAGAACTTGGCCCATCCCTTGACCAGCGGAACCAGTCCACGCAGCCGCTTTTCGGCATAAGTCAGTTCGTTGTTGAGCACGAAGTTGAACGTCATCGCGGCCAGCGCGGCGCAGATATTGCCGACGATGAAATTGCGATCGCTGCCCTGCCAGTGGCCATAGACAAACCGTTCGCCGAAACCCACGCTCAGCACCAGCCACAGCACTGCAAAGTTCACCACCACGCCCAGCGCACCAACCGTGGCGAACAGGGCAAAGCGGGTGGGGATCACGCGGCCAAGCCACTTGTCGTAAAGACCGATCAGGAATTCGAACACGACTGTTCTGTCCAGTTTGGATTCGCCGTCCATGCGGGCGGCAAAGTTGAGGGGAAATTCCTTGACCCGCAGCGGTGCATCGACCGTGGCCAGGATATCGAGCAGGATCTTGAAGCCCACGCCCGACAGGCGGTGCGCGTCGGCGCGCAGAGTTTCGCCGCGCAGCATGAAGAAACCGCTCATCGGATCGGACAGATCGACACCGGTCACTTTGCGCGCGATGGCATTGGCGATGCCTGATGCCTTGACCCGGTCGGGGCGGCCCCAGGCTTCGGTGCTGGCGCCTTCGGCAAAGCGCGAGGCATAGGCGACATCATAATCGCCGCTGGTCACCGCTTCGTACATGCCGGCCAGCAACACCGGATCGTGTTGTCCGTCGGCGTCCATCACCGCAACGATCGGTGCAGCGCTGGCGCACATGCCCTCGATCGCGGCAGAGGCCAGGCCACGGCGGCCGATTCGTTCGATTACGCGGATGCGCGGATCTGCGCGCGCAATGCGGCGGGCCTCTTCGGCGGTGCCGTCGGGGCTGTTGTCGTCAACGAAGATCGCTTCCCAGACAAAGCCCTGCAGGGCCGTGTCGATACGTTCGACCATCCGCGCAATGTTGTTGCGCTCGTTATAGGTGGGCAGGATGACAGCAAGTTGTAGCATGGGCGCGCGCCTACAGCCTTGCGAGCACGGCGTCACCTATTTCCGCAGTCCCGGCGTTGCCGCCAAGGTCCCGCGACAGGACGCCATCACCCAAAGCATGCGCCACGGCGCGTTCAATACGTTCGGCCGCATCGGCCAGACCCAGCGAATGGCGCAGCAGCATCGCCGCCGAAAGGATCGTGGCCATCGGATTGGCCACGCCTTTGCCGGCAATATCGGGCGCCGAGCCATGGATCGGCTCGTACAGGCCAAACGTGCCCCAGGCGGTCTGCCGCTCGCCCAGCGAGGCCGAGGCGAGCAGGCCGATCGATCCGACGCACATGCTGGCCTGGTCGGACAGGATATCGCCAAACAGGTTGCCGGTCAGCACCACGTCGAAATGGCCGGGGTTTTTGACCAGCTGCATCGCGGCATTGTCGACATACATGTGTTCCAGCGCAACGTCGGGGTATTCGCGCGCCACCGCGATTACCGTATCGCGCCACAGCTGCGATGTTTCCAGCACATTGGCCTTGTCGACAGAGCACACGCGGCGGCCACGGCCCTGTGCGGCGCGAAACGCGATATGGGCAATGCGTTGCACCTCTGACGTGGCATAGGACATCACGTCATACCCTTCGCGTTCGCCCATCGCGTTGGTGCGAAAGCCCTTTTCGCCGAAATAGACATCGCCGTTCAATTCGCGCACGATCACCAGGTCGATCGCGCCGGCGATTTCGGGGCGCAGCGCCGAGTGGCTTTCCAGCCCGGCAAACACCCGCGCCGGCCGCAGATTGGCAAACAGCGTCAGCGCCTTGCGCAGGCCCAGGATCGCCTGTTCCGGGCGCAGATGCCGATCAAGCGCATCGCAATCGGGATCGCCTACCGCGCCAAACAGGATGGCATCGCTGTCGCGTGCAATCGCCAGCGTTTCGGCGGGCAGCGGATGGCCATGCGCCTTGTAGGCCGCACCGCCCACCGGGGCCCAGGTCATTTCGATGCCAAGGCCCAGCGCCTCGATCACCCGCACCGCTTCGCGGGTAATGTCCGGGCCGATGCCGTCGCCCGGCAAGACTGCAATTTTCATCCGCTGTGCTCGTCCTGTTGCGGCATGCGCCGCCAAAGACCGCCCCTTTGCCGCGCTCAATCTGCTTGGTCAATGCGGTGCAGGCGATCGATCAGCAGGCCGCGCGCCGCCATGATCTGCCCATGGATGCGGCCGCGTTCGCCGAACAGGCGCGCGTCAAGCGCCTTGCCCTGTCGATCGAGCCGGGCCAGCAGATCACCCCATGCCTCGTCGGGCGGCGGTGCGGGCGCGGTGCCGTAGCCGACTTCGCGCAACAGCAGCGCCTCATAACCTGCCACCGCGCGCGCCCAGCCGCGCGCCGAAGGGGCATGGCAGATCGCATCGAGCGCAGCGCCCAATGCGGCGTGGATCGCGGGATAGGGATGACCTTCGGGCAACGTGGCCGCGGCCAGGGTGGTTACCCAGCCGATCCCGGCAGCGGGCAGCGGCTCGGCCAGCCAGGGTGCACGGCTGGTCATCAGCTCGACCCGCGCGGTGGGCAGCTGCGTGCCGCCGCGTGCGCGCAATTCGATGGCGACCGTGTTGCCCGCGATCAGCACCGGGCGCAATTCGCGGCCGCGCGCACCCGATACATAGGCGGCGATCAGACCGTGTTCGACGGTCAGCAGGCGCACCACCGCCCCGTGTTCGCCATGGGCGCGCGTGGCACAAAGCAGGGCATCGGCGCGGATCAGCATGGCCGGCGCCATATCCTGCGGCCGCGGGATTGGATACCAGGCTTTGCAAAGGCCCGGCGGATTCGACGAACCGAGCCAAAACACCGTTGGCCGCAGCCGCGATGTGGGCTAGTTTTGGGAGATGAAGCAACTTTTTCAGCATGCCGCGATGACCGGCGGCGTAACCGTGCGCGTCGCGGTCAATTTTCTGCCCGAACAGTCGCGCGTCGAATCCGGCAAGTGGTTCTGGGTCTATCACATCCGGATCGAAAACGATTCGTCCGACGAAATCCAGCTGCTGACGCGGCACTGGCGCATCACCGACGGCCGCGGCGTGGTCAACTATGTCGATGGCGAAGGCGTGGTCGGTGAACAGCCGACGCTGCAGCCGGGCCAGTCGCACGACTATGTGTCGGGCTGCCCGCTGGGCACAGCGCACGGCAGCATGCAGGGGCATTACGTGATGCAGCGGGACGATGGGTCGCGGTTCGAAGTGGCGATCCCGTTTTTTCCGCTGGCCGCCTCAGCACCAGCCGGGTGAACGCCGCTGCCGCCGACGCCGGCTGATTGACAAGACCATGCCCGACGCGCGATTGCCACCGCGATGAAGCGGACTCACCTGCCCCTCAACGGTTTGCGCGTGCTGGATGCGGCGGCGCGGCATCTGTCGTTTACCCGTGCGGCAGACGAACTGGCGGTGACACCTGCGGCGGTGGGGCAACAGATTCGCGCGCTCGAAGATTTGCTGGGCGTAATCCTGTTCCGGCGGACATCGAAGGGTCTGGAACTGACCGACGAGGCCGCGGCCGGGCTCGATGCCATCCGCGAAGGGTTTCTGCGCTTTGAAGAAGGCGTTCAGGCGATGCGCGCCGGCCAGTCCAGCCACGTCTATACGATTGCCTGCCCGCGGGATTTCTTTGCCGCCTGGTTGTCGTCGCGGTTGGCGGCGTTTCGCGAGACCAGCCCGCAATTGCGGTTTTCATTGATCGGCGGCAATGGCGATGTCGATTTCGCAGAGGCCAATCTGGACCTTGCCGTGCGCTGGAGCGACGGACCGGGCGATCTGGAAGGGATCGCGCTGGGACCGCGCGGTACGGTTGTCGTTGCCGGGCATGACGTGCCCGACAATGCCCCGTGGATCGCCTGGCCCGGCGATCCGGCAGGTGATGAACCCGGGCATGGCGTGCGCGAGGTGCATATATCGGTCGGCGATGCGGGCACCGCGATCAGCGCGGCCGCCGCGGGGCTGGGCCGGGCGCGGGTGCCGCGATTGCTGGGCGATGCGGGGCTTGCCACCGGGCGTGTGCGGTTGCTGGGGCCGCCAGAGGATGGTTTGCGGGGCTATTGGCTGGTCGCGCCACTGCCGCAATGGCGGCAGAAAAAGGTGCGCGCGCTGATCGCGGCGCTGCAGGCTGATCAGCCCTGATCGCAAAAAAGTGCGTTGTTGTCAGGACCCGGTGTTGACCCCTAATTAACACCCGGACCCTAATGTCGGGCCGATGGTCCGTGCTCAAGACACAGTTGCGCATGCCTTGGGGCAAGCCGGCCGCCGGGTCAGGCGGCTGCGCCGTGCGTTGCGGCAACGGACCTCGCCCGCGTTCATCGATGCCTATGTCGACAGCATCGCGCAGCGGGTACCGATCCTGTACCTGGTCGTCGTGTTCGACGTGATCCTGCTGGATTTCAGTTATTGCCGCGTGGCACCCTTGCCGATCGAACTGTTCGGGGTGGTACTGGCTGCGGTGGCAGGGATCCGCGGCCAAAACTGGCAATTGAGCCGGATCGGCGCGCAAAGCCTGGCCGAAAAGCGCCGCGCGCTTGACCAGATGAGCACGATCGGCGGCGTGTTCGGGCTGGCGTTCATGGCCTGGACGATGGCGATGGCGCTGTATGGCTCGGTCGAACAGCGCATGCTGGTCGAATATCTGCTGGCGGTTACCGCATTTGCGGCGATGATCGCGCTGGCGCAGGCGCCGCGCACCGCGCTGAATGTTGCGCTGGCCTTTTCGATACCGGCCACCGCCATCTTTCTGGCATCGCGCGATGTCGATGCGCTGTTGCTGACGCTGGTGCAGCTGGTGTTTACCGGCACGATGATGATCGCGATCATCACCAACCATCGCGAATTCGTGCAGCGCGAACTGACCGGTCAACGGCTGGGGCGCCAGCTGGCGCGCACCGCCCGCGAATCGCGCGCCAATTTTGATCGGGCAACGATCGACGATCTGACCGGCGGTTTCAATCGTCGGGCGATTTTGCAACGCCTGCGCGACGAAGTGGCCCCGGGCGGCCCGGCGCGGGTGTGGCTGGCGCTGCTTGATCTCGACGGGTTCAAGCACGTCAACGATACGTATGGCCATGCCGCGGGCGATGCGGTGCTGCGTGCCGTAGCCGATCGCATCGGCGGGCAGGACGCGGTTCTTGCGCATGGTCGGCTTGGGGGTGATGAATTTGCCATAGTGCTGGATGCGGCACTCGACCGCACGCAGGCGCGCGCGGTGTGTCGCCGCCTGTCGGGTAGGGTGCGCGAACCGATCGTGTTCAACGGCACCAGGTTGCGCGTGTTGTGCTCGATCGGGCTGTACCGGCCCGACCAGGCCGATACCGGCGCCTGCCTTGAACGCGCAGACGCGGCACTTTACAAGGCCAAGCAACAGGGCGATGGCGCGGTCGTGCTGTTCGGTCCCGAAGACGAGGCGGCCTTGCGCCAGCGCGCGCTGATCACCCGGCTGTTTCATGACAGCGTTCTCGAGGATCGGCTGCGGCTGGTCTATCAACCGATGATCGATCAGCGCAACGGACAGGTGATCGGGGCAGAAGCCTTTGCCCGGTGGTCGCCCGATGGCCGGGTGTGGCAGCCACCGGCGCTGTTCATGCACATGGCCCACGCCACCGGACGGATGAGCGAAGTCACCCGCGTGGTGTTGCGCCGGGCGATCGAGGAATGCCGGCCGGCCGACCATGCCATCGCGCTGTCGGTCAATATCAGTTCGCGTGATGTGGTGCGCGACGGCATCGCCGAGGTCCTGGCAGATATCACGCACAGTGCGGGGGGCAATCCCGCCGACCTGATCCTGGATGTGACCGAACGCGCGCTGCTGGATGATCCGCGCCGCGCGACCCGCCAGCTTGAAGCCCTGCGCGCGCAGGGATTTCGGATCGCGCTCGACGATTTCGGGGCGGGGTGGTCCAGCCTGTCACAATTGCGCGATCTGCCGCTCGACCTGATCAAGCTGAATGGCGCGCTGGCCGAAGCACTGCCGACCGACCCCGGTGCGCGCGCCGTGGCCGGGATGATCGTCGCGTTGTCATGGCAACTGGGGCTGGAATGCACGATCAAGGGGATCGAGACCGAAGCCCAGGCCGAAGCGGCGCGCGCGCTTGGCATCACCCGTATGCAGGGGTTCTATTTCGGCGCGCCCGACACTGCGACTGCGCTTCTGGCAGGGGTCCAGCGCGCAGTGGCGTGATGCTAATGCAGATCGAGGTGGCCCGGGCCATGCATCGCTTCGGGCTGTTTCGCCCCGAACAGGCGCCCGCGTTCGCTGACCAGCACCAGGCCGAGCGCGCCCAGCCCGCACAGCAGGAACGCCAGCGCCAGCGGCAGCGCGGTGCCGTTGTACGCCTGCCCGATGACGATCCCCAGGCTGGCCGCGATCAGCATCCGCAGGAACGCCTGGACCGAACTGGCCGAACCCGCGATGCCGGCAAAAGGCTGCATCGCGATCGAATTGAAATTGGCCCCGATGAACCCCAGCATGCAGATGTTCAGCGCGATCACCGGCATGAACTGCCACAGCGTTTCGCCGGACGAGCGCGCCTGAAACAGCTGTACCAGGCTGAACACGAGAAACACCATCAGTGCCCCGTGCGACACCCGCCGCGCGCCGAATTTGGTCACGATACGCGAATTGGCAAAGCTGGAAAACGACATCACGATCGCCGTCGCGCCGAACAGCAGCGGAAACATGGCACCCGCGCCGAAATGTTCGGCAACCAGCTGTTCGGATGAATTGATATAGCCCAGCATCGCACCAAAGATCAGCGATCCGCCCAGCGTATAGCCGAACGTGCGCGGATGCGTGGCCGCAAGCGTCATGTTGCCGATGATCCGGCCCGCGTGCATGGCCTGGCGATGGGCAGGCGCCATCGTTTCGGGCAGACGCAGCGCAACCCAGGTGCCGATCGCCGTGGCCAGCACCGCCAGCATGGCAAAGATCATGCGCCAGCCGGCAAACAGCAGCACCGCCTGGCCCGCGGTGGGTGCGACCATCGGCGCGACCATGAATACCATCGACACCGTCGATTGCATGCGCGCCATGGCATCGCCCGAATGGCGATCGCGGATGATCGCTGCGGGCAGCACGGTCAGCCCTGCGCTGCACAGCGCCACGGCCACGCGCAACACGATCAGCGTGTTGAACCCCGGCGCCAGCGCGCAGCCCAGCGACAGCACGACATAGCCGGCAAAGCACACCAGCAGCACACGGCGCCGGCCATAGCGATCGGACAATGGCCCGGGCAGCAAAGACCCGACGCCGGCTGCCACCAGAAACACCCCCACCACCAGCTGGCGATGGTTGGGGTTCGACACACCCAGATCGCGCGCAATCATGCCAAGCGCGGGCAGCATGGCATCGACTGCCAGCGCCTGCAGCGCCATCGTTGCGGCCATCATCGCCACGAATTCGCGCGCGCCGATCGCCAGCCTTGGCGGTTCGGGTGCCTGTCGGGCGCGGGTGGGTGTGGTGGCCATGGCGCGCCTATAGGCGGGGTGGTTGATGCTTCCCACCCCTTATCTGCCCGCTCTTATCGGGCAGGCCCGTTTGGGCTAAGCACGGCCGATGGAGCACGCGCACGAGCCTGCCACGTCGGGATTTCGCAAGATTATCCATATCGACATGGATGCCTTTTTTGCGAGCGTCGAACAGCGCGACGATCCTGCCTTGCGCGGGCGGCCGGTGGCCGTGGGCGGTTCGTCGGCGCGCGGCGTGGTCGCCGCGGCCAGTTACGAGGCGCGCCGGTTCGGCGTGCGGTCGGCCATGCCCTCTACGCGTGCGGCGCGGCTTTGCCCCGAACTGGTGTTCGTACCGCCCCGGTTCGAGGTTTATCGCGCGGTCAGCCGGCAGATCCACGCAATCTTTCGCGACTATACCCCGCTGATCGAGCCGTTGTCGCTGGACGAAGCCTATCTCGATGTCACCGCCGATCAGCGCGGGCTGGGATCGGCCACGCGCATCGCCGAACTGATCCGGCAGCGCATCCGTGCCGAAACCGGGCTGACCGCCAGCGCCGGGGTGTCGTACAACAAGTTTCTGGCCAAGCTGGCCTCGGATCAGAACAAGCCCGACGGCCTGTGCGTGATCCGCCCGGGTGATGGCGCGGACTTTGTCGGCGGGTTGCCGGTGGCGCGGTTTCACGGGGTCGGTCCGCGCGGTGCCGAACGCATGGCGGCACTGGGTGTCGAGACGGGCGCGCAGCTGCGGTCGGTGTCGCTGGAAATCTTGCGCGCGCATTTCGGGGCGCAGGCCGATTATCTCTACCGTGCGGCGCGCGCGATCGATCTGCGCACGGTCGAACCCGATCGGCCGCGCAAATCGGTCGGCGGCGAACGCACCTTTGCCAGCGACATTGGTTCGGGCCCGGCCCTGCGCGAGGCACTGGCCAATATCGTCGAAATTGTCTGGGCACGTGTCGAAAAGGCCGGCGTGCGCGGACGGACCGTAACGCTGAAACTGCGCAGTGCCGATTTCCAGACATTGACCCGCGCGCGGTCGGTGCCGGGCGCAGTGGCCGGCGCGGACGAATTTGCCGCGATCGGCCGCGATCTGCTCGACGCGCTGTTGCCGTTGCGCCAGCCGGTGCCGCTGATGGGGATGACATTGTCGGCGCTTGAGGGTGCACAGGGCCCCGAACCGGCCGAGGCCCCGGCGCAAGGGCAGGGGACTTTACCGTTCTAAGCCTGCCCGCAGCGCAAGATATTCGCGCACGCTGGCGTGGGTCTGCGCGGGCAAGGCCGCAGGATCGTGCAGCGCTGCGGCAATGATTTCGCGGCCATCGGCGATCGGCGTGCCGGTGATGCGCCCGCTGACAACCTCGATCCGGTTGGTCCAGCCTTGCGGCATGGCGCGCACGATCCGGCCCAGATGCACCGGATCGTGCAACGTGCAGCCCACCTCTTCGGCCAGTTCGCGCCGCGCTGCGGTCAGGATGTCTTCATGCGGATGGCGGCCTCCACCGGGCACCAGCCACTGGTCGGGCAGATGGTACGAATGGCGCACCAGCACCAGCCGTCCATCGTCGGCAAAACCCAGCACCATGATCCCTTCGACTTGGCGGGCCAGCAGGCCCCACAGGCGCAGCCGGACCGGCTGCACCATGCGCAGCACAAAGCGATGGATAGGCGCAGGGATGCGCAGCACGCTGCGGTCAGTGCCGGCGCGTGGGTTCAGCCACCCAGGATCTGGGTCAGGAACCACACGCGCTGTTCGGCCTGGTCGGTCCAGTCATCGGCGGCGCCGTCGGTGGCATTGTCGCCGGCCTGGCCCGCTGCGGCCTTGGCCGCGCGGATCCGGGCGATCAGCATGGCGTTGTCATCGCGCAGCACGCGCACCATGGTCATGGCATCCAGCCCGGCGCGGTCATCGTCGGCGATCGTGGTCTTGGCCCCGATCGCGCCGATCGAGGTCAGCGTGGCCCCGCCGTTCTTGCGCACGCGTTCGGCGATCACGTCGGTCAGCGCAAACAGTTCGGTGGCATGGGTGTCGAACAGCAGATGCAGATCGTGGAATTGCGGACCGGCAACGTGCCAATGGAAATTCTTGGTTTTCAGATACAGCGCGAACAGATCGGCAAGCAGTCCGTTCAGACTGTCGATCAGGGCTTTCTTGGCATTGTCGCCGGACATGACGTGGTCCCTTTCAAACAGGATGTGGGGCACCGTGTAGCACTGCTGTCACGCCGGGGCTTAGCAAATTCATTGGGTCACCATGATTGAAAAAATGCATCTTTCGGCCGGGTGTGCAGCCCCGCCAGGCCGGCGACCTTGCACCGGACAGGCGCCGCATTAGCCCGGAATTAACCGCTTTGGGCCTACCACGGCGGGTGTCCGGTGCCGCCATCGGCGGGGAAAGGTTCCAATGTCGGAAATGAGCAGGCATGCCGAGTTTGATTCTGCACAGTCGCCTGCGGCCGGATGCGTGGATGGCCCGGCGGCGGGGTCCGGCGGCGCGGCCCCGGGTTCGGACAACGTGCGTCGCCCGATCGGCGTGGTGCGTGATGTGGCAGGTGGCACCACCCATATCGTGCTTGATCCCCAACGTCTGCAGGAATGCCTGGGTGATGCGGACCCCGCGATCGCGATGTCGGGGCAGGTTGCCAGCCAGATCAAGATCCGTGTCGGGTCGTCGTGGTTGCTGGGGGTGGTGCGCACGATGCGCCAGGCCACGCAGGATGAAGATCACGGCGGCATCGTGGTCGAAGTCGATTTCATGGGCGAAGGCGATACCGAACGTCTGACCGGCAATATCTATGGCTTTCGCCGCGGCGTTACCCGCTATCCGATGCCCGGCGCACTGGCGCATGTGGCCACCAGCGCCGATCTGCGCCAGATCTATGCCAGCGACGGACGTGCCAATATCAGCATCGGCACCGTGCATCCCACCCGCGACATTCGCGCGGGGCTGTATATCGACAGCTTTCTGGGCAAGCACTTCGCGCTGCTGGGATCCACCGGCACGGGCAAATCGACCTCGGCCTCGTTGATCCTGCACCGGATCTGCGAACTGGCGCCCGAGGGGCACATCGTGATGATCGACCCGCACGGCGAATACATATCGGCGTTCCGCACGCGCGGCCACCTGCTTGACGTGTCGAACCTGCAGATGCCGTACTGGCTGATGAATTTCGAGGAACATTGCGAAGTGTTCCTGACCTCGAGCGGGTCGGACCGGGTGGTCGATGCCGATATTCTGGCGCGGTGCCTGCAACAGGCCCGCGCCAAGAACCGGCTGGCCGCCGCGATCGGCAAGATCACGGTTGATTCGCCGATCCCTTATCTGCTGTCGGATCTGCTCAACATCCTGGTCAACGAAATGGGCAAGCTGGACAAGGGCACGGGATCGATCCCCTATCAGCGGATCAAGACCAAGATCGAGGAGGTCCGCGCCGATCCGCGCTATCAGTTCATGTTTTCAGGCATGCTGGTGGGCGATTGCATGACCGATTTTATCGGCCAGGTGTTCCGCCTGCCCGCGAATGGCAAACCGATCTCGATCATCGATGTGTCGGGCGTGCCGTCGGAAATCACCTCGACGGTGGTTGCCGTGCTGTCGCGGCTGGTGTTCGATTTTGCGGTGTGGGCGCGCGACGAGGAAACCCGGCCGATTCTGCTGGTGTGCGAAGAGGCGCACCGCTACGTGCCCAACGAACGCAATTCCGACGGATCGTCGGTGGCGCGCGTGCTGTCGCGCATCGCCAAGGAAGGCCGCAAATACGGCGTCAGCCTGGGGCTGATCACCCAGCGCCCCTCCGACCTTGCCGAAGGCGTGCTGTCGCAGTGCGGCACGATCATCGCGATGCGGCTTAACAACGAACGCGACCAGGCGCACGTGCGTGCCGCCATGCCCGAAGGCGCGCGCGGGTTCATGGATGCAATCCCGGCGCTGCGAAACCGCGAATGCGTGATCTGCGGCGAAGGCGTGTCGATCCCGATGCGCGTGTCGTTCGACGATCTCGATGCCGCGTTGCGCCCGGCTTCGGCCGATCCGTCATTCTCGGCGCAATGGGCCAAGTCGGGCGGCGAAGACACGATGATCGATCGGACCACGCAAAGGTGGCGCGCACAAAGCCGTTAGAGCGGGGCGGCGGGCATGCACCCGGCGAACGCTTCAGGCCACCGCCGGTTCGCGTGTCGGCGGCACACGCGTCGCCTCTGCCCGCTTGCGCCAGGGGATCAGGCGGTACGAGGCATAGGCCAGCACCAGCGCGATCGCCGATCCCACCGGAAAGCTGAGCCAGATCGCATCCATCCCCAGCACCGGGTGGACCAGGTGATAGAACCCCAATCGCCCCGGATACATCGCGATCCCCAGCACCAGCAGCGGCGGCAGCACCGTGCCGGCCGCGCGCATCGTGCCGAACAGTACGATGGTGATCCCGAACAGCGCATAGCTCCAACTGGCCAGAAACTGGATATGCCGGGCAAGTCCGACCGCCGGGCTGTTTGCGCCCAGAAACAGTTCTAGCACCGGCCGGTCGAACGTCAGCAGCAGCGCTGTCATCACGCCGGTCATGGCCAGATTCAGCAGGACGCCGGCGCGGGTGATCGCATCCAGCCGGTCGAACAGCCGCGCGCCGATGGTCTGGGCCGCCATCGCGCTGACCGCCGCCGAAATCGCCAGTGCCGGCATCTGCAGATACGTCCACACCTGCAAGCTGGCGCCATAGGCCGCGCTGGCGGTGGCGCCTTCGCGGTTGACCAGTCCCACCATGATGATCCCGGCCATCGACACCAGCAGCATCTGCGCGCCCATCGGCAGACCCTTGGTGACGATAAAGCGCAATTCAGCCGGGTGCGGGATCAGGTAATGCCATTCGCTCCGGCGCAGGCGCACAGGCAGATCGTTGGCATAGAGCACCACCAGATAGGCCAGCATGGCCACGGTCGAAGCAATCGTCGTGGCCAGCGCCGATCCGGCAATGCCGAACGCCGGGATCGGTCCCCAGCCGCCGATCAGCAGCGGATTGAGCGCCACATCAAGCACGACCGAAATGATCATCATGCGCAACGGCGTCCGGGCATCGCCAGCGCCGCGCATCGACATCGACAGGATCACGCTGATCATCTGTGCAGGCATGGCGATGAAGATCACCCGCAAATAGGCCAGCGCAAAGGCAAAGACCACCGGCGGGGTCGACATCGCATGCAACAGCGCGGGCGCGCCGATCCACCCGGCCACCGCCACCACCAGCGACAGGCCAACGCAAAATCCCATTGCCGTGCCAAATGTGCGGCGCGCTGCATCGACATTGCCGGCGCCGAACGCCTGACCGATCTTGACCGTGGCGGCCATGCCGAATCCGAACGTGGCGGCGAACACCAGGAACATCACCACATTGGCGTTGGCGGTCGCGGCCAGTGCGCTGCCGCCCAGCATCCGCCCGACCCAGATCGCATTGACCGTGCCGTTCAGCGATTGCAGCACATTGGCCATCAGCGTGGGCGCGCAAAAGCGCAGCAGCGTGCCCATGATCGGCCCGCGTGTCAGATCGCCTTGTCGGCTGCCGGGGGCACGGCTGCGGGGTTCGCTCATTGCGGGGCAAGACCCTTGAGGGCGGCCAGGGCGTCAAAGGCGCCACCGCCGCCCGAACCGGCCAGCCCGTGTTCGGCGCGCGCGCGATCGGCATCGGGCCCTTGCGCAAAAGGATCGATCGACAGCGCCAGCGTTTGCGCCAGTGCTTCGCCCAGATCGAAATTCAGCCCGTCGTATTCGATCTCGTCGCAATCGAGCGCGGTAATCTCGATCTCTTCGTCGGGTGCAGCGGGATCGCGCGGCGGCACAAACCGCAGATCGACCGGTTCATCGATCGTCACGTCGAAATCTTCACCCGAAATCGCGCAAGGCTGCACCACGGCGGCGCGGATGCGCCCGGTCACCACGATCTTCGCGTCGGTCGCCTGCAGCCGCACCGTGGCGACCAGCCGGTCGATCGCGGTCAGGCCGAACCTGCCCGCCAGACGGCGGCGTTCAGCCTCGTCGGCACTCACCTCCACCATGGCCGCGGGCAGATGGCGGACATCGATGATCCGCACCCATTCAGGATCGATGCGCGCGCTCATCGGCCGATTTCCGCGGTCAGCAGGCGCATCGCCGGCGTTGCGGCAAGCCCTGCGGCAAAGGCGCGCGCACGTTGTGCCACCAGCAGCGGATCACCGCCTTCGCGCATGGTTACATTGCGCGCCACGGCCGCCGTGGTGGAGGCTTCGCCCTCGTCGAGCGCGGTGCGATAGGCGCCCAACCGGCCACCCAGCGTGCTCATCAATGTGCCGATGTGTTTGCCCACGATCAGATCGCCCACGCCACCCTGCCGCAATTGCCCGTCCATATCGTCGACGAACAGTTCGGTCAGCCGGACCGAGGCATCGGCCATCGTGTCTTCGCGCTCCATCCGGATCAGCACCAGCGACAGGATCAGCGTGATCGCGTCGAACCGACCCGCCACGGTGTCGGCAACACCGCAATCGCGATACCATTCCTTCTCGCGCGCAATTTCTACCACCCGGTGCCACAGCGGGCGAATCGCCTCGCGGGGGTCGGGGCTTGGCCGCAGCCATTTCGCAAGTCGCGACATCACCAGGTGTTTCCGTCCTTGTCATCGGGCCGCGCCGTGGCGGGGCCATTGTGGATTGCCGGGGTGCGCCCCCGGTGCATCAAACCGCTTGCCCGGCATTGCGGGAATGCGCTTTGATGCCTAAGGCGTGTGATATAGGCACCGCGGGCGCGAAGGCAAACGACCCGCAGTGCAGTTATCTGTTCAGGCAGGTGTGAAAGGTGGCAATGCGGATCGAGCGGACCAAGCAGTCGGGTTTTCCGGCACGGGCAGCGGGCCTGAAGGCGGCAAGCCTCAGGGTGTCACTGGGCTGCGCGCTGTTGCTGTGCGCCAGTGGATGCAGCACGATTCGCGATCACCGCGGTTACCTGGTCGACCCGGCGCTGACCCAGTCGGTGTTGCCGGGTGTGGACAACCGCCTGTCGGTCGAACGCTCGTTGGGTCAGCCCACGATGAAAAGCCAGTTTGGCCAGCAGGCGTGGTATTACATCTCGCTCGACACCGAACAGCGCCCGTTTACCCGCCCGCGCATCCATGCCGGATCGATCCTGCACGTGGGCTTTGATGCCGGCGGCACGGTGTCGGACGTAACCCACGATGGCGTCGAACACGCGCTGCGGATCGAACCCGACAAGCACAAGACCCCGACGCTGGGCCGCGACCGCAGCTTTTTTGAAGACCTGTTCGGCAATATCGGCACGGTCGGCGCACTGCCCGGCGGACAACCCGGCCAGGGTGGCCAGGGTGGCGGACGTCCCGGCGGGACCGGCCCGAACGGCAGTTGATACCTGCCGCGCAGCGGCACGACGCAGCCCCCGGCCCGATGCAGCAGGTGATCGGGCGGGGGGCCGCACCGGCCAGGCCCAGGACCCCAAAAAACCCGCGCTATTGATTGGCGCGGAGTGCCCCCCATATCGGCTGGCATGAATGACCATGCGGCCAGCCATGGCCTGATCCAGTGGCACGGAACCACCATTATCGGCGTGCGCAGAAACGGGCGCACCGTCATCGCCGGCGACGGCCAGGTGTCGATGGGCAACACCGTGATGAAGCCCAATGCACGCAAGGTGCGGCGATTGGGCGAAGGCGGCAAAGTGATTGCCGGTTTTGCCGGCGCCACTGCCGATGCCTTTACCCTGTTCGAACGGCTTGAGCGCAAGCTGGAAGCGCATCGCGGGCAATTGCTGCGCGCGGCGGTCGAACTGGCCAAGGACTGGCGCACCGACAAATATCTGCGCAATCTTGAAGCACTGATGATCGTGGCCGATGTCGATACGCTGCTGGTGCTGACCGGCAACGGCGACGTGCTCGAACCCGAAGCGATCCACGACGCAGGCGGCGACAGCGTGATCGCGGCAATCGGATCGGGCGGCAATTATGCGCTGGCCGCGGCGCGCGCGATTGCCGGTTATGAATGCGATGCCGAAACGATTGCCCGCCGCGCGATGCAGGTGGCGGCCGACATCTGTGTCTACACCAACGACCGCGTGACGCTGGAAGAAGTCTGATCGATCATGAATGACGCCCTTACCCCCAAAGCCATCGTCCGCGCGCTTGATGAACACATAGTCGGCCAGCAGGATGCCAAACGCGCGGTCGCGGTGGCGCTGCGCAATCGCTGGCGCCGCCAGCGGCTGAATCCTGCGCTGCGCGACGAGGTCAGCCCCAAGAACATCCT
Source organism: Novosphingobium acidiphilum DSM 19966 (assembly GCF_000429005.1). Lineage (GTDB taxonomy): Bacteria > Pseudomonadota > Alphaproteobacteria > Sphingomonadales > Sphingomonadaceae > Novosphingobium > Novosphingobium acidiphilum. The sequence goes on along the minus strand of NZ_AUBA01000020.1, from coordinate 10,940 downwards.
GATGATCGGGCCCACCGGCTGCGGCAAGACCGAGATCAGCCGCCGTCTGGCACGGCTGGCCGATGCGCCGTTTGTCAAAGTCGAAGCGACCAAGTTTACCGAAGTCGGCTATGTCGGCCGCGATGTCGAACAGATCGCGCGCGATCTGGCCGAAGAGGCGGTCCGCCTGGAAAAGGCCCGCCGGCGCGATGCCGTGCGCGAAGCGGCAAGCAAGGCGGCGATGGACCGCCTGCTCAAGGCGCTGGTGGGCGATGGTGCCAGCGAGGCGACGCGCGAAAGCTTTCGCCAGCGCATCGTCGAAGGCGCGATGGCCGATGTCGAAGTGGAAATCGAGGTCGAGGACAATCCGTCGATGCCGATGGACATTCCCGGCATGGGCGGCGGGATCGGCATGATCAATTTGTCGGACATGATGGGCAAGGCGATGGGGCGCCAGGCGACCAGGCGGCGCAAGCTGCGGGTGCCCGACGCCTGGGAAAAACTGATCGACGAAGAAGCTGAAAAGCGCATGGATCAGGACGATGTGGCGCGCGTTGCCCTGATCAATGCCGAAACCTGTGGCATCGTGTTTATCGACGAAATCGACAAGATCGCGGTCAGCGATGTGCGCGGCGGATCGGTCAGCCGCGAAGGCGTACAGCGCGATCTGCTGCCGTTGATCGAGGGCACGACGGTTGCCACCAAATATGGCCCGATGAAGACCGACCATGTGCTGTTCATTGCCTCGGGCGCGTTCCACATTGCCAAGCCCAGCGACATGCTGCCCGAATTGCAGGGGCGCCTGCCGATCCGGGTGGAATTGCAGGCGCTGTCCGAGGATGATTTCGTACGCATCCTGTCCGAAACACGCGCCAATCTGGTCGAACAGTATTGCGGATTGCTGGCAACCGAAAACGTCACACTGGAATTCACGCCGGGCGCGATCCGCGCGATTGCGCGCACCTCGGCCCAGGTGAACGCCAGCATCGAAAACATCGGCGCGCGCCGTTTGCAGACGGTGATGGAAAAGCTGCTGGAAGAGATCAGCTTTGATGCCGAAGACCGCGGCGACACGACTGTGACCATCGATGAGGCCTATGTTGCCGACCGCCTGGCCAAGCTGGCGGCAAACACCGACCTGTCGAAATACATCCTGTAACCCGCCCGGTGCCTTTGTCCGGGTGCGTCCCACAAAGCCCGTTGATCGATCCCGACACCTGCGGCACACTTGGCATCGGGCGTGATTGGCCCCGAAGGGTGCACGCGCACGATGATCGATGAAGCACGGGTTCGGCCCCGGTTTGTCTGGGCCATGGGTCTGTCGAATGCAGCCTATGGCTTTTGCTATGCCGGGGTGCTGGTGACGATGCCGCAGGTCATGGCGGCGCACGCGGTCAGCCAGCCGGTGATTGCCAGCCTGACCGCGCTGTCGGGGCTGGCGTCGTTGGCAACCTTTGCGGTTGCACCGATCCTTGACACTTTGGTCAGCCGCAGGGTCTGGGCGCATGCGCTTGGCCTGCTGGTCGCGGTTTTGACCGCGATCATGTTGGGTGTTGCGCCGACCGGGCCGCTGATTGCGCCGCTGATGATGGCCGATGCGCTGGCGCTGGTCATGCTGACGACCGCGCTTGGCGGATGGCTGGGTGCGGCCCTGCCCAAGGAACAGGACGATGCCATCGGGGCCTGGTTCACGATCGGCAACGGGGTCGGGTTCGGCATAGGGGCGTTCTGCCAATACCCGTTGATCACGCACCTGCCTTCGCCCGTCGGACAGATCGTGGTGGGGGTGATCGGGCTGGTGCCGCTGGTCGTGCTGCGGTTGATCCCGTCGGCAGACCACGGGCGCAAGGCGGTGCGCGAAAGCTTTGGCGATCTGGGCCGCGACATCGGCGTGCTGATCCGCCGCCCGCTGGTGTGGCGGATCGCGGTGCTGCTGGCGATGCCCTGCGCGGCGTTCACGCTGACCAACGCGTTTGGCGGGTTGGGACCCGATTTCCACGTTTCGGCGCAGATGGTCGATTTTGCCAACGGGATAGGCCCCACGGTGATCGGCATGGCCGCAGCGCTGTTCGGGCGGTGGTGCCTGCGCCATGTCCACGGACCGATGCTGTACATCGGCGTGGGCACCGCGGGCGCTGTGTTCACCACACTGGTGATCGGCCTGCCGCATACCTGGCTGGTCTATCTGATTGCGGTGTGCGGTGAAAATATTGCCCAGTCGATCGCACAAGTCGCTCAAAATGCGATTATTTTTGCATCGATCCGACGCGGCAGTCCGATTGCGGCAACGCAATTCGGCCTGCTGACCACCGCGGCACTGCTGCCTTATACCTATATGCTGGCGCTCGATGGCTGGGGTTACCAGCTGGCGGGTAATGTAACCGGGCAGTTTTTCATGGATGCCGGGGTCAGCATGGCTGCCTGCGTCATCCTGGCGGTGCCGGTGCTGCGCTGGATGCGCAGCGGCAAACTGACCGCGGCCGATGATGGCGATGATCAGGTTGGCGGGATCGCGGTGGCCTGATACGATCGCGCCATGCACCAGACCCCCGATGATCGCCCGATCTATCGCCTTTTGACCGGCAAGGATGACCGCGCCTTTTGCGAGCGTGTGTCCGAAGCACTGGCGCAGGGCTGGCGGTTGTACGGATCGCCGACAATGGCCTGGGACGGCGGGATGGATTGCATCAAGGTGGCGCAGGCCGTTGTCTGGCACGCGGCTGACGTGATCAAACAGTCCGGGGCTTGATCATCGCGCCCGGTTGCCGCGCGGTTCGCGCGCGGCACACGGTATAGCTTCGGGGCCAGCGCTGCGTCACAAAATCGACAAATGCATCGGCGTGGCGCGTGGGGCCATGCTGCGCACCGGGCAGCGCGGTGCCCAGTTCAATCCTGATGGTCCCGTTGCGGGTCAGCGTGGACAGCATCGGCCGGATGGGTATGCCGCGCGATTGTGCCCAGGCAAACAGGTTGGGCGAAATGACCGTTCGTTCTTTGCCGCTGTGGGCATAATCGACAAAGGCAATCACGATCCGGCCGGCCGCAAGCGCTTCGCCGATCCGGCCAAACAGGCCCGGCGCGTCGGGCGCGATGCGTTCGACAAGATCCGCCGCGCCCCAGCTCCATCTGCGCAAGTCGCCATCGCCAAAGCCGACGAACAGCGGGCGTTTCCCGTCGACGCAGATAGCGCCGTGGGCGGCAAGTGCCAGCTTGGTGTGGACTGTCGCGATCAGGGCCCCGCGCGGGCGATCGCACACTGCATCGCGCAGCGGGCCGCCGACGATCTGCGTGGTCAGCGGAAAGGTGTGATCGAACATGCAGAACTGGCAGATCAGGTCATTCATCACGATCGCCTCGATCGCGATTCTGCCGGGGTGGCGCGGCCCCCGGACCCTGGCGTCGATACGCGCAATCCAGCGCGCCGCGGCATAGGCACGGCGTTGCGCATGCTGCCGGGGCCCCGCCAACCACACCAGTCGCGCCAGCACCGGCACACTGATCTGACGCATGCGACAGCGTTGCATCGGATTGACATCCCAAAAGCGATCGCCCGCTCGACGATATCACGCGATGCCTTGGAAATTACAAAAAAACAATGTTGTAGTGCGGGCCGGTAGGTGTTTGCGGCCGGGCGCTATTGCGCCGCCTCGGCCAGTTCGTCTTCGGAATTCTCCGCGGCCTGGCGCGCCCACATTTCGGCATAAAGCCCGTCGTGCCGCAACAGATCGGCATGGCTGCCCTGTTCGGCAAGGCGGCCCTGGTCGAGCACCAGGATCGTGTCGGAATCGACAATCGTCGACAGCCGGTGCGCGATCGAAATGGTCGTACGGTTTGATGCAACGAGCCGCATCGTGCCCAGGATGTCCTGTTCGGTACGGGTGTCGAGTGCGCTGGTTGCTTCGTCAAACAGCAGGATCGGCGGATTTTTGACCAGCGTGCGCGCAATGGCCACGCGCTGCTTTTCCCCGCCCGACAGTTTCAGCCCGCGCTCGCCCACTTCGGTGTTCAACCCCTGGGGCAGGCGGCTCAGCAGATCGCTGATCGAGGCACCTTGCGCCGCAGCTTCGACCTCGGCGGCGCTTGCCCCTTCGCGGCCATAGGCGATGTTGTAGCCGATGGTGTCGTTGAACAGCACCGAATCCTGCGGCACGATGCCCAGCGCGGCGCGCAGGCTGGCCTGCGTCACCAGCCGGATATCCTGCCCGTCGATCAGAATGCGGCCCTGTTGCGGATCATAGAACCGGAACAGCAGCCGGCCGATGGTGGATTTGCCCGCGCCCGAGGGGCCTACGATCGCCACGCGGCTGCCCGCAGGCACCTGGAACGACAACCCGTGCAGGATCGTGCGATCGGGGTCATAGCCGAACACGACATTGTCGAACGTGACGCTGGCGCGTCCGACCACCAGCGCGGGCGCGCCCGGCACATCGGCCACTTCGACTTGCGTATCGATCAGGCGGAACATGTCGGCCATGTCGGTCAGCCCCTGGCGGATGGTGCGATAGACCATGCCCAGCATGTCGAGCGGCTGAAACAGTTGCAGCAGATACATCTGCACGAACACCAATTCGCCCGCGGTATACGTGCCATGCCACCAGCCCGCCACGGTGTAGGCAAAGGCGCCGGCCATCAGCAGATTGGTCACAAAAGACTGCGCGATGTTTAGCAGGCCAAGGCTGTTTTCGCTCGATACGGCGGCATCGGCATAGGCGCGCGTGGCCTGCGCATAGCGTTCTTCCTCGCGCGCCTCGGCGCCGAAGTATTTGACCGTTTCGTAATTCAGCAGCGAATCCACCGCGCGCGACAGCGCCTGTCCGTCAAGCCGGTTCATCCGTTCGCGCAGATGCGTGCGCCAGTCGGTAATCGTGCGCGTGGCCCAGATATAGGCAACCACCGCCGCGGCAGTGGCCGCAACCAGGTCCTTGCCGAACCGGAACCAGAAAATCGCCGCCACCTGGGCAAGGCTCAGCAGTGTCGGCGCGATGTTGAACAGCATGAAATACAGCATCGTGTCGATGCTTTTGGTCCCGCGTTCGATAACCTTGGTCACTTCGCCGGTGCGCCGGGCAAGGTGGAACCGCATCGACAGCCGGTGCAGCCGTGAAAACACATGTTCGGCCAGCTTGCGCGTGGCCTCCTGCCCGACGCGTTCGAACACGATATTGCGCAAATTGTCGAAGCCGACCCCGACAAAGCGCCCGCCGGCATAGGCCACGACCGTCAGCATCGGCAGGACCAGCAGGCGCGGGCCCGACACCTTCATGGCATCGATCGCCCATTCGAACAGGAACGGCAGAACCAGTTTGATCTCGGTCGAAACCAGCAACAACGCGCAGGCCAGCACCACGCGCCAGCGTAACCCGGGATTGTCGCGCGGCCACAAGTAGGGGAAAAATCGCTGCAAGGTGCGCCAGCCATCGTGTCGGCGATTGCGATCGGCAGAAGCGGTGTGGGGGTTTTCGGGGGGCATGGCCCTGACATAGGGATTTTATGGTGAAGTGCCAGTGGGCCCGATGGTCAGCCGCGCGGTGAACCGGGCAGGTCGAACAGGATGCGCCGTGCGGCGAAATCGATCGCCACCCGGTGAAACAGCCGCAACTGTGCCATGCCCAGCAACAGCGCGGGGCGGCGCCTCAGCCCCAGCTTTTCAAACGGGGGCGCATCGCTGAACGCGATCAGCGTGTTGTTCAGCGTCATCCCGCCCAGCGCCAGCGTGCGCGCCAGGCCCAGCTCGGCGGTGGCCTTTTGTCCGGTTACCGACACCAACTGCACGGTGTCCTGGCGGTGATCGCGCACCAGCGCGCGCGCCAGCGCGGCATTGCCAATGGTGGTGTCGGACCCGGTGTCGATGACAATGTCGGTGCGCACCCCGTCAACCAGCGCATCGGTCATGATCAGCTGACCGCTCTTGCGTCGCGCCCGCACCACAATGTCATACCCGCGATTGCCACCCAGCGCGGCCGGTGTACCCAGCAGCATCGTGTTGTGATCGAAATCGAGCAGGATGCGCTGCCCCTGCAATCCATCCAGTCCGATGATGCCGTCGGCTCCGATGGTTTGCGCATCAAGCACCGGGGATGCCAGCCCGAACAGACTGCGCCTGCCCAGCATGATGGATTCGATCGACACCAGATCGACATCCTGCGCGCCTGCCATTCCGATCAGCCGGCCGCGACCATTGGGCACCAGGCCCAGCGCATTGACCACGCTGCGTGCAACCACGGTGCGTTCCGCTCCGGTATCGACCAGAAACGCAAACGCGCTGTGTGTTCCGGCAACCGTGCCGATCTCGACCATGACGGTCATGCGGTCGGCCGCATCGTGGCGCAGGGTCACAATGTCGTCGGACCCGTCTGTGCGCGTGGCCGGATCGTGCGCGATGGCCTCGGTTGCGTCGAAATGGCGCGGGGCATTGGGCGGCAGCGCCGATGGCACTACTCTTGCTGCATCAGGCTTTTCGGCAGGCTTTGCGGCCTGCGCCGGGGCAGCGGCAATCAGCAGCGCAGTGCTGGCCAGCGCCACCCGCACGGACGAAGCGCACAACGGCATCTCGTTCTCTCCCTGGCGCCGGTATACGCCTGTCGCGGCGTGCCCGCCACAGCCCAGTGGGTCAGGCCAGTCCGGCGCGGACGAAGGCATCGCGCAACGCGGTGTCTTCGACATGATCGGCGGCATCGAAGTGACACGCGATCTGACGGTCTTCCTTCCAGCTGTCGGAAATGGCCATCATGTGGCGATAGGTGAACCGGCCGTCGATCCGGCGATTGTGGCGCGATCCGAACAGATTGTGCACCGACCAGCTGGTACGCAGCGGATGGTGGCGTGCGGGCACGATACACCATTTGGGCGGACAGGCGCGCGTTTCGCGCCGGTCGCGATGGATGAAATCGGCGTGGCGGCTGGTTTGGGCGTTCGCCGGGGCGGGCGACGCGGCGCTGATCCATTGCCCGGCAAACTTGATAAAGCCGCTTGCGCTGCGTTCGGTCGCCTCAAAGATCGGCACGCCACAGGTGCCCAGCACCAATTCGTCGATATCGACGTTGAGCACGCTGCGCGCCTGCCGCAACCAGCGCAGGCGCGCATGTTGCAACGATCCCGTCTGGCAATAATCCGAATCCCACGGTGCCTCGCGCCCGTTGACTGCGCCTGCCAGCCCGCCTTGCGGACCGTATCTGAACGGCCACGACACCACATGGATCACCATGTCGGGAAATGCCCTGCGCAGATCGGCCTGCAAATCTGCGGCGCCATAGCGGGCTGACCCGTTGTCGTAGATCAGCACGCCATCGGCCCCATGTTCGGCACGATAGAACTGTATCCAGTCATGGATCCAGCGCGGGGCATTGTCTTTTGACAAGGTGTGGATGACCCGGCGTCCGGCAAACCGGTGCGACAGGTCCGGCCCGATCGGCAGGTCATAGGTGCCGATCGGGCCCGCCAGAATCAGGTGACTGGCGTCGCTGCGCAGCCACACTTCGCCACGTTTGTCACGATCGACATGGCACGGGCGGCCCAGCCAGCGGCGCATGGCCTGCGCCAGCGGCCGCGATGCCAGCAGCGGGCCGATCAGATTGCGATAGGGCGGACCCTGCAAAACTACATGCGGGCCCACGCGATAGCAATCGTAGAACAGCGTGTCCCAGTCGAATTGATCCGCGTAAGCGGCATTGCGCAATTCGCACGGCCGCGGACTTTCGCGCCGCAGGCCTGCGCCCGGATCGATCATGGCACTCGACAACGCCCATTGGCTGTCGGTCATGGGCGTCGCGGTCATGCCGGGCGGAACCGTGCCGGCAGGTACCGATCCACCAGTGGAACAGCCGCTGCCATGCCCAGCATTTCATCCAGCACCGGATGGCGCAAGGCGATCAGCGCAATCATCCAGCACACCACGCCCGCACCTGTGGCCAGACCTAGCTGGGCCAGGGTAACCAGGTGCGGCGGGGTCCACAGCAGATAGGTCAGCGCCAGTGGTGCCAGCGCCGCCATGCTGGCCAGGCCGCTGCGCAGATAGATCAGCATCACAGCGCCGACATCAAAGCCCACGATACGGCGCATGAACCGGAAATAGAGCGCAAACCAGACCACGCCATAGACCAGCCGCGAACCGGCCGCGCCTTGCACACCCCAATGCGTGCCCACCGCCAGCAGCAGCACCGACATCGCGGTGTCGATCAGATTGCGCACCAGCAACTGGTTCAGTTTGCCCGCCAGGATCGGCAGATCGCTGACCAGCGGCAGCGCGATCAGCATCACCTCGGTCATCGCGATCATCGCCAGCAAAGGTGCGGTGCGCAGCCAGGCCTGGCCGAAAAGCAGCCGGATGATCGGTTCAGATGCCAGGGCCAGCCCCGCCATGCCCGGCCAGACCACCCCGGTATAGCCCGCGCAGACCCGCAGGTACGCCGGACCCAGCGGCTCTCCGCGATCGCGGATGCGCGCAAAGGCGGGGAAAAACACGCTGCCGATTGCCCCCGAAATCAGCATGCGGAACTGGTCCGAAAGGCTGACCGCACGGCTGTAGAGCCCGACGGCCGTCACCCCCAGCGCCTTGCCCACAATCAGATCGGGGGTGCGCGTGCCAAGTGCCCCGGTCAGATAGAGCACGCTGGTGCGCGCGCCAAAGCCCAGGACCTGGCCGATACCGTCGAACCGCATCCGGCGGGGCCAGCTTGGCCGCATGGCTTGTGCCACGATCCCGCGCGTCGCGGCGGCCACGACAGTGGCCCACGCCAGCGCAAACGAGGAATAGCCGGCCGCTGCCAACACCACCGCAACGCCACCCTGGGCCAGTGCTGCGGCGACATTGACCGCAAAAAGCCCGCGAAACTGCATGGTCCGCGCCATCAGCGCCATGGGCACCACCGACATCGGCACGAACAGATAGCTGCCAGCCAGGATCAGCAGGATCTGCACCAGGCGCGGCTCGTGATAGGTTTGCGCCATGGGCCAGGCAGTGGCCGCAACGACGACTGCGATCAGACCCGAAAACAGCACCGCGACCGAGCCGCAGCGCGCAATTTCGTGATGATCGAGCGTGACGAGGCCCGAAATATAGCGGGACAGTCCAAAATCCTGCAGCACCGCAACGATCAGCGCAGTCGCCATCCCGATGGAAAACAGGCCGACTTCGCCGGGGGTCAGAAACAGCCGTGATATGATTACCGAGGCGACGAACTGGATGGCAAATGACAGGTATTGACCCGCCATCGCCCATACCGCCGCCCCGCGTACGCTCATTGCGGCGGGCTCGCGCCCCGATGGCTCGATCGCCACTGTCGATGGGGTATCGGTCATCGCGTCAATATGCCGAGGCGCACACGGGCGTGGCATCGGCGGCAGGTCCGGATCGCAGGGCCAGCACCAGGGCCAGCCGCAGCGCGCGCAACGGATAACCGAACAGCACCAGTCGCCCGACCGTGCGCCACAATCCGGCGCAGTGCCCGCCATCGCGGATAAAGCGGCACACTATGTCAAATCCGTTGTCGCCAAGTCCCGCGCGTGAATACAACAGCCCCGGTGCGACACGGGCGCGGACCGCGCGCGTTGCGCCTGCCCACCCGAATGCCGCGTCCAGCGCGTCGATCGCCGGCAACGCGTTCAGCCCGGCGGTCGGATCGGGGCGACCGGCCTTGCGTGCGGCATAGGCAAGCCTTGATATGGCGGCGTTGACCTGCTGTTCGGTCGCGTGTCTGCTCGACACCTGCTGGCTGTAATGGCGATATTGCAGCAGCCGTTCGGGCAAATTGGCGATTCGGGTGATCGTCGCCAATCGCAGCCACAGGTCCAGATCCTCGCAATGCCGAAACGCGGGATGATACCCGCCAACCGACAGCACCAGATCGCGGCGGTACATCACCGCAGAATGACACAGCAACGGCGCACCGCATTGCACCGCCCTGACAAAGCCTTCATGATCGATCGGGTGGTCTGCGGCATCAAGCGGATAGGCGGCGTCGTATTCATCGATATCGTCAGTCCAGGTGCCCAGGACGCCGACTTCGGGATGGTTTGTCAAAAACGCGATCTGGCGTTCGAACCGTTGCGGCATACAAACGTCGTCTGCATCCATGCGCGCCACCAGCGGTGCGCGGGCCTGCGCCAGCAATTCGTTCAGGCTGGCCACAAGACCACGGTTTTCGCGCACGATGACCCGAACCCGCGCATCGCGTGCGGCGTAATGGCACGCGATCGCCCGGCTTGCGTCGGTCGAACCATCGTCGAGGATCAGGAATTCAAAATCGCCAAGGCTCTGCGCCAGGACGCTTTCGATCGCTGCCGCCAGAAATCGCTCACCATTATAGACACTCATGGCCACGCTGATGCTGGGTGCAGAAGGGGGCATGGTTCATCCATATGGGGGGATTGGCGTCGGGCCGATGTACCTTTTTGCGGTAAACAAAGCGTGTGGATTGACCCGGGCATAGCAAGCAGGACCGCCACGACAGAGTCGTTGCGAAATGTCCCCGCCCCAGCCAGCCAATGGCTGCATCGGAGGGCAATAAGCGTTATTGTTCCATGGCTTATCAAAGCATTTCAAAAAAAATACAGAATCTCGTTGACCACTCGGCACACCCCCCATATATGCCGGTCCACCAAGACGGTGTCGCTGTTTTTCCGGCACTTAACCGTCCTGGTCGCCAAAAATGGACGGACAGTCATCCCCTCGAGAGTATCGAGGGAGGGTGATTGGCCGCCTACATTTGTCGGTGGTTCTTTGACATTGTTGATTAGATGAAGGGACATGTGGGCGACGGCGCCTGCTACCGGGGGTCTTTGGGCTCTGGATGGCAGTATAAATCAAGCCGAAGTCTGTATGTCCTTCGTATCCATTACGTTTGAAATGCAGGTATCGGCTCCTGAAGTTCTGCGCTGTGTTGGATTTGGCCTTTTGGGGTTGGGTTTGGCATGGTGTTGTGACATCAACTTGAGAGTTTGATCCTGGCTCAGAACGAACGCTG
>NZ_AUBA01000019.1 GCF_000429005.1 Novosphingobium acidiphilum DSM 19966 | reverse complement strand
CTGGCGCCGAATGTCCTTCACCACCTGCTCGGCAGGGGCTTTCGCGGGCAATTTTCTCGAGGAGGGTTGGGGCTTCATCTGCGTTCCTTCGTCACTACGACGAAGCCCCAACCCTCCTCAAATCTCAACCCCTAATCTGTGCCAAAGGCGCTGACGGGGGACATGGCAGAACCTCAGTTCAAACAGTGCCGTGACATCCCAGCAAGCACTGACCAGCTCTGCTGGCGCCAGCACGACCGGACAGGTTGCAACCACCACGCCAGCCACAGCCACGCAAGCGGCAAGCACCACGCCCGCCGCTTCGACCGGCACCACATCTGCAAAGGGTACGGGTGCGGCTCATCATGGCGGCCATCATCACCATCATTCAGGGGGTGCCTCCTCCAGCAGCACTAGCGACTCTTCCAGTACCAGCGATCTGTTAAGCGCGCTCACCAACCCGACCTATTCGGTCGGCGGTGGTTCGCAAACCACATCGACGAGTGGCTCGACCACCAGCACGCTTGCGTGATGCGGCGATTTCTGCGTGCGGGCGCATTCCTCTTTTACCGAACGAATGCGCCGTTACAGTCATTGCACTCTTTCATGCCGCTTGGTTGTGTCATTTCCGATAGCGACTGCGGCGACACGAATTGCACCTGACCGTGCATAAACCCCGGCCCGCGCTTGGCGACCAGCCGGACATCAAGGCATGATCGAATCGACGCGGATATCCCTCTCTTTCGCTCGCCGCAGTCACCAGCCAATCGATCCCGCAAATGTAAAACCAGCAAAGAACCGGACTGGCCAGACGCTACGCGCGGGCGCGCGAGGCTGGGGAGAAAATGACGACATGGTTATCCGATACGCGATTGCTCGCTAGCTGCCTGGTGCTGTCCGTTGGCTGTGAGCGTCGGAAACCATTTAACCCGGCTGGCCGATCAGCCGCACTAACCAAGCACGAAACTGCACCGGCTGATGCCTATCTGATGCCTAAAGGCAAGAGGCACCGGCCTTCGCCTCAAATCTCACCAACTAAGTTATTGAAAATATGGTGAGCCCAGCTGGATTCGAACCAGCGACCTACTGATTAAAAGTCAGTTGCTCTACCGACTGAGCTATGGGCCCGGCACGCGTCGTGCGGTGGAGGCGCCTTAGGCAGGCGGGCGCGGCGGGTCAAGCGCGCATGGGCGTGTTTCACGCAAAGGCAGGTTAGGGGATCGCGCCAGTCGCGTGCAATGCGCGCGGCGGGGCCCAGTACGAAGGTGCGATTGCGGTATTCGCGGTGGGGGACTGTCAGGCGCGCGTCGCAAAATGCGCCGCCGTCCCACAGCACGATATCCAGATCGAGCGTGCGCGCGCGCCAGCGCTGGCCGCGCCGGTTGCGGCCAAACGCGGCCTCGATCGCCTGCAACTGGTCGAGCAAGGCCAGCGGGGGCCGCACGGTTTCGATCACGGCCGCACCATTGGCATAACGGCGCAGCGACGGACCGACCGGGGCACTGGCGATGATCGGCGCCGAGGCGATCACCCGCAGGTCAGACGTTTCCAGCGCCACAAGGGCTGCGCGCAGCACCGCGGGCGGGGGGCCATGGCGCGGGTGCGCCATGTTCGAACCCAGCGCGATCAGATAGCGATGCGTCACGTATCCTGCGCAAGCCGGGCGTACAGCTGCGGCCGGCGATCGCGGAAAAAGCCCATGCCGGCGCGGCGTTTGCGCGCCAGCGCCAGGTCAAACGTCGCAACCAGCGTGCCGGTTTCCTGCGCGCCGTAGTCGACCACCAGATCGCCCCATTCGTTGGTGATAAAGCTGTGGCCGTAAAACGTCTGCGCGTTTTCTTCGACGCCGATACGGTTGGCGGCGATCACCGGCATGCAGTTCGATGCGGCATGGCCCTGCATCGCACGCCGCCACACGCGGCTGGTATCGAGATCGGCATCATAGGGCTCGCTGCCGATGGCGGTGGGATAGAACAGCAGTTCGGCCCCCATCAGCGCCATCGCGCGCGCGCATTCGGGATACCACTGGTCCCAGCACACGCCCACGCCGATGGTGGTGCCACACACGTTCCACACCTTGAACCCGGTGTTGCCGGGGCGGAAATAATACTTTTCTTCGTACCCCGGACCATCGGGGATGTGGCTTTTGCGATAGATGCCCATGATCTCGCCCGCGGGATCGATCATCGCCAGGGTGTTGTAGTAATGCTGCCCGTCGCGTTCGAAAAAGCTGGTCGGGATGGCCACGCCCAGGCCTTTGGCCACGCGCCGCATCGCCGCCACCGAGGGATCTTCGGCCAGCGTATGCGCCAGCGCAAAGCGCGCCTCGTCTTCCTGTTGGCAGAAATAGGCCCCAGCAAACAGTTCGGGCGGCAGGATGATCTGCGCACCATCGCCGGCGGCCTGTTCGACCATGGCGGCCACCGCCGCGATATTGTCGGCAGGATCGGGATCGTTGAGCGACAGTTGCAGCGCGGCGACAGTGATCTGGGTCATGGGCCCAGACCTAAGGGCAATGGCGCAGCAATTCAACGACGGGGCGATGACAATACCGCATGGGCACCCTATCTTTGCGGCCAGGACGACAACAAAAGGGATTTTTCATGGCCGAAGCCATCCTTGCCGGCGGCTGTTTCTGGTGCACCGAGGCGGTGTTGCGCGATGTCAACGGCGTGTCGGGCGTCGAAAGCGGCTATATCGGCGGCACTGTGCCCAATCCGACCTATAAGCAGGTCTGTTCGGGCACGACCGGCCATGCCGAGGGCATCCGCGTGACGTTCGACGACGCGGTGATCGACTATGCCACGCTGCTCGATGTGTTTTTCGTGATCCACGATCCGACGACTCTGAACCGTCAGGGCAACGATGTCGGCACGCAGTACCGTTCGGCGCTGTTTCCGCTGGACGATGCGCAACGCGCGCAAGCCGAAGCCGCGATTGCGCGCAATGCCAGCCATTGGCCCGCGCCGATCGTGACCACGATCGAAGGCCCTGCCACATGGTATCCGGCCGAAGATTACCATCAGGAATATTGGGAAGGCGAAGGCCAGCGCAACCCGTATTGCCTGGCCGTAATCCCGCCCAAGCTGAACAAGCTGCGCAAGAGCTTTGCCGACCGCGTAAAGGCCTGAGCGTTTGTCCTGAAAGTCGCGTGATGGCGACTTTCAGGACACAATTACGCTTTCCAGCGCGCGGCGAAAAATCCGTCGAGCCCGCCGGCCTCGGCCAACATGCCGGGGTCGGTGCGCAGCCAGCCTTGCGCCGTGGGTGCAATGCCTTCGGGCAGTTCGTCGGGCGTGACAGGCAACGGCGTGCCGCCATAGGCGGCCGCCTGTGCTTCGCCTTCGGCAGGTTCGAGCGAACACACCGCATAGACCAGCGTACCGCCCGGATTGAGCCAGCCGGATGCGCGCGCCAGCAGCGCCGACTGAAGTGCGATCAGGTCATCGAGTGCGGGCTGGCGATGCAGCACATCGGGATGGCGGCGTGCGGTCCCGGTGGCGCTGCACGGTGCATCGATCAGAATCGCATCAAAACCGTGATCGGGCTGCCAGGTCAGGGCATCGGCGGCGATGACTTCGGCGGACAGCTGGGTGCGCGTCAGGTTTTCGCTCAGCCGCTCCAGCCGCCGGGGCGACTTGTCGATCGCTGTTACCGTCCAGCCGGCGGCGGCCAATTGCAGCGTCTTGCCCCCGGGTGCTGCGCACAGGTCGAGCGCGCGCGCACCGGCACAGGGCGCTGCACCAATCAGCCGCGCGGGGATCGTCGCGGCCAGATCCTGCACCCACCAGGCGCCTTGGGCATAGCCGTCAAGGTGCTCTACCGCCTGCCCGCGCGCCAGCCGCACATGGCCCGGCATCAGGCTGATCCCGCCAAGGCGTTCGGCCCAGGCGGCGGTTGTGGCCGGATCGGCCAGGTTGAGATCGAGGGGCGGCGGTTCGGCCAGTGCTGCGGCAATCGGCGCCAGCCGGTCGGGCCAGGCTTGGCCCCAGCGCAGCATCACCGGTTCGGGCAGGCTGGGCGCGGCCGGCAGGGCGGCCTCGCCTTTGCCCAGGATCGCCGAAAACACCCCGTGTGCCAGGCGGCGCGGACCACCCGACAGCAAAGGCAGGCCGGTCGCGATCACCGCATGGGGCGGCAGGTTCAGCCGCAGCACCTGCACCAGCATCATGCGCAGCACGCTGCGCGCCTTGGCATCATGGGGCAGCGGCAGTTTCATCGCCTGATCGATCAGCGCATCACAATCCACCAGCCAGCGCAGCACTTCCTGCGCGATCGCAGTGGCCAGCGCGCGATCGTCGGCGCGGGGCACCGGGCGCAGCAGCGGCGGGGCCGCCTGGTCAAGCGGATCGCCCCGCCGCAGCACGGCATCGATCATGCGCAGCGCGGCAAGCCGCGCGGCAAGACCCTGGATTTCGACAGGAGCGGCAGTTTCGACAGGCGCAAAGCGCGAACTGGGGGGGCGTACCATGGCCCCCTATCGTCGCATCTGCCCCACTTGGCAATTGCCAGCGGGCGCGCGGTGGCGCATCGCATGGCGCATGACCGAACCGATCAAGCGCGCCACGTCACGCCCCCAGGGGTTTACCCCGCCCGCACACTGGACCAACACGCCCGTGCCCGAACCGCGCGCGGCCGAACCTGTCCCCGATCCCGACGGGCTTGACCCCACCCGGTTCGGCGATTGGGAACGCAACGGTATCGCGATCGATTTTTAGGTCAAAGCTTGCGCAGAGTGCGCGGGTCTGGCGGCTGGATCGCGGATTTCAGGTAACGCGGGGTGTGTTCGCCCACCGATGGCGCCGGCGCACGCACTTCGCGTGGGTCGATTTCTTCGAGAAAGGCGATGCCGAACCGGTTGTCCTGAATCCACGCGACGCGGCCCGGGACCCACCCGACAGAGCGCAAGTTGACTTCGACGCCGACACCCGAAGCGACGCGCACGGTGCCTTCGGCCATCATGCCGTGCGGCGACAGGTTGCGGACTTTGACCCGGTGGTCGCCCGCCTGGCCTTCGACCCTGAGATCAGCCATGAGAAACAGGCTGTCCCGTCCGACTTGCCGATGATCGATGTCAGTCACCAACCGGTTCCGTTTCATTGCTGCCAAATGCCTGCCCGGCGCCGGCTTCGCGTCTCGAAACCGGTCACGGCACCCCACGCTTCCGGGCCCGCGCATGCGCGACGGCATGCAATCGGCGCCCCTGGAACGCAGACCAACAAATACCGGAAAATCGGCAAACGAAATGTTAAAATGAAATGGGATTCACCAGGCCTGTGCGGCATGGCCCCGTTTTGGGACAGAATTGCCGGGTCCGCAAAGCCGCCGCTCCGCCGGCCGGGCGGGTGCATCAGGCCCCCGCCCCGGTCATCGCCGATCAGTTGTCGCGCGAAACCTTTTCGCGCCGTTCGTGTGCCTGTTGCGCCTCGACCGTCATGGTTGCGATCGGGCGGGCAATCAGCCGGCCCAGGCCGATCGGTTCGCCGGTTACTTCGCAATAGCCGTATTCGCCTTCGTCGATCCGCCGCATCGCCGAATCGATCTTGGCGATCAGCTTGCGCTGGCGATCACGGGTGCGCAACTCGATACCCCAATCGGTCTCGCTCGACGCACGGTCGTTCAGATCGGGTTCGCGAATGGGACCTTCCTGCAGCGCCGACAGCGTGTTGACCGACGCCGACAGGATCGAGCGCTTCCATTCCAGCAGCAGGCGGCGGAAATAATCCTGCTGCAGCTCGTTCATGTAGGGTTCGTCTTCGCTGGGAACATAGTCACCCGGCATGGCGCGCCGGGCTTTGGCCAACACGTCGATCTCGTCACTCAACACCCCAGCCATCCGGCCCTCCGCGTTCGTGCCTTCCGACCCGGGGGCGCTTGCCATCACGGCCCCCGGCACCTCGGTTTGCCGGGCCTATAGGGGGACGTACGATGCCGCACAAGTCATTCCCGCACGCTCTTTTTTACGTGACCCGAATTAAGGCATTGGCAATGTCAACCACCAGGGTGTGCGACAAACCGGCAAAATCTTGCCGTTGTTAACCAATTGTTGACCAAACCCGTAGACCTTGTGCCTATCGCGCTGACCCGGGGTGGCAGCGCAAACTTGGGGATAACGGGGTATGGAACAACACTTCATCAAGCTGGTTGGCGGAATGGATCTGAGCCCGGCGCCCGATCAGACCGCACGCGACAGCTTCGTGGCCGAATGTCTGGCTGCGGCGCAGGGCGACGAGGCAGAAGCCTTTTTCGATCTGGGCATGGCTTTTTCTGCAGGCAGCGCCGCGCTGGCGATCGACCTGATCGAAGCGCACAAATGGTTCAATCTGGCCGCCGTCCGCGGGCACCAGGATGCCGCGCAATGCCGGGCCGATGTGGCCGAAGACATGACCGCGCGCGAAGTCGCCGAAGCACAGCGCCGTGCGCGCGAATGGCTGCGCGCAGACCCGCGCCGCCGCGTCGCCTGAACGCTTATTCGGTTTCCTTGCGAAACGGGGTGCGTTCGCCCAGCCATTGCTGATCCTGGGCGACGCCAGCGCGTTCGCGTACCAGAAAATCCGCCACGGCGCGGCGGAAGGACGGGTCGACGATGTGATGGGCCGAAATGGTCTGCACCGGTTCATAGCCGCGCGCCAGCTTGTGCTGCCCTTGTGCGCCCGCCTCGACCCGTTTGAGGCCCAGCGCGATGGCAGCATCAATGGCCTGATAATAGCACAGTTCAAAGTGCAGAAACGGCTTGTCGATCACCGATCCCCAGTACCGGCCATAGATCGCATCGCGGCCGATGAAATTCAGCGCGCCGGCCACCGCCTGCCCGTCGATGAATGCCATCACCAGCAGGATCTGCGCCGCCATCCGCTGGCCCATCAGATCGAACGCCTTGCGCGTCAGGTAGGGCTGACCCCATTTGCGCGCGCCGGTGTCCTGATAGAACACCCAGAACGCATCCCAGTGTTCGGGCCCGATCGCATCGCCGGTCAGCGCCTTGATCTCTACCCCCGCCTGCGCGGCGGCGCGTTCCTTGCGCAGGTTCTTGCGTTTGGCCGAAGACAATACGCCCAGAAAATCGTCGAACGAGGCATAGCCCCGGTTTTCCCAGTGGAACTGGATATCGGCGCGAAGCAGCCACCCCGCGGCTTCGAACAAGGGCACCTGGTCGGGCGCGATGAAGGTGGCATGTGCCGATGACAGGCCGTGTTCGCTGGCCACTTGCGCCGCAGCCGCCAGCACGACCGGCGCCAGATCGGGCCGATCGCCCAGCAACAGGCGCGGGCCGGTGGCAGGCGTGAACGGCACACTGATCTGCAATTTGGGATAATAGGCTCCGCCTGCGCGGCTCCACGCATCGGCCCAGGCGTGGTCGAACACGTATTCGCCCTGGCTGTGCGTCTTGAGATAGGCCGGCACGGCGGCCTGCGGGCGGCCCGCGGCATCCTCGATCACGATCGGCAGCGGGCTCCACCCGCTGCGCCCGCCAACCGAGCGCGATTCTTCCAGCAGCGCAAGAAAGGCGTGGCTGACAAACGGGTTGTCGGTGCCTGCCATCCGGTTCCAGTCATCCGCAGCAATCGCGCCGACGCCCTGGTGGATCCGCGCGGTATAGGTCATGCCGCCCCCTTCTGCGCGATTAGCGTGGCCAGGCCGCCGCCTTCCGCAATCGGGGCATCGGCGCGGGCCAGGGCGCGCGATGCGCGCGCCGCATCGTCAACCGTCCAGGTCAGCAGCGGAATGCCGCGTCGGCGCTGCGCTTGCGCAAACGATCCGGCAATGTCGTCGATGTCATAGGCCAAGAAATCAGGTCGGGCGCGCCACAGCGACAGATGCCGCCGCGCCTTTGCCGCCATGGTGCGCCAGCTGGCCTCGGTCATCACCAGCCCGCGCACCACGTGGGGCGCATAGCGGCCAAACCAGGCCGCCACACGCGGGTCAAAGCTCATCACCGCGACCGGCCCGGCATAACCCTCAAGCGCACGGCGCACCGCCAGGCACAACGGCGCCACCCGCCCGCCGCGCGCGATCTTGATTTCAATCAGCAAGGGCACCGCGCCGCCCACTTGCGCCAGCACGGCATCCAGCAGGGGAATCGTGTCGGCGCCGCCGGTCAGCGGTATCCGCGCCAGACTGGCGGCGGTCTGATCGGCCAGCGCGCCGGTCTGTCCGGTCAGGCGGGGCAACGTTTCGTCGTGGAACACGATCGCCTGCCCATCGCGACTGCGCTGTACGTCGCATTCGATGCCAAGGCCTGCCGCAATCGCGGCGGCAAAAGCCGTCGGGCTGTTTTCCACCGCCCCGCCCCCGTCATGCAGCCCGCGATGGGCATAGACATGGGCAGTCAGCCAGTCGCACCGCCCCGCGCGGGGGGCGGGGACCAGCCAGCGATCAAACAGCGCGAACAGCAAAAACAGCATCGATTTCCACCGCCGCGCCCAGCGGCAGCACCGGCACCCCGACCGCGCTGCGCGAATGGCGCCCGGCTTCGCCAAAGGCGGCAATCATCAGTTCGGACGCGCCGTTGGCCACTTTGGGCTGGTCGGTGAAATCGGGGGTGGAACTGATGAACGCGCCCAGCTTGACCACGCGTTCGATCCGGTCGAGCGATCCCAGCGCGGCCTTGGCCTGCGCCAGCAGCATCAGCCCGCAGGCCTGTGCAGCCTTTTGCCCCTGTTCCAGACTGACATCTTCGCCCAGCCGCCCGGTCAGCAGCGCACCATCGCAAAACGATACCTGGCCCGAAATATACAACATGTTGCCCACCAGCACGGTCGGCACATAGGCGGCGACAGGGGCGGCAGGCTGCGGCAGGCTATACCCGGCAGCGGCCAGGGCATCGGCGACGGTATCGGTCATGCGGTTACTCCGTTGATATGGGCCATGATCCACGGCAGCGCCTGTGGCCATGCGTCAATGCGGGCATGCGCATGCCCCGCCTCGTGCGCGCAGACAATATGCGGCGCGATCAGGGGTTCGGCACACAAGTGCAGGCGCTGCACTTCGGGGGCTGTTTCGCCGACCGACGCATGGTGCTGGGGCAGATCGTCGATGAACACGGCGCGGCTGGGGCGATATTCGTCAAGGATGGCGCGCAGCGCCGGACCCTTTGGCCCCTGGTTGGTGAAGACGCGAGCATGGATGCCGTGATCGGCCAGTTGCCGCGTGCGCGCTTCGCGCCGGTCATCGCCCAGATTGGTCAGGATCACCACGTCGGCGTGCCGGGCCAGCGCATTGATGCCTTCGACCGCGCCCGTGACCGGGTGCTGGCGATACATTTCGGTGTCGAAAAACAGATTGAGCAGGCGCCAGATTTCCGGGCCTTCGACCTGGCGGCCGTCGTCGGCATAGCGCATCGCCTTGCCGAAATCGTTGTCCTTCATCACGAAATCGATGCCGTGGCATTCCGCCAGCCAGCCTCCGAACGGGGCGACCATGTGCAACAGCACTTCGTCGCAGTCGCTGATGATCAGCGAGCGGTTCATCGCAAAGTCTCCCACGCAGCGGCAAGCGTTTCGGGCGGGACATCGAGCGCCGCTGCGGCCGCGACAAGATCCGCTTCGTGATTGGCAAGGAATTCCAGCACCGCGCCCATGATCACCCGATCGCCAATGCCGGCGCGCAGTGCATCGGGCGTCAGCCCGGTCAGCGCCAGAAACCGGTCGGTGCGCGGCGGATCGCCCAGCACGAAAACCAGTGCCTGCAAAGCCAGTGCCATGGGGTCGGCGGGGGAGTGTGTTTCGCGAATGATTGCCAGCGTCCTTTCCGGCGCATAGACCGGTGGCCATGCATGTAGAGGAATATGATCGGTCCGTGGCAAAAAGAATACTGGTTGTCGAGGACAACGACCTCAACCGCAAACTGTTCGGCGATTTGCTGAAAGCCAAAGGGTTCGAAGTGGAACCGCTGGCCGATGGCTTTGCCGTGATCGAACGCGCCCGCGCCTTTGCCCCCGATCTGGTCATCATGGACATCCAGCTGCCCAGGATTTCGGGGTTGGAACTGATCGAGGCGCTGAAAGCCGACGAAGCCTTGCGTTCGATCCCGGTGCTGGCCGTTACCGCCTATGCCGGCAAGGGCGATGAGGAACGCATCCGCGAGGCGGGCGCCGAGGGCTATCTGGCCAAGCCGGTATCGATAACCCCGTTCCTGCAGGCGGTGGGGCAATTGATCTGAACCGCGGCCCGGCCGCTTTACTGTCCGCCCGCCGCGTGGCGCTGCAACTGCTGATAGACGCCCAGGCGATCGGCGATCTGCCAATGACCGGTGATCCGTTCGCCCTCGAACAGATAGACCGTGGCACCCGACATGCGAATGGTTTGCCCCGATGCCCGAAATCCGGGCAGATCGCCCCGGTGCGTTGCCGCCCACAACCAGGTGACGGAAACGGCACCCTGGTCGGCGAACACGTGCTGAAGGTCGAAACGCTGATCGGGAAATGCCGCGCGCGAACGGATGACCCGGTCCTTGAACCCGGCAAAATCAAGCACCATGCCATCCCACGGATCGCCCGGATCGTGATGCACGGTATACGTATCGCCAAGCCACGGCCGGGCTGTATCGACATCGCCGTCATCCCAGACAGTCGCGATGAAGCGGGTCAGGATGGACTTGAGCGTGTCGGGTGACGGCATCGGGGTATCCCTGCGGTTACAAGCATGGCAACATTCATCGCCGTTCAGGCCCGGCGCATAGCCGTTTTCGGCGTGCTGGCAACACGCCGGTGCATGCGCCGGGCTTGACAAGATCGACACAAGGCCGCTTTTCCGCCGCAATCGTCTGGCAGGGGCCTGTCCTGCCCAATTGGAGATACCCATGGATCGCGCCGAAACCAGCGCCCGGATTGCCGACCTGATCGCCCCGTTCAACAAGAAGGGCATCGCGATCACCGACACCATCACCTTTGCCGGCGATCTTGAATGGGACAGCCTGACGGTGATGGATTTCGTCGCCGCCATCGAAGACGATTTCGACATCATCATCAGCATGAACCAGCAGGCCGAAATTGAAACCTATGGCCAGTTGGTCGACGCCGTGACCAAGCTCAGGGGCTGAAGAGAACCGCGATGACCCACACCGACACTGCCACCGTGACCACCGACCTGTTTTCCAAATTCGATCCGCTGATCGAACAGCGCCGTGCGCTGTTGTCGACCGGACTGACCGATCCGTTCAACCTAGTGATGGAAAAGGTGCTGTCGCCCACGCGGGCGATCTGCAACGGGCGCGAAACGATCCTGCTTGGCACCTACAACTACATGGGCATGACCTTTGATCCCGATGTGGTCGCCGCCGGCAAACAGGCGCTCGACGATTTCGGATCGGGCACCACCGGCAGCCGCGTGCTTAACGGCACATATGCCGGGCACCGTGCGGTCGAAGACGCCTTGCGCGAATTTTATGGCATGGACCATGCCATGGTGTTTTCCACCGGTTACCAGGCAAACCTGGGCATCATCAGCACGATGGCGGGCAAAGGCGATTACATCGTGCTCGACATCGACAGCCACGCCTCGATCTGGGACGGCTGCAAGATGGGCGATGCCGAAGTCGTGCCGTTCAAGCACAACGACATCGACGCGATGGAAAAGCGCCTGCGCCGCATTCCCGAAGGTGCGGGCAAACTGGTGATTCTCGAAGGCGTCTATTCGATGCTGGGCGATATCGCCCCGCTGAAAGAGATGATCGCGGTGGCCAAGGCGCATGGCGCAATGGTGCTGGTGGATGAAGCGCATTCGATGGGCTTTATCGGGCCCAACGGCCGCGGCGTGGCCGAAGACCTGGGCGTGCTCGACGATGTCGATTTCGTCATCGGCACGTTTTCCAAATCGGTTGGCACCGTGGGCGGGTTCTGCGTGTCGAACCACCCGAAATTCGAAATCCTGCGGCTGGTCTGCCGTCCCTATGTGTTTACCGCCAGCCTGCCGCCCAGCGTGGTGCACACCGCGGCAACGTCAATCCGCAAGCTGATGCATGCCGGCGACAAGCGTGCGCATTTGTGGGAAAATTCGCGCACTTTGCACGCCGGAATGCGCGCACGCGGGTTCAAGCTGGGCACCGAAACCCCGCAAAGCGCGATCATCGCGGTAATCATGCCCGATCTGGAACGGGGCGCGGCCATGTGGGAAGCGCTGCTGCACGAAGGGCTGTACGTCAATCTGGCGCGTCCGCCGGCCACACCGGCGGGCATGACGCTGCTGCGCTGTTCGCTGTGCGCTGAACATTCGGCCGAGCAGGTGCAGACGATCCTGGGTATGTTCGAACGCGCCGGCAAGGCCGTCGGGATCATCTGATGCGGCGTGTGGGGGCGGCTGCGGCGCTGGTGCTGGTGGCACCGGCGGCCGCATTGGCGCAGCCGCAACTGCCGCCCGCCATCCCGCCGCCTGCGCCAGGGGCAGTGTCGGCGATGACCGCCCTGCCCTGCACCGCCGGCAGCGCGGCGCAGACCGACTGGGCAGCGCTATGCCATTATCGCGATGCCAACCGCGCGATCGATCCCGGCATCCGCGCGGTGCTGACCGGCGATTCGATCACCGAATTCTGGCTGCCCACCGCGCCTGCACTGTTTGCAGGTGGCGTGGTCGATCGCGGCGTGTCGGGACAGACCTGCACGCAGATCGCGGCACGATTCTATCAGGATGTGGTGCGCCTGCGACCGCGGGTGGTGCAGATCATGTGCGGCACCAACGACATTGCCGGCAACACCGGCCCGACCAGCCCCGACGACTTTGCCAATGCCGTGCTGGCGATGACCGACATGGCGCGCGCCAACGGCATTGCCGTGGTGCTGGGGTCGATCCCCCCTGCCGGCCTATTCAGCTGGCGCGACGGATATCGTCCGGCGGCCGAGATCATCGCGCTGAACACCTGGTTGCGCGCGCTGGCCGATCAGCGCGGCCTGGTCTATGCCGATTATCACACCGCGCTGGCCACCCCCGACGGTGCGATGAAGCCGGGGCTGTCCGCCGATGGCGTACACCCCAACCAGGCCGGCTATGCGATCATGGAACCGATTGCACGGGCCGCCCTGGCAGAGGCGGAACGCCGCGCAATCAGGCCTTGAAACTGCCGCCGACCTGCGCCCCCGCGCAGGCGTCATGGGCCGCGCCATGATGCCCGGCAAACACCGACACCGCCAGAAATCCGCCGACCACCAGCGCGACAAAGCCCAGCGTAACCCATACCAGATAGCGATCGATAAAGGCCTTGATCGGGGCACCGAACAACCGGAACAGCACGCCCACGATCATGAAACTGATCGAACGCGAAATCACGCTGGCCAGCACGAACACGCCCAGCGGCACACCGACAAATCCGGCGGTGATCGTTACCAGTTTGAACGGGATCGGGGTGACCCCTTTGCCCACGATCAGCAGGAACGCATTCGCGCGCAACTGGCATGCAGCATAGGGAAAGCTGGATTGCAGATGGAGCAGGGTCAGCAGCTGCACCCCGACGCTTTTGAACAGGTAATGCCCGATCGCATAGCCCAGCAGACCGCCCGCAACCGAACCTAGCGTGGCAAACAGCGCATAGCGCACCGCCTTTTTCGGATTGGCCAGGCACATCAGGCCAAGCAGCGGGTGGGGCGGGACCGGGAAGAAACTGGCTTCGGCAAAGGCGAACAGCGCCAGCCACCATTGGGCATGGCGATGCTCGGCCTTGGCCATCGTCCAGTCATAAAGTCGGCGCAGCATGAAACGTCCCGTTGCAGGCAAAGTGGATCGGAAAGCCGGCGCTGATTAGGTCAGCCGTGCTTCAAGGGCCAGAGCTAAATGCGCCGGTTATTTCCTTTATTGCCGCGCGCTGTGGCGAATCGGATGCGGTCGGTGCCGGTATGGCGAACCTAACCGCAACGGCACCAACGCCGGATCGGCGATCAGCAAATTCACGTAAGTGACTCTTAACCACTGGTTAACCCTGTTTTGATGAACGCATCCCGTTCAATAGTGGCCACAATGCAACACAATTGGCATTCTCGCGCTTGCGAAAATAGCCCGAAACCGGTAGAGCGTGGCCAACGACGTGGCTAAATCACCTAAAAAGGGGAAATGATAATGCGGAAACTGGTCCTGGGCCTTGCCCTGGCGACTACCGCCATCGCAACTCCCGCGTTTGCGCGGAGTGGGCAATGGTATGTCGAAGGCGAAGCTGGCCCGTCCATTCTGGAAACACAGAACATTGCCAGCGGCATCGGCCAAGATGGTTCGTTGACGTCGAAGACCGGCGCGGATTTCAACGGCGAAATCGGCTACGATTTCGGCATGTTCCGCCTGGAAGCCGAAACCGGCTATCGCACCAACCGCAACAAGAACCTGACTGTCAGCGGCGTCACCACTGCCGAAGGGGGCAAGACCCACGTGTGGGACGCGATGGCCAATGGCCTGGTTGACTTTGGCCCCGACAACGGCCTGCAGGGCTTTATCGGCGGCGGCGTGGGCGTTGCCCGGGTGACGCAGTACCTGCCCGATGCCAACTACACGATCGACGGTTCGACCAGCAAATTTGCCTGGCAGATCATCGCGGGTATCCGCGCGCCGATCTCGAAGCATGTCGATGTGGGCCTGCGCTATTCGTACTTCAACGTCGACAGCGTGCGCCAGGTTGGTGGCGGCAGCAACTGGACCGGTGCGAACCTGGCCGGTCAGTATCGCCAGCATTCGTTCCTTGCGACGCTGACCTACAACTTTGGTGGTGCCGAGGCACCGGCTCCGGCTGCTCCGCCGCCGCCGCCCCCGCCGCCGCCGCCGCCTCCCCCGCCGCCCCCACCGCCTCCGCCGCCGCCCGCGCCGGTGTGCAACAAGGGTCCGTACATCGTGTTCTTCGATTGGGACAAGTCGGACATCACGCCCGAAGCCGCGTCGATCCTCGACAACGCGATCACGGCCTATGGCAATTGCGCCAGCGTTCCGATCCAGCTCGATGGCTACACCGACCTTTCGGGCACGGTGAAGTACAACCTTGCCCTGTCGGCGCGCCGCAACACCTCGGTCCAGACCTATCTGACCGCACACGGCATTCCGGCTGCGGAAATCGCCACCAAGGCCTGGGGCAAGGCCAACCCCCGCGTTCCGACCGCCGACGGCGTTCGCGAACTGCAGAACCGTCGCGTGGAAATCACCTACGGTCCGCACGCGGGCATGTAATCGGGTTCTGCCGGGATCGGCCATGCCGGTCCCGGTGGCTCGAACCAGATACGAAAGGCCGGAGCAATCCGGCCTTTTTTGTGCCTGAAAAAAAGGGCGCCGGTCCGGGCACTTGCCTGATTCGGCAAAGCCGGGCATGGCCGGGCGCGTTGGTCTTTGGCCATGAAACGGACGAAAAGGAACGGCTATGGGCGATCTGAAGATCGAGGCGATTTCAACCCCGCGAGAGCGCAAGGATTTCGTCGATCTGGCCTATCGCCTGAACGCCAATGATCCCAACTGGGTGCCGCCGCTGCATATGGAAGCGGTCGAACTGGTTACCCCGGGCAAGAACCCGTTTTTCGAGCACGCCGATGTCCAGTTTTTCCTGGCGCGCCGCGACGGGCGCATCGTCGGGCGGATTTCCGCGCATATCGACCGCCTGGCGGTGGCAATGGACCCCGGCCAGGGCATGGGACCTGGCACCGGCAACTGGGGCCTGCTCGAAGCCGAAGACCAAACGATTGCCCACGCCCTGATCGCACAGGCCGAAGCATGGTTGCGCCAGCACGGCATGACCCGCGTGCTGGCGCCGATGTCGATGTCGGTGTGGGAAGAACCGGGTCAGCTGACCAAGGGGTTTGACCATCCCCCCACGGTGATGATGGGGCATCAGCCCGAACGCTATAACGATTACATCCTGGCGTTGGGCGATTACACCCCGGCCAAGCAGTTGCTGACGTATGAACTGGACATCACCAGCGAATTCCCCCCGCTGATCCAGCGCATCGTGCAATCGGGCGAGAAAAATCCGCGCATCCGCATCCGCAATGTCGACAAGTCAAAGTTTGACACCGAAGCGCGCCTGATCCTCGACATTCTCAACGATGCCTGGTCGGACAACTGGGGCTTTGTCCCATTCACCGAAACCGAGATCAGCTATGCCGGCAAGAAGTTCAAACCGATCGTGCACAATGACCTGATCATGGTGGCCGAATACGATGGCGAACCGGTTGCCTTCATGATGACGCTGCCCGATCTGAACGAAGTGATTCAGCCGATGGGGGGCAAGCTGTTCCCGTTCAACTTTATCAAGCTGTTGATGTGGCTGCGCAAACCACGCGTGCGCACGATGCGCGTGCCACTGATGGGCGTGCGCAAGAAACTGCAATCGTCGCGCCTAGCCAGCCAGCTGGCCTTCATGATGATCGAATATATCCGCCGCAACGCGGTGGCGCGTTACGGCGCCAGCCGCGGCGAAATCGGCTGGATCCTGGAAGACAACCAGGGGATGGTGGCCATCGCCGATGCGATCAACAGCCACGTGAACAAGCAATACACGATCTACGAAAAGACGCTGTGATTTACCGTTCCTGTCGTGCGAGGTGCCGCCAGGCATAGGCCAGCGACACCAGCGCGACAGGAACCACCGCGACGATCGCGATCATCCCGGTCCACAGCGAATGCGTGGCCAGCGAAATGCGCCCTGCCGCATAAGGCCCGAGCGACAGCCCCAGCATCGACGCGCACAGGAAAAACGACGCGCTGGCCGTGGCCCGCAGCCGTGGCGGCACGACATTGACCACGGTGCCGGCCGAACTGCCAAGCGTTGCGCTCAACAGGAACCACAGCGGAAACACCCCGCAATAAAACACCGTGACCGAACGTGTGGTCATGATCACCGCCTCGGGGATTTGCGCCAGCACCATCATCGTCATGACAACCGCCACCCGCCGGGCGTGATGCAGCCCGCCCGACAGCCAATCACCCAGCCAACCCCCGGCAACAGTGCCCAGCGCCCCGCCGGCCGCAGCGCCACCGCCGACAAACAGCGCCACTTGCGCAGGGGGGGCATGGAATGTCTGGATCGCATAGAGCGGACCAAACGCGCTGGCCGAATAGGCCAGCGCGCACGACAAGCCATAGCCGACATTGACCCCGATCAGTGCCGGATTGCGCCAGATCTGCGCAAAGCCTGCGGGATCATCGTGGCGCATCGCCTGTGCCCATGACACGACCGCGTAGATGCCGGTGCCCAGCACGATCCACTGCACCTGATCGCCCAGCGCGCGCGTCAGGCAGACCGCGATCATTGCGATTGCCAGCAGCGCCAGGATATTGTTGCGCAATCCCGCCATCCCGCGCCGCCCCGCCGCCAGCAGCGTGAACGGCGGCACAATCGCCAGCACATCGCGGCCGAACGCGGCGAACGCATCAGCCTGGCTGGGATCGGGGGCCATCGCCGTGGCCTCGAACCGCCCCCGGCGCGGTTCGCGCAACGATGCCACCCACAGCGCCATGACCAGCCCCGGCAGGCCCAGGCCCAGAAACGCCGCCTGCCATCCGGCAATGCCCAACGGCGGCTTCGTTCCGGCAAAGGCGTGGTCCCAGGCATGGGCCAGACCGGTGCCGATCGACAGCGCCAACCCACCGCCCAGATAGATGCCCGACGTAAAGATCGCGATCACCGTTGCGCGCCGGCGCGGCGGGAACAGGTCGGACAGCAGCGAAAAGCCGCACGGGCCGGCGGTGGCTTCACCCACGCCCACACCGATCCGCGCCACGCCAAGCTGGGTGAAATTGCCCGCAAGCCCCGACAGCGCGGTCATCGTCGACCAGGTGGCCAGCCCCAGCGCCAACAGGCGCTTGCGCGACCAGCGATCGGCCAGCTTGCCCAGCGGAATACCGAACACCGAATAAAACACACCAAAAGCGGTGCCATAGAGAAAGCCGAACTGCGCATCGGTGATACCCAGATCGTGCTTGATGTCGGGTGCCAGGATCGTCAGCAGCTGCCGGTCAATGAAGTTGAGCGTATAGACCAGCACCAGCACGACCAGCGCATACCAGGCATAGCCTGTGCCCGGCCCGCCTGTATCACTGGGTTGCGTTTCAGCCGTCGGCGCCGTTTTCGGCGTAGATTGTTCCATCCTCGATCCCCGCTTCGGCAAACCCTGCACGGCGCAACCGGCAGCTGTCGCACAACCCGCAGGCCTGGCCATCGGGCAAAGGATCGTAACACGACCAGCTTTCCCCAGGCTCAAGCCCCAGCCGCACTGCTTCTCGGGCAATGTCGGCTTTTTTCAGAAATTGCAGCGGGGCGTGGATCGTCACCGATCCGCCGCGATCGCCATAGGCCGTCGCCACGCGGGCAAGCTGTTCAAACCCGCCGATGAATTCGGGACGGCAATCGGGATAGCCCGAATAATCCAGCGCATTGACCCCGATAAAGATGTCGGCAGACCCGGCCGCCTCTGCCCAGGCCAACGCCAGCGACAGGAATACCAGATTGCGCGCAGGGACATAGGTTACCGGAATTTCGGGCCCCACCCCATCCTTGGGCACGGCAATGTCGTCGGTCAGCGCCGATCCACCAAAGGCACGCAGATCGAGCGGCAGCACGACATGGCGTTCGACACCCACGCGCGCCGCCACTTTGCGCGCCGCATCGAGTTCGATCCGGTGCCGCTGGTTGTAATCGAAGGTCAGTGCCAGCACGGCAAAGCCCTGTTCGCGCGCCAGGGCGGCGCAAACCATCGAATCGAGCCCCCCGGACAAGAGGACCACCGCGCGCCGCTGTTTGTTTGCCGTCATAATCTGGTGGCTAGCGACGACCGAACCCTTTGGCAATCACGTCAGATCATCAAACAGAATATCGAAGGTGCGCGAACAAAACGCGCAATCGACCACGATTGCTCCGCGTTCGTCGACCATTTCGCGCCGCTCCGCGGTGCCGAACCGGGCCAGCACCTGGCGGTAATAGTCGCCGGTGCAGCGGCATCCACGCACCAGCGGCGGCCCACGATCGGCGCGCACCTCCTGTTCTTCGTGAAACAGGCGCCAGATCAGTTGTTCAAGCGACAAGGCCGGGTCGAGCAGTTCATCGCGGCGCACCGATCCGCCCATGATCGCCATATGGTCCCACTCGGGATGATCGAGCCGCGCATGCAGGCGTTCGCGCCCTTCTTCACCCTCGGGCAGGTGTTGCAGCAAAAGACCTGCCGCGACCGCGTTCGGACCCGAACAATCGACCGCGACACGGATCAGCGTCGGCACCTGTTCGGACTGGAAGAAATAGCTTTCGCAGGCCTGCGCCAGCGTTTCGCCTTCCAGTGGGACGATCCCCTGATAGCGTTGCCCGCTGCTTGCCAGATCGAACGT
Organism: Novosphingobium acidiphilum DSM 19966; assembly: GCF_000429005.1. Lineage (GTDB taxonomy): Bacteria > Pseudomonadota > Alphaproteobacteria > Sphingomonadales > Sphingomonadaceae > Novosphingobium > Novosphingobium acidiphilum. Next base: position 41,839 of record NZ_AUBA01000019.1, on the reverse strand, counting down.
GACCGCCAGAAACCCGTCGCCAAACAGCGCGTGGAGCGAAGGATTGGGCCCCAGTTCGTCCAGCCGCGCGCGATCATGGCGCACATAGCCGCGCAATTCGCCCGCGCGATAGTCGCAGACCAGCAGGTCGACCACGCCTTCGCTGTTCTGCGCCTGCAGGGTCAGTTGGCCATCATCATCCTTCAGCAACGATCCCAGCAACGCCGCCAGCACCAGCGCCTCGGCCAGCAGATTGCGCAGCGATGCAGGATAGGCATGCGCGCCCAGCACCGTATCGAGCACCGGGCCCAGCCGCACCACGCGTCCGCGGGCATCGCGGTGCGGCACGGTGAAAAACAGCGTCTGGTCAAATCCGGTTGCGTCGTGGGTTGCCATCAGATCTGTCCAAAGGTCCAGCGCAGGATCGCCTTTTGCGCGTGGATACGGTTTTCGGCTTCGTCCCACACGACCGAGGCGGGGCCATCGATCACCGCATCGGTAACCTCTTCGCCGCGATGCGCAGGCAGGCAATGCAGGAACAGCGCGTCGGGCTGCGCATGGGCCATCAGCGCGGGATTGACCTGATACGGCGCCATTGCGGCCAGCTTTGCCTCGGCGTGGGGCTGCCCCATCGACACCCAGGTGTCGGTCACCACGACATCGGCCCCGCCCACCGCCGCCGCCGGATCGCGCTCGATCGTTATGCGCGCGCCCAGGCTGCGGGCACGGGCGATGAATGCCGGATCGCTGTCATAGCCGTCGGGCACGCCGATGCGCAGATTGAACCCGGTCAGGCCCGCCGCCTCGACAATCGAATTGAGCACATTGTTGCCATCGCCCAGCCAGGCCCATTCCAGCCCCGCCAACGATTTGCCGTGTTCGATCACGGTTTCCAGGTCGGCGACGATCTGGCACGGGTGCGACAGGTCGGTCAGCCCGTTGATGACCGGCACCGTTGCATGGCGCGCCAATTCCTCGACCTTGGCATGGTCATCGGTGCGCAGCATGATCGCATCGGCCATGCGGCTGAGCACACGCGCGGTGTCGGCGATCGATTCGCCCCGCCCCAGCTGGGTCGACCCCGCCTCAAGGATCACCGCGCTGCCACCCAGCTGGCGCATGGCCACGTCGAACGACACGCGCGTACGCGTCGAATTCTTTTCGAACACCATGGCCAGCACGCGGCCGGCCAACGGCGCATCGGCATCGACCTGGCCCTTGGGCCAATGCGCACGCGCCGCCTTGCGCGTGACCGCGTCGTGCAGGATGGCGTCGAGCGCCTCGGCGCCGGCATCGGACAGGTTGAGGAAATTCCGGGTCATGCACCATTGCCTTTGGCCGCATAGCTGGCGGTGCCGGCCGACAGCTTGTCCATGAATTCGTCGATATGGCTGTCGTCGATCACCAGCGGCGGCAAGACCCGCATCGTCTGATCGCCCGCCGCAACCGCCAGCAACTGGTGATTGTCGCGCAGATGCGCAACGAACGGACGCGGTTCGATGCGCATTTTCAGGCCCAGCATCAGCCCTTTGCCGCGCACCAGTTCGAACATGTCGGGATAATTGCCGATGAACTGTTCCAGCCGCGCGCGCAGCCGGGCGCCGGTGGCGCGCACAGTTTCAAGAAACGCCGCGTTGCCGACCACGTCGAGCACCGCCCCGGCTGCCGCCATGGCCAACGGATTGCCGCCATAGGTGCTGCCGTGGGTGCCGAACACCATGCCGCGCGCGGCCTGTTCGGTTGCCAGGCACGCGCCCAGCGGAAAACCGCCGCCAAGACCTTTGGCCGTCGCCAGGATGTCGGGATTCACGCCATATTGCTCATAGGCATAGAATGTACCGGTGCGCGCCACGCCGCATTGCACTTCGTCAAAAATCAGCATCAGGCCATGCGTGTCGGCCAGCGCGCGCAAGCCCTGGATAAAGGCGTCAGAGCCATCGCGGATGCCGCCTTCGCCCTGAATCGGTTCGACCAGGAACCCGGCGGTGTGCGGGCCGATCAGCGCCTCGGCCGCAGCCAGATCATCGAACGGTGCATATTTGAACCCCGGCAGCAGCGGCATGAAGCCCTTGTGCATCTTGTCCTGATCCGACGCGCTGATCGTGGCCATCGTCCGGCCGTGAAAGGCGTTGTTGAAGGTGATCAGTTCGTAGCGGTCGGTGTTGCCGGCATGCTGGTGATAGGCGCGCGCGGTCTTGATCGCGCATTCAACCGCCTCGGCCCCCGAATTGGTGAAGAACACGGTGTCGGCAAAGGTCAGATCGACCAGCCGTTGCGCCAGCTCTTCGCCCTGCGGGCTGCCATAGAGGTTTGACACGTGCATCAGCGTGGCGGCCTGACGCTGGATCGTGCCGATCAGGTGTTCGTTGGAATGGCCCAGCAGATTGACCGCAATGCCGCTGGCAAAATCGAGATAGCGCGTGCCGTCTTCGGAAATCAGATGGCAATGGTCGCCGCGCACCGGACGCACGCCGCACCGGGGATAAACGGGCATCAACGGGGTGATCGTCATCGTCAAAACTCCGAAAAATTCGCAACCGATATAGACGGCATCGTGGGAAAATCATCGACGCCAGAAGCGAAACGACAAATGGCGGCCCCGCGAAGGGCCGCCATTTGCACGCGTGTCATGTTTTGCTGTTATCCGATCAAGCTGACCGGAAGGACAGGGCAATCAACTGCATCAGCCCTGGCGCGGCACCAGGTTGACCGCAGAATACTTGCCTCGTCGATCGACTTCGAGGTCGAATTCCAGCTTGTCACCCTCGTTCAGCTCGCGCATCCCGGACCGTTCTACTGCACTGATGTGCACGAACGCATCGGGCTGCCCGTCGTCGCGGGTGATAAAGCCAAAGCCCTTCATGGCGTTGAAGAACTTGACCGTGCCGGTGGCCTTTTCGCCGGTCAGCTCACGCTGCGGGGTTGCCGCCTTGGCCGGAGCTGCGATCACGTCGCCCAGAACCTGCAGATCGGCCGCGGAAATCTTTCCGCCGCGATCGACCAGGTTGAATTCCAGCTGCTGACCTTCGGCCAGACCTTCAAGCCCGGCGCGTTCGACCGCGCTGATGTGCACGAACACATCTTCGCCGCCGTCTTCACGCTGGATGAAACCGAAACCCTTTTGCGCGTTGAAGAACTTCACCACGCCCTTGCCGGTACCGACAACTTGTGCGGGCAGACCACCGCCGCCGCCGCCGCCGCCAGCGCCGCCGCGGGGACCGCCGAAGCCGCCACCACCACCGCCGCCGCGCGGGCCGCCGAAGCCGCCACGATCACCGCCGCCGAAACCGCCACGATCGCCGCCGCCAAAGCCGCCGCGATCACCGCCGCCGAAACCACCGCGATCGCCACCGCCAAAGCCTCCACGGCCACCGCCGCCGAAGCCACCGTAGGGATCGAAATTGTCTTCGCCGAAACCGTCGCGCTTGTCGCGTCCGCGACGCCGCCCTCTATCAAAACCCATAGAAATCAATAAACCTTGTTTCCGCTCCAGCGTTCCTCGGCACCGCAAGCCGGACGCGGGAGCCGGCGGCACGACACGGAAACCTTGCACGTCACGAAGGCGGGCTTGGTCCATTGCAAGCTGACTATACCCGACAAAAATCCGAATCGAAAACGGAATCGACGCAAAAACCGGTTTTGCTGTACAAAGTGTGACATCCTTGCCGATGAATCATGGCTTTACCACATCTGCACCAAGAGTTCCCTTATGCCCGCAAACAGCGTAGTTGCAGGCCGGATCACGCCTGCCAGTATCCGCAACAAAGGTCCTGCAATCTCATGTTTCGCACACTTGATGACCGTCTTCTGGTTGCCGCGCAGATCGATGTCGCAGATGTGGCTGCGGCAAAGGCACTGGGCGTGGGCCTGATCGTCAACAACCGGCCCGAGGGCGAATCGGACGACCAGACACCCGGCGATGCAATCGCCGCCGCGGCCGCCGCGGCCGGCATCGATTATGTCGCCATCCCCGTCGGCCATGCCGGGTTTTCGCTCAACCAGGTCACCGCGCTCGATGCCGCGCTGCAGGCTGCGGGCGATGCCCCGGTGCTGGCCTATTGCCGTTCGGGCACGCGTTCGACGCTGTTGTGGGCGCTGACGATGGCGCGCAGCGGCATGCCGCCGCACGAAATCGCCGCCAAGGCAGCGGGCGCAGGCTATGACGTTTCACCGATTCGCGCCCAGATCGACATGCTTGCCGCATCCGGGGGGCGCGGGTCGGCAGCATGAGCGCAAAGGTTGTCGAAGTGGTCGGCGCGTTGCTGGCCCGACCCGGTATCGGCCCGGCGCTGGTGATCGGCGCTGAAACGCTGGTGTCGCTGGTGATGGTCTGGGCGTTGTATGGCTTTGCCCGGCTGCTGGGTCTGGGTGGCGATGTGCGGATCGAAGACGAAGACCACGCCGCGCAATTGGCCGAGGCCGCCGTGCCCGGCTTCGTTGCCGAAGAGGTGACACTCGACCGTGCGCGAATCGGTGCGCTGGTGCGTGATCGCGCGGGCCGTGTCTTGCTGATCCGTCGCCACGGCGCACGCTTTGTCGGCACCGAAGTCACCTCGCACGCCGGCATCCGGCTCGATCGCCATTCGCTGACCCTGGAAACCGGTGATCGCCGGTTTGGCGCGTTGACCATCGATCTGGGCGCAGATGCCCAGATCTGGGCCGCCAGCCTGCGCCGGCTTGGCGCCATGGAGCATGCCGCATGATCCTGCCCTCGCTTGCCGATATTGCCCGACGCGCTGCCACCGACGGACTGGACGTGGTGCCCTTTGCGGTGCCGCTGTTTGTGGCGACAATCATGATCGAGATGGTCTGGGCCGCGCGCAAGGCGCCCACCGCCTATGAACCGGGCGATACGCTGACCTCGTTGTTGATGGGTCTGGGCAGCACGGTGGCCGGCGCGTTGGTCGCAGGGCTGATCGCGCTGGGCGCGGGGTGGCTCTATGCCCACCGCGTGGCGACGATACCGGTGCTGTGGTGGACCTGGATCGGCGTGTTCGTGCTCGATGATTTCAATTATTACCTGTTCCACCGCACCGCGCACCGCGTGCGCTGGTTCTGGGCAAGCCACATCAACCACCATTCCAGCCAGCACTACAATCTGTCGACCGCGCTGCGCCAGAGCTGGACCGGGTTTCCCGCACTGTCGTTCGCATTCCGCATCTGGCCGGCCTTCATCGGCGTCGCGCCCGGCATGCTGCTGACCGTGGGCGGGATCAACCTGGTCTATCAGTTCTGGGTTCATACCGAAGCAGTGGGGCGCATGCCGCGCTGGTTCGAAGCGGTGATGAACACACCATCGCACCACCGCGTGCACCACGCCACCAATCCGCGTTATCTCGATCGCAACTATGCCGGCGTGTTCATCGTGTGGGACCGCCTGCTGGGCACCTTTACCCCCGAACGCGACGATGATCCCGTGCGTTATGGCATCGTCCACCAGCTGGGCACGTTCTCGGTGCTGACCGTCGCGTTCCACGAATGGGCCAGTATCGCGCGCGACCTGTGGCACGCGCCGTGGCGGGCCAAAGCCGGCTATCTGCTGCGTGCGCCGGGCTGGAGCCACGACGGCAGGCGCGATACCTCGGACATGATCCGTGCGCGCTGGCAGGCGGGACACGCCGAAGACCAGGGCGATCCCGGCGCGGATCAGCTCGCCAGCCGCAACCCCGCCGCCACGCCATCGGCGGGTTGATCGGGCCAGATGCCGCGCGTGTCATAGACCGCTTTGCCCGCGCGTTCGGCCAGCGGCACCACGCGGAACAGGTCATGGTCGACCAGCACGATCAGCACGTCGCAGGTTTCCAGCGCGGCATCGATGTCGATCAGGCTGGCGCCGGTGTCGGTGAATTCGACCGGCAATTGCGCCGCATAGGGTTCGACAATGTGGACGCGCGGGCCAAAGCGGCGGGCGATACGCGCGGCGACAAAGCGCGCCGGGCTTTCGCGAAAATCGTCGATGTTGGCTTTGAAAGCCAGGCCAAGGCAGGCAATCCTTGCACCGGGATTGGCCTCGATAATCGTAACGGCATGGTCGATGACGTGGTGCATCTTGGTATCGTTGACGCCGCGCGCGGTGCGGATCAACGGGGTGTCTTCGGGTGCGCCATGGACGATGAACCAAGGATCGACGGCAATGCAATGGCCGCCGACGCCGGGCCCTGGTTGCAGGATATTGACGCGCGGATGGCGGTTGGCCAGCCGGATCACTTCCCACACGTCAAGCCCCATGCGATCGGCCACAATCGACAATTCATTGGCAAAGGCGATGTTGACGTCGCGATAGGCGTTTTCGACCAGCTTGGTCATTTCGGCCGAACGCGCGTCGGTGGTGATGCAGGCCCCGCGCACAAAGCGTTTGTAGAACGCCAGCGCCTTGCGCGCGCAGCGCGGCGTGATCCCGCCGATCGAACGGTCGTTGTTGGCCAGTTCTTCCAGAATGCGGCCGGGCAGCACGCGTTCGGGGCAATAGGCGATCGCCACATCGGGGGTTTCGCGGGTTTGGCCGGGAAATTTGAGATCGGGCCGCAGGCCTGCCATCAGGTCGCGCATCGCCTCGGTCGTGCCCACCGGCGATGTTGATTCAAGGATCACGGTATCGCCCGGCTTGATCACCGCGGCGACTTCGGTGGCGGCGGCCATCACGTAGGACACATCGGGCGTGTGGTGGCCGTCCCTGGCAAAGGGTGTGGGCACCGCGATCACGAACACTTCGGCGGGTTCGATACGGGTCGATGCACGCAGCAGGCCCCGCTGCACCACCCCGCGCACCAGACCGTCAAGATCGACTTCCTCGATATGGATGTCGCCGCGGTTGATCGTGTCGACCACGTGTTGCGTGACATCCAGGCCCAGCACCGGGCATCCGGCGCGCGCGATGATCGCCGCAGTGGGAAGACCGATATAGCCAAGCCCGACAACGCAGACTTGTGGTTTTGAATCACCCTGCATTGGCTATCAGCTCCATGATGCGTTGCGCGGACGTGCCATCGCCAAACGGATTGTGCGCGCGTGCCATTGCGGCATAGGCATGCTTATCGTCGAGCAGCGTGAAAATTTCGGAAACGATGCGCGCCGGATCGGTGCCGACCAGCCGCGCGGTTCCGGCCACCACGCCTTCGGGGCGTTCGGTGGTTTCGCGCATGACCAGCACCGGCTTGCCCAGCGCAGGGGCCTCTTCCTGCACGCCGCCGCTGTCGGTCAGCATGATGTCGGCAATCGCCAGAAGACGCGCAAAATGCGGATAGTCGAGCGGTTCGATCAGCGCGACATTGTCAAGCCCGGCCAATTCCGCATCCATGACCCGGCGCACATTGGGATTGGGATGGACCGGAAAGATCAGCGCCACATCCGTTCGCTGTGCAATCGTGCGGATGGCGCTGGCGATCGATTGCAGTCCCTGCCCGAAATTTTCGCGGCGATGGCTGGTTACGCCGATCACGCGGCGCCCGGCAAAGCGTGTTTCCAGATCGCCAAGACCACTGGCCAGCGCTGGCTCGGCGGCGATCCGCGCGGTCACCCATTGCAGCGCGTCGATCACGGTGTTGCCCGTCACATGGATGGTGGCAGGTGCAACGTTTTCGGCGCGCAACGCCGCCGCCGAGGTTTCGGTGGGGGCAAAATGCAGCGCGGCGATCGTGCCGATGATCTTGCGGTTCACCTCTTCGGGCCAGGGGTGATAAATGTCGTGGCTGCGCAGGCCCGCCTCGACATGGGCAACGCGGATCTTGCGGTAATAGGCGGCCAGCGCGCCGGCCATGGCCGTGGCAGTATCGCCCTGCACCACGACCCAGTCGGGCTGCACGGTGTCCATCACCCGGCCCAGCCCGGTCAGCAGCGCGGCGGTCAGTCCGTCAAGCGTCTGATCGGGCCGCATCAGATCCAGATCATGGTCGGCCACGATTCCGGCGATCGCCATCACCTGATCAAGCATGCCGCGGTGCTGCGCCGAAATGCACACATGCACGGCAAAGCGCGGATCGGCGCGCAGGGCGTGGACCACGGGAAACATCTTGATCGCTTCGGGCCGAGTGCCAAAGACGATGAGAACGGTCTGTCGGGCCGGGCTATCGGTCATGCACCGCCCCTAGCCCGGCAAGGTTAACGGCCTGATAATCGCCGACACTTTTCGGGCCGAAAACACCCGCGGACGCACGCTTCAAAAACCCTTGCGAAAGGGGTGGCGAGCAATTAGCCGTTTACCATGCAACCAACCCGAACCCGGCGATTGTCGCCGGTTTTTTTCATCTGAAAACTGGACACAATGGCGGATCAACTTGCCGGGCATTCACGTCGGGACAATTGCCATGGCGATGCCGCAATCGGTTTGCGCGGTTGATGCGGCCGGGTGATCTGATCGATCGCGGTGCGGTGCTGTTCATCGGCATCGCGGTGGGCGCGGTGCTGCTGCTGGCGTTTCAGACCGATGGCAAGCCGCTGGCCCCGCTGTTGTCCGGCGGCACCGACAAGGTTGCGGATCTGCCACCCCCGGCCACAGCGCGCCGCACCAGCGCCACCAAAGGATCGGTGGCGCCCGATTGCCATGACGATTTTCCGTTTTCGCGCAATGTTCTGGCCGGTCTGCGTGCAAACCGGCCGCTGCGCATCGGCGTACTGGGCGACAGTTTCGGCGAAGGCGTGTGGGCTGCGACCAACCAGCATTTCCACGCCACCCGCGATTTTGCGGTCTATCGCATGTCGAAAGAGGCCACCGGCTTTACCCGGTATCGCAGCCTCGATCTGCTGCAGGATCTGAAATCCCGGCTGGAAAAACAACCGATCGACATCGCCCTGATCGATTTCGGCGCCAACGACACCCAGGGCATCTGGCAGGACGGCAAGGGCGCTGCCTATATGTCGGCGCAGTGGCAGAAATCGATCGGCGATAAAGTTTCGGCCTATGTCGGCTATTTGCGCGATCGCGGCGTGGCGATCGGCTGGGTCGGCCTGCCGCGCATGCGCCGCAGCGCGTTCGACAACGACATCCAGGCGATGAACGGATTTTACGCAAGCCTGATGTGCAAGCTGCACGTGCCGTTCGTCAATCCGGTGCGGGCAAGCGAAGATGCCGGTCACGGCTTCGCCAAGGAACTCGTCGATCCCGAAACGGGGCAAAGCTATCTTGCCCGCGCCGACGATGGCATCCACATGACCTTTCACGGCTATGAAGTGATTGCGCGCCCCCTGCTGCAGCGCATTGCCGTGCTCGCCACGCCGAACCAGGACGAAGCCGACAACGCCACGTCGGGCAGCGATCAGGTCGGCGGAAGGAATTGACGATGCGGCGCCTTGCGCACCTGCGGCTGGCCGCAATGCTGCTGACGGCCGGCCCGGCCTGCGCGCAGACCATGCCCGATGCACCCGGGCCCGCCTATGCGCCGGCGCATCCGCTGGGCAGCGAACTGGTCAATGCCCGGGCGCTGGCGCCTTTTCTGGCAAAACTGACGCAGGCCGCGGCATCCACCCCGCCGCTGTCGATCGTGCAGATCGGTGACAGCCACACCGCGGGCGACATGTTCACCAACGGCTGGCGCAAACGCTGGCAGGCCGAATACGGTTCGGGCGGACGCGGCACGAGCGCGGTCGGGCGGCCGTACCAGGGATACCTGACCTGGGGCGTGACCGCGCGGCAAAGCCCCGAATGGATGACCAATGCCCTGTTTGGCAAGGCGCGGGTTGCCAACGGCGCGCTGCTGGGCCTGTCGGGTTTCACCGCCACCGCCGCGCACGCCGGTGCCTGGTTGCAACTGCGTGCCGACGGGCCGGACTTTACGTTCGACCAGTTCGGTCTGTGCGGGCTGACCGGACCCAACCAGGGCAGCGTGCGCATCACCCTGACCCCGGTCAGCCCGGGTGCTGTCCAAACCACAAGCTTATACAGCTTTGCCGCCGCGGTGCCTGGATCCGCCTGCTTCAACCTGGCCGCCCCCACGCCGTCGAGCGCGGCCGCGATCACCACGCTTGACGATCGACCGGTTCAGCTGACCTCGTGGTCAAGCACGCGCAGCGCGGGCGGGGTGATCGTGTCCAACCTGGGGGTCGTCGGCGCGCGGCTGGCCCATTTCACGCGCAACGACGATCAGGTGCTGGCGCTGGAACTGCGACAGGCACGGCCCGATCTGCTTGTGGTGGCGTTTGGCACCAATGAAGGGTTCGATCCGTCGCTGAAACTCGATGAGGCCGAAACGGTGTTGCGCACCCAGATCGCCCGGCTTCGCCGCCTGATCGGTCATGATGTGCCGATCCTGCTGATCGGCCCGCCCGATGCGGCGAGCAACCGTCCCGAAGTGGCGCTGCCCGGCATGGCCGAAACGGTGAATTGCGGCAGCGGGTGGTATGTTCCGGGCAACCTGGCACGCGTCCGGCAATTGCAGATCCGCCTGGCGCAGACGCTGAACCTTGGCTTTTGGGACTGGCAATCGGCGATGGGCGGGCCCTGTTCGACGATGGCCTGGGTCGCGCAGGGGCTGCAACGCGGCGATCACGTGCATTTCACCGTGGATGGCGGCCGACTGATGGGCAACGCGCTGGCCGCCGATCTCGACCGGGCCCGCGCGAACCCGGCCTTGTAACGCGCAGCCATGCTGTTTCCGACACTGATCTTTCACGTCTTTTTCGTGATCGTGTTCCTGATCAACTGGCTGCTGCTGCGCCGTGCCGGGGACTGGCGGCTGATCATGCTGCTGGTCGCGTCGTGGATATTCTATGGCTGGTTCGACGCGCGCTTTGTCGTGCTGTTGCTGGCCAGCGCCTGGCTCAATTGGGCGGCCGGGCGGCTGATCGTGGCGCAGCCGCACCGTGCCCGGCTGTGGCTGATCCTGGGGGTGTGGAGCAATCTGCTGATCCTGGGCTTTTTCAAATACTATGGCTTTTTTACCGAAGCGGCCAATGCATTGCTGGTCGATGCGGGCTGGCATGGCGCGTTTCGCCCGCTCGATATCATCCTGCCGGTGGGCGTGTCGTTCTTTACGTTCCAGGGCATCAGCTATGTCGTCGATGTGCGCAACGGTCGCAGCCAGCCGGCGCGCCTGCTCGAACTGACTTTTCTGATGAGCTTTTTCCCGCATCTGGTGGCAGGGCCGATCGTCCGCCCGGCACATCTGTTGCCGCAATTGCGCGAACCGCCGCACATGAGCCGGCGCATGGCAGCGGCCAGCCTGGTGCTGATCGGGTGGGGCCTGATCAAGAAGGCGGTGATCGCCAACGAACTGGCAATCCATCTGGTCGATCCGGTGTTCCGCGACCCGCAGGTGCATTCCGCCGCCGACCTGATGATCGCATCGTATGGCTATGCCATCCAGATCTATTGCGACTTTTCGGCATACAGCGACATGGCGATCGGGCTTGCCGGGCTGTTGGGACTGCGGTTTCCGCGCAATTTCAATCAGCCCTATCGCGCGTCATCGTTGCAGGATTTCTGGCGGCGCTGGCACATCAGCCTGTCGACCTGGCTGCGCGATTACCTGTACATTGCGGTGTTCGGCGGTTCGCGTCACCGCCTGCTGGGCACGTGCGCGGCGGTGTTCGGCACGATGGTGCTGGGCGGCCTGTGGCACGGGGCACGGGTGAATTTCGTGATCTGGGGCGCGCTGCATGGCGCGATGCTGGTGGCTGAACGGCTGTGGAAACTGGTTCGTCCGCAGGCACTGCCGGTGCTGCCCGTGTGGGTCCGCACGGTGTTCACATTCCACGTTGTCACGCTGGCCTGGATTTTTTTCCGTTCGGCGCGGTTCGACGACGCGATGGCCATTGTGCACCGGATCATCGCGCTGGAGCCTGGCAAGTTCATCGCATCGCCCTGGACCGTCGGCATGATCGCGATCGGCATGGCCTGCCAGTTCGGCCCGCAACGCGCGCTGGAACGGATTGGCCTTGCGCTGGCGCGCGTGCCGTTCCTGGGGGTGGCGGCGCTGGGTACTGCGGTGTTGCTGGTGGTCGAAGGCTTGCGCGGCGCAGGCGTTGCGCCATTTATCTATTTCCAGTTTTAGGAACGCGCCATGGATCATGTCCTGCCCTGGGACGCATCGCCCATCGATCTGCCGGGTGACGCGCCGCAGGTGGTGCATGAACCCGATGGCAGCACCGATCTGCCTGCGCCAAGGCCCAGCGGGGTGGGCTGGACCGTCGGTGCGGTCGCCACCAGTTCGCTGATGTTGCTGGTGTTCAATTCGCACGCGCTGGCCAATTGGGCCGATCAATTGCCCGTGGCGCCGCTGACCGCACCGCTGGTGACGATGGCCGACGACTGGCATTCCCGTGCCGGACAGCTGGGCCTGAACGATGTGGTCAGCCGGGTCGAACGGGCGGCTGCGGCCATGCGCGATGCGCAATGGCCGCAGCCGTTCGGTCAAACCCGATCAGCCGATCCGGCACAACGCCCGGCAACGGGTGATCAGCGGTAAAAGACCTGATTTTCGATCTGGGCAACGCGCACCCGGCCCCGCATCGGATGGCCGGCGGCGCGGAAAAACAGCGCGCCGGGCACGACATCCTCGCCGCCGCCTTTCAGCGTTTCGGTCGCGACGGCCACGGCATTGGTCCACGTCGCGCTGGTGCGCGCCGGGGCATAGCGGTCGACGTTGAAGAACTGGCCGCGCTGCTTGACGATCTGGCAGACATCGCTGCCGGTGCCGACACGCTGCAAACGGGTGCGAATGACCTGTGCCACCGCAATCTGCCCACGGCGGCCCTGGTTGCCGGCTTCGTGAACAATGACTTTGGCCATGCATTCCACCTGACGCCGGTCGGGTTCGGCGGCGGGCGTCATCGCCTGCACCGCGCCGGTCGTTGCGGTATCGGGGGTGTGGCTGTCGGGGGTGTGATTATCGGGTGTGATCGGTGCGGCGGCAGGAACCGTCGCGTCTGTTGCAGGGGTTTCCAGCTTCGGATCCGCAGCCTGTGCGTAGCTGGCTGGATAAAGCCCTGACCCGAATGTGGCAACAGACAGGGGCAGCAAAAGATAAGGCACAATTAAACGCTTCATTCCAACAATTCACATCGGCGCAAGGTCGGCTGGCAGACACGAAAATACCAATATGCGTGTGTCTGCAGACTTCCCCACGTCTTACCGTCAACGGGCCCATCGAATCATCGGCACACGCATCAAGTTGCCCAGGCGGGTAGGTAATGCGTCCAAGCCGAGTCAAACGCTGCACGGCGAAATCACCCAAAACCGGGACGAACGGCAGCGTCGACACGGTCCCTCTTGGCCCCGTCGGATGCACCGCGATCCGATTTCGCGCGCCTGGCTGGCATCCACCGGCCCGCGCATGCCGCTTGTGGCGCGCGCTTGCACGGAGCGCTTTGACAATGACCCCCACCCCCCATCCCGTTCCTGATCCGATCGTCGCCGCGGCCCGGACGGCGGACCGTCAGTGGCACATTCCGGCCAGTGTCAGCCTGGCCCAATGGGCGCTCGAATCCGGCTGGGGCGCGCATATGCCGGGCAACAACCCGTTCGGTATCAAGGCAATGCCCGGTCACGCGGTGCAACGCTTTGCCACCCACGAATCGATCCACGGCCATCTCGTGCCCTGCGAACAGCGCTTTGCCGCCTTTGCCAGCCTGGACGAAGCGTTCGATTGCCACGCCCGCCTGCTGGCCACGGCACCGGTGTACCACGCCGCGTTTGCGGCGTTGCCCGACACGCGCCGGTTCGTCGCGCTGATGGCCCCGCATTATGCCACCGCCCCCGATTACGCGGCAAAAATCCTGGCGGTGATCGACAGCGCCGGGCTAGACCGATACGATCGCACCGATGGCGCTGCTGCGCCGGGCTGAAGCGACAGGGGGTGAGCCATGCTGACCATGATAATCGCCATGATGCTGGCAGGCGCCGATTCCGCGCCTGCCGCCGCCACCACGCCCGATCAGACCGACCAGATCATCAAGGCGGTGATGGCGCAGGTTCGCGCGGGCCAGAACGACGTTGCACTGGCCGCGCTCGACCCACTGGCCGCAGAGGTGAACGCGCGCCGCGCCAAATTCAAAGGCGCCGCGTACTGCCCGCAATCGCAGGCGGACGGATTGCTGTTTTTGATGCGCGCTGCGAAAAATGGCCCGTCCGCCATCCTTATCCCGTCAAGCGATTGTTCGGTGCTGTTCATGCGCGCGTATGTGCTGGAAAATCTGCACCGCCTGCCCGAAGCCGTTGCACAGTTGCGCGCGCTGATCGACCTGGAGCCCGATTTTCCGCATGTCTGGCTCGAATATGCCGCTGCGCTGCGCCAGACCGGCGATCTGAAAACCGCGCTGGCGACATATCGTCATGCCGCAGATCTGGCCGCGACCCGGAAAAATTATGCGCTGGATCAGGCCGCAGCCTTGCGCGGCGTCGGCTACGTGCTGACCGAACAGAACGATCTGGATGGCGCAGAAGAAGCCTATCGCCAAAGCCTGGCGCTGGCGCCGGGGCACCCGGTCGCACTCAACGAGTTGAACTACATCGCCAAATTGCGCGCAACCGGCACCAAGACCCAGTCGCAAACGATGAAAAGCAACATCGACCCGGCCAAAGTGCCGGTCAATGTGGCCGGGCAATAGACGGGTCCAGGCAGGCCTAGGCGGCCGGCAACTGCTGGCTGGAACAGTGGAACCCGCCGCCACCGATCAGCACGGCATCGGCCATCAGCCCGATCGTGGCACGGCCAGGAAACAGCGCGGCGATCGCGGCCACGCCATCGGCATCATGGACCGAGCCAAAGATCGGCACGATGACCGCATGCGTGGTGATGACGAAGTTCATGTAGCTGGCCGGCTGTACCGTACCGTGCCACTCGATCCGTCCCGGCGATGGCACTTCGATCACCGTTATGCCGAAATCGGCGGCCCGCGCCGCAGCATCGGCATAGATCGTGGCATTGGGATCATCCGCACCGGTGGCCCGCGGCACAGCCAGCCGGTTGGGGGCCACAAAACGCGCCAGATTGTCGACATGACCGTCGGTGTGGTCGTTGATCAGGCCATCACCCAGCCACAACACGCGATCGAACCCCAGATCGCGCGCCAGCCGCAATTCCAGATCATCGCGCGACAGCTGCGGATTGCGATTGGGATTGAGCAGGCATTGTTCGGTCGTCGCGACCAGCCCGGTGCCGTCACCATCCAGCGCCCCGCCCTCAAGCACCCAGTCGCCACGCCTGGGCGACAGCCCCGCGCCGGCTGCCAGATCGGCGCCGATCGTCTGATCGCCAGGCATCAGGTATTTGCCGCCCCAGCCATTGAAACCGAACAGTTGTGCCTTGCGCAAAACGCCGTCCGTGACCACCAGCGGCCCGGTGTCGCGCAGCCACACATCGCCATAGACACAAGTGTCCAGAACCACCTGATCGCTGGCCAGCTGGCGCGCGCGTGCCGCATTGGCGGCATCACGCACGATCAGGTGCACCGTCTGCCCGGTCGCCGCCACCGCGCTGGCAAAGGCGGCAATCTGTTCCTGCGCGCGATCGATCACACCCGACCATTCGTCGGCCAGATGCGGAAACCCGATCCACAACAGATCCTGCGCGTGCCATTCGGGGGGCATCCGAAATCCGCCATTGCCGGTCATCACGTGCACCTTTCGTCCAATCGTTCGGCGCGCCCCTAATCGGTTTTGACGCAGCGCACCAGTTCAACCGCGGCTTGATCATGGGCGCTGCGCGGCGCACAGGATCAACCATGACCCCGTTCAGCCACGCCCTGCAGCGCGCCCGTGACCATGCTCCGTTTCTGGCGCGCGCGCTCGATCGGCGGCCCGATCTGGCGCAATTGCTGGAACAGGGGCAGATTGACGCAGCGCTGAACCACAGCGCGGACGGGCGCAGCGACGATATTGGTGTGGCCTTGCGCCGCGAACGATTGGGGCTGAGCCTGGTCGTGGCGATCGCCGATCTGGCAGGCGCGTGGGATCTGGGCCAGGTTACCGGCGCCCTGTCGGCGTTTGCCGATCGTGCGCTCGACGCTGCGATCGGCGCAGCGATCCGCCGACGCGTGCCCGATGCCGAAAACACCGGATTTTCAGGTATCGCGCTGGGCAAACAGGGCGCGGGCGAACTGAATTATTCGTCGGACATCGATCCGATCCTGCTGTTCGATCCCGACGCCCTGCCCCGGCGCGATCGCGACGATCCGGCTGATGCGGCGCAGATGGTGGCGCGCAGGATCGTCGAAATCCTTTCGACGATAACCGCAGACGGCTATGTCTTTCGCGTCGATCTGCGGCTGCGCCCGCAATCCGAAGTAACGCCGCTGGCGCTGTCGTTCGATGCCGCGATCACCCATTACGAATCGAGCGCGCTGGCGTGGGAACGCGCGGCCTTTATCCGTGCGCGCGCGGCCAGTGGCGATATCGCGCGTGGGCAGGCGTTTCTCGACACGATCCGGCCGTTTGTGTGGCGCCGCAGCCTGGATTTTGGCGCGATTGCCGAAATCGGCCGCCTGACCACGCGTATCCGCGATCATTACGCGGGTGGCCAGGCGGTCGGCCCCGGCTATGACCTGAAACGCGGGCGCGGCGGCATTCGCGAGGTCGAATTTTTTGCCCAGACGCACCAGTTGATCCACGGCGGACGCAATCCGTCGCTGCGGCTGCGCGGCACGCGCGCCACGCTGGATGCGCTGGCCGCAGCCGGGATCATCGCCACCGCAGATGCAGACACATTGGGCGATGGCTATGACCGGCTGCGCACGCTTGAACACCGGTTGCAGATGGTTGCCGATCAGCAGACGCACAGCCTGCCGCACGATCGCGATGCGCTCGACAATGTCGCCCGGCTTGACGGCCTGCGCGATGGCGCGGCGCTGGTGGCGGAACTGGCCGATATTTCCGAGGCGGTGGGCACCCGGTTCGACGCGCTGATTGCCGCATGGGCGCCGCGCGGCGCGGTGGCGGTGACCGAACGCCCGCTCGCGCAGGAACTGGCCGAGCTTGGCTTTGCCGAACCCGAAGCACTTGGTGCCCGGATCGAGGCATGGAACAATGGCAGGTTCCGCGCGCTGCGCAGCGAAGCCGCACGCGAAGCCTTTGCCCGCATCCGCGGCCCGCTGTTACGCGCGCTTGCCGCCGCCCCCGATCGCAATCGCGCGCTGGTCCGCTGGGAACAATTGATCGAACAACTGCCCAGCGCGATCAATATCTTTCGCCTGCTTGAAGCGCGGCCGGCGCTGTTTGACGTGGTCATGCGCATTTTGGCCCACGCGCCCACGCTGGCCGATGCGCTGGCGCGGCGGGCCGATCTGCTTGACGCGCTGATCGACCGGAGCGCGTTCGATCTGCCCGGCAGCGTGCCGGCGATCACGACGCGGCTGGCGCGTACCGAGCGCGGCGACGATTACCAGTGCCTGCTCGATGCGGTGCGTCGTCGCGTGGGCGAAATGCGCTTTGCGCTGGGTGTGCAACTGATCGAACAGGCCAACGGCGCGCGCGATATCGCCGCCGCGCTGTCGCGCGTGGCCGAAGCGACAATCGGCGTGCTGGCGGCGGCAACCGAGGCGGAATTTGCCGCCACATATGGCACCGTACCCGGCAGCCGGCTGGTCATCCTGGGGCTGGGCCGGCTGGGCGGCGGCGCGTTGACCCACGCCAGCGACCTGGATCTGGTGTTCCTGTTCAGCGGCGATTTCGCGCAGGAATCCGACGGTGCGCGGCCACTGGGCGCCACACTGTATTATGCGCGGCTGGTGCAGCGGGTGTCGGTGGCACTGTCGATCCAGACTGCGGCGGGCGCGTTGTACGACGTCGATACACGGCTGCGTCCATCGGGCACGCAAGGGCCGATCGCGGTCAGCCTGGACAGCTTTGCCCGGTACCAGACGCACGAAGCGTGGACCTGGGAACACATGGCGTTGTGCCGCGCGCGCCCGGTCTATGGCAGCGATGACGACCGCGCCGCGCTTTGTGCGATCATCGATCGCGTGTTGCACACGCCGCGCGATCCGCAGGTGCTGCGCGCAGACGTCTTGAAAATGCGCGGCGAGATGGCGCGGCACAAACCGCCCAAGGGACCGCTCGATGTCAAACTGGCGCGCGGCGGTCTGGTCGACGCCGAATTCATCGTGCATTATCTGCAGCTGCGCGAATGCACCGCGTTTGATCCCGATGCGGGCCTGGCGCTGACGGCGCTGGCCAATGCCGGCCTTTTGCCGCATGCCGTGCGCGACAGCCATGATCTGCTGGCGCGGTTGCTGGTCGTGGTGCGCCTGGTTGCCCCCGATGGTGCCTATCCGCCGCCGGCCAGCCGTGGCACTGTTGCTGCCGCGTGTGGCGCGCGCGACTGGGACAGCCTGCTTGCCGCCATCGCCGCCGCGCGCTGCACGATTGCCGCCGCGTGGCAGACCGTTTTTGACGAACCGCTGGAGATATCGAGCCATGACACTTGCCCCGGGTGAAACCCTGCCCGACATCGCGCTGATCAGCCCCGATGGCGAACCCGTGCGCCCGTCCGATTTTGCCGGGAAAAAGCTGGTGCTGTTTTTCTATCCGAAGGATGACACCCCGGGCTGCACCACCGAAAACAAGGATTTTTCCACGCTGGCCGACCGCTTTGCCGCATCCGGCACGGTGCTGCTGGGCATCAGCAAGGATACCCCGCAAAAGCACCAGCGGTTCATCGACAAGCACGGGCTGAAATCTGCATTGGCAACCGACGCCGAAACCGGCGGACTGTCGGATGCGCTGGGCATCTGGACCGAAAAATCGATGTATGGCCGCAGCTATATGGGGATGGAACGCACCACCATCCTGATCGGCAGCGATGGCCGGATCGCGCGGATCTGGAACAAGGTAAAGGTCAAGGGCCACGCCGCCGAAGTGCTGGCCGCGGCAACCGCACTGAATGCCTGAACCGCGCCGCAGCGTTGCGCACGCCATCCGCGACGCGATCCTGACCGCCGACCCGCGCGCCAAGGCCATGGCCACGCGCGAGGTGGCGCGCGCCTGGGGGTCGGGCAAACTGGCCCCGGCGTTCGACGTGGCCATGCCCGACGCGCCTGCGCGCCCGTCGCGGCCCGAACTGCTGCCCCCAAGTGCCATGCCCAAACGCGGGCGCGGCGGATCGGAACGCGGGCGCATCGCGCTGATCCACGCGCTGTGTCACATCGAATTCGTCGCGATCGATCTGGCGCTTGATGCCGCCGGGCGGTTCGGCGGCGAACGGGGGGCGGATTTCGTCACCGACTGGCTGGGCGTGGCCGCGGACGAGGCGATGCATTTTGCCCTGCTGGCACGGCGGCTGGTTACGCTGGGCAGCGCATACGGCGCGCTGCCCGCGCATGACGGATTGTGGGATGCCGCGCGCGAAACCGCGCACGATGTGGCAGCACGGCTGGCGGTGGTGCCAATGGTGCTCGAAGCGCGCGGGCTTGACGTGACGCCGATGACGATCACCCGGTTCGAAGCGGCAGGCGATCTGCGCACCGCGCGCGTGCTGCAACGAATCCTTGACGACGAAGTGCGCCATGTCGGGCTGGGCACCACCCATTTCACCAAAGTGTGTCTGGAACGCGGGGATTCGCCGCCATCTGCCTGGCAAACGCTTGTCGCCCGCCACTTCCGGGGCGCCATTAAGCCTCCGTTCAACGACTCGGCGCGTCGATCAGCCGGTCTGTCGTACGATTTCATGAAGGGGGTTGCCTGATCGCAACACTTGCCCCTAACCCCTCGAACGCAGCCGGAGCAGGGGTTTATACGCCCCCTGCAAGGCGGCCGGATCAACCCCGGCCCCGTCCGGAAAGGCCTTGGCCAAGCCGCAATCGCGGCAGCGGGGCGGGACAAAAGGGTACGCACAGGTCATAATGCTGGTGAACAGGTTCCTTCTTCTCGCGCTGGGCATGGCCGCTGGCCTGATCGCTCAACCGGCCCTGGCCAGCAGCGCCGCTTCGGCAGACATCACGTCGCCGCTGCGCGCCGCCGAAGCCGCCCGCAACGGCACCACCTTTGCCCCGGGCGACACCGAATTTCGCCAGCTTTTTGCCAATTGGCGCGCGCTCGACACCGGGCGTCCCTACAACGGCAGGGCATCGACCAACATCGCCGACACCGGCTCTGCCTCGATCCCGATGCTGGTACCTGTTACCACCAGCCGTTCGATGAGCAGCAATTTCGGCATGCGCGTGCACCCGGTTCTGGGTGGTTTCCGCATGCACAAAGGCGTTGACCTGCCCGCATCGACCGGCACCCCGATCCATGCCACCGCCGATGGCGTCATCGGCCGCGCCGACTGGTTTGGCGGCTATGGCCTGTGCGTCGAAATCGAACACGGTGCCAATCTCGAAACGCGCTATGGCCACATGTCGCGCATTGCCGTTGCCGAAGGGCAGCACGTGCACAAGGGCGATGTGATCGGCTATGTCGGATCGACCGGCCGTTCGACCGGCCCGCATCTGCATTACGAAGTGCGCATCGGTGGCGAAGCGGTGAACCCAGTTCCCTATCTGCAAGTGGCCGAAGCCGCGTCGGGCCAAAACCCGGTGGTCGTGCTGGCCAGCAGTGCCGCCCCGGCGCAGGCACCGCAAAGCCCCGAAGAATAAGCATTATATCCAGGCCGGAAACCGGCCGGTTCGCATTTGGGAGAGGATGCGAAAATACGAAAAGGGGCGCCCGCAACGGCGCCCCTTTTTGCGCCGGGCGACGCGCCGCCGTGTGCGGTACGATCAGCCATCTTTCGCCCGGCTGAAATCAGGCTAGAACGACCACCGTATTCCAATCCCCGGTTTGATAAGGCTGCCAGTCCCATGTCGCGTTTGCGTATCGCCCTTGTTGTCGCGCCGGCCCTGTTGGCGGGCGGTCTGGTGCTCAAATCGGCCAATGCCGCGCCCGATGGCAACGCTTGCCCCGGTGACAACGGCGGCCTTGCTCTGCCGCCCGGATTTTGTGCGACCGTGTTTGCCGACAATCTGGGGCACTCGCGGCACATGACGGTGGCGGCCGACGGCACCGTCTATGTCAACACATGGTCGGGTCGTTATTTCCGCAATGCCCCGGCTGCACCTGGCGGCGGGTTCATCGTCGCGCTGAAGGATCGCGATGGCGATGGCTATGCCGACAGCATCGAACGCTTCGGCCCGACCGAACCCAACGGCGGGCATGGCGGCACGGGGATCGCTTTGTGGCACGGCGGGCTATTCGTCGAAGAGACCGACCGGATCGTGCGCTATGCGCTGGTGCCGGGTCAGCTGGTTCCGGCAGGTGCGCCCACCACGATCCTGTCGGGCATGCCGCTCAGCGGCGATCATCCGATGCATCCCTTTGCGATCACCGCCGATGGCACGCTGCTGATCAATTCGGGATCGGCCACCAACACCTGCGAAAGCCCCAACCGCAAACCCGGCGCCAAAGGGGCTGTGCCATGCGTGGAACAGGACACCCGCGCCGGTATCTGGGCCTATCGCGCCGACCGCACCGATCAGGTGTTTTCCGCCGCAAACCGCTGGGCGACCGGCATCCGCAACACCGGCGGGATCAGCTTTGACAGCACCGGCCGCGTGTTTGGCGTGCAGCACGGGCGCGACCAGCTGAGCCAGAACTGGCCCGCGCTCTACACCACCGAACAAGGCGTCGAACGGCCCGCCGAGATCCTGTTTTCGCCCACCAAAGGCGCAGATTATGGCTGGCCCACCTGTTATTACGACGGACTGGCCGGGCGCCATGTGCTGGCGCCGGAATATGGCGGCGATGGCGGCAAGACACAGGGGCTGTGTGCCAAAGCCACCCACCCGGTTGCCGCGTTCCCTGCGCATTGGGCGCCGAACGACACCGCGATCTACAACGCCGCGGCCTTTCCCGCGGTCTATGCCCAGGGCGCGTTCATCGCGTTTCACGGATCGTGGAACCGCGCACCTGCCCCGCAGGACGGATATCTGATCGCGTTTCAGCCCTTGAAAGATGGCAAGGCCAACGGTGCCTGGATCCGCTTTGCCGACGGTTTTGCCGGCGCCTACAAGGAACCGGGGCGCGCGCTGCATCGCCCGGCCGGGCTGGCGGTGGGGCCCGATGGTGCACTGTATATTTCGGACGACGTGCGCGGACGGATCTGGCGGGTAACCTATCACGGCGCGGCGGGTGCCGCGTTGACCGCGGCACCAAAGGCTGAAACGGCCGGGGTCGAAGCTGCCGCCGCTCCGGCCGGCGCGCTGCCGCCCGGCGTCACCGCGGCGCAAGTCGCGCTGGGCCGCGCGATCTATCGCGGCGAAGCGAAAGGCGCCACCTGCACCGGCTGCCACGGTTCGGACGGACACGGCAGCATGGCCGGCGGATCGTTGATCGGCCCCGCGTTTTTGTGGAGCGACGGTTCGGTCGACGGCCTGGCGGCGACCATCGCCAAGGGCGTCGCCCAACCCAAAAAGGCCAGCGGCGCGATGCCCGCGATGGGCGGCGTGGCCTTGTCCCCGGACGATGTCCACGCGGTGGCAGCCTACGTGTGGACGCTGGGCCACACCGGATAGGGCGCGCGATCAGCCCGGTGGTGCGGCCAGACCGATCACGCGCAGCACCACCGCCTGAACCAGCATCGTGCCAAGCCACAGCGCACAGTCGAACAGCGCGCTGCGCCATGCGATTGCGTGAACCCGGTAGGATGCGATCAGCGCCGGGGCGACAAATCCGATCCAGATGACAAACGCGCTGCCCAGCGTCATCGTCCATACGCTGCCCTTGGCAGGCGCCAGGATCAGCGCGCCGGCAAGGATCGCGCAAAGCCACGCCTGCGCCACGAAGGCCGTGAACAGCGTGACCACGGCGGTGCCTGTCGTGCCCCGTCGGCGCCCGGCAAGCGCGTGTCCGGCCACGCCGAACATCAGCCCGGCGATCGCGGCCATCACAATCGCCTGTGCGTTGAGCACGATGTAGATCATCGCCCTACCATCCGAAACTGCCCGGTACGCCCTTGAACGGGCCAGCCAGGTCGCTGGTGATCCAGCCGCCGTAAAATTCGCCCGATTGCGGGATCACGGTTTCGCCATTCACACTGCAACGGTCAAACGGCGCAGCATAAAACGCGACATGATCGCGCAGGATCATGAATTTGGCGGTCGGATCGGGATAGCTCCACCCGACGTGGGGCAGCACTGTCGTGCCGATCACCACGTCCCAATAGACCGCGGCGCCTTTCCATTCGCACCGCGAACTGCCGTCGGCGCGGCGCAACAGGCCAGGCGCGATATCGTCGCGCGGGATGTAATAGCTGGGCGGATGGCTGGTTTCGAGCGTGCGTACCGCGGCGCGGGTATCGGCAACCACGATGCCGCGGTGTTCGATCACGATGCGCGCGGTCGTCGGCTCGGCAATGGCCGGGCGCGGATAGGCCCACACACTTTCCTGGCCGTGGCGTGCGGGATCAGGCCTTGGTCGCATCACCTGCTCCTTTGCTATGACGTCACCACGTGCAGCCGGGACGTGTGCCTGGCAAGTGACCTACAGGGGCGATCGACGACGATCAGCCCGGCGATCGGCCATTATGCGCTGGGGCCTGTCGACCGGCATCCACCACCCGTTCCGAACCACGGACAGAGTTCATTCCGGCAGACGCCCGGTCTGGCGCAACGCCTCGCCCAGCGCCAGACCGGCGGAGGTCGCCAGGTTCATCGATCGCACCGCGGGCCGCATCGGAATGCGCAGCCGGGCATCGCAGATGTCGGCCACCGCGCCCGGCACGCCGGCGCTTTCCTTGCCGAACAGCAGCACATCATCGGGCGCAAAGCCAAAGTCATAGGCCGATTGCTGCGCCTTGGTGCTAAACAGGACCAGCCGCCGCGCGCCGATCGTGGCGTGGAACGCAGCCCATCCGGCATGGCGGGCGATGCTGACATGGTCGATATAATCCATCGCGGTGCGGCGCACCCGGCGATCATCCCAGGCAAAGCCCATCGGCTCGATCAGATCGACGCCCGCGCCCATGCAGGCGCCCAGCCGCAGCACCGCGCCGACGTTTCCGGCAATTTCAGGTTCAAACAGGGCAATCCGCATCGGCGTTCCATGCCGTTGCTGCGCACGCGGCGCAAGCCTTCGGATCCAGGGATTTGCGCGGCCTGGCATCCGCAGGCTTGCCGGTTTGGTCCGGCCGCGCCAAGCTTGGCGCCTGCAAGAGGGGGATCATCCATGCCGTTGCGATTCGGGCCAGCCTTGTTTGCCGCCTTGTTGGCACTGCTCGTCACCACTGCCGGCCAGGCCCGCGCCGCCGAGACCTTTGCCGCAAGCTTTCCCGCAACGGCGGTGTCTACACCGCTCGATGGCAGGTTGATCCTGTTGGTCAGCCGCGACCTTAACCGCGAACCCAAAAGCCACGTCGCGCCCAATGCGCCGCTCGATGCGCCATACATGTTCGGCCAGACCGTCGATGGCTGGGCACCCGATGCCACGGTGATAATGGGTGACGGCGCCTTTGGCTGGCCCGCGCGCGCGCTGTCTGGCCTGCCAGAGGGTGATTATCTGGTGCAGGCGGTGCTCAATCGCTATGAAACCTATCACCTGGCCGACGGCCGGATTCTGAAATTGCCGCCCGATCAGGGCGAAGGCCAGCAATGGGCTTCGAAACCCGGCAATCTCTTTTCCAGGCCTGTGCGCATCCACCTCGATCCCGCGCATCCTGAAACCGTGCGTCTGGTGCTTGATCAGGTGGTGGGGCCGGTCACACCGCCTGCCGACAGCGAATTTGTGCGGCATGTGAGCATGCGCAGCGCATTGCTGTCAAAATTCTGGGGCCGCGATGTCTATATCGGCGCGCATGTGCTGCTGCCGGCGGGCTTTGCCACGCACCCCGCTGCGCATTATCCGCTGATGGTGTTCCACGGCCATTTTCCCGCAGACATTTCGGAATTCAGAACGACCCCGCCCGATCCCGACCTGGCGCCGGTCTATTCGGACAGGTTTCATCTGGCGGGGTATAACCGGATCGAACAGCAAGAGGCCTATGCGTTCTACCAGCGCTGGATTTCGGCGAAATTCCCCCGTTTCCTGGTCATCGAAATCGCCCACGCCAATCCCTATTTCGATGACAGCTATGCGGTAAACTCTGCCAATCTCGGCCCCTATGGCGATGCCATCAACACAGAGCTGATCCCCGAAATCGAAAAGCGGTTCCGGGGCCTGGCGCAGGGTTGGGCGCGATTTACCTATGGCGGCTCGACCGGCGGGTGGGAGGCGCTGGCGACCCAGGTGTTCTATCCCGACATGTACAACGGCGCCTTTGCCGCGTGCCCCGATCCGATCGATTTTCGCGCCTATACGCTGATCAATCTCTATGCCGACGACAACGCCTATGCCTTGAAAGGCGAAGCGTCGCGTGTCGAGCGGCCGGCATTTCGCAACTATCTGGGCGAAGTGACCGCAACCCAGCGCGACATGAATTACATGGAACTGGTCCAGGGCGATCACAGCCGTTCGGGCCAGCAATACGACATCTGGCAGGCGGTGTTCGGGCCGGCCGGTGCCGATGGCTATCCCCGCCCCGTGTTCGACAAGCTGACCGGAAAAATCGACCACGACACGGTGGCGTACTGGCGCGACCATTATGACCTGTCGTGGATCATTCAGCGTGACTGGGCCAGCCTTGCGCCAAAGCTGAAGGGCAAGATCCATGTCTATGTCGGCAATGGCGACAATTATTACCTGACCGACAGCGTCTATTTCGCGCAGGACCGCCTGGAATCGCTGAAGCCTGCCTATGACGGCGAAGTCGCCTATGGCGATCGCGCCGAACATTGCTGGAACGGCGATCCGACCCAGCCCAACGCCTATTCGCGGCTGCATTACAACACCCAGTATCTGCCCAAAATCCTTGACCGCATCGCCCGGTCGGCACCGCCCGGCGCCGATCTGACAAGTTGGCGGTATTGAGTGCCGCGGGCGCGCCGTTCGGCCGAAAAAACGGCGCAGCCCCACCTTGTTCCGTCACAATTGCGGGTTAAGACAACACGATGCGTATCCTTTCCTTGTTCGTGGCGGCGACGATCGTGTTCGTACCGCAGGGTCCGGCCTTTGCCTGGGGGCCAATCGGCCATCGGGTGACAGGCGCCATTGCCGAGGACAATCTGGATGGGGTGGCGCGCGCGCAGGTGCGGCTGATCCTGGGGGACGAATCGCTGGCGCAGGCATCGACCTGGCCCGATGAACAGCGCTCCGACCCGGCGCCGTTCTGGCAGAAGACCGCGTCACCCTGGCATTATGTGACAGTGCCTGCGGGCACGCCCTATTCCACCGCGCTGGCGCCGGCCGAGGGCGATGCGGTGACCGCGCTTGCCCGGTTTACCGCCACGTTGCACGATCCCCATGCCAGCCGCGAGGACAAGCAGCTGGCGCTGCGGTTCATCGTGCATATCATCGGCGATCTGCATCAGCCGCTGCATGCCGGACGGCCGGGCGATCGCGGCGGCAACGACGTAGCCGTCACCTGGTTCGGCAAGCCGACCAATCTGCACGCGGTGTGGGATTCGGCGATGATCGATGACCGGCAGTTGTCGTATTCGGAAATGGCCGGGTTCCTGAAACGCGCGATCACGCCCGCACAGGTGATCGCCTGGGACGACCCGCGTCCCGCCACATGGATCGCCGAAAGCGTGGCCTTGCGCGACACCATCTATCCCGCAGACCCGAAGCTGTCCTTCACCTATGCCTGGCAGAACCGGCAGACGATCGACACCCGCCTGTCGATGGCGGGGGTGCGTATCGCCGCCTATCTCAACCGGGTGTTCCGCACCGCCGACCGGTAATTGCCCCGGCCGGCGGGGCACGTCACTTCTTTTGCTTGGCCGCCTCTTTGTTCAGAGACGCGGCAGACACACCCAGCAGTTTGGCCAGTCTGGCGCGTTCGGCCGGGGTCATGTCGGACAATTGGCGCGGCTTGGGCAGCGCGGCGACCGCCGCTTCGACCTTTTTGACCATGTCGGGCATCGCCTTCATCAGCAGCGGCATAAAGCCCTGCATCTTGGCCATCACTTGCGGGTCCATCTGGATCACCAGCGCATTGCTGGCATAGGCATCGCCGGTGGGCGTGGCGAAAAAGCGGTTCATCTCGGTCAGCTGATCCAGCGTAAACCGGCCGGCATAGGCATGGGCCAGACCATCGCGGATGACGGGCTCGACCTGGTTCATCAGGACCAGCATTTCGTTCATCATCGCATGCGTCGCAGTCGTCATGCGCTGGTGATAGGCCGGGTCATAGATCGCCATGATCTCTTCCAGCGTGCCCTTTGGCATCTTGGCCACCTGATCGGGGCTGGCACCGCCCATCGCGGCGAGGTTGCCCAGCGGCATCTGCCCGATATTGCCCAGCATGCTGTCCATCATCTTGTCCAGCGGGCCGCTGAGGATGCGGGCATAAGTGCCCGACGGAAAGATGTGATCGATGGTGATACGCGCCGCTGCCAGCCGCGCCGGATCGACCGGCGCCGCCTCTGCGGCCACGGTTGCGGGTGCGGGTGCGGGCGGTGCCGTCTGTGCCGACGCCGCCTGTGGGCCGGCGCACAGCGCAAGTGCAGCCGCGCCCGCCAGCCCGGCCTGTAAAATTCTGTTGCTCGTCATAGCCGCCTCTCCCGGTTGCAGGGCAAGAGTGGAGCGGCCGGGCAAGGCAGGCAAGCGCCAATTTGCACCCCCGCGGTGCACTGCTGCGCGATGCCGCCAATTCCCGTTGCAATTCTTAATCGCACGGTTAAACCTTCGTGAAACAGTGCCGAAAACGGCAGACTCGCGCTGTGCCACGCGGCGCGCGCACCAACGAGAGGCCACCTGCGATGCATTTTCACCCCAGCGTCCATGCCCGCACCCACCCCGACCGGCCCGCCGTGATCATGGGATCGAGCGGCGAAGTGGTGACGTATCGTGAACTCGATGCCGCCAGCAATCGCTTTGCCCGGTTGCTGCGCGCACGCGGTGTGCAGATCGGCGATACGATCGCGCTGTGTTTCGACAACAATCCGGTGTTCTTTGCCTTGTGCTGGGGCGCGCAGCGGGCAGGCGTGATCTATGTCGCGATTTCCTCGCGCCTGACCGCACCCGAGGTTGCCTATATCGCACAGGACAGCCGCGCGCGCCTGCTGGTCAGCAACCAGGCCTTTGCCCCCCTGCTCGACGCGGTGTTACAGGCCGCGCCGCAACTGCCGCAATTGCGGCTGAACGGCCACGGCGCGCACGACCTGACTGCCGCGCTGGCAGCAATGCCGGCCGAACCGATCGCGGACGAACGCGCCGGCGTGGACATGCTCTATTCGTCGGGCACCACGGGCAAGCCCAAGGGCGTGCGGGTGCCCCTGCCCGAAGATCCCGCGATCGGCGCGGGCAATGGCCTGCTCGATCTGGCGCGCGGGGCCTTCGGGTTTCATTCCGACACCATCTATCTGTCGCCCGCACCACTCTATCACGCGGCCCCCTTGCGCTGGAGCCTGACCGTGCACCGGCTCGGCGGCACCGTGGTCTGCATGGAAAAGTTCGATCCCGAACTGGCGCTGCAACTGATCGAGCGCCATCGCGTCAGCGAAAGCCAATGGGTGCCCACCCATTTCGTGCGCCTGCTCAAACTGGACGAGGCGGTGCGGCACAAGTACGACCTGTCTTCATTGAAATGCGCGGTGCACGCCGCTGCCCCCTGCCCCGTGCCGATCAAACACGCGATGATCGACTGGTGGGGCCCGATCCTGCGCGAATATTACGCCGGCACCGAGGGCAACGGTTTTACTTTTATTTCCAGCGAGGAATGGCTGCAACGGCCGGGTTCGGTCGGGCGCGCGCTGCTGGGCATTGTGCGCGTGTGTGATGACCACGGTGACGAAGTGCCACGCGGCACCGAGGGGCAGGTGTTCTTCGAAGGCGCCAGCACCTTTTCCTATCACAACGATCCCGAAAAGACCCGCGATGCCACCAACCGGCACGGCTGGACCAGCCTGGGCGATGTCGGCTGGCAGGATGACGACGGCTATCTGTTCCTGACCGACCGCAAAAGCTTCATGATCATATCAGGGGGGGTCAATATCTATCCGCAAGAGATCGAAAACCTGCTGGTG
Organism: Novosphingobium acidiphilum DSM 19966; assembly: GCF_000429005.1. Classification (GTDB taxonomy): domain Bacteria; phylum Pseudomonadota; class Alphaproteobacteria; order Sphingomonadales; family Sphingomonadaceae; genus Novosphingobium; species Novosphingobium acidiphilum. Next base: position 12,898 of record NZ_AUBA01000019.1, on the reverse strand, counting down.
ACGCACCCCAAGGTCGCCGATGTCGCGGTGATCGGTGCGCCCGATGCAGACATGGGCGAACGCGTGGTGGCGGTGGTGCAGCCGGTGGATTTCAAGGCCGCAGGCCCTGCGCTGGCCGAGGAATTGCAGGCCTGGCTGGCACCGCAACTGAGCCGGGTAAAGATGCCGCGCCAGATCGATTTTCGCGCCGATCTGCCGCGCGAACCCACCGGCAAATTGTTCAAGCGGCTGTTGCGCGACGAATACAAGACCGCCGCAACCGCCAGCGCCTGATCCATTCAAGGACCGTCCCACCATGGCCACCACCCAAGCCCTGATCCCGCCGCACATCGGTGCCGCCGTCATCGATCCCAATGCCTATGCCGCGTGGAGCCCGCTGCTCGACCAGTTCGACTGGTTGCGCGACAACGGCCTGCGCGTTGGCAAAGTTGTCGCGCCCGATGACAGCCACGAACCGTTTTGGCACATCGCGGGTTTCGATGAGGTGATGAAGGTCAGCAAGGACAACCAGACTTATCTCAACAACCCCAAAAGCGCGGTGTTTGCGCTGCGCAGCACCGAGGCGCTGGCCAAGGCGATCACCGGGGGCAGCCCGCATCTTGTCGAATCGCTGGTGCAGATGGACGCACCCAAACATCCCAAGCTGCGCCGCCTGACCCAGGACTGGTTCATGCCCAAGAACCTGCGCAATGTTGAGGCACAGATCCGCACGATTGCCGAGGCGAGCGTGGCGCGCATGCTCGACGCCGGGGGAGAAGGCGATTTTACCAAACTGGTGTCGAGCCCATATCCGCTGCATGTCGTCATGCAGATCCTGGGCGTGCCCGAATCCGATGAACAGCGCATGCTGGTTTTGACCCAGCAGATGTTCGGCGGGCAGGATGAAGAGCTGAACCAGTCGGGCATCAAGAACCTGCCGCCAGAGATGATTACCCAGATCGTGGCGGGCGCGGTCAAGGATTTCGAAGCCTATTTCGCAGCCCTGGCCGCCGAACGCCGCAAGTGCCCGGTGGACGATCTGGCCTCGGTCATTGCCAATGGCACGATCGACGGCGCACCGATCAGCGATCGCGACACCGCCGGATATTACATCATTGCCGCCAGCGCGGGGCACGACACCACCTCGGCCTCGACCGCGGGCGCGATGCTGGCGCTGGCACAGGATCCGGCGCAGTTTGCGCTGGTCAAGGCCAACCGCGCGCTGTTGTCGGGCATTGTCGAAGAGGCGATCCGCTGGACCACCCCGGTGCAGCATTTCATGCGCACCGCCGCCACCGATAGCGAATTGGGCGGGCAGCGTATCGCCGCGGGCGACTGGCTGATGATCAACTATGTCGCGGCCAACCACGATCCGGCGCAATTTCCCGATCCGCGCCGGTTTGACGCCACGCGCGAAGCCAATCGCCACGTCGCCTTCGGCGCCGGCGCGCACCAGTGCCTGGGCCTGCACCTGGCCCGGCTGGAAATGCGCATCCTGTTCGAAGTGCTGCTAGACCGGATCGACAGGATCGAACTGGCGGGCGAACCGGCACGCGCCAAATCAACCTTTGTCGGCGGACTGAAGCGCCTGCCACTGCGGTGGAAGGCGGCCTGACGCGCATCGTTTGTTGCAAAAAACGGTGCCCGCCTGGTTGCACGATGGTCCAAGCGCCGGGTTCCCCCTGCTCAGTCCAGCGTGGCCGCTAGCCGCTTGATCAGCGCGGTCATATCGGCCGCCATGTCTTCGCGCGCCAGCGCCAGTTCGAGCGTGGCCTCGACAAAGCCGGACTTGCTGCCGCAATCATACCGGCGCCCGGCAAATGTCACCGCGTGAAACGGCTGGTGGCCGATCATCCGCGCCATGGCATCGGTCAACTGGATCTCGCCACCGGCGCCCTTGCCTTGGCCCTCGAGTGTGCGCATGACTTCGGGTTGCAGGATATAGCGGCCCGAAATGATCAGGTTTGATGGGGCGTCTTCCAGCCGCGGCTTTTCGACCAGACCCAGCACCTCGGTCAGGCCATGCGCCACCTGCGCGCCCGGCTGGATCACGCCATAGCTCGACACATCTTCGCGCGGCACTTCGAGCACCGAAATCACATTGCCGCCAACCCGGTTATAGGCCTCGACCATCTGCTTCATGCAGCCGGGCACGCCGATCATCAGTTCGTCGGGCAGGAAAATGGCAAAGGGTTCATCGCCGACAATCGCGCGGGCGCACCAGATGGCATGCCCCAGCCCCAGCGGCACCTGCTGGCGCACGGTCACCAGATTGCCCGGCTGGATGCGCGTTGCGTCGAGCACGTCAAGCTGTTTGCCGCGCCCGCTCATCGTCGCTTCAAGCTCGAAGGCCGTGTCGAAATGTTCGACGATCGAAACTTTGCCGCGCCCGGTCACGAAGATCAGCTGTTCAATGCCCGCCTCGCGCGCCTCGTCCACCGCATACTGGATCAACGGGCGATCGATGATCGGCAGCATTTCCTTGGGGATGGCCTTGGTCGCGGGCAGAAAGCGGGTGCCCAGTCCGGCGACAGGGAATACCGCCTTGCGGATGGGCTTGCGGTTGGTCGCGTCAGTCATGCCCGATGATACCCCTGGAAATGTTGCGGGCTCGTTATGCGACGGCAAACTTGTGATGCAACATCTGTTTTGTGCCTGTTTTGGTTTGATTACCCGCCTCGGCTGCGATTTCCTTGATGGCGACACGCCACGCCGATATTGCGCCGCCGTCAAATCTCGGTAAATCGCGCCGATGGACAAGATCATCATTCGTGGCGGCCACCGCCTTTCGGGCACCGTGCCGGTTTCGGGCGCCAAGAACGCAGCGCTGACCCTGCTGCCCTGCGCGCTGCTGACCGACGAGCCGCTGACGCTGCGCAATCTGCCGCGGCTGGCGGATATCGACAGCTTTCAACACCTGCTCAACCAGTTCGGGGTATCGACCTCGATCGCCGGCGCGCGGCCCGAGGATTTCGGCCGGGTCATGACTTTGCAGGCCACCCGCCTGACTTCGACCGTGGCGCCCTATGACCTGGTGCGCAAGATGCGCGCTTCGATCCTGGTGCTGGGGCCGATGCTGGCGCGCGCGGGCGAAGCGACGGTGTCCTTGCCCGGTGGCTGTGCGATCGGCAATCGCCCGATCGACCTGCATCTGAAAGCGCTGGAAGCATTTGGCGCGATCATCGAACTGGCGGCCGGCTATGTGCGTGCGCATGCCCCTGATGGCGGATTGCCCGGCGGGTCGTACACCTTTCCGGTGGTGTCGGTCGGCGCCACCGAAAACGCGCTGATGGCAGCGGTGCTGGCCAACGGCACGTCGTTGCTGCACAATGCCGCGCGCGAACCCGAAATCGTCGATTTGTGCAATCTGCTGGTGGCGATGGGTGCCCAGATCGAAGGTATCGGATCGTCCGATCTGATTATCCACGGGGTGCCGCGCCTGCACGGGGCGACCTATATGGTCATGCCCGATCGCATCGAGGCCGGTTCTTATGCCTGTGCCGCGGCGATCACCGGCGGCGAAGTCACGCTCGCGGGTGCGCGGATCGATGACATGGCGGCCACGATCCAGGCGCTGACCGAGGCGGGGGTGCATGTCGAAGCGACGCGCGCAGGCGTTCATGTTGCCGCCAATGGCCCGTTGCGCCCCGTCACCTTGTCCACCGCGCCTTACCCGGGCTTTGCCACCGACATGCAGGCGCAGCTGATGGCGATGCTGTGCATGGCCAAGGGATCCTCGGTGTTGACCGAAACGATCTTTGAAAACCGCTACATGCATGTGCCCGAACTGAACCGCATGGGCGCGCATATCGATGCCAAGGGGCGGACCGCGATTGTCCACGGGGTTGACCGCATGGCCGGCGCCGATGTCATGGCCACCGACCTGCGCGCTTCGATGAGCCTGATCATCGCCGGGCTTGCCGCCGAAGGCGAAACCCGTGTTCACCGCGTCTATCACCTTGACCGGGGCTATGAACGGCTTGAGGAAAAGCTGGTGCTGCTGGGCGCAGACGTGGAACGCACCGGCGGGGATTAATCCCCCGCCGGCAGGGCGCGTGCCGCCAGCCACAGGCGGATGGCGCCGGCCAGGCCAGGCGGCGTTGCGGCCTTGATCCGTTCGGCGTCGATGCGCGCGACCAGCGCATTGATCGGCACCCCCTGTTCGACGGCGGCCGCACGCAGCCAGTCCCAGAACAGCGGTTCAAGACTGATCGACGTCTTGTGCCCGGCGATCTCGACCGAGCGCTTGACCGGGGGGTGGAACAGATCCGGCATTGCGGCCACTCAGTACATGTGCTGCCCGCCGTTGATCGACATGGTCGAGCCGGTCACAAAACCGGCCTCCTCCGAAGTCAGAAACGCAACGCCGCGTGCGATTTCGTCTGCTTCGCCAAGCCGTCCGACCGGAATTTTCGCGACGATCTTGTCCAGCACCGGCGCGGGCACCGCCGCGACCATATCGGTGTCGATATAACCCGGCGCGATGGCGTTGACGGTCACGCCGTATTTCGCGCCTTCCTGCGCCAGCGCCTTGGTAAAGCCATGGATGCCCGATTTGGCTGCGGCATAGTTGACCTGGCCATATTGCCCGGCCTGGCCGTTGATCGATCCGATATTGACGATGCGGCCCCAGCCGCGTTCGCGCATGCCTGAAAACGTGGCTTTGGCCATATTGAAGCAGCCCCCCAGATTCACGCGCATGACTTCGTTCCAGTCGTCAAAGCTCATCCGGTGCAGCACGCCATCGCGGGTGATCCCGGCGTTGTTGACGACGATGTCGATGGGCCCGTGCGTCTCGGCAACGGCTGTCACCGCGGCCAGTGTCGCTTCATGATCGCCTACGTCCCAGCGCGCGGTGGGAATGCCGGTGGCCTCGGTAAAGGCGCGGGCCCGCGCCGCGTTCCCGGTATAGTTCGCCACCACGGTGCGCCCCTGGGCATGAAGCGCGATGCTGATCGCCGCACCAATCCCACGTGTCCCACCCGTCACAATCGCCACACGCGCCATGTCAGATCCTTTCCCCGATCGATTGTGCCCGGTTCGACACCGCAACAGGCTACGACCATGCCGGTGTTGCGGCAAGCCACGCCCAAACCCTTGGGGCAACTATACGAATGCGGCAATGCGCGCTTTGGTCGAGATCAATTCCGGACAGGCAAAAAACGCCGCCACGGGGACAGCATTGCACGACACGGTGCACATCTATCCGGCGCTGGCGTGAAAAAATGTGTCCGCAGCACGACGGACGCGGTCAGAACCGGATCTGGGTTCCGACGTAGATCGCCTGGCTGTCCTGGCGATGGTCTGTCAATGCACGCAGGCGTTCGCGATCCGAGGCATAGCGCAAGCCCGCCGTGACATCGAGATTGCCCACCAGGCGATAGCTGCCGCCCATCTTGACCTGATAATCGCTTTGCGTGCCCAATGTGCGCGGGGTACGGCCAGGCGCCGATTGTTCATCGAGCGCGATATCGGGCGAAAGCCGCGGCGAAGACGATACCGAGGCCGAAGCAGTGCCCGTCGTGGCAAGCGAGAACGCGCGCAATTCGCTGCCGTCGCGGGCCAGATCGTGCACCGGGCTGTTGGCCGGCAGCGCAAAGCTCTGGTATCCGCGCGCCAGACCCAGGTTATAGGCAACAGGCGTGATCCGCACTGCGGCAAAGCCCGCACCGGGTTCGGCTTGCGGGGCGCGCGATGCGATCAGACGACCGTGCAGATCGGGAACGCGCACCGCCACGGTAACCGACCGATCACGGCGGTTGTCCATCCCCGCAGGGGTAAACCGGAACAGATGACCGTGCGACAACGCTTGCAAGGAACTTTGCCCGATCAGTCGCGGATCAACCGAGGCCGGGGTAAATGAACCCAGCGCGCCGCGCGCGGCCAGACTGACCGACAGCGATTCGCCATGACTGGCAAAAGCCTTGACCACCGTGGGCGCCACAATCGCCGAAGCCAGAACACAAACCGCGCTGATGACGGGCGCGCGCAAAAACCGGCGGAACCCGCCGTTTTTCCCCGCTTTGCCGCCTGCTGCACGCATTGTATCCTGCTCACCCTGCGATGTTGCGCCCGCGTTCCGGCCCGATCCCGCAAATGGTTGCCAGACAAGGCCGATCCGCCCCAGGCGCACCGTTTCGAATCTGTATATAGTCTTAAAGCCGGTATGTTTCCAGTTCTGTGCGCATGGCGTGGCGGTTCGTGTCGCCACTGTTGCAGCCAGTCCACAGCCGGCTCGATCCGTCACTTGCCGCAATGCGCTTGCCGCGATGCGCGACAGGGTGTTAGAGGCCAATTCAGGAACGGCCAGGTGCCGCCCTTGCCCCGGTGATCGTGTGCGTCGTGCGCCCGGTTCACCGCAAAGGGCAGGCGCATCTTGGCCCGTTTGCGGTTTATGGCCGGCCTTCGCAGTTCTCTGCAAGCGCCGCACCAGCGAAGGACAGGATTGACAGTGACGTTGAGCGCCAGCCCCAAGACCCTCGGTTCCACCGCATCGACCGCGCTGCGCGGTCTGGTTATCGGTGCGCTTGTCGTTTCGCTTGGCGCCTGCGCTCATCACGATCGGCACAAGAAGAAGCTGCGCGAAGCTGCGGTCCTTGCCCCCAGCAAGGTGACCCAGATCGGCGTCAACGCCTATCTGTGGCGCGCCTCGCTCGATACGCTGTCGTTCATGCCGCTGCTGCAGACCGACAGCAATGGCGGGGTGATCGTGACCGACTGGTACGCCAACCCGAAGAATCCGGGCGAACGCATGAAAGTGACGGTGTCGATCCTCGATCAGGATCTGCGCGCCGATGCAGTGCGCGTTGCCGCCAGCCGGCAGGTGCTGCAGGGTTCGGTGTGGGTCGATGCCCCGGTCGAAGCCGCCACCGTGCAGAAACTGGAAGACGTGATCCTGACCCGCGCGCGCGACCTGCGCCGCAAGACGATCCGAGGCTAAGCGCGCGCGCCTCAACACCGCAATGCCGGACCATTATCAACCGGGAACGCCCCGGTTGCGTCCTGACGCACGTCTCGCGTAGAGGGTTGTAATGACTTCAGACCGTTTTGATCCGGCCAGCGCCGATCTCCGCTGGCAAAAAGCCTGGGACGACGCCCAGACCTTTCGCGCCGACGATGCCTCGGCCAAGCCGCGCAGCTATGTGCTGGAAATGTTTCCCTATCCTTCGGGGCGCATTCACATCGGGCATGTGCGCAATTACACGATGGGCGATGTGCTGGCCCGCTACAAGCGGATGATCGGCCACGAAGTGCTGCACCCGATGGGGTGGGACGCCTTCGGCATGCCCGCGGAAAACGCCGCGATGGAAAAGGGCGTCCACCCCGGCGGCTGGACCCGAGACAATATCGCCAACATGAAGGCGCAGCTCAAACGGCTGGGCTTCGCGCTCGACTGGAGCCGCGAACTCGCCACGTGCGATCCCGACTATTACGGGCAGGAACAGGCGCTGTTCCTCGACCTTTATGCCGCAGGCCTGGTCTATCGCCGCGAATCGGCGGTGAACTGGGACCCGGTCGACCAGACCGTGCTGGCCAACGAACAGGTCATCGACGGGCGCGGCTGGCGTTCGGGCGCGCTGGTGGAAAAGCGCAAGCTGAACCAGTGGTTCCTGAAAATCACGCAATTTGCCGATGAACTGCTGAGCGGCCTTGGCGCGCTCGACAAGTGGCCCGAAAAAGTTCGCCTGATGCAGGAAAACTGGATCGGCAAATCGCAAGGGCTGCAATTCAGCTTTGCCCCGCTGGCGCCGCTGCAAGACCCGATCGCGGTCTATTCCACGCGCCCCGACACGATCTTTGGCGCAAGCTTTGTCGCCATCGCCGCCGATCATCCGGTTGCGCAAGCCCTGGCCGCCTCCAATGCCGAGGCAGCCGCCTTCATCGCGCTGTGCAAGCAGGGCGGGACCACCGCGGCCGAGCTGGAAACCGCCGAAAAGCTGGGCTTTGACACCGGCTTTGAAGTGCTGCATCCGTTTGACAGCGGCTGGACGCTGCCGGTCTACATCGCCAATTTCGTGCTGATGGACTATGGCACCGGTGCGGTCATGGGCGTGCCGGGGCACGACCAGCGCGATTTCGAATTTGCCACCAAATATGGCCTGGCCATTACCCGGGTCGTCGCACCCTGCGCGCAGGAGGCCGACCGGCCGTTCGCCGGCGAAGCCGAAACCGGCGATGGCATCTTGGTCAATTCGCGGTTCCTCGATGGCCTGGGCGTAAACGAGGCCAAGGCGCTGGTGATCGCGCGTGCCGAAGCCGCAGGCTGGGGCCAGGGCAAGACCGTTTGGCGGCTGCGCGACTGGGGCGTTTCGCGCCAGCGGTATTGGGGCACGCCGATTCCGTTTGTGCATTGCGAAGTGTGCGGCGTGGTGCCGGTGCCCAAAAAGCAGCTGCCCGTGGTGTTGCCCGACGATGTCGATTTTTCGGTGCCGGGCAATCCGCTTGCCCGCCACCCCACGTGGAAACATGTGCCCTGCCCGCAATGCGGCGTGCCCGCGCGGCGCGAGACCGACACGCTCGACACGTTCGTCGATTCGTCGTGGTATTTCCTGCGCTTTGCCAGCCAGCCCGCCGATCGTCCGTTTGATCCGGCGGTGGTGGCGCAATGGCTGCCGGTAGAACAGTATATCGGCGGGATCGAACATGCGATCCTGCACTTGCTCTATGCCCGGTTCTGGACCCGCGCGCTTGCGCATATCGGCCTGATCGACCTGACCGAACCGTTTGCCAGCCTGTTTACCCAGGGCATGGTCACGCACGAGACCTACGAGCGACTGAAACTGCACACCGCAGCCGATGGGTCGACATCGTCGGTTACCGAATACTTCTCGCCCGCCGACGTGGAGCGAAGCGACGGACAGGTGTTCGTCAAAGGCACCGATCAGCCGCTCAGGATCGGCCGCGTGATCAAGATGTCGAAGTCGAAGAAGAACGTGGTTGATCCCGACGACATCGTGGCGCGCCACGGTGCCGATGCGATCCGCTGGTTCATGCTGTCTGACAGCCCGCCCGAACGCGATTTGCCATGGTCCGAGGCTGGCATCGAAGGCTGCGCACGCTTTGTTCAGCGGCTGTGGCGCCTGTTTGCCCATTATGATGCCAGCGCCACTGGTGAAGACACGGCGCTGGCGCGCAAGACACACCAGACAGTGCACGCGGTCGCCGCCGATATCGAAGCCTTGAGCTTCAACAAGGCCGTCGCGCGGATCTACGAACTGACCGGTGCAACCGAAAAGGCCGCCTCATCTGCCGATCGCACCCGCGCGATCCATACCATCCTGCTGCTCGTCGCACCGATGATGCCGCACCTGGCCGAAGAGGCCTGGGCAACCATCCGCACCGCATCGGGCGGGCTGATTGCCGATGCCGCGTGGCCGGCTGTCGATCCGGCACTGCTCATCGATGACGAGGTCACCGTTGCGGTGCAGGTCAAGGGCAAGCTGCGCGACACGCTGACGGTTGCCAAGGGCACGTCGCGCGAAGACCTGGAACAGCTGGCCCTGGCATCGGAAAAAGTGCAGCGTGCGCTTGACGGGGCGGCTGTGAAGAAAGTGATCGTTGTGCCCGACCGGCTGGTCAATGTTGTCGCCTGATCCGCGCATCCTGCGCCGCGCCGCGCTGGTGGCGCTGGCTTGCGGCATGGTCAGCGCCATCGGGCTGGTGTCGGGCTGCGGGCTTCAGCCGCTCTATGCCGGCGGCAGTGCGGGCGTGGTTGCGCGCGATGTCGGCGCGGTCACTGTGTCATCGATCGAAGGCAAGGCCGGCTATCTGGTGCACAGCGCCCTGACCGACCGGTTGGGCGAGGCCGCGCGCACCACCGCGCGCTATCGGCTCGACGTGCGGCTGGATGAAAAGCTGACGGGAATGATCGTCACGCCCGACAACGCGGTCAGCCGCGAACGCAGTGTGATGCGCGCGCGCTACCAGCTTGTCGATCTGTCGACCGGCGCGATCCTGCTCGATGCCACGGCCGATGCCGATGCCGGCATCGATATCGTATCGAGCGAATATGCCGTGATCGCGGCCGAACAGACCGCGCAGGAAAACCTGGCCCGCGACATTGCCAACCAGATCGTGACCCGGATCGCCACGCGGCTGCGACAGGGAGCTTCCGGGCCGCACCCATGAAGGCCACGCAAAAGACCTTTGCCGGGATGCTGGGTCGTGTGCTGCAACAGGCCAGGGTGTTCTATTTCTGCGGCGCGGATGAGGCCGGGGCGGCCGATGCGGCGGCGCTGGTTGCGGCGCGGTTGGGCGCTGCCGAACGCCAGGACTTCACCGGCGCAGACCTGAAACGTGATCCGATCCGGCTGGCGGACGAGGCTCGTTCGACATCGCTGTTTGGCGACAAGCGCCTGATTGTCGTCACGATGTCGGGCGACGAGGCCTACGAGGCGATCGCAACGCTGATTGCCGATCCCGTAGCCGGGTGGCCGGTGCTGGTCATCGCCAGCGGTGCCACCGACAAGTCGCGCGTGGCCAAGCTGCTCGCCGATCGCGATGATGCGCTGGTCAGCGTGTTCTATCCGCCCGACTTGCGCAGTGCGAGTGAGGCCGTGCGCACAATGGCCGATGCGGCCGGCGTTCGGCTGGGCGGTGCCATGGTGGAAACCATCGCGCTGGCCGCCGGGCTCGACACCCGCATCGTGCGCAGTGAAATCGACAAGCTGGCGCTCTATCTCGATGCCAGCCCCGAAAGCCCGCGCACTGCGACTCCCGCCGATCTCGCGGCCATAGGCACCGCCACCATCGATGACAGCATGGGACCGCTGGTCAATGCTGCACTGGGTGGGATGGTCGACCGGCTTGGCGATGAATTGGGTCGGCTGGCCTCGGGCGATATCAATCCGGTCGGGCTGCTGCTGGCTTTCGAACGCCGCGCGGTGCAACTGGCGCAATTGGCGGCCCGGGCTGGCACGGGCGGCAATCTGAACGGCTTTCTTGATGCCGAAATTCAGGCACGTCGCGTGTTCTTTCGCGACAAGCCCGATCTCATGGTGCAGTTGCACAAATGGCGGGGTGCAAAGCTTGAACGACTGCTGAATCGGCTGGCACTGCTGCACCGCGCCCTGCTGTCCGATAGTAATAGTGCCCAGTTGCGAATGAGACAGGCGATCGTCGAAATTACCCGGGTTTCGGCCCGTTAGCTGTGTAGCCTGGCGACAAGATGGTTTATTATTCGCGCTGAATTCTGAAGAGAACGATATATTTTGCGCTATGCTTGGCAATGGCGTCGGGCATAGCCCGCATCTCCTTGCACGAGTGCGCACCTCCGATCGGTCATATCACATTGAGATTATTTCCATTTTTTGCCAGGATCGACGTTATAATGCGATGGTTCATGCTTGATTGAAGGATACTCTTGAGGCATTTTCGACCATGTGGGTTCACACAGCTACTTGGAGTATGCCTTTGGCCATTGCAGCAAAAAGGAATGGTACGCTCCCAACTTGGGTCCTGTGGGCGGGGATAAGTAGCGCGTGCGCGCTTGTGTTAGGCTTTCGGGCTGTCGTGCCTGTGCGCTTTTGGTTGCCTGTGATTTCTATCGGGCTGGTGGCAGTCATGTGGACAGTCTTCGTGATTGTTTTCAGGTTGCTGATGGCGTTTGGTAACAGCGCGCGCGTCGAGATCGCGAAACTTGAAGTCCAGAAGGCGGCAATAAGTCTTAGAGTTGACGCTCTCAATGCGGAAATGAAGCGTCCCGGGTTTCCTGGAGGCTATTTGGTTTGAGTCATGCGACCATATCGAGGTTCTCAATGGCTGCATAGTAATTGGCTTCGGCCTCGGCGGGTGGGATGTATCCGATTGGGCCGAACAGGCGATGGTTGTTGAACCAGTCGACCCAGCGCAGGGTTGCCATCTCGACTGCCGATGCCGTCGGCCACGATCGTTGCCGCCAGATCACCTCGGCTTTGTAGAGGCCGTTGATCGTCTCGGCCAAGGCGTTGTCATAACTGTCGCCGACGCTGCCAACAGATGGCACCAGTTTGGCCTCGGCCAGGCGCTGGGTGTAGTTCATGGCGAGGTATTGCACACCCCGGTCGCTGTGGTGGATCAGGCCGTCTTCAGGTCCGGGCCTACGGGCATGAATTGCCTGTTCCAAGGCGTCCAGGACGAAACTGGCTGTGGGTGCCGTGCTGACTTTCCAACCAACAATCCGCCGGGCGTAGGCATCGATCACAAACGCCACATATACAAAGCCCGCCCAGGTGTGGACGTAGGTAAAATCGACCACCCACAGCGCGTTGGGCCGGCTGACCCGGAATTTGCGGTTCACCTTGTCGAGCGGGCATGCAGCGTTCGGATTGCTGACGGTTGTAATCGTTGTCTTTCCGCGCCTTACCCCTGCCAAGCCCATGGTCCGCATTAGCCGCTCGACCGTGCACTTGGCCACTTTGTTTCCCTCGCGGAGCATCTGACGCCAGACCTTGCGCGTGCCATAGAGACCCGAGCTGGCTTCATGGACTTGACCGATCTGCTGCTTGATCTCGTCATCGCGCCGGGCACGGGCCGACCGTTTGGCGGGGTCGGCAAGCCGGGCGGCGTGTTCGTGGTACGACGAAGGGGCGACCGCCAGTTCGCGGCAGATCGGCTCGATACGGCAGTGTCAGGAATTTCGTGTGCGGGGTGGCGGTTGAACATCAGGCCGCCATGGCCCGAACGAAACGATCGCCGAACATGACGGCGAATTGAGCTTTAGCCATAGTCCATTCTCGTGCTGGCATCAGTGACGCTACATTACTTCATTAAGCAATATCGCAAGACCTAGGCTCAGGACTCATTGATCACAACCAGAAGATCACGGTTGCGGCGATGCAGATAGCGGACATGAAGGTGTGGGCGCATCTATCGTAACGGGTGTGGATGCGGCGCCAGTCCTTCAGTTTGCCGAACATGTTTTCGATTTTGTGGCGTTGAC
>NZ_AUBA01000018.1 GCF_000429005.1 Novosphingobium acidiphilum DSM 19966 | reverse complement strand
TATCGCGGCGGCGTGATCAAGCGGCGGTTCTTCCGGGGTGATGCCGCCTTTGCGCTGCCTGACCTGTACGACTTCCTGGAGGCCGAGGGCTACAACTACGCCATCCGCCTCAAGGCCAACCCGGCGCTCCAGCGTCAGATCGCCCATCTGCTCAAGCGCCCGGTGGGGCGACCACCCAGCCATGTTCGGCGGCTCTATGCCAGCTTGCGCTATCAGGCCGGATCATGGAGCCGGAAACGGCGGGTGGTTGCCAAGGTTGAATGGCACCCGGGCGAGCTTTATCCGCGCGTCGGGTTTATCGTCACCAATCTGGCGCGCGGTGCCGACCGGGTCGTGGTGTTCTACAACCAGCGCGGTACGGCCGAGCAGTACATCAAGGAGGGCAAGAACGCGGTCAAGTGGACCCGGCTGTCGTGCCGCACCATGAGGGGCAACGCAGTGCGGCTCCAGCTTCATGCGCTTGCCTACAACCTCGCCAACTTCCTGCGCACCCTCGCGCTTCCGCAAGAGGTGCAGCACTGGTCACTGACCAGCATCCGCGACAGGCTGGTGAAGATCGGCGCGAAGCTGGTCAGCCATGCCCGCTATGCCACCTTTCAGATGGCTGAGGTTGCGGTGCCACGCGACCTGTTCCGTCGTATTCTTGCCAACATCGCGGATCTGCGTTGTCGAGCACCGACCCCATGCTGACCGCAAGTTCTGAGCCCTGCATCGGCACCGACGGGCAAGTTGCGTCCATCTCCCGTGAAAATCACGCTTTTTGCGCGGGCCGCGCAGACCTATTGCCAGATTACAGCGTCAAGGAGCGGCTGAAGCGCCAGCACGCGAAAATCCGGTTGCGCAATGTCGTCCCATACGGCAACCTTGCCCTCAATCGGCCTTCTCTTGGAGGGCATCTGGGAAATGTCGGATTTATTGCGATTATTGATAATAACTTCGCTATGGGGATTGCTTTGACTAAAGTTGTGATTTTGGCGGGCGGTCTTGGCACTCGAATTGGCGAAGAAACTGCAACAAGACCGAAGCCGATGGTCGAGATCGGGGGGATGCCGATTTTGTGGCATATAATGAAAATATATGCGTCTCATGGACTCAATGATTTCATAATATGCCTTGGCTATAAAGGCTACGTCATTAAAGAGTTTTTCGCTAATTATTTTTTACACTTGGCTGATGTAACAATAGATCTTGCTAACAACTCTATCGAAGTTCATGAGGCTAAAAGTGAGCCATGGAAGGTCACGTTGGTTGATACCGGCTCGACATCGCAAACCGGCGGCCGTCTCAAGGCAGTTCGTCGATTTCTCGATGATGGCAAACCTTTCTGCTTTACGTACGGTGATGGAGTGTCTGATATTGATATTACGTCAGAGCTCGCATTTCATAGAACCCACGGGCGCAAGGCAACGATCGCCTCAGTCGCTCCTCCAGGCCGATTTGGCGCACTTCAGTTCGAAGGCGATCGCGTGATAGGCTTCAGCGAAAAGCCCGCGGGAGATGGCGGGCTGATCAACGGCGGTTTTTTTGTGCTTGAGCCCTCAGTCATCGACCTGATCGATGGTCCAGAAACGATCTGGGAAGACAAACCACTCGAGACTCTGGCACGGACGGACGAGCTGATGTCGTTTCACCATCAGGGTTTCTGGCAGCCGATGGACACTTTGCGCGACAAGCAATTGCTTGAACGTCTGTGGGGTGAGGGTAATGCACCGTGGAAGCGGTGGTAAACTCGGATGCACGGTGATCATGACCCAACGTTTTGGGCCGGGCGTCGCGTGCTGGTCACCGGGCATACCGGCTTCAAGGGAAGCTGGCTGGTGCTTTGGCTGCTTCAGATGGGCGCCCGCGTAACCGGCCTGTCACTTGAGGCCGAAGACGTCAGCGTGTTTCGGCAGGCGCGAATTGCCGAACTGGTCGACCATATCGAGGGCGATATCCGCGACCTTGCGATGGTGCGAATGGCAGTTGACCGCGCTGATCCGGAAATCGTTTTCCATCTTGCGGCGCAACCCTTGGTCCGATTGTCTTATGATACGCCAGTCGAGACCTTTGCCACCAATGTCCAGGGCACGGTGCATGTCCTTGACGCTTGCCGTTCTGCAGGGTCGCTGCGGGCTATTGTTTGCATCACATCGGACAAAGCCTACGAGAACAGGGAATGGGTCTGGCCCTATCGCGAATCCGATCCGATGGGGGGGCATGACCCCTATTCGGCAAGCAAGGGTGCGGCAGAGCTGGTTATCGCCGCTTATCGGCGCAGCTTTTTTTCAGCTTCCGCCGGCCCGCTGGTCGCTTCAGTCCGCGCCGGCAATGTCATCGGCGGCGGGGATTGGGCGCACGACCGCCTGATCCCCGATATCATTCGCGCGTTGATCGCCGGCCACAGGCCGCTGATCCGTAGTCCTGCGGCGATCAGGCCGTGGCAACACGTGCTTGAAGCGCTGGGTGGATATCTGCTGATTGCCGAATCGCTGGCCACAGGTGAAACCAGGGCCGCGGATAGCTGGAACTTTGGCCCCGCCGATGACGACACGCAACCTGTACGCTGGATCGCGGATCGCATGGTTGCAAAATGGGGCGCGGACGGCTGGGATGCTCCCGCCACACCGTCGGGGCCGCACGAAGCATCAGTCCTTAAACTGGATTGCGCCAAAGCGAGCACTTTTCTCGGCTGGCGGCCTGCCTGGGGGCTTGACGCTGCGCTCGAACACATCATTGCATGGCACAAGGCCGTCGCGGCGGGGGCAGATGCCCGCGCGGTTACCGATTCCCAAATCGCCGAATATCGCACTGTTTTTAAACAATTCCAGACTGGCAGATCTCTCTGATGGCTTCTCAAATTTCTCCTGGCATTGCCGATCTCGTCCGTACTGCCAGTGAAAGCGAATTACGCGAACTGATCGTTTCGCTGTCCGGTGAATACGCCGAGCGTTACCATGCCCCGCGCACATTCGTGCCGGGCGAAAGCATTGTGCCGGTGTCGGGCAAGGTAGTCGGCGCCCCGGAACTGCGCAACCTTGTCGATGCGAGTCTCGACTTGTGGTTGACCACCGGGCGCTACAACACCGCCTTTGAGGAACGGCTGGCCGGACGGCTTGGCGTCGCGCATGCGCTCACCACCAATTCGGGATCGTCGGCCAACCTGCTGGCGCTGGCCGCGCTGACGTCACACTATCATCGTTCCGAAGCGCTAAAGCCCGGGGACGAAGTGATCACGGTTGCAACAGGGTTTCCCACTACGGTCAATCCATCTTTGCAATATGGCCTGATCCCGGTATTCGTCGATGTGGATATTCCGACTTACAATATCAAGCCGGAGATGATCGAGGCCGCAGTTTCGAGCAAGACCCGCGCCATCATGATCGCCCACACGCTGGGCAATCCCTTTGATCTTGGCGAAGTCATGCGCGTGGCCGAAAAGTACAACCTGTGGGTTGTCGAAGACACCTGCGATGCGCTTGGCGCCACGTATGACGGGCGCAATGTCGGCACATTCGGCGATTTGGGCACGCTGTCGTTCTATCCGGCGCACCACATCACGATGGGCGAGGGCGGCGCAGTATTCACCGACAAGCCCCGGTTGAAGAGAGTCGTAGAATCGCTGCGCGACTGGGGCCGCGATTGCTGGTGCGCACCCGGCCAGGACAACACGTGCGGCAAGCGATTTGCGCGTCGGCTGGGCACTCTGCCGTTTGGTTACGATCACAAGTATACGTATGGCCATGTCGGCTACAACCTGAAAATCACGGACATGCAGGCTGCTGTCGGGCTGGCCCAGATGGATCGACTGGACGGTTTCATCGCAGCACGCGCGCGCAATTTCGCCGCGCTGACTGAATTGTTGCACCCGCTGGAGGATGTGTTCATCCTCCCGCAGGCCACACCGCGCAGCAAGCCCAGTTGGTTTGGCTTTCCGCTGACCATCCGTCCCGAAAGCGGGATCAATCGCGAAGACCTGGTCCAGTATCTCAACGAAAAACAAATCGGCACGCGGCTGCTATTCGGCGGAAATCTTTTGCATCAGCCATATATGAAGGGGCGTAATGTCCGAACCGTTGGCGACCTGGCCAACGCCGACCTGGTTACGACCAACACGTTCTGGATCGGCGTCTATCCTGGACTGACTGATGATCATCTTGCCTACATTGTCGAAGAAATCGCTGGTTTCGTGGCAGGCAGGCGATAAGCCCATCGCCTGAACGTTTATACGGAAAACGGGCGAAAAACCTGAAGCTGGCCCGGAGTAGCCAATGAATTTATCGAGAATTGCTGCACTCAAGGGAGAGTTCGAGGCGGAGGGGCTGTCGCAAGGCAGCATTGCAGCCGAATCGATCTTTGCTGCCCGCAACGGCTTGTCTTACCTGGTCAAGATCGGGTAATTGGTCTTGGCTGCCGAATTGATGATGTGATCGATCGCCTGCATGGCGAAGTTGAACGTCATGAATTCGACGATCGGGCGCAGCCCACCCATCGCGGCGCCGGTGCCGATGCCGGCAAAGCCGTATTCGGTAATCGGTGTGTCGATTACGCGGCGCGCGCCGAACTCTTCGAGCAGGCCTTGCGTTACCTTGTAGGCGCCCTGGTATTCGGCGACTTCCTCGCCCATCACGAACACGCGGTCATCGGCGCGCATTTCTTCGGCCATGGCATCGCGCAAGGCTTCGCGCACGGTGGTCGAAACCATTGCAGTCCCGGCCGGCACATCGACAATCGCTGCAGGCGCAGCGTTGACCGGCGCGGGTGCCGGCGCCACCGGCGCAGGGGCCGCCACGGGCTGCGGCGCAGCGGCAGGAATTTCGGCTTCGTCATCGCCCGACAGCGTGGCAATCACGGTGCCGACCTTAACCCCTTCGGTTCCTTCGGCCACCAGCAACGCACCAACGGTGCCTTCGTCGACGGCTTCGAATTCCATCGTGGCCTTGTCCGTTTCGATCTCGGCCAGAATGTCACCCGATTTCACCTGGTCGCCGGGTTTGACCAGCCATTTGGCAAGCGTGCCTTCCTCCATGGTCGGGGAAAGCGCGGGCATTTTCAGATCGATCGCCATGTCAGTAGGTCCCCACCAGCACGTCGGTGTACAGCTCGGCCACGGCCGGTTCGGGCGAATTTTCCGCAAAGTCGGCGGCTTCTGCCACAGTCGCGCGGATTTTCTTGTCGATGTCCTTCATCGCCTCTTCGGTCACGCCGCGACGCAGCAGTTCCTGTTTGGCGGCTTCGATCGGATCGTGCTTGTCGCGCATGTCCTGCACTTCTTCGCGACTGCGGTATTTGGCCGGGTCGGACATCGAATGGCCACGATAGCGATAGGTGTTCAGTTCCATCAGCACCGGGCCATTGCCGGCACGCACATAGTCGAGCGCGACTTCGGTGGCCTGGCGCACTTCGAGCACGTCCATCCCGTTCACATCCATGCCGGGAATGCGGAACCCGGTACCACGGCGATAGAAGTGCGTTTCTGCCGACCCGCGCTTGACCGCGGTGCCCATCGCATAGCCGTTGTTTTCCACCACGAACACGATCGGCAGTTTCCACAGCGCGGCCATGTTGAAGGTTTCGTAGACCTGGCCCTGGTTGGCCGCGCCGTCGCCGAAATAGGCGACGCACACACCGCCATCGTCGCGGTACTTGTGACCGAACGCCAGACCCGCGCCAAGCGAGACCTGTGCGCCGACAATACCGTGGCCGCCGAAGAATTTGTGCTCGGTCGAAAACATGTGCATCGATCCGCCCTTGCCGCGCGAAATACCCGCGGCACGCCCGGTCAGCTCGGCCATGATCACGCGCGGATCGATGCCATAGGCCAGCATGTGTCCATGATCGCGATATCCGGTGATCACGCTGTCATGCCCGGCCTGAAGCGCCGACTGCACGCCAACGGCGACAGCTTCCTGCCCGATGTACAAATGGCAGAACCCGCCGATCAGGCCCAGCCCGTAAAGCTGCCCTGCGCGTTCCTCGAAGCGGCGGATCAGCACCATCTGCTCGTAGAAATGCAGCAGCTCGGCATCGCTGGCGTCATAGCGTTTGTTGTTGGCATGCGCCTGTTGCAGGCTGCGCAGCGCAAACACCGCATCGTCTTCGCCGGCCATCGTTTCGGGGGCGATGATCGCTGGGGTCGCAGCGGCCGGGGCCGCTACGGTTTTGGCGGGTGCGGCTCTGGGGGCGCGCGGCCGGACAGGTTTGGCCAAGGTGGGAAGTCCCTTTCTTGTGGCAGCCTCTGAACCGGTGCGCGCGTGTGTCGCGGGCATCCGGTCACGGCGGCTCTATAAGACCAAGGCAGAGCGCCGCGCAACGTGCAACGCACGGCTTTGCCGCGCAACGGATAGCTATTCTTGCAAATAACCCAAATAACCAAATATGCAAACCATATTGGTTATAAGTTGATGCGAAGCGATGGTCTGGCATGCAAAGCCGGGCCGCACCTGGCGCGCCGATTGCGACGGTTGTAGCGCCTTTGGCCGGCCATTCTGGTGGTGGGACGACAATGGTGCACCCGGAACGATTCGAACGTCCGACCCTCAGATTCGTAGTCTGATGCTCTATCCAGCTGAGCTACGGGTGCGTTACCAATGTCTGTGCCGCATGCGGCGTTTCCCCTGCCATCCTTTGCCCCCACCCAGGCGGGGGAATGGTGCACCCGGAACGATTCGAACGTCCGACCCTCAGATTCGTAGTCTGATGCTCTATCCAGCTGAGCTACGGGTGCCGGGGAGACGCGCACTTAGGGGGGCGTGCCGGGCTTGGCAAGAGTTTTTCGAACGATTCTATCCGCAGGCGGCAAAGCCCAGCGCAGGCGCAACCAGCGGCACGTCGAGCGGCGGCAAGGCCAGCTGCGAAAGTGCGCCAGCATCAACCCATTGCAGCGCTGCGCCCTCCTGGCTGACCGGGTCGCCGCGCCAGCGGCGGCAACCATATAACAACAGCACCACAGGACGCGCGCCCGCACCGGGCGGCGTGGCGGCAAAGCCCAGCGGGCTGCAATCGGCATGGTGGACCGTAATCGCAAGCTCTTCGTGCAATTCGCGCACCAGCGCCTCAATCGGCGTTTCGCCGGGCTCAAGCTTGCCACCGGGAAATTCCCACAGACCGCCATGCTGCCGACCGGCGGGGCGTTGCTGCATCAACACCCGCCCGGCGCAATCGACCAGAACCGCAGCGGTGACCAACAACGCACCCGGTGCAACCGGTACTGGCACATCCTGTGGCATATACTGTCGTGTCCGAAAGGGTTCTTCTAACGATTTGTTAGCTTGATCGACGTACAGTGACGATGGGCAGTCACCATGGGAAATCGCGCGTGCCATCGTTGTTCACCAGGCTTTTGCGCGATGAATCCGCCGCCACCGTGGTCGAATACGGATTGCTGATCGGGCTGCTGTCGGTGGTGATCATTGTCGGGCTGCAGGGCTTTTCCGATCAGATCATCAACACCTGGACGATCGTGCAGACCTACAGCCAGAATTCGCTCAACCGCAGCTGAGCCGTCCCGAACCCGACACTCACGCACCGATCTGCAGAAACCGTTCCTCGCGCATAGTGCGCAACGCTGCGGGATCCTTGCTGGCCAGCGCATCAAGCTCTTCGGCAATGGCATTGCCAAGCGCGATCGCGGTTGCAACCGGATTGCGATGCGCGCCCCCCATCGGCTCGGCGACAATGCGATCGATTACGCCCAGACCCAACAGGTCTTGCGCGGTCACTTTCATCGCTTCGGCGGCATCTGCTGCCTTTTCTGCGGTACGCCACAGGATCGACGCACAGCCTTCGGGTGAAATCACCGAATAGACCGCGTGTTCCAGCATCAGCACGCGTTCGGCGCTGGCCAGTGCAACTGCGCCGCCCGATCCGCCCTCACCCACGATCGTTGCCACCATCGGCACACCCAGTGCCAGGCACGCCTGCGTCGAGCGGGCGATGGCTTCGGCCTGGCCGCGCTCTTCGGCTTCGACCCCCGGAAACGCGCCCGAGGTATCGACCAGCGTTACCACCGGCAGACCAAACCGGCTGGCCATTTCCATCAGGCGCACCGCCTTGCGATACCCTTCGGGTTTGCCCATGCCGAAATTGTGACGGATGCGGCTTTGCGTATCGTTGCCCTTTTCGTGGCCGATCAGCATGACCCGCCGATCGCCCAGGCGCGCCAGACCGCCAATGATCGCCTGATCTTCGCCAAAGCAGCGATCGCCACCCAGGGGTACAAAATCGCTGAAAGCGCGCGCGACATAATCGCGAAAGTGCGGCCGCGACGGGTGCCGCGCCACTTGCGTCTTTTGCCAGGGCGTCAGATTGCGATAGGTCTGTGCCAGCAACTCGGCGGATTTCGCCTCAAGCTTCTGGACTTCGCTGGCGATATCCAGATTGCCGCCCAGGTTGGCCGCCTCGGCCGTGTCGCGCAATTCGGCGATACGCGCATCGAGCGCGGCAATCGGCTTTTCGAATTCTAGATAGGAAATCATGGCAGACGCGCTAGGCAAACCTGCCGATTTGGTCAATGGGCTGGTTTGCCGGCGTGCCGGGCCTTGCGCGCCAAAGCGATGCGTTGGCCTTGGCCGACCGTCACGATTCCCGGGCCAAAGGGTGGCGCTGGTTGACAAGCGCCACCAGCCGCGCCCCGTCGACATGGGTGTAGATCTGCGTCGTTGCGATATCGGCATGGCCCAGCAGCGTCTGCAGCACGCGCAAATCCGCCCCGCCTTCGAGCAAATGCGTGGCGAACGCGTGGCGCAACACGTGGGGGCTGACCTTTTCAGGGTCCAAGCCTGCGCGCAGGGCCAGATCGCGCAGCAATTGGAACAGCCGCACCCGGCTGAGATGCCCGCCGCGCGGGCTGGGAAACACGTGGCGCCCCCCTGCGGGTCGCACCCGCAGCCACCCGCGCAAGGCGGCGCCGGCCCGTTTGCCCACCGGCACCAGCCGTTGCTGGCCGCCTTTGCCCGTGATCGTCAGAAACGGTGCATCGCGCGGCACCGCCGACAGCGCCAGCGACACCAGTTCGGTCGCGCGCAAACCTGATCCATACAGCAATTCGATCAATGCCAGCATCCGCAGCGCAGTCGGATCGCCGGTGCCTGCATCGGCTTCGGCCAACGCAAACAGCGCTGTGATTTCGGCATGCGACAGCAGGCGCGGCAAACTACGCCGCGGCCGCAACCTGGGCAAGGCATCGCCGGGATCATCCCCGCGCCAGCCTTCATCGACCAGAAATCCATAGAACTGGCGCAGCGCCGACGCCTTGCGCGCCAGGCTGGCCGGGGCCAGATCGCGCCACGCTTCGCCCAGTTGCGCAAGCGCAGCGCGGTCGGCCATGACCAGCGATCCGATCAGATCCCCAGCCCCCGCCAGATCGCGGCGATAGGCCGCCAGCGTGTTGACCGCTGCGCCGCGTTCGGCCGCCAGCATGGCCAGGAAGGCGGCGATGGCGCCTTCGTCGCCGGGTCCGGTCAAGTGCGCGCCACGGCCTCGGCCGCGATCATGCGTGCCTCGGCCTCGAGCCCCACCTGACGCAGCGCATTGGTAATGTGGTACAGGTGCATCGGCGTCATGCGGTTCCACCCTGCCCCTTGCATGCCATATCCCGCCAGCAGGGCGACCAGCGCGGGGTTGTTCGATTGGGCCGCGTCATCGATCGCCTGGCTCCACCGGCTGCGACGGCCCGGGTCAAATCCGATTTTGCCGGCAAAGCCCTGCGCGGTCTGGCCGTCGACGCGCCCCAGGCCCATCAGCCCCGCCAGCAGCAGGCCCGAACGCAGCCCGCCATCGCTGGTATCGCCCGATTTGAACGCGGTCAGTGCATCGGTGCCGACAGGCGCGAGTTTTGCCGGAGACGCCACCGCGATGATCCCCCAGGCCTGGCTGCCCACCGCAACAAACGGCGCCCAGCGCACCGCGTTGCGATCAAGCCCGGCATTGAGCATCGAAGCCAGCAATAGCGGTGCATCGCTGCTGAGCGCGGTGGCCGGCTCGATCCGCGCCGCCGCATAGGCGGTAAGCACCTGGCGCGACAGTTGGCGCACAGGATCACTGGTATCGCCCCACAGCGCCTTGATCGCGCTCAGCCGGTCGGACGTCGCCCCGGCCACATAGGCATCGCGCAATTGCGCAGCAATCGGCCCCCAGGTGCCATCGGGTTCCTGCAATGCGGCGATTTCGGCGTAGAGATCGATCATCGCGGCACTCGACAACACGCCAGAGGCCGCCACCTGATCGGCCGCCGCGGCGCGCGAAGCCAGCCCCAGCATCGGCGCACGCGTGGCAAGCAGCGCGTAGGCGGGCCAGTCCTTGCGGCGCAGCACATCGGGCGGCTCGGTCCCGGTGGCAAAGGCCAGCCCGGTGCGCCACGGGGTCAGACCGTCGACATCGCCCCATTCGATCTGCACCGCGCGGTGCGTGGTATTGGCCGACCCTGCAAATTTCTGCGCCAGCAGGGTATCGACTTTTGGCGTCGTGCCGCGTTTGAGCGCACGATCCAGCTGGGCCAGCGCGGGCGAACCTTCGGTGCCGTTGAACGCCAGGCAGATCGAACGCGACAGGTCCCAGTCCCAGCCGGGATGCGTCGCGGCGGTCAGAGCATCGATCGGGCACAACCCTGCCGGGTCCGCCGCCGAAAGATAACTGACCATCGCCGCATCTTCGAGCTGGCGGGTATAGAACCCGCTGTCGACTTCCTGCACCAGCGCGCGGGCGGCATCAGCCTCGCCCATGCGCAGCAACAGCCCGGCGCGCAGCGCGGCCCAGTCGGCGCCGTTCATCCCCACCGGCGTGTCGAGCCGGCTGACCAGCACCCGCCGCAGCAGAATATGGCCCCAGCGCGAAACCAGCGGCCCCTGCATCCCATTCAACAGTGCAGCCACATAATCGCCGCTGAGATAATGGGTCGAAGCAAACGGCAGCCCCCCGTCGGCTTCGGCAAGAAATCCGACGCGATCAAGGCTGCGCCGCGCCGCCAGCGGAATGTCGAAGCGCGGCGCTGCCGATTGCACCAGTTGATCGATCACCGCCGGGTCGATCGCATCGATCGGATCGGCGGCCGCGGCCACCGGGGCCGCAGTGTTGGCGGTGACGCCGGTGTCTTCGGGCAAAGGCGCAGCGCTGGCCACCGGCGCCACGCGCGCGGGGGCCGTACTGGCGGCAGCGCGCGGCGCCGGCGCCACGGGGCGGGCCGCCGGGGTTGCGCCCGGGCGCGGCGCCGGCGTGGCCCGCGGGGTTGCGGTCGGACGCGGGCGCGGTGCCGGGCGTTCGTCAAAACCCGGCGGCAGCAGCGATTCCTGTGCCGCCAATATGCCGGTCAGACCCGCCGAAAGGCCCAGGCCGAGCACCACCAGCGCAAGACGCGAACCCCGCCGCATCACGCGCCGCCTGCCGCGCCGGAATTCACGCTGACCGGAATTTCCACAGGTGTTGCAGGCCGCACGCCGCCTTTGATCCATGCCGTTGCAACGATCGCCAATATCACCAGGATCATCACACCAGAGGTCAATCCGAAACCAATCTTCAAGGGCAGGCCTTTGCGTTCGATCTTTCCCATGCAACACCAACCCGGCCGTGACCGGTTTCGCGCCGCTTGCGCTCGGCTTTAACCCAAGTATAGGCGACGCGGCAATGGAGCACGACACCCTCTCGCACGCCGAAATTCAGCGGATCGTCGCACGGCTTGACCGTTCGGTGGTGCTGATCGGCATGATGGGGGTGGGCAAGACCACTGTCGGGCGCAAACTGGCAGGTCTGATCGGCCTGCCGTTCGTCGATGCGGACGAGGAAATCGAACGCGCCGCACAAATGCCGATCCCCGATATCTTTGCGCAATTTGGCGAACCCTATTTCCGCGATGGCGAACGCCGGGTGATCGCCCGCCTGGTCAGCGACGGGTCGGCGCGCAAGGTGCTCGCAACCGGCGGCGGCGCGTTTGTCGATCCGGCAACGCGCCAGTTGATCCTCGACCGCGCGATTGCGGTGTGGATCGACAGCGATATCGACACGCTGGTCGAACGGGTCGGACGCAAGGACAACCGGCCGCTGCTGCGCGGCGGCAATGCGCGCGAAATACTCACCCGCCTCCACGCCGAACGCAGCCCGCACTATCGCCAGGCGCCGATCCGCGTGATCAGCGCGCATCAGCCCCATGGCATGACCGCACACTCGATACTGAAGGCAATCGACGCATGGCTATGACCCCTTCGGCAACGATCAGTGTCGATATTGCCGGTGCGCCGTATGATGTGCGGATTGCGCCGGGCCTGATCGACCGCCTGGGCCATGAAGTGCGCGCTTTTGTGCGCAAGGACACCGTGCCGATCGTGACCGACACGCATGTTGCCGCGCATTGGCGGTTGCGCGTCGATGCGGCGCTGGGCGCGGCGGGCTTCACCGCGCAGTGGCTGGTGCTGCCGGCCGGTGAGTCGACAAAGTCGTGGGCGCATCTGGCGCAAGTGGTCGATTTCCTGATTGGGCAGGATATCGAACGGCGCGACCGGGTCATTGCGCTGGGTGGCGGCGTGATCGGCGATCTGACCGGTTTTGCCGCCAGCATGGTCAAGCGCGGTTGCGGTTTCATCCAGGTGCCCACCACGCTTCTGGCGCAAGTCGATTCAAGCGTGGGCGGCAAGACCGCGATCAACACCGCTGCGGGCAAGAACCTGGTCGGCGCATTTCACCAACCCGCACTGGTCCTGGCCGATCCCGACACGCTGAACACATTGCCCGCGCGCGAAACCCGCGCCGGCTATGCCGAAGTGGTGAAGTACGGCCTGATCGACGATGCCGACTTTTTTGTCTGGTGCGAAGCGCACGGGGCCAGCCTGATCGCCGGTGACTCGCAGGCGCGCGTAACCGCCATCGCGCGCAGCGTTGCCGCCAAGGCGCGGATTGTGGCCGCCGACGAAAAGGAACTGACCGGCACGCGCGCGCTGCTCAATCTTGGGCATACCTTTGGCCATGCGCTCGAGGCGCAGACCGGGTTTTCCAGTCGTCTGCTGCATGGCGAAGGTGTGGCGCTGGGCATGGCGCTGGCAGCGCGGTTTTCGGTGCGGCAGGGTCTGATGGACGCGCACGATGCCGCGCGTCTGGACGCCCACTTGCGCACAGTCGGCCTGCCCGCGACCCTTGGCGGCCTGGACCTTGATTGCGATGGGCGGCAACTGGCCGATCACATGCTGCACGACAAGAAGATGGATGCCGGCACTTTGCCGTTTCTGCTGATGCGCGGGATCGGCCAGACATTTCTGGCCAGGGACATCGATCTGCAGGACGTGGCTGCGTTCCTTGACGGGGAACTTTGCACCTAAAGCATCGTGCAAAAAAGTCGGCACCGGTTTTTTTGCAATAAACCACGCGAAAACAAACGCTCCCAAAGCGTATTGCGTGCAGATCAAACGCACTACGCTTTAAGGCAGCAGATCGATCGCTGCAAAATCCGGCAATGCCGCCGCGCGCAGCAGTGTGCGGTGGCAGCCGCAAGCTTCGCGTTCATAGCACAACAGCGCAGTGCGCCTGGCATCGGCCAGGTCGGCCAACGCACCCATCGCGGCCATCGCTTCGGGCAATTGCAACTGTCCGGCATAAATCCGTTCAAGGGTAACATGATCGTTGCGCCGCGCTGCCGCGCGCCCCTCTGCCGGCGTGCCCAGCGCACGAAAATGCACATAGGCAATGCCCGCTTCGCCCAGATTGGCGGCAAGCGCGGATTTCGAGAACCCGGGCCGCCGTGACAGCGGCAACGCACGCACATCGGCCACCACTTCGACCCCGGCGCCGGTCAAAGCGGCCAGAAACGCGGCCATCGTCGTCTGTTCATACCCGATGGTCCAAACCATCCGCGCCATGATCAGAACAACCTTGAACCATTGGGCACTGTCCGGTCGGGCTTGAACAGCACGACCTGGCCCGCAGCATCGGCAAAGCCGACGGTCAGCACCTCGGACATGAACCTGCCGATCTGGCGCGGCGGAAAATTGACGACGGCGGCAACCTGGCGGCCGATCATGTCCTCTGGCGCGTAAAGTGCGGCGATTTGCGCGCTGGTCTTTTTCTCGCCGATGCCGGGGCCGAAATCGATACGCAGTTTCAGGCTTGGCTTGCGCGCCTCGGGATACGGTTCGGCGGCGATCACCGTGCCGATACGGATATCGACATGCAGAAACTGGTCAAAGCCGATGGTGTCGGCAGGCGGTGCGGCGGGATCGTGATTGAGATGCATGGGCCTCGTTCGATCACGAACCGGCGCCCGTGACAAGTGCCAGGCCACAGCTAGGCCAGCAGGCCTTCGATCACGCGCTGCAGTTCGGCCGCAAGATACGGTTTCCGGATGACCGGAATGTCTGTCAGCGCATCGGGCAATTCCGGGCCGATGTCGTAGCCGGTGCACAGCGCGAACGGCACGCCGCGCGCGCGCAACGCCGCGGCGACGGGCCAGGACATTTCGCCGTCAAGATTGAGGTCCAACAGCGCCACGTCATAGGTTTCGCTTTGCACGAGTTCCAAAGCCGTCGCCACGCGCGTGGCCGGCCCAGCCATCGTCCATCCGAAACCTTCGAACACCATTTCCAGCATGCTGACGATCATGAAGGAATCTTCGATGACCAGAACGCGAATGCCATCGCCCGGCTGCCGCGGTTGGTCGCGGCGCACCTGGAACGCAATCGACGGTTCGGCGGCAATTGTGCCGGCGGAGCTGCCAAAGTCTTTCATGTGCGGCTGATCGGGCAACGCGAAGCCGCGCACCCGCCCGCGAACCAGCGCCGGTTAACCGATCGAAGCGCGCAAACGTCGTCGCGAGCCATGGCACACCCTTTCATCACGGCGCGGCATGCGAATCCGGTGTTGCGCCGACACGCACTCTAGCGCTGATTGTGCAGAACCCGGCATTGCAATTGCAGCAGATGCCACAGCCGGGCCTGATCAGACCGCCAGCAAAAGCGTGTCGTCGCTGCGCGGCACAGCGGGACGAAACGAAGGCAATGGCTCAAAGCCCTCGTCCAGCACGGACGGTTCGCTAAGACCGGCCAGCTTGAACTGGCCAAGGCGCCGCTCTTCGGCGCTGCGCCACACTTTGCTGAGGTTCAGCGCGCTCAGGTACAGTTCACCATGACGCTCAAACAGCATATGCGGTGCCAGCTTGATCAACTGGTCGTTATACAGCGCAGTGACCGCCTTTTGACGGGCAATGCCCTCCATCACCTTCAGCCGCGTATTGCTCATCGCAGGATCATCCATCTGCTGGCAAACCCGTTGTTGTGCAGCGCAGCAAAAATGCCCCGGATCGCCCGCTTTTTCAAGTCCTGCCGCGCGGCCGAAGGCAAAAAACTGCGATCTGGCGCCAAACCATGCCCGCACGGGCCGAATCTGAGCCCGCCACAGCCGATATCGCCCCGATCCTGACCCGCTTTTATCGCGTCACTGGACTCACGCGCCGGTAAACTGCGTCTTGCGCTTAGCCAGGAACGCGGCGATGCCTTCGGCCGCGTCGGCGCTGTCGCCGGCCTTGTGCTGGCCTTCGGCTTCGATCACCAGCGTGCTGGCCAGATCGCTTTCAAGCGCGCGTGCGACGGTCTGGCGCAGGGTGCCAAGCGCCACTGTCGGCCCGTTCGCCAGACGCGTAGCAAGCGCCAGCGCCTCGTCCTGCAATGCGGCGTCATCGACCGCCTTGTAGATCAGGCCCCAGTCTTCGGCCGTGTCGGCGGGGATGCGTTCGCCCAGCATCATCATCTGCATTGCCCTTGCCTTGCCGATCAGGCGCGGCAGGATCCAGCTTGCGCCACCATCGGGCACCAGCCCGATATTGACGAAAGCCTGCAGGAAATAGGCGCTTTTGGCGGCAATCGTGAAATCACCCGCCAGTGCCAGCGAACATCCGACGCCCGCCGCCGGGCCGTTGACCGCCACCACCACCGGGACAGGCACCCGCGACAGTTTGAGGATCATCGGGTTGTACGCCTCGGTCAAGGCCTTGTAGCTGCCCGCGCCGCCGGTGATGCTGCGATCGCCTTTGGCGGCCAGATCGGCGCCCGAACAGAATGCACGCCCCTCGCCCGTCAACAGCACTGCGCGCGCCTGGCCCAGCATCGCCAGCGCGTCGGAAATTTCAACCGCCATGGTTGGCGGACAGGCGTTGAGCCGTTCGGGCCGGTTCAGCACGATTTTCGCAACCGGGCCGACATGGTCCAGACGAATGGTTTCGAAGCTCACGACGCGATCTCCCGTCTTAACCGAATGATTAAGGCGGGGCTATCGCCTGCCCGCGGCTTTGGCAAGCGGTCAATCCAGATGCGCCTGGGCAAACGCCGCCGCCGCGCCAAACAGCCCGGGTTGCGGATGGGTGATCAGTTTGACCGGCATCGCCGCCATCAACGCGTCAAACCGTCCCTTGGCGCGGAACCGGTCGGCAAAGCCCGACGCCACCAGCGTGTCGCGGATGCGGTAGCCAAGACCGCCGGCCAGCACCAGCGCCTTGGACCCGTGTGCCAGCGCCAGATCGCCCGCCACGCTGCCCAGCGACAGACAGAACCGGTCGACCGCCGCTGCCGCCAACGGGTCGGTGCCGTCCATGCCCGCGGCCCACAGCGTCTTGTCATCCAGCCGCGCCACCGGGCGATCCTCGATCGCGGCCAGCGTTTCATAGATATCCACGATCGCGGGCCCTGCCACCACGCGTTCCACCGAAACCCGGCGATGGCGACGGCGCAGATGCGCCAGAATCTGATCCTCGATCCGGTCGAGCGGGCCATAATCGATATGCCCGCCTTCGGTCGGCTGCACGTGATAGCCATGCGCATGGCGCAACAGCAGCGCCACGCCAAGCCCGGTGCCCGGGCCGACAACGCTGATCCCGCCGTGATCGGGCAGCGGCCGGTCGGGCCCGCACACGTGGAGAAAATGCGCCGCATCGGCTTGCGCCACAGAATGGGCGACCGCCTCGAAATCGTTGACCACGACAAATTTGCCGGCGCCCAGCTTTTCGGGGATCAAGGCGGGGCGGATGATCCACGGATTGTTGGTAAAACGGATGATATCGCCGCCCACCGGTCCTGCCACCGCGATCGCCGCCGCGGTGGGCTGGGCCCCGCCGCTCAGCCGTTCGAATTCCTGCCACGCCAGTTGAAAACTGGCGTGTTCGGCGGTTTTCAGCGTTACCGCTTCACCCAGCGCGACCACTTTGCCACCCGCCACTTCGGCAATGGCAAAGCGCGCATGCGTGCCTCCGATATCGACAGCAACCAGACGCATCCACCAATCCCCCGAACGTCTTTTTGATTACAGACCGGCCGCAGCCAGCATCGCCGATCCGCCGCGTTCGGCATCATCGGCGTGTGCGCGCATCAATGCAAACAGTTCGCGGCCCACACCCAATGCATCGTCCGGTGCCACCGCAGGCAGGCGCGCGGCCCATTCGTCGGCATCGACCAGCGCGGTCAATTGCCCGGTCAGCGCACAGACCCGCACCCGGTCGCCATCGCGCAGCAGCGCCAGCGCGCCGCCGCGCTTTGCCTCGGGCGAAACGTGGATGGCCGCGGGCACTTTGCCCGATGCGCCCGACATGCGGCCGTCGGTGACCAGCGCCACGCGAAACCCGCGATCCTGCAACACGCCAAGCGACGGGGTCAGCTTGTGCAATTCGGGCATGCCATTGGCGGCCGGGCCCTGAAAGCGCACCACCACCACGACATCGCGTTCAAGTTCGCCCGCCTTGAACGCGCGCAGCACATCGTCCTGGTCGGAAAAGACCCGCGCCGGCGCCTCGATCGTCCAGCGCGACCGATCGACCGCACTGGTCTTGATCGTGCCGCGCCCCAGATTGCCTTGCACCAGGGCAAAGCCGCCTTCGGGCTGAAAGGGCGCGCAAACCGGCCGCAACAGCGCTTCGTTGCCGCTGAACACAGGGCTTGGGTCCCAGCGCAAGGCATCGCCATCCAGCGAAGGGTGTTGCGCGCCTTCGGCCAGCGATGCGCCATAGACGGTGCGGATATCGCCATGCGCAAGGCCCGCACCCACCAGTTCGCCGATCACATAGGGCATGCCGCCCGCTTCGGCAAAGGCGTTCACATCGCCTGCACCGTTGGGATAGACACTGGCGATCAGCGGGACCGCGCGCGACAGGTCATCCATGTCGGTCCAGTCGATCTGAATGCCCGCGGCACGCGCGATGGCGGGCAGATGGATCACGTGGTTGGTCGATCCGCCGGTCGCCAGCAGGCCGACGATCGCGTTGACGATGGCCTTTTCATCGATGCATTCGCCAAGCGGGCGGTATTCATCGCCGTCCCAGCCGATCTGCGTGATGCGGTGCGTGGCCGCGCGCGTCAATTCCTGGCGCAGCTTGGTATTGGGGTGGACAAAGCTGGCGCCCGGCAGGTGCAGCCCCATCATGTCCATCATCATCTGGTTGGAATTGGCGGTGCCATAAAACGTGCAGGTGCCTGCCGAATGATAGCTTGCGCTTTCGCTTTCCAGCAATTCGTCGCGGCCCACTTTGCCCTCGGCATAAAGCTGGCGGATGCGCACCTTTTCCTTGTTGGGCAGGCCCGAGGGCATCGGCCCCGCCGGTACCAGGATCGTGGGCAAATGGCCAAAGCGCAAGGCACCGATCAGCAGGCCGGGCACGATCTTGTCGCAGATGCCGAGCAACAGCGCGCCTTCGAACATGCCGTGGCTGAGCGCGACCGCGGTGCCCATCGCGATCGTATCGCGGCTGAACAGCGACAGTTCCATCGATGGCTGGCCCTGGGTCACCCCGTCGCACATCGCCGGAACGCCGCCTGCAACCTGGGCGGTGGCGCCCACTTCGCGCGCGAAAATCTTGATCTGTTCGGGATAGCGGCCATAGGGCTGATGCGCCGACAGCATATCGTTGTATGCCGTCACAATGCCGATATTCATCGCCCGACCGCCGCGGATCGCGGCCTTGTCCTCTCCGGCGGCGGCAAAGCCGTGCGCCAGGTTGCCGCACGACAGCCGGGGCCGGTCGAGCCCTTCATGCCGCGCGCGCCCGATCAGATCGAGATAGGCGGCGCGCGTTTGCGCAGAACGCGCGATGATCCGGTCGGTGACTTTGGCGACAACAGGGTGAAGAGCCATTATTCGCTCCAGTAAATGGTAACCGGCGGTCCGTCGCCGTGCAGGAATTGCGCCACGGGGTACGTGTCATTCCCCGCCAGAACATCCTCGATCAGCGCGCGTTTGGATGCGCCGGTGACCACCAGGATGATTTCGTCGCTGGCCTTCAGCGCTTTTTCGTTCAGCGTCAGGCGGTCGAACGGCGCCTCGGGCGGCAGCGGGACCGGCGTGGTGGCAATCACCGTGGCCCCGGGCCGTACCAGCGCCTGCATGGTCGGAAACAGCGATGCGACATGGCCGTCTTCGCCCATGCCCAGCCACACCAGATCGAACGGGGCCACCTGTGCCCCTTCGACCAGGCGTTCGAACTGTGCGCCGCTATGCCCCAGTGCCGCATAGATCTTGCCGAAATTCGACGCCGGGTGATCGTCGGGCACACACCGGTCATCGGTCAGCGCGATGGTCACGTCGTGCCAGTCAAGATCGCGTGCGGTCAACAGCGCCAGCACCTTCAGCGGGGTCGATCCACCGGTGAACGCAATCCGTTTGGGGCCGGGCCGCCGCACTTCGGCCTCGATCCGTTCGGCCACGGCCGCAGCATCGCCGGGCCTGGCCCAATGCAGCTCAGTCATTCCAGCTTCTCCCGTCGCGCTCGGTCAGTGCGATGGCGGCGTTGGGGCCCCAGCCGCCCGCGGCATAGGCCCTGATTTCCTCATCGTCGCCGGCCCACACGCCGCGGATCGCATCGATCCAGCGCCATTGTGCCTCAACTTCGTCGCGACGCACAAACAGAGTCTGTTCGCCCTCGATCAGATCGAGCAGCAGCCTTTCATAGGCGATACGCCGGCGCGCCTTGGCAAATGCGGTGGTCAGCGACAGATCAAGATTGACCTCGCGCAGCACGATCCCGCCGCGATCGAGGCCCGGTTCCTTGGCCATGACCTGCAGGCGGACATATTCCTCGGGCTGCAGCCGGATCACCAACCGGTTGGCGCGCGGACGCCCCCCGCGCGAGGAAAAGATGTTGTGCGGCACATCCTTGAACTGGATCACGATTTCGCTGCGCCGTTCAGCCAGGCGTTTGCCGTGGCGCAGATAGAACGGCACGCCCTGCCAGCGCCAATTGTCGACATGCGCCTTGATCGCGACAAACGTCTCGGTGTCGGACGCCTTGCCCAGATCCTCGACATAGCCATCGACACCGTGCCCGCCCACAGCGCCTGCGCGATATTGCCCGCGCACCATTTCCTCGGGCGCAACCTGGCGCAAGGCGCGCAGCAGCTTGACCTTTTCATCGCGGATCGACGTGGCATCGTAATTGCCCGGCGGCTCCATCGCGATCAGCGCAAGCAATTGCAGCATGTGGTTCTGCACCATGTCGCGCAGCGCACCGGTGTCGTCATAAAACCCCTTGCGCCCTTCCAGGCCCACGGTTTCGCTGACGGTGATCTGCACGTGGTCGATATGGGCCGCATTCCACAACGGTTCGAACATCACATTGCCAAACCGCAGCGCCATCAGGTTCTGGACGGTTTCCTTGCCCAGGTAATGATCGATGCGGAAAATCTGCTTTTCGGCAAAACCGGCTGCGACCGCATCGTTGATCCGCGCACTGCTGGCCAGATCGTTGCCAAGCGGTTTTTCCAGCCCGATCCGGACCTGGCCATGGGCCAGGCCGGCATGGCGCAGCCCGTTGATGGTCGCCTCGAACAAGGCGGGTGCGGTCGACAGGAAAATGGCCAGGCCGCCCGACGTATCGCCCAGCTTTTCCGCCAGCGCGCCAAAGCCGTCGATGTTCGACGCATCCAGCGGCTGATATTGCAATCGGTCGAGAAACCCGCTCAACCGGGCAATATCCTTGCGATCCTCGGGCAGAAATTCATCAAGCGCGGCCTTGGCAAATTCGCGAAAGCCGGCGTCGTCCAGATCGGACCGGGCGGTGCCGACAATACGCAGGCCCGGCGCAATCAGATCGTCCTCGTGCAACGCAAACAGCGAAGGCAGCAGCATCCGGCGGGACAGGTCACCCGTTGCGCCGAACAGCAGCAGGGCGGTACAACTTGTCGCGGCCATTGACGCATAACTCCCAGCAAGCTTCGAAGGACGCCCGTCCCCCAAACCCTACCCCCCTAGGAGCGAAACCGCGCGCATAAAACATGCATAAGTATGCGGTTCACCCTATGCGCATATTTATGCGCCGCCCGTTACCGTTTGCGTCTGGGTGCGGTCGGCGCGTCGAAATCGGGGGCCTTTTCGGCGACCCAGCCGAGGAACCGGACGATTTCCGGATGGTCGATCAGCGTGTCGCGATTTCCGGCCGTGCGCGCCAGTTCGGCATTGGTAAACACCGTCTCGATCGTCCGGCGACAGATCGGGTGCAAGGGCACTGTCGCGCGGCCGCCCTTGCTTTTGGGCACCGGGTGATACTGGTCCACTTTTTCGCCAAGCGGACGCAGGCACAGCCAGCAGGCCGGCGGCGGGCCTGCTTCGCGTTCATCGTCACTGTCGAGGTCAAAGTCGGCCTCTGCCCTGCGGCGGTCGCGTTTTGCCATTAACGTTCTGCTAACCTTGTTTTGCGATTTCACCGTGTGGGGCCAAGCTGCACCATAGCCGGGGGACGCATGACTACTGCACAGGTGGACACACCGGCAAGTCCGGGCATGGCAAAGCCGGTGGATCAAACCGCACGGCTGCGCCGTATCCGCGATCGCGCGGGGGCGTGGCTGGGTGCAGGCTTTGCCGCGCTGGATCGCCTGCTGGCGCGTCGGATGGTCTGGCTGGTCGCAGTCGTGCTGGCGATGGCGTTGCAGATCGTGCTGACCCTCGACCATCGCCCGTGGCTGGATGAATGGCAGGCGTTGCAGCTGTCGGTGCAATCGCCGCACCTGTCCGACCTGATGTTCAACGTGCGTTACGAGGGGCATCCACCGCTTTGGTATCTGATCCTGCGTGGCCTGGCCGGATGGTTTGCCGATCCGGCAACCGCGCTGCCGGTGGCGGCGCTGCTGATCGCGATCCCCGTACAATTGACCGTATTGCTGGCTGCGCCGTTCAGCCGGGCCGAACGGCTGATGATTGCGCTGTCGCAATTCGTGCTGATCGAATATCTGACCATCTCGCGCAGCATGACGCTTGGCTTTGCGCTGATGCTGGCCATCGGCGCACTGTGGAAACGCACGCGGGTGGTGTGGCTGCTGCTTGCGGTTCTGCCGCAATGCGATTTCCTGTTTGGCGTCATCTCGTTGCTGTTCCTGGCGCTTTTGTGGCGCGAGCGGCGTGTCGATTGGCCGTTTGCCGTGGTGTGGCTCATCAGCGGGCTGTTTGCCGCATGGTCGATCCGCCCGATGCCCGATCTGGTGCCGTCGCTCGTGCCCATGGGGTTTGTCCACGACATCACCTTGTGGATGGCCAATTTTTCCACGCTGGGCCTGCCGCTGCAATGGAACGAGGGGCAGCCGGTGTGGAACTGGCCCCCGCCACCGGGTCTGGGTGGACCGGCGCTGGTGGGATTTCTGGCTGTGGCCTGGGTCGAACTGCGTCGCCGGCCGGCCTATCTGACGGTGTTTGCGGTGTTTGTCGCCACGACGCTGGTGTTCAGCATGGCCGTCTATCAGCTGTCGATCCGCCATCTTATGCTCGCGGCGGCGCTGTTGATCGTGCTGGTCTGGCGCCTGGCCGACCAGGGCGTAGCCCGATCGGTGTGGTGGCGCACCTGGCTGATGATCGCAGCGGTGTGCGGCCTGATGACCGCCGGCATCAATCTGGCGCGGCCCTTTGACACCGCGCCCGAGGCAGCGGCACTGATCAACCGGCTGGGTCTGCATGACAGGACCTGGGTGCCGTTTCCGCACTCTGCGGGTCAATCGGTGGCCGCCATCAACGCAATGCAGTTTGAACGCCTGGCCGAACATTGCAGCGAAGATCTGGTCCGTTGGAATGCCTTCGACGATCACCGGATCAGGGATATTGCGTCGCTGAAGCAAAGGCTTGCGCGCAAGGTTGCGCAAGATGGCCGGTTTTACCTGCTGACCTGGCTGCCGATCCCCGATCAGGCGCCGCTGATGCGGCGCGTCGGCACGGTTGCGCATGGCTATGACGGGCAGGATTTCTATCTCTATATCGTCGGCGAAGGCCATGCCGATGCCCGACCGCACGGCCGGCCCTGCATCACCCCGCTGGCCCCGTTGCGGCAGCGCTGAGCCGTGGCCCCGCTCACGCCCGCTGATTTTCGGCCAAAAACCGGCATTTTCGCCGGGCGTTTGGCATTCGTTACGGTGCGTTTAGCAAATTCTAAGCATTTTTCGGTCTATTGCGCTCATGCATCCGACATATTTGCCCGTCGGTCTTGAAATGGTGGGCAAACAGCAAACGGGATTTCGGGTATGAGCGCTTTTGGTCGCAAAGCTGGTGCGGGAGGGGGCAATGCCGCAATGCGCCCCTCGTTCGGCGTTGCGCGTCCGATGAAGGGTTCCGAAGGTGCGCCTGCGCACAATCCCGGAAATGGCGCGGTACCCCTGCCCGGCGGCGACGCGCGTGGCAATTTTGACAACAGCGCGCCATCGGACAAGAATTCCGACGCGCTGGCGCGCCTGGCCGATCGCGCCAACAATGTGGTGGAAAGCCATCACCACGCCGAAGGGTTCGAAGCCTCGGTCCACAAGATCAAGGAGCAGGTGTTGCCGCACCTGCTCGAACGCGTCGATCCCGAAGCCGCCGCCACGCTGACCAAGGAAGAACTGTCGGAGGAATTCCGCCCGATCATCATGGAAGTGCTGGGCGAATTGAAGGTCACGCTCAACCGGCGTGAACAGTTCGCGCTGGAAAAGGTGCTGATCGACGAATTGCTGGGCTTTGGCCCGCTCGAAGAACTGCTCAACGATCCCGACGTGTCGGACATCATGGTCAACGGGCCCGATCAGACCTACATCGAAAAAAAGGGCAAGCTGACGCTGGCGCCGATCCGGTTCCGCGATGAAAGCCACTTGTTCCAGATCGCCCAGCGCATCGTCAACCAGGTCGGCCGCCGCGTCGACCAGACCACGCCGCTGGCCGACGCCCGCCTGAAAGACGGCAGCCGCGTCAACGTGATCGTGCCACCGCTGTCGCTGCGCGGCACCGCCATCTCGATCCGCAAATTCTCGGAAAAGCCGATCACGCTCGACATGCTGCGCGATTTCGGTTCGATGAGCGACAAGATGTGCACCGCGCTGAAAATCGCGGGCGCCAGCCGGATGAATATCGTGATTTCGGGCGGTACCGGCTCGGGCAAAACCACCATGCTGAACGCCATGTCGAAAATGATCGACCCCGGCGAACGCGTGCTGACGATCGAAGACGCGGCCGAATTGCGGCTGCAACAGCCGCACTGGCTGCCGCTGGAAACCCGCCCGCCGAACCTTGAAGGCCAGGGCGCGATCACCATCGGCGATCTGGTCAAGAACGCGCTGCGTATGCGGCCAGACCGGATCATCCTGGGCGAAATCCGCGGCGCGGAATGCTTTGACCTGCTTGCGGCGATGAACACCGGCCACGACGGATCGATGTGTACGCTCCACGCCAACAGCCCGCGCGAATGCCTGGGCCGTATGGAAAACATGATCCTGATGGGCGACATCAAGATCCCGAAAGAGGCGATCAGCCGCCAGATCGCCGAATCGGTCGATCTGATCGTGCAGGTCAAGCGGCTGCGCGACGGATCGCGCCGCACCACCAACGTCACCGAAGTGATCGGGATGGAAGGCGATGTGATCGTCACGCAGGAACTGTTCCGTTTCGAATATCTGGATGAAACTGACGACGGCAAGATCATCGGCGAATTTCGCGCCTCGGGCCTGCGCCCCTACACGCTGGAAAAGGCACGCCAGTACGGCTTTGACCAGGCGTTCCTCGAGGCCTGCCTGTAACAGTCGCACCAAAAGGGTGCACGGTTTCGCTTGATTGCGCCGCCGTGCTCACCCTAGGGCGGCGGCACGATGAACGCCCCTCGCCCCCATCCGCGCACGTTCCATGCCGCGGCACCGGTGCAACAACGGCCGATGCTGGCGCTTGGCCTGAGGCTGGGGTCGGCGTTCCTGTTTTCGATCTTGCTGCTGCTGGTCAAGCTTAGCGGCGAACGCGGGCTGTGGCTGCCCGAAACGCTGGTCTGGCGTCAGGCGGTGCCGACGCTGGTGCTGCTGGTCTGGCTCGCCGCGCAAGGGCAACTGCATCGCCTGCGCACCGCCCGGCCGCTGGTCCATTTTCGCCGCACATTGATCGGATCGGCGGGCATGTTCCTGACGCTGGGCGTGGTGCTGTTGCTGCCGCTGGCTGAATCGACCGTGCTCGGCTTTACCGCGCCGATCTTTGCGGTGTTTCTGTCGGTGCTGTTGCTGCACGAGAAAGTCGGGCCCTGGCGGATCGGCGCGGTTGCACTCGGTCTGATCGGGGTGGCGATCATGGCCAATCCCACCACCGCGCATCTGCCGCTGTTCGGCCTTGCGGTCGGCATCGGCGCTGCGTTCATGGTGGCGCTGGTGTCGATCCAGCTGCGCGATCTTGGCCGCACCGAGGAACCGGTGACGATCGTATTCTATTTTTCCGCGATGAGCCTGCCGTTGCTGGCCATCGCCCTGCCCTTTGCCCCGGCGGGTTATGACCACCCGTTTCACCATGACGCGGTGGGCTGGCTGATGCTGGGCGGAATTGGCGTGCTGGGCCTGTTTTCGCAATTGCTGATGACCGCGGCCTTGCGCTTTGGCCGTGTGTCGAGCGTGATCGTGATGGATTATGCGCAGTTCGGCTGGTCTTTGTTGTGGGGCTGGCTGGTGTTTGGCCACCTGCCCCCGGCCAGCACCTGGCTGGGGGCGCCCGCGATCATCGCCGCAGGTGTGATCATCGCCCGGCGCGAACATCTGCGTGGCCAGCGCATCGCCCTGCAGGCCCAACCGGCATGAATTGACGTGCCGCGGCAAATCGCACACCACGTTTCAAACGGACCGTTTTCTCCGGGAGCCTGAACGACCATGTCGATTGTTGCGATTGCACTTGCTCTGGCCGCCGCGCAGCCTGCTGCGCCCGCTCCGGTTGCACAGACCCGCCGCACTTTTGCCGGTCTGACCATGGCCCCTGCAGGCGATCGTCTGGCCGTGATCGAGGCCGACCAGGTTGAAAACGCCGCAGCCGAACCGCACAAGCGCGTTGTCTTGCGCTCTGCGCTGACCGGCGCGGTGCTGGCGACCCACGATCCGTGTGCCACGTGCGATTACCAGGACCCGGCATTTTCGCCCGATGGCCATCGCATTGCGTTTCTGGCGCGCGACCGCAAGGCCGGCACCACCACGCTGTGGCTGGCCACTGATGGCGTGCTGGCTGCGCGCACGATGATCCAGGGCGTGGCCGGGCGGCCGCGCTTTTCGCCCGATGGCAAGACGTTGGCCATGCTGGCCGTGGTTGGCGCGCACAAGGACGTTGGCGCCACGCAGGCCGCAGCACCCCAGGTCGGCGAAATCGGCGAAAGCTTTGATGAGCAGCGTATCATGGTGATCCCGGTCGAAGGCGATGCTGTTGTGCGCACGGTTTCGCCCGCAGACACGTTCGTCTATGAATACGACTGGACCCCCGACGGGCGCGGCTTTGTCGCAACGGCCGCCAAGGGCGATGGCGACAACAACTGGTGGATTGCAACGCTCGACCGGGTCGATCTGGCCAGCGGCACGCTGACCCCCATCACCGCGCCCAAGGATCAGCTTAACTATCCACGCATGTCGCCCGATGGCAATGCGGTTGCCTATATCGGCGGAATCATGAGCGATTTCGGCTCGGTCGGGGGCGATCTCTGGCTGGTGCCGGCGACCGGCGGCGCGGCGCGCAACCTTACCCCGGGCTTTGCCGGATCGTTCACATCGCTGATGTGGCGGGGCAATCACCTGGTGGCGACCGCACTGGTCGGCGATCGCATGACGATCCTGTCGGTCGATCCCGCCACGGGCAAGACCGGCACGCTGTGGTCGGCGCCTGCCACGATCCGCGCCGGCGACGCCAATGTTGCGCTCGATGCGCGCGGCGATCGGGCGGCCGCGCTGATCGAGGATTATGCCCATGCGCAGGACATTACCGCCGGCCCGATCGGGAAACTGGGTGTCGACAATGGCCTGACCCATGCCAATGCGGCGCTTGTCGCCGCAGGAACCGCCCGCAGCGTGATCTGGACCAGCGACGGCCGCAGCGTTCAGGGCTGGCTTCTGGCACCCGCCCGGATCGAGCCAGGCAAAACCTATCCAATGGTTGTTGAAGTCCATGGCGGGCCCAGTGCCGCTTCGACACCTGCATTCTTCGCCAACGATTTCCGCGGCGGCCTTGCGCGCAAGCTGCTGGAAAAGGGATATTTCGTGTTTTTCCCCAACCCGCGCGGCAGCTATGGCCAGGGCGAGGCATTTACGCGCGCCAATGTCCGCGATTTCGGCGGGGGTGATCTGCGCGACATTCTGGCCGGCATCGATGCGGTGGAGAAAATCGCGCCGGTCGATGACCGGCGGCTTGGACTGTTCGGCCATTCCTATGGCGGGTTCATGGCAATGTGGACCGTCACCCACAGCCAGCGGTTCCATGCGGTGGTGGCAGGCGCGGGCATCGCCAACTGGATCAGCTATTACGGCGAAAACGGGATCGATCGCTGGATGATCCCGTTCTTTGGCGCATCGGCCTATGACGATCCGGCGATCTACCGCCAGCTGTCCCCGCTCGAAACGATCAAGCAGGCCAGGACACCCACCTTCATCTATGTCGGTGAACGCGATGTCGAATGCCCGACCCCGCAATCGGTGGAATTCTGGCACGCGCTGAATGCGATGGGCGTGAAGAACAAGCTGCTCATCCTCGAAGGCGAAGGCCACGGCATCCGCAAGCCCGAACACGTCCGCCAGGTCAACGATGGCGCGCTGGGCTGGTTTGATACCTATCTCAAGGCAGGCTAATTGACGCGGCGCTCCATCGTCGCCCAATAAGGTTCGCGCAACGTGCGGCGCATGATCTTGCCGGTCGGATTGCGCGGCAGGGCATCGATCACGTCGATGGATTTGGGCACTTTGAACCCGGCGATG
Organism: Novosphingobium acidiphilum DSM 19966; assembly: GCF_000429005.1. Classification (GTDB taxonomy): domain Bacteria; phylum Pseudomonadota; class Alphaproteobacteria; order Sphingomonadales; family Sphingomonadaceae; genus Novosphingobium; species Novosphingobium acidiphilum. Next base: position 39,785 of record NZ_AUBA01000018.1, on the reverse strand, counting down.
CGCGCGCGGGCCCAGGCGATCACGCTTTCAGGATCGACGGTGTGCCCGGGCCGCGCCACCACGCAAGCCTTCACCGCCTCGCCCCAGCGTGCGTCGGGCACGCCGATCACCGCCACTTCGGCCACATCGGGGTGGCCATAGATCGCGCTTTCGACTTCGGCCGGATAGACGTTTTCGCCGCCGGTGATGATCATGTCCTTGATCCGGTCCTGGATGAAGACATAGCCATCGTCGTCCATATAGGCGGCATCGCCGGTGCGCACCCAGCCCTGCCCGTCCATCGTTTTGGCCGTGGCGTCGGGCAGGTTCCAGTAATGCAGCATGTTGTTCGAACTGCGGGTTTCGATTTCGCCCACGGTTCCGTTCGGCAACACCGTGCCCTCGGCATCGACGATGCGAATTTCCACCCCGGGCACCGCGCGGCCGGCCGAACGCATCCGCGCATTGCCCGCCATGTCATGATCCCACGGCGGCAGCACGCAAAAGGTGCCGGTGGTTTCGGTCATGCCATAGCACTGCATGAACTGGGCATTGGGGATCGTCGTCACCGCTTCGCGCAGAAGATCGAGAGGAATCGGGGCTGCGCCGTAAAGCACATATTGCAGGCGGGAAAAATCGGTGGACCGGGCCAGCGGGTGCTGGATCAGCATCTGCAAAGCGGCGGGCACGATAAAAAATCGCGTGATCCCCTGCGCCACCCCGCGCAACGCGCCCTCGGCCGAAAATTCGGCCTGGATGATCGCGCGCACCCCACCGCTGAACGCCATGACGCCAAGCCCGGTACCACCGATATGCGCACACGGCATGCACACCAGGATCGCCTCGTCATCGCGCCATTCGGCCCAGGGCAGCCCTGCGTCGAGCGCCGGTTTGCGCAAACCGAAGAAATTGCGCTGGCACAGAACCGCGCCCTTGGGATGGCCGGTGGTGCCCGACGTGTACAGCTGCAACGCGGCATCTTCGGGTCCAGCGGCCACAATGTCGATGGCAGGACAGGCCTCGATCGCGGCACGCGCAGCGTCTTCGTCGAACACGTGCGCCACCTCGACCGGCAGACCCCGCACCAGGTCGCCAAAGCCCTGTCCCGCAAATACGATCTTTGCGCCGGTATCGCGCAGGATATAGGCCATTTCCACAGGCGCCAGCCGCCAGCCGATCGGCGCCATCACCACCCCGATGCGCGCCGCGGCATAGAACAGCTGAAAATAAAGGTCGGCATTCTTGCCGATCCAGGCGATGCGATCGCCCTTCACCACGCCCAGATCGGCCAGAAACGCCGCAATCTGGCGCGATCGTCGCTCCATTTCGGCAAAAGTGGTGGTGCGATCGCCCTCCTCATGGGCAATTGCATCGCCGCGCTGTTGCGCCCAGTGGCGAAAAAACGCGTCAAACGTCAGAAACTCGGCGGTCTCGCGCATGACCACTCCCGGTGCCGGATCGGTCTGGCCCGATCGTTAACCAGATGATTAAGTCGATCGGGCCAAACCGCAAGCGCTATTGCACTGGCGCCTCAAACACCAGGCGGGGCTTGCGCGCGGCCAGGGTCTCGTCCACCCGGCGCCGCGGCGCATGGTGCGGCGCACTGCGCAATGCCGGATCGCCGGCCTTGGCCCGCTGCGCCAGATCGCGCATCGCGTCGACGAACTGGTCGAGCGCGGCTTTGCCCTCGGTCTCGGTCGGTTCGACCAGCATCGCGCCGTGGACCACCAGCGGGAAATAGACCGTCATCGGGTGGAACCCTTCGTCGATCAGGCCCTTGGCCAGATCGATCGTCGAGAACCCTTCGGCAAATCCGGCATCGCTGAACAGCGCCTCGTGCATGCAGGGGCCGGTATGCGCAAACGGCGCATCGAGCACATCGCGCAACCGCGCCAACAGATAGTTGGCATTGAGCACGGCATCCTCGGCCACGCGCGCCAGCCCATCGGCGCCGTGCGTCAGGATAAACGCCAACGCGCGGGTGAACATGCCCATCTGGCCATGGAACGCGCACATCCGCCCGAACGCCTCGGGCCGGTCAACGGCGTGTTCGACCAGACCCACGCAGCCCCCGCCATCGCGCACGACATGCGGCAGCGGCGCAAACGGCGCAAGCGCCGCCGACAGCACCACCGGGCCTGCCCCCGGCCCCCCCCCGCCATGCGGCGTGGAAAACGTCTTGTGCAGATTGATATGCATGGCATCGACGCCAAGATCGCCGGGCCGCACGCGGCCGACGATCGCGTTGAAATTGGCCCCGTCGCAATAGACATAGCCGCCGGCGGCATGCACGGCATCGGCAATGGCCTTCATGTCGCGTTCGAACAGACCGCAAGTGTTCGGGTTGGTGATCATCACACCCGCCACATCGGGGCCAAGCCGTGCCAGCAGTGCCGGCAGATCGACGCGCCCATCGGCACCGGCGGGTATCGCAGCCACGTCGAAACCGGCAAACGCCGCCGTTGCCGGATTGGTGCCGTGCGCGCTTTCGGGCACCAGGATCACGCGGCGCGTCGCGGCCTCTCCCCGCGCGTCGAGCGCGGCGTGGATTGCCATCAGGCCGCACAGTTCGCCATGCGCACCGGCCTTCGGGCTCATCGCCACGGCGCTCATCCCGGTCAGCCGGACCAGCCAGTCGGCCAGATCGGCGATCACGGTCAACGCGCCGGTCACGGTCGATTGGGGTTGCAGCGGATGCACCGCGGCAAAGCCGGGCATGCGCGCGACTTTTTCGTTCAGCCGCGGATTGTGCTTCATCGTGCACGAACCCAGCGGAAACAGACCCAGATCGATCGCATAGTTCTGCCGCGACAGCCGCGTGTAGTGGCGCACGCATTCGGGCTCTGACAAACCTGGCAGGTCGACCGGCGCGGTGCGGCGCGGCAAAGTCTCAAGCATTTCGGTTGCATCGCCGTCGAAATCGACACCGCTGCGTCCAACGTCGCCCAGTTCAAAGATCAGCGGTTCTTCCAGGTCGAGCGCGCGGTTTCCGGTCACGGTGTCAGATGCGGCGCGCCAGTCGGCGGGGCTGAAATCGTTCACGCCACAATCTCCTTCAGCGCAGCGGCCAGCGCCGCGATATCATCAAGTTCGGTGCATTCGCTCGTCGCGATCAGCAGCACATCGGCCAGATCGGCGCGTTCGGGGCACAGCCGCGACATCGGCACGCCACCCAGGATACCGCGCCGGGCCAGCGTCTCCACCGCCTCGGCTGCGGGCAAGGGCAGGCGCACCGCGAATTCGTTGAACCAGGTGCGATTGATGACCTCCACGCCCTCGATCGCAGCCAGCGCCCGCGCCGTCCTGACCGCGCGGTCATGGCTCAGGCGGGCCATCTGCGACAGGCCACTGCCGCCAAGCAAGGTCAGATGAATGCTGAAGGCCAGCGCACACAGCCCTGAATTCGTGCAGATATTCGAAGTCGCCTTTTCGCGGCGGATATGCTGTTCGCGCGTCGCCAGCGTCAGGACAAAGCTGCGCCGGCCGTCGGCGTCCATCGTTTCGCCGCACAAGCGCCCCGGCATCTGCCGCACAAACTTTGCCGAGCATGCAAACAGCCCCAGATAAGGCCCGCCGAACTGCAGGCCGACGCCGAGCGACTGCCCCTCGCCCACCACGATATCCGCACCGAGCGTGCCCGGGCTTTCGATCAGGCCAAGCGCTGCCGGCTCGGTCACCACCGCGACCAGCAACGCACCTTGTGCATGCGCGGCTGCGGCAATCGCGGCCAGATCGGGAATGCGACCCATGACGTCGGGGTATTGCACCACCACGCAGGCGGTCTGTGCATTGATCGCGGCGATCACCGCTGCATCGTCGCTGTGTTGCGTCGCGCGCGGGGGCAACAGGCACACGTCATCCCCGGCAAACCGCGCCATCGTCTGCGCGGTCTGGACATAATGGGGATGCAGGCCACCCGAAATCACCGCGCGCGCGCGCCGCGTTATGCGCGTCGCCATCGCCACCGCTTCCCAACAGGCGGTCGATCCGTCGTACATCGAGGCATTGGCCACATCGCATCCAAACAGCCGCGCCACCTGGGTCTGGAATTCGAACAGCACTTGCAACGTGCCCTGCGCGATTTCGGGCTGATACGGGGTATAGGCGGTCAGGAATTCGCCGCGCTGGATCAGATGATCCACGCTGGCGGGAATATGGTGGCGATAGGCCCCGGCCCCGCAGAAGAATGGAGCCTGATCTGCGGTCAGCGCCTGTGCCGACAGTGCCGCCATATGACGTTCGACCGCGCGTTCGCTGGCATGCATCGGCAGGCCTGCAATCGGACCGTTCTGCAAGGCATCCGCAGGCACATCGACAAACAGATCATCGATCGTGGCGGCACCGATCGTGGCCAGCATGGCGGACCGATCCGCCGGTTGCAAAGGCAGCAGCCGCATCACAGACCCGCCACCAGCTCGGCATAGGCCGCGTGATCAAGCAGGCCGTCGAGCTCGGCCGGGTCCGCCAGTGTCATGTCCCACAACCAGCCATCGCTTTCGGGCGCCGAATTGACCAGATCGGGCGCGTCTTCGAGCGATGCGTTGATCGCGGTCACCGTGCCGCCAACCGGGGCATAGACGTCGCTTGCCGCCTTGACCGAATCGACCACCGACGCACTGCCGCCGCGCGTCAGCAAGGTGCCGGGGGCGGGCAATTCGACAAAGGTGATGTCGCCCAGCTGCGCCTGGGCAAAATCGGTGATCCCGACGCGGGCAGTGCTGCCGTCAATCTCGATCCATTCGTGATCGCGGGTGAAATAACGGGGCATCAGGCTTCTCCTTGGCGGTGGTAACGGTGGGGGATGAAAGGCAGCCGCACGACCGTGGCCGGCACGCGCCGGCCACGCATATCGAGCACCAGCGCGGAGCCGGGCGCAGCATGCGTGGCATCGATCAGCGCCATGGCGACGGGGTGGCCAAGACTGGGGGCAAATCCGCCCGACGTCACCGTGCCGATGGCGGTGTCGCCATCCAGCACCGCGGCGCCTTCGCGCGCGGCCAGCCGCCCTTCGATCGTCAGGCCGACCCGGTGCCGCGCCGGGCCATGCGCCAGCGCGGCTGCAATACGGGCATGGCCGGGGTAGCCACCCTGGGCACGGCGGCGGCGTGCGATCGCAAAGCCAAGCCCCGCCTCTACCGGATCGATATCGGGTGTCAGATCGTGCCCATAAAGCGGCAAACCCGCCTCAAGCCGCAGCGAATCGCGCGCGCCCAACCCGATCGGGCGAACCGCCGGGTGCGCCGCCAGCGCATCGGCAAACGCGCTGATCGCGGTCGTCGGCACCGCAATCTCGAACCCGTCTTCGCCCGAATAGCCCGACCGGCTGACATGCAGATCGGCCCCGTGCCAGCGATAAGGCCCTGCGGCCATGAACCACAGCTGTTCAACCGGCACGATCCCCGGCAGCGCGGGTGTCAGCCCCATCGCCGCCAAAGCCTCGACCGCGCGCGGCCCCTGCAGCGCCAGCAGGCCGTGATCGCTGCGCTCGGTCAACGTGACACCTGCGGGCAGATGTGCTGCGATATGCGCACGATCGGCCTGGCGCATCGCGCCGTTGACCACCACGAAAAAGCCGCCGGGCCAGCGCGTGATCATCAGATCATCCAGGATGCCGCCATCGCCATTCAACAGCAATGAATAGCGTTGCCCACCCACCGCAAGCGTGGACAGGTCGACCGGCATCAGCGCTTCAAGCGCGCGCGCCGCCGGTGTCTGGTCGGCACCGGCAGACGATATCAGCAGCTGCCCCATGTGCGACACGTCGAACAGCCCGGCGCTTTCGCGCGTCCACAGATGTTCGGCAATGATCCCGTCGTATTGCACGGGCATGGCGTGGCCGGCAAAGGCCACCATCCGGCCACCGCGTGCGCGGTGCCAGGCATCCAGCGGCAACGGCCGCAAGGCTTCGATACTGTCGGTAACACTCACAATCACAGGCTCCGCGCTTTGAGGGCGTCAAACGGAGCCCCCTCTGTCACGGAACCTGAGAGTTTTCCCCAAGGCCGCGCCACGAAGGGCATTCGGCGGGGTTACCCCTTCGGCGGCACCAACCCCGCAGGGCCGATACACTTTCCAGAGCATCACTGTTGATCGACACGGTCCTTGGTGCCTGAGAGTTTCCGGGGCGGTTGCTCCTTCGGCGTCCCACACGATGCGGCCCGTTGCAGGGCACGAATCGCGAAAGAACTCTCCCGCGTCGATCAGTGACGCTTATGCCCCTGCATCAATTTGATTATTTACGTCAACCCGTTGCGCGCCAGATTGTGGATATCTGGGCTGGCGTGGACCTGCCGCCCGCGTCCCGGCCGGCCGGCCAGTGCCACAATCGCGGCTGCCACATCGCGTGCATGGACCGAACGGTATTTTGCCAGGCGGCCGCGCAACAGCAGGTCGATCAGCGGTGATACGATCTGCCCTGCCCGCTCCGCCGGACGCGCCGGGCCCTGCCGGGCACCGCGCAACAGACCTGGCCGCAAAATATCAAGCCGCGGAAAATTCAGCGCGTTTACAGATGCTTCGGCTTGGCCCTTGACCGAAAGATAGAAATTGCGTGATGCGGCGTCGGCGCCGACCGATGACACCAGGATCACCTGCCGCACGCCCGCGTTGCGCGCGGCGCGCGCCACATCGACCACCAGGTGGTGATCGACCGCCCGAAATGCCTGGCGGTCGCCGCCTTGCGCCGCGATCGTGGTGCCAAGCGCGATTGCCACCACTTCGGGCCGTGCGCGGATGATGGCTTCGGGCCAATCGGCGGGATCGGCCACCAGCAATTCCAGCCTGGCACCCAGCGGGATAGCGGCCTCTCGCCGCGCCAGTGCCGCCAGGTGCAACTGCGGGTGCGTTGCTGTTGCGGCAATCAAGGCGCCGCCGACCAGGCCGGTTGCGCCCACCAGCAACAGCGACACGCGCGGCCCATCAATCGCGGGCGCTTCAGACATTGCGCAATCCTTCCGGCGCCTCGCCGGTCAGGCGGGCGTATTGTTCAATGGCAAACCGGTCGGTCATGCCCGCAATATAATCGGCAATGGTGCGGGCGCGCGCAGGTTCGCCGGTTGGCAGACGCGCGCGCCAATCGGGCGGCAGCAACGCCGGATCGCCGGCATAAGCCTCAAACAGACAGGCAATCACATTGCGCGCGACCTGCGCGGTGGCGACCTGTTCGGGATGGAGGTACAGCCTGGCATACATGAACTTCTTCAGGACGCGCTCTTCGGCCTGCATAGCCGAGGAAAAACCGCACAGCGCATGGCCTGCTGCCCGGACATCGTCGACACTGGCCACACCGGCCCGCACGATCCGGCCGCGGGTTTCATCCAGCACATCGTTGACCATCCGCCCGATCTGCCCGCGCACCAGTTCGCGCAGGCGCCGGTCGTTCGATCCTGCTGGAAACCGCGCCTCGATCGCATGCCATTGTTCGGCCAGCGACGGCAGCTCCATCAGGTGATCAAGCGTCAGAAACCCTGCGCGCAAGCCATCATCGATATCGTGGTTGTCATAGGCGATATCGTCGGAAATCGCCGCCACTTGCGCCTCGAGCGAAGCATGGCTGTGCAGATCAAGCGGAAACGCGGCATCGAGTTCGGCCAGCGCCCACGGTGCATTGCGCACCGGACCGTTGTGCTTGGCCAGCCCTTCGAGCATGTCCCAGCTCAGGTTCAGGCCATCGTGTTCGACATAGGGGCTTTCCAGCCGCATCAGCACGCGCAAGGTGTTGGCGTTGTGGTCAAACCCGCCGTGGTCGGCCAATGCCGCCTGCAACGCGTCTTCGCCCGCGTGGCCAAACGGCGGATGGCCGATATCGTGCGCCAGGCACAGCGCCTCGGTCAGATCTTCGTCCAGCCCCAGCGCGCGCGCGATGACCCGGCCGATTTGCGCCACTTCCAGACTGTGCGTCAGCCGCACGCGATAATGATCGCCATCGGGTGCGACAAACACCTGCGTCTTGTGGCGCAGCCGGCGGAATGCGATCGAATGGATGATCCGGTCGCGATCGCGCTGAAACACGCTGCGCGGGCCGCGCGCGCTGGCATTTTCCAAACCGAATTCGCGGCCGCGCGACCGTTCCGGATCGCTGGCATAAGAAGACCTGACAAACATCGCGTGTCTAGTGGGCCAAAGCCTTGACGATGTCTTCCACCATCTTTTTCGCGTCGGCCAGCAGCATCATGGTCTGGTCCATGTAGAACACGTCGTTGTCGACCCCGGCATAACCGACGCCGCCCATGCTGCGCTTGACGAAAAAGATCGTCTTGGCCTTGTCCACGTCGAACACCGGCATGCCGTAGATCGGCGAAGACTTGTCGGTCTTGGCCGCCGGGTTGACCACGTCGTTGGCGCCGATGATGAAGGCGACATCGGCCTGGGCAAATTCGCCGTTGATATCTTCCAGTTCGAACACTTCGTCATACGGCACGTTGGCCTCGGCCAGCAGCACGTTCATGTGCCCGGGCATGCGGCCTGCAACGGGATGGATCGCGTATTTCACGCTGACCCCCTTGGCTTTCAATTGGTCGCCCATTTCGCGCAGCACGTGCTGCGCCTGGCTGACGGCCATGCCGTAGCCGGGGATGATGATAACGCTTTCCGCCTCTTTCATGATATAGGCCGCGTCTTCCGCGCTGCCGCGTTTCCAAGGGCGCTGTTCCTTGGCCGGTCCGCCGCTGGGCCCGGCATCGGCGCCAAACCCGCCCGCGATAACCGACAGGAACGAGCGGTTCATCGCCTTGCACATGATATAGGACAGGATTGCGCCCGATGATCCGACCAGGGCGCCGGTGATGATCATCGCGGTATTGTGCAGCGTAAAGCCCATGGCCGCCGCAGCCCAACCCGAATAGGAATTGAGCATCGACACGACCACCGGCATATCGGCACCACCGATCGGGATGATCAGCAGAAACCCGATGGCGAACGACAGCGCGGTGATCGCCGCGATCACCCACAAGTCCTGCGCCTGCGTGAAATAGCCGACCAGCCCGATGATCAGCGCCAGCGTGCCCAGATTGATGGCGTGGCGCGCCGGCAGCATGATCGGCGAACCGCTCATCTTGCCCGCCAGTTTCAGAAACGCGATGATCGATCCGGAAAAGGTGATCGCGCCAATGGCAATGCCAAGCCCCATTTCGACCCGGCTGTGGCTGGCGATCTGCGCGCCTTCCAGGATGCCGAACGCGCCGGGGTTGAGATAGGCGGCCCAGCCCACCAGCACCGCGGCAAGCCCGACCAGCGAATGGAACGCGGCGACAAGCTGCGGCATGTCGGTCATCTTGATGCGACGGGCGGTCACAAAGCCGACACCCCCGCCGATCGCGATCGCGCCGACGATTTCCGTCATGCTGGCCAGGCCATGCGTAACCAGCGTGGTGACCATCGCGATCGTCATGCCGATCATGCCATAGCGATTGCCGCTGCGCGACGTTGCCGGGCTGGACAGCCCGCGCAAGGCCATGATGAACAGCACACCGGCGATCAGATATGCCAGCGGCACCCAGGCCGAAGAAGCGGACAATTCCATCACTTCTTGTCCTTCTTCTTGTACATCGCCAGCATCCGCTCGGTCACCGCAAACCCGCCGAAGATGTTCACGCTGGCCAGCACCACCGCCAGCAGCCCCAGCCATTTCGACACCTGCGACCCTTGCGCTGCGCCAGCGATCAGCGCGCCCACCACGATCACCGAAGAAATCGCATTGGTCACCGCCATCAGCGGCGTGTGCAGCGCCGGCGTCACCGACCACACCACGTAATAGCCCACAAAACAGGCCATCACGAAAATCGACAGAATGCTGACAAAGTCCATTTCCGAGCGCTCCTGCTTATCCGAGCAACCGCTCGTGCACCACTTTGCCGCCTTGCGTCAGGCGGATGGCATTGCCGATTTCTTCGTCCAGCACCGGGCGCCCGGCATCCTTGTCCCAGAACGCGTTGAGGAAATTGAACAGGTTGCGCGAATACAGCGCCGACGCGTCGGCGGGCAATTGCGCCGGCGTGTTGGCATAGCCGACGATTTTGACCCCATGGCGTTCCACCACCTGATCGGGCACCGATCCTTCGACATTGCCGCCCTGCGCCACGGCCAGGTCATAGATCACGCTGCCCGGCTTCATCGTCGCGATCTGTGTGTCGGTGATCAATCGTGGTGCCGCGCGGCCGGGAATCAGCGCGGTGGTGATCACGATATCCTGCTTGGCGATATGGCTCGAGACCAGCTCTGCCTGCGCCTTTTGATATTCGGGGCTCATTTCGGTGGCATAGCCGCCCGCGCCCTCGCCCTCGATGCCTGCAACGTTTTCAACGAAGATCGGCTTGGCGCCCAATGACTGGATCTGTTCCCTGGTCGCCGACCGCACATCGGTGGCCGACACTTGCGCACCCAGGCGGCGCGCGGTGGCGATCGCCTGCAATCCGGCAACGCCCACGCCCATCACGAATGTCTTGGCCGCGCTGACCGTACCGGCCGCAGTCATCATCATCGGAAAGGCGCGGCCATACAGGTTTGCCGCGATCAGCACCGCTTTGTACCCGGCCAGGTTGGCCTGGCTCGACAGGATGTCCATCGATTGCGCACGGGTGATGCGCGGCATGAATTCCATGGCCAGCGCCTCAAGCCCGGCACCGGCATAGGCCTCGACCCGGTCGCGCCGGCCAAACGGGTCCAGCCCGGCCACAATCCATGCACCAGGGTTTACACCCGCCAGCATATCGATTTCCGGCCCCGCGACCCCGAACACGATGTCCGCACCCTGCGCCGCGCCGGCTTGCGCGATCTGCGCGCCGACAGCGGCATAATCGGCATCGGCAATCGAAGCGGCAAGGCCTGCCCCGGCCTCGACCGTTACAGAAGCACCCAGCGCGATCAGCTTTTTCACCGTTTCAGGTGTTGCCGAAACACGGGTCTCGCCCGATGCGCGCTCGCGCAGGACCGCGATGCTGACCGATTGCACCACTGCGTGCGTCAGTGAATCAGATAGATGACAAAGGCGACCAGCACCACGATCACAGGCACCGCATATTTGATCATGCCGACAAAGCCCTGGTAGGTTGCCTGCGCCGCTTTCATGTCGTTTGCCGAAGCCATGTTATACCCCTTGGTGTTCAGACCGGTTGGCAGCGCCTGTTCCGCGCGCCTTCATGCCATGCTGTATCGCCCTGTGCGGCGCGGCTCAAGCGTCAAGCGTGTTCGCCGGCCTTAATCCGGTTTTTACCCAATCCCGCTATCAAGGATCGATCAAGGCCCGTGTCGTCATGCGCCAAACCCGCGCATTGCCGACGCCGGTCGTCTGAAAGAACCTGACCGGATGGCGCATGTCTGACATCGAAGATCGTCTGTTGATGCTGATCGATGACGAACCGGCCCAGATCCGGCTCGTTTCGGCACTGGCCGCGCGCGAAGGGTGGCGCTCGATTGTCGCGCGCGATTCGGAAACCGCCATTGCCATGCTCGGCACGCGCCAGGGCATGCGGCTGGGCGCGATCATCCTGGATCAATGGGTGCCGGGGGATCAGGCCTGCGATCTGATCGCGGAATTGAAGGCGCGGCGCCCGGCGCTGCCGATCCTGATGCTGACCACCAGTTCCTCGCCGTTGCTGGCGGTCGAAGCGATGCGTGCGGGTGCGACCGATTACCTGGTCAAGCCGGTCGCACCCGATCGCCTGGTCAGTGCGTTGCGCGCGGCAACCGCGCCCGAAGTGCAAAGCAGCGAATTGCATCCGCTGACCGAAAAGCTGGGCGCGGCGCTTGATTTTGATTCGATGATCGGTGCGGCACCGTCGTTTCGTGCGGCGCTTGCCGTGGCGGCAAAGGCTGCGCGCACGCACGCGCATGTCCTGATCGAAGGGGAAAGCGGCACGGGCAAGGAAATGCTGGTGCGTGCAATGCATGCCGCCAGCCCGCGCGCCAAATTGCCGTTGCGCATCGTCAACGCCGGGGGGATTGCCCCCAACCAGATCGAATCGGTGCTGTTCGGCCATGAAAAGGGCGCCTTTGCCGGTGCCTTCGAACGCCATGTCGGTGCGTTGCAGCATGCCGACGGCGGCACCCTGGTGATCGATGAAATCGACCGGTTGCCGCCTGTGGTCCAGACCCGGCTGGCGCAATTTGTTGACCGCGGCGATGTGCAACCGATTGGCGCGCGCCATTCGTTCCGGCTGGACGTGCGGCTGATCGTGTGCAGCAATGCCCCGCTCAAGGTGCTGGTCGAGGCCGGCCTGTTTGATGCCGACTTGTTGACCGGTCTGTCCGGAACCCAGGTGCGGCTGCCCGCCTTGCGCGAACGCGCGGCCGATATCGCAGCGCTTGCGCGCCATTTTCTGGCGCGCATCGGCGAACAGCCGGGGTTGCGCCCGCTGGGCATCACCGATGGCGCGTTGTCGCTGCTGGCCGCCTATGACTGGCCGGGCAATGTGCGCCAGTTGCAGGCCACGCTGTTTCGCGCGGCGGTGTTCTGCGATGGAGAAGCGTTGACCGCGGCGGATTTTCCGAAACTGTCGAACATGGTCGGCGAAACCATGCGCATGCCCCAATCGATCAGCGATGGCGCGGGGGTGATGCTGTTTGGCCCCGATGGAAACCTGCGTCCACTCGAAGAGATCGAGGCCGACGTGATCCGCCTGGCCATCGGCCATTACCGTGGCCGCATGACCGAGGTTGCACGGCGCCTGGGGATTGGGCGTTCAACGCTTTATCGCAAGCTTTCGGAACTGGGCATCGACAACGCCGCCTAGGCAACACCACCGTCTAGTCGACGATCTGGCTGAAATCGGTAAGCGCCGCATCGCGCAGGCCGCGCCACACCTGCAAGGCCTGCACCGTTTCGGGCACATCGTGCACGCGCAGCAGATGCGCTCCGCATTCGGCGGCGCGCATTGCCAGCATCACCGATCCGGGCATCCGCCTGTGCGCGGGCACTTCGCCCGCCAAAGCGCCGATCATGCGTTTGCGGCTGGCGCCGAACAGGATCGGCTGACCCAGCGCATGGAATATCGGCAAAGCGTTGATCAGCGACAGGTTTTCCGCCAGCGTCTTGCCAAAGCCGATACCCGGGTCAAGCAGGATGCGCGACCGTTCGATCCCCGCTGCCAAAGCGGCATCGCGCCGTTCGCGCAACATATCGAACACATCGAGCACGACATCACCGTAGGCGCCATCGGCATGCAGATCGCTCGCCTCGCCAGGCGCATGCATCAACACCACCGGCACCCCGGATTGCGCCACCAGCGCAGCGGTGCGCGGATCGTGCCGCATCGCGGACACATCATTCACCAGATGCGCGCCGGCGCGCAAGGCTGCGCCGATCACGCTGGCGCGGCGGCTGTCGATCGAGATGGCGGCACCCGCCGCAGCCAGGTTTTCGATCACCGGCACGACCCGGCGTTCCTCGTCGCCTTCCCACACCGCAGCAGCGCCAGGCCGGGTTGATTCGCCGCCGACGTCAATCAGGCCTGCCCCTGCTTCCAGCATGGCGTGCGCGTGTTCAAGCGCAGCCTCGGGCTTGTCGAGAAACGTGCCGCCGTCGGAAAAGCTGTCGGGCGTGACATTCAAAATGCCCATCACCTGCGGCTGATCGAGCCGCACCATGCGCGCGCCGCACCGCAATGGCGCATGCACTTTGGCCAGATCCTGCCATTGCACCATGGCATCGCGCGCCAGGTCCCCGGGCAAGCCGGCGATCGCTGTGGCGGCGTCGCGCGCGTCAAACAGGTCACGCGATACCACCCGGCCCCGGCTGCGGCGGATCAGCGCAAACCGGCTGGCCCAGACCAGCCCCCCGCCCAGCCGGATCGCGGCACCCGCTTCGCTTTGCGGGCTTTCGGCGAGCGCGATGGGGCGGATGTAGACCCGTTCGGTCATGCCCGATCAATCTTCGGTTGCGAGCAGGTACAACTGGCGCAGCGTGTCGATCGGTTTCACCTCGCCCTCGTGCAGCACGTGCCAGAATGTCCAGCCGTTGCACGATGGCGCACCCTGCATCTTTGCGCCAAGGCCGTGGATCGATCCCGGTTCGGCGCCCGCCTCGATCGAGCCGTCGGCACGCACGGTGGCGCGAAACCGGCCTTTGCGATCGACCAGTTCGGCGCCGGGACGGATCCAGCCAGCCTCGACCAGCGCGCCAAACGCGACGCGCGGAGCGGTCTTGCGGCTTTGCATCGTCTTGAGCGCGGATTCATCGAGCGGCAATGCCGCCTCGATGCGTTGCTCGGCCACCGCGATATAGCCTTCGTCGCGTTCGCATCCGATCCAGTCGCGGCCCAGCCGGCGCGCAACCGCGCCGGTGGTGCCTGTGCCAAAAAACGGATCGAGCACGACGTCACCCGGATTGGTCGTGGCCAGCAGCACGCGATACAGCAGCGCCTCGGGCTTTTGCGTGGGGTGCGCCTTGACCCCGTCCTTGCGGATACGCTCGGCGCCCGAACAGATCGGCAGAACCCAGTCGCTGCGCATCTGCAATTCGTCGTTCAGCGTCTTCATCGCGCGATAGTTGAAGGTGTACTTCGACTTTTCGCTTTTCGAGGCCCAGATCAGCGTTTCGTGGGCGTTGGTAAACCGGGTGCCTTTGAAATTGGGCATCGGGTTGGATTTGCGCCAGACTATGTCGTTCAGAATCCAGAACCCCATATCCTGCAGCATCGCGCCAACGCGAAAGATGTTGTGATAGCTGCCGATCACCCAGATCGAGCCATCGGGTTTCAGCAGGCGGTGCGCCTCGATCAGCCATTCGCGGCTGAATGTGTCATACGTGGCAAAGCTGGCGAACTTGTCCCACTCCTGCGTTACCGCATCGACATGACTGCCATCGGGGCGCGCCAGATCACCGCCCAGCTGCAGATTGTACGGCGGATCGGCAAAGATCATGTCTATCGACGCACTGGGAAGCGCGCGCATGCTTTCGATGCAATCACCGCGCAGGATCCGATTCAGCGGCAGTGCGGGCCTTGCCGCAGGCACAGCCCGCGCGCGTGTCCGTTCTTTTACCAAGACTGCCATGATCGAAACCCTATCCTTGCGTTGCCGGCCGGATTCTGAATCATCCGGGACCGGTCGTCAAGCGGCGACTCGTGCTCAACCCACGAGTCGCGGTGATTCAAAAGCAGGAACGAAACGAGTCCGGGCGGGCTATTTTGAGTGACGCCCGCGCGACGCACACCACATGTTGTGCCGGCCACGGCGCAGGAAAATATTTGCCCGGTGGGTTCTGCGTCTATCCGCTCCCTACGTGAACGGCGTTATGCACGCAAAATGCCCCCCGTGCAGTGTCCGTCAGAACGGCGGCTTTCGGCTTGCACCGATTTCAAAGCCGCGCGGTTCGCCCGATATGCCCATCACCGCAATCGAAACGGGCTGTATCGACCATGGGCTTGCGCCCAAGGCCATCGGCGCGCAAATCCGCCGGATCGTCAACCGCGCTTGCGATTGATGTGCGCATGTCAAGGCAGCAGCGCGTGCGCCACCGGGCGAAAACTGCGACGATGCAGCGGGCATGGACCGTGGCGTTGCAGCGCATCGAGATGTTCGCGCGTGCCGTACCCGGCGTTGCGATCCCAGCCATAGTGCGGCCATTGCTGTGCTGCCGCCTGCATGATCGCATCACGGTGCTGCTTGGCCAGAATCGATGCCGCAGATATCGCCGGTTCGCTGGCGTCGCCACCGACGATCGCGCGCGCGGGCCAGCACCATTCGGCCACGCGGCCCTGCGGTGTCATGTTGCCATCGATCAGCACCATGGTCACGTTCTTGTCGTTGCCCACCAACGCGGCCACCGCCAGCGTCATCGCCTTCATGGTGGCCGCAAAGATGTTGATCCGGTCGATCTCGCAGGCTTCGACCACGCCGATACCCCAGCGGCAGGTCAGCCGGATCCGCGGATCAAGTTCAGCGCGACGTTTGGCAGACAGCACCTTGGAATCGGCCAGCCCGTGGGGCGCATCGGGGCCCAGCATGACCGCTGCGGCCACCACCGGCCCGGCCAAAGGCCCGCGCCCGGCTTCATCGACGCCGATGACCAGCGCTTCATAGAGCAAGATGGATGGACAGGACATGGCCCCTGCCCCTAACGCGCAAGACAACCCTCCAGCAAGCAGAGATCTCAGCCCATGCCGTTTGATCCCACCCGTGTTGATTGCTGGATCTTTGACCTCGACAACACATTGTACCCTTCGAGCATCGACATGTTCAGCCAGATCGATGTGCTGATGGGCCGGTTCATAGCCGAATTGCTGGGGTGCGACCTGGCCGAGGCCAAGCGCGTGCAAAAGATGTATTTTCACGATCATGGCACCACGCTGGCCGGTCTGATGCATTACCATGCGATCGAACCGCGCGAATTTCTCGATTATGTCCATGCCGTCGACATGGGTGTGCTGGCCGATGCGCCGCGCCTTCGCGACCGGCTGATGGCTTTGCCCGGGCGTCGGCTGATCTTTACCAATGCCGATGCCGCTTATGCGGCGCGTGCGCTCGATGCGCTGGGCATCGCCGACTGTTTCGACGGCATGTGGGATATTCACGCGATGACCTATCGGCCAAAGCCCGAGATGAGCGCCTATGCCGGGCTGATCGAGGCCTTTGCCATCGATCCCGCCAGCAGTGTGTTCATCGAGGATTCGGCGCGCAACCTGACCCCGGCCAAGACGCTGGGCATGCAGACGGTGTGGATCGACATGGCCACCGACTGGGGCCACCGTGCCAAGGACGACAGTGCGATCGACGCGATGATCACCGACATGGCGCAGTGGCTGGATGGTGTTCTGGCCGAACTTGCCCAAGCCCGCCCGCTCGGCTAACCGCCAAAAGGCTTATTCGTACCGAAAGATCCTGTCCATGACCGAACACCTTGTTGCCGCGATCGAAGCCGCCTGGGACAACCGCGCCGAGGTGACCCCGGCCAGCAGCGACGTGCGCGCGGTGGTCGATGCGGCGCTGGAACTGCTGGACAGCGGCAAGGCGCGCGCGGCCGAAAAGATCGATGGCCAGTGGCAGGTCAACCAGTGGCTGAAAAAGGCCGTGCTGCTGTCGTTCCGGTTGAACGACAATGCCGTGGTCGAACATGCCGCGGGCGGTGCCCCGGCCTTTGACAAGGTGCCCTCGAAATTTGCCGGGTGGGATGAACACCGTTTTCGCGAAGCCGGCTTTCGCGTCGTGCCGGGCGCGGTGGCGCGGCGTGGCGCGCATATCGGCCGCAACGTCGTGCTGATGCCAAGCTTCGTCAATATCGGCGCCTTTGTCGATGAAGGCACGATGGTCGACACCTGGGCCACGGTCGGGTCGTGCGCGCAGATTGGCAAGAATGTGCACATTTCAGGGGGCGTCGGCATTGGCGGCGTGCTCGAACCGTTGCAGGCCGGCCCTGTGATCATCGAAGACGGCGCCTTTATCGGCGCACGTTCGGAAGTCGCCGAAGGCGTGATCGTGGGCACCGGCGCGGTGCTGTCGATGGGCGTATTCCTGGGCGCATCGACCAAGATCATCGATCGCGCCACCGGCCAGGTGCATATCGGCCGCGTGCCGCCGTATGCAGTCGTCGTGCCCGGATCGCTGCCGGGCAAGCCGCTGCCCGATGGCACACCGGGGCCGTCGCTGTATTGTGCCGTCATCGTCAAGACCGTCGACGCGCAGACCCGCAGCAAGACCGGGATCAACGACCTGTTGCGTGACTGACGCGCAGGCCCTGATTGCGCGGCTGCAGCTGGCGCCGCACCCCGAAGGCGGCTGGTATCGCCAGACCTGGCGGGCAGATCCGGCCGGTGCCGCGCGCCCTGCTGGCACGCTGATCCATTTCCTGCTCGAAACCGGGCAGAGGTCGCACTGGCACCGGGTGGATGCCGACGAGATCTGGCTGTGGCAGGGTGGCGACCGGCTGCACCTGTCGATGGCCTGCGATGCACAAGGCCCGACGACGCAGACCACGCTCGGGCCCGACGCATTTCACGGCGACAGCCTGCAGGCGGTCGTGCCAACCGGCGTCTGGCAGGCAGCTGCGCCAGTGCCCGGCCCTTGCGGTTATGCGCTAGTCGCCTGCGTGGTGGTGCCGGGGTTCGACTTTGCCGGATTCGAACTGGCCCCGCCCGGCTGGCATCCGGGCAGCTAGGCCATAATTTTTCCGCAGGGCAACATCGCGCATGCAGCAAAAAGTGCCTTGAGTGCCTGACCCAAAGGGCAATAGGTTGCATTTTGCATCCTATATAACCGCGTCAATTCAGTGTGGTTGCAGGAAATGCAACTTGGCGTGCGCGCAAAGCATTTGCGACTTCGCAGCTGCAACATCAATCTGAGCACATGCCAGAACGCATCGGGGGGTTCCCGACTGGGTTCGCGAAGGGGTCACCCCCTCTGGTTCAGGAGTGTTTGCCATGATCAAGTCTTCGCTGCTCACCGCTACCCTGCTTCTCGCTGCCGTCCCCACTGTCGCGCTTGCCGCTGGCGATGACGCGGGCAAGTTCACCCACAAGGGCGTCGACTACAGCTACACCACCGAAGACAAGGGTGGCGACAAAGTCGTGCGTGGCACCGCGTATGCCGGCAAAGTTCCCTTTGAACTGCACATCCACAAAAAGACCGTGACCGGCACGTTCAACGACAAGCCGGTCGAATTCGAACTGGCCGACGTGCAGAAGATGGGCATCGACATCGGCAACTGAGTTCGGTCGCCAGAGTGCAAACAGGGCCCCTGCGTATGGCGCGGGGGCCTTTTTTTGTGCCGATCATTCAGCCGCTTGCAGCGCATGCTGCGCGGCGGGGCGATCATCATACCGAAATTCGGTGCCGTCCAGATCGATCGCGGGGATTTCGACGCGTTCGCGCCAGTAATCCTGATTGTGCCGCCATTCGGGTTTTGACCCGCGCCGTGGCATCCGGTCCAGCCCGCGCACCAGGTATCCGGGATTGAAGTTGTCGGTTTCAATCCACGGCAACAGGTCCATGCCCTGATCTTCGGCGCGCAAGGCCACTGCAACCTGTTTTGCGCCGATTGTATCCATATGTTTCAGAAGCTTGCAGACAAAATCCCCAAGCATGTCGACGCGCAGGGTCCAGCTGGCGCGGAAATAGCCCATGACCCACACCAGATTGGGTACGCCTGTGAACATCATGCCGCGATAATTGACCGTGTCGTGCCAGGCCAGCGCCGTGCCATCGATCGAAAACGGAATATCGCCCATCACCGACAGACGAAACCCGGTGCAGGCCAGCACGATATCGGCCTCGATCGCTTCGCCACCGGTGGTTTGCACGCCCTGTGGCGTAAACCGTTCGATCGTGTCGGTTATCACCCGCACATGGCCCGCGGCGGCATGGCGGAACAGATCGCCGTCGGGGCAGAACGCCAGCCGTTGTTGCCAGGGGCGGTATCTGGGGGTGAAATGCGGCTCGAACTGGAAATCATCGCCGGCATAGGCACGCACCAGCGCCTTCAGCTCTTCAAACACCGCATCGGGTTCTTCGACACAGCGCCGGTTGATCACGTCCTGGTCGAACATGATCTGCGCGCGCACCACGCGGTGCACGGTTTCCTCGTCGATACCGATCTGGCGCAGGCGGTCGGCCAGCTCGTTCTGGTTGGGGTGGCAATAGAAATAGGTCGGCGAACGTTGCAGCATCGTTACGTTGGCGCCCGCGTCGCATAACGCCGGCACCACCGTGGCAGCGGTCGCGCCCGATCCGATCACCAGCACGCGCTTGCCCGCCACCTGCGTCGCCGGGTCCCACAGCTGGGCATGCACAAACTGTCCCTGATAGTCCGACAATCCGGCCCAGTCGGGCACATAGGGCGTTTCGTGGTCGTAATAGCCCTGGCACATCCACAAGAACCGGCAGGTCAACACCTGGACGCATGCGTCGGTTTTGCGCCGTGTCGTAACGGTCCACAGATTGTCCGCACTCGACCACGCGCACGCAACGATCTGCGTGCCGTAACGAATGTGGCGGTCGATATGGTTTTCGGCGATCACGTCGCCCAGGTATTTCAGGATCTCGGCGCCGCTGGCGATCGGCGCCCCGACCCACGGCTTGAACCGGTAGCCAAAGGTATAAAGATCGGAATCCGAGCGCACGCCTGGATATTTGTGCGTGACCCAGGTCCCGCCAAAGGTATCCATCGCCTCGATCACGGCATAGCTTTTGCCCGGGCACTGGTCCTGCAGGTGATAGGCCGAGCCGATCCCCGAAATGCCCGCGCCCACGATCAGCACGTCAAAATGCTCTGTCGTCATGCCGCCATCCTTGTCCCGTCCGGTAGGGGTCTGGCGTTACGCGATTCGCCTTTGTCGCGGGCCCGCCAGCCCATCCGCTTTGCCTGTTTGCGCACAGGAAACCTTGACGCGTCTCAAAATGCAACCGGAAACGCCGGTCGTGATGCGGGCGCGTGGCGTAACGGCGTCGCGTCTGGTCGCAAAAATGCGCCTGCGCACCGCTGTCACCTGCTTTCCCGAAAGGGTTTGTTGCACGCGCGCATCCATGCTCCTAACCGCTAGGCATGGGCGCAGCACGGGCTGACATCGCAATCCTCGGTGGCGGGCTGGCAGGCGGGCTGGTCGCGCTGGCACTGGCGCGCCATCGGCCCGAGATCTCGGTGATGGTGGTCGAACGCGGCGCGGTGCTGGGCGGCAATCACGTGTGGTCGTTCTTTTCCAGCGATCTGCCCCAAGGCGGCGAAGACCTGATCGCGCCGCTGGTCGAGGCCGAATGGTCGGGCTATGACGTATGCTTTCCAGGCTATGCCCGCACCTTGGCCACCGATTACCGCGCCACGACCTCACACCGGCTGGACGCACGATTGCGCCAGACGCTGCCTGCGGCCATGATCCGCACCGGCGCAGAGGTGGTGTCATGCACGCCCACCACGGCACGCCTGGGCACTGGCGAAGACATCCACGCAGGCGCGATCATCGATGCGCGTGGCATATCGAGCTACCCATCGATGACAGGCGGTTGGCAAAAATTCCTCGGCCAGCGTCTGAAACTGGCACAGCCGCACGGATTGTCCCGACCGATCGTGATGGATGCCACGGTCGATCAGATCGATGGCTATCGCTTTGTCTATTGCCTGCCCTTTGCGCCCGACGAAATCTTTGTCGAAGACACCTATTATTCCGACGGGCCGGACCTGGATCGGGATCTGTTGGCGGGTCGCGTGGCCGATTATGCCGCCGCCAAAGGTTGGCGCACGCAGGACATCCTGGCCGAGGAATATGGCGTGTTGCCGGTGGTGGCGGGCGGTGATTTTGACCGCCTGCGCGCGGTGGCCGGGCACGACGCGGCGCTGGCGGGCACGCGCGCGGGACTGTTCCACCCTTTGACCAGCTATTCGTTGCCCGATGCGCTGCGGTTTGCGCTGGCGCTGGCCGCGCAGCCCGATCTGGGCGCAGACACACTTCGCAATTTTGCTGAACATTATGCGCGAAGTCATTGGAATGGATCGTGGTATTATCGCAAACTCAGCGCGCTGCTGTTTGCCGCGGCCAAGCCTGACCAGCGGTACCGCGTGATGCAACGGTTCTACAGCCTGAACCCGCGCCTGATCGAACGGTTCTATGCCGGCCAATCGACATGGGCCGATCAATTTCGCATTCTTGCCGGCGTGCCACCGGTTCCGGTGCATGCAGCTCTCGGCGTGCTGACCGGGCTTGGTGCCCGGCCCCGGCCGCTCGGCCAATGACATGATGCTTGTGACAAGGAATATGCAACGATGAAGCGGGCTTGTGTAATCGGATCGGGGTTCGGCGGCATGGCGCTGGCGATCCGCCTGCAATCGGCAGGCATTGCCACCACCGTGATCGAGGCGCGCGACAAGCCGGGCGGCCGCGCCTATCACTGGGAACAGGACGGCTTTACCTTCGATGCCGGACCGACGGTGATCACCGACCCGCCCTGTCTTGAAGAATTGTGGGCACTGACCGGGCATTCGCTGTCGGAAGATGTCGAACTGATGCCGGTGATGCCGTTTTATCGGCTGAACTGGCCCGACGGCACCAATTTCGATTATTCCAACGACGATGCATCGCTGCGCGCCGAAATCGCGCGGATCAATCCGCGCGATGTGGCCGGTTATGACGAATTCCTGGACTATTCGGCGGGCGTGTTCCGCGAAGGTTATGTGAAGCTGGGCTCGGTGCCGTTTCTCGATTTCGCCAGCATGATCAAGGCGGCGCCCGCGCTGATGCGATACCAGGCGTGGCGTTCGGTCTATTCGATGGTGTCGAAATATATCGAAAGCGAAAAGCTGCGCGAAGCGTTCAGTTTTCATTCGCTGCTGGTCGGCGGCAATCCGATGACCACCAGCGCGATCTATGCGCTGATCCACAAGCTGGAAAAGGATGGCGGGGTATGGTGGGCCAAGGGCGGCACCAATCGGCTGATCGCCGGTATGATCCGCCATTTTGAACGGATCGGCGGCGAAATGCGCGTGGGCGATGCCGTTACGCGGATCGAAACGCTGGGCAATCGCGTAACGGGCGTAACCACCGCCAGCGGCTGGCACGCCAATTTCGATGCGGTCGCGTCGAACGGCGATCTGGTCCACACCTATCGCGATCTGTTGAGCGACAATGTCTATGCCCAGCGCCACGCCCGCGCGCTGACGCGCAAGCGGTTTTCGCCCAGCCTGTTTGTCGTCCATTTCGGCGTACAGGGCACCTGGCCGGGGATCGCGCACCACATGATCCTGTTCGGGCCGCGCTACAAAGGCCTGCTCGACGATATCTACAAATATGGCGTGCTGCCCGAAGATTTCTCGATCTATCTGCACCACCCCACCGTGACCGACCCCAGCATGGCGCCCGAAGGCATGAGCACGTTCTATGCGCTGGTGCCCGTGGCCAACACCGGCAAGCTGCCGCTCGACTGGAACGAAATCGGCCCGATCCTGGAAAAGCGCGTGCTCGATGAAGTGGGCCGGCGCCTGATCCCCGATATCCACAGCCGTATCGTAACGAAATTCCACTATACCCCGGCCGATTTCACCCAGGATCTGTCGGCGCATCTGGGCAGCGCGTTCAGCCTTGAACCGCTGCTGACGCAAAGTGCGTTTTTCCGCGCGCACAACCGTGACGATGCGATCCCCAACCTGTATCTGGTCGGCGCCGGCACCCATCCCGGGGCGGGCATTCCGGGCGTCGTCGGCAGTGCCAAGGCCACCGCGAAGCTGATGGTGGAGGATCTTGCTTGAAACGCATCGCGGTCTACTGCGGATCGGCCACACCCCCCGATGATCGTTACGTGACGCTGGCCCATACCGTGGGCCTGACGCTGGCCCGGCGCGGGATCGGCGTGGTCTATGGCGGGGGCAAGCGCGGGCTGATGGGCGCGGTGGCCCAAGGTGCGCTGGATGCCGGCGGCGAAGTGATCGGGATCATTCCCGAGGCGCTGGCCGTGTCCGAAATCGCCAATCCCGGCTGCAC
The DNA here is from genome assembly GCF_000429005.1 of Novosphingobium acidiphilum DSM 19966. Taxonomy (GTDB): domain Bacteria; phylum Pseudomonadota; class Alphaproteobacteria; order Sphingomonadales; family Sphingomonadaceae; genus Novosphingobium; species Novosphingobium acidiphilum. The sequence goes on along the minus strand of NZ_AUBA01000018.1, from coordinate 16,413 downwards.
CGATCTGCGTGTGGTAACGGGCATGCACGAACGCAAGCAGGCATTCACCGACTTGTCCGACGGGTTTCTGACGCTGCCCGGCGGGGTGGGCACGATGGATGAACTGTGGGAAGCGGTCAGCTGGTCGCAGCTGGGTTACCATGCCAAGCCGGTCGGCCTGCTAAACGCATTCGGCTTTTACGACCACCTGCTGGCGTTCAACCATCACATGATCGCCACCGGCTTTGTGCGCAGCAGCCATGCCGGGATCATCATCGCCGAACCCGATCTTGATCTGTTGCTGGCGCGGATGGAGGCGCATGCGCCGCATGTGCCGATCTTTGCGATGAAGGCAGCGGACCTGTAACGTATCATGGATCGGCGCGATCATCTCGTTACGCTTGCCGCAGACATGATCGGCAAAGGATCGAAAAGCTTTGCCGCGGCCAGCCGCCTGTTCGACCGCACCACGCGCGAACGCGTGTGGCTGCTCTATGCCTGGTGCCGGCGGTGCGATGATCTGATCGACGGACAGGATCTGGGCGGCGCGTTGGGCGATCAGACCGCCGTTACGTTGCGCCTGGAACAAGTCCGCGCGATGACCACGCTGGCGCTGCAAGGGCACGATGCGGGCGATCCCGCGTTCGATTGCCTGGGCGTGGTGGCGGCCGAAACCGGGCTGACGCAGGCGATGGCCGATGCGGTGATCGGCGGCTTTGCGCTCGATGCGCGCGAATGGCACCCGCGCAGCGAACGCGATCTGATGCGGTATTGCTGGCATGTTGCGGGCGCGGTGGGCGTGATGATGGCGGTGGTGATGGGGGTCGATCCCGATGACGAGGCCTCGCTTGAACGCGCCTGCGATCTGGGGCTGGCGTTTCAATTGGCCAATATCGCGCGCGACTTGTCCGAAGACCACGCGGCGCAGCGCTGCTATGTGCCGTCCGAATGGCTGGCCGAGGCCGATATTCCCCCGGGCGAGGAATTGCGCCCGCGTTACCGTAACGCGCTGGCCGGGCTGGCGCAGCGGTTGTGCCACCTGGCCGCGGCGCACGAAGCGTCGGCCCGGATCGGCGCGCAACGGCTGAAACTGCGGCAGCGATGGGCCATCCTGTCGGCCGCGGGCATCTATGGCGATATCGCCCGGCTGGTCGAGGCGCGCGGAACATCGGCGTGGGACAGCCGGACCGTCGTCAGTAACGGGCGCAAACTGTGGTGGATCGTGCGCGCGCTGATCCAGACCACGTTGCCCGTTACGGCACAGCAGCGCGATCTGGCGGCGCAACGCCGCGTGACATACGCCAGTTTGCGGCATTCGCCGGTGTAACCGGGTGGCGCGGTGGCGCGAAATAGGGAATGATGCCGCCAACCCTGTCGTGAAAGCGCCCGCGATGCCAAAGCCTGCCCTGATCTATCGCACGCGTCTGCCCATCCGCCTGTGGCATTGGACCAACGCCTGTGCGCTGTTTGTCATGTTGATGAGCGGGATGATGATTTTCAACGCGCACCCCCGGCTGTATTGGGGGGCGTTTGGCGCCAATCCCGATCATGCCTGGCTGGAAATCGGCAACCACGGCACCAGCGGATACCTGACCGTGGCCGGGATCACGATCCCCACCACCGGCGTGCTGGGCTATGCCATGGGCACCGACGAGGCGTTTCCCCCGCTGGTGACAATCCCCACCCATTACGGCCTGGCGATCGCGCGCGAATGGCATTTTGCCTTTGCCTGGGTGCTGGCGGCGGGATGGCTGATCTTTGCCCTTTATGCGATTGTTTCCAGACACCTGTGGCGTGATCTTTTGTTGACATATGAAGAGATGAAACCGGCGCATCTGTGGCAGGATATCAAGGATCATGCCCGGCTGCGCCTGCCCCGGGGCGAAGCGGCGCGGCATTACAACCCGTTGCAGAAACTGGCCTATCTGGGCGTGCTGGGGCTTGGCATACCGGCGATGATCCTGTCGGGACTGGCGATGTCGCCGGCGATGGATGCGGCGTGGCCGTGGCTGTTGACGCTGTTTGACGGGCGGCAATCGGCGCGGTCGGTGCATTTCATCTGCGCGGCGGGCCTGGCGCTGTTTATCGTGGTGCATCTGGCGATGGTCATTCTGGCCGGGCCGTTCAACGAACTGCGTTCGATGATCACCGGGTGGTACCGCATGCCCCCCGAACGCCCCGGCGCGGAGGACGCGGCATGAGCGCGATTGTCACCCGCCGCAATCTGCTGATCGGCAGCGGCAGCCTGCTGCTGGCGGGATGCGACCGGATCACCGCCGCGCCGCAAGTGCGCAACGTGCTTTCGCTGGGCGAAACGGCCACACGCAGCGCGCAGCGCCTGCTCGTGGCCGATCGGCAGGCGCTGGCACCCGAATTCACCCGCGCCGATCTGTCGCCGGTGTTCCGTGTCAACGGTTCAACCCGGCCTTTGGCCGATGACTATACCCGCCACACACTGAACGGCTTTGCCGACTGGCGCCTGGTGGTCGACGGGCTGGTGGCACAGCCGATGACCCTGTCGTTGCCCGCGTTGCGCGCCGCGCCGTCGCGCACGCAGATCACGCGGCACGATTGCGTCGAAGGCTGGAGCGCGATCGGCGAATGGACTGGGGTGCCGCTGGGCCTGCTGCTGCGCCACGCCGGCCTGTCGACCCGCGCACGCTATATCGTGTTTCACTGCGCCGACACGCTGTCGGGCAAACCCTATTACGAAAGCATCGACCTGGTCGACGCGTTCCACCCCCAGACAATCCTGGCCCACACGATGAACCGCACCCCCCTGTCAATCGGCCACGGCGCACCGCTACGCCTGCGCGTCGAGCGCCAACTGGGCTACAAACAGGCCAAATACGTGATGCGCGTGCAGGCAGTCGACAGCCTGAACGGGCTGTACGGCGGCAAAGGCGGGTATTGGGAGGATAACCACGATTATCAGTGGTATGCGGGGATTTAGGCGTGGCGGGACATGTGCCTGTCAATTGACAACAGGAGCATGGTGAAAGGGCTGGCATGGGGACGATCCGGAACGGCAGGTTAGGAAACCCAAACGACCTCAAGCTGCCGTTCCCTCGGTTTGGCGCCAGAGGCAGATCGCGACCAAAATACGCCGTTCGGGTGCGGCTGCGGGAATGTCAGCCCACGCCAAATTCTGCCGCTCCGACTGGTGGTAGCTCGCCCGTCAGCATCCCTTGATCTTTTTTCCTTCGTCCATCATAGTGTGGACAACGGTAATGGATTTCTACCGGACCTTCGGGTCGAACCGCCCTTGCAAGGGACGATGATTCCTACTTGGCGCCGCAAGGCAGCAAGGAGGAATTGTGCGCGCGACTTTTCGTAACCTGTTCAGTATACTCAATGTAGCGGCCTTCTTCCGTGATCGGCACGATCATGCCATGTCAGCCATGCGCTGGACGTTGATCCTCGTCCCCATGGCCGCGCTAATCGGCACATTGTGTGCCGCATTCCTGTGGAGCTTGGACGCGGCAACGCAGGCCCGATTCGACTATCCCTGGCTTCTTTATCTTCTGCCGATAGGTGGAGCGGCAATTGCCCTGCTTTACCATCTCACTGGCAAAACGGTCGAAGCGGGCAACAATCTAATCGTCGAGCAAATCCACGAGCCAGGGGGCGGCGTTCCCCTGCGAATGGCGCCGTTGGTCTTCATCGGGACCATCGCTACGCATCTGTTTGGCGGATCGGCGGGTCGCGAAGGCACAGCGGTACAGCTCGGCGGCAGCCTTGCAAGCGCTGCGGCCCGGTTGTTCAAACTTGATCCTCCCAGCATCCGCGTCGTGTTGATGGCTGGGGTCGCTGCTGGCTTCGGGGCCGTTTTCGGCACACCGCTTGCTGGCACCGTGTTTGCGCTCGAAGTGCTAGCGGTTGGCCGGATCGAATATAGCGGGATCTTACCGTGTCTGCTTGCTGCGTTGGTCGGCGATTGGACGTGCCACGCTTGGGGCATCCATCACACGCCCTACCACATCAGTACAATGGCCAGCGGCGCGGCCGCAATGCTTGTCGAACCGCTCATTCTCGCAAAGGCGGCCATAGCGGGCGTGGCGTTTGGCCTGGCGGGGCTAGTCTTTGCCGAAGCGAATCACGCGCTCGGCGGGTTCCTGAAGACGCGCATTCCGTACAGTCCTCTGCGGGCGGCCTTCGGCGGCATATTGGTCATCGCGCTGGTCTGGATTGTTGGGACACGCGCCTATCTCGGGCTTGGCGTTTGGTCGGCCATCCCTGGAGACCCGACCATCGCCGGCTTCTTCACTGGCCCTGCCGATCCATGGAGCTGGGCGTTCAAGATGGTCTTTACCATCGTGACCCTCAGCGCCGGCTTCAAGGGCGGGGAAGTGACGCCGCTATTCTTCATCGGGGCGGCGCTCGGTAATGCGCTGGGCTGGTTGCTCGGCGCACCGCTCGATCTGTTCGCTGGCCTTGGTTTCGTCGCCGTATTCGCCGGCGCGGCCAACACGCCGCTCGCCTGTACGATCATGGGTATCGAGCTGTTCGGTGCGACCCACGCCGTTCCGATCGCAGTGGCCTGTTTCGTCGCCTATATCTGTTCGGGCCATAACGGCATCTACCTGTCGCAGCGTATCGCCGTCTCGAAGCGAGCGACACGCGCCCATTCCCATGGAGCTACCCTGCGCGATGCGCGTGCCTCGCGGCGGACCCGCCGGGGGGATGGCGTTTTCATCAACAAGAAGGAGCACTGATGTCTCACAAGGTCACCCCCAGCGAGATCGGCATGATCCGCATCTATATGAAGCCATCGGACAAGGCGACCGACGGCTCGCGCAGCTTCTGGACTCGAAAGCCGCTATACCGGCAGTTGGTCGTGGAGGCGAAGCGCGACGGCATCATGAACGCCGTCGCCCATCATACCCATTATGGGTTCAGCAACCACGGACCGGTGATGGAGGATGGTGCTGAACTATCCAATCCGCACCTTACGATGTGTGTTGAGCTGATCGGCCAGCGTCATGAACTGGAGCGCTTTTGTGAGGCACATGGCGGCCTGCTCGGCGACAAAGTGATTGTCTACAAGCATCTTGAGCATTGGAGCATCGGCCCAGGCGGTGTGCGGCATGAGGATGCAGCGCCCGAGGAGCTTGCGGCACAAGTCGAATGAACGCGCGGTTTTGGCGAGGGTCGTCGTTTATCATAGTTTTCGGGATCGGCCGCTTTGTCCCAGGCACAGTCTTTCGGCAGCACTGCTACCAGTGTAAATTTAAGTCAGGTTTCGACGCCACCACCATGAGCGCTGAACGACCGATATCAGGGCGATCTCGGTCGCTCACGCTGCGTCAAACGGGCAGGAGATCAGATCCGCCCACCTAAACCTTCACCACACCCCGTTCGATCAGGCTGCGCGCGCAATCGACGATCGACTGTTCCACCGGCCGGGTCTGCCAGCCCAGCATTGCCAACGCGTGCCCGGCATCGGCATCGCGCACATTGCCCAATTCGCCGGTGATCTGGCGGATCATCGGGTTGAACAGCGCGGACACGCGCACCAGCCAGTCGGGCAATGTGCGGGTGGGCACCTTGCGCGCGTCTGCCGGCATCTGCGCCTTCAGCACGCGCGCCACGTCGATCAGTTTCATGAACGGGCCCGCCGCGATAAAGCGTTCGCCCGCAATGCCATGCGCGGTCAGCGCGCGCACGTGCAGATCGGCCACATCGCGCACATCGACAATGCCGAAACCCAGATCGGGGCATCCCGGCAGCAATCCGCCCAGCAATTGCCGCACCACTTCGATCGAGGCAGAGAAATCGTCGCTCCACACCGGGCCCAGCACCGCGGCGGGATTGACCGACACGAATTCCATCGCCCCGCCCTGGCCCGCGATCCAGTCGCGCGCGGCGCGTTCGGCCAACGTCTTGGATTTGACATAGGCATAGACATCGGCGCCGTTGACATCGGTCCAGTCCGCCTCGGTAAAGCGGTGCACGCCGCGGCCGTGGCCATAGGCGATGGCCGCCACCGAAGATGTCTGGACAAACCGGGTAACCCCGGCGGCGCCGGCAAAGCGCAACGCGCGCAGCACGCCTTCGCGCGCGGGCACGATCAGGTCGTCTTCGTGGCGCGGGGCATTGGTGCTGAACGGCGATGCCACGTGCGCCACGTGGCTGCACCCGGCCATCGCCTTGGCCCAGCCGTCATCGTGCATCAGGTCGGCGGTAAAGAACCGCAAGGCATCGGCATCGCCGCCCAGCAACGGGCGCAAGGCGGCTTCGCGCGCGGGGTTGCGCACGGTGGTGTGTACGCGCCAGCCCTGTTCCAGCAGCTGTTTGATCAGGAACCCGGCGATATAGCCGCTGCCGCCTGTAACCAGAACCGTGCCTGCCATGTCAAAATCCGATCATGATTCGCCGCGCCAGCCACGGCGCAACCTGGTTCACCGCCTTCAGGATGCGCACCATGCCGACATTGGCTTCATCGGCACTGGCCTCGATCGCGGCCACGATCTGCGCGGCGCAATCCTGCGCCGACAGTTTGCGCCCGCCGCGCCCCGATGTCATCGCGGTATCGACCAGTGGCGGCAAAGCCTCGAGCACGTGGACGCGCGTGCCCTTCATCTGCGCGCGCAACGATTGGGTATAGCTGCGCATCGCGGCCTTGGTTGCGCAATAGACCGGCGCGCCCGCGCTGGGCGCAATCGCCAGGCCCGATGTGACATTGACGATCATCGCCTCGGGCCGGGTCTGCAGCGTGGCCATCAATGCCACGATCAGCCGGATCGGGGCATGCACGTTCAGCCACAAGGTGCGATCATCACCCGCCACATCGGGGGTGGCGATCCGGAAATCGTGATCGGTGCCCATCCCGGCATTGTTGATCAGGATGTCGAGCGATCGACCGGCCAATCCGCGCAGCACCGCCTCGATCCCGTCGGGCCCGGTCAGATCGGCAGCGATGGCATCCATCCCCTCGGCCCGGGCGCGCGCCAGGCGTTCGGGATCGCGCCCAGTGATCCACACATCGGCACCGCGCGCCAGCAATTGCAGCGCCAGCTGTCGTCCGATGCCGTCGGTGCCACCGGTTACCAGCACCATTTTGCCCGCAATCTGCATCAAGTCCCCCGCAGGTTTTGTCTTGTCGCTGCAAAGGGTAGCGATCGGGTTGCACAATGCAACCGGATCAGCGCATCAGCACAAGCTCTTCCGCCATCGACGGGTGCAGCGCCACGGTCGCGTCAAAATCGGCCTTGGTCAGGCCCGCCTTTACCGCAATCGCCGCCGCCTGCAGGATTTCGGGCGCGTCGGGGCCGATCATGTGAATGCCCAGCACGCGATCGGTCGCGCCATCCACCACCAGCTTGTAGAACCCGCGTTCGATCCGCTGACTGAAGATATTCTTCATCGGCCGGAAATCCGAGGTGTAGGTTTTGACATCGCCGTGGCTGGCGCGCGCCTCGGCCTCGGTCGGGCCCACCGCGGCCAGCGGCGGCTGCGAAAACACCGCGCTGGGGATCGCGTCATACGACACCGCACTGTGCTTTTTGCCGAACTGGCCATCGGCAAAGGCCTGCCCTTCGCGGATGGCGATCGGGGTCAATTGCACGCGGTCGGTCACATCGCCCACGGCAAACACGCTGGGGCAGGATGTCCGCCCGTCGGCATCGACCGGGATTTCACCGCGCGCGCCCAGCGCGATGCCGACCTGGTCAAGCCCGAGCCCGGCGGTGTTGGGCGTGCGTCCGGTTGCCACCAGCACCGCATCGGCATCGATCGGTTCGCCGCCGTCCTGCAGGTGCACGCGCAGGCTGCCATCGCTGTGCTTGTCCACGCGATCGAACGGCGCGTTGAAGCGATAGGTGATGCCGCGTGCGCGGGTGATCGCCAGCAGGCGTTCGCGCAAATCGATGTCATATCCGCGCAGGATCGCATCGCTGCGGTTGACCACGGTCACCGTGCTGCCCAGCGCGTTGAAAATGCCGGCAAATTCCATCGCGATATAGCCGGCCCCGGCAATCACCACGCGCTGCGGCAGGGTGTCCAGGCCAAACACCTCGTTGGATGTGATGCAGTGTTCGGCGCCTGCAAACGGCGGCATCATCGGCCAGGCGCCGGTGGCGATCAGGATGTTTTTCGCGGTGATGGTCTGGCCCGACTGTTTCAGCCGCACGCTGTTGGGCCCGGTGATTTCGGCGCGGTCGAGAAAATGCGCAACCTTGTTGCTGTCGAGCGTGCGGGTATAGGCCGCGTTCAGCCGATCGACATCGCGCGCCACCGCATCGCGCAGCGTGGGCCAGTCAAACCGCGCGCCCTGGATGGTCCAGCCATAATCGGCGGCATGCGCCAGATCGTCGGCAAATTGCGATGCATAGACCAGCAGTTTCTTGGGCACGCAGCCGCGAATGACGCATGTGCCGCCGATGCGGAATTCCTCGGCCACGGCAACGCTCGCACCGTGGCCGGCGGCAATGCGGCTGGCGCGCACGCCGCCCGATCCGGCGCCGATCACGAACAGATCATAGTCAAACTGCGGCTGCGCCATGGTCATCCCTTTTGCGGTGCGGGCCGCCGATATGGCGCGCCCGCAGCCTTCGTTCAACCAATTGCGGCCGAGGCGAGCAAGGCCTCGGTCGAAGGATCAAAGCCTTCGCCGCCGCCTGCATCGATCTGCTTGGCAATCGCCTTGCCCAGTTCGACCCCGAACTGGTCGAACGGATTGATGCCCAGCATTGCCGCCGACACAAACGTGCGGTGTTCGTGGAACGCGATCAGCGCGCCAAGGCTGGCGGGGTTGAGATCGTCGACCAGCATCGTTGCCGAAGGCCGGTTGCCGGGATAGGCCCGCGCGCCGTCATCGGATGCCTTGCCCGCCATCAGCGCCGCGCCTTGTGCAAAACAGTTCGACAGCAGGATCTTGTGGTGCAGCGGATCGAGATCGTGGCCGGGGATCTTTACCGCCAGAAAATCGACCGGGATCAGATGCGTGCCCTGATGCAGCAACTGGAACACCGCATGCTGCGCATCGGTGCCCACCCCGCCCCAGGTGACCGGCGCGCTGGGCCGGGTCAGCGGTGTGCCATCGGCCATGACCGACTTGCCGTTGGATTCCATTTCAAGCTGTTGCAGATAATCGGGCAGCAGCGCCAGGCGTTCGTCATAGGCGAACACCGCGCGGGTCTGGCAGCGCAGCGCCTGGGTGTAGATCAGATCGGCAAAGGCCGCGCGCACCACCACGTTGGATGCAATCGGGGTTTCCAGGAAATGCAGGTCGATGGCCGCAGCGCCTGCCAGAAATTCTGTAAATCCGTCATAGCCCAGCGCCAGCGCGATGGGAAAGCCGATCGACGACCACAGCGAATACCGCCCGCCCACGCTTTCGGCAAAGGGCAGCACGCGCGTGTCATCCACACCCCATTCCACCGCCTTGTCGGGTGCCGCGGTCAGGGCGATGACCCGGCCATAGGGATCTTCCACCCCGCCCGCGCGCAGCCAGTCGAGCGCAGAGGCGGCGTTGGTCATCGTTTCGGTGGTGGTAAAGGTCTTGGACGCCAGCGCGATCATGGTCGTGGCCGGATCACAGGCCTTCATCGCCGCCTCGAGCGCGCATCCATCGATGTTCGACACCACGTGCACCGCCACGCGCGCGCCGTCGCGGGTCAGCGCATCGATCGCCAACGCCGGGCCAAGCGCCGATCCACCGATGCCGATATGGATCAGCGAACGGATTTCGCCGAACACGCCTTCATGGATCGCTTCGACCAGGCCCTGCATGCGTTCGTGCAGCGCCTCGGCCTCGACCACGCTGGCGGGTGCCCCCACGCCGCGCTGGGCGGTGTGTTCGGCGGCTCGGCCTTCGGTGTTGTTGATCAGGTCACCGTCAAACAGCTGCCGGCGCTTTTCGGCGAACCCCTGCGCCTCGGCGACAAGGGCCAGGATCGCCTCTGCCTCGGGATGCAGGTGCGTCTTGGACCAGTCAAAGCGAATCGGCCCGCCGGGCAGATCGAGCGTGGTGGCATAGTGCGCCAGGCGGTCGGGTGCTGCGAACAGCTGCGCCAGCGTTGGAAAGGCAATCGCCTCAAGCCGGGTCCACAGCGCCGCGGGGGTATCGGTCATCACTTACTCCTGGTTCGCACCGGTTCCGGTATCCGGGGTGCGGGATCTGGCGCCCTTGTGCCCGCTTGCGGCTATTCCGCCAAGCGCCTGCACGCTTCGACCAACGTCTTGCGCATTGCTATGCGCTGCGCAGCAAAAGCGCTACGAATTGCGTTCACCTGCCAGAACCAGCTTGACGGAACGCACCCGGCCCAACATGACCGCGACCATGAACGACACGCCCGACCACACCCCGGAAACGGGCGCCGCCAAGCCTGCCAGCCGTGATCCCGCGGCCGACATTGCCGCAAAGATCGTCAGCGGCAAGCCCCAGGATACCAAGCAGGAAGAAAATTTCTTCGTGTTCCTGATCAAGCTGGTGCTGTTTGTCGGGATCTTGCGCAGTTTCATCTTTTCGCCGTTCAACATCCCGTCGGAATCGATGCTGCCCCGGCTTGAAAACGGCGATTACCTGCTGGCGGCCAAGTGGCCCTATGGATTTTCGAAGTATTCGATGCCGTTCAGCCTGCCGCTGATCCCCGGGCGGATCTTTGCCGCACAGCCGGCGCGCGGCGACGTCGTGATCTTCAAGGCCCCGCCGGGCAACGATGTCGATTATATCAAGCGCGTGATCGGCCTGCCGGGCGACACCGTGCAGATGAAGGGCGGCACGCTGTACCTTAACGGCACCGCAGTTCCCAAAGTGCGGCAAAGCGATTTCGTCATCCGCATTTCGCCCAACACCAATTGCGTGTCGGCCGAATTCGAAGTGCTGGAAAAGGATGGTACGCCAACCTGCCATTACCCGCAGTTCCGGGAAACGCTGCCCGAAGGCAAAAGCTACAACGTGCTCGACCTTGGCTATCGCCCGCAGGATGACACGCCGCCGGTTACGATCCCTGCGGGCCGCATGTTCCTGATGGGCGACAACCGCGACAATTCGATGGACAGCCGTTTTCCCGCGATGGAAGGCGGCGGCATCGGCCTGGTGCCGCAGGACAACCTGGTGGGCCGTGCGACGATCGTGATGTGGTCGACCGATGGCGGCGCCAGCTGGTTCCTGCCTTGGACCTGGTTTACCGCCGCGCGCTGGAACCGCATCGGGGGCACGTTCTGAGTACCGAGCTGGAGCCTGCGACCCGGCAATTCCTGACCGAACTGACCGGCCATTCCCCCCGCAACGAAGGCCTGTGGCGTGAAGCGCTGACGCACGGTTCGCTGGGCGAAGCGCGCGATTATCAGCGCCTGGAGTTTCTGGGCGATCGGGTGCTGGGGCTGGCCATCGCCGAATGGCTGCACACCGATGCCGGCGCCAACGAGGGCAAGCTGTCGCAACGGCTGAACGTGCTGGTCAGCCGTGAAACCTGCGCCAGCCTGGCGCGCGTGCTGGCGATCGTGCCGCATATCCGGCTGGGCAAACAGGCCCGCGACGATGGCGGGGCCGACAGCGACAATATCCTGGGCGATGTGATGGAGGCGCTGATCGGCGCGCTGTTCCTGGAACGCGGCTATGACGTGGCGCGCGATTTCGTGCGCCGCGCCTGGGCCGCGCCGATGGCAGCAGGCGCCGGACAGCGCAAACATCCCAAGGCCGCCTTGCAGGAATGGGCGGCCGGAAACCGCCGCAAACCGCCGCTCTATACGCTGGTCGCGCGCGAGGGGCCCGATCATGCGGCAACCTTCACCGTGACCGTTGCCGTGGGCGGAGTTGGCGAAGCCACCGCGCGCGGATCGAGCAAGCAGGATGCCGAAACCGCCGCCGCGCGCCAGTTCATGCAGGATTTCGGCTGAAACCTGCTATTTCAGGGCAGACCCCTGCCCTTCCTTTTTTCCAGACTTACAGATCGGTGCTTCATGACGGACCTTCAGACCCCCACCACCACGCCGCGCCGCTGCGGCCTGATCGCGGTGATCGGCGCGCCCAACGCGGGCAAATCCACGCTGGTCAACGCGCTGGTCGGACAGAAAGTGGCGATCGTGTCGAACAAGGCGCAGACCACGCGCGCGCGCCTGATGGGCATCGCGATCGAGGGGGCGGCGCAGATCATGCTGGTCGACACGCCCGGCCTGTTCGAACCGCGCCGCCGGCTCGACCGCGCCATGGTCCATGCCGCGTGGGAGGGTGCACAGGCGGCTGATGCGATCGTGCTGGTGGTCGATGCGCGCAAAAAACGCCGCGAATATCTCGAACCGATCCTGGCCTCGCTGGCCACGCGCCCCGAACGACGCGTGCTGGTGCTCAACAAGGTCGATTCGACGGCCAAGGAACCCTTGCTGATCGCGGCGCAGGAATTGAGCGCGGCCGGCGGGTTTGACGAGGTGTTTTTCGTCTCGGCGCTGACCGGCGACGGCGTGGCAGAGCTGAAATCGAGCCTGGCAGCGGCCATGCCCGAAGGGCCCTGGCACTATCCCGAAGACCAGGTGTCCGATGCTTCGGAACGGTTGCTGGCCACCGAAATCACCCGCGAACAGCTCTATCGCCAGTTGCACGACGAATTGCCCTATGACAGCGCGGTCCGCCCCGAAAGCTATCAGACGCGGCCCGACGGTTCGGTCGAGATCCATCAGCAGATCGTGATCGCACGCGACAGCCAGCGGCCGATCGTGCTGGGCAAGGGCGGCGCGCGGCTGAAAGCCATTGGTGAGGCGGCGCGCAAGGAACTGGGCACGCTGCTGGGTGCCACGGTGCATCTGTACCTGCATGTCAAAGTCGAAGAAAACTGGGCCGAAAGCCGCGAACTTTACGAAGAGATCGGCCTCGACTGGGTCAAGTAGACCGGTTCAACGCGGCATCTTGCGCGCGACGACGAACACTTCCTCGCCGATCGCTTCGCCACCGCGAATGCGCCGGTCGATGGCCAGGATCGCGCGATCATCGCGCCACCAGCGGATCCATGCGGGATCGACCGGCGAGCCCGAGGCGCGCGCTGCGGCATGGGTCATGAACGGTACCGAACGGGCCGAAGTGCGGGCGATGCGCACCGCAAATCCCGCCTGGTGCAGCGCGTTGCACAGGGAGCCTTGGGTATAGAGCCGCAGATGGCGGGGCGCTTCATAGCCGCGCCACCAGCGTCCCCAGCGTTCGCGGCCCGCCGCATCGGGATTGGGCGTGGTGATCGCGACATGGCCCTGATCGCACAGCACCCGTGACACTTCGGCCAGCGCCGGGCGGATATCGGCCAGATGTTCGACCACATGGTGCATCAGCACCAGCGCAGCCGCATTGTCTGCGAACGGGATCTGTTCGGCGCTGCCGGTGCGGATGCGGCGCCCGGTGGCCACACCGCGCGCCACCGAAGTCGGATCGGGATCAACGCCTTCGGACCGGCCCCAGCCGATCGCGCGCAGATAATCCAGCCGCTCGCCCGATCCGCAACCGAGGTCAAGCACCAGTGCATCGCCTTGCGGAGGCACCGCGCCCATGTCGATCAGACGGTTCTCGGCCTCGCGAAACAGGAACGGTACGGCTGCGAACCGGTCGCCATGGGTGGCGCACCGCCGCGCGATCCAGCGGCCAAAGGCTGTTTCCAGCACCCCCGGCGGGCGCGCCTGATGGGTATAATAACGGGCATAGGATGCGGCCAGCTGATCATCGGGCAAGCGATTGGCAATCCATACAATCGCGCAGTCGGCAGCACTGCACCGATCCAGCCGCCATTGCCCCGGATAGCCGAAATAGACATCGTCAACGCCCTGCTCCAGCATATAACCCTGCGCGCCGCACATCGGGCACGGCAACGCAGCGTCGGCAATCACGCCAGAAAATCCTCCTGCCGGGGGGCAAGGCCCGGCGGGGACTGGATGGTCAGCGGCAGCCGCTGTTTTGCAAGGTACGCGCGCAGCCACAGCACGGGAGCCAGCAGGCGCAGCGGCAGAAATCGCACCGGACCATCCCAGGGCGCAAACGTCCGGAAAAACCACGCCGAACCCAACAGATCGGGCCGCTCTGCCGCCACTTGCGCCATGGCCTTGCGCCGTACCAGGCGGCGTTCCTGGTGTGCGTTGCGGCCGTTGGAAAAAACCTTGTCGTCGCTGGTGATCGGGCGGCGATGACGCACCACCACCGCGTCGATGATCGCCACCTGTGAAAAACCGCGGAGCATCTGCAAGGTCGGCATGGCAAACTGATCGATCCCGTAGGACGAAATCGATCCGGCATAGTAACCACCGCCTGCCATGAACAATTCGGTGCGATAAAATGGCATCATCACCTCGATCCAGTCGGTTGGCCGGACATCGCCGCCCCGGCGCCCCAGAAACTGACGATGCGAATAATAACTGTCGTGGCTTAGCGCGGCGACAAACATGTCAAGCCGATGATCGCGGGCAATCCGCAGCAGACGATTGAGATCGGACCAGCTGGTTTCGATATCGTCATCCAGCAGCCCGACATATTCATAGTCGATAGTCGATGCTGCCACCCAGCGGTGCACTTCGCGGAAAATTTCGCCCTTGCATTCGGTCCTGACCGAAATCATCGCAATGCCGTCAACAGGCGATGCTTTGCCACTGTAATCGAACACTACGACATCGAATTGCGGTGGCTGGTCCTTTTCAACCGGGCCCAGCGGCACCCCATTACCGTCCCAGGTATATACCAGAAGTACGCGCCGTTGTGACATGGATGGAATAGTCCGTCGACCTTCTTTGTTTTTTTGCAAGTGGCGGCGTTCCTGAATGGTGCAGGCGCATGGTGCAGGGGTCATGGCTTACATGCCAATCGCGTGCACGTTACGGATTCTTCACATTTGATCTGCCGGTATTGGCGATGCCAGGCGCCCGTTGGCGCCGCGCTAGGTGCAAGGCGGTGCATATTCAGCCTCTTATGTGCCGGTTGTCCCATTGTGACGAAACATAATGTGCCAATTTGTCGCAGTCGGAATAATTCCTTTCAGCTGATCCGGTGGCTGGCTAACGGTCAAGGCTTGGGAGTTCCTGCCTGTGCGCTTGCGAAATTCGAGAATCTTTTGAGATTTCTGCCCCTTTCAAGGCCACGTTCTGACCGCGCGCGGTGCCTGTGGCTGGTGCAATGACTGTCGCACTGACCGTCGGTCAGCGTCTGGCGCATGTTCGCCGGCATACGGGCGCACTATGGCAGCGGCTCGAACGACCTGCCCGTGCCTGTTTGCTGGTGTTGATCGTCGGACTGCTGATCCGTGACCTTGGCGTTGTCGGGTGGCGAGCGGTCTGGCAAAATCTGCCGATTGCGCCGCTGTTTTATCTGATCTTCTTCATCAACTATTGCAGTTTGCCGCTGTTTGAGGGGCTGATCTACAATCTGGTTTGGAAGACCGGTTATGCGATCATGCCGGTGCTGATCCGCAAACGGGTGTTCAACGAGGCGGTGATCGATTATTCGGGCGAGACAGTGCTGTATGCCTGGGCGCGAACCCATACCCGGCTGGAACCCCGCGCGATTGTCAGCACTGTGCGCGATGTCAATGTGCTGTCAGCCATCGCGGGAAATCTGGCGACCTGCCTGATCCTGGTTGCGGTGATCGCCCTGCAGGCCGACAAGCTGGCGGCGGCCGATGCGCAATTGCTGCGCCGCGGTGCGCTGTTCACCGGTGGCAGCGTGCTGGCCCTGATGGCAGTGGCGGCGTTGTTCCGCAAATGGCTGCTGACGCTGCCGCTGGGGCAGTGCGTGGCAGTGGGCGCACTGCATCTGCTGCGGCTGGGCACGTTTCTGGTGTTGCAGGCGCTGCAATGGCACGTCGCGGTGCCAGCCGTGGCGTGGCAGAACTGGGTCACGTTTCTGGCGCTGCAGATGGCGATTTCGCGTCTGCCGCTGCTGCCGGCCAAGGATCTGTTCTTTGCCGGCCTCGCCATCAATCTGGGCGCACGCATGGCGCTGGCGCCAGGGGTAGTCGGCGGGCTGTTTGCGGCAGCGTCCGGTCTTAATCTCGTCGCGCATGCGGTCATGTATGCGCTGGCCCATCTGCTGGCGCGTGATGGGAAAAAGTAGCCAACGGTGTTTGCCTGCGGTGGCCTGGCGTGATGCGATTATTCCTATCGCATCACGCCAGGGGCCAAAGTCGCGGCAGTGTCAGGAATTTCGTGTGCGGGGTGGCGGTTGAACATCAGGCCGCCATGGCCCGAACGAAACGATCGCCGAACATGACGGCGAATTGAGCTTTAGCCATAGTCCATTCTCGTGCTGGCATCACCCACTCTTTCTCCGATCGGTTCAGGATGAGATAGAGCAGCTTGGCTGCGGCCTCATCGTTGGGGAAATGCCCCCTGGCACGAACAGCCCTGCGCAGCTTGGAATTTAGGGCTTCGATGGCGTTCGTGGTGTAAATAATCCGGCGGACATCCCCAGGAAATGCAAAGAATGGAATGACTTCCTGCCATGCCCGCCGCCAGCTCTGGCCGATGGCG
>NZ_AUBA01000017.1 GCF_000429005.1 Novosphingobium acidiphilum DSM 19966 | reverse complement strand
CAAGGCGTATAACACTTTGATTGCATTGCCGGAACGAGCACCAAAGGCGCTCCTGGCCGACAAGGGGTACGACGCAGACGCAATCCGAGCCGATCTTGCCAATCGCAACATCCAAGCCGTCATCCCGGGTCGCTCAAACCGCCGGATTAAAGTCGAACATGATCGCACGCTCTACAAGGAACGCAATCACATCGAACGCTTCTTCGGGCGCCTGAAAATCAACCGCGCCATCGCTACCCGCTACGATCAGCTTGCAGAAAGCTTCCTCAGCATGGTCCATATCGCCTCAGCCAGATACTGGCTCAAATTTGTCCACGCCGCCTAGGGGTCTTTCAGCGAGTGTATTTGACAAAAATGTACGGCGAAAACTTGTCCGCCGCGACCTGTCAATGATCACTATTTGCAGGAGATCGAAATGAACGATACGTCCACACCATCACGCTCGGCCCGTTTTCTGTTGGGTATCGCAGCGGTCGGCGGCCTGTTGCAGGCGCAGGCCGCCTATGCCGATGCACCCGCGTCGCCGCCGCCTGCCGAAGCGTTCAGCTGGACCGGGGCCTATATTGGCGCCGACATTGGCCATACCACCGGCGATGCCACGTGGTACGGGCCCTCGGCGGCCGGTGAATTTGGCGGCCATGATGCCGACACCGTCCATCACCGCGGGACCACCTACGGCGGGCAGGTCGGCTACAACTATCAGATGGGCCATATCGTCGTGGTCGGTCTTGAAGCATCGCTGCACGGCACCAGCCAGTCGGCCGGACACAGCTACACCGGCGGCGAAGGCTATACCGGCGCCACCGCGATCACCGTGCGCAACACGCTGGGGGGCGATGTGTCGGCCCGCGCAGGCCTGGCCGTCGAGCACCTGCTGGTTTTTGGCAAGCTGGGCTATGCCTTTGCCAAGTATGATTATTCCGGCACAGACAACAGCAGCGTGGCATTTTCCGGGTCGAGCACCCGCACGGGGCTGCTGGCAGGCGGTGGTATCGAATATGCGATCACCCGCCATATCAGCGTGAAGGCCGAATACGATCATACGACCTTTTCCAGCAGCGGGATCGCTCTGTCGGGGTCGAGTTCGCTCGGCAGCGCCATCCCCATCGGCGAAAAATCCGACAGCGTGCTGTTTGGCGTCAACTACCGCTTTTGACCTTGCAGGGCCGTTTGCACACCGGGGCCATACCGGGCCCCGGTGTGCAAGGGCAGTGTGACAATCGGGTCGTGCGCGCAACGAACGGGCTTGGTGGCAATTCCTGATGGTCTTTCGATCCGCAATCCCCGCCATTGCATATCCTGCGATCCTGTCGGGCCGGGCAGCCGAATTGATGGCGCTGCAACGGCAATACGATCACAGCCAGTTTTGGCCGCCCGAGCGGATGCGCAGCGTCCAGTTCGAACAGCTGGGCCGGCTGCTGGATCATTGCGCCGGCACGGTTCCCTATTACACCGATCGGCTGCGGCGTGTCGGGATCACGCCGGGCAAGCGGCTGACAGAAGCCGCATGGCGGCGGTTGCCGATCTTGACCAGAGCCGACGTCCAGGCACTGGGGGAACAGTTGCACGCCCGGATCGTGCCGCCCGCGTTCGGACCGACGTCGGTTGTGGCTTCGGGCGGATCGTCGGGAATTCCCGTGCGGGTGCGCAAGACCGCGCTTGATGGCGTGCTGTGGGAATCGATCAACCTGCGCGAAGAACTGTGGCACCGCGATCGCCCGGATGGCGATATGGTGCGGCTGCGCGGCGTGCCCGACACACTGACCCCCGAGCAGGCCGCCGCCGCCCGGTCAAAGCACGGGCTGATCCTGCCCGATTGGGGCCATCCCGCCAATCTGTTCTGGAAAACCGGACGTCTTGGCATTTTCAGCCCCAAACTGCCCGTTGCGCAGCAATTGGCGTTCTTGCGCACAATGCGCCCCGCCTATCTGCACACGTTTCCGTCCTACTTGCGGTTGCTGATCGCGCATCTGCGCGACACCCGGGGCAAGATCGATCCGCTGCGGGCGGTGTTCACCGCATCCGAGCAAGTCAGCGACGAACTGCGCGAGGATTGCCTTGCCGTATTCGGCTGTCCGATCATCGACAATTATACCAGTGGTGAAACAGGGTATATCGCGCTGCAATGCCCGCAATCGACCAATCTGCATGTGCAGTCCGAAGTGGTCCTGGTCGAGGTGCTGGACGTCGATGGTGCGCCCTGCAAACCGGGGCAGATCGGCCGGGTCGTGATCACGCCATTACACAATTTCGCGATGCCATTGTTGCGCTATGAAATCGGAGACGAGGCGGAAGTGGCCGAACCGTGCGCCTGCGGGCGCGGGCTGCAGGCGCTGCGCCGCGTGGTGGGCCGCACGCAGGATTACCTGGTCTTGCCCGACGGGCAGCGCCGCCGTGCCGATCTTGCGCACTATCGGCTGTCATCGATCCCCGCGATCCGCGAATTCCGGCTGGTGCAGCGCAGCTTGACCCAGCTTGTCCTGCAACTCGTGGTGGCACGCCCCTTGACCGGCGACGAACGCACCAGGGTCGATGCCGTGGTCCGCCACGTATCGGGTGGCCTGTTCGAGACCGCAATCGAAACAGTGCCGGCGCTTGATCGCACGAAAGCGGGTAAGCTGCGGATGTTCCATAGCGAGGTAAGCCAATGACAGGGCGTGATCCCGCCAATCCGCTATGGGTGGTGAGCGCCTATTACAATCCGGCCGGCTATCGCCGGCGGCTGCACAACTTTCGCGCATTCCGGCGCAATCTGGCTGCGCCGCTGATGGTGGTGGAATTGAGCCCGGATGGCCGGGGCGATTTGCATGACGACGATGCCGACATCGTGGTGCGGCTGCGTGGCGATGACCGCATCTGGCAAAAGGAACGGCTGCTCAACATCGGCATGTCGTTGCTGCCGCCGCATGTCAGCCATGTCGCGTGGGTCGATGCCGACCTGCTGTTCTCCGACTGCACCTGGCCTGACCGGGCGCGCGCCGCGCTCGATCGCCATGGCGGCATGATCCAGCTGTTCGACACCGCGTGCCACCTGCCACCGGAGATCGATCCCCATACGGTAGGGATCGCGCAATGTGCCGACTACCGCCCGGTGCTGAGCGGCCTGTCATTCGCCCGATCGATCAGAGACGGGCTGTTCGATGAACTGGAAAACGAATGGGGCCAGCGCGGCGGCGGAATGTCCAGCAAGCACAAGGTCTATAACGTGCGCGGCTTTGCCTGGGCAGCCCGGCGCGACGCGCTTGCGCCTTGTGGCCTTTACGAAGGCAACGTCATCGGCGGCAGCGATTCGATCGTGGCGCTGGCACTGATGGGCCAGCTTGAACGCAATCTGGAACGACGATCCTTTACCGAGGCGCACAAGGTCCATGTCCGGCAATGGGCCGAAACGGTCGGCACGCAGGGGCTGTTCGCGCATCTGGGTGACGTGCCGCAGACCGCCTATCACTTGTGGCACGGGACAATGGCCAATCGCAATTATGCCGGGCGCTACGACATTCTGACCGACCACGATTACGACCCGGTGCGCGATCTGATCGACGTGCCGGGTGCACCGCTGCGCTGGACAGACCCGGCCAGCCCGCTGGCCAAGGCCGTCGGCGCCTATTTCTTTTCGCGTCGCGAAGACGGCGGCTGAAGCATCGCGCCGACCTGGCGCCGGCGCAATGCTTCAAATTGCCCGATCAGTGCCCGATCGCGCGCGACTGGGCGTTTTCCTCGGCGTTCATCTGGCGCTGTTCCTTGCGCGTGATGTGGCCGCCATTGGCACGGGCGTCGGCGTGATCCTGCCGCGCAATTGCGCGATCGCCGGCGCGCAGCGCGCGCGCCTGGCCACGGGTCAGTTCGCCTTCGCGACGTTCGTGGTTGATGCGTTTGATCTGGTGGTGTTCGCGCGAAAGCACTTCGTGCTGACGCGGATGCTTTTGCCCCCAAGTTTCAGCCATTGCCGGGCTGCTGACCGAAACAAGCGCGGCCAGGCTGGCACACACAACGAACAGATTTGACTTTGACATGATAACCGCTCCCTCATCATCGGGGCGATCCGCCGCCGACCGGTTCAGGATTACGCGCGCAAGCTTTAACACTGTCTGAGCCGGGCATTTATCTGCGGTTCAGCATGAAAACGGGCCCAGAAATATCATTCCAGAGCCCGTTTTCGTGTCATTGCAGCAGGTTGGATCAGGCTTCGGCCTGTTCCAGCTCGTGCCCCAGTTCGATATAGCGGGCCAGATGATGGTCTTCGTCGCCCAGTTCATGACCGATCATCACCAGCCGCTTGGCATAGTGCGACATCGCCAGTTCCCATGTCATGCCGATGCCGCCATGCATCTGGATTGCTTCTTCGGCGGCCAGTGACCCGGCCTTGCCGATGGTCGCCTTGGCCGCGCTGGCGGCGCGTTCGCGTTCGACCCGCGTGCCGATATAGCGATCGGCGGCATTGATTGCGGCGCTGCGGGCCTGTTCGATTTCCAGGGCCATGGTGGCCATGCGGTGTTGCAGTGCCTGGAATTTGCCGATCGGAATGCCGAACTGCTTGCGCGTGCGCAGATAATCCAGCGTCTGATCGCGCAGGGCATCCATCACCGCCACCGCTTCCCACGCCAACGCCACCAGGCCAAGCGCGCGCGCCGCCTCGATCACCGGACCGGCATGGCCGGGCTCGCCCACCAAAGTGGCAGGTGTGGCGGCAAAGGTGACATCGCCCGCCGATCCGCCATCAACCAGCAGATAATCGCGCACCGTCATCCCCGGGGCATCGCGTTCGACCAGGAAAGTCGACAGCCCGGCGTCGGCGCGCGCCACCACCAGCAACCGATCGGCGCTGCCGGCATAAGCGACTACCGTCTTGGCTCCGTCGAGCACCCAGCGATCGCCCTGCGCGGTGGCGCGCGTGGTGATCGCTGCGGGATCGAACCAGGTGTCGGCCTCTTCCTCGGCATACGTGATCACGGCGGTGCCATCGATCAGCGCGGCCAGATCGTCGGTGCGTCCGGCTGCGCCCAGGACCTGGCCCGCCTGCAAGGCCGCCAGCCACGGCCCGGTCAGCAGACCCCGGCCGATTTCGCCAAACACCACCGCCACATCGAACGGCGATCCGCCAAACCCGCCTACACCTTCATCGAACAGCGCGCCGATCGCGCCCAGTTCCGCCAGCTGCCCCCAGATATCGCGCGACCAGCCGGCGCCTTCGAACGCGGCAGTCTTGCGCACCGAAAACGGCACTTTGTCGGCCAGAAAACGCCGCAACGAATCCGCCAGCATCTGGCGGTCTTCACCCAGTGAAAAGTCCATAGGTCAGAGCTCCAGAATGGCTTTGGTAATGATTTCGCGCTGGACCTCGTTCGATCCGCCGAAAATCGACAGCTTGCGGTCGTTGAAATAATGGGTCGAGACTGGGCCGGCCCATTCGGGGCCGACGGGTTCGCCGTTCCAGCCGCCTTCGAACGATTCCGGGATCCACGGCCGGGCATGGGTGCCCGCCGCGCGGCGCATCAGATCATCGATCGTCTGGCGGATTTCGGTGCCGCGAATTTTCAGCATCGAGCTTTCCGCGGTGGGCGCAGCAACTGCGCCTGCCGCGACCAGCACGCGCAGATTGGTTGTCTTCATGTTTTCCAGTTCGATCTCGAGCCGGGCGAGCCGCGCGGCAAACTGCGGATCTTCCGACAGCGGGCGGCCATTGCGGCGCTGTGTACGGGCGATGTCCTTCAATTCGCCAAACGCCGCCATCGATGCGCCGACCCCGGCAATATTGGTGCGTTCGTACGTCAGCAGGTACTTGGCGTAAGTCCAGCCCTTGTTTTCTTCGCCAACCAGATTTTCAACGGGTACGCGCACGTCGGTAAAGAACACCTCGTTCACCTCGTGATCGCCCGACAGCAGCTTGATCGGGCGCACCTCGATGCCGGGCGTGGCCATGTCGATCAGCAGAAAGCTGATCCCTTCCTGCCGCTTGCCCTCGGTGCTGGTGCGTACCAGGCAGAACATCATGTTGGCGTATTGGGCCAGCGTGGTCCAGGTCTTCTGCCCGTTGACCACGTAGTGATCGCCGTCGCGCACCGCGCTGGTTTTCAGGCTGGCCAGGTCCGACCCGGCGCCGGGCTCGGAATACCCCTGACACCACCAATCGCTGCCATCGAGGATACGCGGCAGCCATCGGCGCTTTTGCGCTTCGGACCCATATTTCAACAGCACCGGGCCGATCATCGACACCCCGAACGGCAGCACGCGCGGCGCATGCACCAGCGCGGTTTCGGTTTCGAAGATAAAGCGCTGCATCACGCTCCAGCCGGTGCCGCCCCATTCGACCGGCCAGTGGTTGGCAAGCCACCCGCGCGCATTGAGGATGGCATGCCATTCCTCCATCTCGGCTTTGGTCAGATGCTGGCTTTTGCGGATCTTGTCGGACAGGCGCGCGGGCAGCTTTTGGCTAAGAAACGTGCGAACTTCGTCGCGAAACGCCTCTTCCTCGGGCGTGAAAGTCAGGTCCATCGGTTCTCTCCTGTCGCGGGCGGCGTGGTGGCGCACCCGCTCAATTCATCAATCGATTAACATACCCCGCCCATGAGGCAAGCAGCCATTTGGGCAAGCGGCGTCGCCAAACGGTCGATGGCGTCATAGCCTGGGTTTGCCCCGCAGCCCCTGTTGTTGCTTGTCCCGGACCCCGACCATGCCCCGACTGACGGGAAAGACATGCGTGATCACCGGCGGCGCACGCGGCATCGGCCGCGCGATTGCCAGCCGCTTTCATGCCGATGTGGGACGCGATGCTGGGCCAGGGCACAGGCCGGGCCGAACGCATTGCCGCCATGGTGGCCGATGCGCCGCTGCGCCGGTTCGGTGATCCCGATGAAGTGGCCGCGATCGCGGTGCTGCTCGCCAGCGACGAGGCGACGTATATGACCGGCAGCGAAGTCACTGTCGACGGTGGCTTGCTGGCCGGATCGGCGGCGCCCCCGCGATGACGGCCGGCAACGCCTGCAGCGTGCCCCCGGCGCCACTTGACGATCGCGGTGACATAATGGACGCTACGTAAAGGGCGGCTACACTGAGTCGAAAGCGCCGCAGCAACCAGGCAAGCTGAACCGATGTGCCCGAAGAAGGCGCTGGCTTGCCTGATACGCCCTTGGCGGGGCAGGAGGATGCGGTGCAGACACAGGCAGAGCAGGCTGGCATCGGCGACGTGGGCTGGATCGGCAGCGTCACCTATCGCAGTGAGGCAACCATCAAGCCCACTGCGACCGATCTGGAACGCCTGGTTGCCAAGGCCAAGGCGCGCAATCGCAAGCTGGGGATCACCGGCATGCTGCTTTACGATGGCGGCCGTTATCTGCAAACTCTCGAAGGCCCGCCCGAGGCGCTGGACCAGATCTGGTCATCGATCCAGCGCGATCCGAGGCATGGCGCGATCGAGGTGTTAAGCCAGCATATCGTTCCCGCGCGGCTGTTTTCAGGATGGGACATGCAGCTGTACAGCCGCAGCCCGGATCAGGCCCGACTGGCGCCGGCCCCTGCGGTCAGCCTGATCCCGCTGACCGACCACATCGCTGAAACCGCGCGGCTTGCGCTCAGGGGCGATGACAGCCGGCTCAACGCGCTGATCGGCGATCTGGTGGCACAAGGCTGGGTCAGCGATGCGCTGGTCACCCACTTGCTCGAACCCAGCGCGCGTGCGCTGGGCGATGCCTGGCTGGCCGACGATTGCACCGAGCTGGACCTGACCATCGGTCTCAGCATGCTGCAACTGGCCGGCCATGCAATCCACGCAGGCTCGACCGCCGAAACCATTCGCAAGCGTCGTTACAGCATCCTGCTGGCCACCGCGCCGGGCGAACCGCATATCCTGGGCCCCACGCTGCTGGGCGATATCTTTACCGATGCCGGCTGGATCGTCGACATGGCCTTTCCTGACAGCGACGAAGCGCTTGCCAAACAGGTGCGCGCGCAGCACCCCGATGCGGTGGATATTGCGCTGTCGGACGCGCTGCCGCGCCAGCACGCGCTGGCCACCTTGCGCGAAACCATTGAAAAGACACGGTTGGCCACAGCCGATGAAACGATGGTCGTGTCAGTGGGTGGCCGCCTGTTTGCCGAAGCCGCCGCCACCGCCCAATCGGTGGGCGCCGACCATGCCCGCAAGGGCGCCGCCGGCACCAGCGTGCGCCTGGCCTGGCTAATCGAACAGCGCCGCAATACAGCGTCCTAGGCCGTAGCGCTGCAAAAATTCGTCGATGCCGCCCTGGTTCAGGTGCCCTTGCCGCAAGCCGGGTCGGTCACCGCATCGTGCGCCACACTTTGCAACCGCGCCGCATCGGCAGATGCTATACCCAGTTCGTTTGCGGCGGTTTCGCCTGCGCCAAGTGTGCGCGGGTCTTTGCCGGTCACATCGGCGAAGATCACCAGCGCTTCGAGGTAATAGCCCTGCGCGCTGGCATGGTAATGATCCCAGGTCCACAGATCGACTTTGCCAAACGGCACGCCTTCATAGGGGTTGGCAACCGCGATCCCGCCGGTGATGGCGCAGGTAAACGCCTGGCCCACCGGGTGCACCCGGTCGATGGCGGGTGAGGTCTGCGCTGCCAGATCGTAGCCATGCCGGATGTCGAGCGCCATGTGCGCGATCGGCTGGCCATACCAGTGCCCGGTGGGTAAATAGGTCAGATCGGGGCGCGACCACGTGGCGGTCAGGCTGATTTCGACCTTGGGATTGCGCGCCACGAACATCGCGGCAAGGCGCCGGGTGTATTCGATTGTGCTGGCCGGATCGCCCGGCTTTTGCGGGTCGAGCGTGCTGTACCCCTGCATCACCACATGGTCCCACGCGCGATCGAGCACCGCCTGCCGATTGTCCCAATGCCACTGGAATGTCTTGCTGGGCGATGTTTCCAGGCTGACCGTGTAATCCAGGCCGGATTCCTGGGTAAACAGCTTGAACAGCGCGGGCACCCCGCCATACCCCCCACCGTTCAGGTCGGTCACCGATTGCGCGCGGTATTTCCACACCGGGGAATAGGCGCCATAGGTAAAACTGTTGCCGACAAACACGATGGTCTGTGGCGTATCCTGCGCCCGGGCCGCGCCTGCGGCAAAGATGACCACTGCGATCACGCCCATGGGCAAGGCCACGCGATGGCGCAGCGTCGCCGCGAGGCGTCGCGTTGCGGTGTTGGTCAGGGTGTCATGGCCATGCATTTGCCCGTTGCATTACTACAGCCGCGGCGGACAAAAAAGAGGGGCGAAGGTTTCCCTTCGCCCCTCTTTCACAGCGCGGCCTGGCGACCGCGATGCTTGTACCTCCGGCCCTTGCGGGCCTGCTGTTACCAGCTGAGCGATCCGTTGAACGAATCGTTCAGCGGCCTGACGGTTTCGAGCGACGCACCGGTGTGGTCGCGTTCCTGCAGCGTCTTGCTGCCAAAGTTCAGCTTTACGCCCACCATGACGCGCAAGTCATGATCGCGATTGAAGCCCTGGTTGTTGTACACGCCAGAACGATACGTCGCTTCTGCGGTATAGCTGAGCGGCAGGCTGCCCAGGCGATGTTCGACCTTGGTACCGGCAAGCCACGCGGTGTGCTTGTAGATCGGGCCATCGACGTAGTTGGTGCCTGACGATTCAAAACCGCCTTCTGCGGCAACCGAAGTGTTGGCCGTCAGGAAATACTTGGCCGAGGCGGCCAGATTGACGCCGTGCGAGTTGTATTGGTAGGTTTCGTTATCGTAAACGAACTGCTGACCCGAATTGACGAAATACGTCGCCTGGCCCGACAGCGTCACATTGTGCAGGTAAAGCTGGCCCTCACCGCCGAAGTAAAAGCGCCGTTCACGGTTGCCATAGCCGTCATAGATCATCGAGCCCAGCTTTGTGGTCTGGACCACCAGACCGACAAGCGCGCGGTCCGAACGGGTAAAGGCGTGCAGCGCAGCGGTTTCCTGCGGGTCGCTCATCGCGCCATAGCCCCAATGGCCAACGTTGTTGATCGGGGTGCCCGAAATTTCGACATCGCCCTGCACGCCGATGTTCGAACCCTGCACGGGCATCGCGATCGAGCCGCGCAAGTCATAGGCAACACCGCCGATGGCGGCGCCCTCGGTGTCGGCGCTCTGGTCGCTGTTAAAGCCTGCGGCCGCGCTCAGGTAAGCGTCAAACCGGGTATCTGCGTGCGCAGCGGTCGAAACCAGCGCCGCGCTGCACAGCGCAGCGGCGAAAAATGCCTTGTTCATGTGTGTCCCCTTGACGGAATCTGGATCAAACACAGCGGGGTGATTGGTTCACCCCTGCCTGGCCGCAGCAAGACTGTTGATCTGCGCGCGGCCTAAGCCACATTCCGCCAAGGTTATAATATTATTTTATTAAGAAAAAATATAATATTTTTTGGTTGTAATAAAATTACAATTGACAAGTTACTCAGGAATATTACTTACTGCTTGGCGTGTCCCAGACGCGCGGCCCAGCGATACAGCCCCAGCACGGTGCCAAAGATCACCGCCACCGCCAGCAGCATCGCCCAGCCGCCAAAACCGCTGCCGACCAGCGCCAGCGGCCAATCGCTGTCGGGCACGGCAAACACCCCGGTCTTGGCCGCTGCCGTCACGCCTGCCAGCACGACATTGACCAGGCTTTCGCCAACGATCAGGCCAGACGCCAGGATGACCCCAAGCCGCCGGATCAGCGCGGCCTGCGCCGGATTTTTTGCGCGCTTGTCGGCCTGTGCCTCGTAGATATGGCCCGCGACGGCGCCGATGATGACGATGCTGATGGTACCGGGGGGAATATAGCCGCCAAACGCAATCGCCAAAGGCGGCAGGCGCAGCGCCCAGCGCCATTCGAGCACGGTGTCGACCACGATGAACCCGACCCCCAGCAACGCCCCAAAGCCCAAGAGCGACCAGTCGAGCGTGCCGCCGATGAATTGCTGCGCCAACGACGCGATCAGCACCGCCTGCGGTGCGGCCAGCGCCTTTGGCCCCGCACCTGCCACCCCGGCATAGCCATAGGCATGGCCCAGCAGCACCATGATCGGCGGGATCACCGCTGCGCCCGCGATCACCCCGATGATCAGCGCAACCTGTTGCCGCCAGGGGGTCGCACCCACCAGTTCACCGGTTTTCAGATCCTGCAGATTGTCGTTGGCAATTGTCGCCACGCCCAGCACGAACCCGGCGACCAGTAGCGCCAGCGCGACCAGCGCAGGCCGTGCCTCGACCCCCAGATGCGGCTCCACCGTTACCGACAGCAGGCCCGCCGAACAGATCACGCCGATAATCGCCAGGCTCGACACCGGGCTGTTCGACGATCCGATCAGCCCCGCCATATACCCGCAGATCGCCGCGACCATGAACCCGGTCAGCGCGACAAACAGCACGCCGGCCACCATCAGCGGCCATTCCAGCCCGGCCAGCGGCGTGCCGGCGATAAACCCGTGCAACAAGATCCCCACCGGGATCAGCAGCAGCACGACCAGCGCACCGATCCAGGCGAACGACAGGTCCTGTTCGGTGCGTTCCAGCGCCTCGCCCGCACGACGGCGCGCCTGCGCGGCAAAGGCCGAAACCACCCCGCCCGCCACCGGACGCGCCAGCCGCACCAAAGTCCACAGCGCACTGACCGCCAGCGCCGCGGCAAACACAAAGCGCACTTTGTGCCGCCACAGGTCCATCGCCAGATCCACCGCCGGCACATGCGCATCGGGGTGCCACATGGTCATCAGCGGCACGGCCACGCCCCAGGCGAGCACCAGCCCGGTCAGCATCGCCATACCCGCTGCCAGGCCGATCAGATGCCCGGCGCCGAACAGCGCCAGTTGCATGTTGATCGTCATGCCGGTCGCCGCCGCACCAAACCGCGCATAGCCGACAACTTCGGCCGCCAGCAGCCGCGTGCCCACCAGCAGTGCCATGATCGCCGATGCGATCGATCCGGTGACCACCGCGCGCAGCCCCAGCCGCGCCTCGGCCGCATCATCGCCGCCGCTGCGTGTCGCCTCGCCCGCGCGCAAGACTTCGGCCGCCGCCACGCCCTCGGGATAGGGCAGGTTCGATCCGGTCACCAGGCTGCGGCGCAACGGGATCGAATAGACCACGCCCAACACCCCGCCCGACGCGCAAAGCCAGAACGAGGGCCAGAACGGAATGTCGGCCCAGTGCCCGATCATCAGGAATGTCGGCAGGATGAACACCATGCACGACAGCGTGCCCGCCGAAGACGCGATCGTCTGGACAATGTTGTTTTCCAGAATGCCCGAGCTGCGAAACGGGCGCAGCACCGCCATCGAGATCACCGCCGCCGGGATCGATGCGGCAAATGTCAGCCCCGATTGCAGGCACAGGTAAATATTCGCGGCGGTGAACACCACGCAGATCAATCCGCCCAGAATGACGCCTCGAAACGACAGTTCTACCGGCTTTACCGGCGCCCCCTCTGCCACCACGGTTTTACAAGCCCAGATCGGCAGCGACGCGATCGAGCGAGGCGGACACCGCCGCCAGCAGATCGTCGATCTGATCGGCGGTGATGATCATCGGCGGGCAAAAACAGATCGCATCGACCACCGCGCGACAGATCACGCCGTTGTCCTGCAGCGCCTTGTTGACCATGCCGCCCAGCTTGCCCGGCACATCGAGCGCCACTTTGCCCGCCTTGTCGGTCACGAGTTCGATCGCGGCGATCATGCCCACCCCGCGCACTTCGCCCACCAGCGGATGATGCGACAGCGCGGCAAGGCCCGCACGCAGCCGCGCCCCCTGGATGGCGCAATTGGCGACCAGCCCGTCTTCCTCGATAATCCGCAGGTTTTCCAGGCTGACCGCGGTCGCCACCGGATGCCCGCCCGCGGTATAGCCGTGCCCCAGCGTGCCGATCCGCGCAGATTCGTCCATCACCGGCCCCAGCACGCGGTCGTTGGCGATCAGCGCGGCAATCGGCATGTACGACGATGACAGCTGCTTCGACACGATCAGGATGTCGGGCCGGATGCCATAGGTTTCGCAGGCAAACATGGTGCCGGTGCGACCAAACCCGTTGATCACTTCATCGGCCACAAACAGGATGTCGTATTTGGCCAGCACCGCCTGGATCTTGTCCCAATAGGTTGCAGGCGGCACCACCACCCCGCCTGCACCCATCACCGGCTCGGCAAAAAACGCGGCGATGGTGTCGGGCCCTTCGGCCTGGATCAGCGCATCGAGTTCTTCGGCGCGGCGTGTGGCAAAGGCCTCTTCGCTTTCACCCGGCAGACCTTCGCGCCAGTAATGCGGGGAACCGGTGTGCAACACGCCCGGCATCGGCAGATCGAACGAACGGTGGTTGTTGGGCAGCCCGGTCAGGCTGGCCGCAGCCAGCGTAACCCCGTGATAGGCGCGCACCCGCGAAATCAGCTTTTTCTTCTCGGGCTTGCCCAGCGCGTTCGACCGGTACCAGATCAGCTTGATCGCGGTGTCGTTGGCTTCGGACCCGGAATTGGTGAAAAATGCCTTGCTCATCCCGCCGGGCGTCAGCGGCGATGCCAAAGTCACCAGCTTTTCGGCAAGGTCGATCGCCGGCCCGTGCGATTTGTGCGTAAAGGTATGATAAAACGGCAGCTTGTTCATCTGCTCGGTCGCCGCGGCGACCAGCCGCTTTTCGCTGAAGCCCACGCCCACGCTCCACAGGCCCGACATCGCCTCGATATAGCGGCGGCCTTCGCTGTCGATCACATAGATGCCGTCGCCGCCCTCGATCACCAGCGGGCCGACCTGTTCGTGCAGGCGCGCGTTGGTGTAGCTGTGCAGGTGGAAACGGATGTCGCGGGCTTCGGCCGAGTTCGGCGCGTCTAGGATCGTGCTGGTCATGACCCTTCATGCGCAAAATGCGGCGCCATGGCTATGGCCTATTTTTCGCCGACGAAATCGGCCCAGGTCGGGCGTTGCAGTTCGAACAGATCGGTGCCGCGCGCATAGAACCCGGTGCCATGGACGCGCCCCACCAGGTGCATTGCGGGCGTATCGATCCGGCGCCGTTCGGGATCATAAAACGCATCGCCCACATGGAAATGCAGCACTTGGCCGATCACCAGCGTGGTCGTGCCGATTTCCTGCGTCTGCAACACGCGGCATTCCATCGCCACCGGGGCCGAGGCAATGCGCGGCGGGGCTACACCCAGCGATGGCACGGTGGCAAGGCCGGCCAGCGTGATTTCGTCAACGCCGGCAGGTGCATCGATGCAGGTCAGGTTCATTGCCTGGGCATCGGCTTCGCAGACAAGGTTGACCACGAATTCCTGCGTGTCGATCACGTTGGCGGCGCTGTCCTTGTGCGTGCCGTCGGCCTGGCGCATCATGCCGATCGCCACGATCGGCGGATTGGCGCCCATCATGTTGAAAAAGCTGTAGGGCGCGGCATTGCGGACGCCCGCTGCCGACTGGCTGGTCACCCACGCGATCGGGCGCGGCGTGATCGCCGAGGCCATCAGGCGATAGCGATCGGTGGCGGAAACATCGGCAAAATCGAAATGCATCGCATCGGGTTCCTTCGCGGGTGACATCCAGATAGGCCCGGGGGTGGCCACTGTCACCCCTGCCCTGCGGGACTGCTTGACAGCACTGGCCGCACGCGGTCCTTTGCCGGCAAAGGAGACAGGGCAATGCACCGCACAGCATCGACCATCGCGGCGCTGATCGGCGCCGCGCTTGCCACCCCCGCTGCGGCCCAAACGCCACAGGACTGGCGTGCGGGCCTCGAAGCCTTTGCCAAGGCGCATTTTCGTCATCCGGCCTGGGGCTGGCAACACAGCCGGCGCGATTACATCGTGGCGCGCGATCTGGCCCGGGCCGATGGCGCCATGGTCGATGACGACGTACTGTTTGCCGCCGCCTTTACCCACGACATCGCAGGCTTCGAACCGTGGGAGGACAAGGACCTGAGCCACGACCATTCGGATGTGGGCGCCGCCAAACTGGGCGACGTGCTGATCGGCCTTGGCTTTCCCGCCGCCAAGATCGCCGCCGTGCGCGAAGCGACGCGCACGCACATGTATTATCGCAAGGCGATCACGCCCGAGGCGATCTATATCCACGACGCCGATGCGCTGGACTGGCTGGGCGCGATCGGGGTGGCGCGGATCATCGCCACGGTCGAACACGGCGACCCGCCGGCGGCCAAAGCCGATCCGTTTGCCGCGCCCGACCTGCCCGCCGCGGTCGCCCTGATCGAACAGAACCTGAAAGACGCGCCCCCCGGCATCCAGTCGCCCGCAGGCCGCGCCCGCATTCCCGCGCTCGTGGCCGAAGCGCACGCGTTCCTGGCCCGGCTCAAGGCAGAATCCGATGACGGCAAGGCGCTGTAATCCTTCCGTGTTCGCTACGTTCCTGGTCAGCCGCGTCCGCGATAGCCCGCCACGCCCTGGTCGGGCACCCACAGGCCTTCGGGCGCAGGGCCCGATTGCCAGAACACGTCGATCGGGATGCCGCCACGCGGATACCAGTAGCCGCCGATGCGCAGCCAGCGCGGCGCCATTTCGTCAAACAGGCGCTGGCCCACGCCGACGGTCACGTCTTCGTGAAATCCGGCATGGTTGCGGAATGCGCCCAGAAACAGCTTGAGCGATTTGGATTCGACGATCGTTTCGCCCGGCGCATAATCGATCACCAGATGCGCAAAATCGGGCTGCCCGGTCACCGGGCACAACGAGGTGAATTCCGGCGCGGCAAAGCGCACGAGGAACAGCGCACCGGCGCGCGGATTGGGCACATAGTCCAGCACCGCCGCTTCGGGTGAGGCCGGCAGCCCGCTCGACTGGCCAAGATGCAGGGGTTTGAGATCAGCCATGGTCTATCCTTTTGAACGCGCCGCCCATGCCCCGAACAAAACGCAACGGCAAGCGTCCCGCAAGGGAAACAGCCTCGACGCGTGCTAAACGAGCGTTTAAACTGCCTGGCGAAAACCGCCGCATAAGGACGGGTCGCAGCAGGCAGGAGCAGTTCGAGACATGGAATCGCTGGTAACCACCCAATGGCTGGCCGACGAACTGGGCGCGAGCGATCTGCGCGTGGTCGATGCCAGCGCGTTCCTGCCCGAACACACCCGCGACGCCCGGCTGGAATACGAGGCCTGCCATATTCCGGGCGGCGTGTTTCTGAATCTCGACGAACTCGTCGACACCGCGGCACCGTTTGCCAACACGCTGCCCAGCGCGGAAAAATTCGCCAGCCGGATGCAAACCCTGGGCCTGGGCGATGGCAGCCGTATCGTCGTCTATGACGACAGCCCGATCCATTCGTCCACCCGCGCCTGGTTCATGCTGACGCTGTTCGGCGCGCAGAATGTCGCACTTCTCGATGGCGGTATCGCCAAATGGAAAGCCGAAGGCCGCCCGTGTGCACAAGGACGCGAACAGCTGCGCCATCGCCATTTCACCGTGTGGAGCGACGATCGCCAGGTGCGCAGCAAGGCGCAAGTCCTGGCCAATATCGCCAGCAGGGCCGAACAGCTGGTCGATGCACGCGGCGCCGGGCGGTTTACCGGGGCAGTACCCGAGACGCGTCCCGGGCTTGCCAGCGGCCACATCCCCGGCGCGTGCAATCTGCCCTATGCCAGCCTGTTTGCCGCAGATGGCACCTGGAAAAAGCCCGATGACCTGCGCGCGGCGTTCGACGCCGCCGGGATCGATCTTGACCGGCCGATGATCGCCACGTGCGGATCGGGCATGACCGCCAACGTCGTGCTGTTCGCCGCGCACCTGCTCGGCAAGCAGGATTTTGCCTTGTATGACGGCAGCTGGGCCGAATGGGGCAGCGATCCGGATCTGCCGATAGAGACCGGCGCAGCACGCTAAACCCGGCGTAGAACCCCACGCCCGGTTGTCTTTGCGCGCCAATCCTGCTTTGCATGCGGCCATGAGCGGGAATAACGACAGCAATCATGGCCCCGGCACGCGCGTCACGGCCGCCGGGCGCCGCGCCGAATGGACCGGAACACCCGGGCATCCGGGCGCAGTGGTCAGCCCGGCGGTGTGGCGCGCCAGCACGCATCTTTATCCCGATATGGCCGCCTTGCGCGCGCATCCGTCGAACGAGGACGGCAATTTCTATTACGGGCGGCGCGGCGCGCCCACGCAATGGGCGCTGGCCGATGCGCTGACCATGCTCGAGCCGGGGGCTGCGGGCACGGTGCTTTATCCCTCGGGCGTGGCGGCGATCGCGGGTGTGATGCTGACCGTGCTGCGCCCTGGCGATGTCCTGCTGATGACCGACAACGCCTATGAACCCAGCCGGGTGATGGGTCGCGGCCTGCTGCACGATTTCGGCATCGAAACCCGCTGGTTCGATCCGCTCGATCCCGACGCTTTTGCCGCGGCGATCTGCCAGCGCACCCGCGCGGTGCTGATCGAATGCCCGGGCAGCCTGACAATGGATGTGTGCGATGTGCCGCGGCTGGCCGCGATCGCGCGCGCGCGCGGCGTGATTAGCGTGATCGACAACACCTGGGCCAGCCCGCTGGGCTTTGCCCCGCTGAAGCACGGCGTGGACATTGCGGTGATGAGCCTGACCAAGCATGTCGGCGGCCATTCCGATGCGATGATGGGATCGGCCAGTGCGGGCGCCGACTGGTACCGCACATTGCGGCTGCGCGCGCAGGGACTGGGCACGGTGGTGTCGCCCGACGATGCATCGCTGATGCTGCGTGGCCTGCGCACGATGGATATCCGCCTGCAGCGCACCACCGCTTCGGCGCTGGCGCTGGCGCAATGGCTGATGCAGCGGCCCGAGGTTGCGCATGTGCTGTGCCCGATGCTGCCGGGCAGCCCCGGGCACGAGATCTGGCGCCGCGATTTTACCGGCGGGTGCGGCCTGTTCAGCTTTGTAATGCGCGGCGGCACTGCGGCGGCGCGCGATGCGCTGATCGATGCGTTGGCGCTGTTCGGCATCGGTTACAGCTGGGGCGGGTTTGAAAGCCTGGCCACCCCGGTTGATCCGGCACCGATCCGCAGCGCCAGCGCCTGGCCGCCGGCCGGGTGGGATGGCGAAGACCGGTTTGGCGTGCGGCTGGCCGTCGGGTTGGAAGATCCGGGTGATCTGATCGCCGACCTTGACGGCGCGCTTGCCACCTGGCGCAGGCAGGCGGGGCGCAACGGATGAATGCGGCATCCCACCATATCAACGCGCACCTGCAGGCCGTGAACGCGCGCCTGCACGACATGATCGACGCGCTTGACGATATCAGCATCGATATCGGCAAATACCATATCTCGCTCGCCACCGCGATCTGGATGGTCATGGTCGTGGCGATCGCATTGATCGGTGCGCGCGTGGTCGGCAGCGTGGCGCGGCGGCTGTTGCGGCGGATGAAGGGGCTGGATTCGGCGCAGACCTCGCTGGGCGACAAGATGATCACACTGACCGTGTGGACGTTCGCCTTTTTCATGACGATTGACACGCTGGGCATCAGCCTGACCGCGTTTACGGTGTTTTCGGGCGCGTTTGGCCTGGCCATCGGTTTCGGATTGCAGACCACGGCGGGCAATCTGATCGCCAGCATCATCCTGCTGCTAGACCGGTCGATCAAGCCGGGCGACGTGATCGCGGTGACCAGCGGCAGCACGACGACGATGGGCGTGGTCAACAAGATCGGCATCCGCGCGATTTCGGTCACCACGCTGGACAACCGCGAATACCTGATCCCCAACCAGAACCTGATGACCAGCCAGGTTGAAAACTGGTCATATTCATCGCGCCGGGTGTCGGTTTCGATCCCGATCAGCGTTGCCTATGGCAGCGATATCGACCTGGTCGAGGCACTGCTGCTGGAGGCGGCGGGCGACGTGGAACGCGTTTTGGCCGATCCCCCGCCCAGCGTGATGCTGTCGACGCTTGGCCCCAGCGGGATCGACATGGCGGTCAGTTGCTGGATCAACGACCCCGAAAACGGCATCGGCGCGATCCGGTCGGCGGTGTTGAAGAACGTGTGGCACCTGTTCCGCGAACGCGGCGTGCAGATCCCGTTTCCGCAACAGGATGTGCATCTGCGCGATTCCGACGGGCTGCGCCGGATGGTGGCGATGCTGTCAAAGACCGAACCCGAACCGCCCGCCTAAAGTTGGCCTAGCGACCGCAATAGGCATTCTCGCTGGCGATGCAGCCGGCTTGGCCCCATCTGCGCTGGATGACGAGCCCTGTCCCCCAATCCGTCGGCACCGTCCATCTGGTCGGTGCCGGACCCGGCGACCCGGACCTGTTGACGCTGCGCGCGGCGCGGCTGATCGGTGCGGCCACGCTGATCGTGCACGACGGGCTGGTCGATCCGGCAATCCTGGCGCTGGCGCCTGCCACCGCGCGGCTGGTCTGCGTCGCCAAAAGCCGGTCACGCCACACGATGCCGCAGAATGATATCAACGCGCTGCTGGTGCGCGAGGCGCTGGCGGGCCGCGCGGTGGTGCGGCTGAAAGGTGGCGATCCGTTCGTGTTCGGACGCGGCGGCGAAGAGGCCGAGGCCTGTCGCGCCGCCGGCGTGCCGGTGCAGGTGGTGCCGGGGATCAGCGCGGCGATGGGGGCGGCTGCGGCGTCGGGCATTGCGCTGACCCATCGCGATGCCGCTTCGATCGTGTCGTTCGTTGCCGGGCAGTGCAAGGGTCTGTCCGATCAGAACTGGGCAGGGCTGGCGGGTCAGGGCCGCACGCTGGTGATCTACATGGGGCTGGCCACGGCGGCGGCGATCACCGAAAAACTGATCGGCGATGGCCTGTCGCCGGCGATGCCGGTGGCGGTGATCGAAAACGCCACCCGGCCCGCGATGCGCGTGCTGCGCGGGGTGCTGGCCGGGCTCGACACGCTGGTTTCGCTGCACCGGGTCAAAAGCCCGGCGCTGATCATCATCGGCGAAGTGGCCGCGCGCGAACAGGCCGCGACCCTTGCCCAATTTGCGGAGAGCGTGCGGTGAGCGCCGATCGTTTCAAGATCCTGACCGGCAACGACCTGCTGACCGGCGATGTGACCTGGTGGACCGGCAGCGGCTGGTCGACAGCGGTGAACGACGCGGCCCCGCTGACAGACGATGGCGCCGCGATCATCACCGCCGAGGAACGCGCGCAACGTGTGGTCAGCGCGTATGTAATCGACGCGACGCGTGACGCGCAGGGCATTCGCCCGGCGCATATCAAGGACCGCGTGCGCGCGCTGGGCCCCACCGTACGCCTTGACCTGTCGCATCGCCCCCATGATCCGGCGGCCACCGCCTGGATCGCCTGACATCTGCGAAAGATCCCCCGATGTATCAGTACGACACGCATGATCAGGCCATGGTCGATGCCCGCGTTGCCGAATTTTCCGATCAGGTCGCGCGCCGCCTGTCGGGCGCCTTGGCCGAAGACCAGTTCCGCCCGCTGCGGCTGAAAAACGGGCTTTATCTGCAATTGCACGCCTATATGCTGCGCGTGGCGGTGCCCTATGGCACGCTCAATGCGCGCCAGATGCGCATGCTGGGCGATATCGCCGACAAATACGATCGCGGTTACGGCCATTTCACCACGCGCCAGAACATCCAGTACAACTGGATCAAGCTCGAGGATGCGCCCGCGATCCTGGCCGATCTGGCGTCGGTCGGGATGCATGCGATCCAGACCAGCGGGAATTGCATCCGCAACACCACCGCCGACCATTTCGCGGGGGCCGCCGCCGACGAAGTGGCCGATCCGCGACCCTATGCCGAACTGCTGCGGCAATGGTCGACGTTCCACCCCGAATTCGATTACCTGCCGCGCAAGTTCAAAGTGGCGATCATCGGCAGCGACGTCGACCGCGCGGCGATGAAGCTGCACGACATCGGCATCCAGGTGGTAACCAATGCGGCGGGCGAAGAAGGCCTGCGCATCCATGTCGGCGGTGGCATGGGCCGCACGCCGATGATCGCGCCGGTGATCCGCGACTGGTTATCGCCGTTGCAGATGGTCAGCTATCTCGAGGCGTGTCTGCGCGTCTACAACCGCTATGGCCGCCGCGACAACAAGTACAAGGCGCGGATCAAGATCCTGGTCCACGAAATCGGTGCCGAAGAATATCGCCGCCAGGTCGAACAGGAATTTGCGCATATCCTGACGCTGGGCCTTGAGCCGCCGCCGGCCGAACTGGCGCGGATCAAGGCGCAGTTTGCCGATCCCGCGTTCGACCGCGCCGCGCCTGTGGCGATCGATCTGTCCGATCCCGACTTTGCGCTGTGGGTCGATCAAAACGTCCATGCGCACAAAGTGCAGGGCTACGGCATTGTCACGATCAGCCTGAAACCGACCGGCGGCATTCCCGGCGATGCCAGCGCCGACCAGATCCGCCTGATGGCCGATCTGGCGCGCGATTTCAGCTTTGACGAACTGCGCGTGACCCATGCGCAGAACATCGTGTTGCCGCATGTAAAGCGCACCGATCTGCATGCAATCTGGCAAAGGCTTGACGAAGCGGGCCTGGCCACGCCCAATCTTGACCTGATCGGCGACATCATCGCCTGCCCCGGGCTGGATTATTGCAGCCTGGCCAATGCCCGCTCGATCCCTTTGGCGCAGAAGATTTCCGCGCGCTTTGCCGATGTCGAACGCCAGCGCGATCTGGGCGAACTGAAGCTGAAGATTTCGGGCTGCATCAATGCGTGCGGCCACCACCACGCCGGGCACATCGGCATCCTGGGGGTCGATCGCAAGGGCGTCGAAAACTATCAGCTGCTGTTCGGCGGCTCGGAAGGCGCGGACACGTCGCTGGGCAGTATCATCGGCCCCGGCTTCAGCGAAGACGGCATCGTCGATGCAATCGAACGCGCAACGCAGGTCTATGTGGCGCAGCGCACCGACGGCGAACGCTTTCTGGATACGTATCGCCGTATCGGCACCGCCCCGTTCAAGGACGCAATCTATGGCTGAAACCCTGATCCGGCTGCGCGATGACTCAGCCAGCACCGCCCCGGTGGTGGCCTTTGCCGATCTGTCCGATACCGCAAACGCCTTGGCGGTGCGGCTGATGCCGGGCGATGACGCGCGCGCGCTGCTGCCGTTGCTTGGCCAGCTGGAACTGGTCGAGGTCGCCTTTCCCGGGTTCAACGACGGGCGCGGCTATTCGGCGGCCAGTATCCTGCGCGAATCCGGCTATACCGGCGAACTGCGCGCGGTGGGCGATGTGCTGGTCGACCAGATCAGCCATTATCACCGCGTGGGGTTCGACGCGTTTGCGCCCGATCAGCCGATCACGCGCGCCGCAATCGACACCGCCATCGCCACCTGGCCCGAAGTCTATCAGCGCACCGTGGATGGCCGTCCGGCGATCTGGGCGCTGCGGCATGGCTGACATCCGCCGCCCCGCGACCGACCGGCGGATCGACCGGATCGACACCGCACCGCGTTTCAGCGATGCCGATGCGATCCGGCTGAACAATCTGTTCCGGGGCAGCGACACGCGCGACATGCTGCGCACGGTGATCCGCGATGGTCTGGCGGGCGATCTGGCGGTGGTGTCAAGCTTTGGCGCGGAAAGTGCCGTGCTGCTGCATCTGGTCGCAGAGGTCGATCCGGCGCTGCCCGTGCTGTTTCTCGACACCGGCAAACATTTTGCCGAAACGCTGGCCTATCGCGACCTTGTGGTGGAACGGCTCGGCCTGACCGGCTTGCGCGTGCTGACCCCCGATGCCGCAGCGCTTGCCGCCAGGGATGACAAAGGGCTGCGCTGGTCATGGGATCCGGACGGGTGCTGCGACATGCGCAAAGTCGAGCCCCTGGCACGCGCGATGGCCGGATTTGACGCATCGATCACCGGCCGCAAGGGATTTCAGTCAGCCACCCGCGCGGGATTGCCGCGGTTCGAAATCGACCATGGCGATGGCGAAGGACGGCTGAAGATCAATCCGCTGGCCAGTTGGACCCATGCCGACATCGAAGCCTGGTTCGACACGCACGATCTGCCGCGGCATCCGCTGGTCGCGCGCGGCTATCCCTCGATCGGTTGTGCGCCCTGCACCAGCAAGGTCGCACCGGGCGAAGACCCGCGCTCGGGCCGCTGGAAAGGCTGGGACAAGACCGAATGCGGCATCCATGTCCCGGGCCACGGCGATGACCAGGACGATCTGCCACCGGGCTACGAACCGGCGTTTTGAACGCCTGGCGGATCAGGATTTCAGCCAGCCCATATCACGGTACCATGCCGCCGTCGCGTAAAGCCCGGCATCGGTGGCGATCTGCGGCTGCCACAGGTCGGCCGGCGGCCGGGCACCATCGGAAACGGTCCAGTCGGGATGACACATGTACCCAACGCGATCGAGCGTCAGCTTGGCCTTGTCCCGGCGCACCGCGCGATCGGCGCGCGCGACCCATTCAAGCAGCGTGCGCGGCAGCGACAGCGCGATCGGCCGTTTGCCCACCGCCATCCCGATCGCGCGCGCCATTTCGCCATGTGTCCAGCCTCCGGGCCGTCCATCGTCGGGTTCGAAGGTCATGCCGGTCACGTCTTCGCCGCCGCGCACCAGCGCCAGCAGCAGATCGGCAAGATCCGCCACATGGATCAACGACACGCGTCCCGCAGGGGGCAGCGGCACCACGCCCTTGCGCGCCAGCCGGAACAGTTCGAACATTTCGGTATCGCGCGGACCATAGATCCCCGGCGGACGAACGATCGTCCAGTCGAGGCCCGATGAGGCAACCACGCGTTCGCCACGACGCTTCGACGCGCCATAGATCGAAAGCTGCGGTTCGCGCGCCGACAACGACGAGACGTGGACAAACCGCCCCACGCCCGCCTCAAGCGCGGCGTTGACGATATTCAGCGTGCCACGCACGTTGCCGTCTTCGAACGCCGCAGGATCGGCACTGTTGACCACGCCGGCGATGTGGATCACGGCACTTGCCCGCGCGACCAGCCGGCGCAGTGCACGCTTGTTGTCCAGATCGCCCTGAACCCATTCAACCCCGGCACGCGCCTTTTGCCGCCGGCGGGTCAGGGCGCGCACATCCAGGCCCGCCGCGGCTGCCGCATCGAGCACAGCCTGCCCCACAAACCCTGTCGCCCCGGTAATGGCCAGCAAGTCCGACGGACGTTTTGCCACCATCAGACCAGAACCAGCTGGTCGCGATGGATCAGCGCCGACCTTGGCGCATAGCCCAGGATTTCGGCGTGATCACGGCTGTGCCGCCCGGCAAGCGCCGCCGATTCAACAGCATCGTATTCGGACAGGCCGCGCGCAAGCACGTCACCCGCAGGGCCGACCACGGCAATCGCATCGCCGCGCACAAACTGCCCCTCCACGCGCACCACGCCTGCGGCCAGCAGGCTGGCCCCTTGCGCCAGCGCCGCAGCCGCGCCTGCATCGACATGCAGGAACCCGCGCATCCGCAGACGTCCCCCAAGCCAGGCCTTGCGCGCGCCTTTGTGCGGCCGGGCAAGGAACAGCGTACCACTGCCGGTATCGAATGCGCGCGCAACCGGCGCCTCGGGCCGGCCGTCGATGATTGCCAGCGCCATGCCCGCCATCGCGGCAATCTCGGCCGCCTGCAGCTTTGAGGTCATGCCGCCCGACCCTAGGCCAGAGGATGATCCGGCCGTGGCCATTGCGTGGATGTCGGGCGTTACCCGGCGCACCACCGGGATGCGCGTTGCCCCGGCCGCGCGCGGATCGCGATCGTACAGGCCGTCGATGTCCGACAGCAACAGGACGGCGCTCGCCTCTGCCGCCTGCCCTACACGCGCGGCAAGCCGGTCGTTGTCGCCAAAGCGGATTTCCTCGGTCGCGACCGTGTCGTTTTCATTGATCACCGGCACCGCGCCGCGCGCCAGCAGCGTGCCGAGCGTGGCCGTGACATTCAGCCAACGGCGACGATCCTCAAGGTCATCCAGCGTCAGCAGGACTTGCGCGGCGGTTGCCCCATGTGCGGCAAACAGCTCGGCCCACAGTCCGGCCAAAGCGATCTGGCCCACTGCCGCAGCGGCCTGTGCATCGGCCAGCGAACCGCGTCCACCCCTGGCCAGGCCCAGCCGCCGCGCGCCA
Organism: Novosphingobium acidiphilum DSM 19966; assembly: GCF_000429005.1. Taxonomy (GTDB): domain Bacteria; phylum Pseudomonadota; class Alphaproteobacteria; order Sphingomonadales; family Sphingomonadaceae; genus Novosphingobium; species Novosphingobium acidiphilum. The sequence continues at coordinate 58,962 of NZ_AUBA01000017.1, read as the reverse complement.
AGCGCGATCGCGCCCGACGACACCACGATCACCTGCTGTCCGCGCGCCCGCGCCGCCGCCAGTTCGGCAACCAGTGCCGCCAGCCAGGCACGACGCGGTTCGCCGTCCGCGCCCACCAGCAGCGCCGATCCGACTTTGACCACAAGGCGGGGGGCAAGCGCAGGATCGGCAAGTTGGGCAAGCGTCGCGATGGTCATGATGCCTGTCCGCTTATGCGATAAATCGCGTCGGGTGAAGACCACCGTCTGCGTCGGTCATACCGGGCAACCGATGGTATCAGAACGGCGACCAGGGCTTGGCCTCGGTCGCGTCCTCGATTTCCCCGGCGGGGCGTTCGGTTGCGGTGGCTGCGGGCAAGTGTTCCAGCACGGCGTCGAGCAGGGCATCCATGCCCTTGCCCGTCGCGCCCGAGATCGGAAAGACCTTGTCAGCGCCTGCCGCAATCAGTTCGCCGGCAAAGGCGCGCACCAGTTCGGCATCGACCAGGTCGATCTTGTTCAGCGCGATCAACCGCGGCTTCTCGTCCAAACCGCCGCCATAGGCAGCCAGTTCCTCGGCCACGACATGCATTGCCTCGGCCGGATCGGTGCCGTGAATGTCGACCAGGTGGATCAGCACGCGGCAGCGTTCGATATGCCCCAGAAACCGGTCACCGATGCCGGCGCCCTCGGCCGCACCCGCGATCAGGCCGGGAATGTCGGCCAGCACGAATTCACGGTTGCGGTGGCGCACCACGCCCAGCTGTGGCCGGGTGGTGGTAAAGGCGTATTCGCCCACTTTGGCCTTGGCGTTGCTGATCTGGTTGATGAATGTTGATTTGCCGGCATTGGGCAGGCCAACCAGGCCCGCATCGGCCAACAGCTTCAGCCGCAGCCAGACCCACATTTCTTCGCCTGGCCAACCGGGACCGGACTGGCGCGGTGCGCGGTTGGTCGACGATTTGAAGCTGGCATTGCCACGCCCGCCGTCGCCGCCGCGCAACAGCACGACACGCTGCCCCGGCTCGACCAGATCGAGCAGCACGGTTTCGCGATCGTCGTCGAGCACCTGGGTGCCGACCGGCACCTTGATCACCAGATCGTCGCCGCCCGCGCCAAAGCGGTTCTGGCCGGCGCCGCCGCCGCCGCGCTGCGCCTTGAAGTGCTGGGTATAGCGGAAATCGATCAGCGTGTTCAGTCCGGCCACGGCCTCGAACACGATATCGCCACCCTTGCCGCCGTTGCCGCCATTGGGTCCGCCGTATTCGACGTATTTTTCGCGCCGAAAGCTGACGGCGCCACCGCCGCCTGCACCCGAACGGATGAAAATCTTGGCCTGATCAAGAAAATGCATTGCCTGTATCCGCCAATCCGGCCCGAATAACACACCTGCATAAACGGGGGCATTTTCGCGCAAATGGCAAGAGCCCGCGTCCGATGCCGGGCCTCGAACGCACCAGGCGACCGGGTTCCGACACAAGCTGCAGGCTGGTTCATGATCCGCATGAACCACAGGTTTTCATACCCGGCCATGCGACAGTCTACATACGAACCCTGGTGGAGCCGAGGGGGATCGAACCCCTGACCTCGTCATTGCGAACGACGCGCTCTCCCATCTGAGCTACGGCCCCGTTCCAAAGTTCGGCCGGGTGGTGCACACGATCGTTGGCGATCGATCCACACCCACCGGGAGGCGCGCCTTTAGCGCAACGCCTGCCTGCTTGCCAAGACCCCGCCGCGATAATTTTTGGATCAGGGGTTCGCCGGGGGCCCCATGTCGGGCATATGCGGCACCGGCGGCTGCTGGGCCAAGGGCTCTACCCGCACCCGCCCCAGATGCCCGTATTTTTCTTCCCATTCGGCCAGGGCATTCTTGTACTGGTCGTAGCGGGTGTAGAAATCGTCAAACACCTTTTCGATCAGCGGCACCTTTTCCTGGGCAAACGCGCCCAGATCATCGGGCGCCACATCGGCGCCCTGCTGGATCACCTGGCTGACCACTTCGCAGAAATCGTTCTTCGTCGGCGGCAGCGCGTAATGGTTGTACAAGACGGTCAGATAATCGTCGCGCAGGGTTTCGCCGCCGCGTCCGTAGCGGTCGCGAAATTCGTGGTCCATGTGGTCGTAGACCGATTTGAGCACTTTGGCGTTGCGGGTCAGAAATGCGCGATACAGCGGCAGGATCGCAGCGCTTTGGGTGGCATCCTGGCAATCGAGTGCGGCCACGGTATAGGCCGAACGCAAATTCCACACGATCTGATTGACCGAAACCTTGCGATTGACGGATTCGCGCTGGCCCTGCGCGTCGACCGGCGGGGTGATCATGTTGGGCGCAGCGCCATCGGGCGGCGTGGGAACCGGCGGGATCACTTCGACCGGCGGCGGCGGCGGGGGTGGTGGCGGGGGCGGCGGCGGCAACTTGTGCGCGCAGGCGGCCAGCATCAGGCCAAGCGCCAGGCCAAAGACCTTGCCCCATGTGCCGCGCGCGGGGGGGCGGGATACACAGCGTTCAACCATCAATCGATCGCGCAGCCTCACGGTCGGTCTTGCTCCTGGCACGGGTGCTTGGAATGGATGACAGGGCATCGGTTACCGTGGCCTTGTCAACCGCGGTTAACACATGCCAGCGCGATCCGGAAAAGGAAACACCCGGCGGGATCCGATCCCACCGGGTGTGATTGATTTGCGATGACCCGACGCGGAAGCGGCGGATCGGCCGGCGTCAGCGACGATCGCCCATGAAGCGCAGCAACATCAGGAACATGTTGATGAAATCGAGATACAGCTGCAGCGCGCCCATGATCACGGCCTTGCCCGCCATGTCGGTGCCGCGCACATAGCCGTACTGTTCCTTCAGCATCTGCGTGTGATAGGCGGTCAGCCCGGCAAAGATCAGCACGCCGAGGAAGCTGATCCCGAAGGCCAGCCCGCCTGACTGCAGGAACATGTTGACGACCGACGCGATCAGGATGCCGAACAGGCCCATGATCAGGAACGTGCCCATCGCCGACAGGCTTTTGCGGGTGGTATAGCCAAACAGGCTAAGCCCGGCGAACGCGCCCGAGGTGGCAAAGAACGTCACCGCGATCGACGAACCGGTATAGACAAAGAAGATCGACGACAGCGACATGCCCATGACCGCGCTGAACGCCCAGAACAGCGCCTGCATCGTGGCGGTCGACAGGCGGTTGATCCCGAAGCTCATCACCATGACAAACGCCAGCGGAGCCAGGGCAACCACGATGCGCAGCGGCGAATGCATCAGCGCCTCGGCCAGACCCGACTGGGCAAAACCCAGCGCAATGATCCCCGAAAGCAGAATGCCCGAAGCCATGTAGTTGTAGATTGCAAGCATATGTCGGCGCAGCCCGGCGTCAATGACCGAGCTACGGCCCCAGTCGCCCGAAAGGCCAGGAGCCGCGCCGAAGCCCATCTGCGAGGGGCGTTGGTCGTTCCAGTTTGCCATGTGCTTAAAAACTCCGTGTGAAAGGCCCGGCATGGGGCCCGACGCATGCAATATCGCGCCGCTTGCGCCCGCTTTCAAGCCAACCGGCGAAAATTGTTGTATCGACAGGTCCCTTGCGGATCGCTGAACGGCAATCGGGCTCAGCCGACTGTTCGGCGAATTGCCTCTGCGGTCATTTCGGCGCTGCGATCGCGCGCGGCACGCAGCGTGTCTTCGATCACGCGGGCCAGCCGGCCGTCCGCGTCCAGCACATCGAGCCCCGCCTGCGTCGTGCCCCCCGGGCTGGCAACGCGGCGCGCCAGTTCTGCCGGGCTGTGCGGTGATGCCACGGCAAGTTGCACGGCGCCTTCGACCATGGCCATGGCCAGCCGGTCGGCCTGGTCGCGCGGCAGGCCCAGCGCCGTGGCCCCGGTGGCAAGCGCATCGATCACGCGATAGACAAATGCCGGGCCCGATCCGGCCAGCGCGGTGACCAGATCCATCGCGGATTCATCCTCCAGCCATTCGGCCGGGCCAAGCGGCGCCATCAGTGCCTCGGTCGCAGCACGTGCCGCCCCTTGGGCATCGCCAAACAGCGCGATCGGCGATTTGCCGAGCGCTGCGGCCAGATTGGGCATGACCCGCACGATTGCGCGCGCCGCGGGAAACGTGGCGCGCAACGTGGCCAGATCAACCCCTGCCAGCACCGACAGGACCACCGTGCCCTGGCCCACCAGCGCGGCGATCGCGTCAGCAGCGGCGGGCAACTGCTGGGGTTTGAACGCCAGCAGGACGACTTCGGCGGCAGGTTCGCCCTGCGGCGCGGCATCGAGCAGTCGCACGCCGGCAGGCGCCTGCGCCAGATAAGGATCAATCACGGTGAATGCAGCAGGATCGAACCCGCCTGCCAGCCATCCGGCCAGCATTGCCCCACCCATATTGCCACAACCGAACTGGAAAACGCGCAAGATCGAAATCCTAAGCTTCGCCCACGGCATCGACCAGCGCGCTGGCCAAGGCATCGGCCGGGCTTTTGTCGCCCCACAGGATGAACTGGAACGCGGGGTAGAACCGGTCGCATTCGTCCACCGCAGCCTCGATCGCCGATTGCGCCTGGCCCAGGCTGAGCAGCCCTTCGTCACCCAGCATCAGCCCGTGGCGATAGAGCAGCACACCGCCATTGGACCACATGTCGAAATGGCCGACCCAGACCTGTTCGTTGATCAGGGCCATGACTTCGTGCACCGCCGAGCGCTTGTCATCGGGCACACGAATGTCGGGCAGGCACAGCATCTGCAACACGTGATCTTCTTCGCGCCAGATGCAGCGGACCTGATAATTGGCCCACGAACCCTGAATTTCCCCGTGAATCTCGTCGTCCGATACAAATTCGAACGGCCAGCCACGCGCCTCGAACAATGAGGCAAGCATGTCGACGGGCGCGGCATCCTCGCGTTCACCATTGTCTTGGGCAGTCCGCATCATCGGCACTCCAGTACATCGGACCGGTCGTGGCGGGCAGGCCTGCTGACCATGCCCATCACGGCGACCGGGTTCCGACGTCGCTTGCACAGACCCATCGCCAAGCTGCCGGTGATCGGCAATGACAGGCGGCCACCCCCTTGCGCAAAACTCGACAAGACTGTGCAAAACCTGTGGACATGCCGGTCAAGATCGCATGACAGGAAAATACGGTCTATTCCCTATATCGGTTTCACGACGTCTTTTTGACACAGTGCCGGTGCGGGTCAGGGGACGGGCAGACTGTCGACCGCCTGTCCGGCCGGGCTGGTCCATTCAAATCCGGGCACCCCGTCCTTGCGCAATTCGGCAATGAAGTCCTGCGCTTGTGCATCGCTGTCGAACGGGCCGGTCAAAAGCCGGACATTGCTGCGCCAGGGCGTCAGATAGGGTTTGTGCTTTTTCAGCAGCCGCGACTTGTGCACCAGCTTCAGCCATTCATTGGGCATCTTGTCCCGATCGGCCCCGGTCAGCACTTCGACCCAGATCCGGCTGGCATAGCGCGCATGGCGTCCGCCCTTTTCGGCGGGCTTGTCGCTGTCGCTGCCCTTGTTCCTGGTCTTGCCTTTGGTCCTGGCCTTGCCGCTGTCATCGCTGTCGGCATCGCGCGACACGCCGCCCGGGCCATCGGGACGATCGCCCCGCGCCGACGGCGCGCAAGTGTCGTTGTCCTTCGCGTCCGACTTGCCTTTGCGACCATGGTGCGATCGCGCGCTGGGCGCGGCTGCATGATCGGGCTTGGCGCCCTTGCCCTTGTGCCCCTTCGCCGCGGCCACAGGCTTGCACGGCGGCAGCGCGGAGTCGTCGGCCTCGTCCTTGGCAGCCTTGCCATGCGCGGCCTTGGCGTGCGCGCCTTTGTCGGGCGCCTTGTCCGCCGCCTTGTCCTTTGCACTGTGCGATACTTCGGCCACCGGCACCTTGTCGTGCGGTTTTGCAGGCTTGGTCCTGGCCGTCCTGTCAGGCGTCGGCTTGTCCTTTGCCACGCCATCCTTTGCCGCGATGGTCTTGCTGGCGCCATCGCTGACCACAGGGGGCGCAGCGGGCGGCGCCATCACCGGTGTCTCGCGCGGCTTTTCGGGCGCCGGCGGGGTCGCCTCGATCACCGGATGGCTGGTCATGGTGACGCTGTCGGGCGCTGCAGAAACCGAAGGCGTAATGGCCGGCGTTGGCACAGGCTGGGGGACGGGCGCGGGCGCGGGCGGCGCCAGCGCAGCCGGGGCGGGTTGCGGCGTGGCGACGCGTGGCGGCGTCGCCTGCGGCGCAGGCACCGGTTGCTGCGGGGCTGGTGCCTGCAGCGCGGTGCGACGCGGCGACGCCGGCATGTCAAGCCGGGACAGCACCACGGGCCGCGGCACCACCGGTGCAGTGGGCACGGCCGGCGCGGTGCCCGATGCATCCGATGCGGTCGCAGCCTTGCTGTTGCTTCCCGACACTTGCGCCAGATCAAAGCCGCCGCGCGCCGGAGTGGTGGTGCGGCTGGCGATCGGCGCGGCGGGCGGCCCGCCAGCGCCGGCCATCATGACAGGCGGCGGCGGGGGCGGCAGCGCGATGTCGGGCTCGGCCTGGGCCGGCGCCGCGCTGGCCAGTTGTACCGGCGCCGGGCCATTGGCGCGGCGGCGCTTGGCATGGCCAGCCCTGGTGTCGGTCGGTGCAGCCACGGCGGCCTGGGCCAGCGCCGCGCTGGCCGGTGTTGTCGGGGTCAGCGGCACGCGAGGATGCGCCGCGGCATAGGCCACCACGCGCGGATCATCGCGACCAATGTCGGCAGCGCGGGGGAATGTGCCCAGGCTTGCCACCGCCGCCTGTTGCGCCGGGGTCAGCCGGACCATGAAACGCAGATAGGGTGCAATCGCGTCGGCCAGATCGGCAGGCATCGTCGCGTGTGCCACGCCGACCGCCTCGTCGCTGCGCCCGGCCACGGCCAGAACAAAGGTGTGCGTGCGCCAGGCCGAGCGGTCCTGCCGTTGCAGCAACGGCAAGAGCACGCGTTCTGCCCCCCGCCGGTCGCCGCCGATGGCCAGGCTCAACGCCAGGCGACGCGTCACTTCATCGCGCAAGGTGGTGTCGGTGCTGCGTTCAAGCGCCAGCCGATATTGCGCCACTGCGGCCGCATTGTCGCCGACCAGGTCGTAGGCCAACCCGCGATCCGCCGCGAACACCACCGGATCGGCCCCGGCCCTTTCGGCGTCTGCATACCAGCGCAAGGCTTCGACCGGATCGTCGAGATGCAGGCGCGCGCCTGCGATCGCGGCCTTGACCTTGCCCGCCTTGGCCGGCGCGGCGGTCTGCGCAAGCTGATCGGCGCGGCTGTAAAAACCCAGCGCTGCGGCGTTGTCGCCCAGCGCATTTGCAGCGTCACCCGCGGCAAGCAGCGCATCGATATCGCGCGGATCCTTGGCCAGTTGCCCCAGGGCCGCATTCAAAGCCTTGCCCGCGCTGGGCGCGGTGGGCTCGACCACGGGGTGCGATACGCTGACCGGCGCGGCCGCCGCATCGGACGACTGTTGTGGCGTGGCGCGCACCGGACCGGCCAACGACACCATCGCCACAGCCAGCGCGCAACGCAGGCCGGTTGCCCGCCGGGCGCGCAGCATTTCGTCAAGCACAGTCAATATCGCACGATTCTCTGACAAAAACCCGGTTCCCACGTTTTGTCAGCACGCTCTAACGCTTAATTCCGGTCCTGGCGCGATCGTGCGACGGATCATGGCGCCAGGACGATGAACTGCTTACTGGTTGTTCTGACGCCCCAGGAAACGCGGAATATTAAGCGCCTTGCCCTCTTCGTCGGTCGATTCTTCGTCGGCCGGGCGTGACCCGCGCGACAGGCTGGCCATGCGTTCGAACAGGGTCGATCCCCCCGGTGCCGGGCGCGGGGCAGGCTCGACCGGTTCGGATGTGGCACCAACCCGGCCGAAGCGGGGCATGCCCGGGCTTGGCGCGGGTTCTTCGCTGAGATCAAGCGTCAGGTCGAAGGGTTCGTCGTCCACAGGCGGCGGCGCATCCTGCTGCAAGGGCTGTGGTTCGGGTTCGGGTTCGGGCGCGGCCTGTGCCACCGGTTCTTCGGCCACAGGCGAAGGGTCAACCGGTTCAGCGGTTGCCGACTGCGGCACTTCGGGCGGACGCGGCGCGATGCCCTGGGGCGCGGCCAGGCCACCGCCCGGGAATGCCGGGCCGCGGGTGCCGCCCACTGCCGCCGGGCGCGACGCGATTTCGGCCTGTTCGTTGGTCTGTTCGATGCCGGTGGCCACCACCGAGACGCGGATCTTGCCATCCAGATCGGGGTTGAATGCCGAACCCCAGATGATGTTGGCGTTGGGATCGACCAGTTCGCGGATGTGATTGGCCGCTTCGTCGACTTCGAGCAGCTTCATGTCATCGCCGCCGATGATCGAGATGATCACGCCCTTGGCGCCCTGCATCGACACGCCGTCGAGCAACGGATTGGCAATCGCGCGTTCGGCCGCATCGAGCGCGCGGTTGGGGCCTTCGCCTTCGCCGGTGCCCATCATCGCCTTGCCCATTTCGCCCATCACCGAACGGACGTCGGCAAAGTCGAGGTTGATCAGGCCCGGCATGACCATCAGGTCGGTGATCGAACGCACGCCCTGCTGCAACACTTCGTCAGCCAGGCCAAACGCTTCCTTGAAAGTCGTTTCGGCCTTGGCCACCAGGAACAGGTTCTGGTTGGGAATCACGATCAGGGTATCGACGTGCTTTTGCAGTTCCTCGATCCCGGCATCGGCCGACCGCATGCGCCGCGACCCTTCGAACAGGAACGGCTTGGTCACCACGCCGACGGTCAGCACGCCCTTGCGCCGCGCGGCTTCGGCGATCACGGGCGCGGCGCCCGTGCCGGTGCCCCCACCCATGCCGGCGGCGATGAACACCATGTGCACGCCTTCGAGCGCGCGTTCGAGTTCAGCCATTGTCTCTTCGGCGGCGGCACGCCCCACTTCGGGGCGCGCACCTGCGCCCAGGCCCTGCGTAATTGCGGGCCCGAGCTGGATGCGCGTATCGGCGATCGAATTGTTCAACGCCTGGGCATCGGTGTTGACCACGACGAAGTCGACGCCTTCGATCCCGGCGCGGATCATGTTGGCAATGGCGTTGCCGCCGGCGCCACCAACCCCGATCACCGTGATACGGGGCCGCAGTTCATCGATCGACGGCGGTCCGATGTTGATGCTCATGTCGGTCTCCCGGTACGGTTCAGGGTCAGCCCCTGCAAAATGACAAAGTGTGTTGCGGTCAGCTTTGGCACGGATCGATTTGTCTAATCAGAGTCAAACTGGGCTTTTCCACAGTTGCAGCACCAGATTCCCGCCAAAACGTGCGGTTTTTGCAAGCCGCGCCGGCAATCATGCGCATAAACCCTGGCAAACCGCCAGCCATCGATCAAAAATATTCGCGGCAGGCGCGCCAGATTCGCGCCACCAGGGCAAATCCGCGCAACGGGCCTTCGGGCCTTGTCTTGGGACCGATCGCACGGATGTCGACCGGCTCTGCCGCCGCATACAGCAGCAGCCCGACCAGGGTCGACGAACTGGGCGTGGCATTGCCGGGCGGCAGGCCGAGCATCGTCGGCGGAGATCCGATGCGCACGGGACGGCCCAACGCGCCCTGGGTAAAATCGGCCAGGCCAGGAAGCTGCGCGCCCCCGCCGGTCAGCACCACCTGCTGCCCGCGCTGTCCGGTAAAACCCATGGCCTTCAGGGCCTTGGCCACCTCTTCGGTGAAATATCCCAACTGCTGGGTAATGACCGAGATCAGTTCGGCGCGGGGAATGCGGTTCTTGTCATCGGCGTGGCGTGCCACCGGCCCGGCCCCGTCGGGATCGCCGGGCGCGTTGACCGGGATCATTTCACGGTGGTCGGCGGGGCTGGCGATCGCCGACCCCGACATGCATTTCAACCGTTCGGCGTGATAACGGCGAATGCCGAACGCCGATGCAATGGCATCGGTGATGTCGCCCGATCCGAACGGGATGACCTGCATCCCCAGCAACATGCCCGAAACATAGACCGATATGGTGGTCACTTCGGCGCCGAATTCGACCAGTGCGACGCCAATTTCGCGTTCTTCCGGCGTCAGGCAGGCAAGGCCTGTGGCAACGGGCGATCCGACCACAGCCTCGACCTTGAGATGCGCCTGTTCGACGGTTTCCTTCAGATTGCGGATCGGCGCGCCATCGGCCAGCATCACGTGAATATCGACCGCCAGGCGTTCGGCATGCAGCCCCTTGGGGTTGGGCACGCCGTGCGCCCCGTCAAGCGTGTAATGCGCAGGCTGGGCATGCAGCACCTGCCGCCCGTCGGGCTGGATCACTTCGCGCGCCGAAATCAGCAGATGCTCGATATCGTCCTGTTCGATGCGCCGACCGCCAATATCCACCTCGACCCGCGCGGTCGTGCTGGCAAGCCCCGCACCGGCACAGCCGATCCACACCGATTGCACGCTGGCGCTTGCGGCCTTTTCGGCGCGCTCGATCGCATCGCGCACACAGTGCGTGGCGGCAACCATGTCGACGACATAGCCGCGTTTGATCCCGGCCGAGGCGCGATAGCCCGATCCCAGAACGACCAGGTCGCCCGTCTCGGCAAGCCCGGCAATCATGGCCGAGGTGCGGAACGAACCGATGTTGACGGCAGCAAAGACTTTGGTGATGCGTGGTATGGCCATGATTCAGTTGTGCGCCGTCGCTGGTTTGGCGGATGATCCATGATCCGCATGGGGTACGGGCCTGGCCGGGCCGTCGGCGCCGGCGGCCTTTGCCGCCTTGGCCACGGCCGCAGCGCGGGCTTCGGCAGAAATTGCTTCGGCATGCCCGGGCACGCGCAAATAGACGCGATCGGGCACGCGCATGTCGAACGCCGCGACTTTGCCCCCCAGCAATCGGTCAACGCCGTCCATCCGTGCAAAGCTGAGCAAGGCGGCAGCACCTTCGTCATCGCCTTCGGGCAACGCCAGCACCTGCCCGGTGCGGAATGTCAGGTTCCAGCGGCGGTTGCCGACCCATTCGGCCTCTGCCACCTGGTTTTTCAGCGCGGGTGCGGCATCGAGCAGCTTTTCCAGCGCGCCGACCTGGGTGTCGACCCCCGGGCCCTGCAGCACCAGCATGCCTTTGGCGCGCGTCGGTGCAACGGGTTCGAGTTCGTGGCCGGTTTCATCGATCAGCACCAACCGATCGCCGTTGCGCAGCACCGCGTGCGGGTTGCGTTCAACGATGTCGACCACCAGCGTGTCGGGCAATTGCCGCGACACGCGAGCATCCTTGACCCATGACAGGCCAAGCAGCGTGCTGCGCAAGGCCGCCAGATCGACCCGCGACATCACCTGGTCGGTCTGGCCCAGCACCTTTTCATAGACCGCCTGTTCGTTCATGCGGTTGACGCCGCGCAGTTCGACGCGCTTTACCTTGAACCCGACCTGCCCCGACAGGGCCGCCAGATGCTGTTCGGCCATGGCGGGAACGCCCGCCACTTCTGCGCTGATCACCGCCACGCCCGCCACGCCACCGATGATCGCCACGATCATCATGCGGTGCAACGTCTCGTCCGAAAACGGCAGCCAGCGCATTGCCTGGTCGACGATGTTGCCGGTCTGCTTGCGCGCGGTGGCGACTTTGGTGCGCGCGTTGCGCGTGGCAGTCGCGCGCCGCACGCCCTTGCCACTGCGACGGATGGTCTGGGCCATGTCAGCGCGCCTCCTTTGTTTGCGTCAGCGCTTCGGCGATGATCGCTTCGACAAGTTCGCCGTAATCCATGCCCAATGCCCGCGCCTGTTCGGGCACGAGGCTGAGCGGGGTCATGCCCGGCTGGGTGTTGACCTCGAGCAGAAACAGCCCGTCGATCCCGCGTTCGTCGTCCCAGCGGAAATCGCTGCGACTGGTGCCGCGACAGCCCAGCAGGCGGTGCGCGCGCAAGGCAATATCGCGACAGGCCTCGGCCACATCCTCGGGGATATCCGCCGGGCAGATGTGATCGGTCATGCCGTCGGTGTATTTGGCGTCAAAGTCGTAAAATTCGGACTTTGTCTTAAGCTCGGTCACCAGCAGCGCGCGGTCGCCCAGCACTGCCGTGGTCAGTTCGCGTCCGCGGATGAACGGTTCGGCCAGCAACGTGTCGAACTGTTGCCACGGCCCCGGCACGCTCGGCGCGATCGGATTGCCGTAATTGCCGCCGTCGGTGACGATCGCCACACCCACCGACGATCCCTCGTTGACGGGTTTCAGAACATAAGGGCGCGGCAGCGGATCGTGGCGGTAAATTTCGGAAACCCGTACCACGCGACCGCCGGGCATCGGAATACCGTGCGGCACCAGCGCCTGTTTGGTCAGTTCCTTGTCAATGGCGATGACCGAGGCGGCCAGACCCGAATGGGTATAGGTCAGCCCCATCAGATCCATCATGCCCTGTACCGTGCCGTCTTCGCCAGGCGTGCCGTGCAACGCGTTGAACACGACATCGGGCGCGGTCTGCGCCAGCACCTGCGCCACATCGCGGCCCATGTCGATCCGCGTCACGCGGTGGCCGCGCGCCTCAAGCGCGTCGGCGACGCCGTTGCCGCTCATCAGCGAAACCGGGCGTTCGTTCGACCAGCCGCCCATCAGGACCGCGACATGTAGTTTGGGACCTGTCACGCCTTGTTGCCCACTCGCTTGATTTCCCATTGCAGATCCACGCCCGATGCGGCGCGCACTTTGTCGCGCACCAGTTCGCCCAGCGCCTCGATCTCGGCACTGGTGGCATTGTCCATATTGATCAGAAAGTTGGTGTGTTTGTCGCTGACTTGCGCGCCGCCCAGGGTCAGCCCGCGACACCCGGCCCGATCGACCAGTTCCCAGGCCTTGTGCCCCGGCGGGTTCTTGAAGGTCGAACCGCCGGTTTTGGTGCGCAAAGGTTGCGATGCTTCGCGCGCTGCGGCGATGCGGTCCATCTCGGCCTGGATTGCCGCCGGTTCGCCGGGGCGCCCGCGAAACCGCGCCGCAACGACGACCGCGCCGTCGGCCAGATCGGAATGGCGATAGGCATAGTGCAGATCGGCGCACGTCAGCGTGACCGCCTGGCCCGAACGCAGCACCACATCGCAATCCACCAGCACGTCCTTGACCTCGCAGCCGTAGGCTCCGCCATTCATCCGCACGAATCCGCCGACCGTGCCTGGGATCGAGCGCAGGAATTCCAGCCCGGCAATGCCGTGATCGCGCGCGGTCGAAGACACCAGCACACCCGACGCCCCGCCACCGCAATCGAGCACGACCGGATCGACAGTGCGCACCCCGGCAAAGGCCTTGCCCAGCCGCACCACCACGCCCGCCACGCCGCCGTCGCGCACGATCAGGTTTGACCCCAGCCCAAGCGCCATCACCGGCACATCGGGGGCAAGTGCCGCCATAAATGCGCCCAAGTCCGCGGCATCGGCGGGTTCGAACAGCCATTGCGCCGTGCCGCCGGCCTTGAACCACACCAGCGGTGCCAGCGGCGCCTGCGGGGTCAGCTTGCCACGCGGGGTGATCATGCCGCGTCCCGCGCGCGCCGGATCGCATCGGCCAGGCCAGCGGCCCAACGCGTGATATCGCCCGCGCCCAGGCACACCACGATGTCGTCGGCGCGCACCTGCAGCGCCAGTTCGCGGGCCAGCGCATCGGCACCGGCGATGACATGCGCGCTGCGGTGGCCGCGTGCCTTGATCCCTTCGACCATGGCCGCCGAATCCACACCCTCGATCGGGGCCTCGCCCGCGGCATAGACCGGCGCGGCATAGACCATGTCGGCATCGTTGAACGCGCCCTGGAATTCCTCCATGTGATCGCGCAACCGGGTAAAGCGGTGCGGCTGAACCACCGCGATCACCCGCCCGCGCACGCCTTCGCGCGCCGCGGCCAGCACCGCACGGATTTCCACCGGGTGATGGCCGTAATCGTCGATCACGGTCACGCTGCCATCTTCGAGTGCGACTTCGCCCACTTTGGTAAAGCGCCGCTTGACCCCGCCGAACTTGGCAAAGCCATCGCGGATGACATCGTCGGGCACGCCCATTTCGCGCGCCACCGCGATCGCGGCCAGCGCGTTCTGCACATTGTGACGCCCGGGCATCGGCAGCCCGATGTCTTCGATGCGGTGGAACGAACCGTCGCGGCGGCGCAGCACCACGGTAAAGCGGTTGCCCCCAGGCACCGGGGTCACGTTTTCGCCGCGCACATCGGCCTGCGCCGAAAAACCGTAGGTGATCACACGGCGATCGCGCACCATCGGGATGATCGCCTGGACGACCGGGTGATCGATGCACAGCATCGCTGCGCCATAGAACGGCACGTTTTCGATGAATTCGACAAAGGCCGCCTTCACCCGGTCAAAACTGCCATAGTGATCAAGGTGTTCGGGATCGATATTGGTGACCACCGCGATCGTGCCGTCCAGCCGCAGGAACGAACCATCGCTCTCGTCGGCTTCGACCACCATCCAGTTGCTGTCGCCAAGCCGCGCGTTCGATCCATAGCTGTTGATGATCCCGCCGTTGATCACGGTCGGATCCACCCCGCCTGCATCAAGCAGGCAGGCCACCATCGAGGTCGTGGTGGTCTTGCCGTGCGTGCCGGCCACCGCAACGGTGTTTTTCAGCCGCATCAGTTCGGCCAGCATTTCGGCGCGCCGGACCACAGGGATGCGCGCCTCGAGCGCTGCGATCACTTCGGGATTGTCGCGCCGCACCGCGGTGGAGGTTACGACCACCGACACACCCGCCACATTGGCCGCGTCGTGTCCGATCATCACGGTGATGCCGCGCGTGCGCAGCCCTTCGACCACATAGCCTTCGGCAATGTCCGAGCCCTGCACCACATAGCCCATGTTGTGCATGACTTCGGCGATGCCCGACATGCCGATCCCGCCGATGCCGACAAAATGGATCGTGCCGATGTCCACGCCGACACCCTTCATGACCGGACAGCCCGGGTGGCCGCGGCCGGTTGGGCGGCCATCGCCCCATGTCCCGCTTCGCGCCCGACGCGGATCACATCCTGCAGCGGCACCCCGCCAAAGCTTTCGACCAGATCGGCCAGATCGCTGGCCGCATGCGGCAGTCCGCAGTTCCATGCGGCATGCGCGGCATTGGCCAGTGCATCGGGATTGAGCGCAATTGCCTGCACCTGCTTGGCCAGTTCCTTGGGGGTAAAGCCCGATTGGCGAATGGCGCGCGCGCCGCCCATCCGCACCAGTTCGCGCGCGTTGGCAGCCTGGTGATCGTCGGTGGCGATCGGCAGCGGAACCAGGATCGCAGGCCGGCCCACCGTGGTCAGCTCGGCAATGGTCGAGGCACCGGCACGCCCGATGAACACGTGCGTTTCGGCCAGCCGCGTGGCCATATCCTCGAAATAGCTGCCCAGTTCCGCCGGGATCTGATGCGCGGCATAGCGTGCGCGCACCGCGTCGAGATCTTCGGGGCGGCATTGCTGGGTCACTTGCAAACGGTGGCGCAGCGCAGGCGGCAGCATCGCCAGGCCATCGGGCACCACCTCCGACAGGATCGAGGCGCCCTGGCTGCCCCCGGTGACCAGCACGCGCAGCAGGCCGTGTTCGTCAAGCGGGGGAAACGGCTCCTTGCGCAAAGCCAGCACATCGTCGCGCACGGGATTGCCGACTTGCACCACTTTGTCGGCCAGGCGTTTGTCCAGCCGATCGACATCGACATAGGCCGTGGCAATGGCATTGACCCGGCGGGCCAGCAGGCGATTGACGCGGCCCAGCACCGCGTTCTGTTCGTGGATCACTGTCGGAATGCGCACCGCTTGCGCCGCCAGCAGCGCGGGCAGCGCAGGGTAACCGCCAAATCCGACCACACAGGCGGGCTGAAAGCTTTCGAACAGGCGCAGCGCCATCGCCCGGCCCTGCCAGATCGCGCGCAGCCCCTTGATCAGCGTTACCGGGTTTTTGCCCAGCCGGCCCGCCGGCAGGACATGCGCGGGCAGAAAATCGGGCTTTCCCGGAATGCGCGCGCCCCGGGCATCGGTCACGAGCGCCACATGGTGGCCGCGCCGTTCCAGTTCGGCCGCCAGCGCAAAGGCGGGGATCAGGTGACCGCCGGTACCCCCGGCGGCAAGGACAAAATGGCGGGACAGGGTCATGGCGCAAGGCGTTCCTTCGGATCGAACGTTTCGCGCGACAGATAGGGATTGCGCCGCGTGATGGCGAGCAGGAAGCCGACGCCGAGCAACAGCGCGATCGTCGAAGACCCGCCATAACTGATCAACGGCAGGGTCATCCCCTTTGACGGAAACAGTTGCAGATTGACCAGGATGTTGATGAACGCCTGCCCTGCCAATTGCGCGGTCAGCCCGGCCGAGGCCAGCACGGTAAACAGGTCGTCCTCGTCCAGCAGGCGCAGCAGCACACGCAGCACGATCGCACAATACAACAGCACGATCACGCCGCACATGATCAGGCCGAACTCTTCGCCAATCACCGAAAAAATATAGTCGGTATGCGCCTCGGGCAGCGCCATCTTGCGCGATCCCAGCCACAGCCCGGTGCCACCCCAGCCGCCGTTCAACAATGTGCGCATGGCCAGATCGACCTGGTCGAATTCGCTGCCGCCCGACCAGAACGCATCGATGCGATGGGTGGCGTTGGGATAGAAGAAATAGGCCAGCACCAAGACCAGCACCCCGCCCCCCACACTCCACGCGATCCGGTTCACCGACAGGCCCGACAACAGCACCAGCACGAACCACACCGCCAGAAACAGCACGGTCGACCCGAAATCGGGCTGCAGCATCAGCAACGTGCCGACCAGCGCCATCAGGCCGATCGACAGACCCATCACCGGGATCCGCGGATCGCGCACGCGCCACGACAAAATCCAGGCCAGCGCGATGGCAAAGCCGGGCTTGAGAAATTCCGAAGGCTGCAGGCTGAACCCCAGGTTGAGCCAGCGCCGCGCGCCTTTCACTTCGGACCCGACCAACGGCACCAGCACCAGCCCCACGATCATGGCCGCGGCCAGCAGGATCGCGAGACGCCGCGCGGTCTCCTTGGGCAGGATCGAAGCGACGAACATCACCAGCAGCCCGACCACCAGCCAGCGCAGATGCAGCCAGAAGAAATAGAGATCGCTCAGCGTCTTTTGCGGGGTCGACAGGCGGTGCGCGCTGGCGGGCGATGCCGCCGCCACCGCGATCGCGCCGATCACCACCAGCAGCATGACCAGCGACAGCAGCACGCGATCGATTTCGCGCCACCAGATCACCAGTTCGCTGCGGCGGCTGCGGCGATAGCGGTTGGCACGGCCCACCACACGCACCCCGCCATCGCGGGTGGGCACCGGCACGGCGCGGCTGATCGAATCGGGCGAACTGGCCATCAGGTCGCGGCCTGTGCCGGCGCGACGCGATCGCCCAGCAGCGACAGGACGATATCGCGAAACGCGTCGCCACGCGCCTCGAAATCGCGGAACTGGTCGAAACTGGCGCAGGCGGGTGACAGCATCACCACGTCGCCCGGCTGTGCTGCCGCCATCGCCTGGCGTACCGCATCGCACAGCATCTCGCTGCGCGTGACGGGCATGACCGGCGACAGGATCTCGGCAAAACGCGGCCCGGCCTCGCCAATCACATAGGCGGCCACCACATGGCCGAAGGCGCCTGCGCATTCATCGAGCGAATCCGATTTGGGCAAACCGCCGCAGATCCAGTGGACGCGCGGATATGCCGCCAGCGCGGGCGCGGTCGAGGCAGGATTGGTTGCCTTGCTGTCGTTGATGAACAGCACGCCGCCTGCTTGTGCGACACGTTCCATGCGATGCGGCAGCCCGCCAAAACTGGCCAGCGCCGGGCGCCACACCGTCTCGGCAATGCCCAGCGCCTGCGCAATGGCAATGGCGATGGCGGCATTTTCCAGATTGTGCGGCCCCTGCAGCGCGGGCCACCCGGCCTGACCTGTCAGCATGGCGGGATCGGGGCAATGCACCAACGCGGCATCGCGGCCGGCACCGACATCGGCGGCGATTGCCGCGGTGTGCGGATCGCTGCGGCCAAACACCGCGTGCTGGTGCGCATGTTGCATGGCAAACAACCGCGCCTTGGCCGCGGCATAGCCCGCAAACCCGTCATAGCGATCGAGATGATCGGGGCTCAGGTTGATCAGCGCGGCCACGTCGCAGGCAAGCGTGCGGGTCAGGTCGATCTGATAGCTCGACAGTTCCAGCACATAGACACCACCCGCGCGCAGCGCCACTTCGCCCAGCACCGGCAGCCCGATATTGCCGCCCAGTTGCGCCGGTATCCCGGCGGCAAGGCACAGATGATGGACCAGCGCAGACGTGGTCGATTTACCATTGGTGCCGGTAATGCCCACCACGCGGTGCGCGGGCAGATCGGCACGGATCTGCGCGAACAGTTCGATATCGCCGATCACCGGTACACCGCAGGCGTCCGCGTGCGCGGCAATCGGATGGCGGTTCAACGGCACCCCGGGCGAAACGACCACGCCGGCAAAGCCGGCCAGGTCGATGGTCAGCGGATCGACCAGCGTGACACGCCCTTCAAGCCCGGCGCGCGCATCTTCGCGGCTGTCCCACGCGGTCACCTCGGCGCCGCCGGCCAGCAGACTTTCGACGCTGGCCAGGCCCGATCGGGCCAGACCCAGCACCGCAAAGCGTTGGCCGGCAAAGCGTGGCGAAGTGATCATGCGCTGTTCACCGCACTTTCAACGTCGCAAGGCCAAGCAACGCCAGCACGATCGATACGATCCAGAACCGGATCACCACGGTCGATTCCTGCCAGCCCAGTTGTTCGAAATGGTGATGGATCGGGGCCATGCGGAACACCCGCCGGCCGGTGCGCTTGTACACCAGCACCTGCACGATGACCGAGACAGCCTCCATCACGAACAGCCCGCCCACGATCGCCAGCACGATTTCATGGTGGATCGACACCGCGATCACGCCCAGCGTGCCGCCCAGTGCCAGGCTGCCGGTATCGCCCATGAACACCGCTGCAGGCGGCGCATTGAACCACAGGAACGCCAGCCCCGAACCCATCACCGCGGCGCAGAATATAGCCAGCTCGCCTGCCCGTGGCACATGCGGAATGCCCAGATAATGGGCATAGTCGGCGCGGCCCGCCAGATAGGCGATGATCGCAAAGGTGCCGGCCGCGATGATCACCGGCATGATCGCCAGACCGTCCAGCCCATCGGTCAGATTGACCGCATTGCCCGCACCCACGATGACGAATGCCGCAAACAGGTAATAGAACGGCCCCAGCGGCAGATAGACATTGCTCAGCACCGGCAGGTACAGATTGGTTTCACCGGCCACCAGCCAGACCGCGATCCCGGCCACGACAAATTCGCCAAGCAGGCGCAACTTTGCCGGAACGCCCTTGTGCGCGTACTTGGTCACTTTGTCGTAATCGTCGAGAAACCCGATCAGGCCAAAGCCCAGCGTTACCACCAGGCAGGCCCAGACATAGCGGCTGTTCAGGTCCATCCACAGCAGCAGCGCGATCGACAGCGCGATCACGATCATCAGCCCGCCCATGGTCGGCGTGCCGCGCTTGGCCAGGTGCGATTGCGGCCCGTCGGCGCGGATCGGCTGCCCCTTGCCCTGGCGCATGCGCAGCATGTTGATAAAGCGCGGTCCGATGATCAGGCCGATCACCAGCGCGGTCAGCAGCGCTGCGCCCGAACGAAACGACTGATACCGGATCAGGTTGGTCAGGCCTTCGAAATGCAGCCACTGTGCGATGATATACAGCATTCAAACGTCTCCGGTCGGCGTCCGACCTTCCCGTGCGGTTGGTTCGGGCCGGGTCAGCGCCTTGACCAGCGCCCCCAATCCGACCGAATTCGAACCCTTGATCAGGATTGCATCGCCACCTTGCGGCGCCCAATCCCCTGTCGCCAGGATCTCGGCAGCCGCAGCAGCGTCGGGCACGTGGACGAAGTCGATCGCGGCGGCAAGCGGGCCTGGCGGTGTTTTCCCCAAGGCAACGGCCAATGCCGCCATTTCCGCGCCGACCAGCAGCACGTGCGCCATGTCTGCCGCGATGATCGGCGCCGCGAGTTCGGCGTGATAGGCATCGCTGCCTGCGCCCAGTTCCTTCATCGCGCCCAGCACTGCAATCCGCCGCCGCGCCGGCGTTGCCGCCAGTTGCGCCAGGGTCGCCTGCATCGACGCGGGGTTGGCGTTGTAGCTTTCATCGATCAGCAGCGCGCGGCCCGATCCATCGCCGGCTGGCGCCACCACACGATGGCGTGCGCCACGCCCGGCCAGATCGGGCAATTCGGCCAATGCCAGCCCGGCCGCGCCCAGATCGCCACCGACCGCGGCCACGGCCGCCATCACCGCCAGCGAATTGACCGCCCAGTGCGCGCCGGGCTGCGATACGGTATAACACAGCTTGCGCTGCATACCCGCAGCGCCGCTGAATTCGGCTGTGACCAGCGTGCCGCCGGTGGTCGTGGGCAGGGCATCGATCAGCCGCACATCGGCATCGGCCGCAGTGCCGAACCGGATCACCCGTGCCGCGTATTGCGCGGCAACGCGTGCCAGCAGTTCGGCATGCGGGTTGTCGGCCGGAATGATCGCAGTGCCGCCGGGCTCAAGCCCTTCGAAAATTTCCGCCTTGGCCGCAGCGATAGCGGCCTCGCCCGAAAAATGCCCGATATGCGCGGGCGCGATCGTGGTGACCACCGCCACGTGGGGGCGCACCAGCCGGGTCAGCGCGGACAGTTCGCCTGCATGGTTCATGCCCATCTCGAACACGCCAAACCGCGTGCGTGCGGGCATGCGCGCCAGGCTTAGCGGCACTCCGACATGGTTGTTGTAACTTTTGACCGAACGGTGCGCCTGACCACGGCTTGACCGGTCGAGCGCGGCAAACAATGCCTCTTTCACCCCGGTCTTGCCTGCCGAGCCGGTCACGCCGATCACCTGTGCCTCGTCTGACAACCGCGCGCGGGCCGCCCGCCCCAATGCGTCGAGCGCCGCGGTCGTATCGCTGACCAGCACGTGCGGCGCGGCGATCGGCTGCGCCACCAGTGCGCCCGCTGCACCGCGCAACAGTGCGCCATCGACAAAGCGGTGGCCATCGGTGCCTTCGCCCTTCAGCGCGATGAACAGATCGCCTTCCATGACTTCGCGGCTGTCGGTGGTGGCGCCCGCCACCGCAAATTCGCCGCCTTCCACGTGGCCCCCGGTTGCCCGGGCAATATCCCCGGCAGTCCACAGCGCGGTGCCCAACGCATCATCGGGTTCGACCGGCCATTCCAGCACAGCATTCATGCCGACCACTCCCGCGCGACTGCCACATCGTCGAACGGCAGCACGCGCGTGGCATCGCCGCGCCCGACGATCTGCCCCTGTTCGTGCCCTTTGCCCGCGATCAGCACGATATCACCCGCGCCGGCCTCGGCCAGCCCGGCGGCGATTGCGGTGCGCCGGTCGCCCACTTCGCGCGCCTTGGCCGAACACCCCGCCAGGATCGCCGTGCGGATGGCGCCCGGGTCTTCGCCGCGCGGATTGTCATCGGTCACGATCACGCAATCGGCGCCGGCGCAGGCCGCAGCGCCCATCGGCGCGCGTTTGCCCGGATCGCGATCGCCGCCCGCGCCAAACACCAGGATCAGTCGCCCGCCGACATGCGGGCGCAGCGCCGCACACGCCGCGGTCAACGCATCGGGGGTGTGCGCGTAATCAACATAGACCGGCGCACCGGCTGCGGTGATCGCCGCGCGTTCCAGCCGCCCGCGTACCGGTTGCAACCGCGCCAGCGCCTCGAACGTGCGCGCCGGATCGCCGCCGGTGGCGATGACGAGACCTGCGGCGACGAGCGCATTTGCCGCCTGATACGCGCCGATCAGCGGCAGCGTGATCGTGCGCGTTGCGCCGTCGTGTTCGATCTCCAGCGTCTGGCCGAGCAATGTGGGCGTGCGGCGCAGCAGGCGCAGCGTCGCGCCATGTTCCCCCACCGTGATCAGCCGCAATCCGCGCGCCTGTGCATGGGCGATGGCCTGCGCGCTCCACGCATCGTCGGCCCACACGACCGCGGCGCCACCGTCGATCACCACTTCGTCAAACAGGCGCATCTTGGCCGCGAAATAGGCCTCCATCGACGGGTGATAGTCCAGGTGATCGCGCGACAGATTGGTAAAGGCGCCCGCCGTTACCGGCAGCCCTTCGTTGCGAAACTGGTCCAGCCCGTGGCTCGACGCCTCATAGGCAAGGTGACTGATCCCTTCGCGCGCCAGGCCTGACACATTTGCCAGAAACGTGACGATATCGGGCGTGGTCAGACCGGTCGACACGCTTTCATCGGCAGTGGTCACCCCCAGCGTGCCGATCGAAGCCGACCGGTGCCCGGCCATGCGCCAGATCTGACGCGTCATTTCAACGGTCGAAGTCTTGCCGTTGGTGCCGGTCACCGCAACCACGGTCGGGGGAACCGGGGTGAAGAACCGCGCGGCAATCTGCGCAAATAGGCGGCGCGGTTCGTCGGCGGACAGATGCACCGCGCCTGCAACCTGTGCCTCGGGCCGCGCCACCACCGCCACGGCGCCTGCGGCAATGGCATCGGCGATGAAATCTTCGCCATTGAAACGCGTGCCGGGAAACGCGCCGAATACCGTGCCCGGCGCGACCTTGCGATGGTCGATGGCAAAGCCGGTGACATTCACCGCACCCATCGGCAACGCAATGTCGGTCAGGCTGGCCAGCTTCATTCCCCGTCTCCGTTGGCGACCAGCGGTGTCAGGTCGGTTACGTCGACATCGCGCTTGCCATCGGGCACCACGCCAAGCAAGGGGCCGATGCGCGGAACCAGGTGGCCGACCACCGGCGCGCTGTTGAACGCCGCGGTGCGCTGGCCCGATGTCGCCTGCGTCGCCTGGGGTTGATCCAGCATCGCGATCACCACAAAGCGCGGCTTGTCCATCGGGAACGCGGCGGCAAACGTTGCAATCACCGCGTGCTTGTTCTTGTAACCCGATCCGTTGCTGCCCGCTTTTTCGGCCGTGCCGGTCTTGCCGCCCACGCGATAGCCTGCGGCACCGGCCGATTTGCCCGTGCCGTCAACCACGATCAGGCGCAGCAATTGACGCATGCGTGCGCTGGTCGAGGCCTGGAACACGCGCTGTCCGGCCGAGGCATGCGCCGGATCGACCTTGAACAGCGTGGCCGGGCGCCAGATCCCGCCATTGACCAGCGCGGCATAACCCTGCGCCAGATGCAGCGGCGTCACCGCAAGGCCATGGCCATACCCCACGGTCATCGTGCGCAGGCGCGGCCATTCGCCCCTGGGCCAGATCGGAAATCCCTTGGCCGGCAGTTCGATCCGTGCGCGCTGGTTCATGCCCAGCGCGATCATCGAATTGCGCAGTTTCTGCCCGCCCAGTTTGTCGGCAATCTGCGCGGTGACGATGTTCGACGAATGGATCAGCGCCTCGGGCACGTTCAGCGATGCGCCGTAATCATGGCTGTCGTGAATGATATAGTGATCGACCGGCAGGGGTCTGGCCGGATACCGCACCGCCATATCGGTGATCACCCCGGCATCGATCGCAGAGGCGATGGTAAACGGTTTGAACACCGATCCCAGTTCATAGACTTCGTTGGTTGCGCGGTTCTTGACGTGGTCGTTGTCGGCCAGATCGCTGCGGTTGGGGTCGAAGCTTGGCAGGGATGCCAGCGCGATCACTTCGCCGGTGTCGACATCCAGCACGATCCCGGCCGCGCCTTTGGCATGGGTTTCGAGCATTTCGTGCGACAGTTCGTCTTCGACCGCGCCCTGCACGCGCGAATCGATCGACAGCGAAACGGGTTCGGCCCGGCGCCGCGGATCGAGCAGCCGGGTGTTGAGATATTCCTCCATCCCCAGCTTGCCGTGGCCATCGGCATCGACAAAGCCCAGCACATGCGCGGCCAGCGTACCTTGCGGATAGAAACGCTGGGTTTCGCGCGGGAATTCCAGCGCCGGTTCGCCCAGCGCAAACACCTTGTTCGCTTCTTCCGGCAGGACCCGGCGGCGCAGATAGGTCGGCTTGCCCGTCTTCAGCTTGTCGAGCAGGTCATCGTAGTCTTCGGCTGGAAAGATCTGCACCAGCGCGCGGGCAACTTCTTCGGGCGTCTTGACCAGCGGCAGGCCCTTGGCGCCCAGCGCCTTGGGATTGAACCACAGCGAATACGAAGGAAACGCGCGGGCCAGCGGCACGCCGTTGCGATCGGTGATTTCCGCGCGCGGCGGCACCAGCGCATCCGCCGCAGCACCGCGATCGGGGGTCTGGGCCGCCATGCCCAATTGCCCGATACGCACAAACGCCGTCAGCGTGAAAAACACGAACCCGACGATCACCCACAGCAGGCGCATTTTGGCAGTCAGCAGCGAACGCGCGCGCAAATTGGCATAATGCCGCCGACCGGTCGTCAATGTCCCGGCCAGAACCCGGGCCGGGCTGGCGCCGGAAAACTGCGACGGAGGGACCCCGGCGTTCACTTGATCGCCTTTGCATCCTTAAGCGCCAGCCTGATCGGCGCCGAACCCGACGCCTTGCCCGCAGGGGCGCGGTGGTGCGCATCGTCGGCACTGGCCAGGTGGGCCTTGGGCTTGGTTTCGCCGGCCTTGGCCGTGCGGACCGTGGTATCATGCGTCTTGGCATCTTTGCCCGCTGCGTGCGCGGTGGCCTTGTCCCTGGCCGACTTGTCGTGGGCGGGTTTGTCCTTGGCGGTTTTGTCGTGCGCCGGCTTGTCGTGGCTTGCGTGGCGCACGGTCGACAGCCGGTCACCCAGCCCGGCCAGTGTGACCGTCGCCACCGCCGGAACCAGTTTGGCAGACCGCTTTGCCACTGGTGCATCGTCGCTGTCATCGCTGACGCTGGCCCGCGTGACCTTGGCGTGGTCCGCCGCTTCGCCCATCGCCTTGCCGGTCAGGGGCGACACCATGGCGGGATAGGGGGCCGCTGTGTCATCCGCGCTGGCCACGCGCACCGGTGCCGGCGCGCCGGGCTCGATCGGCTTGGCATAAGAGGCAAGCTGCCGTTCGTTATCCAGGTACTGGGTCGATGCCGGCGCGACAAAGCCGAATTCAACGTCGTTCCACGCTTTCAGCTGTTGCTGGTTGGCGCGGGTTTCGAATTCGGTTTCCAGATACATCGTCTCCTGCTTCAGGGCGACGATCCGCGCCTGCGACTGGTGCACCTGGCTGCGCAAGGCGTTGACGCGAAACGCCAGCACCATCACCAATGCGGCACAGACCACCAGGACGGCGATCCATCCCATCGAGCGCAAACGCCCCGCAGTGACGATCATGCGGCAAGATCCCTCTGGTTACGGGCCGGGGCGTCGCTACGGACGGCCCAACGCAAAGTGGCTGAACGCGCGCGGGGGTTGCGCGCAATTTCCGCATCACCCGGGCGGATGGCGGACGATGGTTTTTCAAACGCCGGCGCAGCCTTGCGCACGGGTTCGGGCATATGGCGCGATCCGGCGGGCACCATGCCCGACGCTTCGCGCAGGAATTGCTTGACCATGCGGTCTTCCAGGCTGTGGAACGTCACCACTGCCAGCCGCCCGCCAGGGGCCAGCACGGCTTCGGCGGCGGCAAGGCCTGCGGCCAGTTCGTCCAGTTCGCCGTTGATATGAATGCGCACCGCCTGAAAGCTGCGCGTGGCCGGGTCCTTGGGCATGCCGGGGTGCCAGCCCAGCGCGCGACGCACCACATCGGCGAACTGGCGCGTGGTGGTCAGCGGACGCGCGGCGACTACGGCGCGCGCAATACGCCGCGACTGGCGTTCTTCGCCGTACCGGAACAAGACATCGGCGATATCGGCTTCGGCCGCCAGATTCAGGAAATCGGCAGCACTGGGCCCGTCGCGGCCCATGCGCATGTCAAGCGGTCCATCGGTGGAAAAGGCAAAGCCGCGCTCGGGCTGGTCCAGCTGCATCGAGCTGACGCCGATATCGAACACAACGCCATCGATTTGCCCTACCCCGCCGTCGCGCAACGCGTCGGCCAGATCGGAAAAACGCGCGTGGTACAGCATCAGCAGAGGATCGGCGCCGTTCGCCTCGGCCAGGGTGCGGCCGGCGGCAATCGCATCGGGATCGCGGTCGAAAGCATGAACGCGCGCGCCGCCTGCGATGATGGCACGGGTATAGCCGCCTGCGCCAAAGGTGCCGTCGGCCATGATCATGCCGGGCGCAGGCGCAAGTGCGGCGATCACTTCGTCAAGCAGGACCGGGATATGCAGGGCGGTCATTTGCGCCGCCCCCGTCCGCCGCCGTCGGCGATCAGCGCGCGACAGGTCGCCTTGGCGCTGTCCCAGCCGGCACCCATCGTGAACAGCACTTCGGGCGCCCAGATCGTGAAATGGCTGCCGCCGCCATGGAAATACAGGGAATCGCCCACCCGCGCCTGTTCGGCCAGGTGTTCGGGCAGGATGAACCGCCCGGAATCATCGAATTTGGTGCGCAGGAAGCCGAACAGTTGGGCGGCGCGTTCATCGGGATCGAACGGTTCGCCGCGTTCCAGCGCAACGCGTTCCTCGTGCAGGATCTGGTCGCCAAAGCCGTTGGCGCGCGACAGCCCGAACCCGACCATGCAGGGCAGCTTGTGGTGCAGATCAAGGCACAGGATCTGTGCATCAGAGGCGGCCTGGACGGTGGTGCGAAAGTCGGTGGGCAGGACAAAGCGGCTCTTGTCGCCGCGAGGCGAAAAGCCGTTGCCAAAGTAATTTGACGGAAATCCCGCCACCCCGTGCCCCCAACCTGACGCGACAAAAGCCTCTCTGCCCGCCGCGCTGCCATGCACGGCGGTTCATCCACGATGGATGCGACAAGGATTCAGTCCCGATATCCGGTTCATATCGTGGGATTGGACGGGCTACAACGGGAAATTACGGGAAAAGGCGGTAAAAAGCGCGATTTTCCGCGACTGATGCACAGTCTACGCCGACACCGCGCCCTGCGCCAAGCAACGCATTAACCAAACAAATATCTGTTAAATAATGAAAAGATGCCATACCAATAGAAACGCCCGGCAAGGCTTTCGCGTATGAACCCTTACTGCGTTGCGCGCCGCCATTTGCCTGTTTTGCGGCGATTCGCACTATGCAAACACCAGCAATCGCGGGGAAAACGCCGTTGTTGGGACACGCTGTCCCGTTGTTTCCCGCAACCCACGCAATCAATGCGCCGGCTTCACCTTTGCATGGGGTGCGGCATTGCCGGCCACGGGCACTTCGGGGGCTACACCCAGGTCGACCAGCGGGTCGCTGCCGGGGGCACCACTGGCGCTGCCAGAGGGTTCGGTGGCAACCACGCTGCGATCGGCGGTGGCCACGCGCTGCATGATCACGCTGGCCAGGCTGACCAGCAACAGCATGGCAGCCAGGCCGAACATGCCGACCTGCAGGCGGTGCACCGCCTGCGCACGCATTTCGCGCGATCCGGGTTGGACGTTGACGGGGGTGTTGGTCGCTTCGGCGAACGCGCCTGGTCGCGTGCCCATTCGTTTCAGCCGTTCCGATGTCCTGCTGAATAGCGCCATGGCCGGGGCATATACCCTAAGCGATCAGCCAGGGAAAGACCGGCAGGCCTTTGGCTTCAAGCCAGGCCGGATTGTACAACGACGACAGATAGCGAAAACCGGTGTCGCACAGGATTGTCGCAACCCGGCTGCCCGGCCCCAGCCGGCGCGCCAGCGCGACTGCGCCTGCCACATTGATCCCGCTCGACAGGCCCAGGCACAACCCTTCCTCGGCCAACAGGCGGCTGACCCAGTAAAGGCCTTCCTCGTCCGAAATACGGCACTGGGTGTCGATCGGCGCGCCTTCGAGATTGGCGGTGATCCGCCCCTGGCCGATCCCTTCGGCGACCGAGCTGCCCTCGGCACGCAATTCGCCGCAGGCGTAATAGTTGTACAGCGCCGCACCGTGCGGATCGGTCAACGCGATGGTGACATCGTCGTCAAACGCCTTCAGGCCCAGCCCTACGCCTGCCAGCGTGCCGCCAGTGCCCGCGGCGCAGGTAAACCCGTCGATCCTGCCGTCCATCTGCGCCCACAATTCGGGCGCGGTACTTTCGATGTGCGCCCGGCGGTTGGCGATATTGTCGAACTGGTTGGCCCATATCGCCCCTGGCGTCTCTTCGGCCAGGCGGCGGCTGGTGTGAACGAAATGGCCGGGGTTCGAAAAAGGCGCTGCCGGCACCAGCACCAGTTCGGCGCGCAACGCGCGCAAGGTGTCCATTTTTTCGCGCGACTGGGTTTCGGGCATGACGATCACCGTCTTGTACCCCAGCGCATTGGCCACCAGCGCCAGCCCGATCCCGGTATTGCCCGCGGTGCCTTCGACAATCGTGCCGCCGGGCCGCAGGGTGCCGCGTTGTTCGGCATCGCGCACGATCCACAGCGCAGCGCGATCCTTGACCGAGGCGCCGGGATTGGCAAATTCGCATTTGCCGTAAATCTCGGCCCCCGCAGCCTCGCTCGGACCACGCAGCCGGACCAGCGGCGTGTTGCCGATAAGCGATAGCGTGTCGGGAAGCGCTTGGGTCATGGTCATGACCTGTCAGGTAGGAAAGACCCGGCGTTACGGCAACGCAAAAAGTATTGTCCGCTTGAAAGGCCCGATCACGCCGAAATGGCCACCACCGTGCCCCACAGCACCAGCGCCGCGCCCAGCGCCACCACCACCGAGGGCGCAAACGGGATGCGGTCGGTCAGCCCGGCCAGACCCAGCGCCGACAGCAGCGTGCCGGACACATAATAGACCCGCACCGGCAATCCGCGTGCCAGCGGAAAGAAATGCAGCCCCACGATCAGGCAGATCGACGACACGATCCATTCCGGGTGCCCCAGATTGATGCACAGATTGACCGCCACGAAGATCACCACGCCTTCGACACCGCTCCAGATGCCGACCAGCCTGCCGATCCGGCGCCTTTCTTGCGGCGGCGGCGGGATCAGGCCCCTGCTGCGCCGCAGCACGACCCCGATCAGGCCGATGCCGAGCGCCACGGGTACCAGCCACACCAGCGGCGACACCCCGGCATAGCCCAGCCCGACCATGGCCCAGATCGCGCCGAATATGCTCAGGATAATGGGGCCCTCCGGCCCAGTCGATTTCAACGGCCGCGCCATGGCACCCCCCCTGCCCGTTCTCGTCTCAGTCCCGCGCCGCGCGGATCGCGGCACCTGCGGCGAACGGCGCCACCGCCACCGCCACCAGACTGGCCGCCGCCAGCAGCAACAGACCATTTTCGCCGCCCGCCTGCAACGACCCTGCTCCAAAGATCAGCAGCGGCACCGCCAGAGGGATCAGCAACAATCCGCCCAGCGCTGCGCCCGCGCGCAATCCGGCGGTCAATGCCGCAATCGTCACCCCGATCGCGGCCAGCCCCGGCGTTCCCGCCAGAAGCCCCAGTTCGAGCACGATCAGCGCATGACCATCGATCGCCAAAAGCCCCGCGGCGATCGGCGTGGCCAGCATCAGCGGCACGCCAAAGCACAGCCAATGCGCCACGATCCGCACCAGCATCACCGCCTCTTCGGATAACCCGCGCAGCGCCCACTGGTCGAAAAACCCCGCCTCAAGATCGGGCTCGACCAGCCGATCGAGCGGCAGGATCGCCGCAAGCAACGCCGCGACCCAGATCACCCCGGCGCCGGTGCGCGCCAGCAGCTTTGCATCGGGCCCCACGCCAAACGGATAGAGCATGGCCACCGCCAGAAAGAACAGCAACGGCAAGACAGCCCCGCCCCGCCCGCGCGCGCCGCCCAGCAGGATCGTGCAATCTCGCACGAAAATCAGTGCCAGCTTGGTCGGGGTGCGCGCCATCGCCGTCAATCGCCCGCGCCCGCCGGCACATGCGGCAGCAACGGCAGCACGCCGAGCCCAGCCAGAGCCAGCGGCTGGTGCGAGGCGACGACCGCAATCCCGCCGCGCGCGCGATGTGCCTCGATCGCGGCATGCGCCACCCCGGTCCAATGCGTGTCGAGACCGTTCAACGGCTCGTCCAGCAGCCAGATTCCGGCGCCGCTTGCCGAAAGGCACGCCAGCGCCGCGCGCTTGCGCTGTCCGGTGGACAGATACCGCACGGGCACATCGGCCAGATCGTCCAGCCCGAAATCGGCGATCGGTGCCACGCCACCGTCGATCCGCCGCCAGAATGCCAGCGCCGCGTCCAGCGGCCGATGGCCGTCGAGCGGCAGGTGTTCGTCCATCAGGCCAACCGTGCCGGTGGCCGTTACGGTGCCCGCACAGGCCCGCGCCAATCCGGCCAGTATCCGCATAAGACTGGATTTGCCGATCCCGTTGGGCCCGGCCAGGTGCAGTGCGTCGCCCGCATCAAGCGCAAAGCCGACACCGCGCAACAACACGCGGTCGCCCCGGCGACAGGCAAGATCATCGGCGACAAGACGACACGGTTGCATCCCCCCAGCCGATAGGGGAAACGAGGGCCCCGAACAAGTTTGCAAAGGACGCGCCATGGCCCTGGCCCAACTGACCCCCGACGAACGCGCTGCCGCGCTGACCACCCTGCCCCATTGGGCCCTGAGCGACGACGCGCTGGCGATCACCCGCACGATCACGTTCGACGACTTTGCCCAGGCCTTCGGTTTCATGACCCGCGTGGCGATCGTCGCCGAAAAGGCCGACCACCACCCCGAATGGTTCAACGTCTACAACCGCGTTGAAATCCGCCTGACCACGCATGACGCAGGCGGGTTGTCGCAGCGCGATGTGGCGCTGGCGCGCGCGATCGACGTGTTTGCGGAGTGATCGCTATGTATTGAACCATAGTATCGATGTTACCCAATGACCATGCAATGCCAGCGATAAGCCTCCGCAGCAGCCAGAACCCTGGCTTGCGACAACGCGGGAAAAATCGCCACTATGGTTCAAGTCCGCCGCGTCTGCAGTCGGATTGCGATTGCGGGCGCCACGCTGGGGGTTATGCTGGCATCCGGCGCAGCGCAAGCCGACCCCGGTCCTGCGCCGCCAGCTGCCGAGACCGCGGCCGACGCCGCACTGGCCGCGCCGGCCACGCCAATGCCCGCATCGACAACGCGCAGCTTCAGCACCGACCGGCCAACCAAATCCTACGTGCCCTATACCGTCGATCAAGGCCATTTCCAGTACGAGACCGATCTGGCTGTCTATGCCGTGGCACGACAGGATGGCGCAGACATTCGCACGTGGACCATTGTCGATCCCACACTGAAGCTTGGCCTGACCCACGCGATCGACATCGAAGTGCAGGCAACGCCGTTTGAAGGCGCGGTTATCCGTACCGGATCCCGTCGCAGCGCAGTCTCGGGCTGCTCCGACAGCGTCGTACGGCTCAAGATCAATCTGATCGGCAACGATGGCGGCACGCTGGCGATTGCGGTGATGCCCTATGTCAAAGTCCCGACCGCGCGCTCCGCATTGGGCAACGGCGCGGTCGAAGGCGGCCTGATCACGCCGATCAGCATCGCGTTGCCGCAGGCATTCACCCTGGTGCTCAGTCCCGAGATCGACGAACTCCACAACGCGCAAGCACGCGGATATCACCGCTCTGCAAATATCCTGGCAAATCTCAGTCATCCAGTAGGCAAGCGCTGGACACTCTATGCCGAAGCTTTCGCCACACGATCGTTTGAACGCGGCGACAGCCGTGTCTATACGCTCGACACGGCGGTCGCATGGGCCATTACACCGCGGTTGCAATGGGATGCCGGGGCCAATTTCAAGTTGGGCGGCGTGGTGCCGGCGGCGCAGATCTACACCGGCCTGTCGCAGCGGTTCTGACGCCCGACGGTCCGCACCCGGCCGTTGCTGGGCACCCCAAGGGCCCGGAATTGCGCACAATATACGCCACAATACCTAGCATCGCCGAATCCGAAGATTCAGCCGAATTCATTAAAAACCGCACTATCGAGAATGTTCACGCCACAATGCGCGGGCTGTTCGAAAAGCATGAACCACATTGCAGGAAGCACACCAATGGCGATGTTAGGCACGTTTCGAATTACGACTGTCACATTTGCCGGCATTGCCACTTTGGCAACGCTGTCAATTGCCAGTTCCGCGATCGTGCTGAACACCGCGACCACCTTGAGCGCCCACCTCGACTATGACACGGTCAATATCGTCCCCAGCCTGCAAGCGCTCGACAAAATTCGCGGCAACGCGCTTGAAGCGGCGCACGCCGCGGCGCTTGCGGGCATCGCCCAAAGCGATACCGAGTTGCGCAAATACCACGACGCGCTGACCGCGCGCAGCAGCGATGTCGATGCCGAGCTGCTTGCCTATCGCGCGCTGATTTCGGATGATCACGAGCGGGCCGAATACAACGACGTGGCCGAAGCCTGGATTGGCTTCAAGGATCAAGCCAAACCCTTGCAAACCCTGACATTGGCGCAACGCGATGCCATGCAACGCGTGGCTGTCGCCGCGACTGCGCGTGCAAATGCCATGGGCAAGATGCTGGATATCGAGATTGCCTACAATGCCGAACTCGGAAAGCGCGAAAGCGATGCCGGAATGGCCGAGGCCAAAGCCGACAAGACGCTGGCGCAAGCGCTCATTGGCGGAGTGCTGGGCTTGGTCCTGGCGGTCATCCTGCTGATACGCCACCGTTTGTCATCTCCGCTGGTGCAGTTGGCCACTGCAATGCAGGACATGGCAAATGGCAATCTTGATCGCGATATCCCGGGCGCGACCCTCACCGACGAAGTGGGCGATATCGGACGCGCGCTGGTGTCAATCAAGGACAGCGTTGCCGCGCGCAGCCGCGCGGCGGCCGACAGCCAGGCGGCGATGCAGCGCCAGGTGGTGGGTGCGCTTGGCGAAGGTCTGGCGGCGTTGAAGGCGGGCCGATTGACCGCTTCGATCAATCAACCTTTCCCCGGCGATTACGAGCAGTTGCGTGCCGATTTCAATGCGACGATCGCCACGATGGCCGATCTGATGCGCGATGTGACCACCGCGGCCCATGCGGTCAGCAACGGGGCCAACGAAATTTCTTCCGCCGCCGCCGATCTGGCGGCGCGCACCGAAGGGCAGGCGGCGAGCCTGGAAGAATCCTCCGCCGCTGTACGCGAATTGACCCATTCAGCCACGAGCACCGCCCAGACCGCGGCAGAGGCAAGCACGTTGGCACGCGCCGCGCAGGCGAGCGCCAAAGGCAGTGGAGAGACAATGCACCAGACGGTCGAGGCAATGAACCAGATCGCTGCTTCAAGCCAGAAGATGGAAGAAATCGTCGGTCTGATCGAAGGCATCGCGTTCCAGACCAATCTGTTGGCGCTGAACGCCGGGGTTGAAGCCGCGCGCGCGGGTGAAGCTGGCAGGGGCTTCGCGGTCGTCGCAACCGAAGTGCGGGCCTTGGCCCAGCGCAGTTCCGACGCGGCCAAGGACATCACCGACATTATCAAGTCGAGCGGCAGGGACGTCGCGCAAGGTGTGACCATGATCGGCCAGACCCAGGCCGCGCTCGCGCAGATCGTTATCAGCACGCAGGAACTGTCCGACATGATCGAAACGATCGCAGCTGCATCGCGCGAACAGTCGAATACGATTTTGCAGGTGGACAGCGCGGTGTCGAATATGGACCGCACCACCCAACAGAACGCCGCGCTGGTCGAACAGTCGTCCGCCTCCGCGCGCTCGTTGTCCACCGAGGCCAATGGATTGAGCGGACTGGTCAGGCAATTCGATATCGGGTTTGTCGACAAGGGGCTTGGCGGCAGCCCCATGCGCGCACGGCAGGCGGCATAGGTCCCGCGTCATCGCCGATCGCGGAAGGATCAACCGCGGGGTTCGGGCTTGCCATTGCCGTGCCCACGGCCTAGCGGCGCGAGGAGCATTCCCCGCCGAAAGGTCCGCCATGGTTCCCCGTTACGCCCGCCCGCAGATGACCGCGATCTGGGATGCCGCCGCGCGGTATCGCATCTGGTTCGAGATCGAGGCGCACGCCACCGACAAGCTGGCCGATCTGGGCGTGGTGCCGCACAGCGCGGCCAAGGCGCTGTGGGATTGGTGGGCGACCGAACCGGTGATCGATGTGCCCGCGATCGATGCGATCGAAGCGGTGACCAAGCACGACGTGATCGCGTTCCTTGACTGGGTGGCGGCGCAAGTGGGCCCCGAAGCACGCTTCATGCACCAGGGCATGACCAGCAGCGACGTTCTGGACACCACGCTCAGCGTGCAACTGGCGCGCGCGGCCGATCTGCTGATTGCCGATGTCGATGCGCTGCTGGCGGCGATCAAGCGCCGCGCGCTGGAACACAAGTATACGCCGACCATCGGCCGCAGCCACGGCATCCATGCCGAACCGACCACCTTTGGCAAGAAGCTGGCCGAAGCCTTTGCCGAATTTGCGCGCAACCGCGCCCGGCTGGTGGCGGCGCGCGCCGAAATTGCCACTTGCGCGATTTCGGGCGCAGTCGGCACATTTGCCAATATCGATCCCGCGGTCGAAGAACACGTGGCCGACCGCCTGGGCCTGGCGGTAGAGCCGGTGTCGACCCAGGTGATCCCGCGCGATCGCCACGCGATGTTCTTTGCGACACTGGGCGTCGTGGCCAGCTCGATCGAGCGGCTCGCGACCGAAGTGCGCCACCTGCAACGCACCGAAGTGCTTGAGGCCGAGGAATATTTTTCGCCCGGGCAAAAAGGTTCGTCGGCGATGCCGCACAAACGCAACCCGGTGCTGACCGAAAACCTGACCGGGTTGGCCCGCGTCGTGCGCAGCGCGGTGACCCCGGCGCTGGAAAACGTGGCGCTGTGGCACGAACGCGACATTTCGCATTCCTCGGTCGAACGTTTCATCGGCCCCGATGCGACAATCACGCTCGACTTCGCGCTGGCCCGGCTGACCTCGGTGATCGACAAGCTGGTGGTCTATCCCGAGCGCATGCAGAAGAACCTCGACCGCATGGGCGGGCTGGTCCATTCGCAGCGCGTGCTGCTGGCGCTGACGCAGGCCGGGCTGACCCGCGATGACGCCTATCGCCTGGTGCAGCGCAATGCGATGCAGGTGTGGCAATCGGATGGCGCGCTGTCGTTGCTCGAACTGCTGAAGGCCGATCCCGAAGTGGCCGCGGCGATGACGCCCGAACAGATCGAAGACCGGTTCAACCTGGACTATCACTTCAAGGGCATCGACACGACGTTTGCGCGGGTGTTCGGGGAATAGCACTTCACATGTGCCCCCGATGCGTTAGGGTCGGCCATTGGGGTGGCTGCCTAGCGGAAAGACCACAATGCGCGCGCTGAAAACCGTTTTCTGGATCGTGGTGGTGGCGGCCTTGTTCGCGTTCACCTATGGCAACGACAGCTATATCACCGTCCATATCTGGCCGGGCATCAGCGTCGATACCAAGCCGTGGGTGCTGGTGATCGTCGCGCTGCTGATCGGATTTGTGCCGACATCGCTGATGCTGCGCGCCACGCGCTGGAGCATGGGGCGGCGCATCGCCACGCTTGAGGCGACGCTGGCGGCCCAGGCCCATGCATTGACTCATGCCGCCGAGCAGCCCAGCACACGCCACGACGCATTCGACAGCAAGGACTGACCAGACCTGTGAGCAACCCGATCTATCTTGCGCTTGATCTGCCCCGCCTCGACAGCGCAATGGCGCTGGCCCAGAAAGTGCGCAGCCATATCGGCGGGCTGAAACTGGGGCTCGAATTCTTTTGTGCGCATGGCCATCACGGCGTGCACGAAGTGGCCAAGATCGGCCTGCCGATCTTTCTCGATCTGAAACTGCACGACATTCCCAACACGGTGGCCGCGGCAATGCAGGCGATCCACGTGCTGCAACCCGCGATCGTCACGGTGCACGCGTCGGGCGGGCGCGCGATGATGGAGGATGCCAAGGCTGCCGCGGGGGAAAACACCCGCGTGGTTGCGGTCACCGTGCTGACCAGCCTGGACGATGCCGATCTGGCGCGCATCGGCGTCGGCGGATCGTCGCACGACCAGGTCCTGCGCCTGGCCGATCTGGCGCAAGAGGCGGGCCTCGACGGCATCGTGTGTTCGGGCCACGAAGTGGCGGCCGTGCACCGCCGCTGGAAAGGCGGATACCTGGTCGTGCCCGGGCTGCGCCCCGCCGGCGAAGGCAGCAAGGAAGATCAAAAGCGAACCGTTACCCCGCGCGCCGCACGCGATGCCGGCGCCAGCGTGCTGGTGATCGGCCGCCCGATCGCGCGCGCCGAAGATCCTGTCGCGGCCGCGCGCGCGATCGAAGGCACGCTGTAAGGGTCATCGCGCGATGCTGACGCCCGCATTCCGCACGGCAACCACGGCCGATGTGCCGCGGTTGCGCGCGCTGGTCGAACGCGCCTATCGCGGCGACACCGCGCGTGCCGGATGGACGCACGAGGCCGACCTGCTGGATGACGAACGCACCTCGCACGAAACCCTGGCGCACACGATCGCCGACGCGGCGGCGCGGGTGATCCTGGCCGAAGCCGACGGCACGCTGATCGGCACGGTGACCACCAGCAACCGCGGCGATGGCCGCGCGTATCTTGGCATGTTGTGCGTCGATCCTGCATTGCAGGCCGCGGGGCTGGGCCGCGCGTTGATCACCGCAGCAGAGCGCGTGGCGCGCGATGAATTTGGTGCGCATGTCATGGAAATGACCGTGATCGACAGGCGCGCCGAACTGATCGCATGGTATCAGCGCTGCGGCTATGCGTTTCATGGCGAGACCCGGCCGTTTCCGGTGCCGGGCGATCATCCGTTTGCCATGGTTGTGCTGGAACGGGACCTGGCCTGACCGCATGCCTGCCCCCCTGATCAAGATCTGCGGGATCAACAGCCCCGATGCGCTGGATGCGGCGCTGGCAGCGCATGCCGATTTCATCGGGCTGGTGTTCTTTGCCAAAAGCCCGCGACATCTCGATCCGGCGCAGGCCGCCGCACTCGCCGCGCGCGCCGCGGGACGCGTGACGGTCGTCGGCCTGATGGTCGATCCCACGCCCGATTATCTGGCCCAGGTGTTGTCGACGGTGGCACTCGACGTGATCCAGATGCACGGGCGCGAAACCCCCGAACAGGTTGCCGCCACCGCCGCGCGCCACGGGGTGCCGGTGTGGAAGGCGCTTGGCGTAAAGACCCGCGCGGATCTGGCAGCCGCAGACCGCTTTGCCGGTGCGGCGGCACGCGTGCTGTTCGATGCCAAACCGCCCGAGGGTGCGGACTTGCCCGGCGGCAATGGCTTGCGCATCGATTGGGCCGTACTCAAAGGCGTGCGCCCTGCCCTGCCATGGATGCTGGCAGGCGGGCTGGACCCTGACAATGTGGCCGAAGCGATCGCGATCACCGGCGCGCCTGCGGTCGATGTATCCTCGGGCGTGGAAAGCGCGCCGGGGGTCAAGGACCCGGCGCGCATCCATGCATTCTGTCAGGCCGTTCGCGCCTAGAAATGCGCGCCAAAGCCGACGGTGACAGCATCGCGCGCGGGCGTGATGCCATTGGCTGACGTGGTGAAGTGGCGGTATTCCAGCTTGCCATAAGTGCCGGGCAGCAGGCTGTGCTGATACCCCGCACCGATATCCCAGTCGGGATTGCCGCCGTGATAGGGCTGCGTTGCCCAGCCGCCAACGGCATAAAGCTTGCCCGCTGGGCCCAGATTCGCACCGACCCGCCCGCTGATCCCGAACGCGGTCAGCGTGTTGGCGGCCAAGGTCTTGTCGAGCGAGACTTCGGGACCGGCAAACACGCCTGGCACCAGATTGAAATCGTGCCCGGCGGCCACACCGATCGATTGCTGGTAATCCCCGCCATAGAAATTGCCCGATGTGTTGACTTCGACCCGGGTTTCATCCGCGTGCGCCGGCGTGGCCAGCGCCAGGGCGGCGCCGATGCAGGCAAAGCCCGGCCCAAACAGGGAATGACGCATGACAAGTTCCTTTTTTTCAGATGGTTGAACCAGCCCCATACAACGCCGCGACCCCGCCTGCGGGATAGGCCTGCCACCCGCCCGGTGGCCTGCCTTGCCCCCCGCGATTTTCGGCCGGGGGGCAAAAGGCGGCCCTGCCGAAACAGGACCGCCTTCACGACGTTGCCTGGTCGGCTTAGACTAGCTTGCCTTTCAGACAGATGAACAGACGCCCTGGCGGATAATCACCTGCGCGCGCAATGGCAGAAGGGGCCATCTGGACAATTTGGCAGCGCGGTTTAAAGGCCAAGGCATGACCGCGCAAACCCCCAACAGTTTCCGTAACCAGCCCGACGAACGCGGCCATTTTGGCCAGTTTGGCGGGCGTTATGTTGCCGAAACGCTGATGCCGCTGATCCTCGATCTGGAAACCGAATACCGCAAGGCCAAGGCCGATCCGGCATTCCAGGCGGAATTCGACGATCTTCTGGAACATTACGTCGGCCGGCCGAGCCCGCTCTATTTCGCGCCGCGCCTGACCGAGGAACTCGGCGGCGCGCAAGTCTGGTTCAAACGCGACGAACTGAACCACACCGGTGCGCACAAGATCAACAATTGCATCGGCCAGATCCTGCTGGCCATGCGCATGGGCAAGACGCGGATCATCGCCGAAACCGGCGCCGGCCAGCATGGCGTGGCGACCGCGACGGTGTGCGCGCGGTTCGGCCTGCCTTGCGTGATCTACATGGGCGCGACCGATGTCGAACGGCAGCAGCCCAACGTGTTCCGCATGAAGCTTTTGGGCGCCGAGGTGATCCCGGTGCAGGCCGGGGCGAAAACGCTGAAAGATGCGATGAACGAAGCGCTGCGCGACTGGGTGGCGAACGTGCACGACACGTTCTACATCATCGGCACCGCCGCAGGACCCCATCCCTATCCCGAACTGGTGCGCGATTTCCAAAGCGTGATCGGGCGCGAGGCGCGCGCGCAGATGCTGTCGCGCACCGGGCGCCTGCCCGATGTGCTGGTGGCGGCGATCGGTGGCGGATCGAACGCGATCGGCCTGTTTCATCCGTTCCTCGACGATCCCAGCGTAAAAATGCTCGGCGTCGAAGCGGCAGGATACGGTCTGGACAAGGACCACGCCGCCAGCCTGGCCGGCGGACGCCCCGGCATCCTGCACGGCAACAAGACATATCTGCTGCAGGACGCCGATGGCCAGATCATCGAAGGCCATTCGATCAGCGCGGGCCTCGATTACCCCGGCATCGGCCCTGAACATGCCTGGCTCAAGGAAAACGGCCGGGTCGATTACACCTCGGTTACCGATGTCGAGGCGCTTGCTGCGTTTCAGCTGCTGTGCCGGACCGAAGGCATCATTCCCGCGCTGGAACCCGCGCACGCGATCGCCGCGGTGCAGAAAATCGCGCCGACCATGCCAAAGGATGCGATCATCCTGGCCAATTTGTGCGGGCGCGGCGACAAGGACATCTTCACCGTGGCCGGCCACCTGGGGGTGACCCTGTGAGTGCGCGGCTGACGGCAGCCTTTGCCAAGGGCCACCCCGCGCTGGTGTGTTTTGTCACCGCGGGCGATCCGACCCCTGCGGCGACGCCCGCCATCCTCGACGCGCTGGTCGAAGGCGGCGCCGACGTGATCGAACTGGGCATGCCGTTTACCGATCCGATGGCCGATGGCCCGGCGATTCAGGCCGCCAATCTGCGCGCACTGGGTGCGGGCACGACCACCGCGGACATTCTGGCGATTGCCAGCGGTTTTCGCGCACGCCACCCCGATGTCGCGCTGGTGCTGATGGGCTATGCCAATCCGATGACCGTGCGCGGGGCCGACTGGTTTGCCGATGCGGCCGCCGGTGCGGGCGTCGATGGCGTGATCTGTGTCGATATTCCGCCCGAAGAGGATGCCGAGCTTGGCCCGGCATTGCGCGCACGCGGTATCAGCCCGATCCGCCTGGCCACGCCGACCACCGATGCGGCGCGCCTGCCCGCGGTGCTCGACGGGTCATCGGGCTTTTTGTATTACGTGTCGGTTGCCGGCATCACCGGCAAGCAGTCGGCCGCGCTGACTTCGATCGAAGAAGCGGTGGCACGGTTCAAGCTGACGGCCGATCTGCCGATCGCGGTCGGGTTTGGCGTGCGCACGCCCGAACAGGCGGGGCCGATCGCGCGCGTCGCCGATGGCGTGGTGGTGGGATCGGCAATCGTCGATCTGGTGGCGGCACACGGTGCTGCTGCGGCCGGGCCGGTGCGCGCACTGGTGGCCGAACTGGCGCACGCAGTGCACCATGCAAGGAGCGTAGCCGCATGAGCTGGCTGACCAAAGTTCGCAATTCGCTGTCGTTCATTCAAAAGCGCGACACCACCGACACCTTGTGGATCAAGTGTCCCGGGTGCAGCGAAATGCTGTTCATCAAGGAATACCAGGAC
The DNA here is from genome assembly GCF_000429005.1 of Novosphingobium acidiphilum DSM 19966. Lineage (GTDB taxonomy): Bacteria > Pseudomonadota > Alphaproteobacteria > Sphingomonadales > Sphingomonadaceae > Novosphingobium > Novosphingobium acidiphilum. The sequence continues at coordinate 18,699 of NZ_AUBA01000017.1, read as the reverse complement.
AATCTGTCGGTCTGTCCGCGCTGCCAGCACCATGGCCGCATCGGCACCGATGCGCGGCTGGCACAATTGCTCGATCCCGGCTTTGCCTTGCTGCCGGCGCCGGTGGTGCGCGATGATCCGCTGAAATTCCGCGACACCAAGAAATATGCCGACCGGATCAAGGCGGCACGCGCGAACAACCCGCACAACGATGCCTATACCAATGCCTATGGCACGATCGAGGGCAAGCGCGCAGTCGTGGGCGTGCAGGATTTCGGGTTCATGGGCGGATCGATGGGCATGGCGGTGGGCAATGCCTTTATCGCCGGGATCGAATTGGCGATCCGCGAAAAGTGCGCCTATGTCGCGGTGACCGCGGCGGGCGGCGCGCGCATGCAGGAAGGCATCCTGTCGCTGATGCAGATGCCGCGCAGCACGGTGGCGATCGGCCGCCTGCACGCCGCCGGCCTGCCCTATATCGTGCTGTTGACCGATCCCACCACCGGAGGCGTCACCGCCAGCTACGCCATGCTGGGCGATATCCAGATTGCCGAGCCCGGCGCCTTGATCGGCTTTGCCGGGCAACGCGTGATCCAGGACACCATCCGCGAAAAGCTGCCCGAAGGGTTCCAGCGCGCCGAATACCTGTACGATCACGGCATGATCGACATGGTCGTCCACCGCCGCGACATGAAGGCGACGCTGGCCAACCTGATCGATTACCTGACCGCAGCCCGCGCCGCGTAACCGCCCGACGCGATGAAGGATTTCGCGATTTCCGGGCATCCGGCGGTGCAGGCACAGCTTGACCGGCTGGGCGCATTGTCGGTGCCGCAGGGCCGGCTGGGTCTGGACACGATCCGCACGCTGCTGGCGCGGCTGGATCATCCCGAACGGCGCCTGCCGCCGGTGTTCCATGTGGCGGGCACCAATGGCAAGGGTTCGACCTGCACCTATTTGCGCTTCATGCTCGAAGCGCAGGGTTTGACCGTGCACACCGCGACCAAGCCGCATCTGGTGCGGTACAACGAACGCATCCGGCTGGCAGGACGCCTGATCAGCGACGATCTGCTGGCCAGCCTGCTGGCCGAGGCACTGGATGCGGGCGAAGACCTGGCCCCAAGCTTTTTCGAAGTGACCACGGCGGCGATGTTCCTGGGCTTTGCCCGCGTGCCGGCGGATGCCTGCGTGATCGAAACCGGGCTGGGCGGGCGGTTCGATGCGACCAATGTGGTGGATGCGCCGTCGGTGTGCGGCATCGCCACGCTGGGCATCGATCACGAAGCATTCCTGCTGATCCCCGAGGCGGGCGTGCCGCCAGAGCCGCTGGCGCGGATCGCGTTCGAAAAGACCTGCATTGCCAAACCCGGCGTGGCGCTGGTGACGCAGGCCTATCCCGATCTGGCCGCCCGCGCGGTGGCCGATACTGCCGCCGCGATCGGCGCACGGTTGATCACGCGCGGGCGCGATTGGCATGCCGAAGTCGGGGCAACAATCGCCTATCGCGATGCGCAAGGATCGCTGGATTTGCCGCTGCCCGCGCTGCCGGGCCTGCACCAGGCCGAAAATGCCGCGCTGGCGGTGGCGATGCTGCGCCACCAGACGGCCGTCACCGTCTCGTCCGCGGCGATGGCCGCAGGCATCACTGCCGCACGTTGGCCCGCAAGGCTGCAAAAGCTGGACCATGGCCCGCTGACCGCGCTGGCACCGGGGCGCACCATCTGGCTGGATGGCGGACACAATCCCGACGCAGGCCTGGCCATTGCCCGCCACCTGGCCGATAAGCCGCCGGTGCACGTGATCATGGGCATGCTCGCCAACAAGGACCCGGCAGCCATTCTGGCGCCCCTGGGACAGCACGCGCTGTCGGTGACGATCGTGCCCGCCCCCGGCCACGACGCGCATGCGCCCACGGCCTTTGCCCCGTTCAGCGCGACGCCGATCTCAAGCGCGCCCGATGTTGCCGCCGCACTGGCCGCGCTGCCCGCAGGCGGCGATGTGCTGATCACCGGATCGCTGTACCTGGCGGGCGACGTGCTGCGCCGAAATGGCGAAATTCCCGACTGACCGTCCCATCCTAACCGAAACGGAGCGGCAAACCGCCGGAACGGTGGTGGAGGGTCCTGCCCCTGTGCGCCGCCCGATCATGCACGCGCCGGATCGACCCGATGCCACAAGGCGCCGCCGCCGCCACCGCGCTATGCGCGGTCGCCCGCCCCGTTTGGCGAAGGATCGCGGCGCGCCGTCACCCATTCCAACAGCACAAAGCCCACCGCAACCAGCCCGGCGACCGCAGTCCAGCGGAACATCGTGGCATAGCCCAGGTGGTCGATGGTATCCCCGGCAATGCCCTTGCCCAGCGATCCGATCAGGAATGTCATCGACGACAGCAGCGCATATTGGACCGCGGTGTGGCTGCGGCTGACCTTGGTCGACAGAAAGGCGACAAAGGCGGCGCCAGCAATTCCGGTAGAAATGTTTTCCACGCTGATCGCAACCAGCAGGCGCAGCATGCGCGCATCAATGCCGATGCCCGCAGCGATCGCGCCAAGGCCGCTGGCACGCGCCAGCGCATCGATCTGCACCGCGCCCTGTGCAAGATCGGCATAGACGAAATTGCCCAGCATCGGCAGCACCGCGCCGACCAGGATCGTCGGCATGCGCCCCAGCCTTGCAAACAGCACCCCGCCCAGCGCGATCCCCGCCATGGTCATGAAAATGCCGAAGATCTTTGACGCAAAGGCCACCTCGTCCTTCGAATAGTGCAGGAAATCGAGGTAGAACGGCAGCGCAAAGCTGCCCCACACGTTATAGCACAGCGTATACGTCAGGATCATGCCGATCGTGATCAGCACCCGCCAGCCGAGCCGCCCCGACAATTCGGCCAACGGCGCCACCAGCGCCAGCCACAAGTGGTCGGCAGCGGGCACACTGCCCCGCACACCTTCGCCGACCCGCGCGCGATTGGTCAGCGCCGCCACCAGCAGCGGCAGGCCAACTGTTGCCAGCACGATCAGCGGCGCATGACCGCGCGTGAAATCCGCCACCGACGGGCGCACCGCGCCGGGCGCGACCGGGCCCAGCATCGCCGCCATGAACAGGCCGATGCTGCCGATGGCCCAACCCCAACCCAGCGCCACCACCACCAGGCCGCCCGCGCGCAGCAGCGGCGCGGGTTGATCGGCCATCGCGGTTGCGTCGTCGACAACCGGGCGCGGCGTATCGGGCGCACCCAGCGTGATCAGCGCCACGATCGCCAGCATCGCGGCCATCACCGCATAGACCACGGGCCAGGGCAGCCGCGCCGCCAGGACCAGCGCAAACGCACCGCCCACCAGCGCCGCCAGGCGATAGCCGAACTGATACAGCGACGACAGCAGTTCGACCGGCACCGCATCGTCAGCCACGTCAATCCGCCAGGCGTCGATTGCCACATCCTGCGTGGCAGACGCCAGCGCGGCGACCAGCGCGATCAGCGCAAACCGGCCCAGCGCGATTACGGGATTGGTCAACGCCAGCCCCAGCAATGCCGCCACCAGCACCGCCTGGCAGCCCAGGATCCAGCCCTTGCGCCGACCCAGCGCGCCGATCACGGGCAGGTTCAGGCGATCGACCAACGGCGACCACAGGAATTTGAACGAATAGGCCAGCCCGATCCACGCCAGCACGCCGATGGTTGCCATCGCCACATGCACATCGCCCAGCCAGGCGTTGAGCGTACCGATCAGCAGCGCGTAAGGCAGGCCCGAGGAAAACCCCAGCGCCAGCATGATCCCCGCCTTGCGGCTGGCCAATGCCACGCGCAACAGCCGCCAGCCTTTGAGTTTTTCCGCCATTGTCGCCCTGTTTTGTCCTGGCCCCGTCGATCCCGTTCCTAGGCGGCCCCCACACCCAGCGCCAGCCTCTTTGCAAGCGGGGGGTGACGCGCGGCCCCATGCAGCGTATGGGCGCGCAATGTCTCGACCCCTGAAACCTGGTAGCAGCCCCCCGCGACGGCCCGCCGCTAACCACGCACCGCGTCCGCGCGTACCCGCCACCCCCAGTTCCGACGCGCCGCCGCGCGAAGGCGAACGCATTGCCAAGCTGCTTGCGCGCGCCGGTGTTGCCAGCCGCCGCGAAGTCGAACGGATCATCGCCGAAGGGCGCGTCAGCATCGACGGCGTGGTCGTCACCACGCCCGCAACCGTGCTCAAAAACCTCAGGGGCCTGACGGTCGACGGCAAAGCGGTGGGTGCCGCCGCTCCGCCGCGCCTGTTCCGGTTTCACAAGCCCGAGGGCCTGATCACCGCCGAGCGCGACCCCGCCGGCCGGCCGACCATCTATAATGCGCTGGTCAATGCACTGCCCGCGGGCACGCCGCGCGTGATGCCGATCGGGCGGCTTGACCTCAACACCGAAGGTCTTTTGCTGCTGACCAACGACGGCGAACTGAAACGGGCGATGGAACTGCCCGCAACGGGTATTCCGCGCACCTATCGCGCACGCACGTTCGGCGACATCAGCCAGCCCCGGCTCGAGGAACTGATGCAGGGGATCGAGATCGAGGGGCTGCGCTATGGCCCGATCAACGCCAACATGGAACGCCGCACCGGGCGCAACCAGTGGATCGAACTGACGCTGACCGAAGGCAAGAACCGCGAAGTGCGGCGCGTGCTTGAACACCTGGGCCTGCAGACCTCGCGCCTGATCCGCACCGCCTATGGCCCGTTCCCGCTTGGCGATATCCCGCGTGGCGCCGTGATCGAAGTGCGCCAGAGCGATGTCGAAACCTTTCGCAAAGCGCTGAAGAAATGAGGATCATTTCCGGCGCCTGGCGCGGCCGCAAACTGGTCGCGCCGGCTGGCGATACCACCCGGCCCACCGCCGACCGCACCCGCGAAACGCTGTTTTCGATGCTGACCAGCCGGCTGGGCAGTTTCGAAGGCCTGGCCGTGGGCGATCTGTTTGCCGGTTCGGGCGCGTTGGGGTTCGAGGCGCTCTCGCGCGGCGCGGCCACCGCGCTGTTTGTCGAACAGGATGCCAAGGCGCTGGACGCGATCCGCGCCAACGCCCGCACGCTCGATGCCGGGGCTCGCGCCACGGTGCGCGCCGGATCGGTGCTGGCGCTGGGCCCGGCGCGAAGCCCGCTCGACCTGTTGCTGATCGACCCGCCTTATCGCACGGGTGCGGGCATTGTCGCGCTCGACAAGCTGGCCCGGCTGGGCTGGATCGGCCCGGCCACCTGGATCAGCCTGGAAACCGCCGGCAACGAAGATGTCGCAATCCAGCGCTTCGTGATCGATGCAACCCGCAAGGTGGGCAAGGCCCGGCTGACCCTGCTGCGGCTTGACGTCAGCGCAGACGCGGAGCCAGCCTGACCCCGGCGAGCGTGACCGCGCCCGCCACCGTCAGGAACAGCCCGACATAGGCCACCCCGCCCGCCAGCGCGAGCGAACTGGCGGCAAACGGTGCCAGCGCCCCGCCCAGTATCGCCCCGCCGTTGAACGCGATCGATATCCCGGTATAGCGCACCGGCGTCGGAAACAGCGTGGGCAGCCATGCCCCCAGCGGCCCATAAGTCAGCCCCATTACGAACAGGCCCACCGCCAGCGTCAGCAGCACCAGCGGCAAAGCGCCCGAGGCCAGCCCGCTGCCGAACACCAGCCCGAACACCATGGTCAACGCGGCACCCGTGCCCAGCACGCGCGCCACGCTGGAGCGATCGGCCCAATATCCCGCCACCACGATCCCCGCCGCCAGCGCGAAATTGGCGATCAGCTGCACCGCCAGAAAGCTTTGCCGCGAATACCCAAGCTTGCCCGAAAACGACAAGGCGAACGTGGTCGACAGGTAAAAGATCGCAAAGCACGCCACGACACCGGCCATGCCCGCCACGACCGCGCCGGGATGATCGGCGATCAGCCGCCCGACCGGCACGCGCGGCGGCGGCGCAGCCTCGATTGCGGCGCGATACGCGGCGGTTTCGCCGATTTTCAGCCGCACCCACAGACCCAGCAACACCAGCACCGAACTCGCCAGGAACGGAATACGCCAGCCCCACGCGGTAAACGCCGCAGGCGACAGCGCATAGGCCAGGATCAGGAACAATCCGTTGGCAAACAGAAAACCGATCGGCGCACCCAGCTGCGGCGCGGCGCCAAACCGCGCCTCCCACCCTTGCGGCGCGTTTTCCACGGCCAGCAGGCTTGCCCCGCCCCATTCGCCGCCCAGGCCAAAGCCCTGGCCAAACCGCAAAATGCACAGCAGCGCGGGCGCGATCGGCCCGGCCACGGCATACGTCGGCAAAAATGCGATCAGCAGCGTCGATGCCCCCATCAGCATCAGCGATGCGACCAGCGTGGACTTGCGCCCGATGCGATCGCCGAAATGGCCAAAGGCGATGGCACCCACCGGCCGCGCGACAAAGGCCAGGCCGAAGGTCATGAACGCCAGCAGCGTCTGCGCGGTTGCCGATTGCGCGGGAAAGAACAGCGGCCCGATCACCAGCGCCGAGGCGGTGGCGTAAATGTAGAAGTCATAGAATTCGACCCCCGTGCCCACCAGGCTGGCAATCAGGATGCGCGCGTGTTGCCGCACGGGATGGGTCCGCTGCGCTGTCATGGTTGTCCCCCGGACCTTTCCGTTCACTGTCGTCGTGTGGGCCTGCGCGCCATGCACAAGGTCATCCGCACTGGTACCTAATCGCCGGTTCAACGATTGCAAAGAGCCCTGACTTAAGCGGTTTTACCGACAAGGAACCACACGACCCCCGATCACGCCAAAGGCTCGCAATCATGTTTGACTGGTTTGGGCAGCACGCCCCGATCCGCGAAAAGTTCTTCGCTCTGCGACTGATAATGGGAATTTGGGCGGCCTTCGCCCTGGCAGCAACGGTCTGGGCAAGCCATGGCGGCGGCGCCATAGTGCCTGAGGTTCTGGCCGGGCTGGCCTTGGTCGGTGCGCTGATCACCATGACTGGCGCCGCGCGGATGATCTGCGATCCTTATGTCAGTACCGTCATGCGCATGGAGGGGCTGGCTGCCGGCGATCTCGACAGCCCGACTGCCTTTGGCGAACATACCGATTGTGTCGGGCGGATGGTCCGGGCCATGGATGTGTTTCGCGCCAATGCCCTGGCCGTGGCGAAAATCCGGTCTGAACAGGAACATATCGTCGGCGCACTGGACGTCGCCCTGTCGCGCCTGGCCGATTCGGACATGACCTATCGCATGTCGGAACAGCTGCCGGGCCAGGCAGAAGCCTTGCGCCAGCAATTCAACCAGGCGGTTTCCACGCTTGCGGACACCTTGGCCGTGGTTGCGCAGACGTCGCATTCGATCGCCAACGCTTCGGCCGAGATCCGCTCTGCCTCGCACGACCTGGCGCAGCGGACCGAACAGCAGGCCGCCGCCATCCAGGATGCCAACAGCGCGATGAAGAACGTGACCGCGCTGGTCGAACGCAACACCACCTTCGTCATCGAGGTCAACCAGTCGATTGCCGAAACCCACAAGCAGGCATCCCAGGGCGGGCAGATTGTCGACGATGCGGTGGTCGCGATGACCAAGATCCAGCATTCTTCGCAGGAAATCAGCCAGATCATCAGCGTGATCGATGGCATCGCGTTCCAGACCAATCTGCTGGCGCTGAACGCCGGGGTCGAGGCCGCGCGCGCAGGCGATGCCGGCCGAGGGTTTGCCGTGGTTGCCAACGAAGTGCGTGCGCTGGCGCAGCGCAGCGCGGACGCCGCGCGCGAGATCAAGGATCTGATCAACACCAGCAGCCAGCATGTCGGACAAGGCGTCGATCTGGTCGGCGCCACGGGCAAGGCGCTGGGCCAGATCGTCACGCGCGTGGGCGAAGTGTCCAACCTGGTGCAATCCATCGCCCAATCGGCGCAGACGCAGGTCGACATGCTGTCCGGGGTTTCGACCACCGTGACGCAGATGGACATCATGACACAGCAGAACGCGGCGATGGTCGAACAAAGCAACGCCGCCGCACAAAGCCTGGCGGATCAGGCCGGACGCCTGGCGGGCAATGTTTCCCGGTTCCGCCTGACCGAACGCCCGTCCGCGCAACGGACCGCGCCTGCAGCAGTGCCAGTGCCGCGCGCCCGGGCGGTTGCGGCCAGCCAGGGCAATCTGGCGGTAAAGGCCACCCCAAGCGATGACTGGAGCGAGTTCTAACGGTTGCCTAGCGGCGCCAAGTTCCCTACTTGTTCCGGGTGACTGCAACCCTCCCCCCCGCTTCGCGCGACTCCGCAACGCTGCCTGACTGGATCGAACGGCTCAATCCGCCGCAGCGCGAGGCGGTGCTGACCACCGATGGCCCGGTCCTGATGCTGGCGGGCGCCGGCACCGGCAAGACCGCGGCGTTGACCGCGCGCCTGGGATGGCTGTTGCGCCAGCGGCTGGCCTGGCCGAGCGAGATCCTGTGCGTAACCTTTACCAACCGCGCGGCGCGCGAAATGCGCGAACGCGTCGGCGTGGTGGTAGGGCCGGCGGTTGAAGGCATGCCCTGGCTGGGCACATTCCATGCGATTGCGGCCAAGATGCTGCGCCGCCATGCCGAACTGGTCGGCCTGACCGCGACGTTCACGATCATCGACACCGATGACCAGCTGCGCCTGCTGAAACAGCTGATCCAGGCAGAAGGTCTGGATGACAAGCGCTGGCCTGCGCGGCAATTGGCCGGGCTGATCGACAAATGGAAGAACCGCGGGCTGAACCCCGCCGATCTCGACGCGCTGGAAAACGAAGCCTGGGCCAATGGCAAGGGGCAACGGTTCTATACGCTGTACCAGGACCGGCTGCGCACGCTCAATGCCTGCGATTTCGGCGATCTGTTGCTGCACATGCTCAACATCTTTCGTCGTGAGCGCGATGTTCTGGCATCGTGGCAAACCCGGTTCCGCTATATCATGGTCGACGAATACCAGGACACCAACGCGGTGCAGTACCTGTGGTTGCGGCTGCTGGCGCAAGACCGGCGCAACTTGTGCGTGGTGGGCGACGACGATCAGTCGATCTATTCCTGGCGCGGGGCGGAAGTCGCCAATATCCTGCGATTTGAGAAAGATTTTCCAGGCGCCAAAGTGATCCGGCTGGAACAGAACTATCGCTCTACGCCGCATATCCTGGCCGCCGCATCGGGGCTGATCGCGGAAAATTCCGAACGGCTGGGCAAGACATTGTGGACCGAACGCGACGGTGGCGACCGCGTCCGGGTGGTCGGCATCTGGGATGGCCCCGAAGAGGCACGCCGCGTGGGCGAAGAGATCGAGCGACTGGAACGCGAAGGGTGTCCGCTGGATGCCATTGCCATTCTGGTGCGCGCGCAGTTCCAGACCCGCGAATTCGAAGACCGGTTTTTGCAGATCGGGCTGGCCTATCGCATCGTCGGGGGTTTCCGCTTTTACGAACGCGCCGAAGTGCGCGATGCACTGGCCTATCTGCGGCTGATTGCATCGCCCAACGACGATCTGGCGTTCGAGCGGATCTGGAATACGCCCAAGCGCGGCCTGGGTGACAAGACCATGGAAAAGCTGCACCGCTTTGCCCGCGCGCAGGCGATGCCGATGCTGCGCGCCGCGCATGACATTGCCGAAACCGACGAACTGCCCACGCGCGCGCGCACCACGCTGATCGCGCTGGTGCGCGATTTTGCCCGCTGGCGCGACACGGCGTCCACCATGACCCCGGCCGAACTGGCCCGCACGGTGCTGGATGAAAGCGGCTATACCGCAGCGCTGCAGGCGGAAAAGACCACCGAGGCCAATGGCCGGCTGGAAAACCTGTCGGAACTCGTGCGCGCGCTGGAAGACTATGAATCGCTGACCGATTTCCTGGAACATGTCAGCCTGGTGATGGACAACGAGGCCAATGCCGACGAGGCCAAGATCACGCTGATGACGATGCACGCGGCCAAAGGCCTGGAGTTTGACCAGGTGTTCCTGCCCGGCTGGGAAGAAGGCGTGTTTCCTTCGCAACGGTCGCTCGACGAAGGCGGGCTGGCCAGTCTGGAAGAGGAACGGCGCCTGGCCTATGTTGCGATCACGCGCGCACGCCGCCGCTGCACCATCCTGCACGCGGCCAACCGGCGCATCTATGGCCAGTGGACCAGTTCGATCCCGTCACGCTTTGTCGGCGAATTGCCCGCCGATCATGTGGAAGAAGAGACCACGCTGGCCGGAGGCGCGTCGTTGTGGCGCGCGCACTGGTCCGAACATGCCGATCCCTTTGCCGATGCCGTGCGCACCAATCCGTCGCGCGTTGCCAGCCGCGGGCCGGGCTGGCAACGGGCTGCGGCCGCCCCCATCGACGTGATCCCGCGGCGGATTGCCGAACCATCGCGCAGCGCAGCCAGCTTTGCGGCCAAGCCGCGCGCCGATCTTGCAGTGGGCCTGCGCGTGTTCCACGAAAAGTTCGGGTATGGCGTGGTGGCCGAACAGGACGGCAACAAGCTGGAAATCGATTTCGACAGCGCCGGCCGCAAACGCGTGATTGACAGCTTCGTCAAACCGGCCTGAGCGCCCGGCTGTTGCCAGACGCGCAGGCGGCGCGTTTCAGACGATCGGCGCGCCGTTTACAACTGGCCGTTCTGCGCCGCAACTTCCTGCGATTCGACAAAGTTGAATGTGTTCGCCAGCGAATTGCCAAGTGCGCCCATGGCCGTGATCGCCGCCACCGAGATCAGCGCCGCCATCAGCCCGTATTCGATCGCCGTGGCACCGCTGTCATCGCGGCGCAGCTGGTTCAAGAATGCATTCAGCTCGATCATGTCATGGTCCCCACGCGCCCGCCCCGGCAGGCCCCGCTAAGGGAACATACTTATAAAACGCAAATATCAGATTAATTGCCGATTGGTCATGAAAGACCCCGATCGACACACGATCAAAGCTTGCCCGCCTGCGCCGCAGTTTCCTGGTTCGACACATAGTTGAAGGTGTTGACCAGCGAATTGCCCAGCGACCCCATCGCGGTAATGGCCGCCACCGAAATCAGTGCCGCCATCAGGCCATATTCGATCGCGGTTGCACCGGCCTGATCGCGCAGGATCGACCTCAGACCTTTCAAGATATCAGACATCGCTTGGGCTTTCCCTTACCATCCATGGTGGGGATTTCGCACAAGATTACAAAAGATTCATTAACCCCCGATCGAGTTTGATCGGGTCAGGCCGCCTCGGACAGCGCCGACACGTGCAAAAAGCCCGGAATCGGTCCGTTCCAGGGGTCTGCATCGCCATGCGAACCCGCCGCCGGCTGGCGCTGGACAGCAGGAGCGGGTGCGGGTGCGGGTGCGGGTTGCGCTGCAGGTGCTGCGGCCGCGCGGCGTGCCGGGCGTTTGGCGGGTGCGGGCTCGGCCGGTGCCGTGTCCAAGGCGGTGTCGCCTTCGCTGTCGGCGCGCACGTCTGCGGCTTCGCTGTCCTTGGCACGCTTGCGTCCGCGTTCACGCACGGGCCGTTCGCGCGCAGCGCTGTCGCGCGGCACATCGGCACGGGCATCGTCACCGGTCGTCAAGGTGATTTCCGGAATCTTCATTCCGGTCAACTTTTCGACGTTGGCAATCGCTTCGGCATCTTCGTCGGACACCAGCGTGAAGGCCTGGCCCGTGGCGCCCCCGCGCCCGGTGCGGCCGATGCGGTGCACGTAATCGTCGGGATGCCAGGGCGTGTCGAAATTGATCACGTGGCTGACGCCCTTGATATCAAGTCCGCGCGCGGCCACGTCGGACGCGCACAGGATGTTGATATGGCCATCCTTGAACCGCTGCAGTTCGGCATTGCGCGCGGGCTGATCCATGTCGCCATGGATCTCGCCCGCCGAAAAACCCGCCTGCTTCAGGCTTTTGGCCAGATCGCGCACCGTGGTCTTGCGATTGGCAAAAATGATCGCGGTGGTCACGTCATCCTTGCGCAGGATCTGGCGCAGCGCGTCGCGCTTGGCGCGTGCCGGCACGCGCACCTTGAACTGGGCGATATTGATGTTCGCGCTGGCCGGCCGCGCCACCTCGATATATTTCGGGTTCGACAGGAACCGGTCGGCCAGTTTCTTGATCGGCGGCGGCATCGTTGCCGAAAACAGCAGTGTCTGGCGCGTGGCGGGCAATTTGCTGCAGATCGTTTCGATATCGGGGATGAACCCCATGTCGAGCATGCGATCGGCTTCGTCGATCACCAGCAGTTCGCATCCGGTCAGCAGGATCTTGCCGCGTTCGAACAGATCCATCAGGCGTCCGGGCGTGGCGATCAGCACGTCGACGCCATCGGACAACGCCTTGACCTGATCGCCCATCTGGACCCCGCCGATCAGCAACGCCATGCGCAGATCGTGGTTCTTGCCGTACTTTTCGAAGTTTTCGGCAACTTGCGCGGCCAGTTCGCGGGTCGGTTCGAGAATCAGCGACCGCGGCATCAGCGCGCGACGGCGGCCATGCGCCAGAATGTCGATCATCGGCAGCACGAAACCGGCGGTCTTGCCCGTGCCGGTCTGCGCAATGCCGATGATGTCGCGCATCATCAGCACCGACGGGATGGCCTGCGCCTGGATCGGAGTCGGCTCGTCATAGCCGGCATCAAGCACCGACTGGAGCAGTTCGTCAGACAGGCCGAGATCGGCGAATTTCATGCGAAACGATATTCCTGTTGCGGCAGATGTGGAGTCAAATTCGGTGCAGCCGTTCCGGATGGATCGGCTCGCGGGATGGCGGCAATGCCGTTCGAACATGCATTCGAAAAACCGGCCGAATGCGGCTTTCACCGCTCCCGCAAACCGGCCTGCCCGGCCCGTGCCGACCGGCACGAAACAGGGCTGGCCGAAACCTGACCCGCGCTAAGCCGATATCCGTGCCAAAGTCAAGAAATGCCCAAGCTCTGTCGCGTGGCGCGCAGGGTTCAGTTGGCAGGGACCAATTCGCGCAGTTGCGCGATCATGCAGGTCGTACCCGCGCGCGAATGGATCGTGTCGCGCCCGGCACACAGCATCCCGTCGCTGGTCGGGGTGACGTAAAAGCCAAGATAGAAATCGCGCGCCGCGCAGTTGCGCGACAGGTCGGCCCCGATCATGCGATGGTCGCGCGTGAAAAACATCAGGCGGTTGGCCGCCAGCGGCCGCACCCCGGCCACCGCCGCGACCGGCAGGCACGGCGGCATGCGCCGTTCGCGCAGGCGTTCGGGCAAAGGCTGGGGCGCAGGCGGCATGTCGCGCATCATCGCAGGATCGCCCGGGGTGATGCGAATGATGATGTGCTGTTCGATCCGCACCTGGTGCCAATCATCGCCCGACAGGTCATGGCCAAGATCGTGCGCGGTTTGCGCCATCGGAATATACAAGCTTCCCACCGCCCATGCCCCCACGGGCACCGCGGCCACCGCCAGCCCCGCCGCAATCAGACCCCATACCGTACGCTTCATGACCCGGTGATCTTCATGCGCAATCCGCAGCGCGCGCCGCGCCGGCGGCGGTTGCGCGCCGCGCGGGTCGAAACCTGCAACGGTTGGCAAACCTTGTGTCCGCAGGGCATGGCATTGTCGTGTATCTCCCGGTCCAGGGTATGGGCAACTGCTGGACGATAGCGAATCCCGATGCCCCTTGTCGCCGGGCGCGATTGAACGACCGCTTAACCCGCCTGTGTCCCAAAAATAACCCGCAAAAATGCATTGCCCCGGTCCGGACGCGGCAGTAGCGATCGATCATGACCACCGAAACGATCCCGGCGCCCGAATCCGCGCGCTCCGGCGGTGCCCCGGCAGACTTTGTTGCTGCTGCAACCGCCCTGCTCGGCCCCAAGGGCTTTACCACCGACCCCGACATCGTCGGCCCCTGGCTGACCGATTGGCGCGGGCGCTATTTCGGGCGCGCGCTGGGCCTGGCCACACCGGCCAACACCGCAGAAATCGCGGCACTGGTGCGGCTTTGCGGTGACCATGGCGTGCCGATCGTACCGCAAGGGGGCAACAGCGGCATGTGCGGCGGCGCCACCCCCGACGACAGCGGCCATGCCGTGCTGATCAACACGCGCCGCATGGACGCCATCCGCCGCATCGACCGCGCCGGACGGCAGGTCGAATGCGAAGCCGGGGTCATCCTGCAGACGCTGCATGAGGCGGTAGAGCGTGAAGGCCTGCGTTTTCCCCTGACGCTGGGTGGCAAGGGCTCGGCCACGGTCGGCGGCCTGATTTCGACCAACGCCGGGGGCACGCAAGTGCTGCGCCATGGCGTGATGCGCGCGCAGGTGTTGGGGCTGGAGGCGGTGCTGCCCGACGGTTCGGTGCTGAACCAGCTGGTGCCCTTGAAGAAAGACAACCGTGGCTTTGATCTCAAACAGCTGCTGATCGGATCGGAAGGCACGCTGGGCATTGTTACCGCGGCCACGCTGCAGCTTGAACCGGCTATCGCGGCGCGCGCGGTGCTGTGGGCGGGTGTGGATTCGGTGCAGACCGCGCGCGCACTGCTGTTGCACGCGCAGGACAAGGCGGGCTCTGCGCTCGAAGGTTTTGAAGTGGTGCCGCATCATTCGTTGCATGCGGTGCTGGACTATCTGCCCACGGCGCGCGCGCCGTTGGAGGGCGATCATGCCTGGCACGTGCTGATCGAACTGGTGGCCGATGCCGGTGGCGCTGATGCGCTGCCCGATCTGGCCGAGGCGCTGCTGGTCAGCGCGTTCGAAGCCGGCCTGGTCGCCGATGCCACGATTGCCGCCAATGAGGCGCAGGCCGAAGCATTCTGGTGGCTGCGCGATTCGGTTGCGCCCGCCGAACGGGCACAGGGCCCGGCGATGCAGCACGATATCAGCGTGCCGGTCGATCGCATGGCCGATTTCATCGATTTTGCCGCACCGCTGTTCGAACGCGAATTTCCCGGCACCACCGCAGTCGGCTTTGGCCACCTGGGCGATGGCAATATCCATTTCCACGTGCTCGCCCCCAAAGGCGTCGAAGCCGCCGCCTGGGAACGCGGCGAAGGCAAGGCGATCAGCCACCGCGTGCACGATCTGGTGACGCAATGGGGCGGATCGATTTCTGCCGAACACGGCATCGGACAGCTGAAACGCGACGAACTGGCGCGGCTGGGTGATCCGGCGGCGCTGCACGTGTTGCGCGCGATCAAGGCTGCGCTGGACCCGCAAGGACTGTTCAACCCCGGCAAACTGGTCTGAACACCAGGTTTGCAACGTGCATTGTGCTTGACTGACCTGTTGAGGTGGTCTTGCGCCACCTTGCGCAGTCCCCTAAACGCCCCCCTTATGCCGGGGGGCACGGATGCCTTGCCCGCGTTTTACGGAGAGTAACCGATGGCCAGCGCGCCTTCCAACCTGCCCTTGTTCTACAACGACCTCGTTCCGCTCAACACGCGCGACCATGCCACCTGGCGTGCGCGCAGTGTCGACAAGGCACCGTGGCTGGTCAATCAGCACGCTGTGCCGTTGACGGTCGAGGAATTTCCGCAGGCCGGGCGTCATTTTCCCATCGTGTTTGCCAGCGGCGACAACACTGTCCCGCTTGCGCTGATGGGCCTGAACGAGGGCGTCAACGTGTTCGTCGACGCCGAAGGCACCGTGCTGAACAGCGTCTATCTGCCGGCCTATGCCCGCCGTTATCCGTTCATGCTGGCCAAGCTGCAGCCCACTTCGGAAGAGCTGTCTTTGTGCTTTGATCCCAGCTCGGGCCTGATTGGCGAATACGAAGACGGCCAGGCGCTGTTCGACGGTGACGCCGCCAGCGAAACCACCAAGAACGTGCTGCAGTTCTGCGAACAGTTCGAACAGGCCGGCCAGCGCACGCAGGCCTTCGTCGAAGAACTGAAAAAGCATGACCTGCTGATGGAAGGCGAAGTTTCGATCCAGCCGCAGGATGGCGGGCAGCCGTTCGTCTATCGCGGCTTCCAGATGGTCGACCAGGAAAAGCTGCGCAACATCCGCGGCGATGTCCTGCGCGGCTGGGCACAGAGCGGCCTGCTGCCGCTGATCTATGCCCACATGTTCTCGCTTGAACTGATGAGCGGCGTGTTTGCGCAAGCGGTGCAGCAGGGCAAGGGCCCGCAGGCCGCTGTGCCGCCGCTGCCGACATTCTGATCGCGGCCCGATCGCACCGGAATGCCAAAGGGGCTGCCGACAGTGTCGGCGGCCCCTTTTTTCTTGCCCTGTAACCGGTTTGCATCACTGCCGCATCTGCCGGCAGTCAGACCTTGCGCGCTGATGAACGACAGGTTTTGCCCCGTTCACGCAAAAAATCTTGCGCAAAGGCGCGCAGTTGCTTATTATTTGTGGGCTGCTCCGGTGCTCCCCTCATGGCCCGAAGCAGCTGGTGCGCCCTTGGGTGCACCTCCTCCCTGAACCTTGGCCACCTGGAGTTTTGCTCCAGGTGGTTTTTTATGGGCTGTTTTTTCGAAGACTGTGGCCATTTTGCACCGAAGTGCGCGGGTTCTATTCGGCCGCAGTGCGCCAGCGCAGACGATCGCGGCCCAGCCCCGCGACATCATCGGCCAGTTGGCGAACCATACCCACCAGCAGCGACACGACCGATTCGAATCCGGGGCCCGGCTGGTCCATCGCGGCATCGAGATAGGCCGTGCGATCGATCTCGATCTGCACGGCATGGATACCCGCCGTCCGCCTGGCATGGCGGTCGAGCACGAAACCGCCCGCATAAGGACGGTTGTGCGCGACCAGCCGCCGCGCCGCGGCAAGATACGAAAACAGCGCGGCCACCAGTTCGCCATCGCACGCGGTGCCAAACCGGTCGCCAACCACGAACTGCGCCGCAGGGCCGCCGTTGGTTGGCAGTGGCGGCATCGAATGCAGATCGATCAGCAACACCGCGCCCCACTGTTGCCGCACGCGTTCGACCATTGCGGCCAGCGTTTCGTGATAGGGCTGGTGGATCTGGGCAATCCGTTGTCCCAGATCGGCATAATCAAGGCGTCCCTTCCACAGTTCGCCGATACCCGGCAGCCGGCGCGGCACCAGGCCCAGCCCGCTGCGCGCGCGATGCGCCGAATGGCCGCCATGCCCCGGCCCGCGCGCATGCGCCGCGCCAAACCGATGCGGCAGCGGTCGCGGCGGGTTGGCCAGCATGTCCCAGTCCAGGTCTTCAACCGAGCGGTTCAGGTCGATCATCGCGCGCGGCGCCTCGGCCACCAGGAAGGCGGCCCCGGTTTCGCGCGCAACCGCCTCGGCCAGTTGGTCGACCAGCCGGTCTTCCAGCCGCAGCAGCACGTGTTCGGGCGCGCGCAGCGCGGACAGGACCGCATCGGGATAGCGCCGGCCGCCATGCGGCGCAGCCAGCACCACCGGGATCGAGGCCGGATCCGGCGCGCGGCCGCGAAACGCCGCAACGCCCGGCACGCCAGGGATCGTCCCGCCGCGCACACACGCGGCAAGGCCTGGCGAATCGGCAGAAAGATCGCAGGAACCCGACATGAAACAAAAGCTGCAACCGAACGGCGGCTGTGTCAAAGTGTGAACCAAATCCGCAACGGCGACAGCGCACCCCCATGGCCGGGCCGCATTTCGTTTCGTTACGGTGACATGCCGGGTCTTGCGGGTCGCATTTTTTAACCCGGCTGACGTATGATCGGGCGATCGGCGTGATAGAGATCATGCCGGTGCGGTTACCGGCCGCCACCGGACCTGTAAAACTGCAAGAAAAACAAGAAGGTGATCATGATTCGCATTCTGCTGGCCGAAGACGACGAAGCCATGCGCGCCTATCTGTCGCGCGCGCTGGAAAACGCCGGGTTCGAAGTGATTGCGGTGGATCGGGGCACCGCGGCCGTGCCCTTTCTCGAACAGCGGCGGTTTGACCTGTTGCTGTCGGATATCGTGATGCCCGAAATGGACGGGATCGAACTGGCGCAGCGCTGTGCCGAGATCAGTCCGGCGACCAAAGTCATGTTCATCACCGGCTTTGCCGCGGTTACGCTGAAGGCCAACCGCGAGGCGCCGCAGGCCCGGGTCTTGTCAAAGCCGTTCCATCTCAAGGATCTGGTGCTCGAAGTCGAACGCCTGTTCGAAGATCATCCGGTGGCGGGCAACACGCGCCCGATGTGATAGCCAGGCCCCGACGAATCCCCCTTGCCAGCCCGTGAAGGCGTGGCTAAAGGACCGCTCCCGGCACGCAACCCGTGCCGGACCTGCCGATGGTGCCGGGCGTATAGCTCAGTGGTAGAGCACTATGTTGACATCGTAGGGGTCGCAAGTTCAATCCTTGCTACGCCCACCATCGCTTGAAAAACCCCGCTCCGGCGGGGTTTTTTGTTGTCTAACACACTGAAAATCAAACGGACCACACACCTGAGAAGGGAGTGGTTGAGACGGTTCAAGACAGCTGGGAAACCAGCGTTTTGAGACGGTGTCAGATGCTTGAAATCACAGCGCAGTCACAATGACCGATCACACGGACATTTGGATCGTGTCCCACGGCGTGGTGTAGCTTATTGGGGCCACCACCGATTTCGGCGTCAGTTTGAGCCGATCATGCGCCGGGCACAGCCGATAGCATGACGATGGGATTGTCGCTGAGTGGCGCCATTGTTTCAAGCGTCATGTAGCGTGCGCGCTGGACGGCCCATTCGTCGGATTGCTCCATGAGGATGGCGCCGATCAGGCGGGTGATCGCGCCTTCGTTGGGGAAGATCCCGACCACTTCGGTGCGGCGTTTGATCTCGCCATTCAGGCGTTCGATGGGATTCGTGCTGTGCAACTTGGCCCGATGTTCCTTGGGGAACGTCATGTAGGC
>NZ_AUBA01000016.1 GCF_000429005.1 Novosphingobium acidiphilum DSM 19966 | reverse complement strand
GGCGCTTGCCGGCCTCCATGAACTCTTTCGACCAAGTGTAATACAGGCTCTGCGCAATACCTTCCTTGCGGCACAGCTCGGCGATGCTGTCCTCGCCACGCAGGCCATCGAGCACGATACGGATCTTGTCTTCAGCGGAGAAATGTCGGCGGGTCTGGCGCCGAATGTCCTTCACCACCTGCTCGGCAGGGGCTTTCGCGGGCAATTTTCTCGAGGAGGGTTGGGGCTTCATCTGCGTTCCTTCGTCACTACGACGAAGCCCCAACCCTCCTCAAATCTCAACCCCTAATCTGTGCCAAAGGCGCTGACGGGGGACAGCGCGTGGTGCAGGACGATGGCCGTATTCGCCATTGGGGCACGGTAACCTTGCCCGATGAAGCAGAATCGCGCATCTTGCGAGTGGTAACGCTGGACGACGGGGAAACGTTGCACAACGCGTTCCTTGACCGCAATTTCCGCAAGGACGAGCCATGAAGATTTTCTACTACGCCGAAACCGACAGCCTCTATATCGAATTGAAGGCCGGACCGGGCACGGAAACGCGCGAAATTGCCGATGGGCTGAATGTCGATTTCGATGCCGATGGTGCGGTCGTCGGGCTGGATATCGATCACGCATCGACCAAGCTTGATCTTGCCACGTTGGAAACCCGGGCGCTGCCGCTGGCCAATCTGAAGGCGGCATAGCCTTTTGAACGAAGCCGAAACCCGTGCCGAACTGATCGACCCGGCGCTCGAACTTGCCGGCTGGGGCACGGTGGGTGACAGCCGCACGCGGCGCGAGGTGATTGCGCCGGGGCGGCTGATGGGTCTGGGCAAGCGGGCCAAGGCGCGGGCGGCCGACTATGTGCTGGTCTATCGCAACACCAAGCTCGCCACGGTAGAGGCCAAGCGCGTCGGGCTGGACGTGGGCGAAGGCGTGGGGCAGGCCAAGGACTATGCCGAGCGGCTGCAGACCCGCTTTGCCTATGCCACCAATGGCCGCGCGATCTATCGCATCGATATGCACACCGGCCACGAGGGCCTGATCGACCGCTGGCCCACGCCGCACGAGCTGTGGGCTGAAACCTTTGCCCACGCCAATGCCTGGCGCGATCGGTTCGCCGCCGTCCCTTATGAAACCGGCGGCAAGTTCGATCCGCGCTATTACCAGTACAACGCCATCGAAAAGACGCTGGCGGCGATTGCGGCGGGCAAGGGCCGCATCCTGCTGACGCTCGCCACGGGCACGGGCAAGACCGCCGTGGCGTTTCAGATCGCGTGGAAGCTGTTCCAATCGCGCTGGAACCTGCACGATTGGCGCAGCGGGGCTGACCCTGCCCGCCGCCCGCGCATCCTGTTTTTGGCAGACCGCAACATTCTGGCCGATCAGGCCTACAACAGTTTCTCCGCCTTCGATGCCGATGCACTGGTGCGAATCACGCCCGCCGAAATCCGCAAGAAGGGCCGCGTGCCCAAGAACGGCAGCGTGTTTTTCACGATCTTTCAATCGGTGCTGACCGATGGCGGCACCGAAGAAGAACCGGCCTTCAACTATGCGGATTATCCGCCCGATTTCTTCGATTGCGTGATGATCGACGAATGCCACCGCGCCGGGGCCAGGGATGGCAGCGAATGGCGCGGCATTCTGGAATACTTCGCACCCGCCGTGCAGATCGGCCTGACCGCCACGCCCAAGCGCCGCGACAATGTCGATACCTATGCCTACTTCGGCGATCCGGTTTACACCTATTCGCTGAAAGAGGGGATCAACGACGGCTATCTGACCCCGTTCAAGGTGGTGGAGCTGGGCACCACGATCGACGATTATGTCTACACACCCGGCGACGAGGTGCAGTCTGGCGAGGTGGAGGAAGGCAGGCGCTACACCGAGGCCGACTTCAACCGGACAATCGAGATCGAGGCGCGCGAACGGTATCGCGTGAAGATTGTCCTGGAGCGGATCAACCAGCGCGAAAAGACGCTGGTGTTCTGCGCGACGCAAACCCACGCCGCGATGGTCCGCGATCTGATCAACCAGACCAAGACCAGCGCCGACCCGAACTATTGCGTGCGCGTGACCGCAAACGACGGGGCCAAGGGCGAGGAATGGCTGCGCGTGTTTCAGGACAACGAAAAGTCGATCCCGACGATCCTGACAACCTCGCAAAAGCTGTCCACCGGGGTGGATGCGCGCAATATCCGCAACATCGTGCTGATGCGCCCCGTGACCAACATGATCGAGTTCAAGCAGATCATCGGGCGCGGCACCCGCCTGTTCGACGGCAAGGACTATTTCACGATCTACGATTTCGTGAAGGCCTATGAGCTGTTCAACGACCCCGACTGGGATGGCGAGCCGCAACCACCCGATCCGCCTGGCAAGCCACGTGGCGGCAAGGACGACGGCGAGGGCGAGGGCGACAACGCAAGTGACCCGCACGGTGGTGAAGAGGGTGAGGCAGACCCGCCTCCGCAAAAGCTGGTCATCAAGCTGGCTGACGGCAGGGAGCGCGTGTTTCAGCACATGAGCGCGTCCACCTTCTGGGATGCATCGGGCAAGCCGATTTCCGCCGCGCAATTCGTGGAAAGCCTGTTCGGCAAACTGCCCGAACTGTTCCGGGACGAATACGAACTGCGCCAGATCTGGAGCGAACCGGAAACCCGTGCCGCGCTGATCGCGGGCCTTGCCGATCGGGGCTTCGACGGCGAACAGCTGTTGCAGGTGCGCACAATGATCGACGCGGATGAATCCGACCTGTTCGACGTGCTGAACTACATCGCCCACACCCGTCACCCGCTGAGGCGCGAAGAACGCGCGAACACGCATCGGGCGGGCATCCTTTCAGGCCGCGATGCCAAGAGCCAGGCGTTCCTTGACTTCGTGCTGGCGCAATATGTGGCGCAAGGCGAAGACGAACTGGGCATGGACAAGCTGCCCGATCTGCTCGAACTGAAGTATGGCTCTCCACGCGATGCGGTGCGCGAACTCGGTAGCGTAAGCGAAATCCGCAAGACGTTTCGGGGCTTTCAGCGTCAGCTCTACGACGCCGAGAATGGGCCCCAGGCATAAGTCTTGCGGACGGGTCCTGCCATGGACGACATAGCAACCCGTGCCGCCGGCCCGCACTGGAAAGCCGCGTGGCCGCCTCACCACCCCGCAGAAACACCGATGGCGGTGTTGCAGTGCCGTTAACCGCAGTTTTACGGGTTTCCCTTATCACTGTGCCCAGGATCACTGCATGGCCGTCTTACGACGCAGAGGAACCATATCATGACGCTGTTCAATCGGATTATGAAGGATGAAGCCGGCGCGACGGCGATTGAATATGGCCTGATGGCTGCGCTGATCAGCGTTGCGGCGATCACCGCGATGGGGTCGCTGGGCAATTCGCTGTCGAACACGTTCAACTTTGTGTCGGGTCAGATGACCAACGCGCAAAGCGGCAAGCTGTAGTCAGCACCGCCGTGGCCCCCGCGGGGCCGCAGTACCAGGGCACACCCGACAAGGGGGCAGGGAAACCTGCCCCCTTTGTCATGCGCACACAATCGGCATTGAATTGCGGGTGACCATTATTGTCATCGGTTCAAAATAGTGTGCGAATCGGTTGAACAGGTATTTCACCAAATACGTGCCCGGCAGAAGAATTCACCAAAACGTCCTGCTTTGGCACGAAAAACCACCAGCGCTGCAGCATTTACCCCTGCGCACCGCGCACCAAATGAAAACGTCTTGTAAAAAAGCCATGCCGGCCCGCCGTCTTTAACCAGTGGTTTACGCCCTGCGGTTAAACCCGGTCTTGCCACTCCGGGGACAACGAGCGGCATCTAAGGGGAATTGACATGAAGCTGATCAACCGCATTCTCAATGACGAAGCCGGCGCCACCGCAATCGAATACGGCCTGATTGCCGCTCTGATCGCCGTCGCCGCGATCACCGCGATGGGTTCGCTGGGCAACTCGCTCTCGAACACGTTCAACTTCGTCTCGGGTCAGATGACCAACGCGCAGAGCGGCAAGCTCTAAGTCGTACATCGAGACTACGACGTTTAAGGGGGGCAGGGAAACCTGCCCCCCTTTTCGTATGCGCCGGCCGGGCGCCGCCTGCCGCCCGGACAAGCGGCCCTGGTGCGGCTATGTCTGGCACCTGGCGCAGAAAAACGTCGATCGCCCGCCCTGCGGGATACGCTGCACCACCTGGCCGCACGCGCACGCATCGCCTTCGCGGCCATAGACCCGCCAGTCTTTGGCGAAATAGCCCAGTTCGCCGTCGGGGCGCGCATAATCGCGCAAGGTCGATCCGCCCGCGGCAATCGCTTCGTCCAGCACGGCGCGGATTTCGGGCACCAGCCGCGTCAGCGCCGCGCGCGACACTTTTCCGCCTTCGCGCGCAGGATGGATGCGCGCGCGGTGCAGCGCCTCGCACACGTAGATATTGCCCAGGCCGGCCACGATCCGCTGATCCAGCAGCAGCAGCTTGACCGCCGCGAATCGCCCCGCAAAGGCGTGCGCCAGATGCGCCACCGTCAGGCCGGGCCCCAGCGGTTCGGGCCCGAGCGCGGCAAACGGTGCAAACGTGTCCAGCGCGCCTGTGTCGACCAGATCGACCGAGCCGAATCGCCGCGCATCGTTCAGCACCAGCATGTGGCCGCGCGCGGTTTCGATCTCCAGGTGATCATGCCGATCGATCTGCGCCGGATCGATGCGCCACCGGCCCGACATGCCCAGGTGAAACACCATGGTCTGGCCGCGATCGGTGTGGATCAGGCCATATTTTGCGCGCCGTGCCAGCCCGACCACGCGCGCGCCGGTCATTGCCTGCACCAGATCCACCGGAAACGGACGGCGCAGATCGGGGCGATTGACCGCCACGCGCACCAGCCGGTCGCCATCCAGCACCGTGGCCAGGCCGCGCACGGTGGTTTCAACTTCGGGCAATTCGGGCATGCTGGGCAATTCTCTTGTACAGACAACGGGGCAAACCGACCTATCAGGCTTTGCCGCGCGCACAAACTTCACTAGAGGATCGGGCATGACCAGCAGCGATGGCACCCACGAAACCGCCTCATTCGGGTACGAGGACATTCCGGCCGAGGAAAAGGTGGCGCGCGTGGGCGCGGTGTTTTCCAATGTCGCCAAAAAATACGACGTGATGAACGATGCCATGTCGGGCGGGATGCACCGGCTGTGGAAGGATCGTTTTGTTGCGCGGGTCAAACCGCGCGAGGGCGAAGCCATCCTCGACATGGCAGGCGGCACCGGCGATATCGCGTTTCGCCTGGCGCGTGCGGGGGCCCGCGTTACCGTATCCGATATCAATCAGGATATGCTCGATGTCGGCATCGAACGCGCCGAAAAGCGCGACATTCAGGGGCTGACCTGGTCGTGCCAGAATGCCGAAACGCTCGATTTCGGCGATCGCGTGTTCGATGCCTATACGATCGCGTTCGGCATCCGCAACGTCACGCATATCGATCGCGCGCTGGCCGAGGCGCACCGCGTGCTGAAATTTGGCGGGCGGTTCTTTTGCCTGGAATTTTCGACCACGACCTGGCCCGGCTTTGCCCAGGCCTATGACCTGTATTCGCACCATGTGGTGCCGCAGATCGGCAAGATGATCGCCGATGACGCAGATTCCTACCGCTATCTGATCGAATCGATTCGCCGTTTTCCGCCGATGCCCGCCTTTGCCGCGATGCTGCGCGAGGCCGGGTTTGCCCGCGTAAAGGTCGAACCGATCCTGGGCGGGCTGGTCGCGATCCATTCCGGCTGGAAAGTCTGAAGGGCCGGTCCATGGCGCTGACAGACCTTCGTCACATTGCCCGCCTGCTGGGATGGGGCCGCGTGCTCGCCCGCCACGGCGCGCTGCGCGGGATCGAGCGCGATGCCAACACGCCGGCGGCGGTGCGGCGGCTGTGCCGGATCGCCCGGTTCGGCACGTTTCAGCCGGCGGTGCCCGATTATGCCGGGGCATTCGGCGCGATCGGCCCGGCTGCGATCAAACTGGGCCAGACGCTTGCCACCCGGCCCGATCTGGTCGGCGATGCCGCGGCGCACAATCTGCTGGCGCTGCAGGACCAATTGCCGCCGGTTGATTTCGCGCTGATCCGCCAGGCCATCGAATCGAGTTTCGAACGTCCGCTGGAAAGCGTGTTTGCAACGTTTGACCCGGTGCCGGTGGGCGCCGCGTCGATCGCGCAAGTGCACCGCGCCACCACCCGCGATGGTCGTGATGTGGCGGTCAAAGTGCTGCGCCCCGGTGTGCGCGAACGCTTTGCCCGCGATATTGCGACGTATGAATGGGCGGCCGCGCATCTTGAGGCGCTGGGCGGGCCCGAAGTGCGCCGGTTGCGCCCGCGCATGGTCATCGCCAATCTGCGCCGCTGGACCATGCGCGAGCTGGATCTGCGGCGCGAGGCGGCCTCGGCCTCGGAACTGGCCGAGGCGATGCACGCGTTTGACGGCTATCGCGTGCCCGCGATCGACTGGGACCGCACCAATGGCCGGGTGATGACGCTCGACTGGATCGACGGGATCAAGATCAGCGATGTGGCGGCACTCGATGCGGCCGGCCACGATCGCAAGGCACTGGCCAAGCGGCTGGTGCTGGCATTCCTGACCCAGGCGATCAGCGGCGGGTATTTCCATGCCGACATGCACCAGGGAAATCTGTTCGTCACCGCCGATGGCACGATCGTCGCGATCGATTTCGGCATCATGGGGCGGATCGACCGGCGCGCGCGGCAATGGCTGGCCGAAATCCTTTATGGCCTGACCACCGGCAATTACCGCCGCGTCGCCGAAATTCATTTCGAGGCACAATATGTGCCCAGTTTTCATTCGGTTGATGAATTCGCAACCGCCTTGCGCGCCGTGGGCGAACCGATGCGCGGCAAATCGGTGTCCGAACTGTCGGTCGGGCAGATGCTCGACGGGTTGTTTGCGATCACCCGCGATTTTGACATGCAGACCCAGCCGCACCTGCTGCTGCTGCAAAAATCGATGGTCATGGTCGAAGGCATCGCCACGCAGCTCGATCCCACGATCAACATGTGGGAAACCGCCGCACCCTATGTGCGCGCGTGGATCCGCGACGAACTGGGCCCCGAGGCGGCGATTGCCGAACGCCTGCGCGAAGATACCGCCACGTTGCTGCGCGTGCCCGATCTGATCCGCCGCATCGAAGACCGGTTTCCGCCCCGTGGCGGCGCGCCCGAGGCCCCCCCCCTGCCCGATGTGCCGCTGATGTGGGACCGCGCGCCGCGCGCGCCTTCGCGGCTGGGTGCATTGGCCAGCCACGCACTGGCGCTGGCCGCAGGCGCGGGCATCATGGTGCTGGCGCTGGCCCGGCACTGGTGGGGATGACAGGCGTGAACGCGCGTCTGCCCAAGCGTCATTTCAACGCGCTCGACCTGTCGCGCCTGCTGGCGGCGTGCGCGGTGCTGTTCTGGCATTATCAGCATTTCTTTGTGCCGCCGGTTGATTTCGAATTTCACGTGCGCCGCTCGATCGCGCCGTTCTATCACCAGCTGGCCTGGGCCTATGATTATGGCCATGTCGCGGTCGAATATTTCTGGGCGGTATCGGGGTTCGTGTTTGCGCATGTCTATCTGGCCGATCCTGCGGCGCGCGGCCGGTTCTGGCCCGCGCGGCTGGCGCGGCTATGGCCGCTGCACCTGATTACGCTGGGCGTGGTGGCGGTGTTGCAGGCGGTCTATACCGCGTCCAACGGCACCGCGTTTATCTATCACCATCAGGACTGGTGGCATTTCACGCTCAACCTGTTCATGGCCCAGACCTGGGGCTGGCAGGTCAACCAGTCGTACAATGGCCCGACGTGGTCGCTGTCGACCGAAATTCTGGCCTATGCCGCGTTCTGGGCGCTGTTGCCGATGCTGCGCCGGATGCCCGCGCTGCTGGCGCTGCCGGTGGCGGTGGCGATGTTTGCGCTGGTGTTCGGCAATGTGCTGCCGCCGGGCGCGCGCGCCGAAACAATGGGCGCCAAAATGGCCACGGTGGTCAACTGCATCGGCTATTTCTTTGCCGGCGTCGCGGTTTATGGCGCGGCGCTGCACGGCTGGCTGAATACGCGGCGACTGTTTGTGCTGGCCCCGCTGCTGGCGATCGCCGGGTGGGAATTGTCGGGGCTGAAAGTGCACGGGCACGATGCCGCGATCCTGCTCGGCACGCTGGCAGTGCTGGCGGCGACGCTGGCCATCGATCTGACCGACCGCGACGATGCCTTGCGCTTTGGCCGGCAGTTGGGCGATGCGTCCTATGGCATCTATCTGTGGCATTTCCCGCTGCAACTGGCGCTGGTGCTGCTGGTCGATGCGACGCTGGGCACGCGCATGGTGTTTCGCCAGCCGGTGTTCCTGGTGATTTTTGTCGGCGCGTCGGTCCTGGCCGGCTTTGCCTCGCACCGCTGGATCGAACGCCCGGCGCAGCGCATGGTGATGCGCTGGATCGATCGGTTGCGGCACGTGCGCGCGGTTGCCGCCTAGTCCACCAGTTCGGCAATGGGGTGATGCGGCAACAGGCGCCAGCCTGCCAGCAACAGGATCACCTCCACCGCTTCGACCAGCATCGGCGTCGGCCAGCCGGGATAGGGCCCGGTCAACACCAGGTCGATCGCGCGCCCGGTCAGCGTGACGGCAAACAGCAACATCGGCACCAGCAGCAGATCGGCATTGCGCCGCCATGCACCCCACAACATGGCAAACCCGGCCACCCCGAAAAACGACGTGAAATCGCCGCGGATGGTCGAAAGCCCCGCGCCAACGCCGGCATAGGGCGCCACGCCCAGCGATTGTCCGGCGGTCAGCGGTGTCAGCAGAAATGACGATGCCATCATCAGGTCGAACAGACCGATCACGAAAATCAGCGCAGTCAGGACAAATCGCATCGCGGGGCACCTCGTGGGTTTTGCAGCGGGGATGCAAAAGGATTGCGCCCTAACCCGCGCCAATGCAAGAAGCGCACGACCATGCGAATCCTGCTGATCATCGGTGGCGGCATCGCTGCCTACAAGGCGTCGGAACTGGTGCGCCTGATCCGTCGCGACGGGGGCAGCGTAACCTGCGTTCTGACCGAGGGGGGATCGCGCTTTGTCACCCCGCTGACACTGGCCGCGCTTAGCGAAAATCAGGTGCACACCACGCTGTGGGATCTGAAAAACGAAGTCGAGATGGGGCATATCCGCCTGTCGAGAGAGGCGGACCTGGTGGTGGTATGCCCCGCGACCGCCGATCTGATGGCGCGCATGGCCGCCGGCATGGCCGATGATCTGGCCACCACGCTGCTGCTTGCCACCGACAAGCCGGTCCTGGCGGTGCCCGCGATGAACGTGCGCATGTGGCAGCACGCCGCGACCCAGGCCAATCTGGCCACGCTGCGCGCGCGCGGTGTTACGGTGCTGGACCCCGATGAAGGCGCAATGGCCTGCGGCGAAGTGGGCCCCGGCCGCCTGCCCGAACCCGATGCGATCATGGCGGCAATCCGCACCGCGCTGGCGCCCGCCACGCGCCCGCTGTCGGGCCGCCATGTCGTAATCACCGCCGGTCCCACGCATGAACCGATCGATCCGGTGCGCTATATTGCCAACCGCTCGAGCGGCCGGCAGGGCTTTGCGCTGGCCGCGGCCGCCGCGCGCGCCGGGGCCACGGTCACGCTGATCGCGGGGCCGGTCCATCTGCCGACGCCGCCCGGCGTGCACCGCATCGATGTCGAAACCGCGCGCCAGATGGCCCACGCGGTCGAGGCTGCGCTGCCTTGCGATGTGGCGATCATGGTGGCCGCGGTGGCCGACTGGCGCGTGGCCGATACGGCCGCACACAAACGCAAAAAGGACGGATCCGGCCAGATCGCGCCGATCGCGCTGATCGAAAACCCCGATATTCTGGCCGGGCTTGGCCATGGCGCGGCGCGCCCGCGCCTGCTGATCGGCTTTGCCGCCGAAACCTGCGATGTGATCGCCCATGCCCGCGCCAAGCTGGCGCGCAAAGGCGCCGACTGGATCATTGCCAACGATGTGTCGGGCGATGTGATGGGCGGCGCAGACAACACCGTGCACATCGTGTCGGCCGCCGGGGTGGAAAGCCTGCCGCGCATGGCCAAGACCGACGTTGCCACCGCCCTTATCCGAAAGATTGCCGATGCATTCGCCTGATCCTGTTCCTGTCCGCGTGCGCCGTCTGCCCGGCAATGCCGATCTGCCGCTGCCCGCCTATGCCACCGCAGGCGCCGCCGGGATGGACGTGGTGGCCGCTGAACAGGTGACGATTGCGCCGGGTGCGCGCCATGCAGTGGCCACCGGCCTGGCCATGGCGATCCCGCCGGGGTTTGAAATCCAGGTCCGCCCGCGTTCGGGATTGGCGCTGAAGCACGGCATAACCGTGCCCAACACCCCGGGCACGATCGACAGCGATTATCGCGGCGAACTCAAGGTGATCCTGATCAACCACGGCCACGCGCCGTTTGACGTGCAACGCGGTGACCGCGTGGCCCAGTTGGTGCTGGCACCCGTGACCCAGGCGCAATGGCTGGAATCCGACGAACTGGATGAAACCGCGCGCGGCGCGGGTGGCTTTGGCTCGACCGGCGGGCTGTCCGCCCTGCCGGGTTGAAAATCCTCCCCGCAACGGGGAGGACCATCACGAGCAATTATTTCTTTTCCGCCGGGATCGAGATGCGCACGGTCTGGCCCGACTGCCCCGGGAATCCCTTGAACAGTGCCTCGACCAGATTGGGTACCAGATAGGACAGGCGGTTCGATGGCGACACGGCCTGCGCCTTGCCTTCGAACACGCGCTGGCCATCGCTGCGCCGTTTGATCTTTACATCGATGCTGCTGGTATAGACCGTCGTCACATCGACGTCGTTGAACCACGGGTTGTACAGCCCGTACCCCCAGCGATGGCCGTAAAAGCCGCCGCCGTAAAACCCGCCGCGATACCCGTGCCACGGACCCCAATAGGGATCGGGGCCAAACATGCTGATCTTGTCACGGCCCTTGTCGACGCCGTAATCGAATTCAACCACCAGGTTTGACGTCGCCGGATCACCCGCAACATAGCCAAGCTGGCGCAGCTGTTCGGACACCACTTGCGCATATTGGCCGAATTCCAGGCCGCCGGCGTTGCGCGGATCTTCCGCCACCACGGCAAAGGTCTGGCCCGCAGGCGCCGGCAATTCGTGGCTGAACCGCGACACGCTGGCATCGAACGGCTGGGCACAGCCGCCCAGCGCACCGGCCAGGCCGAAGGCCAGCGCCAGTGCCGCAATCCGGCCGGCAGAAAACACGTTTTTCATCGGCATGTCATCAAGCTCCCTTTCGACCCGGCGTTTGTGCCGTACCGGGCCGCTGTGCCCACCCTGCACCTTGGCAGGGTGCGCATTTTGGCCTGAACAGCGGTTGAACGCTGTCCTTGTGCACCCTGTCCACAAGGGCAGATCTGCAACAGCTTATACCGTTTGGCCAGCCCCGATCACGACCGGACCAGGCCCAGCGCGGTGTATGTGGCATCGAGCGTGGGCCGTGCCAGCGTACGCGCTTTTTGCGCGCCCGCAGCCAGGATGGTGTCCAGCGTGGTACGGTCATCGCGCAAGGTGCGGTACCGCGCGGCGATCGGCGCCAGCCGTTCGACCAGCAGTTCACCCAGTGCCGGCTTGAACCGGCCAAATCCCTGGCCCGCAAATTCGGCCAGCACCGACGCCACATCGCGCCCGGCCATCGCCGCATAGATGCCGACCAGATTGCGCGCCTCGGGCCGCGCGTCCAGACCGGCCACTTCGCCGGGCAAGGGTTCGGGATCGGTGCGCGCCTTTTTCACCTTTTGCATGATGATGTCGGCATCGTCGGTCAGGTTGATGCGGCTCTGGTCCGACGGGTCGGACTTGCTCATTTTGGCGCTGCCGTCACGCAGGCTCATGATCCGCGCGGCTTCGGGCGGGATGATAGGATCTGGCAGGGTGAACACCGGGGCGGCTTCGCTGGCGAAATCGTTGTTGAATTTCTGCGCGATGTCGCGCGCCAGTTCCAGATGCTGTTTCTGATCCTCGCCCACCGGCACGTGCGTCGCCTGGTACAGCAGCACGTCGGCAGCCTGGAGCACGGGATAGGTAAACAACGCCACCGACGCGCCTTCGCGGTTCTTGCCCGCCTTGTCCTTCCACTGGGTCATGCGGTTCAGCCAGCCCATCCGCGCGGTGCCGCTGAGCAGCCATTGCAGTTCGGCATGCGCCGGCACTTGCGCCTGGTTGAACAGCACCGACCGATCGGGATCGATGCCGCAGGCGACAAGTGCTGCCACCATGTCACGCGTGCTGGCGCCCAGATCGGCTGGCACATGCGGCATCGAAATGGCGTGCAGATCGGCCAGGAAATAGAGGCAGGTCGCGCCCTTTGCCGTCCATTCGTCCTGCATCGCCACCCAGTTGCGGATTGCGCCCAGATAATTGCCAAGGTGCAGATTGCCGGTGGGCTGGATGCCGGAAACGATACGCATGGGTCGCAAACCTTATCAACGAAATCAGCGGCGGCGCCGCAACAACAGGGCAATGTCATCGCGGGAAAATGCCCCCATGATGACAGTGGCCAGGCCATAGACGACCATTCCGCCCGAAACCAGCGCGGCCAGTGCGCCAAAGCGCATGAACCACGATCCATGGACATAGGGCATCATGTAGATCTGCCCGCGCCACAGCACCGCCCCCATCGCCAGCGCCGCCAGCACCAGCCGCGGTGCGCGCCGACGCAAACGCCGGTCGGCAATGAAATGCCCGCGCCGCACCAGCCGGTGATACAGCAGCCAGACATTGACCCACGAGGCGATCGCCGTTGCCAGCGGCGGCCCGACATGGCGCAGCGGCAGGATCAGGATCAGATTGCCCACCAGATTGATCGCGATCGAAATCATCGCAAAGCGCACCGGGGTCTGCGTATCCTGCCTGGCATAGAACCCGGGCGTCAGCACTTTGACCAGGATATAGCTTGGCAGGCCGATCGAAAACGCGGCCAGCGCCTGCGCAGTATAATGCGTGTCGGCAGCGGTGTACCGGCCATAGCCGAACAGCGCCGCCGCGATCGGTTCGCCGCACACCACCAGTGCGACCGTTGCCGGCAGCGCCAGCAGCAGCGCCAGTTCCATCCCGCGGTTTTGCGTATCAAGCGCTGCCAGGTCATCGCCTGCGCCCAGTTGCCGCGAGATCGTCGGCAACAGCACGGTGCCAAGCCCGATTCCGATCAGCCCCAGCGGCAATTGGTTCAGCCGGTCGGCCATATAGATGTACGTAACCGATCCGTGGCTGAGCAGCCGTGCCGCCAGCGCCGAGGATATCACCAGATTGATCTGCGCCGCGCCGGCGCCGGCCGCGGCCGGCACGATCAACGCCAACAGTCGCTTCACATCGGGATTGAACCGCGGCAGGCGCAGCCGCAGGCTGACCCCGTTGTGCCAGCATGACCAGCCGAGCCAGGCCAGCTGCAACGCGCCCGACACCGATACGGCAATCGCCTGGTTGCGCGCGGTGCCAAGCGGATCGGACGCGTGAAACAC
Source organism: Novosphingobium acidiphilum DSM 19966 (assembly GCF_000429005.1). Classification (GTDB taxonomy): domain Bacteria; phylum Pseudomonadota; class Alphaproteobacteria; order Sphingomonadales; family Sphingomonadaceae; genus Novosphingobium; species Novosphingobium acidiphilum. The sequence continues at coordinate 70,717 of NZ_AUBA01000016.1, read as the reverse complement.
CACCAGCGCCACGATCAGTGTCAGATTGAGCAGGATCGGCGCGGCAGCGTTGACCCAGAACTTGTGCAGCGAATTCAGGATCCCGCCAAACAGCGATACCAGGCTGATCAGCATCAGATACGGGATCGTGAACCGCGACAGGGTCACGGCAAAGGCAAACTGGGCGGGTGTGACATCGTTGAACCCGCCCGACAGGACCATCGTCACCGGCCAGGCCAACAGTTCGAGCGCCACCGTCATCGCCAGCAGGATCGGCAGCAGCACCGCCTGCGCCTGTTCGGCAAAGGCGATGCCATCGGCCAGGCCGCGCCCTTGTGGATCGGCCACTTTCTGGTTGAACATCGGGATGAACGCCGATGCAAACGCGCCTTCGGCAAACAACGCGCGAAACATGTTGGGCAGGCGAAACGCGATCAGAAACGCGTCAGAGGCAAAACTGGCGCCGACAAAACGCGCAAACAGGCTGTCGCGCACAAGGCCCAGCACGCGGCTGATCAGGGTCAGCCCGCCGATGGTTCCTGTGGCCTTGAGAAGGTTCATGCGGCCTTCCGGATGCAGAAGCCCGGCAGACCATGGCCTGGCCGGGCTTCTGCCATGATCAGGCTTCGCCCATCGGGTTGGCAACGGCAGCCGCAACGGCATCGGCCTGCTGCTGCTGCAACTGTGCGAAATAAAGGCCGTTGAAATCGATCGGTTCGAGCATCAGCGGCGGGAAACCGGCATCGCGCACGGCATCGGCAATGACGCGGCGTGCAAACGGGAACAGCAGCCGCGGTGCCTCGGCAAACAGGAACGGATGGGCCTGGTCGTCGGGCACGTTGCGCATCGCGATCAAGCCGCAATAGGCCAGCTCGACAATGAACGCGACGCCTTGCGCGGTTTTGGAATTGGCGCGGATCTTCAGTTCGATCTCGTGCACATCGGGGCCCAGATTGCGCGCCGCGATATTGAAATCCACTGTCATTTCAGGGGTTTCTGCCCACTGAAAGCTGTCGGGCGCGTTGGGGTTCTCAACCGACAGGTCTTTTACATATTGCGAAATGAACCCGATGGCAGGCGTGGTGTCTTCGCCATTGGCGGCAGGGCCGCCCGCATCGAGGTTGATATTGCTGATGATGTTGCCTTCGTCGGCCATGGATCGTGCTTTCGTGGACATTGAACGGGACGGGCCGGCGGCACCAGCCTCCGCCCTAGGGCGCGCGACTAGCACCTGTGCCCGATCACGGCAACCGGCAGGGGCGGCGGGCCGGCGGGTGGCGGATTCCCCGATCGACACACCTTCCCATAGGGGCTTTTTTGCCTCGGAAATGCAACATTGCGTCGTCCATCGGTTGTTCATTTGTAAATCGTATCTATCTCGGGCACTATAGACAGCGGCGTAATGGCAGGACCGTTCGATTCCTGCCTTTGCCCAGGCCACCGATGCGGGAATTGACGCGTGATTTTAGAAATTGTCATCCTGGGTATGATCGCCGTGTTTCTGGGGCTGAGGCTTTACGCCGTGCTCGGCCGGCGCCAGGGAGACAGCGACGAACCGCTGCGCCGCCGCCTTGAAACCACTGACCCGCAGGCAACCCCGCGCGCCATGCCCTCAAAACTGCCCGAAAAGGCGCCGATCGCGCCGCGTACGACCAGCATCGCCGCCGAACCCACCGGTTTTGACACGAGTGCAGAGGCCGGCATTCGCGCCATCATCAACGCCGACCGCCGGTTTGACGTCACGCTGTTCCTGACGGGCGCCAAATCGGCCTATGGCATGGTGCTTGACGCGTTTTGGCGCGGCGACAAGGACGCGCTGGCGCAATTGTGCGAACGCGCTGTCTATGACAGCTTTGCCGTGGCCATCGATGCGCGTGGCGCAGCGGGCGAAACGGTCGATGCCCGCCTGATCCGCGTGAACGATGCACGGATCATATCTGCTGAATTTGCCGCCCCGCTTGCGCGGATCGCGGTGCGCTTCGTGGCCGATATTGCCACCGTTACCCGCAACGGCGATGGGACGGTGGTTGCCGGATCGCTTGACGATGCGCTGGAAAGCCGGGATCTGTGGACCTTTACGCGCGATCTGACCTCGCGCGACCCGGACTGGCAGCTCGACGAAACAGACCAGGGCTGAATTCATGCACTGGCGTGCCGTGGCCCTGGCGGGCCTGGCGCTGCTGTCGGCCTGCGGCCGGGCGGTGCCTCCTGCAACGCATGTGCCACCGGCGCGGCCGGCGGGTGCCAATGCCGCAAGCGTTGGCGTCCACCATGGTCCGCCGATCGGCGCGCTGACGCAGGCCAACGCCCGTGCCGCGCTGGTGGCGTTTGCCGCAAGTTGCCCCAGGCTTGCCCTGCGTGGCGACAGCAGCGGCCTGACCCAGCCATCCGACTGGGTCGCGCCGTGCCAGGCCGCCACCGCCTGGCCACGCAATGACGCGGCGCGCTTTTTTGCCACATGGTTCGACACGGTCGAAGTCGGCACCGGCGCCAGCTATGTCACCGGCTATTTCGAACCGGAAATCGCCGGGGTTCGCAATCATCAACCCGGGTTTGACGTCCCGATCTATCGCCTGCCGCCCGATCTGGTGCGCGCCAAGCCTGGCGATGCACGGCCGAACGCCGATGGCCGAATGCCGCTGGGGCGGTACGATGCCAACGGGCTGTTCGTGCCCTATTGGGATCGCACGCAGATCGAAAACGGCGCGCTGGCGGGCCGGGGGTTGGAAATAGCCTGGGCCGCCGACCCTGCCGAGTTGTTCTTTCTGCAGGTGCAGGGTTCGGGGCGGCTGCGGGCACCCGACGGCACGATCATGCGCATCGGCTATGCCGGGGAAAACGGCTGGGCCTATACCGGCATCGGCAGCGTGATGAATGCGCAAGGATTGATCGGCGGGGGCCCCGGCCAGTATTGGGGTTCGATGCAGGGCATCTTGCGCTACATTCGCGATCATCCCGATCAGGGGCGTGCGCTGATGCGGCAAAACCGCAGTTACATTTTCTTTCGCGATACCACCGCGATCGCCGGTGACCCGTCAACCGGGCCGGTCGGCGCGCTGGGCGTGGCGGTTACGCCGCGTGTGACGCTTGCGGTCGATCCCGCGTTCGTGCCGCTGGGCGCACCGGTGTTCCTGACCACCGACCGCCCCGAACTGGGCGGACTGTGGGTGGCGCAGGACACCGGAGGCGCGATCAAGGGCGCCAACCGGTTCGACAGTTTCTGGGGCGCGGGTGCCGAGGCGCGCCGCGTGGCCGGCGGGATGAGCGCGCACGGTCATGCGCTGATCCTGCTGCCCAAAGGCATTCCCCAACGGCGATGAGACAGGCCCCGCGCGGACTGAGCGCCGATGAGGCGGCCCTGTGGCGCAAAGTTGCGGCGACTGTTACCCCGCTTCACCCGCAGGTCCCGGTTGCGGGCGCCGCGCCGCCCGCCCCCCCGCCGACGCCCGCACCCCCTGCCCCACCGGCAAAGCGCGTGCGTGGGCGGGTGCCGGCACCGCTGCCGCCGCCGCCACCACCGCCGCCGCCTGTACGTGCCATGACCCGCGACGGGCTTGACGGCAGTTGGGATCGCAAACTGGCGCGCGGCACGATCGTGCCCGACGTCACCATCGATCTGCACGGGATGAACCTGGATTCGGCGCATGCCCGGCTGATCGGGGGAATTGCGCAAGCGCTGGCGATGGGCGCACGGGTGATCCTGCTGATCGCGGGCAAGCCGCGTCCGCACGGCGATCACGATGCGCGCGGCGAACGGCGCGGTGCGATCCGGGCAAAATTGCTCGACTGGCTGGCGCACAGCCCCCATGCCGGTCAGATCGCCGCCGTGCGCGGCGCCAGCCCGCGCCACGGCGGATCAGGCGCGGTCTATATCGTGCTCAGGAAAACGCGCTGACGGCGCATCACGCCAGCGAACGCTGCGACAGGCAACTGAGCGCGATGCGGCGATAGATCCGCGTCAGCACCGCAAGATCGGCCATCGCCACCGCCTCGTCGGTCTTGTGCATCGTCGCGTTGCACAGGCCGAATTCGATCACCGGACACACCGCGCGCAGAAACCGCGCATCGGACGTGCCGCCGGTGGTGGACAATTCGGGCACAATCCCGGTTTCGGCCAGAACCGCCTCGGACACCAGCGACGAAAACGCGCCCGGCAGCGTGATGAACGCCTCGCCCGAGATCACCGCGCGGGTCTGGATGCGGTGGCGTTCGGCCATCGCGGTGACTTGCGCAACCAGGTCGGCCCCCGCCTGCAGGTCGTTGAACCGGATTGACAGGCGCGCGCGCGCCTCGGCCGGGATGACATTGGTGGCCGGATTGCCGACGCTGATATCGGTCACTTCCAGGTTTGATGGCTGGAACCAGTCGCTGCCGTGATCAAGGTGCCAGGCATCGAGTTCGGACAACAGCGCCACCAGCCGCGGGATCGGATTGTCCGCCAGATGCGGATAGGCGACATGACCCTGGGCGCCCGGTGCGGTCAGCCAGATATTGACCGACCCGCGCCGGCCGATCTTGGCCATATCGCCCAGCCGCCGTGCCGAGGTCGGTTCGCCCACCAGGCACAGATCGGGCATCTGCCCGGTTTCGCGCAAGGCCCTGATGATTTCGACCGTGCCAAAGCGCGCCGGCCCTTCCTCATCGCCGGTGATCAGGAAACTGATCGTGCCCGCATCGGCAGGCGTCTGCGCCACCGCGGCCACCATCGCCGCAATCGCCCCTTTCATGTCGACCGCGCCCCGCCCGTACAGCAGATCGCCGCGCCGTTCAGGCGCAAACGGCCCGCTGGACCAGCCCTGCCCCGGCGGAACCACATCAAGGTGCCCGGCAAAGGCGAAATGGCGGCTGCCTGCGGGGCCGGTGCGCAGGGCGATCAGATTTTCCACTGGGCCATCGGGCGCCGCGCCGGCCACAAAGCGATGCACCGCAAAGCCCAGCGGTTCGAGCATGGCCGCCAGTTCGGCAAAGACCGCGCCCGTGGCGGGGGTTACACTGTCACAGGCAATCAGGCGTTCGGTCAGCGCAACGGGATCAAGCGTATCGGCAATCATCAACTCGCACTTTCGCTAAAATTCGTATCGTTCGATCCGCCAGACCTCCTGTGCGGCATCGGCGCGCCACTGGACGATCCAGGGGTGCTCGTTCACAGCATCGGCATAGGCCGCGGCAAAACCGGGCAGATCGACGCCATAGCTGATCAGGCGCAGCGCGACAGGGGCAAAGGCAATGTCGGCGGCGCCAAACGCACCGAACAGGAACGGCCCGCCCTGGCCAAACCGCGCGCGCGCCGCGGCCCACAGCGTCAGCACGCGATCGATATCGGCAATCACCGCGGCATCCATCGCCACCGGGGCCTGATGCCGGCCCAGATTGAACGGCAGTGCGCTGCGCAAGGGCGCGAACCCGCCGTGCATTTCCGCCACCACCGAACGCGCCAGCCCGGCCGCTGCGGCATCGCGCGGCCAGAACCGGTCCCGCCCGACCTGGTCGGCCAGATAGTCGAGAATGCCCAGGCTGTCCCACACCACCGTATCGCCGTGCCACAGCACCGGCACTTTGCCCGCAGACGGCGCGATCAGCGGCAGCGTCGCGCGCACCTGGTGCCAATCGGGCCCGAACAGCGGCACGACCGCGCAATCAAACGGCAGGCCCGATTGGCGGCAGGCCAGCCAGCCGCGCAGCGACCAGCTTGAATAACGCCGGTTGCCGATCACCAGTTTCATCGTCCGCGCTGCGTCCATGCGTATCGCCCTGGTTCGTGGATACCGGAAATTTCAACCATTTTCCTGCAGGAACCGTTTATGCGCAAGGCTTAAGCGCAAACCCGCAGGTGCGACACCCGGACTTGGCAAACCTTTGTGGCCAGAATTGCGGATCATGCCAGCGTCCCCCCCCGACCAGACCGATGCCGTCGTGCACAACCGCCTGCTGCCGCTGGCGCAGTACCAGAACCTGTCGCGGCAGGTGCCGGTGCTCTATGCACTGCTGGCGGTCAATGCGACGGCGGTCGGATGGGCGTATGTCCGGCTGGCTCCGCTGATCCTGGCGCTGGCGGTGCCGGCGCTCAGCCTGGTGCTTGCGGCTTGGCGGGCGGTGCATTGGGCGATGACGCCCGACCCGCAGTCCGACATGCTGACGCTGGCGCGAACCAATATCAGGCGGGCAGAGATATTTGCACTGCTGGTCGGGGTCGCATTCACGGTCTGGGCGATCGCGCTCGATCAATACGGCGGCCCGTTCGAGCACGCGCATATCACGCTGTTTGTGGCGATCACGGTGATCGGGTGCATTTTCTGCCTGACGTATGCACCGCGCGCCGCGCGGGTCGGGGCGGTGGCCGTGCTGGGGCTTTATCTGCCTTATTGCGTGTTGCGCGGGCCTTATGAAGTGGTGGTGATGGCGATCGACATCGGGCTGGTCGGATTGCTGGTGCTTAAAGTTCAGACCGACAGTTTTTCCGCGTTTGTGCAGTTGGAGGGATCGCAGTTTGAACTGCGCAGCCAGCGCAGCCAGGCGCAGCGACTGGGCGCGGAAAATGCCCGGCTGGCGCATACCGATGCGCTGACCGGATTGCCCAACCGGCGCCATTTCTTCAATCGGCTCGACACAATGCTGGCACAAGCAGACGCCGGCACGCGCTTTGCCATTGGCGTCATCGATCTTGACCGGTTCAAGCCGATCAACGACACGCTCGGCCATGTCTATGGCGATCGCCTGCTGACCATTCTGGGCAGGCGGCTGGCGTCGATCCGCGATGACCGGCTGACCGTGGTGCGGCTGGGCGGCGATGAATTCGGCCTGATTGCGCTTGCCGGCATCGACGCGGCCGAAGCGATCGCGGCGCGGCTGGTCGAGGTGGTGCAGCAACCGTTCGACCTGGGCGAGGCACAAGTCAGCGTTGGCTGTTCGTGCGGGCTGGCCGCGTTTCCCGATGCAGGCGATAATGCGCATGACCTGTTCGACCGTGCCGATTTCGCGCTTTATCACGCAAAAAAGCAGCAGCGCGGCGGCATCGTGCGCTTTTCGGCCGCGCTGGAGGACATGATCCGGTCCGAACAATCGCTCGAATCGGCGCTGCAGACCGCCGACCTGTCCGCCGAACTGAGCCTGGCCTATCAGCCGATCGTGCGCGCCCGTTCGCTGGAGCTGAGCGGGCTTGAGGCGCTGGCACGGTGGGAATCACCGACTTTGGGCGCGGTGCCCGCCGAAATGCTGATCGCCACGGCCGAACGGCTCGGCATGGCACGGCAGGTAACGCTGGCGCTGTTTACCATGGCCATGGCCGATCTGGCCACGATGCCCGATGGGCTGCGCCTGTCGTTCAACCTGTCGGCCGCCGACCTGGCCGATCGTGAAACGATCGATGCGCTGACCGCCATGATCGCGGGCAAATCCGGATCGCAGCGCCGGATCATTTTCGAAATTACCGAAACCAGCGTGATCCGCGATTTCGACAAGGCGCGCGCGGCGCTGGCGCGGTTGCGCGCCGAAGGCGCCGGCATCGCGCTCGACGATTTCGGCACCGGCTATTCCAGCCTGGCCGCGCTCAACCGGCTGGAGATCGATCTGGTCAAGATCGACCGCAGCTTTGCCGCACGCCTGACCGATCCGGCGGGACGGCGGCTGATGGCGGCGGTGCGCAATCTGGCCAGCGCGCTCGAAGTTGACTGCGTGTTCGAAGGCATCGAAACCGAAGGCCAGTTGCTCGAAGCAACGCTGGCCGGATTTCACTATATCCAGGGCTATTACCTTGCGCGGCCCGACAGGCTGCGCCAGGCGCTGCGCTTTGCGGTGCCTGCCGAAACCTTGGGGCAACCCGCGCCCGGCGCCGCGCGCAGCGCCTGATCAGATTTCGGAATCTTCCAGGATCGCTGCGCGCAAGGCGGCGATGCCCGCGTTCTTTTCGGCCGAGGTGATCAGCACCCCGGGATAGGCGGCGATATGCTTGCGCGCCACCGCTTCGGTTGCTGCGTGCACCGCAGCCAGCTCGTCGGCGCGCACCTTGTCGGCCTTGGTCAGCACGATGCGATAGCCCACGGCGGATTCGTCCAGCATCGTCATCATGTCGAGGTCGACCTGTTTGACCCCGTGGCGCGCGTCGATCAGCAGCATCGTGCGTTTCAGCACGACCCGGCCGCGCAGGAAATCGCGCACCAGCTTGCGCCAGATCTCGGTCACTTTGGGCGGCGCCTTGGCAAAGCCATAGCCGGGCATGTCGACCAGCCGCATCACCGTGGGATCGCCCACTTCGAACCAGTTGAGTTCCTGCGTGCGCCCCGGCGTGACCGAGGCGCGAGCAATCGACTTGCGCCCGGTCACCGCGTTGATCAGCGACGATTTGCCGACATTCGACCGGCCGGCAAACGCAATTTCGGGTTCTTCCGGATCGGGCAGGAATTTCAGCGATGGCGCAGACTTGAGGAATTCGACGCGGCCCGAAAACAGCGCGCGCGCGCGTTCCTCCAGCGCCATCAGGCGCAGACCTTCTTCATCGGGACCAGTGGGGGACGCCATCTATCAGACCTTCTTGCTGTCGCGTTTGGCCTGCCGGTCGATGTCGGTCTGGTCCTTGTCCGCCTGCGCCTTCAATTGCGGGTGGCGCGCATAAAGATACCGCTGCTGCGCGATCGTCAGGATGTTCGACGTCGCCCAATAGATCAGCAGGCCCGATGCGAACGTCGACATGACGAACATCATCATCCACGGCATGATCGCCATGACCTGCTGTTGCGAAGGGTCCATGGCCGCAGGCTGCAGCCGGAATTGCAGCCACATCGTCGCGCCCAGCACGATGGCCAGAACGCCGATGCCCAGGAAACCCGGCGGGTTGAACGGCAGCAGGCCGAACAGATTGGCGACATGCGTGGGATCGGGCGCGGACAGATCGTGGATCCACCACACAAACGGCTGATGGCGCATCTCGATGGTCAGCACGAGCACCTTGTACAGCGCAAAGAACACCGGGATCTGCAGGAACATCGGCAGGCAGCCGGCCAGCGGGTTGACGCCTTCCTGCTTGTACAGCGCCATCACTTCCTGCTGGGCGCGCGGCTTGTCGTCCTTGTAGCGTTCCTGGATGGCCTTCATCTTGGGCTGGATCGCACGCATCGCCGCCATCGAGGCAAACTGCCGCTGGGCGATGGGGAACATCATGCCGCGCACGATCAGCGTCAGCAGGATGATCGCCACCCCGAAATTCTTGACCGCGTGGAACAGCGAATCGAGCAGCCAGAAAATCGGTTTTTCAAACCAGCGGAACCAGCCCCAGTCGATCGCCAGCGAGAAATTGGCGATGCCCTGCTTTTCATACACTTCGAGCAGGCTGTTTTCCTTGGCGCCGGCAAACAGGCGCTGGTTGAGCACACTGGTCTGATGCGGCGCCACAATCACCGCCGGATAGACCAGATCGGCACGATAAAGATCGCGCCCCAACGCCCGGAAACCGCCCGAAGCCGCCGCCTTTGGATCGGCGATGAACGTGCTCATCCAGTAGATGTCGGTAAAGCCGATCCAGTCGGCCTTGCCCGGGTTCTGGAAGATGTCGGTATAGCTGCGATGCACGCAGAACATGCCGAGCAAGGCAAAGTCACAGGTCGACAGCTGGTTCTTGGCGTCCTTGGAATAGTCCCAGTCGAACGTCAGCTTGCCATCGAACGCCCCGATCGGCCCCGAATGGACCTGGGGCGTGCTGAGGCTGGCGGTGCGATCGGTGCGGTTGATCTGCGCAAACGGCTGCACCGAGATCGGCGCAGCGCCGCCATTGGTCACGCTTTGCGTGACAGTCAGCATGTAATTGTCATCGATCGCATAGCGGATCGCAAAGGTCTGGCCGGTCGGGTTGGCCCAAGTCAGCGTGACCGGGCTGGCCTGCGTCAGGCGCGGGCTGCTCGCCTGCCACAGCGTGTTGCCATCGGGCGTCTTGACGCCGTTGAGGCCCACCCAGCCGACTTGCGCAAAATGCTGCGCCGGGGTGCCGGCGGGCGAAAACAGCCGCACCGGCGGGCTGCCGGGATCGGCGGTTTCGCGATGGCGGTTGAGCGTCAGGTCATCGACCAGCGCGCCCGACAGATTGATCGACCCTTTGACCCCGGGCGCATCGATGACGACACGCGTCGGTGCGGCCAGTGCGGTTTTCAGATCCTGCGCCTGTGCGGCCTGATCGAGGCTTGACTGCAGACCGCCTTCGCGGGTCGGCTTGGCGACATCGGCAGCCGCGGGCGCCGCCTGGCCGGGGGTTGGCGATGCCGCGGCCACCACGTGCTTCTGTCCGAGGTGGGGATAGAAATAGCCCAGGCCGAACTGCCAGCCGATCAGGATGATCCCCATCAGGACCACCGCCCAGATCATGTTGCGCTGATTTTCCACTCTGCCTCGCGTCATTGAATTCGGGATCGGGTGGGTGCAGTCTGCAAACCTGCTCTGCACCCTTGTTCGCGGGTGCTAAGGAACCGGATCGAAACCGCTGCCACCCCACGGATGGCAGCGCAATAGCCGCTTCAGGGTCAACCAGCCACCCCTAAACGCACCGTGGCGTTCCAGCGCCTCGATCGCATAAGCCGAACAGCTGGGGGCAAAGCGGCAGGTCGGCAACATCACGGCCGAAGGGCCAAGCTGCCAGGCGCGCACAGCCAGGATCAGCAGGCGCTTCACCGGCGTTTGCCCGGCCCGCGCGGACTGCGCGGCGGATCGCCCTTGCCCGCGGCCACGCGCGACAATGCCGCCTGAAGCTCGGTGCGCAACAGCGCAAAATCGCGTTCGATGCCGCCTTCGCGCCCGATCAGCACATGATCGGCCCCGGCGATCCCGCTGGTCGGCAGAATTTCGCGCAGCAACGCACGCAAGCGGCGCTTCATCCGGTTGCGGCACACGGCATTGCCGATCTTCTTGGTGACCGTCACGCCGAACCGGACATCGCGCAGATCCTGCACGTCGGGCCGCACCAAAAGCACAAATCCGGGCCTTGCGACCCGGACTGCATGATTGGCGGCAAGGAAATCCGCCCGTTTGCGGATTATGCCGATGCGCAAGGCACGCGGCTGCGCCACATCTGCCGGGGCAGGGGCGCGGCCCGGTGCGGGGGCATCACCCCCCACGGCCAGGTTCAGGCCGACAGCTTCTTGCGGCCGCGTGCACGACGCGCGCGCAGGATGTTGCGGCCACCGACAGTGGCCGTGCGGGCGCGAAAGCCGTGACGACGGGCGCGAACGAGGCGGCTGGGCTGAAAGGTGCGCTTCATGAGACTGCTCTTTTTCGTGTTCGAATGGACGAGGCAGACCTTGGTCACCGCATGGACGAATCCGACAGTGCTGCGGGTCTGTGCTCGGGAATCAGGCCGCGGCGGATACGCAAACCGCGCCGCTACGTCAAGTTCGCAGTCAAAACCCGGACAGGGATCGGCCGCGGCGGCATCAAAAAAAGCCCGGCCGTTGCCGGCCGGGCTGAAAAGTTTGGGAGAGGATGCCTGAAAGGCAGGGTCTTTTTGCAGCGCACACCGATTTTGTGCAAGTGCGAAAGGCACAACGTCGATTGCAATTTCTGCAATTCAGGGCCCGCCGTTCAATGCGCGAGAAGCAGCGGAATCGTCGAACGATCAAGCAAGGCGCGTGACACCCCGCCCAGCAGCAGTTCACGCAGGCGGCTTTTGCCGAACAGGCCCATGACGATCAGTCCTGCACCCTGTTCGCGCGCGAACGCTTCGATCGAGGCGGAAATCGTGTCGTTGCGCTCTGTCTCGTGGCATTCGGCGTGGATGTCGTGGCGCGAAAGATAACTGGCCGCCTCGGCCGCGGGGAAATCATCGCTCTTTTCGCGCACCGTCAACAGATGCACCGCACTGGCCAGATGCAACAGCGGCAGCGACGCGCGCAAGGCCGCTGCGCCTTCGTGCCCGCCATCCCAGGCAACCACCACCGGATGGTCGAATGTCAGCAAGGGCACGCCTTTGGGCACGGCCAGCACCGGCACCCGCATGCCCAGGCCGATCTCCTCAAGCGTCGGGTCTTCCAGGCTGGTGACGACGATATCGGTAAAGCGCGAAGCGCTGGCAATGCCTTCGATCCGGCCTTCATCGACCACCACCACGTCAAACGCCACATCCTGCGGGGCAAGCCGGGCATCAAGATCGCTGGCAAGCTGCTCGTCACCGATGCGCACGTTGTTGATCGCATCAGCCGACAGCGCAGCGCCGCCAAACGGTTCCCACAGCGCCAGCTGGGCAAACGGCGTGGCAATCTGGAACGTGACATGGCCGCCGACCGCACGGGCCAGGGACAAAGCGGTTTCGACCCGATCGTCGAGCGTCGGGGAATTGTCGACGGGGCATAGAATTGAGCGCATGGGGGTCTTCCTTCATTGCGATGCCTGGTGATCTGCGCCCCCGCGGCCGAATCGGCCATGATCTGCATCAATTCGCCAACCATTGACCGCTTGCCAGGTTTAAGCGAGCCATTAAGGAACGTGGCCGGGAGTTTGATGATGGCACACCGGTTCGAATGCGTGATTTTCGATTTTGGCGGGGTGATCACCGCTTCGCCGTTCGAGGCGTTCAACCGGCTTGAGGCCGAACGCGGGCTGCCGCACGATTTCGTCCGGCAGGTCAATGCCACCAATCCCGACGGCAATGCCTGGGCATTGTTCGAGCGCGCCGAAATCGATGCCGCGACTTTCGACACCCGGTTTGCCGCCGAGGCGCAGGCGCTGGGCCATGCGCTGGATGGCGCGTCGGTGCTGGCGGTGCTGGCCGGTGCGCTGCGCCCGGCGATGGTCGCAGCGCTCGACCGCCTGACCGCGGCCGGGTACCGCATTGCCTGCATCACCAACAATGTGCCCACCGGCCATGGCGCGGGCATGGCCCGCAGCGGCAATCGCGCCGACGCGCTTGAGGCGGTGTTTGCCCGGTTTGAACACGTGATCGAAAGTTCCAAGGCGGGCGTGCGCAAGCCCGATCCGCGGATCTATGCGATGATGTGCGAACGGCTGGGTGTGCCCCCGCAGGCCTGCATCTATCTTGATGACCTGGGCATCAACTGCAAACCCGCCGCCGCGATGGGCATGCACGCGATCAAAGTGACCAGCGGCGAACAGGCGCTGGCCGACCTGTCGGCGGTGCTGGGTCTGAATTTGGTCTGAAATGTCGCAATTTGGATTGATCAATCGGTCCAAGCTTGCAATCGCAGACGGACCGACGGCTGCGCCGCCTTCAGACACAAGAGTGATTCATGGCCAGAAAGCTTTATCCCGATGCCGCTGCCGCGCTTGACGGCGTGTTGCGCGACGGGTTGCTGATTGCGTGCGGCGGGTTCGGCCTGTGCGGCGTGCCCGAACGCCTGCTCGATGCGGTGCGCGCCTCGGGGGTCACGAACCTGACCTTTGCTTCGAACAACGCCGGCATCGACAACGAGGGCATTGGCCGGCTGCTGCGCACGCGGCAGGTGAAAAAGATGATCTCGTCCTATGTCGGCGAAAACAAGGAATTCGAACGCCAGTACCTGTCGGGCGAGCTTGAGGTCGAATTCTGCCCGCAAGGAACCCTGGCCGAACGCATGCGTGCAGGCGGTGCGGGCATTCCCGGGTTCTACACCAAGACCGGCGTCGGCACTTTGGTGGCCGAAGGCAAAGAGGTCAAAAATTTTGACGGGCAGGATTATATCCTGGAACGCGGCATCTTTGCCGATCTGGCGCTGGTCAAGGCGTGGCGCGCCGATGAAGCCGGCAACGTGGTGTTTCGCAAGACCGCGCGCAATTTCAACGTGCCCGCCGCGCAATGCGGCAAAGTCTGCGTGGTGGAAGTCGAGGAAATCGTACCCACCGGCAGCCTTGATCCCGATGCCATCCACCTGCCCGGCGTCTATGTGCAACGCCTGATCGTGGGCGCGCCTTATGACAAGAAGATCGAATTTCGAACGACCCGCGAACGGGAGACAGTATAATGGCGTGGACCCGCGACGAAATGGCGGCCCGTGCGGCGCGCGAGTTGCAGGACGGGTTTTATGTCAACCTGGGCATCGGCATTCCGACACTGGTCGCCAATCACATCCCCGCCGGGATGACGGTGACGCTGCAATCGGAAAACGGCATGCTGGGGATCGGACCGTTTCCGTTTGACGACGATGTCGATCCCGACCTGATCAACGCGGGCAAACAGACCATCAGCGAACTGCCGCAATCGGCCTATTTCGACAGCGCGGCCAGCTTTGCGATGATCCGCGGCGGGCATATCGACCTGACCGTGCTGGGCGCAATGGAAGTGGCCGAAAACGGCGACATCGCCAACTGGATGGTGCCCGGCAAGATGATCAAGGGCATGGGCGGCGCGATGGACCTGGTCGCGGGCGTGAAACGCGTGATCGTGGTGATGGAACACACCGCCAAAGATGGCAGCCCGAAGTTCATCCCCGCCTGCACCCTGCCGCTGACCGGCGTGGGCGTGGTTGACATGATCATCACCGATCTGGCGGTGTTTGCGCGCGCCGATCATGCCAGCCCGTTCCACCTGGTCGAACGGGCCCCGGGGGTGACCGCCGAGGAACTGGCCGCCAGGACCACCGCGCATTACCTGGCATGACGCCCGCGCTGATCACCGCCAACCGCAATTATTCAAGCTGGTCGTTGCGGCCATGGCTGCTGATGCGCGCACTGGGCATCGCGTTCGAGGACCGGATCGAACCGTTTGCGCACCCGGTGAACTGGCACGCATTCCGCGCCTTTTCGCCCACGGGGCAGGTGCCCGTGCTGATCGATGGCGACACCACCGTGTGGGATTCGCTGGGCATCACGCTGCACCTGGCCGAACGCCATCCCGGGGTGTGGCCGCAGGCGCCTGACGCGCGCGCCTTTGCGCAGTGCGTGGTTGCCGAAATGCATGGCGGTTTTTCGGCGCTGCGCAATCGCTGCACGATGAATGTCGGCGTGCGCGCCACCCTGGCCGAAGTGCCGGCCGATCTGGCCCGCGACATCGCCCGGATCACCGAGATTTTTTCCGAAGCGATGGCCCGGTTTGGCGGACCTTGGTTAACCGGTGCGGCGTTTACCGCCGCCGACGCGTTCTATGCGCCCGTCGCGTTCCGTATTCGCACGTATGGCCTCGATGTCGGCACAGCCGGGGCACAGTGGGTTGCGACGATCCTGGCGCATCCTGCGATGCAGGAATGGGAGCGCGCAGCGCTTGGCGAAACCTGGCGCGAGGCCGAGCACGAGGCCGATCTGGCCCGCTGCGGCATGGTGACAGCAGACTATCGCACGGGCTGATGCGCACCGATCCCGCGCGATCATGCAACCATCGCGCAACGTGTGCGCAGCGTAACCACATCAATTCACGAAACCTGCAATGGCGCCCTTAAGAAATTGCCGTGATCTGCCGTCCTGTTGCCCGGGATAGACGCAAAAGCGGGGGCACGCGGTGTTAGGGGCAAATTTCGGTGACGAGGGATTTACGCCTCGGGCCACGCGCGTCAGTTTCGACCTGCCGGTGCGCTATCGCCTGGGGGGAAAGACCGCGCCTGTCATGCTTAAGGACCTGACCACGCATGGCGCCCGCATCGAGGGATTGGTCGGCCTGCGGTATGACGAGGTCATTACGCTGCTGCTGCCTTCGTTAAAGCCCAAGGCGGCGGTTGTCGTGTGGGTAAAGGGTGTTGCCGCCGGCCTGGAATTTCAGCAACCGCTGCATCCCGATGTGTTCAACACATTGGTGCGCAAACACACCGCCAGCCAGCGCAAGGCCGAAGCAGCGCAGGCTGCCGCGACCCACAGGCCAGGCCTGGCCCATCTCGCGTCGTGACCAAAACCGCCGAATGAGGCCTGTCAGGGCGCCTCGTTCAAATATTGCGAAACCACCAGCCAGCCTTTGAACGGGCGCAGCGAGCCAAGGCAGCCCAGCGCCAGGATCGGCACCGAAACCAGCGCATGCACCCACCACGGTGGCGACCACGTGACCTCGATCCACACCACGATGAACACCAGCGGAAACGCGGTCAGACACAGGGCAAAGAACGCCGGGCCATCGTCGGCATGGGCAAAGCTGTAATCAAGGCCGCAGGCCGGGCAGCGCGCCGCAAGTTTCAGCCAGCCATCAAACATCGACGCCTGCCCGCAGCGCGGGCACACCCCGCGCCAGCCCGAGCGCACGATGTGACGCAGCTTGTCATTTTGGATCAGTGCCATGACCTGTCTTCCGGTACGAGGTGGGTGCACCAATAGGCCAGTGCGACGGCAGGCGGCAAGCGTTCGACTTCGCCGTGCCGCGCGTGTAGATCATGCGCCTCGGGGGAGATGCATGAACCAGGATTCTGTGATGCCGCGCGACGTGACGCGGCCTGCGATCGGCACTTTGTCGCGCTGGACGCGCGCGGGACTGCTGGCGTTTTACCGCCGGCAGGGCTGGCGCGCGGTGGGCACTCCGCCCGCGCATGGCCGGTATGTGATCATTGCCGCGCCCCATACGTCGAACTGGGATTTCGTTTATTTCCTGGGTCTGGCGCAGGAATTGAAGATCGACGCGCATTTCATGGCCAAGGACAGCCTGTTCCGCTGGCCGATGGGGCGGTTCATGCGCGACATGGGCGGGATATCGGTCGATCGATCGGGTCGGCACGACATGGTCGGATCGATGGTGGCCGAATTCGCCCGCCGCGACCGCTTCGTCCTGACCGTGGCGCCCGAAGGCACCCGCAGCAAAGTGCGCGGCTGGCGTTCGGGGTTCTATCACATCGCGATGGGCGCGGGCGTGCCGATGGTGGTGGGGATGATGGATTACGCCACGCGCACCGGCGGGCTTGGCCCCGAAATCATGCCCACAGGCGATTACCGCGCCGACATGGCGCGCATTGCCGAGGCCTATCGCGACGTTACGCCGCGCCACCCGGATCGCGGCACCACCGATCTGGAAACGATGATCAGCGGGGGCCGCTAAGCGTCGGATCGCGCGTCGTGCGATCCGGCACCAGCCGGTATTCCTCGACCGGCCGGCCATCGCGGATGTGTTCAACCAGGATGCGTTCAAGCACCGCCGGGCTGCACGAATGGTACCAGACGCCTTCGGGATAGACCACCGCGACCGGTCCTGCGGCACAGACGCGCAGGCAACCTGCCTTGCTGCGCAAGACACCCGCCGCGCCGCCCAGACCGAGTTCGCCCAGCCGGCGTTTCAGAAACGCCCAGCTTTCCTGGCCTTTTTTGCGCGGCGCGCATTTGTCCTTGTCGGGATCGACGCACAGAAATATGTGCCTCCGCGGCGCAAACCCGCCCAGCTTGTGCAGCGCATGTTCGGCCTGTTCCACCGCGTCGGTCATGTCAGCATCCAGGGTTCCAGCGTTGCCACCATGGCATCGTCGAGCGGTGCGGGCCGGTCATCGATGATCGATACCAGCACCGACCGGGCCGTCGCCACCGGCACGTCGTGCTGCAACAGCAGCTGGTGCAAGGTCCAGCTGGTTCGCCCGACCGCGACAGGTGCTGCCAGGCATTCGATCGGATCGGGAAAATGCGCCTGCGCCAGGTAGTTGATTGCCACCGCGGCCACCATGAACCGCCGCCCGCCAGGACGCCGGTCGGCCCGAAACCCGATTGCAAACGAAAATCGCACCCGCGCGTCTTCGAACATCGCGGCCATCGCCACATTGTTGAGATGGTCGTTGGGGTCAAGATCGGCAAAGCGCGTGGTGATCTGCGTGCGATGGCGATAGCGCGCGGGATCGAGCAGATGCGGTTCGGGTTTAGGCATCAGCCCTTCTTGCGCGCGATCCGGGTAATTTCGGCGGCGACCATACGATCGACCATGGCCGGCAGATGCTTGTCCAGCCATTCGGCCAGCATCGGGCGCAACAGTTCGCGCACCAGGCTTTCAAGCGAAGTTTCGCCCGACCGCACGATCTGCGGCGGGGCACCGGGTTGCGACAACAGCGCGAGCGCCTCAAGCGAATCGCGCATCGCCGAGGCCGTGGCGGCGTTCAGCAGCGGGCCATCACCAGGATCGGCGGCCTGCGCATGGGCCGCGGCAACAGGGTCTGCGCCCAGCACTTGCGCGGCCACTTCGCCCAGATCGAGCACATCGCCAAACCGGTCGCGCAGTCCGGCATCGCTGCCCGGCTCGATATCGCGGCGTGTTGCTTCGACACGGTTGTCGCGCGCGATTACTTTCTTGATCGATGCAAGGATTTCCTCGACCGAGGGTTCACCAGCCTGCCGCATGCCCGTCGCAATCCCGAATTTGACCCTGCGATTCGGTGTTGCACCGAATCGCTTTCCTTCAACCGCTTAACACGCCCCCCCCGGTTACGGTAGCGGTTGCGGCGGAACCTTGGCATCCTGCGCCGGGATCGCGCTGGTCGGGGTCGATTGCCGCACCGGTTCGGGATCGCGGTGCCAGTCGTTGGCATCGCGTTCGGTGCGTTCGTAATGCACCTGCGGATCGTAGAGTGCAGCGCCCAGATCCTCGTCCAGCGCCAGGTCTTTGGCCTGCGCCTTGCCCATCGCTGCCAGCAGGTTGAACCCGGCGACATAGGCATTGCGCCGCGCGGTCACCAGATTGACCTGCGCGTTGACCAGTTCCTGTTCGGCATCGAGGATATTGAGGATCGTCCGATTGCCCACGGTGTTTTCGGCGCGCACCCCTTGCAGGCTGAGCGCGGCAGCATCGACCGCGGTCTGGTTGAGCGCGATCGAATCATTGGCCGCCTTGTAGGCGGCAAAGTCGGCGCGCACCGTGGCGATCACTTCGCGCTCTACCGAAATCTCGTGTTCGTCGGCGGCGCCTTCGTTGGCCTGGGCCTGGCGGATCTGCGCGCTGGGCAATCCGCCCTGATAAAGCGGGATCGTCGCCTGCAATCCGATCTGCGCGGTGCCGATATGCGGAAAGCTGCCGACGGCAACGGCCTGCGCGGGCAGCGTGCCCAGAAAATTGGTATAGGCGGTCGATCCCACCACGGCCACTTTGGGCAGGCGCGAGGCGTCGGCAGTCCGTACGTCATAGCCGGCCGCCTTGGTGGCCAGCCGCGCTGCGACCAGATCGGGATTGATCTCGAGCGCGATCTGCACTGCCTCGTCGGGCGTGTGCGGCAGGCCGGCCAGCGGCGGCGGCACATCCAGCGTGTCGGGCGCATGGCCGACCACTTGCACAAAGTGTTCGCGCGCGGCGATCAGCGATGATTCGGCGCTGCGCAAGGTGGCGCGCCCTTGCGCCAGCCGCGAATTCGACTGGGCCACATCGGTGCGGGTGACATCGCCGATTTCGAACCTGTCGCTTGTCGCCTTCAGGTTGATTTCCAGCACTTGCACATTGCTGCGATTGAGCGCGACGATCGCCGCATTGAGCGTGACATCGAGATAGGCCGTGACCACCGAGGAAAACACCCCCGTCTCGGTGCTGCGCAAGCTGGCCTGGCCCTGGCGCACGCGCACTTTGGCAGCATCGATCGCGCTGCGGATACCGCCGCCGGCATAGACCGTCTGGCTGAACGAGGTGTTGGCCTGGAACGTGTCGCTCGGATAGAAATCGTAGATTCCGCTGGCCTGCTTTTCAATCGTCTTGGCATAGCTGACCGACCCTTGCAGGCTGGGCAGGCCCTGCGCGCGGGCGATCGGCACATTTTCATCGGTGGCGCGCTGGGTATCGCGCGCAGAGGCCAGATCCGGATTGGTCCTGTACGCCGAAACCAGCGCCTCGCGCAGTGTTTCAGCGTGCCCTGCCACAGGCGCCAGCACCACCGCCGCACCGATCAGCGCACCGGTCCATTGTCCCCCGCCCCCAAGCAAGATCAGAAGCTCCAGCTTTTCTTCGCAGCAAACGCCGCAATCGGGGCAAAGTCGGCCTCGGCCAGTTTGGTAAACACCAGTTCGCCACCCACCCGGCGTCCGAACGCCAGACGCGCAACCCCGCGTTCGATCAGCCCGGTGACCACGCGGCCACCATCGGCCAGCACCGCCGACAGCGCCGCCGGAGCAACCTCGATCGCGCCGTCGATCAGCACCAGCGAATAGGGCGCCGCCGCGGTCCAATCGCCATCGGGCGCCACCACGGCAACCTTGGCCACAAGCTGCCTGGCCAGCGCGCCAAGATAATCACCCGGCGTGCCGATCACCAGCACGTGATCACCGGCCACCGGCTCTGCTGCGGTCAGCATCTGTCCGTGGGTCAGTGCGGGCGCCAGCACGGCACCCTGGCCCAGCGGCACGGCGCGGTCGATATAGGCAATCGCACGGCGATCCCGGGGCACGAATTCCTCACGCGGCAGCGCGGCAAACGCCGCCAGAATGGCCGGATCGTTCACGCCGCTGACGCGCAGCTGGCTGTCGATCATCGCGCGGCGTGCAGCGTCAAAGCCCACGCGTTCTTGCACCAAGGTCATGAATTCCCTCGTTAGCTGATGTCCGGACGGGCGTGCCCATGCCGCAATGCCGGATCGGATCTGAGCCAAAGCTCTAGATTATCGTTCCGCCCGCGCCAAGTTATTTGCATGTCGTCCGTCGAGGCGTAAGGGCGTTTGTCGAGTGCACGGGTTCAACAAAGGTGCGAAGACCAATGGCAGACATGGTGATCATCCGCGAGGCAGACCTGATCGACAGCGTTGCCGATGCCTTGCAATATATCAGCTATTTCCATCCGATGGATTACATCCGCGCGCTGGGTCACGCCTACGAGGCCGAACAGGGGCCCGCGGCCAAGGACGCGATTGCCCAGATCCTGACCAACAGCCGGATGTGCGCCGAAGGCCACCGCCCGATCTGCCAGGATACCGGCATCGTCAACGTGTTCGTCAAATGGGGCCAGGATTGCCGGCTGGACAGCGATCTCAGCCTGCAGGACGTCGTCGACGAGGGCGTGCGGCGCGCCTACACCAATCCCGACAACACCTTGCGCGCCTCGGTCCTGGCCGACCCGGCGTTTACCCGCCGCAACACCCGCGACAACACGCCGTGTGTGCTGCATGTCGAAATGGTGCGCGGCAACACGGTCAGCATCGATGTCGCCGCCAAGGGTGGCGGCAGCGAAAACAAGTCGAAATTCAAGATGATGAACCCCAGCGATTCGATCGTCGACTGGGTGATCGAAATGCTGCCGCAGATGGGCGCGGGCTGGTGCCCGCCGGGCATGCTGGGCATCGGCATCGGCGGCACCGCCGAACACTGCGTGCTGCTGGCCAAACAGGCGCTGATGGAACCGATCGACATGGCCCAACTCAAACTGCGCGGCGCGCAGACCGATATCGAACGCCTGCGCATCGACATCTTTGACAAGGTCAATGCGCTGGGCATCGGCGCACAGGGCCTGGGCGGATTGTCGACCATTCTCGATGTGAAGATCATGGATGCGCCGTGCCATGCCGCGGGCAAACCGGTGGCGATGATCCCCAATTGCGCCGCCACGCGCCACGCGCATTTCACGCTCGACGGCTCGGGCCCCAGCTATCTCGAGGCGCCAAGGCTGGATGAATGGCCGCGCGTGCAATGGGCCCCCGATGCAGCGGCCAAGCGGGTCAATCTCGACACGCTGACCCCCGAACAGGTGCAGGGCTGGAAACAGGGCGATCGCCTGCTGCTCAATGGCCGGATGCTGACCGGACGCGATGCCGCGCACAAACGGATCAAGGACATGCTGGCCAAAGGCGAACCGCTGCCGGTCGATTTCGCGGGCCGGGTGATCTATTATGTCGGCCCGGTCGATCCGGTGCGCGACGAAGTGGTGGGCCCGGCCGGACCCACCACTGCCACGCGGATGGACAGCTTCATGGACATGATGCTGGGCCAGGGCTTGCTTGCCAGCGTGGGCAAATCCGAACGTGGCCCGGCAGCGACCCAGTCGATCGCCAACCACAAGTCGGCCTATCTGATGGCGGTTGGCGGCGCGGCCTATCTGGTGGCGCGCGCAATCAAGCAATCGCGCGTGGTGGCCTTTGCCGATCTGGGCATGGAGGCGATCTATGAATTCACTGTCGAGGACATGCCGGTGACGGTGGCGGTCGATTCCGCCGGGCAGAACGTGCACCAGCTGGCCCCGCTGGTTTGGAAGAAAAAGATCGCCGCCGAAGGCCTGCTGCCTGTGTGAGTGGGCGTGTTCGCGGTGGCGACCGAAGACCTGCCGCCGCGAACCCGGTTCGACAAACGCACGATGGGCCCCGACCGCCGCACTGGCGCAGTCGGGGCCTTTTGTTTTAGACAATCGTCGATGGCCAGTATCTGCACGAACTCCAAAATTGTCCCCGCACCCGGGAAATTCCGTTGAGCGACATCGCTCACGTTCCCGCGCGACAGGTGCTGTGGTCGGCGGTGGCGCTGTGGCTGTGCTATTTCGTGCTGATCACGATGCGCGCGCTGGTGGTGGAATTGGGCGAATTCGGCGATCTGCTGTGGCGCCGTGCGCTCGTCACATTGGCCGGAATTGTGGTGACGATGCTGGCCTGGCCGCTGCTGCGCCGGTTTGATGGCCGGCCGACTTCGGTGCGGCTGGCTGCGGCGCTGGTGATCATGCTGCCCGCAGCGCTGGCTCTGGCCGTGGTCAACCAGCAGGCGTTCGAGCCGGTCGAGGCGCAAATGATCGCGCGGCTGACCGACCAGCCTGCCACACCCAGGCAGCCGGCCCCGCCGCACGCCCCGGTGCGCGTGCGCCACGATCTGTCGGGCAACCTGCTGATCGATATCGACGACGGCGCGGCTGCGCCAACGCCTGCGCCAGCACCCGTGCCCGCAATCACGCTGATCCAGAACCCGGTCGAACACGAAGGGCTGTGGCGGCAACTGACCGATGTGGCGCTTGGCCGTTATTTCCTGCTGATCGCCTGGGCCGCGCTGTACCTGGCGTTGGGCAATGCCGAAATGGTGCGCGCCGCGACGGTGCGCGAAGGCGAATACCGCCGCGCGGCCAAGGCCGCCGAACTGCGGTCCTTGCGCTATCAGGTCAATCCGCATTTCCTGTTCAACACGCTGAATTCGCTGTCGGCGCTGGTGATGACCGGGCGCGAGGCCGCGGCCGAGCGGATGATCCAGACAATGTCGAGCTTTTACCGGCACTCGCTGGCCGCCGATCCCACCGCCGAAGTGCCGCTGGCCGACGAAATTGCCTTGCAGCGCCATTATCTCGATATCGAGGCGGTGCGCTTTCCCGACCGGCTGAAGACGGTGTTCGATGTGCCCGCCGAACTCGCCCATGCCCCTGTGCCGGGCATGATCCTGCAGCCGCTGGTGGAAAATTCGATCAAATACGCCGTGGCGGCGACCACCCGCGCGGTCACCATCACCCTGACCGCACGCGCGCAGGACGGCCTGTTGGTGCTGACTGTGGCCGATGATGGCCCGGGCAAGACCGGCCACGAGGCGGGCAACGGCATCGGGTTGGCCAATGTGCGCAGCAGGCTGGCCGCGCGTTACGGCAGCGAAGCCGGCCTGACCTGCGGGCCGCGCCCCGGCGGCGGCCATGCCACCACGCTTGCCCTGCCGCTCAGTCCGTCCGACCAACCCGAACACGGTGCCCCATGACCGAAGACCAACGCCCGTTGCGCACATTGATCGTCGATGACGAACCGCTGGCGATCGAACGCCTGCAGATCCTGGTGGGCCGGATCCCCGCGATCCAGGTGGTGGGTACCGCCAGCGACGGCGCACAGGCGCTGCGGCTGGCCGAGGCGCTGTCGCCCGATCTGCTGCTGCTCGACATGACCATGCCCGAAGCCGACGGCCTGGTTGTGGCGCGCCAACTGGTGACCCGCAGCAATCGGCCGGCGGTGATCTTTGTCACCGCGCACGACCAGTTCGCGGTCGAGGCGTTTGACTGCGACGCGGTCGATTATGTGCTGAAACCCGTCGCCGAAGATCGCCTGACCCGCGCGGTGGAACGCGCGCTGGCCCGGCGCAGCGCTGCGGCAGAGCCTGTCGAGGATCGCCCCGCCAGCACCTGGCTGGAAGAATTCTGGGTGCCGCATCGCAGCGAACTGATCCGGCTGGCGGCAAGCGATATCGAACGGATCGACGCCGAACGCGACTATGTGCGCCTGCATGTCGGGCCGCGATCCTACCTGATGTTGCACACCATCCAGGGGCTGGAAGACCGGCTCGATCCCGAACGATTTATCCGCCTGCACCGATCCACGATCGTGCGCCGCGATCGCATCGCCGGGCTGCGCCACGACGGGCTGGGGGTATGGTCGGCCGAACTGGCCGACGGCACCGCCTTGCGCATCGGGCGAACCTACCTGCCCGGCGCCAAGGCGATGGCAGGGCGTTAGGGCGTTAGGGCGTAAACCCGCAAAAGCATCGTGCAAATAAGCGCGCACCGGTTTTGTGCATCAAACGCATCATGCTTTAGCGCGGGCGCAGATTGAACCGCGCCAGCAGGCCGAACGCCACCAGCGATCCGCATGCCATGACCATGGCCACCCCTTGCAGTCCCAGTTGCGCCTTGAACAGATATCCGGCCAGGATCGGCGAAAGCGCGCCGCCAAGCCGGCCGATCCCCAGCGCAAACCCGGTGCCCGTCCCGCGCACATGGGTCGGAAAACCGGCCGCAAAGCTGGCATAGAACCCGACGATCGCGGCATTGGCAAAGACCATCCCGAGCGAGGCGGCGATCGACCATATCAGCAGGGTTGATCCCTTGTCGTGGCTGCCGAACAGCGTGATGCCGATGACCGATCCCAGCAGCACCACCAGCGTCGGGCGCTTGATCCCGAAGCGTTGCATGAACACGCCGAACACCGCGCCGCCGATCGCGCCGCCGATGTTGGCCGAGGTCAGCACGCCTGCCGCCTCGCTTGGCGAATGGCCGAAATCGGCGATGATCTTGGGCGCCCATTTCAGGATGAAATAGAAACTGATCGCGTGGAAGAAATAGCCCAGCGTCAGCACCGTGGTCGTGCCGATCAGGCCGGGTTTGACAATGTCGAGCAGGCCGGGCCGGACGGTCTCGGGCCCGCGCGGCGCCAGCGCGGCAAGCGCGGGCAGGCGAAAACGTGCAAACGTGCGGTTGATCGCGGCCAAAGCACCCGCCGGGCGTTTCTGTTCAAGGAATGCCGGCGTTTCGGGCACGAACAGCACGACCAGCGGAATGAATACGGCCGAGGCGATCGCGCCCAGCATGAACACCGCGCGCCAGCTTTCGCCTTTCAGCAATTGCTGCACCACCAGCCCGCCGATCACACCGCCCAGCGGATAACCGATTACCATGATTGCCATGGCCAGGCTGCGGTGCTTCAGACTGGACAGCTCGGCGGCGACCGCGTTGATCGATGTCAGCATGCCGCCGATGCCGAACCCGGTGACCAGCCGCCAGACCGACAGGCTTTCGGGCCCGGTGGCGGTCGTCGCCATGGCCATGCCGAGTGCCATGACGGTGATGCACAGCAGGATCGTGCGCCGTCGCCCGGCAAGATCGGTCAATCCGCCCAGCACGATCGACCCGGCGACCATGCCCCACAATTCCATCGACAGCACCAGCCCCAGCGCCTCGCGCGAGATGTGCCATTCGCCCGCGATACCGGGCGCGGCAAAGGCGCTGGCCAGAATGTCGAACCCGTCGAGCGCGTTGAGGCCAATCGTGATGATCACTGCCACCCATTGCAGCGGATGCATCCGGCCCTGTTCGATAATGCTGCGCGCCGTCGTCAAAGGATCGTCCCCCGGTTGGTTTTCAAAACTGTATAAATCGGTGAAATCAGGGTGCAATCAGCACCTTGCAGTCGTGGCCGCGCGTGCGCAACGCCTCGAACCGCACCGGGGTCTGGTCCAGTGCTATGGTATCTGTGATCAGCAGGCGGGGCTGGGCAGCCCCTGCGTCAAGCGCGTCGAGCGCGGCTTCGTATTCGCTGCGGGTAAAGAACGCCGATGTGATCAGCCGCACTTCCTTCGACAACATGGCAAAGCTGTTGAACGTGTCGGGCCGGGTGCACAGCCCCAGCAGCACAATGGTGCCGCGATTGCGCACCTGGTCGACGGCTTGGGCAATCAGGCCGGGCCTGCCGACACATTCGAACACCACATCGGCCTTGCCCCCCAGCGCGCGTGCGGCGGCACCGACCGGGTCGGACGGATCGATCGCTAAGCCGGTGGCCCCCATGCCCAGCGCGCGCGCCTGCTGGTGCGGCGCGATATCCTGCACCACCACTTTGGCTGCACCCCGGCGCCGCGCCCAGAATGCCACGGCCAGCCCGATCGGCCCTGCCCCCAGCACCAGCACGGCGTCGCCGGTGTTGAGCCCGGCCATGTTGACCCCGTGCAGCGCCACCGCCAGCGGTTCGATGATCGCGCCGTCGGCAAGGCTGGCCGAACGCGGCAGTCGGATGCACTGGTTGGCCCGCGTCACCGCATATTCGGCAAAGCCGCCGCCCTGCAGCCCGAATTGATCGCACCAGGCCACTTCGCCCGCCAGACAGGTTTGGCACGTGCCGCACGATTGCAGCGGCATCACCGCAACCAGGTCGCCCAGCGCCAGCCCCGTGGTGTCACGGCCCAGCGCGACCACTTCGCCCGCAAATTCGTGCCCCAGCACATCGCCGGCAGCTTTGCCGTAGGCGGGGTCTTCGGTCATGTGCAGGTCCGATCCGCAGATCCCGCAACGGCCGACCCGGACAACCAGTTCCCCGGCGCCAGGCGTCGGATCGGGCACCGTCTCGATCGCCAGGGGCCGATGCAGCCCCTGCATGACCGCGGCTTTCACCGCAACTGGCCCAGTTGCACGCCGCCGTCGATCACCACGTGCGCGCCGGTCATGAAACTGGATGCATCCGATGCCAGGAGCAGCGCCAGGGGCTTGATCTGCCTGGTCTGCGCCATCGCGCCCAGCGGGATCGTCTTGTCGAACGCAGCCTTGGCCACGGGGTCTTTCTTGACCCAGCCGCCGCCGATATTGGTGATGAACGGACCCGGCGCGATCGCGTTGACGCGGATGCGGTATTCGGCAAGTTCAAGCGCGGCGTGGGGCACCATGTGCAGCACGCCGGCCTTGGCAGGCATATAGGCCAGCCCGATCCCCGAGGCGGCACCGGTGACAAGTGCCGGCCGCCCGGCAATGGCAAACTGACCCAGCGTGGTCATGCGCGCTGCGACTGTTCGGCGGCGATCATCTTGCGCAACTGGCGCCGCGCGCGGATCCCGCCGCCATCACCTTCGAGCACCAGCGGTTGCAGATCCCAGAAATCACGCCCCGCCATCAGGCGATGCGCGTCGCGGATCAACGGCATATCCTCGTGTTCAAAGGCATATTCCAGCGCACCGCGCATCGCGCCCGAAAATTCGGCATCGCCCACGGCAAAGTCGCGGCCCGTCGCCCACAGGTAATGCGTGGTGTCGGCGGTTTCGGGGGTGAAGGCGTGGAGCGAGGGCATATTGCCCATTTGCTCGAACGGCGTGCCCGGCTCTCCGGTGCGGAAATCGAATGACAGCGTGGCCGGCGCCTGCCACACGACATGGCCGTCAAACGCCTGTTTGCGCCCGGCGGTGCCCAGGATCGCCGAAATCCCTTCGGACAGGTAATCGTCGGGCTGGGCATAGTGGGCATGCACGGTTTCGCCATCCTGCCAGAACCGCCGCGCGCCCTCGGTAAAGGCGCTGGCGACCAGCGCGGGGTGGACGAAATTGGCGTGGCTGAGGTCAAGGATATTGTCCGAATAAAGCTCGTAATGCCCCTCTGCACAGGTTTGGCCGCGCACCACATCCCAGCGCGGGTCGGACAGCCAGGCAAAATCGGGAATTGCCGCGGCATCGGCGCGCGCCGGATCTCCCATCCAGATCCACAGCAACGCATGGCGTTCGACCAGCGGATAGACCGGCACCGAGACCTTGGGCACAGCGCCGCCCGGATGCGGATTGAACACGCAGGCGCCGTCGGTGCCGAACCGCAAACCGTGATAGGGGCATTGCAAGGCGCCGTCGATCACCGTGCCGTTGCCCAGCGGCGCAAACCGGTGCGGACAGCGCCCGCCGATCGCCTGGGCGATGCCATCGGCGTCGCGAAACAGCGCCACGGGTTCTTCCAGAAAAACCTTGGCCTGCGGGGTTGCGCCCAGGCCATCGGCCCAGGCCGCGACATACCAGGCATTGCGCAGATAGACGCCACGCGGGCCATCCAGCCGTGGTGTCGCAGGGCGGGTACCGGTCATCGCCGCAATCCCTTACAGATAGAGTGCCGGGTTGATCGGCAGATCGTGTTCGCGGCAATAGGTCTCGTAGTGGTTGATGAACCACCACACATCGAGCGTTTCGACATGGTTGCCGTTTTCGTCGAAGAACTCGTTGGCGCCCTGCATGTGGAACAGCGCCTTCATGCCGTTGGGGTCATCGGTCACCAGCGTGTGCGCGGTGCCCGGGGTCTCGGTGATGAATTCGCCCGGTTTGCACACCCAGTCGTATTCCAGATAGCGAAAGCTGCCTTCAAGCCCGATCGCCCAGACTTTGCCGCGATGCTTGTGCGTGCCGATCACGCCCGGGCCCTTGATCCACAGGATGTTGACGTAGATGTTTTCGCGCACGTCAAACGCCAGATGGCGGATCGCGGCGTTGTCGCCAAATGGCACCCACGGGCTGTCGGCTTCGCCGGCACCAACATACGTGCCCTCGACGCCCAGCCGTTTGATCGTTTCGCCATAAAGTTCGGGAACCGCGACGATCTTGTAGGCGCCCGAAGGTGGTGCAGTCATGGACATGGGGTCGCGGCCTTCAAATATACAATTTGGGGTTGAGCGGAATGCCGTGCGCCTTGCAGTGCGTTTCATAGTGGTTGATGAACCACCATACGTCGGTCGTTTCGACGAAATTGGCATTCTCGTCGTAGAATTCGATCGGACCCTGCATCCACCCGAACAGCTTCACGCCCTCGGGGTGATCGGTGACCAGCGTGTGGCTTTCCCCGGGCACTTCAAGGATCAGCCCGCCGGGCGAGGCGACCCAGTCGTATTCAAGGTATTTCACGCTGCCCTCAAGGCAGACCATCATGATCGTGCCGCGATGCAGATGCGTGCCGATAACGCCGGGTTCCTTGATCCACAGGATGTTGGAAAAGATCCCCTGGCGCACATCGAACGCCAGATGCTTGATTGCGGCCTTGTCGCCAAACGGCACCCACGGACTGTCCACGTCGGACTGCGCATCGATATAGCGGCCACCGGGGCTGAGCCGGGCGACGATTTCGCGATGGGCAAAGGGCACATCGACGATCGCGGCCTTGCTTGACGGCGGGGCGGTCATGGTGGTCATGGCTAATGTCCTAACGGATCAGAGTGGCGACATAGTCCGCACCGATGCGCAGATTCGGGCAAGATCATGGTCCTCAAGGAAAACGGGCGGGACCTTGCGGCCCCGCCCGTTGTGTCTGCGCGTGCTTAGAACCGCACCCCCACCCGCGCGTACCATTCGGCCGGACGGTTGTAGGTTCCGGTGATCGCGCCTGCTGCCAGGTTTGAATCGCCGGTGATCAGGTACCGGTTGTTGGTCAGGTTGGTCCCGCCTACGGTCAGATCCCAGTTGCCTTCGGGCGCCTTGTAGGTGACGCCGGCATTGAGCATGTCGGTGCCCTTGCGCATGATCAGATATGTGCCGAGCGAATCGTTCCACATGCTGGTGGTGTGGGTCCAATCGGCCAGCAGGATCACCTTGCCGTGCGGCAGGCTGATTTCGTAACGCGGCGATACGTTGATCTTCCAGTGCGGCGCCTTGGGCAGCGGCGCACCGGCATAGACGCCCGCTTCATAAGGGTTTGAGCCTGGCGCAATATAGGCGGAATTGCCGTTGCAGAAGCCCTGGTACACACCGCCTTCACCGCAGACATAGGTGTAATGCGCATCGAGGTAGGACAGCGACGATTGCACGGTGAACCCGCCCCCCGGCGCGATCGTGGCTTCGAGTTCGGCGCCCCGGTTGATCGCCTTGCCCAGGTTGAACACCGTCGGCGATGCGCCGATCTGTTCGTTCAGCTGGATGCCGTTGTACTGGGTATCGAACACCGCGGCGTTGATCTGCAGCTTGCGGTCGAGCAGCGTGGACTTGATCCCCAGTTCATAGGTGGTGGCGTGTTCCGGGCCGAATTCCGGCGCAGCCTGCAACGGCGCCGACAGACGCGTGGTCCAGCCGCCCGACTTGTACCCCTTTGACCAGCTGAAATAGGCCATCAGGTCGCGCGAAGGATGCAGCTGGATGCCGATCTTGGGGCTGAAGTTGTTGAACACCTGCGTGTTGGGCGTGGCCGGGAAATAATCGAGATACTGCGCCAGCGCGCCCAGATTGGCCCCATACTGAAAGCCTGCGCTCCAGTTGTTGGTATAGGGGAAACCCAGCGCGGCAGCGCCGGCGGCATTGGGCGACAGACCGGCCAGCTTGTAGCTCAACCCGTTGTCGTCGGCCTGGCCGCCATAATAGTTCTTGTGTTCGTGGGTATAGCGCGCACCGGCGGTAACGCTGATCAGATCGCTGAACTTGTAATCAAGCTGTGAATACGTGGCCAGCGCCACGGTGTTGATCCTGCCCGGACCGTCAACCTGCAGGATGCCGTCATCAAAGTTGACATAGTCGTGCAGATTGCCGGTTTCGTTGAAGAAATACCCGCCGAACACATAGTTCACCTTGTCATCCATCGCCTTGCCGGTCAGCTGCAGTTCCTGGCTCCACTGGTGCTGGAACACGGTGAAGTCGACCATCAGGATGTTCAGCGGCGAACCATCCTGGTTTGTCCCGGCATTCAGATCGACCTTGCGGAACGACGAGATCGATTTGAGCAATGCCGATCCGACCGGCTGTTCCAGCGTCAGGCCGACACCCAGCTGGCTGACCTTGGAATAGTTCTGACCGGTGGCATACGTCGTGTCGATATTGCCGGTGATGAACTGGTTGCCATATGTCAGATACCCGTTGGCACCCTGCCCGCCAAGACCCGGCAGCGTGTTGTAACCGTTGACCCCGCCGCGCGGGCCGCAGATGCCTGCAAGCGGCGTGGTATCAAGCACCACCACCGGCAGGCTGACGCAGGCGTTGTAGATCGACGACAGGCTGGCCGACGACGTGTCGGTACCCAGCAGTGTGCTGGCGGTCGATTCCTGGTTCACATGGGTATAATCGAATTCCAGCACGGCCTTGAAACCGTTGACCCCGGTGTACTTCAGCTTGACCCGCGTGTTCCAGCTGTTGTCGCCGCCATAGCGGTTGTCGCCGCTGATATGCGACGCGCCGGCAAAGCTGGTAAAGCTGTCGGCAACATACTGACCGGGATAGGGGATCTGGTACTGATAGCCTTCGCGATTCATGATCCCGAACGAGATCGATGACGACAGGTTGTCTGCCAGCGGCAGATCCATCGTCGCGCGCCCCTGGATGCGATTGTAGCTGCCGGTGGTGAAATCGCCGATGAAGCGGAACTTGTCGCCCGGATCATGCGTGACGATCGAGATTGCGCCGCCGATGGTGTTGCGGCCGAACAGCGTTCCTTGCGGACCCTTGAGCACTTCGATCCGGTCCACGTCGAGCAGATCCTGGTTCGCCCCGACCGAACGGCCAAGATAGACGCCGTCGACATAGACCCCGACCGCAGAATCGATGTTGAACGCAAAGTCGGCCGCGCCGACACCACGGATCGACGCACCAAGCACCGCCGACGAGCCCGAGAACGGGGTCGAGGCATCCAGCGTGACGTTGGGTGACAGGCCCGACAGCTGCGACACGTCGCCGACCGCGCGTTCCTTGAGTGCATTGGCAGTGAACGCGCTGATCGCAATCGGCACATTCTGCACGTTTTCCGACCGCTTTTGCGCGGTCACCACGATTTCCTGAATGCCGCCTTCGGCAGGCGCAGCCGCTGCGGGGGCCGCCGGGGTCGATTGTGCCTGGGCAGTGCCGGCGATCAGAACGCTGAGGGCAACGCCCGCAAGGATGCCTGTCGGTCGCTTCATATCCATCATCTCCCTTTGTGCCGGCGCAGATGGTGTCCCTGCTACCGAAATTTTTTCACGACATTTTGTATGTGTCACTCACATATTTGTATGTACAACAAACGAAGTCAATCGCGAATTTTAAACCCATGCGGTTACCGGGGCGATCCGCCGCGCCAACACGCGCGGTGCCGTCTCGCGCAGGCCACAGCCAACCATGGCTGCCGCAAGGCACAGACCGAGCATCAGCCACATCACTGCTGCGCGACCAAAATGATCGGACAGGCCACCCGCCAGCGATGGGCTGAGCACGCCGCCGATGACTTCGCCGATCCCCATCACCAGGCCTGTCAACGACGCGGTCAACCGCGGATCGACCGATTCCGAAGGGATCGTCGCCATGAACAGCGGAAACAGGCCATTGAGCCCCCAGCCGATGAAGAACACCCCCGACAGCAGCCAGGCGTTGTCTGTCAGATACAGCGCGCCAAGCGGCAGGATCGCGCCCAGCAGCGAAAATCCGACAATTGCGGGCCGCCGCCCGATCCGGTCCGACAGTGCCGCAACCGCAAAGCTGCCGATGCCCGCCGAAACACCCAGCGTGGCCATCAGCCATTTGGCGGTATCGGCAGGCCAGTGGCGCGTTTCGGTCAGAAACAGCGGCATGAACGCCCAGCAGCAGACGAGGTAGGACACCAGCAGGATCGCAATCAGCGCGCACAGTTGCACATTGCGGTCGGCAAAGGCCTGGCCCAGAGACATCCGCGGCAGATCGTCGGCATGGCGCACTTCGCGTGCCGGTTCCTGCAGGAAAAACCACAGGATTGCGGCGCTCAACAGGCCCGGCGCCGCCGCGATGAAGAACGCGTGGCGCCATCCGAACGCGATCGCCACCGGCACCAGCACCAGCGGCGCAACCGATGATCCCAGCACATTGGACCCCAGGTTCTGCGCCACCCCCATTGCCAGCCCGCGTTCGCTTTCGGAAACTTGCGCCGCGATCAGCGAATGGCTGACAGGCATCACCCCGCCTTCGGCCGCGCCCATCAGGATGCGCGCGCCCAGCAGCATCAGGAACGATTGCGCCAGACCCGACACCACCGAACAGACGCAAAAGGCCAGCGTGGCGGCAATGATGATCGGCTTGCGCGATCCCATGCGATCGGAAATCCGTCCGACCGAAAACCCGGCGATGGCCCAGGTCAGCGACAGGCCCGATGACAGCATGCCGACCTGCATGTCGTTCAGCCCCAGATCGGGGCGGACGTAGGGCATCAGAAAATTGAGCGCGTTTCGGTCGAAAAACAGGATGCCGAAATTCAGGCTGAGCAGAAGCACCAGCGCAATACGGTATCCGCTCGACCTGCCGGTCGGCGCCATAGCCCCCTCTCCCACTGTGTTGTTCTTTGTAAGTAAAACAAACAGATTTTTGGGCGGTCCGCAAGCGCAATCGGCACGGCCCCGACGCGGCGCGGATTGCCCTAAAGGGAAGGCGGGGTCAGGTGAAGGGTCGGACCGGATCCTTGCCTTGCGAAACGCGCCAGAACCGCGCGAAGGTTGCGACCATGCCCGGTGTCACCGGGATCGGTTCGATCTGCATGTGCCCGGCAAACCCGATCGCGATTGCCACATCGGCCATCTGCGTGATCTGGCCGGTCTGCTGGCCAAAGCACAGCGTTGCTGCAGCAGCGGGGTGGTTCAGCAGGCTTACCCCGGTTGTATTTTCGCTTGCGCTATCGGGCGATGGCCTGCATTTTGTATGCAACAAATACAATCAAGAAAAATTCCGGAGAGCGAGCCATGGCCGAAAAGCCCAGCGTCCTGCTGGTCATCACCCAGGACACCAAAGAGGAAGAGGCGCGCTTTGTGCGCCACGCACTCGAATCGGCGGGTGTGACCGTGGTGCATCTGGACCCCAGCGTACGCCGCACCGTGGGTGGCGCGGAAATTTCGCCCGAAGCCGTGGCCGGTGCTGCCGGGCAGACGATCGAAGCGGTGCGCGCGCTGGGGCATGAAGGCAAATGCCAGGCGGTGATGATCGAAGGATCGATCAAGGCCGCGCATGCCTGGCACGCGGCGCATCCGTTGTCGGGCATTCTGGCGGTGGGCGGATCGATGGGGTCGGCGCTGGCCGGCGCACTGATGCAATCGATGCCGTACGGCATGCCAAAGCTGATTGTTTCGACGATGGCCTCGGGCTTTACTGCGCCGTACATGGGGGTGAAGGACATCGCGATGCTGAACGCGGTGACCGATATCGCCGGGATCAATTCGATCAGCCGCGACGTGTTCCGCAACGGCGCGCTGGCGGTGGCGGGCATGGCGCACGGCTATGACCCGGCCCGCACGCAGGACAAGCCGCTGGTGCTGATGACCACGCTTGGCACCACCGAAAAGGGCACGCGCCGCATCCGCGAGGCGCTTGAGGCCGATGGCGCGGAAGTCATGGTGTTCCATTCGTCGGGATCGGGGGGCCCGACGCTCGACAGCATTGCCGCCGACCGCGACGTGGCACTCGTGCTCGACCTGTCAGTGACCGAGATCATCGATCACCTGAACCATGGCCTGGCCGATGCCGGGCCGAACCGGGGCAAGGCGGGCATGGCCAAAGGCGTGCCGACGATCTGGGCCCCGGGCAATGCCGATTTCATCATCGCCGGGCCGATCGATGCCGCGCGCCTGCAATACCCCGACACGCGGTATCACGAACACAACCCGCAACTGACCGCGGTGCGCACGCGTCTGCCCGAATTGCAGGGTCTGGCCGATCATCTGGCGGCGATCGTGGCCGAGGCCACAGGGCCGGTGCGCGTGTTCACCCCGCTGCACGGCTTTTCCAACCACGACAGCCCCGATGGCCATATCCAGGACACCAGCCTGCCCGGCCCGTTTGCCGATTATCTCAAACGGGTGATGCCCGCGCACATTCCGGTGACCGCGATCGACGCGCATTTCAACGATGTCGCGTTTTCCGATGCGATTATCGCCGCCGCCCGCGAAATGATCGCCCGATGAGCATGCCCGACCTGCCGCTGACCCCCGACGATGTCGCCGAAATCGCCGCGATCCTGGATGGCACCGCCTATGACCGCATCGACATCACCACCGCGCGGTTCCGCCTGCGCGTGGCGCGCGATGGCCAGGGCATGACCCAGGACTGGTCGCTGGCCGATGACACGCTGCCCGGCACAGCGGCCGTCGCAACCCAGGCCCCCGCAGCCGAGACGGGCCTGTGCGTGCACGCGCCGCTGCCCGGCACATTCTATCGTGCGCCAGCCCCCGGGGCACCGCCATTTGTCGAACCGGGTGCCACGGTCAGCCCCGACACGGTGGTCGGGATCATCGAAACGATGAAGCTGATGAACCCGGTCCATGCCGGGGTTCACGGCGTGATCGACGCGATCCTGGTCGACAACGCGACGATGATCGCCAAAGGCGAGGCGCTGATGCGGCTGACCGAGCCGCAGGCATGATCCGCCGCCTGTTCATCGCCAATCGCGGCGAAATCGCGCTGCGGATCATCCGCACCGCGCGCCGCATGGGCATCGTCACGATCCTGGGCGCATCGGCGGCCGATGCGCGCAGCCTGCCGGCGCGCAGCGCGGATGACGTCGCCGTGATCGGCCCTGCCCCGTCCGCGCAATCCTACCTCGATAGCGATGCGGTGGTTGCGGCCGCGGTGGCTGCGGGCGCCGATGCGATCCATCCGGGATACGGGTTCCTGTCGGAAAACGCTGCCTTTGCCCGCGCCGTGGCGGCCGCCGGCATCCGCTTTGTCGGGCCGGACCTGTCCAGCCTGACCGCGATGGGCGACAAGCTGATGGCGCGCACCGTCGGCATCGAAGCCGGCCTGCCGGTGGTGCCGGGCGGCGAAGCCGGCGACAAGGCGGCGGCGCGCGCGCAGGCCGAACGCACCGGATATCCGCTGTTGCTCAAGGCGGTGTCGGGCGGCGGCGGACGCGGGATGAAGCGCGTCGACGCGCCCGACCAGCTTGATGCGCAGATCGACATGGCCATGGCCGAGGCGCAGGCCGCCTTTGGCGACCCGCGCGTCTATGTCGAACGCTTCATCGCGCGCGGCCGCCATGTCGAAGTGCAAGTGCTGGGCGACGGAAACACCGCGATCCACCTGGGCACGCGCGACTGTTCGATCCAGCGCCGGTTCCAGAAACTGGTCGAGGAAGCCCCTGCGCCGGCGATGCCCGATGACAGGCGCGCCGCGATCGAATCCGCAGCGGTCAACCTGGCGCGCCATCTTGGCTACAAGGGCGCAGGAACGGTCGAATTTCTGGTCGATGCCGAAACCTTCGAATTCTATTTCCTGGAAATGAACGCGCGCATCCAGGTTGAACACCCGGTGACCGAGGCGATCACCGGGATCGACCTGATCGAACAGCAATTGCTGATCGCCGGCGGCGCCCGGCTCGCACTGCGGCAAAGCGATGTGCAACTGCTGGGCCACGCGATCGAAGTGCGCATCAATGCCGAAGACTGGCGCGCGGATTTCCGCCCATCGCCGGGCACGGTAACGCGCGCGGCCTGGCCTGCCGGGCCTGGCATCCGCATCGACACGCATATCGCCAGCGGCGGCGAAGTGCCGCCGTATTACGATTCGCTGTTGGGCAAGCTGATCGTATCGGCCCCCACCCGGGCCGAGGCGGTGGCCTTGCTCGGCCGCGCGCTCGATCGCCTGTGCATCGAAGGCGTCGACACCACGCGCGATCTGCACCGCGCGATTGTGCAAGACGCCCGGTTTATCGCAGGCGGGGTCGACACGCGCTTTTTCGAAGGGCTGACCGCATGACGATCCAGCTGGTCGATGTTACAATGCGCGACGGCAACCAGTCGCTGTGGGGGGCCACCGGGCTGAACACCGCGCACATGTTGCAGGCCGCCGCACTGACCGAACGCGCCGGGTTTCGCGCGGTCGATTTCACCTCGTCAAGCCATATGGCCGTCGCGGTCCGCTATTTCCGCAACAACCCGTGGGAACGCATCCGGCGGATGCGCGCCGCGATGCCCACCACGCCGCTGCAACTGATCACCACGGGTTTGCGCTTTATCGCGTGGCAGCAGGCCGATCCCGAATTCATGCGCCTGGTCTATCGTGCGTTGCAGGATTGCGGCATCCGGCGGTTTGTCGTGCTCGATCCGATGCACGAAGTCCCCGCGGTGATCGAGGCGGCGCGGATCATCAAGCACGAGGGCGA
Organism: Novosphingobium acidiphilum DSM 19966; assembly: GCF_000429005.1. Taxonomy (GTDB): domain Bacteria; phylum Pseudomonadota; class Alphaproteobacteria; order Sphingomonadales; family Sphingomonadaceae; genus Novosphingobium; species Novosphingobium acidiphilum. The sequence continues at coordinate 33,696 of NZ_AUBA01000016.1, read as the reverse complement.
GGCCGAAGTGATGGCCGCGCTGACGTTCACGCTGTCCGACGTGCACGACGACGCCTTTTATGCAGGCTTTGCCAAAGCGCTGATGGCCAGCCCGCATATCGACCTGTTTTATATCAAGGACCCCAGCGGATTGCTGTCGGTCGATCGGGTGCGCACGCTGGCGCCGGCGGTCAAGGCGGTGATCGGCAATCGCCCGCTGGAAATCCACGCGCACAACACGCTGGGCCTGGGCGAATTGTCCTCGCTCGAGGCGGCGCAACTGGGCATTTCGGCCATCCATGTCGGCATCGGCCCGGGCGGCGACGGATCGTCGCTGCCCGAAGCGGAACGCATGGTCGCCAATCTGATCGAGGCGGGGCACGATGTCGCGATCGACCGCGCCACCTTGCGCCAGTTGTCCGACTACTGGACGCGCCTGGCCTTTGCCGAAGGACTGCCACCGGGCCGCCCCCAGGCCTTCGATGCCAGTTTCCTGCGCCACCAGATCGCCGGGGGGGTGATGACGACGACCAAGCGCCAGCTGGAAGAGCTTGGCATGGGCGACCGGCTGCCCGCGGTCATCGCCGAAACCGAACAGGTCCGCGCCGAGCTTGGCTATCCGATCATGGTCACCCCGTTTCCGCAAATGGTGATGAGCCAGGCGCTGTTCAACGTGATCGGCGATCGCCGCTACGCCCAAGTCAGCGATCAGGTGATCCGCTATGTCATGGGCAAATTCGGCAAGCCGACGCGGCCGGTCGATCCGGCGGTCGAGGCAGCGATCCTTGACCGTCCGCGCGCGCGCGAACTGGCGCAAGAAGGCGATTTTCCCGCGCTGGGCGATCTGCGCAAGACGTTCGGCCGGCACATGCCCGACGAAGAATTCCTGCTGCGCGCGGTGATGCCTGCCGACCAGGTCGATGCCATGCTGGCCGCCGGACGCAGCCGCGCGACCTATACCCCCGAAGCCGCACCCTTGTTCAAACTGCTGCGCGAATTGGCCGCGCGTCCGGCGGCGAAAGACATCGTCATCGAACGCCCCGGCCTGCGCATCGCCCTTCATGCCGGAGCCGCGCTGTGACACCCGATATCGCCGAACGCGTGCGTCATGCCAGCGCCTTCATTTTCGACATGGACGGCACGATCGCGCTGGGCGATGCAGCCAGCGGCGGGCACCAGGCGCTGCCGGGTGCGATCGATCTGCTGGCCGCGATTGCCGCCAAAGGTGTGCCGTTGACCGTGTTCACCAACGGCACGGCAAAGCCACCCGCCGCCTATGCCGCATCGTTGCGCCAGGCCGGGTTCGCTCTGGCCGATGCGCAAATGATGACGCCATCGTCATCGGCCGCGGCCTGGTTTGTCAGACGGGGCATCACGCGCGTGCGCGTGCTGGGCAATGCCGGGGTGGCTGCGCCGTTGCGCGATCTGGGCATCACCTGCATCGGCGCAGCCGAACCCGCCAACGATGTACAGGCCGTCTATACCGGGTGGCACCGCGACTTCACGTTTCCCGATCTTGAAGCCGCGTGCCATTCGGTCTGGGCGGGCGCGGTGCTGACCACTGCCAGCCATGTGCCGTTTTTCGCCACCGCAAACGGGCGGGGCATCGGCGCCAGTTTTGCCATCAACACGATGATCACCGCGATGACCGGCAAAAAGGCCAAAGTGCTGGGCAAACCGTCGCGCATCGCGTTCGAAGCCGCCGCCGATGCGATGGGCATTGCGCGCCGCGACCGCAGCCGCATCGTGATCGTGGGCGATGATCCGGCGCTGGAAATGCGCATGGCGCACAACACCGGTGCCACCGGCATCGGCATGACCACCGGCATCATGAAACCCGAAACACTTGCGATGCTGAAGCCCAATCAACAGCCCCACGCGGTGATCGACCGCCTGAGACTGCTGCACGACGCGCTTTAGCGTATAACGCACGTCAGCGTTCGCCCTTCGCGAACGCGCCGCGATCGGTCAGGCCCTGGCTTCCTGCACGCCCGCGCTGTTGTGACGCAAAGCTTTCAGCACGGTTTCGACGATATGCGGCGCGGTCAGCCCGGCGGTATCATACTGCTTGTCGGGTGCCTCGTGGTCCTGGAACGCATCGGGCAGGCGCATCGTGCGGATTTTCAGCCCGTTGTCGGTCAGGCCTTCGTCGCTGGCCATCGTCAGCACATGCGCGCCAAGCCCGCCGATCGATCCTTCCTCGATCGTGATCACGACATCGTGGCTGAGGATCAGGCGACGGATCAGCGCTTCGTCCAACGGCTTGGCAAAGCGCATGTCGGCAACCGTGGTCGGCAAACCGCGCGCATCAAGCTGATCGGCCGCCAGCAGCGCCTCGGCCAGACGCGTGCCCAGCGACAGGATGGCGACTTTGCTGCCTTCGCGCACCAGCCGCCCCTTGCCGATTTCCAGCCGTTCGGGAACCTTGGGCATCGCCGCGCCGGTGCCATTGCCGCGCGGATAACGAAACGCAATCGGCCCGGTATCGTGCATGGCGGCGGTGTGGGTCATGTGCACCAGTTCCGCCTCGTCGGCGGCGGCCATCACCACCATGTTGGGCAGGCTGGCAAGATAGGTTACGTCGAACGAACCGGCATGGGTGGCGCCGTCGGCCCCGACCAGCCCGGCGCGATCGATCGCAAAGCGCACCGGCAGGTTCTGGATCGCCACGTCGTGCACCACCTGGTCATAGGCGCGTTGCAGGAAAGTCGAATAGATTGCGCAGAACGGGCGCATGCCTTGCGCGGCAAGACCCGCGGCAAAGGTCACCGCGTGCTGTTCGGCAATGCCGACATCGAACATGCGGTCGGGATGCGCCTTGACAAAGCGATCGAGCCCGGTGCCCGACGGCATCGCCGCGGTGATCGCGCAGATCGTCGGATCGCGATCGGCCTCGGCCACCAGCGCGTCGGCAAACACCGTGGTATAGCTCGGCGCGCCGGGTGCGCTCTTGACCTGTTCGCCGGTCACCACGTTGAATTTCTGCACGCCGTGGTACTTGTCGGCGGCGGCTTCGGCGGGGGCATAGCCTTTGCCCTTTTGCGTGACCACATGGATCAGGCACGGGCCTTCGGCGGCGTCGCGGACGTTTTCCAGCACCGGGATCAGCTGATCCAGATTGTGTCCGTCGATCGGGCCGACGTAATAGAAACCCAGTTCTTCAAACAGCGTGCCGCCCATCGCCAGGCCACGGGCGAATTCATCGGTCTTGCGCGCGGCGGTGGCCAGCGGCCGCGGCAGGCGCCGCGTCAGCCGCCGGGCCAGATCGCGCAGTTCGAGGAACGGGCGCGACGACACCAGCTGCGCCAGATAGGCCGACAGCCCGCCCACCGGCGGCGCGATCGACATGTCGTTGTCATTCAGGATGACGATCAGCCGGTTGCCCGCGGCCTCGGCATTGTTCATCGCCTCGTAGGCCATGCCCGCGCTCATCGCGCCGTCGCCGATCACCGCAATTCCCTTGCCAGGCCTGCCCGACATCTTGTTGGCAATCGCAAAACCCAGCGCTGCCGAGATCGAGGTCGACGAATGCGCCGCACCGAACGGATCGTATTCGCTTTCGCTGCGGCGGGTAAAACCCGACAGCCCGCCGCCCTGGCGCAAAGTGCGGATACGATCGCGCCGCCCGGTCAGGATCTTGTGCGGATAGGCCTGGTGGCCGACATCCCACACCAGTTTGTCATCGGGCGTGTTGAACACGTAGTGCACGGCGACGGTCAGTTCGACCACGCCCAGCCCCGACCCCAGATGCCCGCCGGTCTGGCCGACCGCGGCGATCATTTCGGCGCGCAGTTCATCGGCGAGCTGTCGCAGCTGCGACGGTGGGAGCTTGCGCAGGTCGGCCGGGATATCGACCGTATCGAGAAGCGGTGTTGCCGGTTTTTCGGTCATCGGGCGACCTTACACTCTGATTCAGGACATGTCGAACGTCACGTTGTGCGCAAAAAGGGATTGCCGCAATCGTCTTCCCGGCCCAGGAAGGCCCGGCATGACAACACTTTCGTTCCGCGTCGCGGCCACCGCCGATCTCGATGCCCTGCGTGCGATCATGGATGCCGCGATCGGCCAGTTGCAACTGGGATTTCTGTCGGCAGACCAGATCGAATCAAGCCGTGCGGTCATGGGGCTGGATCAGCAGCTGGTGACCGATGGCACCTATTTCATCGCCGAGATGGACCAGGCCATCGCCGGATGCGGCGGCTGGAGCCGCCGTGCCACGCTGTATGGCGGCGATCACAGCGCAGGCCTGCGCGAACCGCGCCTGCTCGATCCCGCCACCGAACCTGCACGCATCCGCGCGATGTATACCCACCCCGCCTTTGCCCGGCGCGGGGTCGGCCGCGCGCTGCTGGCCCATTGCGAAGCGGCCGCGCGCGCCGAAGGCTTTGCGTCTTGCGAACTGATGGGCACGATGGCCGGGGTCCCGCTGTACCTGTCGGCCGGGTATCGCGTGCTTGAAGACATCACGGACGATCGCGGCGGTGCGCCCGTGCCGTTGAAGCGGATGCGCAAGGAATTCTGAAACGTCAGGCCGCGACGCAGCGGCTGCACGTCCCGCGGATTTCCACCACCGGGCGTACATCGGCAAAACCGGCGTGGTTGGCCGCATCGCGCAAGGCGCCGGTCAGCCGGTCATCATCGATATGCGTGGCGTTGCCGCACACGTCGCAGATCAAAAAGATGCAGTCGTGGCGGCAACCGGGGTGCGGGTTGGCCACATAGGCATTCGCGCTTTCCACCCGGCGGGCCAGATTGGCGCGCACGAACAGGTCGAGAATGCGATAGACGGTGTTGGCCGCCACCCGGCGCGCGCGTGCCGTGCCGACGCTTTCGGCGATGTCGTAGGCCGATGCCGGGGTGGCGCGCGCAGCCAGCGCCTCGAACACGTCGCCGCGCATTTCGGTCCACTGTTCGCCCGCCGCAACCAGACAGTCGCGTGCCGCGTCGATCAGGCGTTCGCCCGCAAGGTCATGATGAAGGTGCCCGGTCATCGCACCACGATAGGCCAGCCAGCCCGCCTGTGAAAGGGTGCAATCAGCGGTGGACGCCCGCAATCGGGCCCGCCGGCGCGGCATTGGCGTGGACCGCCAGTCCATTGGCGCTTAGCGCCATGCCCGCACACCCGATCAGGAATCCGATCACCAGCGCGCGGTAGAAATCCTTGCCGAATGGCGACATTGCGAACAGCTTTCCATTCTTGTTGCCGGCCGTTCGGGGGAAAGGCCGGGTTCGGGCCGGTGCGCGGGTGCGCCGGCCGATTGCCGCACAAGGCGGGGGTGGCCCCGCTTCGCACTTGCGTCATGCCCGACACGCGAACCATGACCGTCCCCGCCAGATGGATTTGTCGCGGCAGTTTTACAAGCGGTTATTAAGGGAAATCAGCGCAACCTGTCGATCACCAGGCACGGCAACCGGTCGTGCATGGCGCGCGGATCAGCGCGATACACGCACCCACACGGGGGCGTGATCGCTCGCCCTTTCGCGACCGCGAAACACCTTGTCGACGCCCGTGGCGATCAGACGGTCGGCCAGTTCGGGCGACAGCAACGCATGATCGATGCGAAATCCGTGATCGCGCTGCCAGGCCCCGGCCTGGTAATCCCAATATGTCCACACCCCGCCACGCGGGTTGTGCGTGGCCAGCGCGTCGGTCCAGCCCGCTGCCATCAACCGGCGATAGGCGGCGCGCGACGCGGGCTGCATCAGCGCGTCTTCGGCCATGGCGCGCGGGTCCCAGATATCGGCATCATTGGGGATCACGTTGTAATCGCCGATCACCACCGCGGGCACTTCTTGGGCATAGATCGCCGTCATCCGCGTGGCGAGGCGATCCATCCAGCGCAGCTTGTAATCGAATTTCGGCCCCGGCTGCGGATTGCCGTTGGGCAGGTAGATGCCGGCCACGCGAATGCCGAACACTTCGGCTTCAAGGTAACGCGACTGTTCGTCCTCGGGATCGCCAGGCAATCCGCGCTGCACCTCGACCGGTTGTTCGCCGCGCGCCAGGATCGCCACCCCGTTGAAGCCTTTTTGCCCCTGCCAGATCGCCTGATACCCGATGGCGGCCAGATCGGCCGCGGGAAAGCCTTCGTCCTGCGTCTTGATTTCCTGCAGACACGCGACATCGGGCCGGGTTTCTTCCAGCCATTCGATCAGGCGGGGCAGCCGCGCCTTGATACCGTTGACATTGAACGAGGCGATGGTGACCGCACCCGTGGACCTTGCGTTCATACGCTGAAGCTGGCCCCGCAGCCGCAGCCCGATGCGGCCTGCGGATTTTCCACCTTGAAGGCTGCACCGCCCAGCGATTCGACATAATCGACCGTGGCGCCGGCCACCAGGTCGAGGCTGACCGGATCGACCACCAGCCGTACGCCATCGACCTCGGCAATCACGTCATCGCCCTCGGGCGCATCGGCCAGGCCGAACTTGTACTGGAAACCCGAACACCCGCCGCCCTCGACCGACAGACGCAGGATCGCAGGCTTTGCCTGGCGCGCGGCAATCGCCGCGACGCGCGCGGCTGCGCTGGGGGACAAGATGATGGTGGGGGCGTTCATCTGCCCAAGATAGGGTGGCGCGGCGCGATGCTCAAGCGGATTGAATATATTCGCGCATGGCGTCGGCTTCGGCCTCGATTCGTTCAATGCGATATTTGACCAGATCGCCGATCGAAATGAACGCGACCATCCTGCCCCCGTCCATGACCGGCAGGTGACGGAACCGCCGCCGGGTCATCAGTGCCAGGGCCTCGAGCGCGGATTGTTCGGGGCTGACCGAAATCACCGGCGTGGTCATCACTTCGCGCACTTTGCGCGTCAGCACGACCGAGCCGTGGCGGCGCAGCGAATAGAGCACGTCGCGTTCGGAAAAGATGCCGGCCACTTCGACCCCGGCGTCCTGGACCGGAACCGCACCGATCCGCCGTTCGGCCAAAAGCCCGATCGCGCTGTCCACGGTGTCATCGGCATGAACGGTCCAGACCGGGCCCGACCGTCCGGCAATCAGCCTTGCAATCGTCATGGCATCATCCCCTTTACGCGCTTCCCAAAAGAACGGCTGTCGTTTGCGACGCGATCATGAGCATGACACAACTGCGATCGGGTGCAAGGCGATTGCCGCGCCTGCGGTATGGGCGCATGGAGTTTTCCCATGGCAGATCCCCGCTGGTCCCCGCTTGACGATCCCGCCACGGCGAAACGCGCCTGGGCGCATTATCGCCGCATGCTGCGATGGAGCGCGGAACTGTCGCTGGGCGTGATTGGCGTGGTGTGGGTCCTGCTGTATCACGAATTCGGCCTGGTCTCGATCCACCTCTATATCGCCACCGCGCTGGGATTTGGGCTGATGATCATGACGATCGGCGCGCTGATGGGGCTGGTGTTCGTATCGCACCGCAGCGGGCATGACGATGCGATCGACGACCCGCTCGACGACGAGACCTGGCGTTAACGCAGCGGTACAAAGCGGGCGATATCAGCGGTGTGCAACCAGCGCACGCCCGTATTGGGCGCCGAATTGGTCAAAGCATAGAACGCGGCGGCGGTGCGCAGGTCCATGCCCATGGCATGGTAATAGGCCAGATAGGCGCGGTTGACGGGGGCGTCGGCGGCAAAATCGCCGGGGCCGCGCCCGATATCGTCCTGCCAGGCATGCACGCCGAAATCGGCATCGGGCGCGGCATGGCGGATGATCCCTGCCACAAACAGATCGACCGCGCCCGACCGCACCGACCCGCCGCGCGGCACATCGGTTGTCAGCGCATGCGCGCGGATCATCCGGCCCAGGCGCAGATTGGCGGCATCATCATATGTGCCGGGGCAATCGACCAGTTCCAGCACACGGATCGCAGGAAACGCGCGCAGCATCGCGGCAAACCGCGCCGGGCTATGCGCGTCGGTCGCATCGACCAGCGCGGCATGCGCAGCGTCGATCACGACAAAGGGGCCGAACCGGGCGATCCCGGCATCCGCGGTTTGCGCGGCCACCCCGACCAGGCGGTTGGCGCCCTCGCCAGTTTCGGGGCCGGTTTCGACGGTGGTGGTCTCGGTCCATTGCACGCCCGCCGCATCGGTCCAGCTGCGCACCGACACCGTGGGCGCCGGCGCATCGGCAAAGGCCGGGGGGCCCATGGCACCCAGGGCCAGCACACACAGGGCGATCGCACGCATCCACATGCGCACCACGGTGACGGCAAGGTCTTGCCGGGCCGGAAAAGCTTGCAGTGAATTGCGGGTTTACCCTGTTTGGCAAGAAATTGCGCCAAATCGGCTGAGATCGGCCCCTTGGCCGCAAGGGCCTGTGCGGTCTAGGCAGGAGCTCGGGCACGAACGGGGGGCACATCGAAATCCATGGTCGCAGTCGTGGCGACAGTCGCCTATCTCGGGCTCGAGGCGCGCAGCGTCGAGGTGCAGTGCCAGCTGTCGTCGGGCCTGCCCAGCTTTCGCGTGGTCGGCCTGCCCGACAAGGCTGTGGGCGAAAGCCGCGAACGCGTGCATTCGGCGCTGGCCGCAATGGGCCTGTCGCTGCCGCCCAAGCGCATCACGGTCAATCTGTCGCCCGCCGATCTGCCCAAAGAGGGATCGCATTACGACCTGCCGATCGCGCTTGCACTTTTGAGCGCGATGGGGGTGATCGATCGCGAGGCGCTGGCCGAGCAGGTGGCGGTGGGCGAACTGGCGCTTGACGGGCGGATCATCCCCAGCCCCGGCGTGCTGCTGGCCGCGCTGCACGCAGGCGCCAGCGACCGCGGCCTGATCTGCCCCGCAGGCCAAGGCACCGAGGCAAGCTGGGCCGGGACGGCAGTGCTGGCCGCACCCGACCTGATCGGCCTGCTGAACCATTTCAAGGGGACGCAGACCCTGCCCCCGCCGCCGCCGGGCGAACCTGATCCGCCGGCGCGCGGCCCCGATCTGAAACAGGTCAAAGGGCAGGAAGTCGCGCGTCGCGCGCTCGAAATCGCCGCGGCCGGCGGGCACAACCTGTTGATGGTGGGGCCACCCGGTGCGGGCAAATCGTTGATGGCGGCGTGCCTGCCGGGCATTCTGCCGCCGCTGACCCCGGGTGAAGCGCTCGAGGTGTCGATGGTCGCCTCGGTCGCGGGCACGCTGGAAGACGGGCGGATCAGCCGCGCCCGCCCGTTCCGCAGTCCGCACCATTCGGCATCGATCGCCGCACTGACCGGCGGCGGGGCCAGGGCGCGTCCGGGCGAAGTCAGCCTGGCGCATCTGGGCGTGCTGTTCCTCGATGAATTGCCCGAATTTCAGCGCGCTGCGCTCGATTCGCTGCGCCAGCCGCTGGAAACCGGCGAAGTCACCGTGGCGCGCGCCAACGCGCATGTAACATTTCCGGCGCGGGTGCAGCTGATCGCGGCGATGAACCCGTGCCGCTGCGGGCATCTGGCCGACCCTGCGCTGGCGTGCAGCCGCGCGCCGCGCTGCGCTGCGGATTACCAGGGCCGGATCTCGGGCCCCTTGCTCGACCGTATCGACCTGCACGTCGAAGTCGACCCGGTGGCCGCCAGCGACATGGCGCTGCCTCCGCCTGTCGAGGGATCGGCCGATGTGGCAGCCCGCGTGGCCGTGGCCCGCGCGCGCCAGACGGCGCGCCTGGCGGGTACCGGACGGCGCAGCAATGCCGAACTCGATGGCGACATGCTGGAAACCCATGCCCGGCCCGATGTGGCCGGCCAGGATCTGTTGACCCGCGCGGCCACCGCGATGAAGCTGTCGGCGCGCGGCTATACCCGCATTCTGCGCGTCGCGCGGACCATCGCCGACCTGGCCGGGGCCGACCAGGTGACCCGGGTGCATGTGGCCGAGGCGCTGAGTTATCGGCGGATGGCGCCGCGCGCGTAACGCTATGCGGCGTGTGCCCGACATGGCATGATGCGCACGTCAGGTGCCGTGGGTATGATCCCTGTCAGCGCCATCAGACCGGAGTTACCCAACCATGGAAACCACCAATCGCCGCGATATCCTGCGCGCGGCCGTCGCTGTCGGCGGTGTGGCACTCGCCGCCGGCGCCGCGCCCGCACGCGCCGCCACCGCCACGATCGGCCGATCGCCGCAGACGCAGCCGCCGCTGCCCTATGCGCCCGACGCGCTGGCGCCTGCGATCTCTGCACGTACCGTCGATTTCCACTACAACAAGCACCACAAGGGCTATTTCACCAATCTGGCCAAGCTGGTGGCCGGATCGCCGCTGGCCACGGCCACGCTGGAAGAGGTGGTCCTGGCCACGGCCGACAAAGTCGATGCGCGCGCGATTTTCAACAACGCGGCGCAGGCGCTGAACCACAATCTGTATTGGCAAAGCCTGACGCCGGGTGGCAGCGCGCCGTCGGATGTGTTGTTGGCCGCGATTGCCCGCGATTTCGGCAGCAAGACCGCGCTCGAGGCCGAACTGGCCAAGGCCGCAACCAGCCAGTTCGGCAGCGGCTGGGCCTGGCTGGCGGCCAAGGCGGGCAAGCTGACCGTGGTCACCACATCGAACGCCGGCACCCCGGTGACCAGCGGCCACACACCGCTGCTGGTGATCGATGTGTGGGAACATGCCTATTACCTCGACGAACAGAATCGCCGTGGCGACTATGTCGGTGCGGTTGTGCCGCTGCTCGACTGGGCCGGAGCGTCGCAACGTTTCATGACCTGACGCGTCATTTCTCCACTAGGTCTCTCCGGGCAATTATCGTAGGTGTTGCGTACGATATTTGCCCGAAGAGGCTGGGAGAGACATGATGCGCCAGTGGATGATTGCCCAGGGGTCGACTTCGCTCGACGGTTTGCAGCTGCGCGATGCGCCCGATCCCGCACCTGCGCCCGGTGAAGTGCTGGTGCGGGTGCGCGCCTGTTCGATCAACTATCGCGATCAGGCCATTCCGCTGGGGTTGTATATGGGTGGCCCGGTGGCCAGCGATACGGTGCCCCTGTCCGACGGTGCAGGCGAAATCGTTGCGCTGGGCGAAGGGGTTTCGGGTTTTGCCATCGGCGACCGGGTGGCCGGGCTGTTTTTCCAGAACTGGATCGATGGCCCGCCCTCGCCCGGGGTTGGCCCGGCGCTGGGCGCGGCCGGCGCGCCGGGAATGCTGCAGGATCTGGTTGCGCTGCCTGCGCACGGCGTGGTGCGTATCGCCGACAGCCTGAGCTTTGAGCAGGCCGCCTGCCTGCCCTGCGCCGGGGTCACCGCATGGAACGCGCTGATGGCCGGGCCCCGCCCGTTGCAGGCCGGCGAAAGCGTGCTGGTGCTGGGCACCGGCGGCGTGTCGCTGCTGGCGTTGCAGATCGCCAAGGCCGCAGGCGCAGTCGTGGTCGCAACATCGTCAAGCGATGCCAAGCTGGAACGGGTCAGGGCGCTGGGTGCCGATCATGTGATCAATTACCGCGCCACCCCCGATTGGGGCGCGCAAGCCTCGCAGTTGACCGGCGGGATCGATCACGTCGTCGAAGTCGGCGGTGCGGGCACTTTGGCGCAATCGATCGCGGCGGTGGGCTTTGCCGGGGAAATCGCACTGATCGGCGTGCTGACTCGCGAAGGCAACACCAACCCGCATGGCCTGATGTTCAAGGGCGCGTCGATCCGCGGGATTTTCGTCGGATCAAAGGCGATGGCGCAGGGGCTGAATGCGCATGTCGATGCGCACGCGATCAAACCGGTGATCGACCAACGCTTTGCGATCGAGCAGGCGCACGCCGCATGGGCCTATCAATCCTCGCCCGATCTGTTCGGCAAAGTGGTGATCACGCTGTAACGTCAGTAGTTCAGCCCGGGAAAGACATACCACACCCCGCTGAGCGCAAAGGTGGTGCGCACCTGAATCCAGGTCAACAGCACCCACACCGGCATGGCATAGGCCCAGATCGGGCCAAGCGCGCCAAACCGCCGCAGATTGGGCCAGAACCGGGTGCGACTGACCCACATCCCCCATTCGCGGCGCGATTGGGCCAGCTTCTTGCTGTCCTGCAGGCGCGCGCCGACCAGTGCCAGCACGATCAGGCCGGTACAGCTGATCGCGTTGCGCGCCGAGGGTATCAACAGGATCTCTGCACCGGACAAGAGCGCGATCGCAAACATCATCGGATGCCGTGTGATCAGAAATGCGCCCGAGGGCGGCCGGGTCGACAGCGCCACCATATCGGCACCGACCAGCGCAGGATTGTCGATCAACGAACCGAGCAACAGCACCACGGCAAAATAGCTGATCCCATCGAATACCAACTGGAGCGCCAGGTTGTCTGCGGACCAAAGCGCCGGGCCATGCGGGGCCGCGTGATAAGCCACGGCAATCAGGATCAGCAGGACAAGCGCGATCGTCGAATAGACCACCACAAACCCGGATCGACCGAACAGGCGCACAAGCGGCGCGCGCAACGGGTGGGAAAGCAGGAAATGGCTGGCCACGAAGACAACCACAACAATCAGCAGCGCAACAAGTTCAACCGGCATTTCCTGTTATCACCCGCCCGGCTCACGGCCCCCCACAAGACCGGAACGTTAAATTGAGTTTATCGGGTTTAACCGCGTCCCCCTGCGAGGTCCAAACCAATTGTGTCCGTAATATGACCTATTACGGGCCAGTGACGCGCGCGGATGCTCAGTTTACCCCATGCATCAACCGTTTGATCGGCCACGACAGCAGCAACAGCAACGCACCGATGCCCACCGCCACCCAGCCGATCGTGGTGAACACATGCACATACGTGTCGAGGCTGAGCTTGGGATTGGTCACTTCGCCGCCCACCGTATCGACGCTGGCAACTTGCGCGATGGCGCCGGCGACATATTGCGCCACCGCGATCGACAGGAACCACACCCCCATCATCAGCCCGACAATGCGCGCCAGCGACAGCTTGGTAATCATGCTGAGCCCGACCGGCGAAATGCACAGTTCGGCAATCGTGTGAATCAGATACAGCCCGGCCAGCCACCACACCGACACCTTGAACGCCCCATCGGCAAAGTGCGTGCCCCACACCAGAAACAGGAACCCCGCGCCCACGCCCGCCAGCGCCAGGCCGAACTTGACAGGCGTTGACGGTTCCAGCCCGCGACGGCCCAGCGCGATCCACAGCATCGATACAAACGGCGCCAACAGGATGATGAACAACGAATTGAACACCTGGGTCTGCGCCGCCGAAATGCTGAAATTGCCGATGATATGCAGATCGGTGTTGCGATCGGCAAACAGCGTCAGCGAACTGCCCGCCTGTTCGAACAGAGTCCAGAACACGACATTGAAGGTGATCAGGATCATCGCGGCGACCATCATCTGCAATTCGGCGCGATTGCCGGTGAACCCCGCATAGATCAGAATGCCGGGCACCGAGATCAGGAACGTGCCGAACAGCAGCTTGCCCATCAGCGGCAGCGCCAGGACATAGCCGATGACCCCGGTGCCCGACGCTGCGGAAGGCGCGCTCATCAAATTCTGGAACAGCAGCATCACCAGGGGCACGGCAACCATCGCGCCGACGATGATCGGCACGATCCGGTCGCTGGTCCGTCCCGGTGGCGGATTGCCGAAATGGGTCAACCGCCCGCCATCAAACTGGATCAGCGCCCATGACGCCACCATGCCGATCGCTGCCAGCAGGAACCCGGCCCACCATCCGACCACATCGGCCAGGATCGGGCACAACATCTGCGAAAACCAGGCGCCCAGATTGATGCCCATGTAAAAAATCGTAAATCCAGCGTCCTTGCGCGTATCGCCCGGCTTGTACAATTCGCCGACCATGGTCGAAATGTTGGGTTTGAAAAACCCGTTGCCCACCGCAATCAGCGATATCGCCAGCAGGACCACCAGCGTGATCCACGATGACCGGTCACCGCCCGACTGGAATTGATCGGCCGCAACATGCTGCGCAACGTGGCCATCGGGTGCCACCAGCGAAACCGTACCATCCGCTTCGCCATGGATCGCCAGTTTCTGCCGGTCTATCACGACATAGCGCTTTTCGTGCTCGGACGAGGTTGGCCGGTCGGCCACGTTTTCCTGTACCACATCATGGCGCACGCCATCGATCATCGCCCAGGGCCTGGCTGCATCGCCCCCGAAGCACAGCAGGAAATAGCCCAGCGCCATGACCAGAGCGCCGAATTTGACCGACCGCTTGGAGCCCAGATAGCGGTCTGCGATCAGCCCGCCGGCCAGCGGGGTCAGATAGACCATCGCGGTAAACCCGCCATAAATCCCGTTGGTCGTGTGGTCACTGAACAGGAAATGCTTCGTCAGATACAGCGTCAGCAGCGCCCGCATGCCGTAAAAACCAAAGCGTTCACCCATTTCGGTGGTGAACAGGCGGGCCAGTTGGCGCGGTTGACCAAACCAGTCGCGCTCGGGGTTCGTTGCGGGCAAACCGGGCGCGGAATTCGGGGTGTTCAAGGCTTTGCTCTCCTGTCCGGTCGTGGCCGGTTCGTTGCGCGACTCCTAACGGTGGTGCGATTGCGGGCAAAGGGCAAATTGCGCAATGTCTGTGACAAACCGCCCGGATATGCCGAAATCACCCCGGAAAATGTCGCAGAACGGGCCAATCGGTTCAAATCGCGCCCAAAAACGGGCGCTTTTTGGCTTTGACACAATTGTCTTGCGCGCGGCGCTCTGGCATTGTCGCAAGGGCAGGGCGAATTGGGGCGCCGTGCCGGGGACAGGGTTTTCCTGAAAAGACGGGGGATGCCAATGGCATCCGGTGGAGGGACAGACGGATGATACGATCCGAATTGCTGCAGGCGCTGGCCAAGGAAAGCCCGGACATGCGCGGCGAAGAAATCGAACGCGTGGTCGAAGTGTTCTTTGACGAAATCGGCAAGCGGCTGGCCGATGGCGGTCGCGTCGAGCTGCGCGGTTTTGGCGCATTTTCGACCCGCACGCGCGATCCGCGCAAAGGGCGCAACCCGCGCACCGGCGAAAATGTCGATGTGCCGGGCAAGCGCGTGCCCTATTTCAAGCCGGGCAAGGAAATGCGCGTGCGCCTGAACGCCGACGAGGAATAGGCCGACCTTTCACGGCCTATCGGGTACCGATCAGGACCCTCGGCACGGTCAGCGACACGTGCCGAGGGTTTTTTCGTGTGCGCCATCAGGCGCCATGCGGGCACGGCCCGTCACAACAAAAAAAGGGGGCGCCAGGCGCCCCCTTTTTCATGGCGTTGTCCGCAGGCGCTTACTTGGCTGCAGCCGCCGGGGCAGGAGCCGCCCCAAGAGTCAGCTTGCCGCCCTTGGAATTGAGATAGGCGATCACGTCGGCGCGCTGCTTGGCATCGTCGAGACCGGCAAAGCTCATCTTGGTGCCGGCGGCAAACTTGGCAGGACCCGACAGCCACTGGTTCAGCGTTGCCTCGTCCCAGTTGCCCTTGTGCGCCTTCAGCGCATCGGAGAAGGCATATCCGCCCCGACCTTCGGCAATGGCATCGCCGGCAATGGCGTAGAGATTGGGACCGATGCCGTTGGCGCCGCCCTGGTCGATCGTGTGGCAGGACTTGCACTTGGCAAAGACCTTTTCGCCCGCCGCCGCATCGCCGACGATCGCGGCAACCGCCGTCGTGGGCGCACCGGCTGCGGGTGCAGCGGCTGCGGCAACCGGCGCCGGCAGCGGCAGGTTCGAACCCTTCGAGTTCAGGTACAGGATCACGTTGGCGCGATCTTCCGGGCTGGTCAGCCCGGCAAACGACATCTTGGTGCCTTCGGCAAAGGCCTTGGGGTTGGTCAGCCAGGTGTCGAGCGTCGCGAAATCCCACTTGCCCGATTTGCCTTTCAGCGAATCGGAAAAGGCAAAGCCGGCACGGCCCTGGCCGATGGCATCGCCGATCACAGCCCACAGATTGGGGCCAATGCCGTTGGCGCCGCCCTGGTCGACGGTGTGGCACGCCTTGCACTTGGCAAAGATCGCCTCGCCCTTGGCGGCATCCGCCTTGGCCAGGCGGTTGGCAATCGGTTCGACCGCGACGGCCGCACCGCCCGCCGCATCATCGGCGCCGGCAATGGCATAGCCCATGGTTGCCGGACGTTCGTGCTTGTCAGCCAGGAAATAATGGCCCGACAGGCTGTTCAGCCCCAGCGCCAGGATACCGCCAAACAAGACCCAACCGGCGATAGTGTTAAAACGGTCGTCCATGCCTTTCCCCGAATCCTAAAATAAGCGTGCCGAACCGGCATTTTTCGAAGGATGATCACCTCGAATTTGCGGTTCGCTCTAGTGATCCCCCCGCAGCCGCGCAAGTGCGATTGCACACGGATCGGACGGGCCCTCTGCAAAGGGTTTCAATGCGGTAAGCGCACGGCGCCCGCGGCATCGAATGCCCGATCCTTGCGATGATCGGCGGCAGCCCGCAGACGAACGCGCCGATCATGCCCGACGATGCGCGGCGTTTTCACGCAGGCCACCGGCGCAACGGGCTTGTCGAACCTGCTGCCCCGGCCTAATCGCGTCGGTCCATGGCCAGTTTTCCCGCCCCCGCGCTCGCGCTTGTCGAGCAGATGACCGTCGCTGCCGCAGCCGAGCCCGACCGTGCGGTCGCGTTTCAGGGCGCGCCCGGTGCCAATTCGCATCGCGCGGCGATCGAGGCCGTCCCGGACGGTCTGCCGCTGCCCTGTTTCAGCTTCGAAGATGCGCTTGATGCGGTGCGCGAGGGCCGGGCGGGGTGTGCGATCATCCCGATCGAAAATTCGCAGCACGGCCGCGTTGCCGACATCCATTTCCTGCTGCCCGAATCCGGGCTGTCGATCGTGGGCGAACACTTTCTCGATATCCACCACTGCCTGATGGGGCTGGGCAGCGGCCCGTTCACCGCTGCATACAGCCACCCCCAGGCGTTGGGCCAGTCGCGGCATTATCTGCGGACGCGCGGGATTACCCCGTTGAGCCATGCCGATACGGCGGGCGCGGCGGCGTTTGTTGCCGAACTGGGCGATCCGGCCGTCGCTGCGCTGGCGCCGATGATCGCGGCAGAACTCTACGGGCTCGACGTGGTGGAGGAAAATGTCGAAGACACGCACGACAATACCACCCGGTTCGTGCGGCTGGCGCGCAAACCGCTTGATGTGGCAACCATCCCCGGCGAGGCGATCACCACGTTCATTTTCGAAGTGCGCAACATACCCGCTGCACTGTACAAGGCGCTGGGCGGCTTTGCCACAAACGGCATCAACATGACCAAGCTGGAAAGCTATCAGCAAGGTGCCAGCTTTTCGGCAACCACATTCTTTTGCGATGTGGTGGGCAAACCGGGCGAACGGCCGCTTGATCTGTCATTGGAAGAACTGGCGTTTTTCGCAAACAACCTGCGTATTTTGGGGACCTATCCACTGGAACGCGAACGCGGTTGAAGCGATTAGGCGCCAAAACGGCAATGTGGGCGCTTGCTGCTGACGCAATGGCGTGCCAGCATGCCCTTTGTGACCGATAGCGCCGCACCCCCTGCCCCCCTTCATGCATCCGGCGCGGGCGAAGCCGCCTGGAACAAAGTGCGGGCAATGGGCGATATCCAGTTCACCCCGCTGACCCCGCCCCCGCGCAAAATTGCCGAAAATCCGCGCTGGCTGACCGCAACGGTCGAGTGGCTGTCGCGCCACATGGCGCCGTTCGGCAACTGGCTGGCCGAACATTTCCGGGCTGTCGAAATCGGCGGGGCCGTCCTGCTGGTGTTGCTGGTTGTGTGGATGATCTGGGGTTCGCTGCGCGGGTTCAAGCGCACCGGGCGCGCCGCGCAGACCGCCGAGGCCGGCATCTGGCGACCCGACGCAGCGATGGCCACCGCGCTGCTGTCCGATGCCGACCGGCTGGCGGCAGAGGGACGGTTTGATGAAGCGGTCCACCTGCTGCTGCGTCGCAGTTTCGACGATATCGCGCTGACCCGGCCAGACTGGCTGACCCCTGCCAGCACCGCGCGCGAGATTGCGCGTCTGGGCGCGCTGCCGGCGGCCGCACGCATGGCCTTTGGCGTGATCACGGTCGAAGTGGAACGCAGCCGCTATGCCCTGCATCCGCTTGGCCAGCCCGACTGGAGCCGCGCGCGCGCCGCCTATGCCGATTTTGCCGTCCCCGGCAGGGGGCTGGCATGAAGGGCGCTGACAACCCCGCCGCGTTCGGCGCGCGCGGCACCTTGGCGATTATCGCGATCGGCTTTGTGTCGTTTCTGGCCCTGTTGTTCTGGATCGGCACGGGCGAGGCGCCGGCCAACAACGGTGGCGCCCACGGCCAGGGCAAGGGCATTGCAGGCTATGCCGCGCTGGCAGCACTGCTGACCGCAGATGGGCACCAGGTCGGTTTCAACCGGGTACCGAAACACACCGGCGGCGATGAGCTGGTCGTGCTGACACCGCTGCCTTATGCCGAGATCAAGGATCTGGCATCCGCGGTGCAGGCCCGTCGCAATGGCCTGGGCCCGACAATCATCGTCACCCCCAAGTGGGAAACGATACCGCTCGACAAGGATCCCCGGCAGCCCCGCGGTTCCTCGGGCAAGGCCTGGGCCGGGGTGTTCGGCGCGCCCGCCGCGCCATCGGGCTGGACCACGATTGTCGGCGCCGATCTGCCCCAGTGGAAAGGGTTTCTCGACAAGATCGGGGTTGCGCTGGGCACAAAGACCTCGCCCCCGGCACATGGCTGGCACAGCGCTGACGGCGCATCGGGTCCGCTGCCCGATGACCGCGTGGTGCTGTCGGGCGGCGGGTCAGACGATGCCGGCGCACCGCTGGTGCCGCTGGTGCGCAGCGGCGACGGGCGCATCCTGGCCGGCTATTTCGCCGATGGCGGGTCCTATCCCGAACTCGAACGGATGGCCGGGGTCGATCCGGCCCGCCCCACCGGCGACCCGTCCACCAATGACGACACCACCGCCTATCGCAAGCCGCTGGTGATGGTGTTCGAACCCGATCTGCTGAACAACCGCGGGCTGGCCGACAAGGCAACCGCGCTGATGGCGCAGCGGCTGATCACCGCCAGCGCCGGGCACGGGGTGCAGCGGGTGGTGTTCGATCTGTCGCTGGCGGGGCTTGGCGCATCGCGCAATCTGTTGACGCTGGCGTTCGAACCCCCGTTTCTGGCCGCAACCATCTGCCTGATCCTGGCCATGGCGGTGGCGATCTGGCGCGGGTTCAACCGGTTTGGTCCGGCGCGGGTGGGCGATCCGTCGCTGCCCGCGGGCAAGGCGGTGCTGGTGGCCGGCGGCGCCGCGCTGTTGCTGCGCGCACGGCGCCATCATCTGATTGCCGCGCCGTATGTCGATGCCGCGCGCGAACGGCTGATCGTGGCGCTGGGCCTGCCGCGGCGGCGTCCGACCGCCGAAACCGATAGTGCGATCGCGCGCATCCAGCATGCGGTGGCCCCCGGCACCACGCCGTTTGGCGAAGTGGCCGCGCGCCTGGCCGCGGCGCGCAAGGCGCCCGCGATCGCCACGCTTGCCGCCGAACTCCATTCCATCGAACAGGCACTGGGCCACGACGGCCGAAAAGGGGAACCATGACTCCAGACGATTTGCGCGCGCTGGCCAGCACGATCCGGGGCGAGGTGGCCAAGGCCATCGTCGGACAGGACACGGTGGTCGATCATCTGCTGATCGCGCTGTTTTCGGGCGGGCATGTCCTGCTCGAAGGCCCGCCGGGCACCGCCAAGACGCTGCTGGCGCAAAGCTTTGCGGCAACGCTGGGGCTGGATTACGGGCGCATCCAGTTTACGCCCGACCTGCTGCCGGGCGATATTCTGGGTTCGAATCTGTTCAATTTCCAGACCAGCCAGTTCACGCTGACGCGCGGCGCGATTTTTTGCGAGCTGTTGCTGGCCGATGAAATCAACCGCACCCCGCCAAAGACGCAGGCCGCCCTGCTCGAGGCGATGCAGGAACGGCGTGTCACGCTGGATGGCGTAGGCCATGCGCTGTCGGACCGGTTCACCGTGATTGCCACGCAAAACCCCATCGAAAGCCAGGGCGTCTATCCTTTGCCCGAGGCGCAGCTTGACCGGTTTCTGTTCAAAGTGCTGGTCGATTATCCCGATGCCGACCAGGAGGCGCAGATCGTGCGCCGCTATGCCACGGGCCAGGGCACCCCGCGCCCGGCCGAGCTGGGCATCGGCGCGGTGATCGGCAAAGACCAGCTGGCGCAGGCAATTGCCGCCACCGGCGCGGTAACGATGGCCGACAGCGTGGTCGATTATGTCGTGCGCCTGGTCCGCGCCACGCGCGAAAGCGGCGATCTGGTTTCGGGCGCAAGCCCGCGCGCCGCCGTGCTGCTGGCCGGTGCGGCACGCGCCCGCGCCGCGCTTGATGGCCGCGACTATGTCGTGCCCGACGATGTCAAGGCGCTGGCCACCGCGGTGCTGCGCCATCGCCTGTTGTTGTCACCCGCTGCCGAAATCGAAGGCCGCGCGGTCGAAGCGATCGTGGCCGATCTGGTTACCCGCACCGAGGCGCCGCGCTGACCATGGCCGCCGGCGCGATCCTGCCCCGCTGGCGGCTGGCCGCTTTTGCGCCCAGCGCGCGGGCGATCCAGCTGCTGGTGATGCTGGCGCTGGCATCGCTGGTGGTGGCCGCGGTCGCGCCGCGCATGTGGACCGTGGGCCCGGCGGCGGGGATGACGCTGTTGCTGCTGGTTATCGCCGATGGCGTGCTGGCCGGCGGGATGGTGGTGCTGCGCGTGATCGCGCCCGAAGATGGCGAAGTGGGCGAACCGCTGCCCATCCGGATCGAGGCGCACCTGGCGCGTGCCGCGCGCTGGACCCGGCCGATGGTGGCGCTGTCCACCGATCCGCGGCTGTGCCCGGGCGGGCGGCTCGACATCGCACTTGCGCCCGATGCGTTGGCCGGACACTGGACGGGCACCGGCGCGCCTGCGCCCGGACGGCGGGGGACGGGCACGATCGCCCGCGGCTGGCTGCGGTGGCAGGGGCCGCTCGGTCTGGCGCATCGCCAGATCACGCAAAGCATCGCGGCCGATGTGCGGGTTTGGCCCAATCTGGCACCCGCGCGGGGCAAGGCGCTGCAGATCTTCCTGCGCGAGGCCAGCTTTGGCCTGGTGGCGCGGCGCATCCGCGGCGACGGCAGCGAATTCGAGGCGCTGACCGAATATCAGCCGGACATGGACCGTCGGCGGATCGAATGGAAAAGCTCTGCGCGCCATGCCCGATTGCTGGCGCGCGAATACGAGATCGAACGCAACAACCAGATCGTGCTGGCGTTCGATTGCGGACAGGCGATGTGCGAACCGATCGCCGGCCTGGCGCGGATCGATCGCGCGGTGACCGCCGCACTGACCACCGCCTGGGTCGCGCTGAAAGCCGAGGACCGGGTATCGCTGTTCGGCTTTGCCGCAAGGCCGCTGGTGATGAGCCCGTTCATCACCGCGCCCAGCCAGTTTCACCGCCTGCAACAGGCCGCGGCCGAGCTGGATTACCGGCACGAAGACGCCAATTTCACGCTGGCCATGGCCACATTGGCCACGCGGCTGCAGCGCCGTTCGCTGATCGTGCTGTTTGCCGATTTCACCGATCCGACAGCGGCCGAAATGATGATCGAGATGTGCGCGGGCCTGGTGCGACGCCACCGCGTGCTGTTTGTGGTGATGCGCGATGAAGATCTGCACGATCTGGCCGGAGGCGCCGTCACCACGCCCGGCGATGTCGCGCGCGCGGTCGTGGCACAGGGCCTGATCCGCCAGCGCGCCCTGGTGCTGACCCGGTTGCGCCAGGCCGGCGTGCGGGTGATCGAAACGCCGTGGTCCGCGATCGGCACGCGCCTGCTCGAAACCTATCTGGCGATCAAGCGCGAGGGCAGCATCGGATGAGCAGCAGCGCACCCGCACGATTCGGCAGCACGGTGACCGGGTGGTTTTCCCGGCGGCAGGGCGCGGCGATTGCCGCCGCCGAGGATGCAACGCTGCGGTCGGACCGGTTCCGGCTTGAGCGAGAAGCCGACTGGCGCCGACTGGAGGCGATCGTTTCGCGCATGGAATCCGGGCGCATCGGCGCGATCGCGGATGACGATCTGGTGGCCTTGCCGGTGCTGTACCGCATGCTCGTGTCCAGCCTGGCGGTGGCGCGCGAGACCACGCTCGATGCCGCAACACTCGCCTATCTCGAAGGGCTGGCACAGCGCGCCTGGTTTGTCGTCTATGGCCCCGAAGTCGGGTTTCGCGGCTGGGCGGCGCGGTTTTTCGGCGGGGGCTGGAGTGCTGCGGTGCGTTCAATCGGGTTCGACATCGCAATTGCCTTTGCGCTGATGGTGGCGGGCACGGTGGTCGGCTGGCTGCTGGTGGCGGGCAATCCCGACTGGTATTATGCGCTGATGCCGGCGCAGCCCGGCGATGTGCGCGTGCCGGGCGCCAGCCATGACGCCTTGTACAAATCGCTGTTTGGACGGACGCACGAAACCGGGCTGGCGGTGTTTGCGGCATCGCTGTTCAGCAACAACGCGCAAGTGTCGATCCTGTGTTACGCGCTGGGCTTTGCCTTTGGCATCCCGGCGATCCTGCTGCTGATCCACAACACCGCGCTGCTGGGTGCGCTGCTGTGGCTGTATCATGGGCAGGGCCTGACGCTGGAACTGGTCGGATGGCTGTCGGTGCATGGCACGACCGAGCTGTTTGCGATCATGCTGGCAGGCGCGTCGGGCATCCATATCGGCCGGGCCATGGCTTTTCCCGGGCAGCGCGCAGTGCTCGATGCCGCAGCGCAGGCCGGACGACGCACCGCCACGGTGATGACGGGGGTCGTGCTGATGCTGATCGTGGCGGGCATTCTGGAAGGGTTTTGCCGGCAACTGATCGATGCCACTGGCCCGCGCCTGATGCTGGGCGGCGGGATGCTGGCGTGGTGGCTGATCTATTTCTTTGTCTTTCGCAGGCAAGGCACGGTTCAGCGATGAACGCATCAACCGCATCCGCCGATCGCGGCACCGGCATGATCGGACGCTGGCGCCAGCGGCGGCGCCAGCGCCGCGCGATCAGCCCGACCGAGCGGCGCAAACGCACGATCCTGACCGCCGAGGGCCTGCGCCTGCCGATCACGCTGGCGTCGCGCGGCACACGCGCGGCGGCGCTGATGATCGATCTGGGCATGATCGTGGCAACCATCATCATCACGACACTGCTGATCGTGCTGTTTGCCCGCTCGATCGGCATAGACAAGTTCAAGGATGGCACCCCTGGCGAGGACCTGCTGGAATTCCTGCTGGTCATCTGGATCATCGCGGTGTTTCTGGCCCGCACCGCCTGGTTCTTGTGGTTCGAACTGGGATCGCGCGGGGCCACCCCGGGCAAACGGCTGACCGGCATCCGCATCGCGGCCCGCCCCGGCAGCGATGGCACCGCCGGGCGCCTGACCGCCGAGGCGGTGATTGCGCGCAACCTGCTGCGCGATATCGAGCTGTTCCTGCCGCTGGTGTTCATCGGCGGCGCGTTGGGCACCGGTGCCGACACCACGATGGCGGCATGGGCTGCGGTGATCTGGTTCTGCATCTTTGCAGGTTTCCCGCTGTTCAACCATGACAGCCTGCGCTGCGGCGATGTGATCGCCGGCACCTGGGTGGTCGAAGCACCACGCCGCAAGCTGGGCCAGGCGATGTCGGTTGGCAGTGGCGCGCAAGGGGTCAGCATGCTGACCGGTGCGCAATACCGCTTCAGCGACGAAGAGCTGGCGATCTATGGCGAATTTGAATTGCAGGTGCTGGAACGCGTGCTGCGCGACAACCGCGACGATGCGCTGGCCGAAGTGGCGCAGGCGATCTGCCGCAAGATCGGCTGGTCGAGCGGCGCCGGTGACGAACGCGCGTTCCTGCAGGCCTATTACACGCAGCTGCGCGCCCGGCTGGAAACGGGCATGCGCTTTGGCCGGCGCAAGGCCGACAAGCACACCGGGTAAATCTACCCGTCGCCGAAAATCGCCACCTCGTGCGCGCCTGTGCTGTCGGCACGGGCGCGGAACATGCCGGGCGTGGTGAACGCCATCGACGTTTCGCCCGTGGGCGTTACCACGATCACCCCGCCAACCCCGCCCATTGCGCCAATTTCGCCCAGCACCGCGCGCGCCGCCCGATCCGCGCTATCGCCGGTCAGGCGCATCCGTGCACAGATCTCGTGCGCGGCGCCTGCGCGGATGAACTGTTCGCCCGATCCGGTGCAACTGACCGCGCCGGCGCGGTCGTCGGCATACGTGCCCGCACCGATCAGCGGCGAATCGCCGATCCGGCCCCAGCGCTTGCCGGTCAGGCCGCCTGTCGAGGTGGCCGCCGCGACATGGCCGGCCGCATCGCGCGCCACCGCACCGACCGTGCCGTATTTCATATCGGCATCGAACCAGGCTTGGGGATGCGCTTTCAGCTCTTCGAGCTGGCGCAGGCGTTCGGGCGTGGCAAACCAGGCGGGATCGACCGGGGCAATGCCGTGATCGCGCGCAAAGTCCTCGGCCCCCGCGCCCGACAGGAATACGTGCGGGCCTGCCTCCATCACCGTGCGCGCCAATTGCACCGGGTTGCGCGTGCGCGTTACCCCGGCAACAGCCCCCGCGCGGCGGGTTTGGCCATCCATGACCGCCGCATCAAGCTCGTTGGTGCCGTGATAGGTGAACACCGCGCCGCGCCCGGCATTGAAATGCGGATCATCCTCCAGCGCGGACACGGCCACGGTTACGGCATCGATGGCGCTGCCACCATCCGCCAGCACCGCGCGCCCGGCATCGAGCGCAGCGGCCAGCCCCGCCCGATGCGCGGCGATCGCGGCGGCATCCAGGGTGTCGCGGGTCATCGATCCGGCACCGCCGTGGATCGCGATTGCCCAACAAGGTGGTGTATCGGTCATGGCGCGGGCCGATACCAAGTTTCCGGCAAAGGGGCCATGCCGGATTGGACGATTGCCGGGGACGACCTGTCGGGGACGACCTGTCGGGTTAGGCGATCCGCGCGCTGGTCGCGCTGCTCCCGGCAGGGATGCAGGCGCAACCTCTGGGCTTTGCCGATGATGGCGCCTGTGGGTTCAGCCGGTGCATGACACTGGCACACGCATCCTGACCCGCGCGCCGTCGACCATCCGTTCCGCCAGCGCCTCGATCGCGGCGCGGTCGGTGCCTGCGGTGATCACCATGGCCAGCCGGTCGGCATTGTCGAGCGCAGGGCGCACGCCATCCCCGGGCCGCGCATTGGGGACGATGCCGATCAACGCCGGATCGTTGCATACTGGCCAGTCGATTGCCCCCAGCACGCCCGGCTCGGCGGCCAGCGCCCAGCGCGCCGCAGCGTGGCGCGGTGTCGTGGCCAAGGGCGGCAGGGCACCGGTCAGGTACAGGTCGATCAGGTCGGCATGAACCGGGCGGCCCAGCGCCGCATCGATCTGCCGGGCGATCCGCGCGCCGACCAGACGCGGGTTCACCTCGATCAGTTGCGGGCCATCGCCGGTCATCACCAGTTCGACATGCGCCGCGCCGCAATCGAAACCCACGGCATCGAGCACCCGCCCCACCCATGCATCGAGCGCGGCGAACTGGCCGCAATGGGTGGTGAAAGTCCCGCCCCGTATCGCAAACGACGGCGGCGGCATCAT
Organism: Novosphingobium acidiphilum DSM 19966; assembly: GCF_000429005.1. Lineage (GTDB taxonomy): Bacteria > Pseudomonadota > Alphaproteobacteria > Sphingomonadales > Sphingomonadaceae > Novosphingobium > Novosphingobium acidiphilum. Next base: position 8,196 of record NZ_AUBA01000016.1, on the reverse strand, counting down.
GATTTTGGCGGTCACCCCCAACAGCGACTGACGCCCGCGCGCGCGCAGGACATCGCAGGCCATGATGGGGCCCGCAATCAGGCGTTCGACCAGCAACGCGCCACCGGCGGCATTGCCCAGCCCGTAATCACCCGGCCCTTGCGCCACCAGATCGGCCAGGCTGTGCGCAATCGCCAGATCGGCGGCGTTGCGCAAGGCAAAGACATGCTGCGACCCGAAGCCGTCGACCGGCTTGATGATGGCCGGCAAACCGATGCGCGATATGGCCGCGATCAGGCGTTCGCCGGCATCCGGTCCGGGATCGACCCGCACGAACGGGTGCTGCGCAATCCCGGCCTCGGCCAACCGCGCGCGCACCGCGGCCTTGTCGCGGCACAACCGTGCGGCAGCGGGGGCAACCTGGGCCAGACCCAGCGCCCGCGCGACGCGCGCGGCCTCGACCAGCCGCAGATCCTGCAAACACAGCACCGCGTCGAACGGATCGGTTTGATGCACCTGGCCCAGCACCGCATCCCACGACGCGCCGTCTGGTGGCAGCGCCAGAATGCGCGTCGCCGCATGCAGCATTGGCCCCAGATCCCGTTGCGCGCGATAATGGCCCGGATCGGCCGTGGCGAAAGTATAGCGATGCCCCAGCATCAGTGCGGCAGCCAGGATGTCGCCATCATTGCCGCCGGGCAACTCCACGATCAGCAAATGGCTCACAGCGGGCCGTGCGCACGGTACAGGCCGGAAAACGCCTCGGCCAACAGGGCTTGACGACACATTTTCCGGCCTTTCACCATGAATTCCAGCGCGCGCTCGGTCAGGCGTGGATGCTGAAACTGCTGCCCACAGCCTTTGACTGCATGTCGGCCTTGATCTGGCCGGACCCGGCATTCGGGGCCGCGGCCGGGGTGCTGCCCGATGCCGCAGCCGGGGCGCTGGCGGCCTTGGCCTGCCATGCCGCAGAGGCAGCGCCCGCTTTGGCGCCTTCTACACGCATACCCATCATCATTCTCCTGCAGGAACGCGGAAGTGGTCCCCGCCGCAAAGAACGGCACGACAGCGCGGCAGTTCAGCTGCGCGGGCCCGATCATAGATTGCCGATTTGTGATCAACGGCCGCAGGACTGTCACAGGTGATTGCTAGCCGACCCCAAAGAACCCTGGTGCCGGAGGCTTGACCATGACCAGATTTACTGCGCTTTCGTGCTGTTCGGTCCTTGCCGTCATCATGGCGACGCCCGCGCTGGCCGCCGATGCGGCACCCGCTGCGGCAAAAACCGATGTCAGCACCTCCACCGGGACCGAAGGCACCGATGTGCGCCAGATTGTCGTGACGGCAGAGCGCAACCGTGCAGCGACCGATGCGCCGACCAAGGCCTCGATCCTGGAAACCCAGCCCGAATCGCTGATCACGCACAAGTTCATCGAACAATCCACGCCCGAAAGCGGCGATTATACCACCATCGTCTCGATCGCGCCGTCGGTGAACAGTTTTGGCGCCAATGGCGGCGGTGTCGGCGATGTCGGCAGCGCGACCATGCGCGGGTTCCAGGACGGGCAGTTCAATATCACCTATGACGGCATTGCCTTTGGCGATGCCAATGACACCACGCACCACCCTGCCGCGTTCTTTCCCAGCTCGACCATCGGCACCGCGGTGGTCGATCGCGGTCCTGGCGCTGCGGGCGACATGGGCCAGGCCAATTTCGGCGGCGCGCTGCATCTGTTTTCGCCCGTGGTCTCCGACAGCTTCGGCGTCAGCCAGAAAGTGACTTTCGGCACGTTCAACACCGAATCCTTTGTCACCACGCTGCAAACCGGCGCGATCAAGGAACTGGGCGGGGCCAAGCTGCTGGTGAGCGGGGATTTCCGGTCTTCGGACGGGCAATTGAACAACATGGGCGGGATCGGGCGCAATTTCCTGGCCAAGCTGGTCGTGCCGATCGGCAATGACATCACGCTGACCGCGTTCAGCTCGATCAACCACATCCGGTACAATCAGACCGACAACACGTCGGGCACGATCCTGGGCTTTGGCATCACGCCGCAGCAGCAGGCCGCCTATGGCATCAACTTTGCGCTGAACACCGATCCGACCGACGAACATTTTGTCGGCTACAATTACGTCACCAAGAATACCAGCTTCAACTATCTGAACCTGAAATGGGATGCCGGGCACGGGATCACGGTCGAGGACCACCTGTATTACTATTATTACGACAATCAGACCGTATCGGCACAGAGCGCCGCGGATCTGCTCAACCCGCCCACGTCGGGGCCCAATGTGGGCACCAGCTATTATTCGCCCGACGGTGGCACCACGTTCACCTCGGATATCGCCGGGTATCTGAAGCAGAACAAGTACGACACTTATGGCAACATTCTGCGCGTCAACGCCGATCTGGGTATCGGCACGCTGCGCGCGGGCGGGCTTTATGAACATTCGAATGCCACGCGGTACATCTACAATTACGATTTTACCAACAACACGCCGGATACCAGCGGGACTTATGGCACGGCCCCCGGTTCGAATGTGGAATATTACGAACCCTCCAGCTGGAACCAGTACCAGCTGTTCGCCGATTTTGAATGGCGGCCATTGCACAATCTGACCATCACGCCGGGCATCAAGCAGCTGCATTTTACCCGCAACGTCGACAACGCGCAGGAATATATCGCTGTGCCGGCCAGCGGGAACAATCCCGGCGGCAATACGCTGGTCACGCAAAATGGCAGCCGCACCTACAGCAAGACGATGTGGTTCATCACCGCCAATTACCGCGTGCAACCCAACTGGTCGTTCTATGCCCAGGCGGCCACCGGGTTCCTGGTGCCGCCGGTCAAGACCGTTGCGGCGGTGGCCAATGGCACCGTTTCCCCCACCGCGCCGCAGACCACCACGACTTATCAGATCGGATCGGTCTATACCGCCGGCAATCTGACGCTGGACGGCGATTTCTATCATATCGATGCCAACAATGTGCTGGTCGCCAGCAAGCACAGTGGCTGCTTCTGCTATCTCAACACCGGCCAGGGCCGCTATTACGGCTGGGAAGCGCAAGGGGCATACCATCTAGGCTATGGCTTTACCGCCTTTGCCAACGGGTCGATCAACATTGCACGCGATATCGGCAACGGGGTCGATTACACCAATTCGCCCAAGCGGACTGCCGCGTTCGGCCTGATCTATGACGATCATCATTTTCAGGCGAGCGTGTCGGACAAGATCATCGGGCCGCAACTGGCCAGCGACGGGGCGACGTTCCTCAACTCCTACGCCACGGTCGATGCCTCGGTATCGTATGATCTTGGCCGGGTGAAATTCAAGCTGGCCGGGTTCAACTTGTCCAACAAGCGCCCCCCGATCGATTTTGACGGCACGTTCTCGGTCTATCAGGTCGGTCGCCAGATCCAGGGCACAATCCAGGTCAAGTACTGAGCGGGGCCGTTCCCGACACGCACGGGGGCGGCCGATCAAGGCCGCCCGGCTGGTGTTTGCGTGCGTGTTTGCGCGCGTGCCCGCTTGGGCATGAAACAATGTGCTGGCCTTTGCCGGGGCTGCGGGTAAACACTGTGTTCACGGCGTGGGGGCCATTGCGCAATCCTGATGTGTGGATTCGATGGGGTGTTGGCCATTCGCAATTCTGAAAACGGGGGCGTCTATGGCCCTTGCGACAGCGCCACCCCTGCCACACCAGACCCCGGCTGCGCACCCGCGCCCGATGCGATCAAGGAGCGTTCATGACGATTGTCGCAAAAACCGGGAAAGGATCGCTGATCCTGGCCCTTACTGCCGTGCTGGCCAGCGTGCCCGCCCATGCGGCCGATCCCGCAAAGCAGGCCTGTATCGGCGATGCCAAGCGGCTGTGTGCGCCCGAAATGCGGACATGGAGCCGATCGCGCGTGCGTGCCTGCCTGATCATGCATATCGAACAAACCTCACCCACTTGCCACGACTTTATGGTCAAGGCGCGCGCGCAGGCGCTGTCGGGGCACAAACCGGATCCATCAGCACAATGATCGCTGCCCGCTTGTTGGGCCTTGGCCGCGCCACGCCCGCCCACGATCTGCCCCAGGATGTGGCGCGCGAATGGGCGCGCGAACATTTCGCCGACCGGTTGCCCGCGTTCGAACGGATGGCGCCGGTCTTCGCCAATGCCGGGATCGCGCATCGCCAGATCGCGATGCCGGTTGAATGGTATCTGCAACCACAGGACTGGTCGACGCGCACCGCCGCCTATCGCCAGGTGGCGCGGCGCCTGTTCATCGATGCCGCGCGCGACGCGCTGAACGCCGCGGGGCTTGCTCCGCCCGATATCGACATTGTCGTCACCGTGTCTTCGACCGGCATTGCCACCCCCAGTCTGGAGGCGCTGGCGCATGCCGAAATCGGGTTTCGCCCCGATATCGCGCGCGTGCCGGTGTTCGGCCTGGGCTGTGCCGGCGGGGTCAGCGGGCTGGCGCTGGCGGCGCGGCTGGCAGCCGCGCAACCGGGTGCCCGCGTGCTGCTGGTCGCGGCCGAACTGTGTTCGCTGTCGTTCCGCGATGACCAGATCAGCAAGGCCAATATCGTTGCCACCGCGCTGTTTGGCGATGGTGCCGCGGCCGCGGTGTTGTGCACCGCGGGCCCGGCGCAAGTCGCCGTGACCGCTGCGGCCGAACATCTGTGGCCCGAAACGCTGGACGTGATGGGCTGGGATGTTGCGCCGCACGGGTTTGGCGTGATCTTTGCCCAGTCGATCCCGGCGCTGGTGTCGCGCCACTTGCGCACCGCGCTCGATGGCCTGTGCCTGCAGATGGGCGTAGCCCACGACGACATCGGGCGGTTTGTCTGCCATCCGGGCGGTGCCAAAGTGATCGAAGCGCTTGAGGCCAGCCTGCCGCTGGCGCCGGGCACGCTCGATGCCGAACGCGCGATCCTGGCCGATCATGGCAACATGTCGGCGCCGACCGTGCTGTTCGTGCTGCAACAATTGCTGGCCGATGATGCCCTGCCGGTCGACCGGCCCAGCGCGATGCTGGCACTGGGGCCGGGTTTCACCCTGAGCGCTGCGCTGCTATCGCCGGTGGCATGATTGCACTGCTGGTTCTTGGCTATGTGACCCTGGCGCGGCTGGTGGAAATGCGAATTGCCCGCCTCAACACCGCGCGACTGCTGGCCGCCGGCGCGCACGAGGCATCGCCCGGGCACTATCGGGTGATCATTGCGATGCACGTCGCATGGCTGGGCTGCCTGTTCTGGCTGGCTCCGGGGCGGACAGTGGTGCGCGGGTGGCTGGCCTTGTTTGTCCTGCTGCAGCCGCTGCGGGTGTGGGTGATGGCGGCGCTGGGTCCGCGCTGGACCGCGCGGATCGTCGTCGTGCCCGGCGAAACACTGGTGACGACCGGGCCCTATCGGCTGATGCGCCATCCCAACTATGCGATCGTGGTGGGCGAAGTCGCCAGCCTGCCGCTTGCCTTCGGGCTGGTGTGGGTGGCGATCGGCTTTTCCATCGCGAATGCGGTGATGCTGACCATCCGCATCCGCGCCGAAAACCTGGCGCTGGCGTCGTTGCGATGACGGGCGCACGCGCATCTGCCGCCATCTGGGCGGGATTTGCGCTGATGTGCGTCGCGCTGTTCATGTCGGTGCTCGACGTCCAGATCGTGCTGACCGCGCTGCCGACTATCCAGCAGGCGCTGCACATCGATGCCGAAGCGATGAGCTGGATCCAGACCAGCTATCTGACCGCCGAAGTGATCTCTATACCCCTGTCGGGGCTCTTGGTGCGCGCGCTCAGCTTGCGCTGGTGCATGGTTTTCGCCGTGGCAGGTTTTACCCTGGCCTCGCTCGCCTGCGGCATCAGCACCGGGTTTGCCATGCTGATCGTGGCGCGCACCGTTCAGGGGCTGTTTGGCGGGGTCATCATACCGTGCGTGTTCAGCGCGGTGTTCCTGTTGTTTGGTCCGCGCGACGAACCGCTGGCAACGGGGCTGGCCGGGATTGCCGCGATGCTGGCCCCAACGCTTGGCCCCTGGCTGGGCGGATGGCTGACAGTGCATGCCGGATGGACATCGCTGTTCTTCATCAATCTGGCGCCCGGCGTGATTGCCGCGATCGGCATGATGTGGCTGGTGCCACAGGCAAACGCGATGCCCGGCCTGCTGCGCGAACTCGACCGGTGGGGCCTGGTCATGCTGGCGCTGGCCATGATCGGGATCGAAGTCGCGCTGAAACAGGCGCCGCAGACCGGCTGGGGCGGGATGGCAACCGTGCTGCCCGGCCTGGGCGGTCTTGCCCTGCTGGTCGGATTTGCCGCGCGCTGCATGCGCATTGCCAAACCGCTGGTCGATCCCGTGGCACTGCGCGACTGGCGCGTGGCGCTGGGCACCGGGTGCAACGCGGTGCTTGGCGCGACGCTGTATGGTTCGACCTATCTCATGGTGGTGTTCCTGGGGCTGGTGCGCGGACTGGATGCGCTGGCCATCGGCGAGACGGTCATCCTGACCGGCGCGGCGCAGCTTGCAACGGCACCCATCGCGGTCTGGGCCGAACGATGCGTGCCGCCGTTGCCGTTCTGCGTGGCGGGGTTTGCACTGTTTGGCCTGGGCTGCTGGACCGACACCTGGCTGACACCCGACAGCGGGTTTGCGACGTTGTTCTGGCCACAGGTGCTGCGCGGGGTGGCCCTGATGATCTGCATTCTGGGCACGACGCGGCTGGCGCTGGGCCATCTGGCGCAATCGGCCGTGGCCAATGCCAGCGGATTGTTCAATCTGGCGCGCAATCTGGGCGGCGCGCTGGGCATCGCGTTGATCGACAGCGTGCTGTATGGGCAGACCCCGGGGCGGATCACCGCGATCGCCAATGCGCTGCGCCACGGCGATGTGGCGATCGCAACCGCGCTGCACCTGCCGATCGACGATTTTCTGGCGATGCACGATCAGCCGCTCGATGCCGACACCCGCACACTGCTGGAACCCCTGATCACCCATCTGGCGCTCAGCCAGTCGATCAATCTGACCTGGTTGCTGCTGGCGCTGGCGTGCATCGCGCCCATCGCTGCCTGTTCATGGCCGTTGTTCAGGCGCCGGGGCCGGCTTTAAGCCGTGTGGTCGCGATCACCACGTGCTTGCATGCGGTCAAAGGCTGGGGCACGGATGTGGCCGTGCTCGGATCCTTTGCCTTGCGATGACCGCAACGCCCGACCAGATGCTGGCGGCGGGACTGGTCCATCACCGCGCAGGCGAACTGCCGGCTGCGGCACGCTGTTATCACCATGCGCTGCAACGCGCGCCCGGCCATGCCGGGGCGTGGCACCTGCTGGGGCTGGTGCACGCGCAGGCGGGTGATCATGCCAATGCAATCGTGCTGATCAACCGCGCCCTGTCGATCGCGCCGCGCCACGCCGCGGCGCATTGCGATCTGGGCGATGTGCATCGCCAGTTGGGCGAACTCGATCAGGCCATCGCCTGCTATCGCTGCGCCATCGACGCCGATCCCACGATGGCCAAGGCATGGAACACTCTGGCCACGGCCTTGCGCGATGCAGGCGAAACCGAGGGCGCGATTGCGGCCTGTCGTGCCACACTGGCGCTCGATCCGGGCCGGATCGAGGCGTGGTACCATCTGGGCTGTGCGCTGCAGGATGCCGGACAAACCGGGGCGGCCATTGCCGCCTATCGTGAAACGCTGGCGCGACAGCCGCGCCATGCCGATGCCCGCATCGGCCTGGCCGATGCGCTGCTGTCAGCAGATCGACTGGCGGCGGCAACCCCGCCTGGCCTGTAATCCTCCCCCCTTGCGGGGGGAGGATGGGGTTACAGCTTGGCGGTGAGTTCGGGCACCGCGGTGAACAGGTCGGCGACGAGGCCGAGGTCGGCGACCTGGAAGATCGGCGCATCTTCGTCCTTGTTGATCGCGATGATGGTCTTGCTGTCCTTCATCCCCGCCAGATGCTGGATCGCGCCCGAGATGCCGACCGCGACATAGATTTCGGGCGCAACGATCTTGCCCGTCTGGCCCACCTGGTAATCGTTGGGCACATAGCCCGCATCGACCGCCGCACGGCTGGCGCCGATCGCCGCGCCCAGCTTGTCGGCCAAAGGCGTGATCGTTGCGGCAAACGTGCCGGCATCCTTCAGCGCCCGGCCACCCGACACGATGATTTTCGCAGAGGTCAGCTCGGGCCGCTCGAGCCTGGCGATTTCAGAGCCCAGATACGTCGAC
>NZ_AUBA01000015.1 GCF_000429005.1 Novosphingobium acidiphilum DSM 19966 | reverse complement strand
GCCTACATGACGTTCCCCAAGGAACATCGGGCCAAGTTGCACAGCACGAATCCCATCGAACGCCTGAATGGCGAGATCAAACGCCGCACCGAAGTGGTCGGGATCTTCCCCAACGAAGGCGCGATCACCCGCCTGATCGGCGCCATCCTCATGGAGCAATCCGACGAATGGGCCGTCCAGCGCGCACGCTACATGACGCTTGAAACAATGGCGCCACTCAGCGACAATCCCATCGTCATGCTATCGGCTGTGCCCGGCGCATGATCGGCTCAAACTGACGCCGAAATCGGTGGTGGCCCCAATAAGCTACACCACGCCGTGGGACACGATCCAATTCGGCGAATTTGATGCGGTTGTAGATGCGCTGTTGGTGCTGCATTGGTCTTGCCCGTGCGGTTGATGCAAAACCTGCTATCGCAAACATGGCTAACAGCCTTGTCTGGATGGACTAAGTGGATTTGCGCATGGCACCGACCTGCTTGTGCAGTCGGAAATCATACCGGAAGGGGATGGTGGACACACTTGGGTTCGAACCAAGGACCCGCTGATTAAGAGTCAGCTGCTCTGCCAACTGAGCTATGTGTCCGTACCCTGGCTGCAGCAGCGATGCTGTCTGCGTGGGAAGCGTCCCTCTAGCGATTTTTGTCGGCCTGCCAAGCCCCAATCGTGCCGCGCGGCGAAATTTTTCAGCCCAGTCCGCGCGGCGCGGCGCGTGACCAGCGGTCGACGGCCATGATCGTGCCGACGCAGATCATGTTGGTCATCATCGATGATCCGCCGTGGCTGAGGAAGGGCAGCGGAATGCCCACCACGGGCGCCAGGCCCATCACCATCATCATGTTGATGCACACATAGAAAAAGATCGTGGTGACCATACCCGTGGCGAGCAGGCGTGAAAACCGGTCGGGCGCGCGCATGGCGACGTTCAGGCCCCAGCTGAGCACCACGGTAAACACCGCCAGCACGAACAGGCCGCCCAGCATACCCCATTCTTCGGCCATCGTGGCAAACACGAAATCGGTATGCGCCTCGGGCAGGTAATCGAGATGGCTTTGCGATCCGTTGCCAAATCCCTTGCCCAGAAAGCCGCCCGAACCGATCGCGATTTTGGACTGGGTGATGTGATAGCCCGATCCCAGCGGATCGCTTTCCGGATCAAGGAACACCAGCACGCGTTTGCGCTGATAATCGTGCATGACGAAAAAGAACATGATCGGCGCGGCAATCGAGGCGCCGATGCCGCCGCTGATAAACAGCCACAGCGGCAAACCTGCGATGAACATCATCACCAGCGCGCCAAAGCTGATCGCCAGCGCGGTGCCCAGATCAGGCTGCAACATCACGAGGCCGGCCGGGATCGCCAGGATCACCAGCGGCGGCACGATCGCACGCCAGCCGCGCACTTCGTTCAGCGGCAACATAGCGTAAAACCACGCCAGCACCAGCACGATTCCCGGCTTCATCAGTTCCGACGGTTGCAGCGTCATGAACCCCAGATTGAGCCAGCGCTGGCTGCCGCCGCCGATACGCCCGATCAGTTCGACCAGCACCAGCAGCCCGCACAAGATCACGTAGCCGGGCAGGGCAACGCGCTTGAACCAGTCGCGCGGCACGCGCGCGAGCAGCATGGCCATCACCAGGAAACCGAAAAAGCGGATCACATGCATCGCCGCCCACGGTTGAAACCGTCCGCCCGCCGCCGAATAGAGCACGGCCCCGCCAAACACCGTCAGCATCGTCAGGGGTATGATCACCTGCCACGGCTGGCGGGCCAGCGCCTGGGGCACATAGGCGCGCGGCATCATTGGCCGGGCGCCCCGGATGGCACCGGGGCCGGGGTGGCGGCGGCGGCCGAGGGTGTGGGGCCCGGATCGGGTTCGGGCGCGGGGGGGGCCGCATCGGTTTCGGGCGTTGCCGGTTCGTCGTCGCGGGTATCACCGGTGTCGTCATCGCTGGCCGCGTCATCGCCTGGCGCACGCGGCGCGGTGGCGCCGAATTTGGCCGCATAGGCGGAGTATTTCGCCGCCATGCGCTGTTGCAGATTGCCGCCCCACTGGCGCTCGTAATCTTCCAGCACGGCCATCGCCTTGGTCTGGTCGAACAGATAGGTCATCACATCGCGCGCCACCGGATAGGCCGCGCCCGAACCGCCGCCATGTTCGATCACCACGGCGCAGGCATAGCGCGGCTTGTCGAACGGGGCAAAACAGATGAAATGGCCATGGTCGCGGCGTTTCCATTCGCCGCCCTTGCCATTGCCCAGGTTCAGCCCGACGACCTGTGCAGTGCCGGTCTTGCCCGCCATCTGCACCCCGGGGATTGGCAGCCGCGCCTTGCCCGCGGTGCCGCGTCCGTTGACCACTTCGTTCATCGCGGCATGCACCAGATCGAGGTGATCCTGCGCGATACCCATCGATGGCGGGGGCTGGGCATGGCGATCGAGCACCAGCCGCGGCATGTGGTTCAGCCCCGAGGCCAGGCGCGAGGCATAGACCGCCTGCTGCAACGGATTGACCAGCATATAGCCCTGGCCGATCGTGGCATTGACGGTGTCATAGACCGCCCATTCCTTGTGATACTTGCGCATTTTCCATGCCGGATCGGGCACGGTGCCATAGGACTGGCCGGGATAGGGCAGCGGGAATTCGCCGCCAAGCCCCATGCGCCGCATCATTTTGGCGATGGTGTCCATGCCGATCTGTTGCGCAAAGTGATAGAAATAGACATCGCACGACTGATAGATGCCTTTCGACATATCGGTCGAGCCGTGGCCGTGATGGTTCCAGCAATGGAACACGCGGTTGCCCACGCGCAATCCGCCCGCGCAATTGACCGCGGCATGCGGATCGAGGCCGGCCTCCAGGAACGACAGCGCCACCATCGGCTTGACCGTCGATCCGGGGGGATAGAGCCCGCGCAGGACCTTGTTGCGCAAGGGCACGTGATCGTCTTCGGACAGCATCTTCCACTCTATGCGGCCGATCCCGTCGGAAAACGAATTCGGATCGTAGCAGGGCATCGACACCATCGCCAGCACATCGCCGGTCAGGCAATCCATCACCACCACCGAACCGCTTTCCAGCCCGATGCGGCGTGCGGCATATTCCTGCAATCCGGCATGGATGGTCAGCTGCATCGGTTGGCCCGGCACGTCTTCGCGTGTGCCCAGTTCGCGCACCACGCGTCCGCTGGCGGTCGCTTCCACCCGGCGTGCGCCGGGAACGCCGCGCAAACGCACCTCGAACGCCTTTTCCAGCCCGTCCTTGCCGATCTTGAACCCGGGCGTGATCAACAGCGGATTGTGTTCGCGCACATAATCGTCGGCCGAGGCGGGGCCAACATAGCCGACCAGATGGCCCACCGCCGCGCCCGAGGGGTAATAGCGTGAATTGCCGCGCTGGGGGATGACGCCCGGCAGTTCGGGCAGGCGCACGCTGATCGCGGCGAATTTGTCCCAATCCAGCTTGCTGGCGACTTCGACCGGTTGAAACCCGCGCGAATTGTCGATCTTGTCCTTGATATCGGCCACGCGGTCGGGCGGTAGGTCGAGCAGCCCCTTCAGGGTCTGAAGCGTGGCATCGGCATCGACCAGCCGGTCGGGTATCAGGTCAACGCGGAAATCGGCGCGGTTCGACGCAAGCGCAACGCCGTTGCGATCAAGGACCGCACCGCGCCGTGGCGGGATCAGCGAAAGGTTGACCCGGTTGCTTTCCGAGGCGGCACGATACTTGGCGTTTTCGGCCACCGCCAGATAGCCAAGGCGCGTGGCCAGCAACAGCCCGACCCCGCCCTGAACCGCGCCCAGCAGGAACGTGCGGCGTTCGAATGTCTGGGTCAGCCGCGCCGCCGTCATCGGCAGTTTCGGGCGCCTGGTCACAGGCGCCTCAGCGGCAGCAGGCGAAGGCGGTCAAGCATTGCGACCAGCTGGTTGATGACCGGAAACAGGGCCAGCGTCATCAACCATTGCGGCCCGATGGTCAGCGGCAGCGGATAGCGTACGGCGATCCCGGCAAAGATCGAGCCCAGCAGCAGATAGGCGCTAAGCAGCACCGCCGCCGCCAGCCAGTCCTGGCGAAACCCGCGCCACAAGAACCGTTCGTCGATCACGTCCATCGCCAGCATCGCCGTCGACCACAGCATGATGCCCGATCCAAACGGCTGGCCACTGTACAGGTCATCCCACGCGCCAAGCGGCAGACCGACCCAGATGGGGAAAAAGCCCGACCGCAGCATGCGCCAGGCGAGCAGGGTCATGAAGGCCAGCGGCGGTATCACCGGGGCCGAGGCAATCACCGGCGAAAAGGTGAACAACGACATCGCCATGACCGAAACCCATGGCAGCGCCGCCGCCAGCCAGGGCAGGGGCGCGCGGTTGATCGGGCGACGCGGCGTGGCATCGCTGCCGCTGGCAAGGCGTGTGCTGGCGGGGCGAGAGGCGGATGCCATCGCGATCAGTTGTCTTCCTTGGGTGGCGGGCCGGCGGCCTTGACGCTGGCGGCCATCGCCGCCACGGCATCGGCCTTGTAGACCGGCAGCACGAGCACATAGTCGGTCGATCCCGGATCGGCGGCCAGCCGCCCTTCGGCGCCATCACGACGCGGCGTGGCGACGACCGCCACCGGAACCCCGGGGGGATAGATCCCGCCAGACCCCGACGTGACAAAGACGTCGCCCGGATGCAGCGGATTGTTGCCCATCGTCAGCAGGCGGATCTCGATCCGGCCGTTGGCCAAGCCTTGCACGAACCCGGGCAGGCCATCGGCGGCGCGGCGCACCGGCACGACATTATCGGGATCGCTCAACAGCAGGACCCGCGCGGTGCCGGGGCTGGATTCCACCACCCGCCCGATCAGGCCGCCGGCACCGCGCACCGGCTGGCCTGCGTGGACACCCCGCGCGCTGCCGGCATCGATGATGGCATAGCGGCGCGCGCTGGCCGCGGTCGATCCGATCAACCAGGCCGACGCAACCGGCGGCTGCGCCGGATCGACAATCTGCAGCAATGCCTTAAGCCGCCGGTTTTCATCGGCCATTGCGCGCGCAGACACCGCGCTGGCGCGGGCGCCGGCGATTTCGCGGGTCAATTCCAGATTTTGATGCCCGGTTTCAAAATAGGCGCCGATCGCGGCGATCAGGCTTCTGCCCGATTTGCGCGTCACCGCCGATGCCTTGCCCACCGGCGCGGCCACGTCGCTGGCTGCGCCGCGTGCAAAGCCAAAGGCCCCGGGGTTGTACAGCGACACACCAAACGCAACCAGCCCGACCACGATGCCCACGACGGCAATCACGTAGCCGGTAAAGATGCCGTATTGCGCCCTGCGCGAATAGCCCGGGCGCAAGTCCCGCGACCGCGCCATAGTTGTCAATTCCCCTTACGATCGAGCCCGGTGACAGGGACCAGGCCCTGTCATGACACCAGTCACGATGACATCATGCTGAACGCATCATGCGGTCATCAAAACGCCGCGATAGATCGGATCTTCCATGGCGCGGCCTGTACCCAGCGCGACGCAGCTCAACGGATCTTCGGCAACCGACACCGGCAGGCCGGTTTCTTCGCGCAGATGTTCGTCCAGTCCGCGGATCAGGGCGCCACCACCGGTCAGCACGATACCCTGGTCGACAATGTCGGCGGCCAGTTCGGGCGCGGTGTTTTCCAGCGCGATGCGCACACCTTCGACAATCGCGCCGATCGGTTCGGACAAGGCCTCGGCGATGTTCGCCTGGGTGATGGTGATTTCCTTGGGCACGCCATTGACCAGGTCGCGACCCTTGATCTGGATCATCTCGCCGATTCCGTCGGCCGGGATCGTGGCAACGCCATAATCCTTCTTGATCCGCTCGGCCGTGGCCTCACCGATCAGCAGGTTGTGATGGCGGCGCACATAGGACACGATCGATTCGTCCATCTTGTCACCGCCCACGCGCACCGACGTGGTATAGGCAAGGCCGCGCAACGACAGCACCGCGACTTCGGTCGTGCCCCCGCCAATATCGACCACCATCGAACCGACCGGTTCGGTCACGGGCATGTCGGCGCCGATTGCGGCGGCCATCGGTTCAAGGATCAGGAACACCTGGCTGGCGCCCGCATTGCTGGCAGCGTCGCGGATCGCGCGGCGTTCGACCGAGGTCGAACCCGACGGCACGCAGATCACGATTTCGGGATAGCGCAGCACGCTTTTCTTGCCGTGCACTTTCTGGATGAAGTGCTTGATCATGGCTTCGGCCACTTCGATGTCGGCAATCACGCCGTCACGCAACGGGCGGATCGCCTCGATATTGTCGGGGGTCTTGCCCATCATCATCTTGGCATCATCGCCGACGGCCTTGACCCGCTTGATTCCGTTGATGGTTTCGATCGCGACAACCGAAGGTTCATTCAGCACGATGCCGCGGTCTTGAACATAAACCAGCGTGTTGGCGGTGCCGAGATCGATCGCAATATTTTGCGATCCGAATTTGAAGAATCGAGAAAACATCGAAGCCATCAGAAAATCCGTCGAATCAGAGGGTTGGCTAGCGCGCGTAGACCTACCCGAAACTTGGGTGCGTGGAGCGAAGGCTGCCCATTAGCGCAAGCGTCCGCCAAAACCCACCCATTTGTGACGCAGATCCGGGATAACCTTTGCCGAACGTCTCGAATTGTGCCGGATTCGCCGCTAGTCTGCGGCCATGGCTTTACCGATGCGCCAGATCCGCCGGCTTCCCGAACACCTCGTCAATCGCATTGCGGCTGGTGAAGTGGTCGAACGTCCCGCCAGTGCGCTGAAGGAACTGGTTGAAAACGCAATCGATGCCGGCGCGACCCAGATTGCCGTGCGGCTGGCCGAAGGAGGCCTGTCGCTGATCGAGGTCAGCGACGACGGATGCGGGATGACCCGCGACGAAATCGCGCTGGCGCTGGAACGCCATGCCACCTCGAAACTGCCCGAAAGCCTGATCGGGACGGATTCGGCGCTGGAACGCGTGGTCACGCTGGGGTTCCGGGGCGAGGCGCTGCCTTCGATCGCCTCGGTTGCGCGGCTGGCAATCGAAAGCCGGTCGCGCGCGTCGGGCGAAGCGTGGAAACGCGTGGTCGATCATGGCGATCTGGTGACCGATGGCCCGGCGGCATTGCCGCCCGGTACGCGGGTGCGGGTCGAAGACCTGTTCGGCCGGGTGCCGGCCAGGCGCAAGTTTTTGCGTTCGGCGCGGTCCGAATGGGCCGCTGCGCTCGACGTGGTGCGGCGGCTGGCGATGGCGCGGCCCGATATCGGCTTTACCCTGGAACACGATGGCCGCCGCGCGTTGCAGGTGCAACCGGGCGAGCGGCTGGATGTGCGCGTGGCGCAACTGGTGGCGCGAGATCTGCCCGCCAATTCGGTGGCGGTCGATCTGGCGCGCGGCGATTACCATCTGGTCGGCGTGGCGGGCCTGCCCACGTGGAACCGCGGGGTGGCCGATCACCAGTACCTGTTTGTCAACGGCCGGCCGGTCAAGGATCGGTTGCTGATCGGCGCGGTGCGCGGCGCCTATGCCGACATGCTGGCGCGCGATCGCCATGCGGTGCTGGCGCTGTTTCTGACTTTGCCCGCCGAAGAGGTCGACGTGAACGTGCACCCGGCCAAGACCGAGGTGCGGTTTCGCGATGCGGCGCTGGTGCGCGGGATGATCGTGACCGGCCTGCGCCAGGCTTTGACCGAGGGCGACCGGCGTTCGGTGCAGACGCCCGACCGGGCGGCGATGCAGGCCTGGCAGGTCGAACCGATTGCGGCTGTGGCCGCTGCTGGTGTGCCGCAATCCAGTCTGTTTGCGCCTCCGCGGCTTGGCGAAGTCGGTGCGGCCTGGCGGGGGTACGAGGCGTCGGTCATGGCGCCGCCTGTGGCACGTGCCGAACCGGCCGCAGCGCCGGTGCCCGACGTGATCGCCCATCCGCTGGGGGTGGCGCGCGGGCAAGTGGCGCGAACCTATATCGTGGCCGAGGCCGACGATGGGCTGGTGCTGGTCGATCAGCATGCCGCACACGAGCGACTGGTGCTGGAACGGCTGCGCGCCGGCGGGGCCGGGCAGGGCGATGCCCCGGCGCAGGCGCTGTTGCTGCCCGAAGTGGTCGAACTGGATGAACCCGATTGTGACCGTCTTGAAGATGCCGCGGCCGATCTGGCGCGGTTCGGGCTGGTGATCGAACGGTTTGGACCCGCAGCCGTTCTGGTGCGCGCAGTGCCCGCAGCGCTGGGCAAGGGTGACGCCCATGCGCTGGTGCGCGATGTGGCCGATGATCTGACGCGAAACGGGGCCAGCCTGCTGGTGGGTGAACGGCTGGATCTGGTGCTGGCAACCATGGCCTGCCACGGTTCGGTGCGCGCCGGACGTGCGCTGTCGGTGGCCGAAATGAACGCGCTGCTGCGCGAAATGGAGGCGACACCGCGATCGGGCCAGTGCAACCATGGCCGCCCGACGTGGATCAAGCTGGCCCACGGGGATATCGAGAAACTGTTCGGGAGGGGATGATGGGGAAAGCCTGGTGGATGATTGCGCCGTTCGCGCTGACAGCCTGTACCGATGGCACCAGGCCCGAGGCGCCGCACCTGGCGCTGCAACCGATCGACTATTTCGATATTACCCGGAACAAGCTTTATGGCGCAGGCTGCAATTTCGTCCCCGCCGGCGGCGGGCTGGGCGCGGTGTTTCTGGCGATGGAATCACGCGCACTGATCAAGGTGGATGGTCATATTGTGGCCATTCCCGCCGCCACCGAAACGCTGGCATTGCCCGATGGCGCGCATACTCGTTATGCCGGGCCGCTTTATTCGGCTACATTGACCGCCGTGCCGGGCGGCAAGCACAAGGCGACGGGTGCCCTTGCCGAATTTGACGGGCATGTCGTGATCACCGACGCCAAAGGGCAGACAGTGTTCGACGCAAACGGCGATACCCAGTGCAAGCCCTCATGAACGCATGAACGGCGGCGGATCGCTCCGCCGCCGTTCATGACCCGCCCGATTGCCGTTGGTGGCGCGTCGCGTGAAGCCGGGTTCAACCCTTGACGTTGTCGTTCACGCCATGACGGTGCGGGTGCTTGGCTTTTGCATGGCCGTGGTGGTGGTGGCGATGATGGTGCCTGGCAAAGGCCGGCGTCGCGCTCATCGCGATGGCCATCGCCACAGTCAGACCCAGAATGTTCAGTGTCGTATTGCGCATGGTCAAACTCTCCCAAAGTCGGCTCCGCCCGCTGTAATGCAGCGCCTGGCGTAAGTATTATGCCAGACCCATGCTGGCCAGCAAGCGGTTAAAGCGTGGTTGGCCGCGCAACCCGTCAAACAACGGTTCGATCAGAACCCAGGTCAGCCCGCTGGTGTTTTTGGCGCGTGATTGTTCCAGCGCCGAAAGCGCCGCTTCGACCCGGCCCCATTGGGCCAGCACCATTGCTTGTGAATAAAGCGACGCGTCGCCGAATTTGGCCTGCAACGCCGCCAGCGATGCTTGCGCTGGGGCAATCGCGCCCAGCCGGTGATCAACGATTGCCAATCCGGTCAGCTTTGCACGCTCGGCCGTTTCGGCCATGAAGGCCGCGCGCGCCGCGGCCAGTTCGCCCTGGCCGAGCAAGGCAAAGCCGATGCCCGAACGGGCATGGCCCATGCCGGGGTTCATCGCGACCGCCTGGCCGAACACCCGCGCGGATTCGCTATAGCGGCGGGCCCCATACAGGATCTGGGCCTTGCCGGCGTAGAGCACGGGGTTCAGCCGATCGAGATCGATCTTGCGATCGATCGCGGCCAATCCCTCCTTGATGCGACCACTGCGCGCGGCAAAATAGGCAAACTGGCCAAGCACTTCCGGATCCTGCGGCCCCAGCGCATGGGCTTTGTCGAAAAACGGCCGCGCAGCGCGGAAATCATGCCCGGAATAAAGCGTTTCCTCGCCCAGCACGAGCGCGGCAAAGGCATAACCGGGTGCCAGTTCCACCGCGCGGCGGGCCGATGCCAGCGCGTCTGCATGAACCGTGGCAAGCTGGTCGGCAGGGGTATATTCGCCCGCAATATCCAGCAACGCCTGCGCGCGCATCGCATGGGCCTGGGCATAATTGGGATCGGCTGCAATCGCGGCTTCGAAATTGTCCAGCGCCTTGCGGTCGGCGTCTTCGCCGGCATCGCTGTCGTACAGCGACCGCCCCTTGAGATAGGCATCATAGGCCGCCACCACACTGGTGCCCGATTTCAGCAATCCTGCCGCGGCGGCTGGGATCTGTCCGGTCACCGACTGGATCACGGTCAGCGCGATTTCGCTTTGCACGGCAAAGACATCGCGCAACTGGCGGTCGAAATGGTTGGACCATTTGCTGATCCCGGTCTGCGCATCGATCAATTCGGCCGAAATGCGCAGCGTATCGCCTGCGCGCCGCACACTGCCGTCCAGCAGCCAGGCCACACCGAGCTGTTGTCCGATCGTCACCGCATCCTGTTCGTGATTACGGAAATGGTTCGACGATGTGCGCGCGGCCACCTTGAACGGCCCCGCTTCGCCCAGTTTGGCGCGCATTTCTTCGGCCAGGCCATCGGAAAAATACGCCTGATCCGGTTCGCTGCTGAGATTGGAGAACGGCAGCACGGCAATGCTGCCGTCGGGCGCGCCCGCGCGCAGTGACCGGCGCCATGCGATCAGACCGCCGCCCGCCGCCAGCGTCGCGGTGGTCATGCCGATCAACGCAGCACGGCGGCCGACGCGCCGTGCCGGCCGTGGCATGGGCGCCGACCGCGATGCCTGCGCCCGCACCGTGCCGGCAGAGCCGACCGCGCTGAGCAAGGCTTTGAATTCGGGGGCTTGAGCCGATCCGTCCCAGCGCGCGAAATCGATGAAATGGTATTGCCGAAACCCCAGCGGAGGCAGCGTGCCATCAATCGAGATCGGCACCAGGCGGCCGCGATCGCGGCCATGCGTGGCCTCGTCACGCACCCAGTCCGATGCCACCGAATGCACCGACCACGCCACCACCACGGCATCGGCCAGATCGAGCGCGCTTTCGATGGTGTCGGCAAAGACATCGCCGCCTTCGATCAGCGCATCCCACCACACCTGCTGCCCCGCCTCGGTCAGCGCCGCGATCAACGGGGTTACGCGGTTGCGGTCGGCATGGGCATAGCTCAGGAACACGATGGGCCGGGTGGTGTCCGGCGGGCCGGGGCTGGTTTGTTCCATCAGGTGGTCTTGCGGCCCGCTGCGGCCAGAATTGCCCGACCCTTGCGCAAAGAACCGCGCCCGATGGTGCGGGCGATCCAGTCGCGATAGGCGGGCACATAGACATAGACACCCGGCGTATGCGCCAGCCCGCAACCGTCACCGCCTTCGACAATGCCCACCAGCACCGGGGCCGACGATCCGGACCCTTGCTGCATCAAGGGCCCGCCGCTGTCGCCGTTGCACTGGTCGATCTTGCCGCTGGCAACGCCGGCACAGATCATGTCGGGCCTGACAAAGCCTGCGTACCCCGGCGTGGCCAGGCAGGCCTTGGGCGGCACGAAATAAAGTGGCGTGCCGACTTGCAGGAATGGCGATTCCGGATCGAGAAATTCTGCCGTATCGTCCTTGGGCAGGTCGTTGACGACAAATGCCATGGCGTCGGCGGTGCGTTTGCGGATCATTCCCCAGCCATAGACGGCCAGGCGCGTTTGCGGGGTGAACGCATTGCGCGCTGCCACGGCGGCGATCGGCGCGGCTGTCGGCGTTTGTGCGGCCATGCCGGTCGTGCAGGTGGCCCGTTCGATCCGTATCAATGCGATATCGGCCGCGCCCCGGTGCGGGATCACCTGGGTCGGCGGGCAGATCGTGCCCACGCCTTCGCCGATTGCATAGGTGCCGACCCGGATCCGGCGGTTCGCCCGGAAAAAGGTGATCGGATCACCTGCGTGTTTCGCAGGCACGTCGGTGATGCAGTGCTTCGCGGTCAGCACCCAGTTCGGTGCGATCAGCACTGCGCCGCAGATATGCGCGATATCCCAGGGCTGGCGCCTGTCGAGAAATTCGCTCGAACCGTTGTGCAGCCGTTCTTCGACATGATCCTCTTTCCGCGTTTCGCGATCATAGGGGGTCGATTTGAATATCTCGGCCATCCACGGCGCTTCGCCATCGGGCACCATTGATCCACCGACTACGCCTTCGACAATCGGTGGGGGGGGCATCACGTCAGATGGCATCACGTCAGATGGCATCACGTCAGACGGCGTCGTTCCGACGTGCGGCGCGGGCGTGCGGGGCGGATGTGCCGCGGGGTCGGTGATGACGGGCGGGGGCGATTGAACCTGCGCATGCACCGATTGGCCAAGCATCAGAACAAGGCAAGCAAAAGCAGCACAGGCGCGCATGCATCCTCCTGAAAGCCAGATCCCCGGGATACAATAGATAACCATGCCGGGTCAGAACCGTCAACGCGTCTGGCCCAACCTGTTAGGGCCAAGCCCGAAAAGGCGGAACGGTTTGACTGTTGCTTTGGATGGTCGCCGGCCCGGGCCTTTGGCCGGTTTGTGCGGCACCGCGCACTGACCGGATGCGCACGGCCCTTGATGAAGGTCAGTCGCGCGCTTGCGGATCGCGCGTGCGGATCATGGCCCGGCTGGTCATGCTCATCACCATGATCCCGTCCTGGTTGAACACGCGCGTGGCGGTGCGGAAAATCCCGCGGTCGGGTTTGGTCGCGCTGCGCCGCTTTTCCAGGATTTCGGTTTCCACGCTCAGCGTGTCACCGGGATAGACCGGCCGCAGCCAGCGCAGATCATCGACGCCAGGCGATCCCAGTCCCTGATGCCCGGAGTGCCGGTGGCGTTCGACCAGCAGGGACATGGTCATTGCACAGGTGTGCCACCCGCTGGCCGACAGCCGCCCGAAATGTGTTGCCGCCGCCGCCGCGTCATCAAGGTGGAAGGGCTGCGGATCATACCTTGCGGCAAAGGCCATGACTTCTTCACGGGTTACGGCATAGGCGCCGAACCGGTGCACTTCGCCCACCACCAGATCTTCGTAAAACTGCATCGGTTCGATCTGCCCGCTGCGCAGGGCCAAGTCAACGCGTGCTAATCGATCAATTAAACGTTGAAACGGAAATTGAGCACATCGCCGTCCTTGACGACATAGTCCTTGCCTTCCTGGCGGAATTTGCCGGCATCGCGCGCGCCCGCTTCGCCGCCCAGGGTGATGTAATCGTCATAGGCGATGGTTTCGGCGCGGATGAAGCCACGTTCAAAATCGGTGTGGATTTCGCCGGCGGCCTGTGGCGCGCGCGCGCCCTTGTGCACGGTCCAGGCGCGCGTTTCCTTGGGGCCGACAGTGAAAAAGGTGATCAGGTGCAGCAATTCATAGCCGGCGCGGATCACGCGATTGAGCCCGGTTTCGTGCAGGCCCATTTCTTCGAGAAACGCCAGCCGTTCGTCGGTGTCCATGCCGACCAGATCGGATTCGATCGCCGCCGACACGATCACCGCCTCGGCGCCTTCGGCCTGCGCCTTGGCAAATACGCGCGCCGAAAACGCATTGCCGTGCGCCGCGCTTTCTTCTTCCACATTGCAGACATACAGCACCGGCTTGGCGGTCAGCAATTGCGCCTGGCGGAACACGCGCAACTCTTCCTCGTCCTTGGGCACGGTCAGGCGCGCGGGCTTGCCTTCGCGCAGCAGTTCCAGCGCCTGGCCCAGCACCGAGGCCAGCAATTTGGATTCCTTGTCCCCGCTGGCTGCCTTTTTCTGTGCGGCCGGCACGCGCTTTTCCAGGCTTTCCAGATCGGACAGCATCAGCTCGGTCTCGACCGTTTCGGCATCGGAAATCGGATCGATCTTGTTGTCGACATGCTGGATGTCGACGTTTTCGAAACAGCGCAGCACATGCACGATGGCATCGACTTCGCGGATATTGCCAAGGAACTGATTGCCCAGGCCTTCGCCCTTTGATGCCCCGCGCACCAGTCCGGCGATATCGACAAAGCCCAGCTGGGTGGGGATGATCTTCTGGCTGCCGGCGATCGCTGCCAGCTTGTCCAGTCGCGGATCGGGCACGCCGACATTGCCGACATTGGGTTCGATCGTGCAGAACGGATAATTGGCCGCCTGCGCCGCCTGGGTTTCGGTCAGCGCGTTGAACAGTGTCGATTTGCCGACGTTGGGCAGGCCCACGATGCCGCAGCGAAAACCCATGTGCGTGTCACTTTCCTGAGTGGCGGGCGCAAGGCGCGCGCCGAATGGTCTTTGCGGGCGCGATGGTATCCCTTTGCCCCAAGGTCAAGGGGGCACACGCTGTAGCACCAAACCAGGCCCCGGGATTCACCGAAACTTCAACGCTTGGCGCGATAATCCGGCGATGATGAACCGGTCTTGCCTTCTGTTTGCCCTGATTGCGCTGTCTGCCTGTGGTCAGCAGGATGCGGCCGCGCGATTTGCCGAGGCAAAGGCCGCGTTTGCCGCTCAGGATTATGCCCATGCCCGCAGCGCGGTGCTCGCAGCACTCGATGCCGATCGTGACAACCGCGCGATGCTGTGGTTGCTGGCCCACGCCGATCTGGAACTGGGCGATGGGGAAGGGGCGACCGCCGCGCTCAAGCGGCTGGCCGATGCAGGTGCCACCGGACAGGACCTGACCGAGCTGGCGGCACAGGCGGCGCTGCTCCGCCGCAAGCGGACCGAGATGGAAACCATCCTGGGCACCGATCAAAGCCCGGTGGCCTGGCGCCTGCGCGGCGAGGCGGCGCTTGCCGAAAAGGACGGCGCCACTGCGCTGACTGATTTTCAGCATGGCATGGCGGCCGGTGACGATTACCAGCTGGCGCTCGATTACGCCCGCTTTCTGTTCGACGACGATGATATCGATGGCGCGGAACGGGCGCTGGCGGTGATGCGCAAGCTGGCACCCGACCGGCTTGACACCCGGATGGTGACCGGGCTGATTGCGCAATCGCGTTCGCACTATGATGATGCGGAGCAGATATTTTCAGACGCGGCAAAGCGGTTTCCGACGCGGGCCGACCCGCTGGTCGCACTTGCCGATCTGGCCGATCTGCGCGGCCATTCGGATCTGACCGCCCGTTATGCCGCACAGGCCGTGGCACTGGCGCCCGACGATCGCCTGGTGGCGTCGCTGATCTTGCGCGTGGCGGCGGAAAAGGGTGACTGGGCCAAAGTGCGCGACATGCTTGCCCCGCGTGAGGCGACACTGGACGACCGGACGTTCGAGGGCATGGCCTATGGCGAAGCCCTGCTCAATCTGCAGCATGCCGAACAGGCCCGCGCGATTTTTCAAAAGGCGCTGCTGCTTTCGCCGCAAAATCCCTATGCGCGGATCATGCTGACCCGATGCGATCTGGCCGTGCATGACGGTGCAGGCGCGCTCAAGACGATCCGGCCTATGGCCGACAGCGTTCTGGCCGGCCCGCGCGAGCTTGATCTGGCGATCCAGGCGGCCGGCATGGCGCGCGATCCGGTGGCGAAAATCTATGCCCAGCGGCGCAATTCGCCGCAACTGGCGGCAAGCAATGCCGCCGCCAACCAGGCGCTGGCGGCGACTGCGCGGCGCGACTGGGCCGGTGTGCTTGCGGCCTATGCCGCAATTCCCGGTGCGGATGGTGATGGCGAGGTGCTGAAACGGATGGCGCTGGCGGCCAGCAATCTGGGCCAGGCCGATGTGGCGCTGCGCGATGCGGATCGCGCGCTGGAACTGGCGCCTGCCAATCCCGATATGTTGCACATTGCCGGGCTGGTCCGGCTGAACGCCGGCCGCGACCGGGCAATGGCGCACTCTTTGCTGAAACAGGCGCTTGAACGCGATCCTGCCAACCTGGTGTTTCGCGCCGATTACGCCCGTTCCGGGGGGTAATCGGCGCGAACTTTACAAGCCTTAGCGGCGGCGGCGACGGGCCACCGCCATGCCGACAAAGCCCAGGCCCATCAGGCCCAGCATGCCCGGTTCGGGCACCGTGGTGCCGCCCGAGGTGGTCGAGGTGTTGCCACCGGTCGAGGTGTTGCCACCGGTCGAAGTGTTGCCACCGGTCGAGGTGTTGCCGCCGGTCGAGGTGTTGCCGCCGGTCGAAGTGTTGCCGCCGGTCGAAGTGTTGCCGCCGGTCGAAGTGTTGCCGCCGGTCGAGGTGTTGCCACCGGTCGAAGTGTTGCCGCCGGTCGAGGTGTTGCCGCCGGTCGAGGTGTTGCCACCGGTCGAAGTGTTGCCGCCCGAAGTTGACGAGGTGCTCGATGTCGAACCCTTCGGGCCGCACATTCCAGCGCCGATCGAATCGCCGCAGTTGCAATAATGAACATGGCCGATGCTGCTGCCGCCAGAGCTGCTTGAGGGCAGGATCGGGATGATCGGCACCACGGGGCTGGGGCTGCTGCCCAAAATGCCCGAGATCAGCCCTGAAATGGACGACAGGATCGAGCCGGCGCTGCTGCTGCTGCCCGATCCGCTCCACGACGAGGCGGGGCTCGACGGCTGGGCAGGGCTCGGACCGCTCCACGACAACGTGGGCGTCGAGGGGCTGCTGCTGCCGCCAAAAATGCTCCACGACGAGGCGGGGCTGGGGGGCTGGGCATGGCTTGCGCTGCTGCTGCCAGAGCTGCCCCATGATACGCTCGGGCTCGACGGGCTGGATGATTTGGCGGGGGCCGGACTGCTGGAGCCAAACAAGCTCCACGCCATGGCCGGGTTGGTCGTCATGATGCTGGCGGTTACGACGGCGATGGTGGCAATGCGTTTCATGTCTGACCCCTTGTTGAACTCACCATTTGCTGGTTAACCCACCAAGAAGCACAAGGTGTGCCAACGGCTGAATTCCAAGGGTTGTGATGGTTAATGTCTGTAAAGGGCGCGGCGACCTGTAAAACAGGCCGACCATTGCGGATTAACCGGGGTAAACATCGACGACCGATTTGCGGCGGTTTGGTGCGGCGTCAGCCCTGTTGAATCAGCGCGACATCGTTCATGAAACGGGTGTCATCGCCGCGGGCCAGCCAATCGGCGCACCGTGCCACCGCGCCCAGCATTGTGGCCAGATCATCGCCTTCGGCCTTGGCATAATTGCCCAGCACATGGCCGGTTACCCGGTCTTTGTGGCCGGGGTGACCAATGCCCAGCCGCACGCGGCGAAAATCGGGGCCGCTGTGCTGGTCGATCGAACGCAGTCCGTTATGGCCGGCGGTGCCACCGCCCTGTTTCACTTTGACCTTGAACGCAGCCAGATCGAGTTCGTCATGAAACACGGTCAGCGCATCGTTGCCGATTTTGTAGAACCGCAACGCTTCGCCCACCGCGCGCCCGCTTTCGTTCATGAAGGTTGCCGGTTTGAGCAGGATCACGCGTTCGCCGCCGATCCGTCCATCCTGCATCCAGCCCTGGAATTTCTTCTGCACCGGGCCAAAGTCATGCACTTGCGCAAGGGTGTCGAGCGCCATGAAGCCGACATTGTGCCGATTGAGCGCGTATTGCGCCCCGGGATTGCCCAGGCCGACCCAGATTTGCATGGCGTGTGACTGCTCCTGTCGCGGGGAAAGGTGTGGGACGGTGACAGACAAAAAAGAACCCCCTTCCGCAAGGGGAAGGGGGTTCCTTTTTCAACAGTCAGACCGATCAGGCCTTGGCTGCATCGCCTTCGCTGGACTTCAGCGCCGACGGCGCCACGATCGTCGCAATGGTTGCGTCGGCTTCGTGGGTGACGACCTTGCAGCCTGCGGGCAGGGTGATGTCGTGCATGTGGATCGACGCACCGACATCCAGACCGGTCAGATCGACGGTGATGTCATCGGGGATCGATTCGGGGATCGCGATCAGTTCCAGTTCGTGCGCAACGATATTCAGCACGCCGCCCTTTTTGATGCCGGGCGAGGCGTCTTCGTTGATGAACAGCACGGGCACTTTGACATGCACCGCGTGGGTCGCCGAAACGCGCAGGAAATCGACGTGTTCGGGACGGTCGCTGACCGGGTGCAAAGCGACATCCTTGGGCAGGGTGCGCACAACCAGGTCACCGATCGTCACTTCAACGATCGAATTGAAGAAATGGCCAGTGCCAAGCGCCTTCTTCAGCGCCTTTTCTTCAAGGTGGACAGCCACCGGTTCGAGATTGCCGCCATAGACGACGGCGGGGATACGGCCGGCACGACGCAGCACGCGGGAGGCTCCCTTGCCTACCTTTTCGCGCGGTTCGGCCGACAGATGCAGCGTTTCGCTCATGTGTCAGTTCCTTAGGGTAAAGTTCGCGATATTCCCGCCACGCCTCCAGGGATGACCATGACAGGAAGCCGCGGCGCATAGCGGCTTTGGCACAAAATGCAAGGATCAGTAGACGCGGGTGACGGTCCAGCCTTTGGCGCGCAACATCTCGGGCAGCCCGTCGCGCCCGGCAACATGCGCCGCGCCCACCGCGATGAACGGACGCGCGCCGCTGCGCAGCATGGTATCGATCTGTGCGGTCCACGCCTTGTCGCGCGCGGTCAGCAACGCATCGTGCAGTACCGGATCGGCCAGGAAATCGCTGCTGGCCTCGCGCGTCAGGCCCAGATCATCGCCCTTCAGCCACAGCGCGAGTGTGTCGGCATCGTCGTTGTGCGGATCGATCACCTCGTGCGCGACGGCCGCAAGCAGGCGTTGCTGCGCCCGGTCGGGCAGGGCGTCAAACACGGCGAACTGGCTGTCGATCGTTTCCAGCCCCACCACCGGTTTGCCTGGCATGCCGGCGCGCAATTGCGGTTCGACCCCGTCACCTGCATCGGCGCCGGCCCTTTGCGTGGCAATCGCCGAAATCTGCAAGGCCACGGCCCAGCTTTCCTGATTCTGGAACCGCGCATCGTCAAGCCCCAGCTTGCGATAGGCGGCGAACAGCGCCGCACGCCCGCCGGGATCGAGCCGCGCGCTTGGCGCAGGCAGGCCCGGGGTCAGGGCAAGCCGGGCCAGCGCCTGGCCGGCAACCTGGGGGTTGAGCGGTTCGCCGATTTCCATCACCAGCCGGTCGGCCTGCGCCATGGCCGCGTCGATCGGCGCGCGCCGCCAGTGTGTGCCCGGCGGCAAGGCGTGGATCGTGCCCATGATCCACCCGCGTGGCGTGCCGCCGATGCTGATGGCCCACAAGGCGACGTGGCTTGCGGGTGCAGGGGCGCGGCTGCATGCCGCCGGCACCAGCATCAACGCACAGCCGAGCAGGCGAAGGAGGGCGGGCAGACGCATCGCCCAACGGCATGGCCCAGTCGATCGCGCGGGTCAATTGTCACCGATCCTGCCCAAGCGCCGGTTGATTTGCGGCGGGGGATCGGCCAAATGCGCGGCCATGGCCGATACGACCCTTGCCCCAAGCTTTCAGGACATGATCCTGCGCCTTCATGCTTATTGGAGCGCACACGGCTGCCTGATCCTGCAGCCTTATGACATGCGCGTCGGCGCGGGCACGTTCCACACCGCCACCACCTTGCGCACGCTGGGGCCTGAATCGTGGAATGCCGCCTATGTCCAGCCCAGCCGGCGGCCGACCGATGGCCGTTACGGCGAAAACCCCAACCGGCTGCAGCATTATTACCAGTACCAGGTGATCATGAAGCCCAGCCCGCCCGATTTTCAGGCGCTGTATCTGGGCAGCCTGCGCGCGATCGGCATCGATCCGATGCTGCATGACATCCGCTTTGTCGAAGATGACTGGGAATCGCCCACACTGGGCGCCTGGGGACTCGGCTGGGAAGTGTGGTGCGACGGGATGGAGGTCAGCCAGTTCACCTATTTCCAGCAGATGGGCGGATTTGACTGCAAACCGGTAGCGGGCGAACTGACCTACGGGCTCGAACGGCTGGCCATGTATATCCAGGGCGTCGATTCGGTTTACGATCTGCGCTTCAACGACGCGGGCGTGTCGTATGGCGATGTGTTTCTGGAAAACGAACGCCAGATGTCGAAATGGAATTTCGAAGTCGCCGACACCGACACGCTGTTCAAGGGGTTTGCCGCGGCCGAGGCCGAATGCCGCGCCGCGATCGCGGCGAATGTGCCGATCGCCGCCTATGAACAGGCGATCGAGGCCAGCCACCTGTTCAACCTGTTGCAGGCGCGCGGCGTGATCTCGGTGCAGGAACGCGCAAGTTTCATGGGACGGGTGCGCGATTGCGCGCGCGGATCGTGCGAGGCCTATATTGCCCGGTTCCACGACCAGTGGGCCGCCAAATTTCCGGGGTGGAGCGCATGATCGCCGATTTCCTGCTCGAACTGCGGTCCGAGGAAATCCCGGCGCGGATGCAGGCCGGCGCGCGCGCCGATCTGGAACGCCAGTTCCGCAAGGAACTCGAAGCGGCCGGGCTCAAAGTCGGCAGCGTGTCGGTGTGGTCGACACCGCGGCGTCTGGCGCTGATCGCACGCGATCTGCCCTTGGCGACCGAGGCCACCCGCGAAGAGCTGAAAGGCCCGCGCACCAGCGCACCGCCACAGGCGCTCGAGGGGTTTCTGCGCAAGACCGGGCTGTCGGCAGACCGGTTGACCGAACGCGATGGCGTGTGGTTTGCCGTGTTGGAAAAGCCGGGCCGCCAGACTGACGATGTGCTGGCAGACGCGATCCCAGCAATCATCCGCACCTTTCCCTGGCCCAAATCGCAACGCTGGGGCGCAGTTTCGCTGTCGAGCGAGAGCCTTCGCTGGGTGCGCCCGCTGTCGGGTATCGTTGCGCTGCTGGGCGGCGACGTGGTGCCTTGCGAAGTGGGCGGGGTCGTGTCGGGTCGTGACACCATGGGACACCGCTTCATGCACGATGGCGTCATCACGATTGATGGCGTGGACGACTACGCGGCCAAGCTGCACGCTGCCCACGTGATCGTCGATCACGCCACCCGCGAAGCGATTGTGCGCAAGGGCGCGCAGGCCGCCGCCGCCGCCGCCGACCTGGTGCTGGTCGAAGACGAAGGCCTGGTGATCGAAAACGCCGGCCTGACCGAATGGCCGGTGCCGCTGCTCGGCCGTTTTGACGATGCGTTTCTGACCGTGCCGCCCGAAGTCATCCAGCTGACCGCGCGCGTCAACCAGAAGTATTTCATCTGCCGCGATCGTGCAGGAATGCTGGCCAACGCATTCATCTGCACGGCAAATATCGCCGCGCACGACGGCGGGCAGGCGATCATCGCGGGCAACCGCAAGGTGCTGGCCGCGCGCCTGTCCGACGCGCGGTTTTTCTGGGAACAGGACCAGAAAACGCCGCTGGCCGAACAGGCGGGCAAGCTGGCCCGGATCACGTTTCACGAAAAGCTGGGCAGCCTGGCCGACAAAGTTGCACGCGTGGCCGACCTGGCCGAATGGCTGGCCGGCGAAGGCATCGTGCCGGGCGCGGATGCTGCGCAAGCGCGCCAGGCCGCCGAACTGTGCAAGGCCGACCTGGTCACGGAAATGGTCAGGGAATTTCCTGAATTACAAGGACTTATGGGCGGATATTACGCTCGAGCCGAAGGTTTGCCCGATGCCGTGGCCGATGCCATTCGCGATCATTACAAACCGGTCGGACAGGGCGATGACGTGCCCACAGCGCCCGTGTCGGTGGCCGTGGCGTTGGCCGACAAGCTGGACACCTTGCGCGGATTTTTCGCGATCGATGAAAAGCCGACCGGATCGAAGGATCCGTTTGCGTTGCGGCGTGCGGCGCTGGGGGTCATTCGCCTGATCACCGACAATGGTCTGCGCCTGCCGGTGGCCGAGGGCGAACTTCTGGCCTTTTTTGCCGACCGGTTGAAAGTGCAGCAGCGCGAAGCCGGCGTCCGCCACGATCTGGTCGATGCGGTGCTTGCGCTGGGCAACGAGAACGATCTGGTGCGCCTGCTGGCCCGCGTCCATGCCTTGCAGACCTTTGTCGGCACCGAGGACGGGCGCAACCTGCTGGCGGGGTACAAGCGTGCAGCCAATATCCTGAAAAAAGAGACCTGGGCGCCGCTGCCGCAGACGTATACGCCTGATCCCGCCGAAGCCGCCCTGATGGCTGCGATTGCCGAAGCCGGACCCCAGGTCGGAACTGCGCTGGAGAACGAGAGTTTCACTGCCGCGATGGCCGCATTGGCCGCGTTGCGGGCACCGATCGATGCCTTTTTCGAAAGTGTCACGGTCAATGACGCAGATGCGAACAAGCGGGCGAACAGGTTGGACCTGCTTGACCACTTTCGTGCTGCGGTGCACAAGGTGGCGGATTTTTCACGTATCGAAGGGTAACGGAACCGGTTCAAGCCGGGTCCGACAGCATGCAATTGAGGAGCCATTGCGGTCATGAGTGCATACGTATTCCATTTCGGCGGTGGCGCACATTCGAACGATCCGCGTTCGCGGGACAAGACGATCACGGGGGGCAAGGGCGCCAATCTTGCCGAAATGGCGGGGATCGGTCTGCCGGTCCCGCCGGGCTTCACCATCAGCACCGAAGTGTGCACGCAGTACAACGCCAGCGGCCACACGTTTGATGATGATCTGCGCGCCGCCGTGGCGCAGGGCATCGCGCATATCGAGGCCGCAACGGGCCGCACATTCGGCGATGCCGCCAATCCGCTGCTTGTCTCGGTGCGGTCGGGCGCACGCGTGTCGATGCCGGGCATGATGGACACCGTGCTCAACCTCGGGCTCAACGATGCCACCGTTGCCGGGCTTGCCGCCGGTTCGGGCGATGCGCGCTTTGCCTGGGACAGCTATCGCCGCTTCATCCAGATGTATTCCGACGTGGTGCTGGGGCTCGATCACCACCGGTTTGAGGATGCGCTGGAAATCGCAAAAGAAGACAAAGGCTTTTATGCCGATGTTGAGATGCAGGCAGAAGATTGGCAGGCGCTGGTTGCGCACTACAACGCGATTGTCGAAGACGAACTGGGCCGCCCGTTTCCGCAGGATGTGCACGAACAGCTGTGGGGCGCGATTGCCGCGGTGTTCGACAGTTGGGAAAGCGACCGCGCCAAAGTCTATCGCCGGCTGAACGACATTCCCGGCGACTGGGGCACCGCGGTCAATGTGCAGGCGATGGTGTTCGGCAACATGGGCGACACGTCAGCCACCGGCGTTGCGTTCACCCGCGATCCCGCCACCGGCACCAAGGCCTATTACGGCGAATGGCTGGTCAATGCGCAGGGCGAAGACGTGGTTGCGGGCATCCGCACCCCGCAATACCTGACCAAAGCCGCGCGCGAAGCCTCGGGCGCAAAGCCGCTGTCGATGGAAGAGGCGATGCCCGGCGCCTATGGCGAACTGGCCGCTGTGTTTGAATTGCTCGAAAAGCATTACAAGGACATGCAGGATATCGAATTCACCGTCGAACAGGGCAAGCTGTGGATGCTGCAGACCCGTTCGGGCAAGCGCACCGCCAAAGCCGCGTTGAAAATGGCGGTGGACATGGTCCACGAAGGCCTGATCGACGAAAAGACCGCAATCCGCCGGATCGATCCGATGGCGCTCGACCAGTTGCTGCACCCCACGCTCGATCCCAAGGCGCCGCGCGATGTGTTGACCCGCGGGCTTCCCGCCTCACCCGGCGCGGCGTCGGGTGCGGTCGTGTTCGATGCCGATACTGCCGAAAAGCGCGCCGAGCGCGGCGATGCGGTGATCCTGGTGCGCGTCGAAACCAGCCCTGAGGACATCCACGGCATGCACGCCGCGCGCGGTGTGCTGACCGCGCGGGGCGGGATGACCAGCCACGCGGCGGTGGTTGCCCGCGGCATGGGCCGGCCATGCGTGTCGGGCGCATCGGCGCTGTCGATCGACATGGCCGGCCGCGTCGCGCGCATCGGCGGACGCGAAGTGCGTGAAGGCGATGTTATCACGCTCGACGGATCGAACGGCGAAGTGATGGCGGGCGAAGTGCGCACGGTGGAACCCGAACTGGTGGGCGACTTTGCGGTGCTGATGGCCTGGGCCGACAGCCACCGCCGCATGAAAGTGCGCGCCAATGCCGAAACGCCCAACGATTGCCTGGTTGCGCGCCAGTTCGGTGCCGAAGGCGTGGGCCTGTGCCGCACCGAACACATGTTCTTTGATGCCGGCCGCATTCTGGCGGTGCGCCAGATGATCCTGGCCGAAGACGAGGCGGGGCGTCGTGCCGCGCTGGCCAAGCTGCTGCCCGAACAGCGCGCCGATTTCACCGGCATTTTCGAGGTGATGGCAGGCCTGCCGGTAACCATCCGCCTGCTCGATCCGCCGCTGCACGAATTCCTGCCGCAGGGCGACGCCGAATTTGCCGAGCTGGCCGAAGTGACCGGGCTGGGGGTCGATCATCTGCGCAGGCGCGCGGACGAATTGCACGAATTCAATCCGATGCTGGGGCATCGCGGCTGCCGTCTGGGCATTACCTTTCCCGAAATCTATGAAATGCAGGCCCGCGCGATTTTTGAAGCCGCGCTCGACGTGGCGGCAAAGTCGGGCGAGGCGGTCGTGCCCGAAATCATGATCCCGCTGGTGGCCACGCGCAAGGAACTGGAAATCCTGCGTGCGCTGGTCGACCGGGTGGCGGCCGAAGTGTTCGGTGAACGCGGCGCCACGCTGGATTATCTGGTCGGCACGATGATCGAACTGCCGCGAGCCGCGCTGATGGCGCACGAGATTGCGCACGAAGGCAAATTCTTCTCGTTCGGCACCAACGACCTGACGCAGACGACGCTGGGGGTCAGCCGCGACGATGCCGCGCGGTTCCTGAACCCTTACGTGGAAAAGGGGATCTATCCGCGCGATCCGTTTGTCAGCCTGGATATCGAGGGCGTGGGCCAATTGGTGGAACTGGCCGCCGAACGCGGGCGCCAGACCCGGCCCGATATCAAGCTGGGCATCTGCGGCGAACACGGCGGTGATCCCGCGTCGATCGCGTTTTGCGAAAAGGTCGGGCTCGATTATGTCTCGGCCAGCCCGTATCGCGTGCCGATCGCGCGGCTTGCCGCGGCGCAGGCCGCGCTCGGCTAAGGCCGGGCCCCTAGAATTTGGGGGGCCTGAGCGCCCTGGCCCAGCCGGAAAGGGTCAGGATTTCAAAAGTTTCGGTCACGCGTCCGTCCAGCGCCAGATTGGCAAAGGCGGCGCGCGCCCGGGCCAGCGCCGCCTTGCCCAGCGGTGCGCCGCCGCGCGCCAGACACGCCGACAGACCCTGAGCGCGCAGATCGCCGACCAGCCTGTCCCATGTGCGATACCCGACCGTCAGGCTGCGGCTGTCGACCACCGGGTCGGCAAACCCTGCGCGTTGCAGCAATTGGCCGCCCGCGCGCACATCGACCTGTGGATGGATGCGCGGCGCGGGGCGTGACGCGTCGGCGGCCAGCATCACGTCGCGGGTGGTCGGCAGGCTGCCTGCGCCGGGCATGGACACGATCGCCAGGCCCTCGGGCGCCAGCGCACGGCGCAGATGGATCAGCGCGCCGGGCAGGTCGTTGACCGTATCGAGCGTGCCCAGGCTGGCGATCAGATCGAAACCGTCGCCAAAGGGCAGCGGTTGTTCTTCGTCAATCGTGTGTTCGCCGGCACAAGGCGCGGGATCGGCGCGCACGACCGACACGCCCTGTGCGCCCAGCGCTGTGGCCAGTGCGCCGGTGAAATCGCCCACCACCAGCGCGCGCGTCGGGGCATGGCGCAGAAACGCCAGCCGATCGAGCACATCGTCAACCATATCGTCGACCACGAACCGTGCGGCATCGTCGCGGCGTTGCAGGCGGCGCATGCGCCGGCGCAGCAGGATCCGGCGGTGCGGGGCAAAGATGGTCGGCGGGGCAGGGGGCGGGGTGGTGGTCATCAAATCGCCTCTGCCCCCGCGCACGCCTCTTGCCAAGCCCGGTATAGGTGTCGAGTATTGCCGGGTATGCGCTGGAACAGGACCTTTTCTCCGCTGGTCGATCTGGTGTTTCCACCGCGCTGCCCGTTGTGCGGCGTGCCGCTGGCGCAGCACGGAGGGCTGTGCAGCGATTGCTGGCAGGGCCTGACCATACCGGGCGAACCTTGCTGCGCGCGGTGTCAGCGGCCGTTGCCCGATCGCAGCGCAGAACAGGGCGGGCAGACCGCGCTGGCGCGCGCCGAGGCGGCGCAGGGCGCCTGGATCTGTGCGCCGTGCATGGCCGATCCGCCGCGCCATCACGGCATTGCCGCCGCGACGCTGTACAACGATGTGTCGCGCCGCCTGGTGCTGTCGTTCAAGCATGGCCGCCGCATCGGGCTGGCCCCGCTGATGACGCGGTTGATGGCGGCACGCCTGCCCGATTTGCCTGGCGAATGGCTGGTGGTGCCGGTGCCTTTGCACCGGTGGCGGCTGTGGCGGCGCGGATTCAACCAGTCCGCGCTGCTGGCGCAAGGGGTGGCGCGCCTGATCGGCCAGCCCGTGCTGGTCGATGCCCTGCAACGCCCGCGCGCCACGCCGCCGCTGGGTCATCTGGGCCGCAAACGCCGGGCCGCGCTGTTGCAGGGCACGATCCGCGCCCACCCGGCACGCGCTGCGCGATTGCAGGGCGCGCAGGTCCTGCTGGTCGACGATGTGCTGACCAGCGGTGCCACCACCGACGCCTGCCTGGTTGCACTGCGCAAGGCGGGGGTGCGCCAGACGCGCATCGCGTGCTTTGCACGCGTGATCGACGAAACGCACGCGCTTGGCACTGCGCGTCAGAACGCATTTGATCTGGTTCCGATTGCCGCAAAAGAATGACGCCCGAAGCTTGCGCTTCGGGCGTCAGGCGTGACGAATTTTCAGCGAGTTGGCGAACCTTGGTCCGCCGGGCGGCCCCCCGACCGCCATCGCATTAGGTCCCTCATGGTCGCCCGCGCGGACGGTTCAACGCACCGGCCTCGCGCGGGGTATTTCCCTGAACTTTGGCGCTTGGAGCGCCGCCTCATGTCTTGCGAAGACGTTTGGCGGTCCAGATCACGGTTCCCTCAAACCGCACGCCCTGTGTGCCGTGAAGCGGCGATGCATGAAACGGGAATGTCACACAGCCGTGGATTTTGGGTCGGTGATGTGGTTATCGTGCAACAAATGCAGTGGTTTTGCGTTGCATCGCCTGAATTTTCGTTAAGGAACGTGTTATTTCGACCCCGCCAGCTCCATCTGACACGGCCCTGCGCGAACAGGGCAGCGTGTTCATGCCGCGCTTTGATTCTTCCGGATTGGTCACGGCGGTTGCGATCGATCGCACCAGCGGCCGCCTGCTGATGTTGGCGCACATGAATGCCGATGCTATCGCACGCACCCGCGAAACCGGTTTCGCGCATTTCTGGTCGCGGTCGCGCGGGCGCCTGTGGATGAAGGGCGAAAGTTCGGGGCACGTGCTGCGCGTGATCGAAATCCGCGTCGATTGCGATCAGGATGCACTGGAACTGACAGTCGAGGCGGCAGGGCCGGCCTGCCATACCATGGCGCAAAGCTGCTTTTACCGACGGATCGCCGCGGACGGATCGCTTGAACGCGTGGGCAATGATTGACGTTTACGTAAGGGGCAGTTAGCAGGGCCCCCATGTCGACGCAGCCTCTCAACGATCCGAATCGCGATCATCCGCATGCCCAGTCCGCCGCACACACCGGACACCTGCATCAGCCCGACGCACTGTTTCGCGATCATTACACGATATCGGACCTGTCGGCCGAATTCGGCGTGACCGCGCGCGCGCTGCGGTTTTATGAAGACGAAGGCCTGATCGCGCCGACCCGCAACGGATTGGCGCGGATCTATTCCAAGCGGGATCGCGCGCGGCTGGCGTGGATCATGCGCGCCAAGAATGTGGGCTTCAGCCTGCAGGAAATCCGCGACATGATCGACCTGTATGACCTGGGCGATGGCCGCATCGAACAGCGCCGCGTGACGCTGGCCAAATGCCGCGAACGCATCGATCACTTGCGACGCCAGCAACATGATATCGAAGCGACGATTGCCGAATTGACCAGCTTTGTCGCACTCGTGGTCGACCGCGAACGGGCCGAAGGCCGCGACATCGCCTGATCCCTTCAAGCCGCATATTTCTGGAGAGCACACCCATGCCCGTCTACAAGGCACCGACCCGCGACACGAAATTTGTTGTCAACGAGCTGATCGGTCTGGACCGGTTCACCAATCTGCCCGGTTTTGCCAATGCCACGCGCGATCTGACCGACGCGGTGATCGACGAAGGCGGGCGTTTTGTGTCCGAAGTGGTGGCCCCGCTCAACCAGATCGGCGATCGCGAAGGCTGCACCCGCCATGCCGATGGCAGCGTGACCACGCCCACCGGGTTCAAGCACGCCTATCGCCAGTATGTCGAAGGCGGCTGGGCGACGCTGAGCGCGCCTGAGGCCTTTGGCGGGCAGGGGCTGCCCCATGCCATCGGTTTTGTCATGGAAGAATACCTGGCCAGCGCCAACCAGGCCTTTGCAATGTATCCGGGCCTGGCCAACGGGGCAATTTCGGCAATCCTGTCAAAGGGTTCGGCCGAACAGCAGGCAACCTATCTGCCCAAGATGGTAACCGGCGAATGGCTGGGCACGATGAACCTGACCGAGCCGCACTGCGGCACCGATCTGGGCCTGTTGCGCACCCGCGCCGAACCGCAGGCCGACGGCAGCTATGCGGTGACCGGCACCAAGATCTTCATTTCGGCGGGCGATCATGACCTGTCGGACAACATCATTCACCTGGTGCTGGCCAAAACCCCGGGCGCGCCCGAATCGTCCAAGGGCATTTCGCTGTTCATCGTGCCCAAGTTCCTGGTCAACGCCGACGGATCGCTGGGCGCACGCAATGCGGTCTCGGTCGGATCGATCGAAAACAAGATGGGCATTCATGGCAATGCCACGTGTGTGATGAACTATGACGCGGCCACCGGCTTTCTCGTGGGCGAGGAATGCAAGGGGCTGGCGGCGATGTTCATCATGATGAATGCGGCGCGACTGGGTGTCGGCATGCAGGGGCTGGCCCAGGCCGAGGCGGCCTATCAGAACGCGGTGATCTATGCGCAGGAACGCCGCCAGGGCCGCGCACCCACCGGACCCGCCGAACCGCAGCACAAGGCCGATCCGTTGTTTGTGCACCCCGACGTGCGCCGCATGCTGATGGATGCCAAGACCTTTACCGAAGGCATGCGTGCGCTCAGCCTGTGGGGCGGGTTCCAGGTCGATCTGTCGCACCATGCCGCCACCGAAGAGGAACGGATTGCCGCCGATGATGTGATCAGCCTGATGACCCCGGTGATCAAGGGCTATGGCACCGACATGGGCTACAAGATCGCCACAGACATGCAGCAGATCTGGGGCGGGCATGGCTATATCGCCGAAAACGGCATGGAACAGTTTGTGCGCGATGCGCGCATTGCGATGATCTACGAAGGCGCCAACGGCGTGCAGGCGATGGATCTGTGCGGGCGCAAGCTGGCCCAGCACGGCGGTCGCGCGATCCAGCGCCTGTTTGCGCTGGTCGATGACGAAGTGGCCGCGGCCGGCACCGAACTGGCCGCAGTCGCAGGGCCATTGAGCAAGGCCAATGGCGAACTGAAGGCGGCGACGATGTGGTTCATGCACAACGCGATGACCGATCCCAATGCGCTGGGGGCGGGCGCCTATGCCTATATGACGCTGACCGGGGTGGTCTCGCT
Organism: Novosphingobium acidiphilum DSM 19966; assembly: GCF_000429005.1. Lineage (GTDB taxonomy): Bacteria > Pseudomonadota > Alphaproteobacteria > Sphingomonadales > Sphingomonadaceae > Novosphingobium > Novosphingobium acidiphilum. Next base: position 72,595 of record NZ_AUBA01000015.1, on the reverse strand, counting down.
TGGCCTGATGTGGCTGAAAATGGCCCGCGTGGCTGCCGCCGCGCTCGATGCGGGCAGCGACGAGGCTGCGTTTTACCATGCCAAGCTGACCTGCGCGCGCCATTGGGCAACACGCTTTGCCCCGCAGGCGGGCGCATTGCGGCGCGAAGTCGAGGCGGGTGCCGACACGGTGATGGCGCTGCCGATCGAGGCCTTTGCCACGGCGTGACAGACACGATCCTCCCCCGGCGGGGGAGGATCAGATGCGTGCTTATTCGGGCAGGAAATCGGGCACCGACAGATAGCGTTCGCCGGTGTCGTAATTGAACCCGAGCACGCGGCTGCCGGCGGGCAGTTCGGGCAGCTTTTGCGCGATCGCGGCCAGCGTTGCGCCCGAACTGATCCCCACCAGCAGGCCTTCGACGCGCGCGCTGCGGCGTGCCCATTCCTTGGCGTCGGCGGGATCGACCTGGATTGCCCCTTCGATCGACTGGGTGTGCAGGTTGCCGGGAATAAACCCTGCGCCAATGCCCTGGATCGGGTGCGGTGCGGGCTGACCACCCGAAATCACCGGCGACAGCGTGGGCTCTACCGCCCAGGCCTTGAGATCGGGCCAGGCCAGCTTCAACCGTTCGGCACAGCCGGTCAGGTGGCCGCCGGTGCCCACCCCGGTGATGATCGCATCGATCGGCGTATCGGCAAAATCGTTCAGGATCTCGATCGCGGTGGTGCGCACGTGCACCGCGATATTGGCCGGGTTTTCAAATTGTTGCGGGATCCACGCGCCGGGAATTTCATCCTGCAACTGGCGCGCGCGCTCGATGGCGCCCTTCATGCCCTTTTCACGCGGCGTCAGGTCGAATGTCGCGCCATAGGCCAGCATCAGGCGGCGGCGTTCGAGCGACATCGATTCGGGCATGACCAGGATCAGGCGATAGCCTTTGACCGCCGCCACCAGCGCCAGGCCGATGCCGGTGTTGCCCGAAGTCGGCTCGATGATCGTGCCGCCGGGCTTCAACGTGCCGTCGGCTTCGGCGGCTTCGATCATCGATAGCGCAATGCGATCCTTGATCGATCCGCCGGGATTTGATCGTTCGCTTTTGATCCAGACTTCGTGGTCGGGAAACAGCCGCGACAGCCGGATGTGCGGTGTCTGGCCAATGGTCGCAAGAACGGAATCCGCTTTCATGACGCATGCTCCTTCATAAGTGTTCAATCACGGGCATATGTGCTGGAAAAGCGCCGCGTGCGGCGCAGTTCGGGAAAGGCAAACGTCCACATCACAGTGATCAGCACCGCGCCAAGACCGCCGAACACCACGGCGCCGGTTGCACCGAGCAGCGCGGCGGCAAGCCCCGATTCCATTTCACCCAGTTCGTTCGATGCCGAAACGCACAGCCCCGAGATCGACGAAACGCGGCCGCGCATGGCATCGGGGGTGTGCAACTGGATCAGCGTATTGCGGATGAACACCGAGATCATGTCGGCCGCGCCGAGCACGGCCAGCAACACCATCGACAGCACCATATTGCGCGACAGGCCAAATCCCGCGGTGGCAATTCCGAAGGCGCCGACCGCCAACAACATGCGTGCGCCGACATCATGTTCGATTGGCCGCCGCGCGATGATCAGTCCGATCGCCGAGGCCCCCAGGCTGGGCATGGCCCGCATCAGGCCAAGCCCCAGCGATCCTACCGGATGCCCGTTCCACATCAGGATGTCGCGGGCATAGACCGGCAGCAGCGCGGTTGCCCCGCCCAGCAGCACCGCAAACAGATCGAGCGTCACACAGCCGAGCAAAAACCGGTCGCGCCACACGAAGGCCAGTCCGTCGCCCATCTGGCGCAACGGGTGGGTATCGCCGTTGCCAGGCGGCGGCGGCGCCGGGCGAATCCGCGCCGAACTGATCGCGGCAAGCAACAACAGCGCGGCCGACACTGCGTAGGCAAGCGCGGGATGGATCGCAAACAGCACGCCCGCCAGCGTCGGTCCGGCGACCGAGCCGATCTGCCACGACATTGCGCTGATCGCCACGGCGCGCGGCATCAGCGGGGCGGGTACGATATTGGGCGCGATGGCACTTTGCGCGGGGCCGATGAAGGTGCGCACCGCACCATGCAGCGCGGCGATGCCGAACAGCGCCGGCAAAGTCAGCAGCGCAAACCAGGTGCCCAGCGTAAGCGCCAGTGCAACCAGAGCGTCGAGCATCAGCCCCAGAACGACGATGTTCCGCCGGTCAAAGCGGTCGGCCAGCACGCCGGCGATGGGGGCCAGCAGGATCTGCGGCAGAAACTGGACCAGTCCGAACAGGCCAAGCTGAAACGCCGCGGCACGGATCGACATGCCATAGGACCCACGCGCCAGGTCGTACAATTGATAGCCCAGCACGACGACCATGCCGCTGATCGCAAAGACGGACGCGCATCGCGCCAGCCAGAATCGACGGTAATCGGCAATCGCCAGAGGATGCGCGGGCAGGGCGGGGGACGTTTCAGTGATCACGTGCGTGGCATGGCAGCGCCGCGCCGCGTTGCCAAGCGATCAAAAGTATTGCGCCTAAAATCTCAACTGAAAAAGTTGATATTTATGTCTCAGTGGGGCGATCGCAGCCGCGGGTTGGGCTGCAGCGATTTGATCATCTTGGCAAAATCATCGATTCGCACGATCCGTTCGAACTGGAAACCGGACCGATCGTGGTCGCTCCACACCAGGAATGCTTCGATCCGGCCAATATGCGGCAGGCGAATCGTCAGGCGTTCGCCGCGATCAAGATCGAGCGGGCCGCGCACCATGAACCCGGTGGTCGACACATTGATCAGGTTCAGCATGATATCGCCGATGCGGCGGTGTTCGCCGATCAGCGGCAGATCCACCGGATGACGGGTCGAACGGCGTTGATCGGTGACTGACAATTGAGCCCCGGCGGACATCGTTCCTCCTCCTCTTTGGATCCTGACACGCGCACCGGCGGCGCGGGTGAACCGACTGGCAGGTGCCCGATCATATTCATCCGAAATGGCTACTATTTGGTAAAATCCCGGCGATTTATTGCCGGGCGCGGCAGCGAGCTGCCGACAAACACCTGTCATCGGGTCATAAATGCCCCGATGCGGGACACCGGGGCATGGTTTATGAACCGGATCGGGACTGGCGCCTATTCCGCGCGCAGGATGCCGTGCTTTTTCTTGCCCGCCGAAAGCCGGGCTTCGTTGCCATGCAGCATGATTCGGTGGTTTTCGTCGCTGACGGGCTGACCATCGAGTCGCGCTCCGCCGCCGGCAATCAGGCGTTTGGCTTCACCCCGGCTGGCGGCAAAGCCCAATGCGATCAGCGCGTCGATCACGCCGATACCGTCGGCGCCGACGCCAACCGTGGGCAGATCCTGGCCCAGCCCATCGCCCGCAAACGTGGCGGCGGCGGTTGCCTGCGCAGCCTGGGCGGCCTCGTCCCCGCGCACCAACCGCGTCACTTCGTTGGCCAGCACGATTTTGGCAGCGTTGATCTCGCTTCCGGGCAGCGCCTCAAGCCGCGCAACCTCGGCCAGCGGCAGATCGGTGAACAGACGCAGGAACCGGCCGACATCGCGATCATCGACATTGCGCCAATATTGCCAGAAATCGTAGCCTGGCAGCATGTCATCGTTGAGCCAGACCGCGCCGTTGACGCTTTTGCCCATTTTCGACCCGTCGGCTGCGGTCAACAGCGGGGTGGTCACACCAAACACCTCTACGCCGTCCATGCGCCGGGTCAGTTCGATGCCGTTGACAATGTTGCCCCACTGGTCCGACCCGCCCATCTGCAACCGGCAGCCATAGCGGTTGGACAGTTCGCGGAAATCGTATCCCTGCAGGATCATATAGTTGAATTCGAGAAAGCTGAGTGATTGTTCACGGTCCAGCCGGGTCTTCACCGAATCAAAGCTGAGCATGCGATTGACGCTGAAATGCTGCCCCACTTCGCGCAGGAACGCGATATAGCCCAGCTTGTCCAGCCATTCGGCATTGTCGACGATGATCGCATCGGTGGGACCATCGCCAAAGGTCAGGAACCGTTCGAACACGCGTCGGATGCTGGCGACGTTTTGCGCGATAACGTCGTCGGTCAACAGCTTGCGCGCTTCGTCCTTGAAGCTTGGATCGCCGATCTTGCCAGTTCCGCCACCCATCACCACGATCGGTTTGTGGCCGGCCTGCTGCAGCCGCCGCAGCAGCATGATCTGCACCAGCGATCCGACGTGCAGCGATGGCGCGGTGGGATCGAAGCCGATATAGCCCGGCACAACCTGCTGCAACGCAAGGCGGTCAAGCGCTGCCGCGTCGGTCATCTGGTGGACATAGCCACGCTCATCGAGCAGGCGGAGAAGATCGGACTGGTATGAGGTCATGACACTCTTTTTCGTGAACAGCGTCGCGCCTAGCATGGAGCAACAGGCTTGAAAACGTTCGAGCTGCTTTCCCACCCGTTGCACCCGCCTTCGCGTGTGCGCAGCGTGCAGGCGCGGATCGTGTCGCACGATGCCAACTGGTGTGTGCTGCGCTGGAAGGTGGATGGCGCGGCCGACCTGGTGGTGCCGGCCTTTGCCGGGCAAGCGCGGCGCGATGGCCTGTGGCAGACCACCTGTTTTGAACTTTTCCTCAAAGCGGACGAGCCTGGGGTGGGGTCGTCTGGCGGAGTGCATGCCGTGCCGGCGGTCGAACGGCACTCTGCCACCCGTTGCCCGAGCGACCAGGGGTATTGCGAATTCAACTTTTCCCCCTCGGAACGCTGGGCGGCTTATGATTTCACTGGCTATCGCACCGGCATGAGCCCCCGCGCGATGGCGCGTCCGCCGGTGATCACCCCGCGCCGGGGCGGCAACGTGCTGTTCTGCGATGTGGCGATTGCTGTCGAAACCCTGCCGCCGCTGCCCTGGCGCTATGGCCTGACCGCGGTGCTGGAAGAGGCGGGCGGTGGAACATCGTACTGGGCCATCGCGCATGCCGGTGAACGGCCCGATTTCCACGATCCGGCTTGCCTTGGCGCATGGCTTGCGGCACCGGATCACCCATGACAGTCCTGTTTGGTATCGATCGCCTGTTGGCCGACCCCGCGCTGCGCCAGCCGCTGGTGGGCAAACGTGTTGCCCTGGTGGCGCATCCCGCCTCGGTCACGCATGACCTGACCCATTCGCTCGACGCGCTGGCGGCCATGCCCGAGATCACGCTGAGCGCGGCATTTGGCCCGCAGCACGGGTTGAAGGGCGACAAGCAGGACAATATGGTGGAATCGCCCGATTTCATCGACCCCGATCATCATATTCCGGTGTTCAGCCTTTACGGCGAAGTGCGCCGGCCCACCGCGGCCATGATCGACACCGCCGATGTGTTCCTGTTCGATCTGCAGGACCTGGGCTGCCGGATCTATACCTTTGTCACCACACTGCTCTATCTGCTCGAGGCGGTTTCGGGCAGCGGCAAGGCAGTGTGGGTGCTCGACCGGCCCAATCCCGCCGGGCGACCGGTGGAAGGGACAACGTTGCTGCCAGGCCACGAAAGCTTTGTCGGCGCGGGGCCGATGCCGATGCGCCACGGGCTGACGCTGGGCGAAATGGGCCGCTGGTTCATCGATCACTACAAACTGGATGTGGAATATCGCGTGATCGCGATGGAGGGCTGGGCGCCCGACGCCGGGCCTGGTTTTGGCTGGCCCGACAGCCGTGTGTGGATCAACCCTTCGCCCAATGCGGCCAGCCTCAACATGGCACGCGCCTATGCCGGCACCGTGATGATCGAGGGGGCAACGCTGTCCGAAGGGCGCGGCACAACGCGCCCGCTCGAGGTGCTGTTTGGCGCGCCCGATGTGAACGCGCGTGCGGTGCTGGCTGAAATGCAGGCACTGGCCCCGCAATGGCTGGCCGGATGCGCGTTGCGCGAATGCTGGTTCGAACCTACGTTTCACAAACATGTCCATCAGGCCTGTTCGGCGCTGATGATCCATGCCGAGGCGCCGTTTTACGACCACGCCGCGTTTCGCCCGTGGCGCTTGCAGGCGCTGGCGTTCAAGGCGATCCGTCGGCTGTACCCCGATTATGCGCTGTGGCGCGATTTTCCCTATGAATACGTGCTCGACCGGCTGGCGATCGATGTGATCAACGGCGGCCCGGGTCTGCGCGAATGGGTCGACGATGCGCGCGCTTTGCCCGGCGATCTTGAGGCAATGGCTGCGCCCGACGAAGCCGCGTGGATCGCCCGGACCAGCGAACTTCGCCTCTACTAGGGGATCATCCGCGCATGGCGCTGCTGTTTCGTCTTTACGGTTCGGCCAGGCCTTCGCCCGAGGTTCAGGCATGGTTCGCCGCCGATCTCGATGGATTGCGCGCACTGACGCGGCGCTGGTTCGACCATATGTGCGCCTGCGGGCCGGATGTGCGCCAGATCATGCACGACGGCCACGCCACCGCCTGCATCGGCGATGTTGCGTTTGCGCATGTCAAAGCCTTTGCCGCGCATGCCAATGTCGGCTTTTTCCACGGGGTCGATCTGCCCGATCCGGCCGGCCTGCTTGAAGGCACCGGCAAACGCATGCGCCACGTCAAGCTGCGCCCCGCGCGCCCGGTCGACGAAGCAGCGCTGCGCGCGCTGATCGACGCGGCCTATCGCGACATCGGGCAGCGGCTGGCGGCCGACACCCAAGACAGCGCCTGATCAGCCGGCGGTCAGCGGGGTGGTCGCAATCTTGCGCCGGATGCTCATCGGCGCGCTTTCAGGCAGGAACAGCATGGCCGCCAGGCCCATGCAGGCAATGCCCATCATGTACCATTCCAGCACCGCCGCATTGCCCGTCCTGTGCAGCAGCCAGGCCAGATTGAACTGGGTCGTGCCGCCCATGGTCGTGACCGGGATGGTATAGACCAGCGCAAAGGCGCGCGCGCGCATGTGGCGCGGCAGGCTTTCGCTGACGGCGGTAAACGCCGCCGAAAAGGGCATCGTGCCCAGGCCCGACAGTACGATGTTCAGCGTCAGGAACGCGGCCACGGTGGGGGTTGCGAAAAACCAGGCAAACATCGGCATGATCATCAGCACGAACGCCAGTTGCGGCCAGATCATCGCGGGCCGCCTGCCGACTTTGTCGCTCAGCCATCCGCCGATGATCGCGGTGATCATGCCTGCAGCATTGTTCGACAGATCGCCCGCCATCCCGACCCACACCGGCAGGTGCAGATTGGCCTGCGCATAAGTGCCCATATACAGAAAGATATAGGTGGTGGTGGTGCCCGCGCCGATGATCAGCATGCCCAGGATCACGATGCGGGCAAAGCCGCCTGGTGTGGCGCTCAGGCTTTCGGCCTCGGTCATCGGCGCATCGTGATGCACCGGATGATCGGGCAGACTGCGCCGGACGATCAGCGCAAACGGCAGGATCGATGTGCCCAGCAACAGCGCCACGCGCCAGCCATATCGGCCAAGCTGATCGTCGCTGAGCCACAGGCTGAGTACGAACGCCACCAGCGCGCCTGCGGTAAACGCGATCATCTGGCTGGAATTCTGCCAGCTCGAGGCCCAGCCGCGGCGTTCGGGCGGCACCGATTCGAGCATATACGTCGTCGCCGCACCCACTTCGCCGCCCAGCGCAAAGCCCTGCGCCAGCCGCGCCACGATCGCCAGGATCGGCGCGGCAATGCCGATCGTGGCATAGCCCGGGGTGCAGGCCAGCAGGACGATGCCGACCCCCATCAGCAGCAGCGAAAGGAACATGCCCTTCTTGCGCCCGTGCCGGTCGGCATAACCGCCGATCACCCAGGCCCCGAGTGGCCGCGCGCCAAAGCCTGCGCCAAACGTGGCAAGCGATCCCAGCAGGCTGAGATAGGCGCTGCTCGACGGAAAGAACGTGTGCCCGATCTGGATCGCGAAATAGGCGTATGTCACGAAATCATAGAATTCGAGCGCATTGCCGCAGGTCGCTGCGACAACCGCGCGACGGGCAAGGCGGGGATCATGCGCAGTGGCGTGCATTCGGGTCCTTACTGTCAAATCCGCTCGATTGCAGCGCAAAGGGGTGCGCGCCGCGGTCCGCGCATTGCCGGTTTAGTGCGCTTTGCGCCCGCCAGGTCAAGACCGTGGCTCAGCCCTTCTTGCGCGTCAGTTCGCGCATGGCCGCGTCAAGCCCCTGCAGTGTCAGCGGGTGCATCGATCCGCCCACCAGATCCTTCATCATCTTGGTCGATTGCGAATAGGTCCACTGCTTTTCGGGCACGGGGTTCAGCCAGACGGTCGCGGGATACGTCGTTGCCACGCGGTGCATCCACACCGCACCGGCCTCTTCGTTGAAATGTTCGACCGATCCGCCCGGGTGGGTAATTTCATACGGGCTCATCGCGGCGTCGCCGACAAACATCACTTTGTAATCATGACCGTATTTGTGCAGGATATCCCAGGTGGTGGTGCGTTCGGCCCAGCGGCGGCGATTGTCCTTCCACACGCCTTCGTACAGGCAGTTGTGGAAATAGAAAAATTCCAGGTTCTTGAATTCGGCGGTGGCTGCGCTGAACAGTTCCTCGACCAGCTTGATAAACGGGTCCATCGATCCGCCGACATCGAGAAACAGCAGCAGTTTGACCGCATTGTGCCGTTCGGGACGCATGCGGATATCGAGCCAGCCCTGCCGCGCGGTGCCTTCGATCGTTGCATCCAGGTCAAGCTCGTCGGCGGCGCCCTCGCGCGCGAAACGGCGCAGGCGGCGCAGCGCGACCTTGATATTGCGCGTGCCCAGTTCGCGCGTGTTGTCCAGGTTCTGGAACGCGCGCTGTTCCCATACCTTGATCGCCTTGCCGTGTTTGGCTTCGCCGCCGATACGCACGCCTTCGGGGTTGTAGCCCGAGTTGCCATAAGGGCTGGTGCCGCCGGTGCCGACCCATTTGTTGCCGCCCTGGTGGCGCTTTTCCTGTTCCTCAAGCCGCTTTTTCAGCGTCTCCATGATCTCGTCCCACGATCCCATTTTCTGGATCGCGGCCATTTCCTCTTCGGTCAGGAATTTTTCGGCAACCGCCTTGAGCCAATCCTCGGGCACGTCGACCGGGCGCTGCGCATAATCGGACAGCAGGCCCTTGAACACTTTGTTGAACACCTGGTCGAACCGGTCGAGCAGGCCTTCGTCCTTCACGAAGGTGGCGCGCGACAGGTAATAGAACGCCTCGGGCGTGCGATCGATCACCTCTTTGTCGAGCGCCTCGAGCAGCACCAGGTGCTCTTTGAAGCTGGCCTGGATTCCGGCGGCGCGCAGTTCATCGATGAAGTTGAAGAACATCGGTTCAGCCTTGTGGAGCGGGTGCGGGCGGCGGGGGCTGGCGCGCGAAGCGTTCGAGATCGGGATCGAACACCGCCCAGGCCGGAGCCTCGTCGGTCCAGATGACCGCCTGCGGCGCCAGATCATGCGGTTGGTCGATCACGCCGATGCGCAGCGTCCTGATATGCGGCCGGGCCGAACTTTGCGCATAGATTTGCGTGCCGCAGGCGGGGCAAAAATGAAACGCCAGCGTGTTGCCGCTGGCTGCGGTCCACGTCGATGTGCCCAACACGCCGTCGATCTGCACGGTGTCGGTTGGAAACATCGCGTTGTTGGTGGGCCCGCCTGCGGCAAGTGTCTGGCATTGGCGGCACCAGCACTGGCGCGCCATCAAGGGTTTGCCATCGATCTGCAGCGTCACCGCGCCGCAGGCGCATCGTCCGGTATAGGTCATGACCGCCACGCTCCAGGATCAGCCGTTGCGCCGCGCCATGAAGGCCAGCCGTTCGAACAGCATGATATCCTGTTCGTTTTTCAGCAGCGCCCCGTGCAGCGGCGGGATCGCCTTGGTCGGATCGCGGTTCTGCAACACGTCAAGCGGCATGTCTTCGTTCAGCAGCAGCTTCAGCCAGTCGAGCAGTTCGGATGTGCTGGGCTTTTTCTTCAGGCCCGGCACGTCGCGCACTTCGTAGAACACCTCCATCGCCTTGGCGATCAGGGTGCGCTGGATGCCGGGGAAGTGCACATCGATGATCGCCTGCATCGTGTCGCGATCGGGAAACTTGATATAGTGAAAGAAACAGCGGCGCAAAAACGCGTCGGGCAGTTCCTTTTCATTGTTCGACGTGATCACCACGATCGGGCGTTCGACGGCAGTGATCCGTTCCTGCGTTTCATAGACGTCGAAGCTCATCCGGTCGAGTTCCTGCAACAGGTCGTTGGGAAACTCGATGTCGGCCTTGTCGATTTCGTCGATCAGCAGCACGGGCAGCTGGGGCGCGGTAAACGCCTCCCACAGCTTGCCCTTTTTGATATAATTCTTGATGTCGTGGACGCGTTCGTCGCCCAGCTGGCCATCGCGCAGGCGGGCAACCGCATCGTATTCATACAGGCCCTGCTGTGCTTTGGTGGTCGATTTCACGTTCCATTCGATCAACGGCGCGCCCACCGCCTTGGCAATTTCGTGGGCCAGCACGGTCTTGCCGGTGCCGGGTTCGCCTTTGACCAGCAAAGGGCGGCGCAGCAGCACCGCGGCATTCACCGCAACTTTCAGATCATCGGTGGCGACGTAATTGCTGGTGCCTTCAAAACGCATCGATCTGTCCTGACCCATTTAACCAAGTGATTAAGCGTATCGCCCCCGGGCGCGCGGGGCAAGACCTGTCGCAAAAAGTCGCGGGGGCAGCAAAACGGTTGCATCCAGGGTGGGGCCTTGGCAGGGCGGGGCAAGGGGGCTTGTGGTTTGAAACGTTTTGACGGGTGATGGACTCTTCCCTGCTGCCACCTGACCTGAATCCCGCGTTCGAGGTGCCGGGCCGTTATGGCCCGCCGCGCCAGGCGCGGCTCGTCGCGGCGTTGATGGCGCTGGGCGTGACCGTGTTCATGGTGCTGGTGCTGCTGTATATGGCGGTGCTCCACGACCAGGGGCACAAGGACAAGTCGATCCTGACAGCGTTGCAGTTGACCCCAAAGCCCGAGGAAAAGGTGCCGCCTGCGCATCCGGCGTCGCGCGATCCCGACACGCCGCAGCGGACCGCGCCTGCAGCCACCACCAAGCTGCCGCCCAGAATTGACGTCAAGAACCCCGAAAAAGTCGAATGGCCCGAAGGGTTCATCCACACCGATCACACCGCGATGGCCAATTCGGATATTTCCAAGATCCATTCGGGCGTGGCGCCGGGCAATGCCCAGGCGTCGGGCGGGGGCGGGCGTGGCGAAGGCGACGGGCCCGACAGCCGCGGCTATTACCGCGGTGACTGGTATCGCAAGCCGCGCATGGCCGAACTTGAACCCTATTGGCCGGTTGAAAAGCGCAAGACCGGCTGGGGTGATATCGTCTGCCGCACTGCGCCGCATTACCATGTCGAAGATTGCCGCCAGCTCGGCGATTCCGAACCCAACCTGGGGCTGTCGCGGGCGTTGCGCGAAGCATCGTGGCAATGGCTGGTGCGCCCGCCCAAGCACGGCAGCGAAGACATGATCGGCGTGTGGGTGACGATCCGGTGGTACCAGACCATGCGCAAGGCCGGCGAAGACGAAGATGGCCCGAAAACCGGTGAATCGCCCTGAGACCCGGTTGACGCAGAAAATCGTTACGCGTCGATCAGGTCGGGGTCGATGTCGGCGGCGCGGTTCTGGATGAACATGAAGCGGTGCTCGGGGTTGCGGCCCATCAGGCGGTCGACCAGATCCTTGATAGCGTGGCGCTGTTCGTGCGCTTCGGGCAGGGTCACGCGCAACAACGAGCGGCTGGCCGGTGCCATCGTCGTTTCGCGCAATTGCGAAGGGTTCATTTCGCCCAGCCCCTTGAACCGGCCCACTTCGACCTTGCGGCCCTTGAACACGGTCGCTTCGAGTTCGGCACGGTGCGCATCGTCGCGGGCATAAGCGCTGGTGGTGCCCGCGGTCAGACGATAAAGCGGCGGTTGCGCCAGATAGAGATGCCCTTTGCGCACCAGATCGGGCATTTCCTGAAAAAAGAACGTCATCAGCAGTGTGGCAATATGCGCGCCATCGACATCGGCATCGGTCATGATGATCACACGGTCGTAGCGCAGTGCATCGGCGTTGCAGTCCTTGCGCGTGCCGCAGCCCAGCGCCAGCGACAGGTCGGCGATTTCCTGGTTGGCGCGGATCTTGTCATTGGTGGCGGACGCCACGTTGAGGATCTTGCCCCGGATCGGCAGGATCGCCTGGGTCTTGCGATCGCGCGCCTGTTTGGCGCTGCCGCCGGCGCTGTCGCCTTCGACGATGAACAGTTCGGTTTCGGCATCGCCTTCACCGGTGCAATCGGTCAATTTGCCCGGCAGGCGCAGCTTGCGCGAATTGGTCGCGGTCTTGCGCTTGATCTCGCGCTCGGCCTTGCGGCGCAGGCGCTCGTCCATGCGGTCCATCACCGCACCCAGCAGGGCGCGACCGCGATCCATGTTGTCGGTCAGGAAATGGTCGAAATGGTCGCGCACCGCCATTTCGACCATGCGCGCCGCCTCGGGACTGGTCAGCCGATCCTTGGTCTGGCTTTGGAACTGCGGATCGCGCACAAACACCGACAGCATGACTTCGCTGCCGGTGATCATGTCTTCGGGCGCGATGTCCTTGGCCTTTTTCTGGCCGATCAGTTCGCCAAATGCACGGATGCCCCGGGTCAGCGCCGCGCGCAGGCCCTGTTCGTGCGTGCCGCCATCGGGCGTGGGAATGGTGTTGCAGTAATAGCTGTAGGCCCCGTCGGACCACAGCGGCCAGGCGATCGCCCATTCGACCCGGCCCATTTCTTCACCCTGCGGGCCCGCCGGAAAATCCTGGCTGCCGGCAAAGGGCACCGTGGTCACGCATTCGCGCCCTGACACCTGTTCGGCCAGGTGATCGGCCAGACCGCCGGGAAACTGGAACGTCGCCTCGGCGGGCACATCCGCACTGGCCAGTGCCGGGGCGCATTTCCAGCGGATTTCGACACCGGCAAACAAATAGGCCTTTGACCGTGCCAGCCGGAACAGCCGCGCCGGTTTGAACCGGGCATCGTCACCAAAAATCGTGGCATCGGGGACAAAGGTCACCGTGGTGCCGCGCCGGTTGGGCGCGTTGCCGATGCGTTGCAGCGGCGCTTTGGCCAGGCCGCAGGAAAATTCCTGCGCATACAATTCCTTGTTGCGGGCAACCTCGATGCGGGTCAGCGTCGACAGCGCATTGACCACCGAAATGCCCACGCCGTGCAGGCCGCCCGATGTCGCATAGGCCTTGCCCGAAAACTTGCCGCCCGAATGGAGCGTGGTCAGGATGACTTCGAGCGCGGATTTGCCGGGATACTTGGGATGTTCGTCGACCGGGATGCCGCGCCCGTTGTCGCTGATGGTCACGCGCCCGGCGGCACCCGGTTCTTCTTCCAGCGTGATCTCGATCCGGTTGGCATGGCCGGCGACGGCCTCGTCCATCGCGTTGTCGAGCACTTCTGCGACCAGGTGATGCAGCGCACGTTCGTCGGTGCCACCGATATACATGCCGGGGCGCCGACGCACCGGTTCCAGCCCTTCGAGCACCTCGATCGCGGAACCATCGTAACTTTCTGCCGAAGAAGCAGGCGGCAGCTTTTCAAACAGATCATCAGCCATGCCCGCGGGCATAGCGGATCGGGGGAATCGCGCGCAAGGCAGGCCTGCTGCTTATCCCGCCTTTATTGCCGATAATCGTTCTGGGTGAAATGTTCGGGCGCGGGACTGACTTTGACGAATGTGCCGGTGCCGACCTCGCGCACTTCCAGCGCGCGTTCGGCAATGCCGAATTCGTTGAACCGGAACACCCCGTCGATGCCGATGAAGCCATCGCGGTCATACAGCTTGGCAGTGGGGAACAGCGTGCCGTCCTTCCACCCGCGCGCCACATTCAGTGTCAGCAGCACCGCGTCATACCCCAGCGTGGCAACCCGCGGCGGATGGCTGCCAAACCGCGAAAAGTACGACCGTTCGAACGTGCCGAAACGATCATCGGACACCGTGGCAAACCATCCGCCGCGCAGCGCCTTGCTTTGCGCGATGGCGCTTTCGCCCGCCCACAGTTCGGTGCCGAGCAGGCGCACGCCATTGGCAGACGGCGCGGCATAGGTCGCGATCCGCGCGCCATCGGCGATCAGGATCGCATCGACCTGGCCTTTGGCCTTGACCCGCCTGATCGCGCTGACCACCGACGTGTTGGTGCGTTCGTACGTTTCAATATCGGTCAGGCGCATGTTGCCGGCACGCGCAGCATTCGACAGGCCGGCCGCCACGCGTTGGCCATAGGCGCCTGCCGGAATGATCGCGCCGATCGCGGTAATCCCGTGCGCGCGGGCATAGGCGATCACGCGCGCCACCGATTGTCCCGGCACCTGGCCAAACACGAACACATCGCGCGCCGCCACCCCGGCATCGCTGGAAAAGGTGATCATCGGCACATGCGCGGGGCGGGCTACCGCCACCACGGCCGTCACATCTTCGGCATTCAGCGGCCCCAGGATCAGCTTGTTGCCATCGCCGATGGCCTTGGCCGCGGCGGGGCCGGCACCATTGGCGGTGTCATACGTGGTGATGCGCAGGTTCTTGGCATTGGTGTCGAGCAGCGCCTTGGTCGTGGCATTGGCGATGGCCTGGCCGACATTGGCATAGGCGCCGGTCATCGGCACCAGCAGGGCGATGCGATGCCGATCGGCATCGGTGGGCAGGACATTGGCCTGCGGTGCGACTTCGACCGGGCGCGGGGCAGGGGGCGCAGGCTTTGGCTTGGGCACCACGGCGCACCCGGCCAGCAGCGCGAGAAAGCCCGCCATCACTGCACGCCGGATCAGGCCGTTGTTGTTGCCGTGCTTGATCATCTGCTTGCCTCTTTCCCCTGCCCGGGTCCATGCAGGACCGATGGACACACAACCGCCCGAAATGCTTTCGCCCGAAAACGCAACACTTCTGCCCGGCCTCTACATTGTCGCCACCCCGATTGGCAATCTTGGCGACATGACCAGGCGCGCGATCGAGGTGCTGGGCGCGGTCTCGGCCATAGCCTGCGAGGACACGCGCGTCACGGGCAAGCTGATGGCGCATCTGGGGCTGAAAAAGCCGCTGCGCCGCTATGACGATCATGCCGATGCCGCCGCGCGCGATGCGCTGATCGATCTGATGCGCACCGCGCCGGTGGCATTGGTATCCGATGCGGGCACCCCGCTGATTTCCGATCCCGGCTATCGCCTGGTTCGCGCGGCGCAGGCCGAAGGCATTGTCGTGACCAGCCTGCCTGGGCCCAGCGCGCTGATCACCGCGCTGACGCTGGCGGGCCTGCCCACCGACCGTTTCCTGTTCGGCGGATTTCTGCCGGGCAAGGACAAGGCGCGCAGCGATGTCCTGTCCGAACTGGCGGGTGTGTCGGCCACGCTGGTGTTCTATGACACCGGCCCGCGGCTGGCCGACACGCTCGATGCCATGGCGGCGCTTTTGCCCCGCCGCGAAATTGCAGTGGCGCGCGAATTGACCAAGATGTTCGAGGAATGCCGCCGGGGCAGTGCCGAAGACCTGGCCGCGCATTATCGCGAACACCCGCCGCGGGGCGAAATCGTCGTGCTGGCCGGGCCGCCGGTTGCGCCGCTGGCGCCCGATGACGCGGCGATCGATGCCGCGCTGCGCGAAGCGCTCGAACGCCTGCCGATGTCGAAGGCGACCAAGGATGTGGCGCGTGCGCTGGGGGTGGATCGCCACGCGCTGTATCGTCGCGCGCTGGAATTGCAGGCCGACGCGCCGTGACGCGCGCGCGCCGGTCCGATCGCGATGGTCGGCGCGGCGAAGCGCTGGCCGCGCTGTACCTGATGGCCAAGGGCTGGCGGATTGTCGCGCGGCGCCAGCGGATCGGACACGGGCGCGGGGTGGGCGAAGTCGATCTGGTGGCGCGGCGCGGACGCGTGCTGGCCTTTGTCGAGGTGAAATGGCGGCGCGATGCGGCGGCCTTTGCCGATGCCATCGACGAACGCCGCCTGCAGCGCGTGGCGCGCGTGGCGCAGGCGCTGATACCGCGTCTGGCGCGCAGCGACGATAGCGTCCGGATCGATGTGATATTGCTTGCGCCGTGGCACTGGCCACGCCACATCGTCCACGTTTGGCAGCCCTAGGCGCTGCCCTTATTCGGGAACATTCACGCATGCCGGTTCGCGTCGCGGTCCAGATGGATCCACTTGCCACACTCAATATCGCCGGGGATTCGACCTTTCACCTGATGAAATCGGCCCAGGCGCGCGGCGCCGAGCAATGGTATTACGACGTGCGTTCGCTGGCGTGGGAGGCCGGCCGGATCACCGCAGACGCAGCGCCTGTCACGGTGCAACATGTCGTTGGCGATCACTACACGCTGGGCGAAGTGCGCAAGATCGATCTGGGCCGCGATGTCGATGTCGTGCTGATGCGGCAGGATCCGCCGTTTGACCTGGGCTATATCACCGCCACGCATCTGCTTGAACGGCTGGAGGGCGAAACACTGGTCGTCAATGACCCGCGTTCGGTGCGCAATGCGCCCGAAAAGGTCTATGTGCTCGATTATGCGCGGTTCATGCCGCCCACACTGATCACGCGCAGCGCCGCCGACGTGCGCGCATTCCAGCGCCACCATGGCGGTGCGGTGGTGGTCAAGCCGCTGCATGGCAACGGCGGCAAGGCGGTGTTCAAGATCGATGCCGATGGCGGCAATCTGTCGGCGTTGGCCGAACTGTTCGGCCAGGTCTGGCCCGAACCGTTCATGGTGCAGACGTTCCTGCCCGAAGTGGCCGAAGGCGACAAACGCATCGTGCTGGTCGACGGCGACGTGCTGGGCGCGATCAACCGCAAGCCGGGCGAAGGCGAATTCCGGTCGAACCTGGCTGTCGGCGGCTATGCCGAACAATCGGGCCTGACCGAACGCGAAGCCGAAATTTGTGCGGCGATGGGGCCAGAACTGAAGGCGCGCGGGCTGGTGTTTGTCGGCATCGATGTGATCGGTGGCAAATGGCTGACCGAAATCAACGTGACATCGCCCACCGGGATCGTCGCGATCGAAAATTTCGATGGCGTCGACACCGGCGGCGCGATCTGGGATGCGATCGAACGCCGGCTGGGGGTGTGATGCCGGCAAGACCCTTCCCCCTTCAAGGGGGAGGGGCGATTACTCGGCCGCGCTGTCGGCCAGCCACTGTTCCAGATACTTGATCGAATAATCGCCGTTCAGGAACACCGCGTCGTCAAGCAGGCGCTGGTGCAGCGGGATCGAGGTCTTGACGCCTTCGATCACCATTTCCTGCAACGCGCGCTTCAGCCGCATGATGCAGCCTTCGCGCGTGCGGCCATAGACGATCAGCTTGGCGATCATCGAATCATAGTACGGCGGGATGCGATACCCGGCGTAAAGCCCCGAATCGACGCGCACATGCATTCCGCCGGCCGCGTGATAGGCCGTGACCAGCCCGGGTGAGGGGGCAAAGGTAAACGGGTCTTCGGCATTGATGCGGCATTCGATGGCGTGGCCCGAAAACACGATTTCGTCCTGCGTAACCGACAGCGGACGGCCATCGGCAATGCGGATCTGTTCGCGCACCAGATCGATGCCGGTGATGGCTTCGGTCACCGGATGTTCGACCTGCAGCCGCGTGTTCATCTCGATGAAGTAGAATTCGCCGCCTTCCCACAGGAATTCGATCGTGCCCGCGCCGCGATATCCCATGTCGGCCATGGCTTTGGCCACGATCCCGCCCATGCGGTCGCGTTCTTGCGCCGAAATCACCGGGCTGGGTGCTTCTTCCAGAACTTTCTGATGGCGGCGTTGCAGCGAACAGTCGCGTTCGCCCAGATGGATTGCATTGCCGTTGCCGTCGCCGAACACCTGGAATTCGATGTGGCGCGGATTGCCGAGGTATTTTTCGAGGTAAACCGTGGCATCGCCGAACGCGGCCTTGGCCTCGCTGCCGGCCTGTTGCATCAGGCTTTCCAGTTCGTCGGGGCCGTTGCACACTTTCATGCCGCGCCCGCCGCCGCCCGAAGCCGCCTTGATGATCACCGGATAGCCGATCGCTTCGGCAATCTTTGCCGCTTCGACCGGATCGTCGATCGCGCCGTCGGACCCCGGCACCAGCGGCAGGCCCAGCCGGCCCGCGGTGCGCTTGGCTTCGACTTTGTCGCCCATCGTGCGAATGTGTTCGGGCTTGGGCCCGACCCAGGTGATCCCGTGGGCTTCGACGATTTCGGCGAATTTGGCGTTTTCGGACAGAAAGCCATAGCCGGGGTGGATCGCATCGGCATGCGTGATTTCCGCCGCCGAAATGATCGCCGCGATATTGAGATAGCTGTCTTTGGCTGCAGGCGGCCCGATGCACACCGCATGATCGGCCAGCCGCACATGCATGGCATCGGCATCGGCGGTGGAATGCACCGCCACGGTTTCGATCCCCATTTCGCGCGCGGCGCGATGGATGCGCAGGGCAATCTCGCCGCGATTGGCGATAAGCAGACGCTTGATAGCCATGGGCTGGTCCTGTCGTTCGCGGTTCAGGCGATCACGACCAGCGGCTGGTCGTATTCGACCGGCTGGGCGTTTTCGACAAGGATAGCGGTCACCGTGCCCGAAGCCGGCGCGGTGATCGTGTTCATCACTTTCATCGCTTCGATGATCAGCAGGGTCTGGCCCGCCTTGACCGTCTGGCCGACCGTCACGAAATTCGCAGCGCCCGGTTCGGGGGTCAGATAGGCGGTGCCGACCATCGGCGATTTCACCGCGTTGGCATGCGTTTCGGCTGGTGGCGTGGCAGGCGCCGCCGCTGCGGGCGCGGGGGCCGCAGCCGGGGCAGGCGCGGCATAGGCTGCCGCGGCGGGTGCCGCGGTCAGCGTGCGGGCCACGCGGATCTTGCGCGTGCCGTCTTCGACTTCGATTTCGGTCAGGCCGGTATCAGCCAGCAGTTGGGCCAGTTCGCGCACCAGCGCGCTGTCGATGGCCATGGTATCCGGGTTGGTGTCCGGGTTCGCGCCGCGGTCTTGCGCCATGTGTCGTTGTCCTCGCGGTGGATGAATGGTCAAATTGCGTTGCGCCGCGCCATGCCCCCAGACAGACGCCGTGGCAAGAGGCTTGTCGCAAGAGTGTTACGCCAATCCCCAGATCAAAGCCTGGCGACGGCGTCCAGCGCAACGATATAACTGTTGGCGCCAAAGCCCGCGACAGTGCCCAATGCGGCCATGCCGACATAGGACCGATGGCGGAATTCCTCGCGCTTATGCGGGTTTGACAGGTGCACTTCGATCACCGGAAGGTGAATCGCCTTGATCGCATCGTAAAGCGCAATGCTGGTGTGGGTAAACGCGCCCGCGTTGATCAGCACCGCGCGCGCGCCCTGGGCCTGCGCCTCGTGCAGCCAGTCGACCAGATGGCCTTCGTGGTTCGACTGGCGCATGTCGATTTCCAGCCCCAGGTCCTGCGCCCGGTCCTCGAGCATGCCGGCGATATCGTCCAGCGTGTCGTGGCCATAGATCTCAGGCTCGCGCAGGCCGAGCAGGTTGAGGTTGGGACCGTTGAGAACATAGACGACCTGGGTCATGGCGCGGCAAATCCGATTGGCGTTGAAATGCCATCCTCTACCCGTGCATGGCCAAAGCGCAAGGTTGGGGTCTGGATTGTCCGGTCTGCCGGCAATGCACAAGGCGCGGCGGGCAACGCTCAGATCATTGGGGTGCCTGCGCCGGCATCACCGGGACCGGTTCGATGGGCATCGTGTCGTTCACCGGTTTGCCGAAATCGTTTTCGCCCGGGTCCTTGTCCTTGTCTGCCGCAGGCGCGGGGTCCATCCCGGCGACGGGTTCCTGCGCATGAAGCGATGCCTTGATTTCGGCATTTTTGGCCCGCTTTTCCGCGGCTTCGGCGCGCGCTTCGGCGGCGATCACCTTTTGCTGGATGTCCGCATCGGCCGCCGAAATACCGGGCGAACATCCGGCCAGCATGGCGCACGGGGCACAGATCAGGATCAGGGCGCGAATCTTGGTCATGATGCGCCCGGGCATAGCGTCAAAAGGTTACCCGATGTTCAAGACGCTTTGTCATCCTGCGGCCGTCGCCCGGTCATGCGCAGGTAAAACCGCGAAAAATACGACGGATCGGCAAACCCCAGTTCGTTGGCAACCGCGCTGGCGCTGGCCCCTGTATAGCGCAGCAGCCGTACTGCTTCGAGCGCCAGCCGCCGGTTGATCAACCCTTGCGGGCTGTGCCCCAGATGGCGGCGGGTCAGGCGGGTCAGCGTACGCACCGTTGTGCCGATTGACTGTGCATAGAACGCCAGCGGGCGGTGTTCGGCCAGATGCGTTTCGACCATATGGCGAAACACCGCCAGCCGCTGGTCGCCCGGGCTGGCCGCGTGGTCACCCTGCAACAAGGCCCGGATCAACGCCTCGGCCAGCGCATCGAACAAGGCGTTGCCTGTCGTTGCGGTTTCATCCAGCCCGATCAGTTCATCGGCCAGGCGGCGGACGCGCCCGGCCGCACCCGGCGACAGCGTGCCGTGTCCGCCGCGCGTCAGCAGCGCGCCCAATCCGTCGGCGTGGCCGTTGGCGCGGCTGACGAATTCCTGCGCCAGCGTCAGCACATGTCCACCGGTGCGGTGGTCGAACCGAAATCCGTGCACCACACCCGTTGGCACCACGATGAACGCCGGGCCGTCGAGCGCAAACAGCGCACCGTCAAGCGTGACCTGCGCCGGGCCCTGATGCACCAGCAACAGCTGCACCGCCCGATCGTGACGATGCGGAGCTATGGCCCAATCGTGCAGGGCGCTGCGTTGTGCGATTGTTTCGATATGGGCAAAGCCTGTCGGGCTTTGCCAGTGATCTTCGCCATAAAGCGCAAACGTGGGAATGGTCACAGGCGGCATCATTGTGTCCGAAAAGTACCAGAGCTTTGACCGCGTCATCCCTTCACGCCTGGCGCCTGTTCGTCAATAGATTGCAGGCGGGAGAACGATCATGAAGACACAGGTTGCGATTGTCGGCGCGGGCCCGGCCGGACTGCTGCTGGGCCACCTGTTGCGTGCCGAAGGGATCGCCTGTGTCGTGATCGAGCGGCAGAGCGGCGAATATGTGTTGTCGCGGATCCGTGCCGGGGTGCTGGAACAGGGTACTGTCGGCCTGATGGAACGGCTGGGTCTGGACGCGCGGATGAAAGTCGAAGGATTGCCGCACGGCGGGTTCAACCTGGCCGATGGCGAACGCCTGATCCGCATCGATGTGGCAGCACTGACCGGACAAAGCGTGATGGTCTATGGCCAGACCGAACTGACCCGCGATCTGATGGATGCGGCCCCTGCGCGCGGGCTTGAGGTGATCTACCAAGCGGGCGATGTGGCGTTGCACGATGTCGCGGGCAACGCGCCGTTTGTAACCTTTGCCAGGCAGGGCCGCGACCATCGCATCGATGCGCGGATCGTGGTCGGGTGCGACGGGTTTCACGGCCCCAGCCGCCAGGCGATCCCGGCCAACGTGGGCCGCGTGTTCGAACGGGTCTATCCGTTTGGCTGGCTGGGTATTCTGGCCGATGTGCCGCCGTGCAACCACGAACTGATCTATGCCAACCATGAACGCGGTTTTGCGCTCGCCTCGATGCGCAGCGCAACACGCAGCCGCTATTACATCGATGTGCCGCTGACCGAACGGATCGAGGACTGGTCCGACGATCGGGTGTGGGATGAACTGGCAGTGCGGCTGGGCCCCGATGCCGCGGCGCAGATCACACGCGGCCCCGCGCTTGAAAAATCGATCGCGCCGTTGCGCAGTTTCGTGTTCGAACCGATGCGCCATGGCAGCCTGCTGCTGTGCGGCGATGCTGCGCATATCGTGCCGCCGACGGGCGCCAAGGGCCTGAACCTGGCGGCCAGCGATGTGCATTATGCAGCACAGGCGCTGGTGGCGTTTTTCCGCGATGGCGATGCCGACGCGGTGGCGGGTTATTCGGCCAAGGCGCTGGCGCGGGTATGGAAGAGCGAACGGTTCAGCTGGGCCCTGACGAAGCTGATGCACCGGTTTCCCGAAGATGGTCCGTTTGAACGCCGCATGCAGCGCGCCGAGCTTGATTATATCGCCTCAAGCGAGGCAGCGCAGCGCAGCATCGCCGAAAATTATGTGGGCCTGCCGCTGTAACGCGCGAAGTCAGGCGCGCGGGTGGTCGGCAGTCGCGCGTGGTTGTATCGTGCCATGCGCTGTGGTTTTGTCGTGGCGCACGCAAGGAGGGGGCATGGGGCTGATACTGTCTATCGCATTGGCTGCGGGATCAGCCGTAGCACCACCACCGCTGGCCGGCGGCTGGACCCCGGTCGAAGCACCGATGGACGATCACGAGGTGCGCGCGGCGGCACTTGCGCTGGTGCGGCACCTGCCGCTCAAGACCGTTGGCCTGCGCCATATCGAAAGCGCATCGCGCCAGGTGGTGGCGGGCACCAATTTCCGGCTGACCGTGCGGCTGACCAGCGGCAGGCTGTGGCGCGGCACGGTCTGGCACAAATTGAATGGTGCCTTTGTGGTGACGCGCATGGCGCGGCTGCGGGCCGACAGGTGAATCCTCCCCGGCCGGGGAGGATCGCATTTACGACCAGCCGTCTTGCGCTTCGAGCTGGGCGGCCAGTTCGCCAATCACGCGGTAGCAGTCGAGCACGCCTGCAACCGCGCTGTTGGGCTGACGGCCTTCGCGGATCGCGGCGATGAATTCGCGGTCCTGCAGTTCGATCCCGTTCATGCTGACATCGACATGGGAAACATCGATCTGCGCATCGCGCCCGTCGAACAGATCGTCATAGCGCGCGATATAAGTGCCGGTATCGCCGATATAGCGAAAGAATGTGCCCAAGGGCCCGTCGTTGTTGAACGACAGTGACAGCGTGCACAGTGCGCCGGTTTCGGCCTTGAGCTGGATCGACATGTCGAGCGCGATGCCAAGGTCGGGATGCTTTGGCCCCTGCAGCACATGCGCAGCGACGATCCTGCCCGATTGGTAGGCAAACAGGTCGATCGTATGCGCGGCGTGGTGCCACAGCAGGTGGTCGGTCCAGCTGCGCGCTTCACCTTTGGCATTGATATTCTTGCGGCGGAAGAAATAGGTCTGCACGTCCATCTGCTGAACCGCGAATTCACCTGCGACGATGCGCTTGTGCACCCATTGGTGCGACGGGTTGAACCGGCGGGTGTGGCCGACCATCGCGACCAGCCCGGTCTGTTCCACTTTGGCCATGACCGCAGCCGCATCGGCCCAGCTGTCGGACAGCGGGATTTCCACCTGCACATGCTTGCCCGCCTCAAGACAGGCGATGGTTTGCGCGGCGTGCATCTGCGTGGGCGTGCACAGGATCACCGCATCGACATCGTCGCGCGCCAGCGCGTCGGCAAGTTCGGTGGAGCTGTGTTTCGCGCCATATTTGGCCGCCACCGCAGCGGCCTGTTCGGCGGTGCGGCTGATGATCGAGACGATTTCGACGCCGGCGATATTTTTCAGGCCATCGAGGTGCTTTTCACCAAAGGCGCCGGCTCCGGCCAGCGCGATACGGATGGGGGCATGGGCCATCGGGCAGTTCCTTGACACGAAAAGACCGGGCGCGATGGTGAAACCGCGCCCGGCAGGGTGGAAGCGGTTGGGGTCAGTCGGCCGGTTCGAGCACGATGTGCCCGATCGCGGTGTTGCTGCACGGAATATGGTAATGGCGATGGAGCAGGCGGGTTTTGGGCCCCAGCGCGCCGCGCATGATCAGCCACATCACCATTTCGATGCCTTCGCTGCCGGTTTCGCGCAAGTATTCGATATGCGGGATCCAGCGCGCGGCGTCGCTGTCGCCGATCAGCATGTCGAGAAAGGCATTGTCCCATTCGCGATTGAGCAGCCCGGCGCGCGGGCCCTGCAACTGGTGGCTCATGCCCCCGGTGCCCCAGATCTGCACGTTCAGGTCTTCGGGAAAGCTTTCCACCGCGCGCCTGATCGCCTCGCCCAGCGCCCAGCAACGATTGCCCGACGGCACCGGATAGGTCACCACGTTCACCGCGATCGGCACGACTTTCACCGGCCACGCCTCGGGCGATCCGAACATCATCGACAGCGGCACGGTCAGCCCGTGATCGACATCCATCTCGTTGATGATCGTCATGTCGAAATCATCAAGGATCAGGCTTTGCGCGATATGCCAGGCAAGGTCGGCATGGCCTTCGACATCGGGCACCTGGCGCGGGCCCCAGCCTTCGTCGGCGGGCTTGTAATGTTCGCCGCAGCCGATGGCAAAGGTCGGCACGATCTTCATGTCGAACGCCGAGGCGTGATCGTTGAACACCAGGATCACCACGTCGGGCTTTTCCGACTTTTCCCATTCGCGCGTCCAGTCGTACCCGGCAAAGATCGGGCCGAAGTAGTCATCGCGGCTTTTGCCCTGGTCGACCGCCACGCCCAGCAGCGGCACGTGGCTTGAACCCACGCCGGCAGTGATGCGCGCCATGTCAGTATCCCCCCTTGATCGATCGCTGGCCGATCGGGCTGCGCCCGCCGTCAAGCATCATTTGCCGGTATTCGGGCCAGGTCATGTCGGTCATTGTCGAAACCGCCTCGGCAAAGGGAATGCCGTCGCTGGAAAACAGTTTCGACAGGAAATAGACATTGCCGCCCATGTCGAGCAGTGCATTGTAATCGCGCGCCATCACCGCCGCCTTGGCCGCGTCGGCAATCGGCCATTCATCCAGATAGGCGCGTTCATCGGCGCGGAACCGCTCGCGGTTTTCGGGCTTCATCAGGCTCATCGCGAACTGGTTGATGTGGTACCCGGCGCGCGCGCGCGCCGCAGTATAGACACGCGTGCCAGGGATATCTTCAAGTTCCGCCAGATAGGCGTGAATGTCGCGGGTGGGGGGCGTCTGGGTCACAGACCCTTCTCCTTGAGCAGGGCATCGAGCCGCGGGAATACGCGGCGCGCGTTGCCTTCGAAAATCGCGTGGCGCTGGTCCGCCGTGATCGGCAGCGCATCGATATAGCGCTTGGTGTCGTCGAAATAATGCCCGGTGGTGGGGTCGATGCCGCGCACCGCGCCGACCATTTCCGAACCGAACAGGATGTTCTTGGTTTCGATCACCTCGTTCAGCAGGTTGATCCCCGGCTGATGATAGACGCAGGTGTCGAAGAACACGTTGTTCATCAGATGGCTGTCAAGCGCGGGCTTTTTCAGCATGTCGGCCAGCCCGCGATAGCGCCCCCAGTGATAGGGCACGCCGCCGCCGCCATGCGGGATGATGAACCGCAAGGTGGGAAACCGGCTGAACAGATCGCCTTCGAGCAATTGCATGAACGCAACGGTGTCGGCGGCAATGTAATACCCGCCGGTGGCGTGCATCGCCGGATTGCACGAACCCGACACATGGATCATCGCGGGAACGTCAAGTTCGACCATTTTTTCATAAAACGGGAACCAGTACGGATCGGTCAGCGGCGGGTGGGTGAAATGACCGCCGCCCGGATCGGGATTGAGATTGCAGCCGATAAAGCCAAGCTGCGTCACACACCGTTCGAGTTCGGCCACCGACGACGTCATGTCCGCCTCGGGCGACTGGGGCAGCATGCACACCCCGGCAAAGGTGTCGGGGAACAGGCCGACCACGCGCGCAATCAGATCGTTGCACGCCCGCGCCCAGGGCACCGCCACGCTCTGGTCGCCGACATGCGGCGCCATCGCGCTGGCGCGGGGGGAAAAAATGGTCAGGTCGGCCCCGCGTTGCGCGATCAGGCGCAACTGGTTGGCCTCGATCGTTGCGCGGATCTCGTCGTCGCTGATCGCGGGGTAGGGCGGGGCAGGCTCGCCCGCCTTGAACGCGGCGGTCTGCGCGGCGCGCCAGGTGTCGTGCCCTTTGGGCAGCACGGTATAGTGGCCGTGGCAGTCGATGATCAGCGTCATGATCGGTGTCCTGTGGGTGTGACGATCGGGTGTCCGGCCTGTTCGCGCTGGCGGCGGACGGTGCCATTGGTCATCAGCGGTTCGACGCCGAGCGCGGCCAGCGTGCGCGCGCTTTCCTCCATTTCGGCCGCGCGGCGTATCCCGTGGGTGGCCATGCGTTCGATGTTGTAGGCGGCGCGGGCAAACCAGGACTGCGGCCGTTCGCTGGCATCGAGCGAGGCCAGTACATCTTCGGCTACGCCCGCGCGCGTGGCGGCCAGCATCATTTCGGCGGTCAGCGCCTCGATCCCCTTGACCATGACCGAACGGATCATCTTGATCGCGCTGGCCCGGCCGACTTCGTGGCCGACGGCGCGGATATTGGCAAAGCCTGCCGCGCCCAGTGCGGCCAGCGCCGCATCGGCATGATCGCCCGCCAACAGCAACGGCACGGTCATCTGTGCGGGATTGACCGGGGCCAGCACCGCGACATCGATATAGCGTGCGCCGGCGGCGGCAATGCACACAGCGGCGGCGCGCTTGGTTTCGGGCGCGACCGAATTCATATCGCACCACAGCGCTTCGGGGCGCAGCCAACGCGCATAGTCGCGCGCGACAGCAAGCGCCGCATCGGCCGTCACCAGCGACAGCACCAGGTCGGCACCGGCCAGCGCCTGTGCCGCGGTTTCGGCACCTGTCACACCCAGATCATCGGCGAGCGCACGACGATCGGCACGGATGTCAAAGGCGCGCGCGCCCGACCAGCGTGCCGCGCGGGCAAAGGTCGATCCGGCTTCGCCGAACCCGATAAGGGCAATGGTGGGTGCCATGCGCGCTTCCCTGCCGTGACCGGAGACACGCGGCCAATCCAATTGCGCTGCGGGCGATAAGATCACGCTAAGTGTGGCTGTTTAGCCAAAGCGGCGCGCCGCGCATTGATCCCGATCAAGCACGGCGCCAATCGCGGCTGTCTGCCAGGCAGCCGACGCCGATGCTACAACCGGAGCCGTGTTGACGGGATATCGCGAAACCCAGCCGTACCACGTTGCTCGATCCGGTTCAGGCGGGGCAACTGTCCGCATTGTCGGCCTGATCCGTGGCGGCAAGAAGCCGCGCAAGCCGCGCCGCAACCAGCCACGGCTCGAGCATGCGGCCGATGATATAAAGCGCGACGAAAAACCCGGCAAACACGCGCCCGGAAACATGTGCGGTTTCAAGCAGCAGCGACAGGCCCAGGAAAAGCGCAGGCGCCAGAAAGCAGAACCCCAGCGCGCGGCTGGCAAGCCGATAGTGCAGCGCTGGGCCCGCCACGATCTGCAAGTGGCCACGATCCCACACCGCCATCGGATCCTGCGACAGCGGATCGGACTTGTGGAACACCAGGGTATCGCCTTCGCGCCGGCGGGTCGTGCCGGGTTCGCGAAACAACGGATCCAGCCGGGCAAAGGCGGTGTCGCATGTTTGCCCGGGCGCCAGCGGCACGGCCCCGCGCACGGTCCAGATCCAGTCGATCAGCCGCAACAGCCCATGTTCGCTCATTCGGCGGGCACCGCGGCCGGGCTGCGCCAGGTGCGCACGCGATCGATCACCGGCAGAAACGGATAGAGCATCTGTTCGCGGATCGACATGCGGCGCCCGCCTTCCTGGCCGACCAGTTCCGCCTCGTCATCGACGCACGTGCCGAACATGCGGTCGATAACGATGAAGGTGTTGGCATAGTTGCACCGCGTGCTGGCATAATCCTGGCAGTGGTGCAGGCTGTGGTGTTCGACCGTGTTGAACAGATACAGCCACCAGCGCGGGGTGTTGAACCGGATATTGGCATGGTTGTAGATGTCGATGGCCAGCCCGATGCCCCCCGCCGCAAGCGCAGCACGCGGCAGAAAATCCAGAAATCCGCCGATACCCAACCCGATCAGGAAAATTTCGATCGGATTGCCGATGGCGCCTTTCAGCACGTTTAGCTGGGTGATGTAATGGTGCGGCGCGTGGGTCAGCCACAGCGGGTACCAGTTGTGCATCGCGCGGTGCATCCAGTATTGCCCGAAATCGAACACGAACATCGTGACGAAAACCTGCAGCAGAAACGGCCAGTGCCCCGCCCAGGCAGTGTGAATGTTCCAATAATGCTTGATCGCGTCGACGGCCGCGTCGCTGCCGATGTGCTTTGCGGCGTATTTGACCAGCGTGTAGCTGACCGCGACATAGAACAGATCGGTGGTCAGCTCCTTCCACGTCAGGCGCCAGCTGGCGTGCCGCTGGCTGACCCATTCCAGCCCCAGGCACACCACCTTGAACGCGATGCCGATGCCGATGCCCACCGCGGGTGTGGCATATCTGTCGGGCGCGAAGGTCCAGAACGCGATCATGGCTGCCAGCACGACCGGCTGGAACCAGGTAAAAATGAACTGCTTGACCGGTCCGCCCTGAACCTTTGGCCGGTCCCAGGTGCCCAGCCGCTGTGCGCCTGCGCGTCTTGTGCCGATGCCTGATGGTGCGTTCATACCCGACCCCGGAATGCCGGCCGCAGTGTGCGACGATAGGAGAATCTCCGCAACAGCATACACCTGTGGTGGGCCGGGCACTCTGCGTCATCTGACGTATGCGGCGCGCCTATCGCTGTGCCGCGACCGCGTCCAGATCGGCAAGGAATTCGGCCTGCACCGCGGTTGGCCGCCACGAAGCACGCGTGGTGACCCCGATCACGCGGTGGAACGCGCTGGGCAGCGTGCCGAGCGAGCACAGCCAGCGCGCCTCAAGCTCAACCGCAACCTGGTCGGGCGAGACCAGAGTCAGGAAATCGCTTTCGATCAGGACCTGGCGAATGATCATGACCGAACCGGATTCGACCGGCACCGGCGGCGCCGTCATGCCGCGTTCGGCAAACATCGCTTCCCACTTGTCGCGCAACGGCGCGCCGCGCGCGGGCAGGATCCACGGGTGGCGGGCCAGCGCGGACAAGTCAGGTCGCGTGCTGCCCAACGGATGGTCATGGCGCGCCACCACGATCGGTTCATCCTCGAACAGCGCGGTCTGCACCAGGTCGGGTTCGACCAGCGGCTGGCGCAGTGCGCCGATCATCATGTCGATCACGCCATTGCGCAACGGCTCGACCAGTTCGGTGCGTGCGCCTTCGGCAATCGCGATGCGCACGTGCGGATGGCGCTTGAGAAACCGCGCCACCGCTGCGGGCAGGATGCGCGCGCGCGACAGCGGCATCGCGCCGATGGTGATGCGCCGCACCTCGCGGCCCTTCAGCGCCTCGATCTCGGCCAGCCCCGCCTCAAGCTCGACCCGTGCGAGCCGGAACGTGCGCGCCAAAGTCTGCCCTGCCTCGGTCAGCACGACGGCATTGCTGCGCCGTTCAACCAGCACCTTGCGCAGTGACAGCGACAGGTCCTTGACCGCGCGGTGCAGCGTGGGGACGGCCAGCCCGGTGGCCAGGCTTGCCCCCAGGTAACTGCCGCTGTCGGCCAGCGCGAGCAGTGCGCGCATGCGCGCCGTGGTGACATGCGGGCTGATCGCGTGATCGAGCGCGGCGCGGATGCGCGGCACCAGCAGATCAGCTGCAGGCGTTGGTACCATGCCGTCGTGGCGCCGTTCGAACAGCGGCAGGTTCAGCTGGTTTTCCACCCGCGCCAGCGCCTGGGTCAGCGCGGGCTGGGTCAGGTTTACCGCGCGTGCCGCCGCACCCATCGTTCCCAGCTGCGCAATCTGGCCGATGGCGGTCAGGTGGCGCAGATTATAATCCCAGATGTCCATCCATTCTCCGTGGCGGTCGAGCACAGAGATTAGCGAAATCTAATGGCCTGGCCAGAGTTCCGCCTTCCCCTCGTCGTTTGCGCGGCGCAACCCGGCGCAAAGTTTTCCCCTGCCAAGCGAGCACACAGCATGAGCGGTATTGTCGTCCAGACCATCGAACGCGCCCCGGCAGACATTATCGATCGCCTGGCGCGGTGCGGCGTGGCCACAGTGCACGAGGCGCAGGGCCGGACCGGCCTGCTGGCCAGCCATATGCGGCCGATCTATGCCGGCGCGCGGATTGCCGGATCGGCGGTGACGATCAGCGCGCCTCCGGGCGACAACTGGATGATCCATGTGGCGATCGAGCAACTGCAACCGGGCGACATCATGGTGCTGGCGCCGACGTCGCCGTGCGAAGACGGTTATTTCGGCGATCTTCTGGCCACCTCGGCACAGGCGCGCGGCTGTCGCGGGCTGGTGATCGATGCGGGCGTGCGCGATGTGCGCGATCTGACCGAAATGGCGTTTCCGGTCTGGTCCAAGGCGGTGTTTGCGCAAGGCACGGTGAAAAACACGCTCGGCTCGGTCAATGTGCCGGTGGTCTGCGCGGGCGCAGCGGTCATGCCGGGCGATGTGATCGTGGCCGATGACGATGGCGTTTGCGTGGTGCCGCGCGCCCGCGCCGCCGAGGTGCTGGCCGCCGCCGAAGCGCGCGAAGCCAACGAAGGCGAAAAACGTGCCAGGCTGGCCGCGGGGGTCCTGGGCCTCGACATGTACAAGATGCGCGAACGGCTGGAAAAAGAAGGCCTGAAATATGTCTGAGATTGCAGCGCGTTGCATGTGGATGCGCGGCGGCACGTCGAAAGGCGGCTATTTCCTCAAACACGAACTGCCCGCCGATCGCGCGGCGCGTGATGCGTTTCTGCTTGCGGTGATGGGATCGCCCGATCCGCGCCAGATCGACGGGATGGGCGGTGCCGATCCCCTGACCAGCAAAGTGGCGGTGGTGTCGCGTTCTGACCGCGACGGGATCGATGTCGATTACCTGTTCCTGCAGGTTTTTGTCGATCAGGCGATCGTGTCGGACGCGCAAAACTGCGGCAATATCCTGGCAGGCGTGGGTCCGTTTGCGATCGAACGCGGGCTGGTCGCGGCGTGTGAGGGCGAAACCCGCGTGGCGATCCATATGGAAAACACCGGCCAAGTCGCGGTGGCCACGGTGCAGACGCCGGGCGGGGTGCTGACATATGCCGGCGATGCCGCGATCGACGGTGTGCCGGGCACCCATGCGCCGGTGCCGCTGGCGTTTCGCGACACCGCGGGATCAAGCTGCGGCGCGCTGCTGCCCACAGGCAACACGGTCGACATGATCGAGGGCGTGGGCGTTACCTTGATCGACAACGGCATGCCGTGCGTGGTGATGAAGGCGTCCGACCTTGGCATTACCGGTTATGAAGACCGCGAATGGCTGGATGGCGCGAACCCGCTCAAGGCGCGGATCGAGGCGATCCGGCTGATCGCGGGCCCGATGATGAACCTGGGCGATGTGGCCGACACATCGGTGCCCAAGATGATGCTGGTCGCACCACCGCGCGCGGGCGGCACCGTCTGCGTGCGCAGTTTCATCCCGCATCGTGCGCATGCCACGATCGGCGTGCTGGGCGCGGTGTCGGTTGCAACCGCGTGCCTGCTGCCCGGATCGCCCGCGGCGGACGTGGCGCTCGTGCCCGACGGCGCGCGCAAGACGCTGTCGGTCGAACACCCGACCGGCGAAATGAGCTGTGTGCTGGAAACCGATGGATCGGGCGCGGTGGTCAGCGCCGCGCTGCTGCGCACGGCGCGCAAATTGATGGATGGAGTGGTCTTCGCATGAGCAACCGGATCGTTTCGTGGCATGCCGCCCCGTCACAGCCGCGCTATCGCCCGCCCGCCGGTGCGATCGATGCGCATTGCCACGTGTTCGGCCCGCAAGCGCAATTTCCGTTCAGCGCCAAGGCAAAGTATCTGCCCGAAGATGCGGGCGCCGACATGCTGTTCGCGCTGCGCGATCATCTGGGCTTTGCCAGGAACGTGATCGTACAGGCCAGTTGCCACGGCACCGACAACGCCGCCACGCTCGATGCCATCGCACGGTCGCAGGGGCGCGCGCGCGGTGTTGCGGTGGTCGATCCGGCGATCGGCGAAGACGAACTGCATGCGATGCATGCCGGCGGCATCCGCGGCATCCGCTTCAATTTCCTGAAACGGCTGGTCGATGATGCGCCCAAGGACAAGTTTATCGAGGTTGCCCGGCGGTTGCCCGCAGGCTGGCACGTGGTGATCTATTTCGAGGCTGACATTCTTGATGACATGCGCAGCTTCATCGACGCGATCCCGGTGCCGCTGGTGATCGACCACATGGGGCGCCCCGATGTGACGCAGGGCCCCGACGGGCCGGATATGAAGGCGTTTCGCAACCTGCTCGATCAGCGCGATGATATTTGGTTCAAGGCGACGTGCCCCGACCGGCTCGATCCTGCGGGCGATCCGTGGAACGCCTTTGCCGCGGCGGTTGCACCGCTGGTGGCGGATTACCCGGGCCGTGCGCTGTGGGGAACCGACTGGCCGCACCCCAATATGCAGGATGCCATCCCCGACGATGGCCATCTGGTCGACATGATCCCGCGCATCGCGCCCACAGCGCAATTGCAGCACCAGATGCTGGTCGACAATCCGACCGCGCTCTATTGGGCGGATTGCGCCTAGCCGACTTTGACGCCCTTCCAGAACGCGATGCGGCCGCGGATCGCTGCGGCCTTGTCCTTGGGATCGGGGTAATACCACGCAGCATCGGTGTTGTCGG
Source organism: Novosphingobium acidiphilum DSM 19966 (assembly GCF_000429005.1). Taxonomy (GTDB): domain Bacteria; phylum Pseudomonadota; class Alphaproteobacteria; order Sphingomonadales; family Sphingomonadaceae; genus Novosphingobium; species Novosphingobium acidiphilum. Next base: position 40,157 of record NZ_AUBA01000015.1, on the reverse strand, counting down.
CGCCGTCGACATGCAGCGTGTGGTAATGCGCGGTGCCCTTCCACGGGCAGAACGTGGTGGTCGTGCTGGGGCGCAGCAGCGTGGCATCGACCGCATCGGCCGGGAAATAGTGATTGCCTTCGACCACTACCGTATCATCGCTGCTGGCGATCAGGGTGCCGTTCCATCGTGCTTCGACCATCGTGTGTCTCCTTGGCGCACACCGTCGGGGCAGGGGCGGCCGGTGTCAACGCGCCCTCTTGGTCATCGGTGCTTGCGGTCGGGCGATCATGATGGTCTGATCAGGCGATGGATCTGGAATTGTTTCGTTCGCTGTGGGGGTGGCCCACCGGCGCAGGTGCCGACTGGGCGCGGTGTGGTGCGCAATGCCGCGAAAACCGCTTTGTCGGGGTTGAGGCGCGGCTGCCTGCCGATCGCGCCGCGCGGCTTGCGCTGAAATCGGCGCTGGAGGCCGAGGGGTTGGGCTATATCGCGGTGGTGTTCACCGGCGGCGATGTCATCCCCGATCAGGCATGGACGCCGGCACAGCACCTTGACCGGCTGGCCGAGGCGATCGAGGGCGCGCGCGTGGCGGGCGCGCGGTTCATCAATGTTCTGCCAGGCAATGACCGCTGGGCGCTGGGCGCGCAGGTCGATTTTTTTGGCCGGGCGCAGGACCTGGCCGAGACTGCGGGCATCACGTGCAGCTTTGAAATTCACCGTGCGACATCGCTGTATAGCCCGTGGGTCGCGCTCGAGGTGATCGCGCAGGTGCCGGCGTTGCGCTTCACCGCCGATCTCAGCCACTGGGTGGTGGTGTGCGAGCGCCTGCTGGATCATCCCGCCGACGATCTGGCGCCATTTCTGTCACGCGTGCATCATGTGCAGGCGCGCGTCGGCTATGACCAGGGGCCGCAAGTGCCGCATCCGGCCGCGCCCGAATATGCCGCCGCATTGGCCTGGCACCAGGCGCAGTGGGAACGCGTGTGGGCCACGCACCGCGCGGCAGGGCGCGCGGTGACCACGGTAACGCCCGAATTCGGCCCCGATGGCTATACCCACCAGTTGCCGTTCACCCGCGCGCCTGTGGCCGATACCTGGGAATTGAACCGGTGGATGGCCCAAACGACGCTTGATCATTTTGCCGCATGGAGCGCCCGCGCATGACGTCATTCGACCGCTTGCCGATTATCGATGTGACCGGCCTGTTCAGCGCCGACCCGGCCGCGCGCGCGGCGGTGGCCGAAGATCTGGGCCGTGCCGCGCGCGAGGTAGGGTTTTTCTACATCCGCGGCCACGGTATCGCACCCGAACGGATCGCCGGGCTGCGCGCGGCGGCGGCAACGCTGTTTGCCCACGATCTCGACTGGAAGATGGCCTGCCACATCGGTCTGGGACGCGGGCACAAGGGCTATGTGCCCGAAGGGTCTGAATGGTACGGCAGCGGCCGCCCCGATCTGAAGGAGGCGTGGGATATCGGTTTCGAGGCGGCGGACGATCATCCGTTCGTCATCGCGGGCCAGCCCTTGATCGGGGGCAACAAGTGGCCGGCGCTGCCCGGATTTCGCGAAGCGGTCGATGCCTATTATGCCGATGTGTTTGCGCTGGGGCGCAAGCTGTTCCAGGGATTCGCGCTGGCGCTGGGGCAGGATGAACACGCGTTCGACGCGCTGGTCACGTGCCCCCCGTCAAAACTGCGGCTGATCCATTACCCGGTCGACCTAAGCGCCGAGGATGCGCCGGGGATTGGCGCGCACACCGATTATGAATGCTTTACGCTGCTGCTGGCCGACCAGCCGGGGCTCGAAGTGCTGAACGGCCTGGGCCAATGGATCGATGCGCCGCCGATGGAGGTCGACGGGGAAGAGCTGTTCGTGATCAATGTCGGCGACATGCTGGAAGTGATGACCGCCGGGCAATGTGTCGCCACCACGCACCGCGTGCGCAAGGTGCAGGCCGAACGGTACTCGTTTCCGCTGTTTTTCGCCTGTGACTATGCGACCAAGATCCGGCCTTTGCCCGAATTCGATCCGGCCGGCACCTTGGCCGCGCACTATCCCGACATTTCGATCGGCGATCACATGTGGTCGATGGCGCTGCAGACCTATCGCTATTTGCGCGACAAAGTGGCCGCAGGTGAACTGGCACTGCCGGAAAACGCCCGGGCAACCAACACGTTCGGCCAGTTCAAGACCCTGGAACAGGCGGAGCGCGAGTAAGGTCTGCGCAATGTCCGCGCGTCCTTCGACTGGTTCAGGACGAGCGGATGACTGCGTTTCCGGTCAGGCAGTTGTTACTATCGTCCGATGTCAATCAGGCAACGCCGCGGTCTTGGCCGGCCCAGTATTGCGCGCGCATCGTCTTCTTGTCGAATTTGCCCACCGCGGTGCGCGGCAATGCGTCCTTGAAGAACACGTGTTTGGGCGCCTTGACGCTGCCGATGCGGTCCTTGCAATGCGCGATGATCGTGGCGGCGTCGGGCGCGCCGGGGCCGGCGACGACCAGTGCGGTAACCGCTTCGCCCCATTTGTCATCGGGAATGCCGATGGCTGCGCATTCCAGAATGCCGGGCAATTCGGTAACGGCCGCTTCGACTTCGGTGCAGAACACATTGAAGCCGCCGGTGACGATCATGTCCTTCTTGCGGTCGACGATATAGTAGAAACCGTCGGCGTCGCGGCGTCCGACATCGCCGGTGTGGTGCCAGCCATGCGCCCAGGTTTCGGCGCTGACTTCGGGCATTTCGAAATAGCCGCCGCCGACAATTCCGCCGCGCCCGACGATTTCGCCCACTTCATCGGCACCCAGCAGATTGCCGTCGTCGTCCATCAATTCAACGCGCACCGAATAGCTTTGGCGGCCGCAACTGGCCAGACGTTCGGGGTGATCGCCCGCAGCCGCAGCGGCCACGTCCTGCGGTGACAGCCAGGTGGCGACCAGGTGAAATTCGGTCTGGCCATAGCTTTGGCACATGCACGGGCCAAAGATTTCGACCATCTGGCGCAGTTTTTCGGGCGCGCAGGCCGATCCTGCAAGCAGGAAATATTTGAGGCTGCTGTAATCGACATCGCGGACGCGCGGGTGGGCCAGCATGGTATAGACCGCGGTCGGGGGCAGAAACGTGTGCGTCACGCGGTGGTGTTCGATCGCGTCCATCACCGCATCGGCATCGAACTGGGGCAGCACCACGATCGTGGCGCCCATCGCAATCCCGGCCATCGTGAACGGTCCTGCCGCATGGGTCAGCGGTGCGGTTGCCAGGAATACGGGCCGGGTGTCGACCGCCATGACATTGCCGATGGTTTCAAGCATCGTGCCCCAGCTGCGGTTGAGCACGCGCACGCCTTTGGCAGGGCCGGTGGTGCCGCCGGTGGCGATGATCGCAGTCAGGTCCTCGCCATTGCCGGTGGGATCCCCCCAATCGGCGACAGGCGGCGAACCCGCCGCCTGCATGAACTGATCCTGCGAAGGATTGTCGCCATCAGCCGCATCGATGCACACCATCAGGCGGATCGTCGGCACGGCCGCCTGGACCGTGCGGGCATCATCGGCATAATGCGAATGATAGAACAGCACGCTGGCCCGCACATAGTTGAGATAGGCCACGTTGTCAGACAGGGCATTGCGCGTGTTGACCGGAATCCAGGTGGCGCCTGCGCGCCACAGCGACAGCATCGCCACCAGCACCCCGGGGTGGTTGGGGCTCATCACCGCCACCGCTTCCTGGTGCGCCAACCCCGCATCGAGCAACGCAGCCGCCAGCCGGTGGGTCAGGTCGTGCACTTCGCCATAGGTCAGCGATTGCCCGTCGGCGACCAGCAGCGTGCGGTCGGGGTGAAGGCGGACCTGACGGTCGAAATAATCGATATTACGCATTTTTGGCGGTCTCTTCTCGTCCGGTGATCTTGGCGGTTTCGGCGGCAGTCGATGTCGGGCCGGTGTTGCGGCTGATCAGGCCGCCCACCAGTGTCGGGCCCTTGGCAAAAGGTTCGGGATCGCCGGGGCGCGGTTGCAGGCCGAACAGCGGGCTCATCCCCGGAATGCGGCCCAGCCCGCCAAACAGGTCGAACCCGCGATCGATCCAGTCGCGCAGCGGTTCATCGTCGGTCATCGGTGGAACGTCGGCAATGCTCGAACACCACAGGAACACGGCCAGCGCTCGATAATCGGCATAATTGGGGCTGTCGCCGCCCAGCCATTTGTGTTCGCGCAGGATGCCGCGCAGCAGTTCCAGTTCGGGCAGGACCAGCGGCAGGCGATCCTCGCGCCCCGAAACCAGGTCTTCCATCGGTGCGCCCCACATGCGGCGGCGCGATTCGACGATATAGGGGATGTCCTGCGGAAACGAGCGATCGCGATATTGCACCGCAAAGCAGCGGGCCCACGGGCCAACCGCGGTCTTCCACAGCCAGGTTTCCAGAAATTGCGCCAGCACGCGCACCGACGGATCGCCGATCAGCGTGGGCCGGTCGGGGTATTTGCGATCGAGGTATTCGGCGATCAGCCAGGAATCGAGCACCCATTCGCCATCATCGACAATCACCGGCAGCCGTTCCGATCGGCCTTGCGTGCGTTCAAGAATGCCGGTGAACCCGCCATCGACCACATCGAGGTCAAAGCCTTTGTGTTTCAGTGCATATTTGGTGGCCCAGACAAACGGACTGGTGGTGGCACCACTGGCATGTTGCAGGTCGAAGAACGTGATGCGATTGTCTTTGGCCATTGGTCCATCCTCTCGCGCCGGGCCCTTTATGACCGTCGGAACGTGTGGATGACACGCGCGCCGGTCGGGCCGATCCTTTTCGAACATTGTTAGTAATGCATACAATCGCGGACAAGGAAAGGGGGATTTGCGTGCTGTCGCGTGCCCGGGTTGTGTGGGGGCCCTTGCGCAGCGCGGGCCGGTCAGGTGCGGCGGATCAGTCCGCGCGCCACAGCGCGCCAAGCGCTGGCACCAGATGATCGCGATGTTCGGGCGCGATCCGCTGCAACAGTTCGTCTTCGAACGTGTCGGTGATGGCATCGGCCTCGGCGCGGCGCGTCTGGCCCTTCGTGGTCAGCAGCACGGCTTGCGATTTGCCATCGATCGGGCGGCGCTCGATCAGCCCTGCGTCTTCCAGGCGGCCGAGCAGGGGCACCATGTTGGCGCGCTGGATATCAAGCGTCCGTCCGATTTCGCTGGCCGTGACATCCAGGCGGTCGTTGACCAGCAACAGCACCGACGCCTCGGCAATGCGCAAGTCGATCGTCGCCAGGCGTCGCGCCAGTTCGGCCATCATCGCGTTGGCCGCACGGCGCAGCGCATAGCCAGGACGGTTGCGAAACACATCGGTCATCGGCGCAGCCTGCGGGCCAGGATAGTTATTGACAATAGCATTCTCATCGATCACCGTCATAGCATATCGGTCAGATCACGAAAGAGGGTGCCATGAGCGAGCGCAGCGAAGACGACACTGTTGCCTACACGGTGGAAAACCGCATTGCCTGGGTCCGGTTCAACCGTCCGGAAAAACGCAATTGCATGAGCCCCAAGTTAAACCGGCAAATGAAAAAGGTTCTCGAAGATCTTGAATTTCGTGACGATGTTGGCGTGCTTGTGCTGACTGGCGAAGGCGATGCCTGGTCTGCGGGCATGGATCTGCGCGAATATTTCCGCGAGACCGAGGCCCAGGGGCTGGGTGCCGTACGCAAGGCGCAGCGCGAAGCCTATAGCTGGTGGGACCGGCTGCGCTGGTACGAAAAGCCGACCATCGCCATGGTCAACGGCTGGTGCTTTGGCGGCGGCTATGGCCCGTTGTTCGCGTGCGATATCGCGATTGCGGCAGAAGACGCGCAATTCGGCCTGTCGGAGATCAACTGGGGCATCCTGCCCGGCGGTGGCGCATCGAAAGTCGCGGTCGACCTGATGCCGCTGCGCAAAGCGCTGTACCATGCCATGATGGGCGAAAACCTGACCGGCCGGCAGGCCGAGGCGCAAGGTCTGATTACCGAGGCGGTGCCCGCCGACATGTTGCACGCCCGCGTCCTGCAAATCGCCGAAGCGCTTCTGAAAAAGGACGGAAATGCCTTGCGCGCGACCAAATGGGCGATCCGGCGCATGACCGAAATGACCTATGACAACGCCGAAGATTATCTGATCCGCGCGCAAGAGGCGCTCCACAGTTTTGGCGGGGTGGCCGCCCGCACCGAGGCGACCAAGCAGTTCCTCGATGAAAAAAGCTTCAAGCCCGGGCTGGGCACGTTCGACGCGTCGAAAGTCAACGGGTGATGGCGTTGCGCGCAGCGCGCAAGGGCGCAAAGCATGTCTGAAGGCACGCCACGCTTTTCGCGCAAGGCGCTGGCGCGGCTGTTGCGGCCCGGGTCGGTCGCGGTGGTGGGGGCCAGCGACAAGCCCGGCGCGCTTGGCGCGACGCTGATCACCAATCTTGATCGCGCCGGGTTTGCCGGCGCGATCTATCCGATCAATCCCAGACGCGATGCGATCGGTGCGCGGCGCTGTCTCGCCTCGATCGAGGATTTGCCGCATGGGGTCGATGTCGCGGTGCTGGCAATCCCGCGCCCGGCGGTGATCGACACGGTGCGCGCGCTGGCCACACGCGGGGTGGGCGCGGCGATCGTGTTTTCCGCGGGCTTTGCCGAAGACGGGCCCGAGGGCCTTGCCGAACAGGCCGAGATTGCCCGCATTGCCAACGCCGCCGGCATGGTGATCGAGGGGCCCAATTGCCTGGGCCTCGTCAACCATGTCGACAAGATTCCGCTGACCTTTGTCGAAGCCTTTTGCGAGCCGCCCGCAGGCCGCCGTGCGGTGGGCGTGGTGTCGCAATCGGGTGCGATGGCGGCGGTGGTCGGCACGGTGCTGATCGCGCGCGCGATCCCGACCAGCTATTCGGTGTCGACCGGCAATGAAGCGGTCAGCGGGGTGGAAGACTATGTCGATTGGCTGATCGACGATCCCGACACGCAGGTCATTGCGATGATCGTCGAAAGCTTTCGCAAACCGGCACGGTTTCTGGCGGCGGCGCAGCGCGCGCGTGCGGCGGGCAAGCCGATGGTGCTGCTGCACCCGGGCACGTCCGTTGCGGCACGCGAATCCGCTGCAACGCACACCGGCGCGATGGCAGGCGATTATCAGCTGATGCGCGCCAAAGTCGCGCGCACCGGGGTGATCTTTGCCGAAACCTTGCAGGAACTGGGCGATGTGGCCGAATTGCTGGTGCGTTGCCCGGCATTGGCCCGGCCAGAGGTTGCGGTGCTGGGCGAATCCGGCGCGTTCAAGGCCATGGTGCTCGATCAGGCCGAACGGCTGGGTCTGCCGCTGACCGCGCTCGACAATGGCAATGCGCCCGCGTTGCGCGCGGCGCTGCCGGCGTTCGTGCCGGTCAGCAATCCGCTCGATCTGACCGCGCAGGGGTTGAGCCAGCCTTCGTTGTATACCGATGTGCTGACCGCGCTGTTCGACGATGATCGAGTGGGCGCGGTCGTGGCCGGGATCATCCAGTCCGATCCTGCCACGGCCGATATCAAGGTGCCCGCAATCCTGGCCGCGCTCGATGCGCGCACAGTCACCAAGCCGGTGGTGTTTGCCGGGCTGGATGAAGGCGCACGGATGCCCGACCATTATATTGCCGCCTTGCGCGCGCGCGGCGTGCCGTGGTTTCCCACCACCGAGCGCGTGCTGGCCGCGTTGGCGCGGCTGGGTGCAGATCGTCGCCCTGCCGACACAGCACCGATTTCGCCTTTGCCCTTGCCCGCGCTTGCGGACGAAGCGGGGGTGATCCCCGAATACCGGTCCAAGGCGCTGCTGGCATCGATCGGCGTGCCGTTTCCCGAACGTGGCTTTGCCGCCGATGCCGACACCGCGGTGTCTGTCGCCGATGCGCTGGGATACCCGGTGGCGATGAAGGCACAGGCCAGCGCGCTGAGCCACAAAAGCGATGCCGGCGGGGTGATCCTGAACCTGGCCGATGGCGCAGCCGTGCGCGCGGCATGGACGCGCATGCATGCCAGCGTCGCGGCCTATGACGCAACCATCGCGCTTGACGGGGTGCTGATCGAGGCGATGGGGCCGCGCGGCATGGAGATGATTGTCGGCGGGCGCAACGATCCCGAATGGGGCGCGGTCGTGCTTGCCGGGTTTGGCGGGGTGACGGCAGAAGTGCTGCACGATGTGCGGTTGTTCACCCCCGACATGACCGAAGCCGAAGTGATCGCCGACTTGGGCAAGCTGAAAAGTGCGGCGCTGCTGGCCGGTTGGCGCGGGGCGCCGGCGCTGGATGTGCCGGCACTGGCGCGCCTGATCGTGACGGTCGCGCGCCTGTTGCACACAGAGCCGCGCCTGGCCGAACTCGATCTCAACCCGGTGATCCTCTATCCGCGCGACCAGGGCGTGATTGCACTCGATGCGCTGATCCTGGCGGGCTGAACAGGCGGGGCACAGGCTGGGCGGCGCGGACCAATTCCGCGGCGGAATGTGTCGACGCCGCCCAGGGTCCCGACCCTAAGTCCGGTTATTCGAAACGGCGCGGCGAAAGCTGCGCCGTTTCTGTGTGCGGACGCCGCAGTCGACGCGAACGCAGGCGGTCGGCCCGATTTTTGCTCCGCAAGAACGGATGGTGACCGTCAGCGTCTTGACGCCCGGACAATAGATATCTCGACGAAGCATACCGGCGGTACGGCACCCTGACCAGCAGCGGCGCGTTTGTCCTGACCGGCGGTACGATTTCGGCGGTGCTGGCCGGCACCGGCAACCTTGCCCAAAACAGCGGCACCACCACCCTGTCGGGGGCAAACACCTATACCGGCGGAACCTGGGTCAATGGCGGAGCGTTGGTTCTGGCAGGCGGCACGCTGGGCGGTTCGACCAACGCCACCACGATCAACCTGGGCAGCGTGCTCGACCTGGGCGGCACGCGCCAGACGCAGGACGGGGGCCTGACCCTGGCCGGCGGGACGCTGCAACACGGAACCTTGACCAGCAACCGCTTCTTTTCGCTGGGCGGCGGGGCGGTCTTCGCCGTGCTTGACGGCGCGGGCTATGTCTATCAGCGCGCTGGCGCTACCACGTTGCTGGGTGTCAACTCCTACACCGGCATCACCGAGATTGTCGGGGGCACGCTTGCCCTGGCGGGCAACGGATCGATCGCCGCTTCGGCGCTGTTCGACAATGGCAATTTCGACATTTCGCGCAGCGGACGCAACCCGGTGCAGGTGGGCGGGCTGACCGGCTTTGGCACGGTCATGCTGGGCGGCAATACGCTGGCCGTGGGCAACGGCGGCTATTTCAGCGGTGTCATTTCCGGATCGGGCGGGCTTGCCCTGATGGGTGGCACCCAGATCCTGACCGGCACCAACACCTATCAGGGGCTGACCATGATTGTGCCGGGCGCCACCTTGCGTATCGGCAACGGCGGCACCACCGGTGCGGTTGCGGGCGATATTGCCGACCTGGGTTCGCTGGTGTTCGACCGCAGCGATGTGGTGACGATCAGCGGCACGATCGGCGGCTCGGGCACGCTGACCCAGCTTGGCACCGGCACGCTGGTGTTGCTGGGCCAGAACACGGTGTCGGGGCGCGTAACGGTGGCGGCGGGCAACCTGGTGGTGGGCAATGCGGCCACACCGGGCGCGGTGCTGAATGCCACCTCTGGCGGCGTGTCGGTCGGGTCTGCAGGCACGTTGTGGGGCCATGGCACGATCCTTGGTGCGGTGAACAACACCGCGGGCGGGACTGTTCACCCGGGCGGCTCGATCGGTGCGCTTGGTGTCGGATCGTATGTCCAGAGCGCAAATTCCACGCTGGCGATCGAGGTTTCGCCATCGCGGGCGTCATCGCTGAATGTAACGGGGGCGGCATCGCTGGCCGGCACCGTCGCGGTTACGTTTGATCAGGGCACGTATGGTTCGCGTGTGTTCCCGATCCTGACCGCTGCGTCGGTTACGGGCACATTCGGGTCGATGACGGTGGCCGGCACCACCCAGCCGGGTCTGGTCTATGGCCTGTCGTATGCACCCGCCGGCAATGAAGTGGACCTGGTGCTGGCGTCGACACTGACCAGCGCGGTCTATGGCAATGCGATGTCACAGGCGCTCGACAGCGCCGATGGCTATGCCCAGACCGTGCTGAACCATGGCACTGAATGCAGCGGCATCGCCGATGCCAGGGGTGGTGCGGTGTGCGGCGCCAACGGTGTGTGGATGAAGGCGCTGGGCAGCACCGGCCAGACCACAGGCAACGGCGTGACCAGCGGCTACAACGGCAACCGTGCCGGCATGGTCGGCGGTATCGACCGTGCGATTGCCACCGGGCTCAATGTCGGGGTGGCGTTCGGCTGGACCCGCAGCACCGCCAACACGCTGGCTTATGCCGCCGGCGCAAAGCTCGATCAGTATGACTTCGGCCTGTGCACCGGCGTGCAATTTGGCGGTGTGCGGATCGATGCAGACGGGTTTTATGGATCGTCGACCAATCATGTAACGCGCGATACGCAGGGCGGGGGTATGGCCATGGCGCAGTTCAACGGGCGCGGGTATGGCGCGGCGCTGCGCCTGTCGGCCCCGCTGGCCAACAGCGCGGTGATCCCGTTTGGTGAAGTGCGCTGGACCCGTCAAACACACGACGCGGCGCTTGAAAACGGTGCCGGTGCGCTTGACTTCACGATTGCCGGGCAATCGCGCAACGATGGCCATGCGGTTGCGGGTGTGCGATTCCAGCGGAACTATGTTGCGGACACCGGCCCGCTTGTGCCGCACCTGGAAATCGCGCTGGATCAACAGATCGGTCAAACCGATCGCACCGTCAGCGGTGGCCTGGTCGGCATGGCCGGGGCAAACTTTGCCGGCGCGGCGATCACGCCGGCGCGGACGGCGGCGATTACCAAGGCCGGGTTCGTCGTCCAGCTGGGCCACGCGGTTGAAGTGTTCGGCGATCTTGGCGACAAATTCAGCGCCAACCGCAACGAAGTGAATGGCACCGGCGGGGTGCGCATGCACTTCTGAGCGGGGTTTTACCCGCCGCGCTGATCCCGGCGCAGCAGGGTGAAACGCCACAGGCGACCCTGTTGCACTTCGGCGGCGCGGCGAAAGCCGCGCCGTTCGAGCGCATGGGCGATCATCACGTAATCGCTCCAGGTGGTGGTGCCGTCGACCCGCCGCGCGTTGCCCAGGCCGTTGCGGATGGTGGCCCAATGCGTTTTGCGTTCGTCGACCAGATCGATTGCCTGCGTGGCCGGGGCAGGGGCACGCGCAAAACGGCTGTCGTGGATGATGACGTCGGCCAGGGGCACCGCACGCGCCATCGGCGCAAAGCCGACCAGCATCCCGCCCTTGATCAGCGCACGACGACCCAGTCTCATTTGCCCCTCGCCAGATAGGCGGCCACGCTGTCGAGTTCGGCATTGGTTATATCGACGCGGGTCTGCGGCGGCATCGCGCCTTTGCCCATGCGCACCACGGCATGGACATAGGCGCTGGTCAGATCGTCGCGATTGGCGAGCAGGGCGGTGGCGGGGCTGGCGCCGACCGCCAGGCGCTGTTTGATCAGCAGATTGGTGCCCATACCGAATGTCAGGTGGCAATAGCCGCAGTGGTTTTCAAACAGCGCGCGGCCATCGCGGCCGGGTTCGGTGCGCGCACCTACGGGCGGCAGCGCGCGCATCTGATACGGCGGCAGCGGCGGCGGATCGGCGCGCACGCCGGTGGCCGGGGCCAGCGCCAGCGTCGCGCACAGTATCCATCGTGCAGCAGGCTTCATCACGCGCGGCCCTCCTTTGCCTGATCGCGAAAGGCCGCAGGCCACACGCCCTGTTTGCCCGGCGCGATGATCCCGTTGGGATCCAGCGCATCCTTGATCCGCTCGTTCAGCCGGCGCAGCGCGTGGTTGTTGAAATCATAGGTGTCCATGACCGTATCCATCCAGCCAAGGTGGGTGCGATATTCGCCATACCCGGCGCGCGCGGTTTCGCCGATCAGCGCGTTGAACAGCTTTTTCATGTTGGCGATCTGGTCGGGCTGATCGCGGTCGAACATCAGCATGTTGATATTGGTCGCAAACCGGCCGCCAATCGTGAAACTGGCGTAAAAATCGACATCGTGGGCCGCGATGATCGCGCGGCTGCGCTTCAGTTGCCCCATCACATGCTCGGACGTGGCCGGCACCACCGGGGAAAAGCCCATGTGCGCGCCGCGTCCGCCGACCCAGTCGCTCATCTGCAAGGGCACGGCCGAGGGCACGCCCATCGTCGTGTCGATCACGTTCCTGCTGTCACCGGTGTGCCACCAGTGTTCGGCGGGCGGGGCGGCCAGATGGCGTGCCATCGCCGCGCGCACCACATCGGCCCTGGCACGGATCACGGTCTCTTCGCCGTAAAACCGCAGCGCGACCTGCCAATAGCCCAGTTTGTATTGCGCCAGCAGTTCCTTGACCCGCCAGTCGGGGATCGCGCCGGGTTTGTCCCAGAAATCGTGGCGCTGGCCTTTCAGCACCATCTTGCCCAGCCAGCTGGGCACGAACACGTTCTGATCGATCAGCCCGGCGATTTTGAGCGGGGCAATCGTATCGATCACCCAGCCGATGTCATCCTCGTCGGGAATGTCGAACACCAGTTCGAGCGAAGCGGCGGGTGCCGGTTGCAGCCACAGCCCCGCGCGCGTGACCACGCCCAGGCTCGATTGCGTAAACGCCAGATCGAACGTCGGGCCATAGCTAAGCGGATGCAGGTGCCAGGCGTGATTGCCGGTCATCGCGCCCATCCCGGTGCGCACCACATCGCCATCGGGCAGCACCACCTCGAACCCGCACAGATTGCGCGCGTGCAGGCCATAGGGGGTGTAGCCGATGCCGTGTTCGAACGCATTGCCCAGCACCGACCCCCAGGCATTGCCCGGCACCGACAGCCACAGCGGCAGCTTTTCGCGATCGATCGCCTCGTACAGGTCAAAGAAGCTGACCCCGGGTTCCAGCACACAGGTCGCAAGTTTGGGATCGATGTCGATGATGCGGTTCATCCGCCCAAGGTCGAGCACCACGCTGCCCGCCATGCGCGGTGCCGCGGTGCCATAGCCCAGGTTCTTGCCGCGCGAGACCGGCCACAACGGCACTTTGTGCGTGTTGGCCAGGCGGACCACCGCCTGTACTTCGGCCACCGATGCCGGTGCGACCGCGGCAGAGGCGGGCCATTGCTCTTCGGGTCCGGGGGCATAGACATCGGCATAGGCATCGCGATCGGCATCGCCGGCCATGACCCAGTCTTTGCCGACCACCCCGGCAAACGCGCCCAGCGCCGTGTCAAAGGCCCTGGGCCCGATGCGTGGCGGCAGGGTAAGTTTCATCGCGGCAGATCCTTCAATAATTCGACAGGATGGCAAGGCTTGGCGCATCGAGCGGCAGGCCCTGTTTTTGTTTGGCCAGTTCGTCGGCGCGCACATGCGCCTGGCTGTCGATCAGCCAGGCGTGGATCGCATCGGCATCGCCGGGTTTCAGCACATCGTCCCAGCGCGGCATGCCTGCGGGTTGCAGCAGGCCTTCAAGCACGATCTGGCGGAATGCGGCATGGGTTTCGGGGCGCATCCGCCGCAGATCGGGGGTGATGCTGCGCGGCTGGTTGGCATGGCACAACGCGCAACCGACGGTGAAGTACAACGCCTGACCCCGCGCGATCACCCCTGCCGTCACGCCCGCGGCCTGCGCCGGAGGGGGCGGCGCCACCTCAAGCGGGGGCAACGGCGGGGGCAGGGCAACCGGTCCGCCATCCAGCCGGAACACCAGCAGGCGGCCGATGTTGCCGCGCTGGTAGGCGGCGGCATAGCGCGGCACATAGGGGTATCCCCCGCCGCCCCACGCCGCCAGGACCGCGATATATTGCACCCCGCCCACGCGATAGGTCATCGGTGCGGCCATGATCGAGCTGCCGGTCTGGATCGATGTCAGCAGCGCACCGGTATGCGCGTCGAGCACGCGCAATTCGCCCGTGACCGAGCCATGGATCACCAGCCCCGCTGCGGTGGTCAGCACGCCCGCGCGATCCTGCCAGCCGGCGGTCGGAACCGACCATATGGTCCGCCCGGTCAGCGGGTCGATCGCGCGGATGTCGGCCTGCGCCGGATTGGCCTGCACCTGCTGCCATGCGGGCAGCGCCCTGACCGCCGCCTGCACCTGCGGGGGCAGCGTGGGCAGCGCCTGCGCCAGATCGGTGGTAAAGATCAGCGCCGCTCCGGTGTTCAGACCTTTGGCCATATGCGGCTTTGGCCCGGGCGGGACAAAGATCAGGTTGCCCATGTCGAGCATCGCGCCATACCACAGCCCGGTGGCCGGATCGTACGATCCCGGATGCCAGTTGCGCGCGCCCGGGGTGGCGGGAAACACGATTTTCGGTCCGGCCGATATGTCTGCGGCCGGATCGAGCTCGGGCACGCCGGTCTTAGGATCGATCCGTCTGGCCCAGTTCACGCGCACCACCGGATTGGCGCGCAACACCTGGCCGGTGCGCCGGTCAAGCGCATAGAAGAACCCGTTTTTGGGTGCATGGAGCACCACCGCGCGGTTCTGGCCGTCAATCGTCAGGTGGGTCAGGATCATCGGCGCGGTGGCGTCGTAATCCCACTGGTCCTCGGGACTTTCCTGGTAGAACCAGGCCATGCGGCCGGTCCGCGCATCGATTGCGACAATCGAGGATACATACAGATTGTGGCCGCCCCTGGGGCTGCGCAGGGTCAGGCTGTAGGGTTCGGCATTGCCGGTGCCGACCAGCACCAGCCCGGTTTCGCGGTCATAGGCGATTGCATCCCATGGCGATCCGCCTGCACCCATGTCCCACCGGCTGGCGGGGTCCCAGGTCTTGACCGCGGCGTCCAGTTCGGGATTGTCCTGCGGGCCGAGCGCAGGGTTTGCGGGCGTCGTGTGAAATCGCCAGCGCAAGGCGCCGGTGCGCCGGTCATAGGCGGTGACATAGCCGCGCGCGTCGTAGTCCGATCCGGCATTGCCCAGCACCACGACATCGCCGGCAATCTCGGGCGCGCCGGTGCTGCTCATGCCGCGGCGGTGGTCCTCGATGCTGTCGACTTTCCACACGACCCGGCCGGTGCGGGCATCGAGTGCATAGAGCCAGCCATCAAGCGCGCCGACATAGACGCGCCCGTCGGCCACCGCCACGCCGCGATTGGCCATGTCGCAGCACACCCACCGGTTGACCTGCATGTCGATCGGCGGTTCGAACGCCCACAGTTCACGGCCCGTTGCCGCATCAAAGGCATAGACGCGGCCCGCCACGCCGCTGGTGTAAAGCACCCCGTCCACCATGACCGGCGTCGCCTCGAGCACGCGGTTGGTGCCAAGTTCGGCCTGCCAGGCCAGGCCCAGCCGTGCGACATTGCCGGGGTTGATATCGGTCAGCGGCGAAAAGTGCGTCTTGCCCGCATCGCCGCCGGGGCTGGTCCATTCGACATCGCCCGGCGCCGCGCCCGCCAGCGGCGAAGCGGCCAGCACCAGCGCGATCACGCCGATCCAGGCACCTTTCATGCCGGCGCATCCCACGGGCAGGGCATGCGATAGGGCACGGTGATGAAATTGGCTTCGATCTGGCAGATCATGCCGTGATCGATCTTGAACAGTTCGGAAACGTAGAAACTGTGCGGGCGGCGCACCGGGCTTTTTACGGTGCGCCCGTCGGTCAGCTGATACGTGTCGAGCCGCCCCGAATGGTCGATGAACCCGAACGCCAGCACCAGCCCGCGGTCCTCGTCGACCAGGGGAAACCGGCGCGCGCGCAATTCGTCGTCGTAGCGATAGTTGCCCATGCGGAACTGCGCCTCGCACCCCAGCGCAGACACCGGCACGATTTTGGCAAATTCGGGGTTGTTGGTGGTCTGCACGCCGTTTTCCACGCGCTGGCAATCGGGGTGAAATCGCGTGTGGATCGTGCCGTCGTTCAATTGCAACGTGTCGAAATAACCGTTGGACAGGCGCACCATTGCGTCGCGCGGGGCAGGTGCCACTGCATCGGCTTCCAGGATCGGCTTGGTCCAATAGCGCGGGTTTTCGAATTTGATGCCGCTGTCCGACTGGCGCACGATGCACATTTCCGCCTCGGCCACCGCGCCATCGGCATCGTATCGCAGCCGCAGGGTAAACCCCGATTCCTCGATCGCCTCGATCACCGTACCGAAATAGCCGACCTGGCGCGTGCGCGGATCGGCAAAGCGCAGGGCATAATCGCCAAGGCCCGCGATCGTGCCCCAGACGCCATCACCAACCGGCAGCAGGACATTGTTTTCCGATGTCAGGGCCTGGTCGGCCCAGTCGACACCCGCCGCGTTTCCGGCGCGCAACGCGTCCAGAAACTGATCGAGCGCGCCGTAGAGCGCCTGCCGGTCCATGCATTCTCCCGCCTGTGCGATCGAGGTCTTGTATCGCCACCCGCTATCGTATCAAATGTTAGAAAGATCGCAAGCGTTGCCGCATATGCGCAATGCCGGGGCGATCGTGGTGACCGGTTCGATCGGATCGGTCGCCGCAGTACCGGGCAATGTTGCCGCGGTGCGCGCCGTGTTTGCCGATGTCGTGCCAATCGGGCGGATGGGCGAAGCGTGTGCGGTTGCACGCCCGGTGCTGTTCCTGGCCCGCAGCGACGCAAGCTTTGTCAATGGTGTGGATTTGTATGTCGACGGTGGCTGTGTTGAACGGGGCTGAGATCCGCCGCGCGAAAGCCCCACAATTACCAGCTGGTCGGCACTGCATCGAGCAGCATTGTCTTCATTTCGAGATAGGGGTGCAGCCCTTCGGGCCCGCCTTCGCGGCCGATGCCCGATTGCTTGAAGCCGCCGAAGGGCAGTCCGAAATCCATGCGCAACCCGTTCTGGCCAAATCCGCCGGTGCGTATGCGTCGGCCGATCCGCCAGGCCGCGTCGGCATCGTGGGTCAGCACCGATCCGTTCAGGCCATAGGTGCTGTCGTTGGCGATGCGCACGGCATGATCCTCGTCATCGGCGGGTATCAGGCACAGCACCGGGCCAAAGATTTCCTCCTGCGCGATCGCGCTGGTGTTGTCGACATTGGCAAACAAGGTCGGTTCGATGAAATAGCCCCAGTTCAGATGCGCCGGGCGTCCGCCGCCGGTCACCAGATCGGCGCTGGCGCGGCCCTGTTCGATATAGCTTTCCACCCGTGCCAGCTGGCGCTTCATCGCCAGCGGCCCAAGCTGCGTCGCCGGATCATCGCTGTGCCCGATGCGCACGTTGCGCATCTGCGCGGCGATCGCCCCGGCCAGTTCGTCATGCCGTGCGCGTGGCACGATCACCCGGCTGAGCATGGCGCAGACTTGCCCGCTCATCATCGTGATCGTGCCGGTCAACAGGCGTGCGGCATCGGCAATCGCGAAATCGTCGCGCAGGATGGCCGCCGATTTGCCGCCCAGTTCCAGCGTGCAGCGCGCCATGCGCCCGGCACAGACCGTGGCAATGCGCTGTCCCGCCAGGGTCGATCCGGTAAAGCTGACTTTGTCGACGCCTGGATTGCACACCAGGTGATCGCTGGCCGCGCGGTGCGCCGGCACCAGGTTGATCACGCCCGGGGGTATTCCCGCAGCCTCTGCCGCTTCGGCAATCAGGTATGCCTCCAGCGGGGTTTCGGGTGACGGTTTCATGATGACGGTGCATCCGGTCAACAGCGCATAGGCAACCTTGTTGGCCATGATCCCGAACGGCGCGTTCCACGGCGCAATCGCCGCAACCACGCCGACGGGTTCGTGCACCACCAGCGCGCAGGCCGCCGCCATGCTGGGGCGTTGTTCGACAAAGGCAAAGCTTTCGGCAAATCCGGCAATCTGTTTCAGCGCCAGGACCGATCCGGCATGCATCGCCCCGGCAAAGCTGGCCAGGCCCCCCATCTGCGCGGTCCAGGCCCGCGCCAGTTCGGGCACACGCGGCTCAAGCTGGTCGATCATGCGGCGAAACGCGGCGATACGCTGCGCTGGGCCTGTCCGAGCCCAAGGACCATGGTCGAACGCGTGGCGCGCGGCCGCCACGGCGGCATCCATATCGGCATCATCGGCTTCGGCCACGCGCGCCACCACGTTTTCGGTATCGGGCGAAATCAGCTCGATCAGGCGCCCGCTGTGTGCGGGTACCCATGCGCCGCCGATATACAGGTGTTCGGGGTGGGCGATCGCAACGCCGGGCGGCAACAGGGGCATGGGGCTGGCATCCTTGTCTCGCGGGTACCTACGGGCAGTGCAGGCGGGTGCCAGACGGGCACCCGCCCGGATCGTCAGAACGTTTTCTTGATGGCGATCGACCATTCGCGCGGCCGCCCCGGAGAACCGGCAATGGCCCCGGCGCCGGCGCCGGTCAGGTCGAATTTCGACGTGTAATAGTACTTGTCGAACACGTTGGTCACCGCCAGCGCCACTGTCAGGTCGCGGGTCCTGCTGCGCCAGGTCAGGCGCGCATTGGTCAGGGTATAGGCATCAAGCTGACCATACAGTGCCGATGGCGAACCGGGGGTAGCCGCCAGCACGTTGCCGATCTGGCTGCCCTGATAGCTGACGTCGATGCGCGGGGTCAGCGATCCGGCATTGCCAAGGTCGGCGTCATATTGCGCGCCGACATTCCACTTCCACTTTTCCAGGCCCGGGGGTTGCTGGTTGATCAGGCTGATCACCGACTGGTCGGACGAACAGGGCCCCTGGGCCAGCCCGACCACCTGCGGATTGACGCAAGTCCATTTCCAGTCCTGATACGACAGCGAACTGTCGATCACGAGCCCGGCCACCGGGCGCAGCGTGACTTCCGCCTCGACCCCCTTGGAATGCGCATTGCCGGCGTTTTGGGGCAGCGCGCAGGGGCCTGCGCCGCCATATTGCGGGCACGACAGCAGGGTCAGCTGCGCATTCTTGAAATCCAGGTAGAACACATCAAGGTTTACCCGCAGCTTGCGATCAAGCAGGTCGGTCTTGGTGCCGATTTCATAGTTGACCACCGATTCCGATCCGAAGGCAATCGCCTGCGCCGGGTTGAACGGACGCGGGCCATCGCCGCCTGCCTTGTACCCCGATGCGACCGAGGCATAGACCATCGCCTGCGGGTTGAACCGGTAATCGACCGCAAAGCGGTAATCGAGCCGGTTGCCGTTGAACGGGGTTGCGGTAAAGCCGTTGAGCGCGCCAAGGAACGTCTGCGGTGTGACGCCGTCGAGGTTCAGCCGGACGAACGTATAGTTCTTCTGGTCATTGGTATAACGCAGACCGCCATTTATCGTCAGTCCGTCGGTGGGCTTGATTTCGATATCGCCATAGACCCCTTTGGATTTGGTGGTGATCGGGTCGTTGCCGATGAACTGCAACGGATAGACCGGGCAGGTCGGGGTGTTGACGCCGCCGATGGCCGCACAGACCGGGCCCGGCACGCCGACAGCGACATAGCGAATGTCCTGCAGCGTGTAATAGACCGACTTTTCATCCGAATAATACCCGCCCAGCGTGGCATTCACCATGTTCGACAGCCTGGCATTCAGTCGCAGTTCCTGGCTCCAAGACCAGTCGGTGATGTCGTTGTTGCCAAATCCGACATTGGCCGGCGACAGGTCGTTATCGACGCTGAACATGTCTTCAAACGCGCGGTATGACGTGATCGAGGTCAGCTTCACCGTGTCGGTCAGGTTGTAGAGGATTTTGCCCGATACGCCCCAGCCGGTATATTTCGACAGTTCGGACCCTGACGTTGCCTGGAACGGCGCGCCCTGCAGGAACGGCAGCAGGCCCGCGGTGAATGTGGCCGCACCTTGTCCGGTGGTGTCATAGTTGCAGAACGGCCCGCAGATAAACCGGCTGTCATAGGGTACGCCCGGTGCTGCGGCGACATTGGGGTTCTGGTTGTTGGCATAAAGCAGCACTTGCGCGGCGTTATGGTGCTGGTCCTTGGTGTAGTCGCCGCTGATCGTGACATCCAGCTTGTCGTTGGGATTGTAGCGCAGGATGCCGCGCACGGCCTTGTAGCCGACGTCGCCTTCCTTGTACTTCAGGCAGTTGGTGCCGCCTGTCGTCGATGCCACGCCCTGGCCCGGGTTTCTGCAGCCAAAGTCATAGACGTTGATGTAGCCGTCCTGATCGCCATAGGCACCGGAAATGCGCCCGTAGAGCCCGTCGACCAGCTTGAAGTCGGCACTGCCGGCCAGGTTGATACGGTTGCGGCTGCCGTATGTTGCGGTGATGTACCCGCTGTTGTCGCCGTTGGGCACCTTGGAATAGAACTTGATCGCGCCGCCTTCGGAATTCTTGCCGGTCAGCGTGCCTTGCGGTCCGCGCAGCACTTCGACCCGGTCGACATCCATCAGATCAAGATTGGCGCCCGTCAGACGCGGAAAATAGACATCGTCGATATAAATGCCCACGCCCGGTTCCATCGCCGGATCGAAATCGCCCTGGCCCAGCCCGCGGATCGACGCGGTGATCGAATCCCCGAATGCGGCAGAGGCCGGGCGCAGGATCACGCTGGGCGCGCTGTCGGAAATGGCGGACAGATTGTTTGCGCTGCGGTCTTCAAGGCTCGATCCGCTCAGCGCGGTAATCGCAATCGGCGTGTCCTGCAGCTTTTGTGTGTGGAACTGCGCGGTAACGATGATTTCCTCGACCTTGGGGGCAGCAGCACGTGCGTCCGCATCGGCGGCCAGTGCCGGGGTGGCCGCGATCATGCCCATTGCAAGGCCAAGCAGCGATGCGCCCTTCAGCGCGGTGGTTGCGATCCGGTTGTTGCGCGGCAAATTGGTTTCGGCGCGATCCGCCAGCCTGTCAGCGTCCATCTGTCTCGTCCCTCTCACCTGCGACGCCGTTCTTGTCAGGGCGCCTGCCATTTGTAGGTAGTGCATACGAATTGCCCCTTTGCAAGGGGGCATCGTGCGAACGCTACGTCTTGCGTGCTCCCGCGCTATAAAAAGATCACATTTGATAAGGTAAAAGTGATATCTGGCCCCGAACCGGACCTGGACGATCGTATCAATCGATTGCCTTTGGCGCGATGCTGGGCGGGGTGATTCGCATGGTGATTCGCGCTTGCCACCCGCCGTGCCCGGTCAGGTCCCGATGGGACGCACCGCCGCAGCCCAATCGTGCGGCCCTGCGGTTTTGCGGTTGCAAGCGTGTGTGAAGTTTGTATGCCTTGCCTACAAAATAGTCGGCCGCGCGCTGGCGCAGGCCGTTGCCAAAGGAGGATGACCGATGAACGACATCGCCACCATCAGTTACGTACAGCCCGCCTATTCCCCTGCCGCGGCCAAGGCGCTGGCGCGCAAACCGCAGCTGTTCATCAACAACCAATGGGTTGATTCGTCGCACGGCGCGGTGATCGCGGTGGAAGATCCGTCGAACGGCAGAATTGTGTCGCACATTGTCGATGCATCGCCCGCCGATGTCGATCGTGCCGTGGCCGCGGCGCGCGCCGCATTCGACGATGGCCGTTGGTCGGGCCTGGCGCCGATGGCGCGCGAACGCATCATCAACCGGTTGGCCGACCTGCTTGAGGCCCATGCCGACGAATTTGCCGAGCTCGAAGCGATCGACAATGGCAAGCCCAAGGGCATGGCCGCCGCGGTCGACATTCCCGGCGCGATCAGCCAGCTGCGCTTCATGGCCGGCTGGGCAAGCAAAGTCGCAGGCGAAACCACCGCGCCCTACACGCTGCCGGCGGGGGCGGTGTTCAGCTATACCGTCAAGGAACCGGTGGGCGTGTGCGGCCAGATCGTGCCGTGGAATTTCCCGTTGCTGATGGCCACGCTGAAGATCGCGCCGGCGCTTTCGGCGGGCTGCACGCTGGTGCTCAAGCCGGCCGAACAGACCTCGGTAACCGCGCTGCGGCTGGCCGATCTGGTGGTCGAGGCCGGGTTCCCGGCGGGCGTGGTCAACGTGATCACCGGGCATGGCCACATCTCGGGCGACCATCTGGTCAAGCATCCCGATGTCGACAAGATCGCGTTCACCGGATCGACCGAAATCGGCAAAGTGATCAACCGTGCCGCCACCGAAACGATGAAGCGGGTCACCTTGGAACTGGGCGGAAAATCACCTGTCGTGGTGATGCCCGATGTCGATGTGGCGCAAGTGGCGCCGGGCGTGGCGGGCGCAATCTGGTTCAATTCGGGCCAGGTCTGCATCGCCGGTTCGCGGTTGTTTGCGCACAAATCGGTGTTCGACAATGTGCTTGAAGGCATGGCGGCAACCGCGCCGTTCTGGGCGCCGCGCCCCTCGCTCGATCCCGCGGGACATACCGGCCCGCTGGTCAGCAAGGAACAGCACGACCGCGTGATGGGCTATATTGCCGCGGGCAAGCGCGACGGCGCAAGCGTGGTGATCGGCGGCGACGCACCGGCCAGCGAAGGCGGGTATTACGTCAACCCGACGATCCTGGCGAACGTGAACCCGCAAATGAGCGTGGTCCGCGAAGAGATTTTCGGCCCCGTTGTCGTGGCGCAGCGGTTCGACGATATCGACGAAGTGGCCAAGATGGCCAATGACACCTGCTTTGGCCTGGGTGCCGGGGTGTGGACCCGCGATCTGACCGCGATGCACCGGCTGGCCGCGAAGATCAAGGCGGGCACGGTGTGGGGCAATTGCCATGCGATGATCGACACCGCGCTGCCGTTCGGCGGGTACAAGCAGTCGGGGCTGGGCCGCGAACAGGGCCGCGCAGGGATCGAAGCCTATCTCGAAACCAAGACTGTCATCATCCAGATGTGACGTTCCGGGTGCGCGCAGGGCTTGCCGTCTGCGCGCACCCGATGGAAGGTGGACTATTGCCCCTTCGGAGAGCCTGTGATGCCGATTGACCTGACCCGTATTTCCGCGATCGACGTGCATGTGCATGCCGAAGTGTCGTGCCACGATCCCGAAGATCCGGTGATGGGGCAGTTTTTCGACGCCGCCAGCGCCTATTTCAAGGCCCCGCGCGAACGCCCGAAAATGCCCGAGATCATCGAGCTTTATCGCGAACAGCAAATCGCGTTCTGCATGTTCACGGTCGACTGCGAAAGCGGCATCGGGGCCAAACGGGTGTCGAATTATGAAGTCGCCGAAATTGCCAACAGGAATGACGACATCTGCATCCCGTTTGCCTCGATCGACCCGCACAAGGGCAAGATGGGCGCGCGCGAGGCGCGCGATCTGATCGAAAATCATGGTGTGCGCGGGTTCAAGTTCCACCACATCATGCAGAACTGCCTGCCGGCCGACCAGATGGGTTATCCCATCTACGAGGTGATCAACCATTACAAGCTGCCCGCCATTTTCCACACCGGTCATTCGGGCATGGGCACGGGCATGCGCGGCGGCGGCGGGGTCCGTCTGAAATATGGTCAGCCGATGCTGGTCGATGATGTCGCGGTCGATTTTCCCGACATGAAGATCATCCTGGCGCACCCCAGCTGGCCCTGGGTGGATGAAAGCCTGTCGATGGCGCTGCACAAGGACAACGTGTTCATCGACCTGTCGGGATGGTCGCCGAAGTATTTTGCGCCGCAGATAATCCAGTATGCCAACACCCAGTTAAAGCACAAGATGCTGTTCGGCAGCGATTTTCCGCTGATCCACCCGGCCAAGTGGATCGATGCTGCGCGCAAGGTGGGGTTCAAGGACGAAGTCTTGCCGCTGATCATGAAGGACAATGCGGTGCGCGTGCTGGGCCTGACCTGAGCACGCCACGCCGCGACAACCTCGGGAGAGTGATGATGGCGCTTGTATATTACCATGCCGAACCCGCCGCCAATTCGCTGAAATCGATGATCTGCCTGCACGAAAAGGGGCTGGATTTTCAAAGCGTCTATGTCGACCTGCACAAGTTCGAACAGCATTCCGACTGGTTCATCGCGATCAATCCCGAAGGCCAGGTGCCCGTGCTGGTGCACGATGGCGCGGTGATCACGCAAACCACGGTGATCAACGAATACCTTGAAGACGTGTTTCCCGATGTGCC
This sequence comes from Novosphingobium acidiphilum DSM 19966, assembly GCF_000429005.1. GTDB lineage: Bacteria > Pseudomonadota > Alphaproteobacteria > Sphingomonadales > Sphingomonadaceae > Novosphingobium > Novosphingobium acidiphilum. Next base: position 16,232 of record NZ_AUBA01000015.1, on the reverse strand, counting down.
GCTGCGCCCCGCCGATGCCGAGGGCCGGGCGCGGATGCGCATCTGGAACAAGTTCGTCGACGAACACGTGATGAACTATGTATCGATGCACGGCTGGCACCGCATGGTCGGGGTGATCGCGCGCGGCATCGAAAGCGGCGATTTCGAAAAGCTGGTCGAGCGTATTCCGCTGCCCGATCAACGCAGAAAATGGCAAACCGCGCGGTCGGGCTTTTCCGACGCGGACCTGGCCCATGCCACCGACAAGATCGTCTATGCCTGCGCCAAGGTCGAGGTGCATCTGGCCGACAACGCCTGGCTGGCGGGCGATATGTTCACCACGGCCGATGCCAATTTCTATGCGATGTGCGGCATGATGGTCGAACGCATGTTCCCCGAGCTTGAGGTGGCGGTGCATTATCCCCGGTTGATCGAATGGCGCGAACGGATGACCGCGCGTCCAGGGGTGCGTGCCGCGCTGGAAATGCCCGATCACACCAATCCGGCGCTGCGCACCTGGACCGGGCACGCGCGGTAAAATATTGATATGGCAACATTTGTACTGATTCACGGGTCGTGGCACGGCGGCTGGTGTTTTGATCTTCTGCGCCGCCGGCTGGAGGCGGCCGGCCATGCGGTGATCGCCCCGGATCTGCCCGGCATGGGCGGGAACGAGGCCGCGCTGTCAGCCGTCACGCTGGACGGCTGGGCGCGGTTCGCGGCGGATCTGTGCCGCACCGCGCCGCAACGCCCGGTCGTGCTGGCAGGGCACAGCCGCGGCGGTCTGGTGATCAGCCAGGCGGCCGAACTGGCGCCCGATGCGATCGACAGCCTGGTCTATATCTGCGCGATGATGTTGCCCGATGGCATGTCGCGCGCGCAGTTCAAGACCGAAGAGGGGCCCAATCCCGCCTTTGACGCGCTGATTTCGCCCACGCCTGGGGGGCACGGCACACGGATTACCGGCGATAGCCCGGCAACCGTGTTTGCCCAGCTGTCGCCGCCCGAACTGGTGGGCGATGCGATGGCGCGTCTGGTCGACGAACCGCATGGCCCGCGTTCGACACCGATGCGCCTGACCCCTGAACGCTATGGCCGGGTGCCGCGCACATACGTCGAATGCACCGACGATCGCACGATCCCGATTGCCAGCCAGCGGCGCATGCAGGGCCTGGTGCCCGGTGCGCGGGTCGAAACCTTGTGGGCCGATCACAGCCCTTATCTGTCGCGGCCCGAGGGTCTGGCCGCAATCCTGCTGGCATGTGTGTAAATCCTCCCCGTGGCGGAGAGGATGACCGGCCTCAATCGTGGAACACGACGGTTTTGCTGCCATTGACCAGCACGCGGTCGGCCAGGTGCAGGCGTACCGCTTCGGCCAGCACGCGGCGTTCGATATCGCGGCCGCGACGCACCAGATCATCGGGGCGATCGGCGTGGCTGATCGCTTCGACGTCCTGATGGATGATCGGGCCTTCGTCGAGATCGGCCGTAACATAGTGCGCGGTGGCGCCGATCATCTTCACCCCGCGTGCATGCGCCTGATGATAGGGCTTTGCCCCCTTGAACCCGGGCAAAAACGAATGATGGATGTTGATGCAGCGGCCCGACAGGAACAGCGTCATTTCGTCGGACAGGATCTGCATATACCGCGCCAGCACCACCAGTTCGGCACCTGTTTGCGTAACCACCGCGCGGATCTGCGCCTCTTGGCTCGGCTTGGTGTCGCGGGTGATCGGGAAATGGTGATAGGGAATGTCGCCAAGCAGCGAGATTGACAGCGCCCCGCGCGGGTGGTTGCCGACGATGCCGACCACGTCCATGTTCAGTTCGCCGATGCGGTTGCGATACAGCAGATCGCCCAGGCAATGGTCAAACTTGCTCACCAGCAGCAGAACCTTGCGCCTTGCGGCCTTTTCGCGCAATTGCCACGCCATCGCAAATTGCGCGGCAAGTGGCTCAAATCCTGCGTAAATATCGGCCATGCTCGTTCCGCGCGGATCGAATTCCACGCGCATGAAGAACGTGCCTTCGTCCTGGTCGTTGAATTGCTTGGCCTCGACGATGTTGGCACCCGATTGCGCCAGATAGCCGGTGACGGCAGCAGTGATGCCCGGCGCGTCAATGCACGACAGCGACAGGATCTGGTAGGCGGGGGCGGGTTCCAGGCTCATTGATGCGGCTCTCCAATGGGGTCGGTTTGGCAGGCGCTACCGACCACTTTTCATTTGCATGACACCGGTTTCATAGTATGTGTTGCATACAAAATGCAACCATCCGGAGAGGTAAATCGTGTCCGCCACGAATCTTGACCAGCTGCTGGCGCAGCAGAGCAGCATCGTCGACATGTTGCGCAATTCGCAGCTTGGCGCTTACGTCTATCCGGTGGTGGCGCCCGAGTTTTCCAACTGGCGTTCGGAACAATGGGCCTGGCAGCACAGCGCGGTGCTGTTCGACCAGTCGCACCACATGGTGAACCTGTACCTTCGTGGCAAGGACGCCGCCAAACTGCTGTCCGATACGATGATCAATTCGTCGAAGGGCTGGGCGGTCAACAAGGCCAAGCAATATGTGCCGACCACGCCCTATGGCCATGTGATCGGCGACGGCATCATCTTCTGGGAAGAAGAACAATCGTTCACGTATGTCGGCCGGGCACCGGCATCGAACTGGTTGCGCTATCACGCGGCCACCGGCGGCTATGATGTCGATGTCGAACTGGACGACCGATCGCCGATGCGGCTGATGGGCAAGCCGGCCAAGCGCAAGGAATGGCGGTTCCAGATCCAGGGTCCGCAGGCCTGGAACGTGATCGAAAAGCTGCACGGGCGTCCGCTGGAACAGCTCAAGTTCTTCAACATGGCGACGATGAACATTGCCGGCCACACCGTGCGCACGCTGCGCCACGGCATGTCGGGCGCGCCGGGTCTGGAAATATGGGGCCCTTATGAAGAACAGGAAGCGATCCGCGCCGCCATCCTGGAGGCGGGCCGGGAATTCGGGCTGATCGCGTGCGGAAGCCGCGCCTATCCGTCGAACACGCTCGAATCCGGCTGGATCCCGTCGCCGCTGCCGGCGATCTATACCGGCGAAAAGCTCAAGGGTTTCCGCGAATGGCTCGGGCCCGACAGCTATGAAGCGACGGGTTCGATCGGTGGCTCGTTCGTGGGCAACAGCATCGAGGATTATTACCTCAATCCGTGGGAGCTGGGCTATGGTCCGTTCGTCAAGTTCGACCACGATTTCCACGGGCGCGACGCGCTTGAGGCGCTGAACCCCGCAGAGCAGCGCAAGAAGGTTACGCTGGCCTGGCATCCCGAAGACATGGCAAAGATCATGGCTTCGCTGTTCAACCCCGATGGTGAACAGTACAAGTTCTTCGACGTGCCGTTGGCCAACTATGCGTCATCCAACTATGACCGGGTGGTCGATGCGGGGGGCAAGACGGTCGGCCTGTCGATGTTTACCGGCTATTCTTTCAACGAAAAGCAGGCGCTTTCGCTGGCCACGATCGATCCCGAAATCCCGGTCGGGACCGAACTGCATGTGGTGTGGGGCGAAGAAAACGGCGGCACGCGCAAGACCACGGTCGAACCGCACCAGCAGATTTCGGTGCGCGCCATTGTCAGCCCGGTGCCGTACAGCCGCGTCGCGCGCGATACCTATGCCCAAGGCTGGCGCACCGCGCGTTGATACGCATGACCCCGGCACCGGTTGCCAACACCGGACCGGGGGTTTCGAACACAGAAGGGCGCCATGGCGATACCGCAGATCCATCCCAACTGGGACAAGCCGGCCACGATCATCACCGACGGCTATTCGCTGGAAATGACCGCGAAGGATCAGCCGTCGTTGCGCGATGCCGCGCCGCTGATCCCCGCGGACACGCCTGTTGCGGTGACGTTCCTGCCCGGTGAAGAGGCTCATGCGCGGATCGCCGCCACGGTCGCGGTGCGCGAAGTGGGTCTGGAGCCGATGCCGCATTTTTCGGCGCGGCGCATCACGTCAGAGGACGATTTCGAAGGCTATCTTCAGGCCGTGGTGCGCGAAGCGGGGGTGCGCCGCTGTTTCATCGTGGCGGGCGATCCGCCCGAACCGCAAGGGCCCTATTTCGACACGATGGCGCTGATCGAAACCGGCGCGTTCGAACGCGCCGGGATCACCGCAATCGGCGTGGGCGGCCATCCCGAAGGCCACCCCAACATGTCGGTCGATGAATGCTGGGACGTTTTGACGCGCAAGGTCGCCGCGATCGAGGGGCGCGGCATGGCGCCGCTGGTGGTCACCCAGTTCGGGTTTGATCCCGACGCGTTCCTGGCCTGGCTGGTCGAACTGCGCGAGCGCGGGATCGACGCGCCGGTGCGGATTGGCGTGCCGGGCCCGGCAGGGATCAAGCGCCTGCTTGGCTTTGCCGCGCGCTGCGGCGTGGGCGCATCGACCAGTGTTCTGCGCAAATACGGCATTTCGGTGACCAATCTGCTGGGCAGTGCCGGGCCGGACAGGCTGGTCGATGCCTTTGCTGCGGGCCTTGGCCCGCAACATGGCCGGGTGCGGCTGCATTTCTATCCGTTCGGCGGCCTGCGCAAGACGGTGGAATGGATCGCCGACTATGAACGGCGCCACGCGGTGTGACCGATTGCGTGCTGGTTGACGACGCCTGGGGGCGGGGGCTGCGCGGCATTATTGCGAACAGGTATGCAGCCACGGGCGATTGACGGGATCAAAGGGCCGCTGGCCTTTGCCGCCGGAGGCTTGCTTCGGCCCGTTCAAAAATCCGCCGCCTTGCTCCGCGCCCGCGCCTCGGCGAAACTCTTTTCGCGAAACGCTTCGAAGGCGACGCGCTGGTCAAAGCCCGGGTCTTTGGGATAGTCCTGATATTCGGCGATGATGTCGTCGAAAATGCCGCGCAGTTCGGCCATGTGATCGGGGTGGGAAAAGATGTGCAGGCGGTTGGCGCGCATGGCTTCGATCACGCGCGCGCCGATCACGTCGGGTTCCATGCCGAATTCGTGGACCCCGGCCAGGCGTTCGACGGCTTCGTGGTTGACGGGCCGCGCCCCGGCTTTCAGCGCATCGGGGCGGATCTGGTCGCTGGCGTAGATATAGCTTTTGACCAGGCCGGGGCACAGCACCGAGACGCCGATGCCGTATTGCAACAACGAATAGTGCAGCGATTCCGACAGGCCGCGCACCGCGAACTTGGTGGTGTTGTAGATGCCGGGTGTGCCGGCGGCGATGAATGCGGCCATCGAGGCGGTGTTGACGACATGGCCGCCGTGCTGGGTACCGGCCTTGACGCGTTCGACCATGCGCGGAACAAACGTCATCACGCCGTTGATTACGCCATGCAGATTGACGCCCAGCAGCCAGTCCCAATCGTCGTAGCTGCTGTCTTCGATCGGCTGAAACAGGTTGACCCCGGCGTTGTTGCACAGGATCGACACCGGACCGAACGCGGCCTCGACCTCGTCGGCGGCGGCGCGGAAGGCATCGCGGCTCGACACGTCAAGTTCCACGCCCATGACCTCGCGGTTGTCGAGCGTTTTCAGCGCCTGGTCGATCGAATCGCGGCGAATGTCGGCGATGGCGACTTTGCAGCCTTCGTTCAGCAATTGCCGCACCAGGCCGATGCCGACACCATTGGCGCCACCGGTGACAAAGGCGGTGCGTCCTGCAAAGTTTTTCATGCCTTGTCTCCCCGGGTTTGCGCTGCGCGCAGGGCATTCTGGCGGACGATTTCGTCGGTGATCGCGGGATTGCGGAACAGGCGGTCGAACGTCGCCTTGTATTCGGCATTTTCGGGCAATTGGGTCTGGACCGCGGCGGTGGTGGCTTCGCCGCGTTCGCGCACCCCGGTCAGGAATTCGCTGTGGGTCAGGATATACAGTTCGTCGTTCAGGATGCCTTCGAGCACGCGCGCACCGACCTGTTCCTTGGTCTGGTAAAGGTGCGCAAAATTGCCGCCAGCCTGGCGCCGCTTGTCGGCCTCGGCATAGCCGGTCCGGGACAGGGCGGCGGGGCGCGTCTGTCCGGCTTCGGCAATGTTGGATTGGACCGCGCCGGGGCAGAATGCCGAACAGATGACGCCGCGCGGTTCAAGTTCGGGCCGCATGCATTCGATCATGCCGACCACGGCCGCCTTTGACGTGGAATAGATCGTCGTTCCACCGACCGGCACCAGCGCCGACATCGATGCGGTGTTGACGATATGGCCGCCTTCGCCGTGCGCCAGGATGCGTGGCAGGATTTCGACCACGCCGTTGATCGTGCCACCCAGATTGACCCCCATGACCCAGTCCCAGTCGGCATGGGTGGCGATCTCGGTCGGGCCGACCACGGCCACCCCGGCGTTGTTGACCAGCAGGTGGATCCGGCCAAAGCGCGCCTCGGCGGCATCGGCGGCGCGCGCATAATCGGCGCGGTCGGTCACATCGAGGCGCAGCGGCAGCACGCGCGTGTCATCGCCCAGTTCGACGCGTGCCGATTCGAGGTGATCGTTACGGATGTCGGCGATCACCACGTTCATCCCCGCGCCGAGCATGGCCTTGGCAATGCCAAGGCCGATACCGCTGGCCCCGCCGGTGATAAAGGCGGTCTTTCCATTCAGATCCTGCATGTCCCGTTCCCGTGCTGAGGCCGTGCCGGGTATAGGCCTGGCCAGTGCGAGGTGATTGCTGTTTTTTCTGCGCAGACTATTCACCATGCAGCGATTGTGTGCAAGACATACGATATCAAATGGTACGATGGCGCCGCGGCTGGTGACTGTCGGCCGCATGGGTAGAAAGGGTGTCATGGCAGGCGGCGCACAGGCCGGGGCGCGGATCGACCCCGCAAGCGTACCGGGCAATCATCGCTATCCCACAGTCGCATCGCGGCACTGGGCGCTGCTGGTGATCGTGCTGGCGACATTCGTGATCTTTTTTGACCAGGTGGCGTTCGGCATGCTGGCCGAACGGATCAAGCATGATTTCGGGCTGAGCGATGCGCAGCTGGGGTTTCTGGCGGGGCCCGCAGGCGTGATCGCGTTTCTGTTCGTGGGCATACCGCTGGCGCGGCTGGCCGACATTTTTCCGCGCAAATATGTGCTTGCCGCGGGTTCGCTGGCAATCGGCCTGGTGATTGCGGCGGGCGGGCTGGCGCAAGGGCTGGGGCAGTTTGTCGCGGCGCGGGTGTTTCTGGCGGCCAGCGGTTCGGCGCATGCCCCGGCGTCCTATTCGCTGTTGGCCGATGCCTTTCCCCCGCGCAAGCTGACCCGCGCGTTCGCGCTGCTGCAATTCGGCTTTATCGGCGGGACCACGCTGGGGCCGTGGATCGGGGGCCGGCTGGTCATGGCCAGCCAGGGCTGGGCGGTGCAGTGGGGCACGTTTCACATATTCGGCTGGCAATGGATCCTGATCGGCGGTGGCGCTGCGGCGCTGGGCGCGGGGCTGCTGTTTCTGACCGTGCAGGAGCCCGACCGTGCGGCGGCGATGCAACGCGGCGGCGTGAACGAAGGGCTGGCCGCGGTGCTGGGCTGGCGCGCCTTTGTGGCGCTGGCCGAACGTCCGCGGCTGTTTGCGCCGCTGTTCGGTGCGCTGGCGCTGTCGGCGCTCGATGTGTTCGGGCTGCAATTCTGGCGGACACCGTTTCTGATCCGTACTTATGGCTGGAACGAAGGACAGATCGGCGCGGCGATGGGCCTGGCCGTGCTGGTGGGGTCGGTGTCGGGACTGGCCTTGGGCACCGTGCTGGTCGAGGCGCTGGCGCGGCGTTATGCCGATGCCAATGTGCGCGCGGCGGCGATCTGCTTTGCCGGAACAAGCGTGGCGGCGGTGCTGTCGCCGCTGATGCCGCGCGCCGAATGGTCGCTGGTGCTGATGGGCGTGGGGGTGGCGTTCGGATTGGCCGGGGCGGTGCCACAAAACGCCGCGGTCCAGCGCGTGGTGCCGCCTGAAATGCGGGCGCAAGTTACCGCGATCTATCTGTTCATGTTTACCTTTTTTGGCGCGATGGGCAGTTTTCTGGTGGGGCTGGTGCAGGACCGCATCGTGGGCGATCCGCATCGCCTGTGGCTGACCCTGGCGATCTGCGCGGGCACCTTGCTGCCCGCCGCCACGGTGTTGATGGTGCTGGCGATCCGGCCCTATGGGCAGGAAATCGAACGTCTTGAAGCTTTGGAGCATGCACGATCATGAACGATTACCCCGCGCTGTCGATGATCATTGCCGGTGAAGCGGTTGCGGGCGGGGGCAGGCGCACCCATGCCGTGGTCAATCCCGCCAATGGCGAGGTGATCGGCCACCTGCCGCTGGCCGACCCGGCCGATCTCGATCGCGCGCTGGATGCAGCCGCGCGCGGCTTTTTGCGCTGGCGCACGTCAACCGCGGCCGAACGCGCCGCGGTGCTCGAAGGCGCGGCGCGGCTGTTGCTCGAACGGCAGGACATGATTGCGCGCAACGCCGTGCTCGAACAGGGCAAGACCCTGCCCGAAGCGCGGCTTGAAGTGATGATGGTGGTCAATCTGTTCCGGTTTTATGCCGGCGAATGTCAGCGCATTTACGGCCGCGCACTGGTACGACCTGCGGGCCAGCGATCGACGGTGACCCATGCGCCGGTGGGCCCAGTCGCGGCCTTTGCCCCGTGGAACTTCCCCATCGGCAACCCGGGGCGCAAGCTGGGCGCGCCGATTGCAGCGGGCTGCTCGGTCATCCTGAAATCGGCCGAGGAAACCCCGGCTTCGGCCCTGGCGGTGTTGCAGGCGCTGCTCGATGCCGGGCTGCCCGGCGATGTGGCGCAGGCGGTGTTCGGCGTGCCCGACGAAGTCAGTCGGCATCTGCTGGCATCGCCGGTGATCCGCAAGCTGTCGTTCACAGGGTCCACCGTGGTGGGCAAGCATCTGGCGCGGCTGGCCACCGACAACATGCTGCGCACCACGATGGAACTGGGCGGGCATGGTCCGGTGCTGGTGTTTGCCGATGCCGATCTTGATCGTGTGCTGGACACCGTGGTGGCGCAAAAGCTGCGCAATGCCGGCCAGGTCTGTGTCAGCCCGACGCGTTTTCTGGTGCAAGACAGCGTGTTCGAACGCTTTGCCACAGGGTTTGCCAAGCGTGCGGGCGCGTTTCGCGTGGGGCCTGGGCTCGATCCCGACACGCAGATGGGCCCGATGGCCAATCCGCGCCGCCCCGAAGCGATGGAGCGCCTGATCGGCGATGCCACGGCTGCGGGCGCGCGCGTGCTGACCGGGGGGCATCGTGTGGGCAATCGGGGCTATTTCTTTGCCCCCACCGTGCTGGCCGAAGTGCCGACGGGCGCCGTGATCATGAACGAAGAGCCGTTCGGCCCGGTCGCGATCGTCAACCCGATGCACGACGAGGCGGCGATGATCGCCGAGGCAAACCGGTTGCCCTACGGTCTGGCCGCATTCGCCTGGACCGAGGATGCGCGGCGCCAGCGGCGTCTGGCGGCAGAGCTTGAGGCAGGGATGATCGGGCTGAACACGGCGATGATTGCCGGCGCCGATGCGCCGTTCGGCGGGGTCAAATGGTCGGGCCACGGCGCCGAAGACGGCCCCGAAGGCCTGCATGCCTGTCTGGTGACCAGGACCGTTCATGAAGGATGACCGCGATGACGCATGATCTGAAAACCGGTGGCGCACAGGGCTATTTGCGCATCGCCACCGAAGAGGCGTTTGCCACGCGCGAACAGGTCGATGTGTTTCTGCGCATGATCCGCGACGGCCAGGCCGATCAGGGGATGATCTCGCTATGGGGGTTTTACGCGCAATCGCCTTCGGAGCGCGCGACCATGATCATGGAACGGCTGCTCGATCTGGGCGAGCGTCGGATTGCCGACATGGATGCGACCGGCATCGACAAGGCGATCCTGGCGCTGACTTCGCCCGGGGTGCAGCCGATGCTTGACCCGGCCGAGGCCCGGCGCATTGCGTCCGCCGCCAACGACCAGCTCGCCGCCGCCTGCGCGCGCTATCCCGACCGGTTTGTCGGGCTGACCGCGGTGGCCCCGCAAGACCCCGCATGGTCGGCGTCGGAAATCCGCCGGGGTGCGACCGAGCTTGGCTTCAATGGTGTGCAGATCAACAGCCACACGCAGGGACGGTATCTCGACGATCGGTTCTTTGATCCGATCTTTCGCGCGCTGGTCGAACTGGATCAGCCGCTGTACATCCATCCCGCCACGCCGCCCGACAGCATGATCGGGCCGATGCTTGAAGCGGGGCTTGACGGTGCGATCTTCGGTTTTGGGGTTGAAACCGGCATGCATCTGCTGCGCCTGATCACCATCGGCATTTTCGACCGTTATCCCACATTGCAGATCATGGTCGGGCATATGGGCGAGGCGCTGCCGTATTGGCTGTACCGGCTGGATTACATGCACCAGGCAGGCGTGCGGTCAAACCGGTATGAGCGGATGAAGCCGCTCAACAAGACGATTGCCGAATACTTCCGGTCCAACGTGCTGGTCACGTGCAGCGGCATGGCGTGGGAGCCGGCGGTGCGGTTCTGCCAGCAGGTGATGGGCACCGACCGCGTGCTCTATGCGATGGATTACCCTTATCAATATGTCGCCGACGAAGTGCGCGCGATGGATGCGATGGATATCGACGGGCCTGCGAAAAAACAGTTTTTCCAGACCAATGCCGAACATTGGTTCAAGCTGTGACACCGCGCCACGGCCTGTCGCGCGACGCCTGGATCTGCCTGGCGCTGGTCGCGCTGATGCAGTGCCTGTCGATGCTCGATCGCAATATCCTGGCGATCCTCAATCCGCGGATCAAGGCCGACCTGCATATCGGCGATGCCGAAATGGGCCTGCTGTACGGCACCGTGTTCGCGCTGTTTTACGCGGTGTTTTCGCTGCCACTGGGGCGGCTGGCCGATGGCTGGCGACGCGGGTGGCTGCTGGCGATCTGCATCGCGCTGTGGTCGATGGCAACCGGGTTGGCTGGGTTTGCCGGCGGTTTTGCCCTGCTCGCGGTGTCGCGCCTCGGTGTGGGGATCGGCGAAGCGGCGGGGCAGCCGGCCGGCACCAGTCTGGTGTTCGACTATTTTCCCAAGGATCGCCGCGGACTGGCGCTGGGGGTCATGGCGGCGCTGCTGGCGGCAGGGCTGGGGCTGTCGTCGGTGCTGGGCGGGGTTGCGGCCGATTGGTGGGACCATGCGTTTGCCGCCGGGCACGCTGCGCCGCTGGGGCTGAAAGGCTGGCAATTCGCGTTTGTGCTGGCGGCATTGCCCGGCGTGCCGCTGGCGATTGCGCTGGCGATGATGCGCGAACCGGTGCGGGGCTTGAGCGATGGCGTGGTCAGCACGGCTGATCCGGCGCCGTTTCGCGCGGCGCTGGATGTGTTGATCGCTGTCCTGCCCCTGGGGGTGTGGTGGACTTTGGCAAAGGCCGGGGCGGGGTGGGGTGCAATCGTGCGCAATGCCGGGGCGCTGGTGGCGATCGTGGTGGTGATGACCGGGCTGGCGCGCGCGTGTGCCGCGCTGTCACCGCGCCCGCGGTTGCATCTGATCGGGCTGACGATCGATCCGCATGCGCTGCAATGGACGATTGTGGGTATCGGCGCCTATGTTGTGGTCAATTTCCTGCAATCGCTGCGGCTGGCCGACCGGCCGACACATGCGGTGATCACGCGATCGCCCGCGCTGTGGCTGTGCCTGATTGTCGGATCGCTGCAGACCACCATCAATTACGGCATCATGGGCTTTACGCCGGCATTCCTGATGAAAACCTGGCACCTGAGCGCAGGCGATGTCGGGGTGAAATTCGGGCTGTTGTCGGCGGCAATCGGCATGATCGGGCCGATGCTGTCGGGGCCCTTGTCCGACATGCTGGCCGCGCGCGCCGGGGCGGGGGGGCGCGTCGGGTTTGTGCTGGTCGCGCTGGGGCTGTCGCCGCTGGTCGGCATTGCGGTCTATACTTCGCCCGATCCGACGACGTTCTATCTGCGGTTCACGCTGTACAGCATCATCCTGACAATGTGGCTGCCCCCGCTTTATGCGGTGCTGTACGAACAGGTGCTGCCGCGGATGCGCGGTCAGACGGCGGCGTTGTACATCCTGCTGATGACCATCCTGGGCCTGGGCATCGGCCCCTATTGGGTGGGGATGGTGGCCGATCGCACCCACGGCAATCTGGGCCTGGCGATCCTGTCGGTCAACGGCCTGGCGCCGCTGATCGTGGTGCTGCTGGTGATGTTGTGGCGGCGGGCCGAGCGTGACGCCGCCGGCGCGCCGGGTCGGGCAAGGGCGGCCGGCGAACCGGTCTAGGCGGCGTGGGTCCTGGTGCTACTTCATCAGGTCCTCGATCCACGGCAACTGCTGCAACAGCGGCGTCATCGTGTCGACCATCAGCACGTCGCGCGCCATCTGCGCGGTTTGCAGCGCCAGATTGCCCAGTTCGCCGCTGCGCCCGACCACCTGCACGCGGCGGGAAAAGCGCCCGCGGGGCAGGGGTTCGATGCGCAACTGGTCAACCAGCGTGGGCATCGCGGCCAGGCACAGCGCGCTGGTGATGCTCCACCCGATGCCCAGCGCGACCGAGGTCAATTGCTGGTGGATGATATCCACTTCGATCACATTGGGCAGGCGCAGCTTCATCCGGGTCAGCTGGCTTTCGATCCGTTGACCCATGCCGTGATCGAGCGAATAGCGGATGAAGGGCAGGCGCTCTGCCGCTTCCGACGGATCGGCGGTGCCGGTATAGTCGCGCGGAAAAATCAGCACGAAAGGATCGTCCATCACATCGTGGTGTTCGGTGCCGGGATGTTTTTCCAGCGTGTTGCTGCCGGTCACCAGCATGTCGACGCGCCGCGCGAGGAAATCCTGTTGCTGCACCAGCGATATGCCCGACCGGATGCGCCACCGCCCCACCCGCATGCCGAACCGGCTCAGGACCGGCGCGGTCAGCAGCGTGGCAAAGGTTTCCGACATTGCCAGCGTGATCTGGTCGACCGGCAGGTGCGCGCCTTCGCGCACTTCGTCGATCACCGTGCGCGCCGTGGTCAGCAGCTTGCGCGCGCGTTCGTACAGCGCGCGTCCCGCGGGGGTCAGCCCCAGCGGGCGCAGCGAACGGTCGAACAGCGGCGTGCCCAGGCCCGCCTCAAGCCGGGTGATGGTCTGCGATACGGCCGACTGGGTGATCCGCAATTGCGTAGCGCTGGCCGTCATCCCGCCAAGCTCGACCGTGACGACAAACACTTCCAACGCGTGAAGATCGAATTCCGCCGGCAGACGCAGCATCGAGGCCCCCCAAATCATGTCACCTTAAGCTTTGTATCATTCATTCTTATCCCATGCCAAGGGAATTCCCGCGCGCCGGGTGGCGCTTTAGACAGGCCGCGCACCATGGGGCAGGCTTTGCCGGGAGAGGCACACCGATTATGACCGAGATTACAGCATCCCATGCGGCAGATCTGCTGCGGCCCGACTTCGTGCTGCTGGTCACCTGCCAGGATCGCAAGGGGCTGGTCGCCGCGATTGCCGGATCGATCGCGGCGCAGGATTGCAATATCATCCACAACGCCCAGTTCGGCGATGCCCACACCGGGCGCTTTTTCATGCGCGTGGCGTTCAAGGCCCCCGAGGGGCTGAGCCGCGAAAAATTCAGCGTGGCCTTCCTGTCGGTGGCGTCGGCTTATGCGCTGGAATGGCAGGTGCATGACGTGCGGGTAAAACTGCGCGCGCTGGTCATGGTCAGCAAGGGCGGCCATTGCCTGAACGATCTGCTGTATCGCACCGCCACCGGTTATCTGCCGATGGAGGTGACCAGCGTGGTATCGAACCACACCACCTGGCAACGCCGCGTCGAACACGAAGGCATCGCCTTTCACCATCTGCCGATCACGCCCGAAACCAAGGCCGAACAGGAAGCGCGGCTGATGGCGCTGATCGATGAACAACGCGTCGACCTGATCATTCTGGCCCGCTATATGCAGGTGCTGTCGGATGCGACCTGTCGCAAGCTGGAAGGGCGCGTGATCAATATCCACCATTCTTCGCTGCCGGCATTCAAGGGGGCAAAGCCCTATCACCGCGCGTGGGAACGCGGGGTAAAGCTGGTTGGCGCCACCGGGCACTATGTCACCGCCGATCTGGACGAAGGCCCGATCATCGCGCAGGACGTGTCGATGGTCGATCATGCAGACACGATCGATGACCTGATCGCGCAAGGCCAGGAAACCGAAAGCCGCGTGCTGACGCGTGCAGTCAAGGCGCATTGCGAACACCGCGTGATGCTGAACGGCGCGCGCACCGTGGTGTTCAAATGACCGAGGCGCGGCTGTATGCCGATCTGGCAGCGCTTGGCATCGCGCACACCGCACTGGAACACGAAGCTGTGTTCACGGTTGAGGAAAGCGAGGCGATCCACGCCGCGCTGCCCGGCGCGCATACCAAGAACCTGTTCCTGAAGGACAGCGGCGGGGCATTTTTCCTGGTCACGGTCGATCACGCGCTGCGCGTTGATCTCAAGGCGCTGGCGCCGGTGATCGGTGCGAAAAAGCTCAGCTTTGGCAAGGCCGAGGATATGCAGGGTTTGCTGGGGGTTACCCCCGGTTCGGTTACCCCGCTGGCCGCGATCAACGACACCGCGGGCACAGTGCGCGTGGTGCTGGACGAACGGCTGGCCGATGCGGCGGCCGTGCATGTCCACCCGCTGCGCAACACCGCCACGATCGGGCTGTCGGGCCCTGATCTGATCCGTGCGCTCGATCATTGGGGCCACACGCCGCTGATCGCCGCCATTCCCGAACGCGCCTGAGGTTTTTGTACGATGATCGCGGGCTTTTTCGACTTGTTCAAAATTGGCATCGGGCCATCGAGTTCGCATACGGTCGGTCCGATGGTGGCGGCGCGACGGTTTGGTGAACACTTGCGCCAGCGCGGCCTGCTGGCCAGCGTCGCGCACGTCGAAGTCGGGCTGTACGGTTCGCTGGCGCTGACCGGCAAAGGACATGCCACCGACAGCGCCGTCATCCTGGGGCTGGCCGGGGAAATTCCCGCCACGGTCGACGCCGACCGGGTGCCGGCGATTGTTGCCGAGGTTCACGCCAGCGGTCAATTGCCGCTGATGGGCGAACGCATGATCGGGTTTGTACCTGCGCGCGACATCCATTTCTGGATGCGCGAACGCAAGCCGTTTCACAGCAATGCCATGATGATCACCGCGCGCGACGCTGCGGGCACGGTGCTCGATCAGCGGCATTATTATTCGGTCGGGGGCGGCTTTGTGCTCGACGAGGATGAAGCCTGCGGCAATATGCGCGAAGGCGACAGCGACGCCCCGATCCCGCACGATTTTGTCTCGGCCGCCGAACTGCTTGAAATCGGCGAGCGTCAGTCGATCAGCTTTGCCGATATCATGCTGGCCAACGAATGCGCGCGCCGTCCGCTGGACGAAGTGCTCGCCGGGATCGACCTGATTGCCGATACGATGGCCCAATGCATCGATCGCGGTTGTCGCAACGAGGGCGTTTTGCCGGGCGGGCTGAAAGTGCAGCGCCGCGCGGCCGTGCTGACGCGCGAACTTGCGGCGCGGCAGCAGACCACGCTGGGCGATCCGCTGGCGGTGCTCGACTGGATCAACCTGTGGGCGATGGCGGTCAATGAAGAAAACGCCGCCGGTGGCAAAGTGGTCACCGCGCCCACCAATGGCGCGGCGGGGATCATCCCCTCGGTGCTGCGCTATTACGAACGCTGCTATCGCGGCACGCGCGAAGGCACGCGCACCTTTCTGCTCACTGCCGCTGCGATCGGCGCGCTGTACAAACGCAATGCGTCGTTGTCGGGGGCCGAAGTCGGCTGCCAGGGTGAAGTGGGTGTGGCCTGTTCGATGGCCGCCGCCGGTCTGACCGCAGCGCTGGGCGGCAACAACGGTCAGGTCGAAAACGCCGCCGAAATCGCGATGGAACACAATCTGGGGCTGACCTGCGATCCGGTCGGTGGCCTGGTGCAGATCCCCTGTATCGAACGCAATGCGATGGGTTCGGTCAAGGCGATCGATGCCTCGCGCCTGGCGATGCTGGGCGATGGCACGCATATGGTCAGCCTGGACAAAGTCATAGAAACGATGCGCCAGACCGGGCACGACATGCGCGACAAGTACAAGGAAACGTCGCAAGGTGGCCTTGCGGTCAATGTGGTCGAATGTTGAGGATACGGACATGAAAGCGCTGGTGACGGTAAAGCGGGTGATCGATTACAACGTGAAGCCGCGGGTAAAGGCGGATGGCACGGGAGTTGACCTTGCCAACGTGA
>NZ_AUBA01000014.1 GCF_000429005.1 Novosphingobium acidiphilum DSM 19966 | reverse complement strand
GCCTTACGCTGAGAACGATTGACGAGGCGCGAGAGGATTGATTCAAGGCTGCTTTTTGGAGGCAGGCTTGAGCAGGGGCGATCTCACCGAAGCGGAATGGCGCGTTCTGAAGGGCTTGTTGCCCATTCAGCCTGAGAACCGTGGCCGAGGCAGGCCGCCCGAGCAGAATCGCTCGATCATCAACGGAATTCTGTGGCGGCTCCGCTGCGGCGCTCCGTGGCGCGACGTGCCGCCCAAATATGGCAGTTGGAACACCATCTACCGTCGGTTCCGGCGATGGAGTGAAGCCGGTGTCTGGGAGAACGTTGCCGTGACGCTGGCCGAGATCATGGCGGATAGGCCCTGCGCCCGGACAACGAAACGAACCTCCGCCGGTTGATCCTGATTTCATGGTAGCAATGAGCCGCAAGTATGATGTGGCCGAACGCGATGCTCGTAACCGTGCCTTGGGTAAGGCCGGAGAGGAACTGATACTGGCGCATGAATGTGGAATTCTGCGCAAAATGGGGCGGGAGGACTTGGCCGATCGCGTGCGATGGACGGCCGTCTTGGACGGTGATGGTTACGCCTCACGCGTCCTGACGCTCCAGGTGTGTGTAGGATCATCCATATAGCGTTGGTAAGCCTCTCCAAGCGTCAAGGACGGTGAAGCAGGCTGATCATCCCTACGCTGACTTACCAGTGACAATGATTCACTACTCTTCTCACTCTCAATAATATCTAAATTATTCAACCCCTTGAGAAGATAGTGATCACACTGAAAGCCAGCCTTTAGCCTTACATTCTCAATCTGAGATTCAATGTTAGCCATGACCATGGGCAAACGGTGGGCAGCAATCTGAAAACTATCAGTCCGCAATGATCGCCAGATTTCAGCCTTACCAATCAGCCTGAAAACATCCTGAGGCACCGTCTTACGGTAATAGAACTGTCCACCCCTGAGAAACATGCCACAGGGCATTTTCCGTAGCAGTTTACCGTAGCAGTTTCTGACACCGTTTTTGGCGGTTTTCTCAGGATTTCCAAGGCTTTTGGAGGCCGAATCCCGTAGCAGTCCGGTGTAGCAGACGCGATTTATGGGACCCTTTAGGGGTAATTTTACAATATTTTCAATGTCTTGGGAAAGACTGGTGCCCAGAAGAGGACTCGAACCTCCACGCCCTTGCGAGCGCCAGCACCTGAAGCTGGTGCGTCTACCAATTCCGCCATCTGGGCACGGGGCGTTGGGCTGTGGGCCTTCCGCCGGGTAGGAGGGCGCCGATAAGGGGTGTGTGCGGGGCTGTCAACAAGGGTTTGCGTCAAAGATTGCGAATCCGCCGCCTGGCGGTGTGGTTGGTGATTGAATCGATGGGGGCCGGTGTGCCATTGGGCCGCCTGACAGTGCGGTCCGGGCCGGTGTGGTCCGGCGAATCGCGGATGATTTTTGGCAAGGACTGGGCATGACCATCGGCAAAGTGCGCGATCTGGACGGAAAGCTTGTGGCGCTGGTCGGCGGGACCGGGTTTTTCGGCCGCCACCTGGCGCAGGAACTGCTTGATCGCGGCGCGCGGCTGCGCATTGCCAGCCGCCATCCGGAAAAGGCGTTCAAGGTCAAACCGCTGGCGGGCCTGGGTCAGGTCCAGATGGTTGCCGTCGATGTGACCAAGCCGCACACGCTCGAGGTTGCACTGACCGGGGTGGATGCGGTGGTCAATCTGGTCGGCGCATTTGCCGGCAATCTGGATGCGGTGCAGGGCAGGGGTGCGGGGCAGATCGCCGCGATTGCGCGCGCGCGCGGGGCCACCAGCTTTGTGCACATTTCCGCGATCGGTGCCGATGCGGCATCGCCTGTGGGCTATGCCCGCACCAAGGCCGAAGGCGAGACGGCCGTGCTGGCCGCATGGCCCGAGGCGGTGGTGCTGCGCCCTTCGGTGCTGTTCGGGGTTGACGACAATTTCCTGAACCTGTTTGCCGGGTTCACCGCGCTGCCGATCCTGCCCGTGTTTGCGCCCACGGCGCTGTTGCAGCCGCTTGATGTCGACGATGCGGCCCGGGCGGTGGGCAACGTGCTGGCCAACCCTGTGCCCCATGCAGGGCTGATCTATGAACTGGGCGGCCCCGAAGCCTTGAGCGTGATGGACCTCAATCGCCGGATCGCCCGCGCGACGCAGCGTTCACCGATCATCGTGCCCCTGCCCGAACGCCTGGCATCGCTGATTGCCGCAATGCCACTGACCCCGATCAGCCGCGATCAGCTGGCGCTGTTGCGCCAGGGCAATGTTGCGTCCGATACGCTGCCCGGTATCCGCGCGCTCGGTGTCAATCCGCGCCCGCTCGATCTGTTTTTGAACCGCTGGCTGGTGACATTCCGCAAGCACGGCCGGTTTGGCGCAAAGGTGGCGTAAGCAGGCGGTTCGGCAGGCGGGGCCCCGAACGGCTAGGCGTTGACGTCGCCATAGTGTTCGGGTGGCTTGATCACGTCCATGCGTTCGGTCAGCAGCGGGCGAAAGCTGGGGCGGCTTTTCAGCGCCGAATACCAGCCGCGGGCCTGTTCGTGCTGTGACCAGTCGATCCCCCCCAGGTAATCGGCCACCGAGATCTGCGCCGCGGCGGCCAGATCGGCCAGGCTCATCGTCGCTCCCGCCAGCCAGGGGCGGTTGTCGATCAGGAAATCGACATAATCGAGATAGTCGTTGGCCAGGCGGATGGTCTGGCGCAGCGCGCGCGCATCGGGCGGCTGGCGCGTGATCAGCCGCTTTTTCATGCGTTCATCGAGCATCGGGCCGGTCACACCGGCAAAGAAATTTTCGTCGAACAGCGCGACCAGGCGGCGGATTTCGGCGCGGTTTGCCGCGCTGCCGTTGATCATGGGTGCCTTGTCGACGGTTTCTTCGAAATACTCGGCGATCGCACGGCTGTCGACCAGCACCAGCCCGCGTTCGGGATTGGTCAGCACCGGGGTGCGCAACGCCGGGTTGAGCATCTGGAATTCCTCGCGGTGTTCCCACGGGTTTTCACGGACGAGTTCGTAGCCGACGCCCTTTTCGCTGAGCAGCAGGCGGATTTTGCGGCTGAAGGGGCAGATCGGGAATTGGTAAAGGTACCACATCGTCACATGCCATAATGGCCAGCCCCGCAAAGCCAAGCAAAACGATCAGACTTCAGGGTCTTTCCGCATTGCCGGCATCGCCGGGGTGGGCGGGACGGTCCTGGCCGGCGCGCGCGCGGCTTCAACGCAGCAGACGCATCCGTTCGCGCAACGTGTCTATGGCGATGTCCTCGATGCTCGCCTCGGGGCAATCGGCGACCAGCAGCGATGCCAGCGACCGCTGCTTCTGGGCAATCAGATCAATGGCCTGCAAGGTGTCGATATGGCGCATGACGATGTCCATATCGACGCACAGGGCTCCGCCCAGTGCTTCGACCTCCTGTGACAGTTCTTCCAGCACCACCGCGATCTGGCGATGGGTGGCGACATTGGCCATGCGTGTTTCTCCTGGACCTGGGCGCGGGTGCGTCAGGCGGCTTCTGCAACCTGTGCACCGTCGCTCAGCGCGGATAGATTGAGCACCATGACCATGTGATCATCGATCGCGGCCAGCCCGTCGAGGAACGGCACGACCGTGTCGTGCCCCGCGCTTGGCGGAGGTGGTTGCAGGGTGTTGTCGGGCACTGTCACGATGTCGCTGACCGAATCGACGATCCATCCGCCGACCTGGGCGCCCAGTTGGGTGACGATGATCGCATGCCGCGGGGTCGGCTCGGTGGCGCGCCAGCCCAGCCGGGCAGCCAGGTCGACCACCGGCAGCACGGTTCCGCGCAGATTGACCACGCCCGCGACATAATGCGGCACGCGCGGCAGGCGCGTCGTGGGGCTCCACGCACGGATTTCGCGGATCGACATGATGTCGAGCCCGAACACCTGTCCTTCGACTTCAAACGTGATGAGTTCACGGGGCATCACCATTCTCCAGGGTGCAGGATGATCAATGCGCGATGCGGCGCACGGCGGCGACGAGCTTTGCGGGGTCGAACGGCTTTACGATCCATCCGGTGGCGCCGGCGGCGCGCGCGCGCGCCTTTTTCTCTTCGCTGCTTTCCGTGGTCAGCACCAGGATCGGGCGATCGCGATGGCGGCTGCCTTCGCGCAGCCGCTCGATCAGGCCAAACCCGTCAAGCCGCGGCATGTTGATGTCGGTAATCACGACATCGACCTCGTTCAACGCCAGCCAGTCAAGTGCGGCCAGACCGTCTTCGGCCTGGGCAACGTCAAACCCCTGGGTGGTGAGCGCGTGGTTGAGCAGCGCCCGCATCGACGGGCTGTCGTCAACTGTAAGAATGCGGGTGGTGGTGTTCATGCAGGCTGGCTCGCTGGTTGGGGTCAGATTCGGGGCGGGTTGGGTTTCAGAAAAGTTCGACATCGCCGGTGGCCTTTGCTGGACGGGTGGAGGGCTGGACGGGCGGGGCAAAGCGGTCTTCTACAGTGCGGCACCGCACCTGGCCCGACGCGGGCCGGAAATCGACGCGTCGTGCGCTGTTCCCCCCCAGATCCGCACGGACCAACTCGATCCCTTCGCGCTGGACAAAGCTGCGGGCAAAATCGGCGTTGGCCGAGCCGATGCGCATCATGTTGCGATTGACGTTGGCCCCGCCGTACAGGTGCGCCTTCAGGCGGCTTTTGCGCGCGCCCCTGCCCAGCATCTGGTTGACCAGCAGTTCCATCAGATATGTGCCATAGAATTCGTCGACCGAGGCACCGCTGGCCATGGCGGGCGGTTCGGCCAGCAAAAAATGGTTCATGCCGCCCAGTCGCGCATCGGGGTCGAACAGGCACAGCGCGACGCAACTGCCCAGCACGGTCGACATTTCGGCGCCGGGTTCGCCGCTGACCATGGCCTGGCCCTGCATGACCGTGATGCGTTCGGGTACAAGGGTGCCGGCAGGCTGGATTCTTTGTTCGAACATCGCTCAGGCCGCCTTGCTGAAGGCATGGCGGGCGATCTGCCCGATCGGGGCGACCACTCCGGCCGCGCCGAGCGAGATCGCCGCACGGGGCATGCCGAACACGATCGAAGTTGCCTCGTCCTGCGCGATCGTGTGCGCGCCGGCCTGGGCCATGGCGAGCAGCCCTTGCGCGCCATCGCTGCCCATGCCGGTCAACAGGATCCCGATGGCGTTGGCCCCCACCGACTTGGCCACCGATTGAAACAGCACATCCACCGATGGCACATGGCCCGACACCCGTTCGCCCTGGCGCAGTCGACAGCACAAAGCGCTGCCGCCGACGCTCAGGTGACGGTCATCGCCCGGCGCCAGATAGACATGGCCATCGCGCAGCGGCAGGTCGGGTTCGGCCAGCTGGATACGCGGCGGGCAATTCTGATCGAGCGTGCGGGCCACCGCGGGGGCAAACCGCATGGCGATATGCTGCACAATCAGCGTGGGCGGACAATCCGCCGGAAATCCACCCAGCAGAATTTGCAACGCCTCGACCCCGCCGGTGGACGATCCGACCGCAATCAGGCGCGGCCGCTCTTTCAGCGATGTGCGCAGATCGCTGGCCACGCGTTGCGGTGCAGGGCCCCGCTCGCCAAAGCGCACGCGCGATGCTTCGCGGATCAGGCCGGCCAGCATCCCGCCATCGTCGAACGGCAGGCCGCCCGAATGTCCGGTTTTGGCATAGCAATTGACCGCACCCAGCGCGAGCGCGCGCGCGGTCGTTTCGGTACCCTTTTGCGTTGAGCCCGACACCACGATCACCGGGGTTGGCCGCAAAGCCATGATCTTTTCGAGAAAATCGAGCCCGTTCATGCCCGGCATTTCAACATCGAGTGTGACCACGTCGGGATCGAGTTCGCGGATCATCATGCGGCCCTGGGCCGCATCGGCTGCGGCACCGACCACGACGATATCGCCATCGCGTTCCAGCCGGGTTTTGAGAATGGCGCGCATCGTCGGAGAATCCTCGACAATGACCACGCGTATGGCGGGTTGGGCAGCGCTCATGCGGCAGTTCTCCGGCGATAGACGGTGGGCCCCATCGGCATGAGGTGATCAAGCGCGGGTCCGGTGACGCGTTCGCTGTGTCCGACATACAATGTGCCATCGGGTTCGAGCATTTCGGCAAAGCGCGCCACAAGTCGTTCTTTTGTGGGATTATCAAAATATATCATGACGTTGCGGCAAAAAATTACGTCAAACCGGCCCTGCATCGGCCAATCGCCCAGCAGATTGAGCGTCCGGAAACGTGCCATTGCGCGCAATTCTGCGGCAATCTCGGCCTCGTCGCCGCACGGGGTGGTCCATGCCGTGCGCAAGGCTTCGGGCACGGGCTTGAGATCGTCGGCGCGATAACGGGCGGCCATCGCCTTGGTCAGCGCGTGGGTGGCAATATCGCTGGCCAGAATGCGGATGTCGCGTTTTGCCAGCGCAAGCCCCGCCTGACGATCGGGACCGAGCAATGTCATGCCCAGCGACCAGGTTTCCTCGCCGCTGGAACAGCCGGCCGACCACATCCGCACTTTTCCGCCCCGGTCCAGCCGTTGCAGCAGGTGCGGGCGCACGGTGTCGCGGAAGTGTTCGAAATGATGCGATTCGCGGTAAAAGAACGTGTGGTTGGTGGTCAGCGCGCAGATCGCCTTCTGACGCTCTGCCGCATCTTCGCGGATGCGCATGACATAGGCACCGAATGTGGCGCACCCGCCATCGCGCACCAGCGGGGCGATACGCGAATAGACCAGCATCGCCTTGCCCTGCGGCAGCACAATCCCGGCTTCGCGATAGGCGATTTCGCTGATCGCGCGAAAATCGTCGGCGCCATAGATGTCGGGACTGATCCCCGGCAGGGCATCGGAAAAGGCGGCAGACAGGTTCATGCCGCCTCGCTCAGGCCGATATCGGCCAGGCTGTGGGCGACCAGCCCGTCGACATCGACGATCAGCGCCACGCGCCCGTCGCCCAGGATGGTTGCACCCGCAACCCCCTCGACCGAGCGATAATGCGTGTCGAGGCTTTTGATCACCACCTGGCGCTGATCGCAGATCGCATCGACCAGCAGTGCGGCACGGCCGGCGCCTTCGGTTTCGACCACGATCAGCACGCCGTGTTCGGCGGCTTCGACCGCGCCCGCGGCGCCCACTGCGATGTGCAGCGGCAGCACCGGAATGAACCGGCCGCGCACATTGATCATCGCGCGGTTTGCGCCCAGGCCTTTGACCTCGCCGGGTTCCGGACGCAGGCTTTCAACCACGTTGGCCAGGGGCACGACCAGCGTCTGATCGCCGACATTGACCACCATCCCGTCCGAGATCGCCAGTGTCAGCGGCAGGGTCAGTGTGAACGTGGTGCCTTTGCCCGGTTCGGATTCGATCGTGATGCGCCCGCCCAGGTCCTTTACGTTCTGGCGCACCACGTCCATGCCGACGCCGCGTCCGGAGACATTGGTAATCGTCTGTGCGGTCGAAAAACCGGGCGCAAAGATCAGCTGATCGATCTCTTCGCGCGACAGTTGCGCATCGGGGGCCACCAGCCCTTTTTCCACCGCCTTGGCCAGGACCCGATCGCGATCGATGCCTTTTCCATCGTCGCCGATGCGAATCAGGATGCGGCCCGAACGGTGTTCTGCCGACAGGGTCAGTGTGCCTTCGGGTGATTTGCCCGCGGCCAGCCGCGCCTCGGCCGGTTCGATGCCATGATCGACAGCATTGCGGATCAGGTGGGTCAGCGGCTCGCCCAGCCTTTCGATCACGGTCTTGTCCAGCTCGGTGCTTTCGCCCGAAACCTCGAGCCGGACGTGCTTGCCCGTGCTGCTGGTCAATTCACGCAGGATGCGCGGCACCCGGCTGAACACCGAACCGATCGGCTGGGCGCGGATCGCCATGGCCGATTCCTGAATATCGCGGGTCAGGCCTTCGAGCATGGTCAGCTCTTCGGTCACGGCCAGGCCATCGCCGGCCAGTCGCTGGGCCATCATCGCCTGGGCGATGACCAGTTCGCCCACCGCATCGATCAGCTTGTCCAGCTTGCCCAGTTCGATACGGATCGACTGGCCCATCGCGGGCGGTGCGGGTGGTGTGGCTACGCCACTGGTGGGGGCCGGCACCGGCGCAATCGGCGGCTCGGCCCCGGCAACGGCCGCGCTGGATGGCAGTGTGGCAAGCGGTGTCGCGGGGGGGGACGCCGCCTTGATCGAGGTTGCCTGCGGGCGCACCGGCGGCATCGGCGTGGCATCGCCGAACACCAGGCTGCACCCGTCGCCGACAAAATCGAAAATGTCGGTGACCGCTGCCTGCGCCACGCCTGACGGCAGCGCAAACGTCCAGCCAAGATACCCGGTACCCGGATCAATCGTGTCGAGTGAAGGGATCTGGCTGACATCGCAATCGACGCACTGGCCGCCCAGGTCGAGAATTTCGCGCAGCATCAGCAGCGGTTCGCTGCCGTTGCGCATCGCGCCGGCATGGGGGCGCACTTTGACGGCCCAGGCCGCATCGACGGGGGCATCGCCCGATGTGCTGTCCGCACCAGCGGCATCGAGGGCACCGGCAATGTCGTCAAGCATCGCGGAAAAGTCGAAATCGCTCAGCGGTTCGCCGTCATCATCGTCAAACGCGGGCGCGACCGCCGCTGTAACGACAGGTGCGGGCGCCGGCATCGGTGCGACGCCGGCGTTGGCAGCCATCGCGGCCGTCAATTCGGCCTGCAGCGCACCATCGTCGGGGGTTTCGCCCAGTCCGCGCGCGGCCGCGACATGATCGCTCAGCGTGTCGAGCGCGCCCAGCATCAGGTCGATCAGCCCATCGGTGATCGCCACGGTGCCATCGCGCACGTCGGACAGCAGCGTTTCGAACGTATGGGTAAAGCCCTGCAACGCGATATAGCCAAACGCGCCCGCGCCGCCCTTGATCGAATGGACCCCGCGAAACACCGCGTTGATCGTGTCGTGGTCATGCGTGCCGGCCTTGCACGCGGCCAGGCCCTGTTCGGCCGCGGCGAGTGATTCTTCGCATTCGGCAAAGAAGATTGCCTGGATTTCATCGGCATTCATGCCACTGCACTCCCCTTCGAAAGCACCGGCACATCGTCGAACAGTTCGGCCTCAAGCCCCAGCCTGCGCGCCGTGTCGCGCAAGTGCGGCGATGCATCGATGACCGCGCCTTCACCCGTGCGGCGTGATGCGATCAGGATCTGCAGCATGGCCTGGCCGATCTGGGTGCAGGCGCGCGCATCGATGGCCAGCGGACCCGAACCCAGCGCGGCAATCATTTCCGGCAACAACGCCTCCGCAGCGGCCCGGTCGCATCGGGATGGCAGGCTGATCGGTTCCATGGACAACGAAGGTTCCCTTTTGGACTTGGCCGGGATGCGGCGAAGAATGCCTGCCCGACACCACGGCTTAGCCCGCAACCCGCAAAGGTCGGCTTGCGGCACGCTTAGGGTGAGATACCTACCTCGGGCCTCAGGATTTGCTGGCGGCTTGGCGGTTAACGCTTTGTGCAGGAAGGCGCTGCGGCATGCGCGGCGCGCTCAAACCAGGGATAACGAGCCCCATGCACGAAGCACGCGTTCTGGTTGTCGATGATTCGGCAGCGATGCGAGCCCTGTTTTCAGACATTCTGGACCAGGCCAAAAACGTCACGGTGGTCGGAACCGCGCGCAGCGCCGATGACGCGCGCGAACAGATTGCCGAACTCAAACCCAATGTGATCACCCTCGATGTTGAAATGCCGGGGATGAGCGGGATCGAATTCCTTGAGGAAATCATGGGGAACAATCCCATGCCGGTGGTCATGCTGTCATCGCTGACCCAGGCCGGCACCGAAACTTCGCTGCGCGCCATTGAACTGGGCGCGGTCGAATGCTTTCCCAAACCGCTGAAGGCAACGCCCGAACAGTTTTCGAAATCGGTGGGCAAGCTGGGCAAGATCGTGCTGGCCGCGGCCAATTCCAATGTGCGCGACCGCAAACCCCGCGTCGAACACAAGGCCAGCGATGCCCAGTTCCAGTGGAACGGTCATATCGCCGCGATCAGCGCCTCGATGGGCGGGATTGACGCACTGACCACCATCCTGGCGCAGTTTCCGGGCAACTGTCCGCCGACGCTGGTGTGCCTTCAGGCCGAACCGATGGTGGTGGAAACCTTTGTCCGCCGGCTGGACGAAATGCTGAAATGCCATGTCCGCGCCGCCAGCGACGGCGCAACGCTGACCCCCGGCACAATCACCATCGCCGCCGATCCGGCGCGCCATGTCGTGGTTGAACCGGGTTCGCCTCCGCGGTTGCGCCTGATGGAGCGTGATCCAGTTGACGGCGCGCGGCCTTCGGCCAACCTGCTGTTCGGATCGATCGCGCGCGGTGCGATCCCCGCGATCGGTGCGGTCCTGACCGGCATGGGCAGCGATGGCGCGCACGGGATGAAGATGTTGCGCGATGGCGGCAGCGAAACCTTTGTCCAGGATCGCAAGACCGCGCTGGTCAGCGAAGCCCCCGAAGCGGTGATAGCGCTCGATGCGGCCAGCCGCGAAGTGCCGCTGTCGGAACTTGGCGCGGTGATCCTGGGCGGATGTTCAATCGGCTGACGGCAACCGGCGGGTTGCTTTTTGTGAAAATACGTCGCCCGCAGCAGCCATGGAGCTGTGGCGGGCGATGTGTTGTGCGCAACGCACCTGCCGGCCGATCAGGCCGGAACGGCGCCCAGCATGGCCTGACGAATCTCGATGAAATCCTGACGGATCTGGCCCAGTTTTGCCGCATCGAACGTCAGCACGCTGTCCAGGATGGTGGTGCGCGCCGACTGATACAGTTGGAGCAAGGCCTGCCCTGTGGGAACGTTGCCATCAACACCGATCTGCAGCGCGGTCAGTGCGGCCACCGCGCGGGTCAGCGCGTTGCTTTTGGCGCCATTGTCGCCGGTACCCGCAGCGTGGATCGCACGGCCCAGCGATCCGGCCACCTGTTCCAGGCACAGGTCGACCAGCTGGCGCGAATCCGCACCTTTGACGCGGGCGTCGAAATCGACCCGGCGATAGGCTTCCGAAGGGTCACGGTTTAGCAGCATCGGATCAGCCTGACGAACTGGAGGAATTGGTCCACAGCGCCACCTGCTGGGTCAGGAACGACTGGGTCGATTTATACGCAGTCACCGTGGAGTTAAGCGCGGAATACTGGCTGACCAGCTGGGTGCGCAGCGTGGTCTGTTGGGTCGATATCGTGCTCAGCTGCGTCGTGATGGTGCTTTGCTGGCTTTGCATGTCCTTGACCGACCCGGCCAGCGAATTGCCGTTGGTCGGGTCGTTGACGGCCTGCGACAGGTTGAACACCGTCGCATAGACGCCATTCGCCCCGGTGGTGAACATTGCGGCCACCGCCGAAGAATTGGCCTGCAGCGCCTTGTCGAGCACGCTGGTGTCGAGCGTGAAGGTGCCGTCCTTGTTGGTGGTCAGCCCCAGATCGGCCAGCGTTGCCGGCTGTCCGGTGGTGGCATCGGGCATCACCACGGTCGAACTCAGGCTCGACAGCGATTGCTGGAGCGCGCGTGCGCCGGCGTTGTTGTTGAGCGCGGCGCCTGCCGCGCTGTCGGTGTTGAGCTGGTTCACGATCGTGTTCAGCGCCGACACCAGATCGTTCATGCCGGTGGTGATCGCGCTGGTCGGATCGGTAAAGCTGATCGTGGTCGGGTTGCCGCGGTTGGTCCCGGTCAGGTTCAGCGAAATGCCCGGCGCTGCATCGGTGATCGCATTCGACGCAGACGTGCGCTGCACCCCATCCAGGATATAGCTGGCGTCCGTGGCCGACGCGGCCAAAGTTGCGCCGCTGCCGGATGGCGATCCCGACGCGGCCGGGCTCCACGCAAATTGTGACAGCCCGGGGTCCGACGCGTTCTCGCTGGCGCTGACGGTAAAGGCGTTGGCCGCGCCCTGCGGGCCGGTGATGACCAGCCGCTGGCCATCGGAATTGGTGGCGACATAGGCCGAAACCCCCGCGCCTGCGCTGTTGATCGCGCTGGCCATCTGGGCCAGCGTCGATCCCTGCGCGATGGTCACGTTGATCGGATTTTGGCTGCCGGGCGTGAATGTCGATCCTGCGATCGTGCCCAAGGTGATCGTCAGGCTGCCCGATCCGACATCGGTGGCGCCTGATGACACTGTCGGGCTGGCGATTGTCTGCCCCTGGGCCAGCGCATCGACTTCGAGCGTGGTCGTGCCGCTGCCGGTGGCGGTGCCGGCGCTGACCGTGGCGACACCGCTGTTGGCGATCTGCGGGGTGGACGACAGCTGGCCTGCGTTGATCATCGAATCGAGTGAACTGGCGAGCGTCGAGGTCATGTTCATCAGCGTCGACGCGTCCGAAATCTCGGTCGACAGGGTCGAATTCTGCGTGTTGAGCTGATCGACCTGGCCGGCGTATTCAGCGGTCGACAATTCGTCGGCCAGGCTCGTGGCGTTGATGGTGCCACTGACGCCCAGGCTGGTCAGCAGCGCTTCGGTGGCGCTGCCCGTTGCAGTCGTGGACGCGCTGGTCGACGCGGCTGCCGTCGTGGTGGCCGACGTCGCAGCGGTGCCCGCTGCCGTGCTGCTGGTCGCGCCGGTTGACGAACTGGTTGAAGAGATCGTGGTCATACTGCCAAGAACGGCTGATTGTCAGGCACTTTAAGTGATCGTACTGGCGGCATCGGCGATGATTTCCGGATTGCCTTCGGCGTCGAACCGTACCGCCAGCGGCACATCCACGCGTGGCGCCGGCGGGCTTTCGCCGCGTTTCAGGCTCAGCACAAAGGCCAGCACCGCGGCCACCGCCACATAAAGATCTTCGCGGATCATCTGGTTTTCACGCGTGGTGTAATAGACCGAGCGGGCCAACGCCGGGTATTCCAGCGTGGGCACGCCGAATTCGCCCGCCAGTTCGCGGATCGCCAGTGCGGTTTCGCCGCGCCCCTTGGCCAGCATGATCGGCGCAGGCGCCAGATCGGGGTCATAGCGCATGACCACTGCGAAATGGGTGGGGTTGGTGATCACGAACTGTGCGTCCTGCACCGCCTTGCGCACCGATCCTTTGGCAATGGCGCGCTGGCGGCGCCGGATCGCTGCCTTGTTTTCGGGATTGCCGTCGGTCTGTTTGTTTTCGTCGCGGATTTCCTCGCGGCTCATGCGCAGGCGGCGCTGGCGGCGGACCCACTGGATCGGAAAATCGCTCATCGCGATCAGCATCAGTCCGACCGCCAGATAGATCAGAAGCGTCGTCACGGCATGCCAGGCATAACCGATCTGCACCTGCAGATGCCCCGCACCCAGCCCGATCAGCACCGCCAGCCGCGATCGCAGCCAGACCCAGGCCAGTGTGCCCAGCAGCGCCAGCTTGGCCAGTCCTTTACCGATTTCGATCAGCCCTTGCGCGCCGAACATCCGCGACAGGCCGTTGGCAGGGTTCAGGCGTGATGGTTTGGGGGCAAGGTTTGATGCCACAAACGCGCCATCGCCAAGGCCCAGCTGCACAAACAGCGACGCGGCCAGCACGCCCACACCCAACAGCAGCACCGGCGGCAGAACACCGGTCAGCGCCTCTTTCAACAGTGCGCCCGGGTCGAACCGGTCCAGACTGTCGCGATTCCACACCAGCCCCAACCGCATGACCCGCGTCAGGCCGCGCATCATCCACGGACCCGCCAGCACCAGCCAGGTTACGCCCACCGCCGTGCCCGTGGCCACGGTCAATTCGCGCGATCGCAGGACATCGCCGCCCTCGATCGCTTCGCGCTTGCGCTTTGCGGTCGGCTCGAAGGTTTTTTCGCCCGCGCTTTCGGCCATCCTATTTCACCAGCAAGGCAGCACTGTGTGCCACCGCAGTATGCGCAAGATCGGCCATGCGTTCACCGATCAACGGGGCCGACGCGAGCAGCGCGGCAATTCCTGCCAGCACGCCCGCGGGCAGGCCCAGCGCAAACAGATTGAGCGCGGGCGCCGACCGGCCAATGATGCCGGTGACGATATGCACCACCAGCAACAGCACCACCACCGGCAGCGCGATGCTCAATCCGGCCAGGAACATGTCGGCGGCGAACATATCGATCAGGTGCAGCCGGCCTGGTGTCAGCCACGGCGTGCCGGGTGGGAATGTGCGATAGCTTTCGATCAGCAGGCTGATCCAGTCGAGATGGGCACCGATGCCAAAGAACAGCACGGTCAGAACGACGCTGAAATATTGCCCGAACACTGCCGAATGCGCGCCGTTGATCGGATCGGCGCTGGCCGCGATCGACATCCCCATGCCCGCCCCGATCAGTTCGGCCCCGATAGCCGGCGCGGCAAAGGCCAGCTGCATGACAAACCCCAGTGCCAGACCGATCACGACCTCGCCCGCCACCACCACCAGGCCGGCCAGCGACAGCAGCGCCGGCGGTGCGGCAACCTGGGTCCAGCTGCACACCAGCACGGCCAGCGCGGCGGTCAGCATCACGCGCACTTGCGCCGGCACCGCGGCCGCGCCGAACAGCGGCGCGGCGAACAGCGCGGCGCCGATCCGCGTCATCACGAACACGAACCGCCAGAATTCCGCCTCAAGCGGGCCAAACCCGAAATCCAGCCCGATCATTTTCCGATCATCGCGATCTGGGCCATGACATCTTTCAGAAAATCGGCCGCCAGACCCAGCATCGCCCCGCCCAGCAGGACCAGCACCAGCACCGTCACCGCCAGTTTGGGCACAAATGTCAGCGTCTGTTCGTTGACCGATGTTGCCGCCTGGATGATCCCCACCACCAGCCCGACTGCCAGATTGGCCACCAGCACCGGCACGGCGGCAAGCGCTGCAGTCCACAGCATGCGGTCGGCCAGCGCCAGCAGGGTTGCGGTATCGTCCATTGTCGCGTGCCCTTCAGGTAAAACTTGCGGCCAGGCTGCCCATCAGCAGCGACCAGCCGTCGACCAGCACGAACAGCAACAGCTTGAACGGCAGCGACACGACCGTCGGGCTCATCATCATCATCCCCAGGCTCATCAGCACCGACGACACGACGATGTCGATCACCAGAAACGGCAGGAACAGCATGAACCCGATCTGGAATGCGGTTTTCAGCTCGCTGGTCACGAATGCCGGCAGCAGGATCGAAAACGGCACGTCGGCCTGCGCCGCAAAGCGCGGGGCATGCGCCATGTCGGCAAACATCAACAGATCGCGTTCGCGCGTCTGGCGGATCATGAAGCTGTGAAATTCGCGGCCTCCCGCCACAAACGCCTGTTCGGCATTGATCGTGCCGGCCGAATAAGGCTGGATCGCGGTGGCATTCACGCGGTCGAGCGTGGGTGCCATGACAAACAGCGACAGGAACAGCGACAGCCCGATCAAGACCGGGTTGGGCGGGCTTTGTTGCAGGCCCAGCGCCTGGCGCAACAGCGACAGCACGATCAGGATGCGGGTGAAGCTGGTCATCATCAGCACGATGCTGGGCAGAATGGTCAGCAGGCCCATGATCAGCAGCAGCTGCATCGACAACGCCAGGCTGCCCTTGCCTTGCGCGCCCGACAGCGCGCCAAACGCCCGGTCAAGCGCGCCGGGGATCGCGGCGCCCGACGGCGCAGGGACGGGCACGGACTGGGCGTGCGCGGCACTGGCCATGACCAGCATCGCGATCAGCGCCAGTGCAGCAAGTCCGGCCAACCGGCGCCAGCGCTCAATCGGCATGATCGCCGCCCCCGTGGCTGCGCGCGGGCGCCTCGGCCAGCCGCACCAGCCCGTGTTTCGACGCGGACACCAGGATCTCGCGGTCATGAAACGCAATCACCGCCAGCCGCATCGTGGGTGACAGCATCCGGGTTTCGATGATGCGCAGGCCGGCTTTGCCCTCGGGTGAGACAAACCGCCCTTCCAGCCGCTTGGCCAGGCGCAGCGATCCCCAGGCCAGCCCGGCAATCAGTGGCAGAAACAGCGCGAGCTTGGCCAGGTACCACCACATCACTGGCCACCTGCGCCGGCGCGACGACGCGGCCCCTCGGGCGCGGCGGGTGCGTCCTGGCCGACCAGTTCGACAATGCGCAGGCCAAACCGTTCGCCTTGCGCAACGACTTCGCCGCGCGCGATCAGCGTGCCGTTGACCATGACGTCAAGCAGTTCGTCGGTCATGCGGTCCAGCACGACGACGCTGTCGGTGGTCAGGCCCAGCACGTCCTTCAGTTTCATGTCGGTGCGGCCAAGTTCGACCGTAACGCGCACGTCGACATCCTTGATCAGGTCAAAACCGCGGGGGGTGAAAGTCATGGGTACCTCGTGTTCAATGGGGTGCGCGCGGATGTGGGCATCAGGTCAGCCGGGTGACCTGGATCGCGACAGAGCCGTCGACCGCGCCGATCGTGCCGTGGCCGATGGTGTGCCGGCCCGCGATCAGCGGTACCTGGCGCGCGATCGGCAGATTGAGCACCTGGCCCGGTTCCAGCCGCGATACAGCCTGCAGCGGCAGCCGCGTGTCCACCAACAGCGCGGTCAGCGTCAGCGGCATTGCGGCAAACGGTTCGGCCTCGGGATCGCCCGATACGGCATCAGGCGCGGTCTGCGCTTTTGGCATGGCCATTCCGGTCAGCACCGCCAGCGCGCCGATCGGCAGTGCCAGCCGGATATGCCACGGTGCGCGCAGGCCTTCGGTCACCGCGATGTCCAGCACGGCCAGGCGGGTGGCCGGCGCAAACGACTGAAGCTGCGCCAGATCGGTATCCCGCCGCACCGGATCGATGGTCTGGCGCGCCGCACCCGCACCGCCCAGCGCCGCGCCCAGCTGCGCCGCCAGCACCGCTTCGACGCTTTGCAGCATCAGATCGGCCGACATCGGCAATTCGCTGGGCAAGGGGTGGGGTGCATCGCCTGGTCCACCAAAGGCCCGATCGACCAGCCGCATCAGCGTTTCGGCATCAATGGCGCCCACCATCCGTTCACCCGAAGGCGCGGCGTGGTACAGGCTGTATGCACACAATCCGCTGCGCGCAAAATCGGCCATGGCCATGTCATGCGGACCGTCGATCGAAACTTCGGGCATATTGCCGCCGCACAGCCGGGCCAGCGATCCGCGCAATCCGCGTGCCAGCCGCGATCCGGCCTGACGCAACGCCTCGATCAGGTCGGCGTCGGCGGGGCCGGGGCGCAGCAGCGCGGCGCTGTGCTGTGCCAGCGCACGTTCGGCCAAAAAGGCGAAATCCTGCTTCATTGGATGATGAAGTTCTTGAAATAGACCGCATCGACCCCGCCGAACCCTTCTGCTTCGACCAGGACCTTGTTGATGGCCTGCGCCAGCCGCTTTTGCAGGGCTTCTTTGCCCTGTGGGGTCTGCACATCCTCTTCGCCGGTGTCGGCCAGCACCGCCAGCATTGCCGAACGGATCGCCAGCTCGTGCTTTTTCAGCCACAGCAGCACGCGGTAATCGCGATGGGTGGAACAGGCGATCGACACCTGCACCAGCGCGCCTGCGCCTTTCAGGTTCGAGGTGAAGTCTTCGGAAAAGCTGAAATACAAGGTGCGGTATTCGGTGCCGCCATCGCCTTCGGTGCCCTTGCCGGCCTCGCCTTCGCCTTCCTTGGCGGCGGGGGCAAACGGATCGGTTTCGCCTTTGCGGATCAGCTTGGGGTTTTTGTCTTCCTTGACCACCGGCTTGGTCCCGCCGATCACGCCCGTGGCGACCAGCGCGAACACCCCGCCGCCGCCCGCGCCCAGCAAGGCGACGGCGGCCACGATCTTGATGATCATGCCGCCGCCCTTTTTGGCCGCCTTGGCGTCCTTGTCCTTCTTGTCACTCATTGCGGATCGTACGCCCCCTGTTCAATTGGCGAGATGGTCAGGCAAAAATGCCGGTTGTGTCGGTGGCGTCGGGGCTTGTGGCAGCCGCGCCCGGACTGCCGCGCCGGGGCGGCGCGGTATCCTGGCGGCGGGTGTCGCCACGCGGGGCATTGTCCGGACTGCCGTGCAGGGTGCCGCCATTGCCGCGCGCGGCAAATTCGGATTGCGGTGGGGCGGCAGGCTGTTGTCCGGTTTGGCTGCCCTGGTGGTTGCCCGCCGACGCAGGCGCAGTCGCGCTTGCAGTCGCGGCCGCCACCGCCGGGGCAAAACCCGGATCGGTGCTGTGCAGCGTTACCGCCAGACCGTCGTCGCGCGGACTGAACTGCAGGCCCACGCGCCCGAAATCGGCATGGGTCAGCGCGATACCGACAGTCGCCGTGCCCACTATCGGGTTTTCGGACCGCGCACGCGCAATCGAATCGACCAGCGTGGCAAAATCGGTGGGTGTTTCGGCCGCCGGTGTCGCAGGATTGGGTGCCGGCGTGAACAAGGGCGCAGTGGCCGGCATCAGCGGCGCGGCGGTCCCGGTTTGCGGCGGGGTTGGCGCGGTCGGCTGATTTGCCGACGCAGGGCCTGCCGCGGCGGGCCTGGCCTGTGCCGGGGCAGGGCGCGACGGCGCCGGTGCGTGCGCAGCGGCCGCCGTGCCTGGCGCCTCGGCGGCGCGCGGTACCATGCCGGTTTGCACCGTTGCGCGCGCGGTCAATGGGGGGCCGGGCTTGGCTGGGCGCTGTTCGCCGGGTGCGTCCAGGCTTTGCAGCGCGGAGGTCGGGGCGCCGGGCACCGGGGTTGCCGCTGTTGCCAGGGCCGTCTGTGCGACCTGGATGGCGCCCGCGGTCGGCGACGGGTCGGCGGGCTGTGCGTCGCCCGGTGTTGCGTCGGTTGCTGGCGTTGGCGGTGTGGCCGGCACTGTCGGCTGCGGTACAGCGGGTGCGGGATCGACCGGCTGTGCCGTCGCGCTGCCGGCAGGGGTATGCGCCGCCGGGGCCGGCCGGCCTTTGCCCTGCGGCGCAGGCGCAGCGCCGGCAATGCTGGCAGGTGCCGGCGGCAGGATTGTGCCGGTCGTTGCCGCCACCGGTGCAAGGGCAGCGGGCACCGGCGCAAGTACCGCCGAAACCGGCTGCTGCACGGCGAGCACCGCTGCAAAGCCCGCGCGGACTGCCGGTTTGGCGGCGCCATCGCCGATTGCCGGGCCAGCGTGTTCGACGCCGGACGTCGCCGCACTCGCAAGGCGGGAGCGCGCAGCCCGGGAACTGGCGGAAACGGCAATCGCAAGGGTCATCGGCGCAAGGCTCCCGGTGGGATGGTGATCGTGGTTAAGCGAGAATCGTGCCAATTCCGGACCAAGGCATCAGGTTGGCCGTGGCGGCCGCGCGCCAAGCGGCACGCTGGCCGCGGATTCATGGCGGGCAATGCGTGCTTCGGTGGCATTGGCGCGGGTTTCGGCGGCCGCGCGGCTGCGTTCGGCGGCAGCGGCTTGTGCGGCGCGGGCATCGGCCTGTTCGCGCGCCCGTGCGATATCGGCCGCGTTGCGCGCGACCATCCGCTCCAGTTCGCCCAGATAGATCCGCTGCCGCGCCAGATCGCCTCCGCTTTGCGCATCGCTACGCATGGCATAACCGGTGATCAGCGCGGCGGTGCGGCTGCCCAGGTGTTCCAGCTCTGCCAGCCGCGCTTCGGCCTTGCCCGCTTCGGCCAGAGCGGTCTGCCGCGCGATGCCACGCAGCGTTTCCAGCCGTTTCAACCGGACCAACCGGGTGCGTTCAGCCTTCATCGCCCAGCAATCCGCCCAGTTGCCGGATACACACCGACAGCGGCACGATCTCGGCTTGCGCCTGGGCCAGGAATGCGGTCAGCTGATCGTGCATGGCAATCGCGCGATCCAGCTGCGGATCGGTACCCTGGCGATAGGCGCCCATCAGCACCAGGTCGCGGTTGGCCTCGTACGCGGCGACCAGCGCACGAAACCGCCGCGCCAGCCGGGCGTGATCGGGATCGACAATGTCGTTCATCACCCGGCTGAGCGAGGCGGCGATGTCGATTGCGGGATATTGTCCGCGCTGCGCCAGATCGCGCGACAGCACGACATGCCCGTCAAGGATCGCGCGTGCGGTGTCGACCACCGGATCGTCCTGGTTGTCGCCGTCGGCCAGCACGGTGTAAATCCCGGTGACCGAGCCGCCGCTGGCCGCCGAATTGCCCGCGCGTTCGACCAGCTTGGTAATGGTGGAGAGCGCCGACGGCGGATAGCCGCGCGCTGCGCCGGGTTCGCCCAGCAACAGGCCGATTTCGCGCGCGGCGTGCGCCACGCGGGTCAGGCTGTCCATGATCAGCAGCACGCGGCGGCCTTGCGCGCGGAACTGTTCGGCCATGCCGGTGGCCAGCATGGCGCCGCGGATGCGCAGATTGGGCGCATGATCGGCCGGCACCGCGACGATCACGCTGCGTGCGCGCTTGGCACCGTGCATGTGGCGTTCGACAAAGTCCGACACTTCGCGCGCGCGTTCACCGATCAGGCCCACCACAACCACTTCGGCCTCGGCCCCGTGGGCGATCATGTCGAGCAGCACCGATTTGCCCACGCCCGATCCTGCCATGATGCCGATACGCTGGCCCACGCCGAATGTGGTCAGCGCATTGAGCGCACGCACGCCCACATCGAAGGGCACACGCACCGGCGCTCGATCGAGCGCACCCGCGCGCACCCCGCCGGCGGGCCAGTCCTGCGCTGCCGCGATCGGTGGTCCGCCATCGATCGGATGGCCTTCGCCATCCACCGCGCGGCCCAGAAACGCCGGCCCCACCGGCAGCATGCCGGGTCGGCCTTCGGGCCGGACGCGTGCACCGGGGCGCAACAGCACCGGATCGCCCAGCAGCATCATCAGGGTGTGGCCATTGCGAAATCCGATCGCCTCGGCCGACAGCGTGCCGCGGCCGTGCGCGATCCGGCATTGCGCGCCGATCGGCAGGGCCAGTCCGCTGACTTCGAGCAGCCCGCCATCGCAGGCCGACACCACGCCATAACGGCGCGGCGTCAGATCAGGCGTGATTGCAGCCATGCGTTCCAGCAACGGCAGCGCATGCGTCACCATATCCGCAGCGCCTCGTCCAGCGCGGCGCGCCATTGCGACGGGCCGTCCTCGACCCCGCCACCCGACGTTTCGATACGCACGGTCCCGCGTTCGAGCGCGGGATCGGGTTCGCAATGCCATGCCGACGGCAGCCGTGCATGAATCAAGGCCAGGTCTTCGGGATGAAGGCGGATCAGGCGATCGTCGCTGGCGCGGTTGAACATGGCCGCGGCCGTTTCGACCCGCCGCGCCAGCGCCTCGGGCACCAGCGCCGCATCCGCCAGCACCGCGTGGCACAGCGCCAGCACGGTGTCCTTCAGCCGCTGGGCAAAGGCGTCGCCTTCGGCGGCGTCCATCTGCGCCAGCACGGTTTCGATGCGATGCCGCGCGGCATCGTCGGCGGCGGCTTGCGCTTGCGCAGCGGCGGCGCCGGCCTGCACCCCTTCGGCATAGCCTCGGGCATAAGCCTGCGCCACAGGGTCGGGTGCGGGGCTGTCGGGTGCGCCGGCAATTTCGTCGGGCCACGCAAACCGGGTGTCGCGCGCAAACCCGCTGTTGCCACCGGCCAGCGCGGCCAGCGACAGGCCGCGCGTACGTCGCGCGTCAGACATAATCGTCTTCGCCGGCCCCGAACACGATCACCCCTTCGGCGGCCAGACGGCGTGCGGCGGTCACCATGGCCTTTTGCGCTTCCAGCACTTCGGCCATCTTCATCCGCCCGCGCGCGCCGATTTCATCGCGCACGCCATCGGCGGCGCGCGACGACATCGCGCGGAAGAACACATCGCGATTGTCCTCGGGCGTGCCTTTCAACGCGGCGATCAGCGTGTCGCTGTCGACTTCGCGCAGCAGCGTGCCCATCGACTTGTCATCGAGCACGAACAGGTGTTCGAACTTGAACATCTCGTTCTCGATGGCCTTGGCCAGGGCTTTGTCGGCCTTGGCGATTTCGGGCATCACGCGGCGTTCGACGGTGCGCGCGGCGGCGTTGATGATATCGGCGGCTTCGCGCGGGCCACCCATCGTCAGCGCGGCGCGCCCGTGGCGTTCGGTGATGCGCCGGGCCAGCATGTCTTCCAGCATGGCGATTGCTTCGGGTGCGACCGGGCCCAGCGTGGCGACGCGCTGCACCACCTGGCCCTGGATCGTTTCGGGCAGGCCATGCAGCACGCCTGCGGCCACCTCGGCCTCAAGCTGGACCAGCAGCACCGCGATTGCCTGCGGGTGTTCGGCGTTGACCAGCGGCACTAGCACTTGCGGGGTCAGCCAGCGCGCCAGTTCCAGCGAACTGGTGCGCTGTTCGGGCGCGATGCGCTGCATCAGGCTTTCGGTTTTGACCTCGCCAATGGCGCGGGTCATCATCGTGCGCACCTGGCCCACCCGATCGGGCACGACCAGTCCCATGCGCTCGGTCTTTTCGACAAAGCGCGCAATGGCATCCTCGATGACCGCCGGGCTGATTTCGCCCAACGCGCACATCCGTTCGCCCAACTGGCGCAGTTCGGCCGGGTCGAGCTGGC
Source organism: Novosphingobium acidiphilum DSM 19966 (assembly GCF_000429005.1). GTDB lineage: Bacteria > Pseudomonadota > Alphaproteobacteria > Sphingomonadales > Sphingomonadaceae > Novosphingobium > Novosphingobium acidiphilum. The sequence goes on along the minus strand of NZ_AUBA01000014.1, from coordinate 80,136 downwards.
CCAGCAGCGCGCTGGCCTGATCGTCTTCGAGCAGCATGATCATCACCGCCGCGCGTTCGGCGTCGGTCACGTTGAGACCATCGGGGGTCATGTCGCTCATGGGGCCGGCTCCGGCTGGGGATCATTCAACATCTGGCGCAGCGCGGCGACCGCGGTGTCGGGCTTTTCGCGGACCAGGCGCTGCGCCAGGCCCACCTGCTTGCCCAGCATTTCGGGGTCGATCCGGTTGTCGGGCGTCCGGGTATCCTGGCGGGCCGCGCCGGCAGCGGCGGCTTCGCCATCGTCGCCTTCGCCGGCAGGGCCGGGCAGCAAGCTTGCGGTGTCGGGCGGCACAGGATCACGTTTCAACACCTTGATCAGCGGTCTGACGCCCAGCAGCAGGCTCAGCAGCACGGCCAGCAGGGCAACGCCGTTGCGCACCGCCATCGCAAACCACGGCGTTTCCCAGAATTTGGGCTGGTCGATGGTCACCGGCTGAAAATTGCGCACCACCACCGCCACCTGATCACCGCGCGTTGCATCGACGCCGACAGTGGCGCTGACCAGCTGTTTGATCTGGTCGATTTCGCCCGGTTTGGCCTTGGCCATGGCTGCGGCACTCAGCGCGACGGCCACCGACAGGCGGCGGATCTTGCCCGGTCCGGCATTGGTCACGGCCACTTCGCGGCCCAGTTCATACGTGCGGCTGGACGAACTGTCGGTGTTGGTCGGGTTGGGCGCAGGCGCCCCGGGCCCGGTGTTGCCGGCGGGCGGCCCGGCCGAAGCCTGCGGCTGCGGCGGCGGGGTGTTGGACAACACGCCGGGCACCCCCGACGCGCTGCTGCCCGGGCTGGTCTGCGATGCGGTTTGCGTTTCGGTGCGCACCGCGCCCTGCTTGTCATAGCTTTCGCGCGCGCTGGTCTGCTGATCCATGTTCAGATCGACCTGCACTTCGCTGGAAAAATTGCCCGCGCCCAGCATCGGGGTCAGCAATGCTTCGACTTGTTCACGCAGTTTGTTTTCCAGCCGCGCCTCCATCTCGATACGGTCGGCATCGCCGGCCTGGCCGCTGGACAGCAGATGGCCCTGCTGATCGATCACCTTGACCGATTCGACCGACAGGCCGGGCACCGATCCGGCCACCAGATTGATGATCGCGGTGACCTGGCTGGCCGACAGTTGCCGGCCTTTGGCCAGTTTGACCATGACCGAGGCGGTGGGCGCGGCATTGTCGCGCACAAACGCGGATTTTTCGGGTTCGGCCAGATGGATGCGCACCGCCTCCACCCCTTCGATCTGCATGATCGTCAGTTCCAGTTCGCGTTCGCGCGCGGCCTGCAGGCGTTGGCCTTCGACGGTGCGGCTGGCGCCCATCGGCAGTTTGTCGATCATCTGTTCGCCGGTTTCGGGCGTGGCCAGCGCGCCATCGGCGGCGGCGACCATGCGCGCCTTGTACAGATCGTCCTCACCCACGGTGATCGCGCCGGTGCGGTTGTCGATGGCATAGCGGATCGACGCTTTGTCGAGTGCGGCAACCACCTGCGCGCGTTCGGAATCGTTGAGCGTGCTGTAAAGCACACGCTGTGGCGCAGGCGCCATTTCCAGCCACAACAGTCCCGCCAGTCCCGCCGCGGCAATGCCGCCAAACCATGGCAGCGCGCGGCGCACCGGGCCCTGATTGAGGAAACGGCCAAGCCGCGCAGGCAGACTGCCGCCTGCGGCATCGGTCAGCGGCGCCAGCAGCGATCGGCCGGTTTCACCCCCGGCAGGGACCAGATCAGCCATCGCAGGTTAGATTCCCAGCTTCATGATGTCCTGATAGGCGGACAGCAGCTTGTTGCGGACTTGCAGGGTGGCTTCGAAGGCGACGCTGGATTGCTGACGCGCCAGCATGACTTGCGCGACATCGGTAACCTGCCCGGTCTGATAGGCATTGGTGACAGCTTCGGCCTGGCTCTGGGTCTGGCTGACAGTGTCGAGCGCGGTCTTGAGCGCACCGGTAAACGATCCGCCGCTCGCATCGGCCGGCGCAGGCCCGGTGGTGGTGCCGCCGGTGTGGACGTTTTGCAGGACCTGGGTCTTGTCGATGATCTGTTGGCGCAAGGCCATGATCTCGTGCACGCCCGATGCGGCCCCAATGCCCGACAGGCTGCTCATCGCCGGCCCCCGGCAACTGCGATCCCGGCCTCGCGGAACGAGGCCAGGCGATAGCGCAAGGTGCGCTCGCTGATGCCCAGCTGGCGCGCGGCTGCGATCCGGCTGCCGCCGCAGGCCTCAAGCGTGGCAAGAATCGCACGCGCTTCGGACATTTGCACGATGTTCGACAGCCGCGCGCCCGAGGCGGCGCTGGCCAGGGCCACGACGCTGTCGGGGCTGCCCGGTTCGCCCGCTGCGCGGACCGGACGGTCAAATACGATATGCTGCGGTCCGATTTCGCCCGAACCCTCGCCCATCGCGTGGCCGCACAACAACAGTGCGCGCCGCACGACATTCTCGAGTTCGCGCACGTTGCCGGGCCAGGGATGCATCGCCAGCATCGCCAGCGCCGCATCGCCGATCCACGGTACGCTGGCGCCCTGTGGTACGTGGCGCAGCATCATCGCAAAGGCCAATGGGGCAATATCGTCGGGGCGCTCGCACAGCGGACGCAACAGCATCGGAAATACATTCAGCCGATAGAACAGGTCGGCGCGAAACCGCCCTTCCTCGACTTCGCTGGGCAGATCGCGGTTGGCACACGCGATGATCCGCACATCCACCTTCACAGGCTGGGTCGCGCCGATCGGCACGACTTCGCGTTCCTGCAGCGCGCGCAACAGCTTGGCCTGCAGCGACAGCGGCATCTCGGCAATTTCGTCGAGCAGCAGCGTGCCGCCATCGGCCGCGCGAAAAAACCCTTCGGCCGCGGCGCTGGCGCCAGTGAATGCGCCCTTCTGGTGCCCGAACAGCATGGCTTCGAGCATGGTTTCGGGCATCGCGGCGCAGTTAATGGCAATGAACGGCTTGCCCGCTCGGGCCGACCGATCGTGGATAAAACGGCTCAGCACTTCCTTGCCGGTGCCGGTGGGGCCGTTGATCAGCACCGGGATGTCGCTGGCGGCAATGCGTTCGGCCAGGGCGAGCACCGACAGACTTTCGGGATCGGCGGCAATCGGTTCGCCGGCGGGCGCAGCGCACGCGATCAGCGCGGCCAGCGTCGCTTCGCCCGCGCCATCGGCATATGACAGATGAACGCGCTCTCCGGGGCCGCGCCGGATGGCAGGTGCACCTGCCGACCGGGCCAGCCGCACCGTGCGCGCAAGCGGGATCGGGATCGCCGTGATCTCGTCGGCGTCAAGCAGATAGACCGGCGCAAGCGGTCCGGGCGTGCCCATCACCACGCGTGCGCGCTGTACCAGGCCGCCATGGGCCAGGCCTGCGGCGTCGGAAATCTGCAATCCGGACTGTTCGCGCTTCATCAATTGCTGCCCCGTCTTAACCATGTCTTGGGGGCACTTTTCGCGCGAAAACGACCAAGGCTCCGGTAATTTAAGCCTCGAGGCTGCACTTAGGGTCAACCCTTATGTCCGGCAATTCCCGGCCGGGAAGGGGCTTAAACCCGGCAGCGATTTGCCGGTCTTTGCCGTGACAGCCGGATCACAGCGAACCGACCCGGCCCGCACCATTTCCGTGACCCGATCCTTTTCACCCGGAGACAATCCATGACCGTGATCAACACCAATATTTCGTCGATGCAGGCATCCAACGCATCGAATTCCGCATCCTTGATGACCGCCAAGGCGATGCAGCAGCTGTCGACCGGGATGCGCATCAACAGCGCCGCCGACGATGCGGCGGGCCTGGCGATTTCCAACACGATGACGTCGCAGATCAATGGCATGACCCAGGCCGTGCACAACGCCAACGACGGCATTTCGCTGGCCCAGACCGCCGGCGGCGGGCTGAACGAAGTGACCAACATGCTGCAGCGTATTCGCGAACTGGCGGTGCAGTCGTCGTCGGGCACGTATCAGGCGTCGGATCGCACCTCGATGCAGTCGGAAGTGTCGAACCTGACGCAGCAGATCAGCTCGATCCTGACCACGACCCAGTTCAACGGCACCAGCGTGTTTGCGGTAACGTCGGGCACGCCGGCCAGCGATGGATCGCAGGACGCCAAGTTCACCATCCAGACCGGGGCGAACAACAGCAACAGTGTCACGATCGATTCGACCGCGTTCAACGGCTCGCTTCTGTTCGGCACCGGCAACACGTCCTATTCCAGCGCATCGGGCACCACCCAGTCGCTCGACGTGTCCAGCCAGAGCACCGCGGCGACGACGATCACCAACATCGATTCGGCCATTTCCGAAGTCAACGCGACCCAGGCTTCGCTGGGTGCGGCGCAAAACCGGCTGACCTCGGTGGTGAACAACCTGAACACCAACATCACCAACCTGTCATCGGCGCGAAGCCAGATCCAGGATACCGACTATTCCGCGTCGACCACCCAGCTGGCGAAATCGCAGATCCTGTCGCAGGCCTCGACCGCGATGCTGGCGCAGGCCAACCAGAGCCAGCAGAACGTGCTGTCGCTGCTCAAGGGTTAAGCCGTCTGATCCGTTCCGCCGCGCGTCTCCACCGCGCGGCGGAAGCGTCCCGCGCAACGATCGGCCCGGCCCGGGCCCGGCGATCGGCCAGGCGTGAAATACCTTTGCCCTGCGGCCCGTCTCCACCGGGCCGCAGGGCATCTTGTTGTTTTGACGAAATACGACTACACAGCTCAGTTTTGTAAAAGTCGCCAATTAAAAAGAATAAATCTTTGAATACCGGCAAAAAATTGCCGTTTCAGGCTTAAATGCGGCAGTTTTTTGCCGATTTAGCGTATGGCAGTTGTCGAAATTCGAACCGAGGCAACAGTCATTTTCGGTAATTTTATTTACCCTGGAGACCAGAGATGACGGTAATCAACACCAATATATCGGCCTTGCAGGCCTCAAATGCGTCGAATTCCGCGTCGCAGATGACCGCCAAGGCGATGCAGCAGCTGTCCACCGGTCAGCGCATCAACAGCGCCGCCGACGATGCGGCGGGCCTGGCGATTTCCAACACGATGACATCGCAGATCAATGGCATGACCCAGGCCGTGCACAATGCCAACGACGGCATTTCGCTGGCCCAGACCGCCGGTGGCGGGCTGAACGAAGTGACCAACATGCTGCAACGCATCCGCGAACTGGCGGTGCAGTCGTCGTCGGGCACGTATCAGGCGTCGGATCGCACCTCGATGCAGTCGGAAGTGTCGAACCTGACGCAGCAGATCAGCTCGATCCTGACCACGACCCAGTTCAACGGAACCAACGTGTTTGCAGTGACATCGGGTGCGCCGGCCAGCGACGGATCGCAGGACGCCAAGTTCACGATCCAGACGGGCGCGAACAACAGCAACAGCGTCACGATCGATTCGACCGCATTCAACGGCTCGCTTCTGTTCGGGGCAGGCAACACGTCCTATTCCAGCGCGTCGGGCACCACCCAGTCGCTTGACGTGACCAGTCAGAGCACCGCGGCGACGACGATCACCAATGTGGATTCGGCGATTGCCGAGGTGAACGGCACCGAAGCTTCGCTGGGTGCGGCGCAAAACCGGCTGACCTCGGTGGTGAACAACCTGAACACCAACATCACCAACCTGTCGTCGGCGCGAAGCCAGATCCAGGACACCGATTATTCGTCATCGACCACCCAGTTGGCGAAATCGCAGATCCTGTCGCAGGCCTCGACCGCGATGTTGGCGCAGGCCAACCAGAGCCAGCAGAACGTGCTGTCGCTGCTGCGCGGCTAAACCACCGTCTGATCCCCTTGCCGGCCGCACGGGTTTGCCCCCCGCGCGGCCGGTTTGCAAAAAACATCAGCGCCCGGCGATCCGCAGATCGCCGGGCGCAGCTATGTGCGCAGCAGCAGGCCGGGCTATGCGCTTGATCCATGCTGCACCGCTGCGTAAACCCAGCCCGGCGCGCAAGGGGGCAGGCCATATGGATCGGCGTTGGATGGCTGTTCTGATCGCCGCGGCCGCCGCCGGCTGTCATCCTGTGGCAGGCGATGACGCGGCGCTTTCTTCATCGCAGACCAGGCTTTTCGATCCCGCGGGCACCTGGATCAGAACCGACGGCGATCCTGCCCATTTGATCATCACGCACAGACCCCAGGGTCCGTGGGTTGTCGAAAGTATCGGCACCAACGGTTTCAAACCATGCGGGATGGTCTTCGCCGGAACCTTGAAGGGATTGGAAATCATTGCGTCGGGCGATGCGGATACACATTCGAACGCGCCCGTTACGCGCGATGGGCTGATACTGGGCGAAGGCTTGTTCGTGACCTTCGGGCACAAGGTTGCGGTCGTCTCGGGACCAGAGGCCGATGCCGCAGGCTGCGCGTTGGCAGGCGCTTATGTTCGCAAGGCCGGAGGATGAACCGCGCCGTGCACTGCCGCACCGGTCAATCCATCAACAGGATCGACATCCGCCGGTTGCGCGGATCGGCGGGGTTGCCCGCCACCAGCGGTTCCTGATCGGCAACGCCCTCGATCCGGCGGAACCGCCTTTCGTTGACGCCAAAGCGCATCAGCGCCTGCCGCGTGGTTTCGGCGCGGCCGGCGGACAAGGACCAGTTGTTGGCCGGATCGCCCGGTCGCCATTGCAGGCTGTCGGTATGGCCGCGCACGGTCAGGCCATTGGGTTCGGGCGCAATCGACTGGGCGATCGCCTGGACCAGTTCCACCGCCTGCGGCGTCAGGATCGTCGTGCCCAGCCGGAACATCGAAAAATCGGCATCGTCCATCAGATCCAGCCGGATGCCTTCGGGCGTCATCGTCATGCGCACCTGCTTGGCCAGTTTGGCCAGATTGGGGCTGGCCTGCAATTTCTTCTGCAGCCGTTCCTGCAACGCGGCGGTGCGCTTGGCCTTTGACCCGCCTTCCTTGGCGCCGCCTGTCGTGTCGCGCGGGATGGTCATCGATTTGGTGCCGGTCTGGCCGGCGCGATGCTGGTAATTGTCGACATCGGTCAGCGACGATCCGCCCAGCAGCCCATAGGACCCGGCGCTGCCTTCGCGCATCTTGACCAGTGTCGGGGTGAAATAGTCGGCAATGCCCTTGCGCTGCTTTTCGGTGGTAGCGCCCAGCAGCCACATCAACAGGAAAAATGCCATCATCGCGGTAACAAAGTCGGCATAGGCCACTTTCCACGCCCCGCCGTGGTGCCCGCCGGCCACAACCGTGATCTTCTTGACGATGATCGGGGGCGGGGTTTCCTTGCCCTTGGGCTTCGCGGCCATGATTACCGCCCCCGCAGCGCGTCGAGCAGTTCGGAAAGGCCGGGACGGAAGGCATGGCCAAGCCCGGACCGCGCGGATTCCACCACCAACGGCTGTGGCCAGCCATGCAACGACGCGACGATCACCTGCTTGACCGCCTGAAAGATCATTTCGTCCTGATCGAGCACCTGTTTCAGCCGCCCGGCCAAAGGGGCGACAATGCCATAGGCCAGCAGCACGCCCATGAACGTGCCGACCAGCGCCGATCCGATCATCGCGCCCAGGATCGCGGGTGGCTTGTCGATCGATCCCATCGTCTTGACCACGCCCAGCACGGCGGCAACGATGCCCAACGCGGGCAAGGCGTCGGCCAGCCCCTGCAGTGCATGCTGCGCCTCGGCCGCTTCGTGGAAATGCGTCTTCATCGCATGATCCATGACATCTTCGACCGCGTGGACTTCCAGCGTGCCCGACGACACCACGATCAGCGTCAGCGTGTCGCAGATCAGCGCAACCAGCGGCGCGTTGCCCAGGATCTTGGGAAATTCGGCAAAGATCGGCGAATTCTTGGGGTCGGTCACATGGCTTTCCAGCGCCACCGGGCCGTCGCTGCGCAGGATCTTCATCAGCCGGGTGCACAGCACGATGGCATCGACATGATCCTGTTTCGAATGCTTTGGCCCTTTGAACACTTTGGCGATGCCGGCACCCAGTCCCTTGAGTTCGTGCAGCGAATTGCCGGTGATCGTCGAACCCAGCGCCGCGCCGCCGATGATCAGCATTTCGTGCGGGATCGATTCCATGACCGGGCCAAGCGCCCCCCCGGTGATGGCAAACCCGCCAAACACCATGACCAGCAGAACGACAATACCGATGCCAGCGTACATATTCTGATTTTCTCCGTGGCCAACCGGTTCAGCCGTTGCCGATGACGTTGAACAGCGACAGCGACGACAACCGCACGAAACATGACTGGCTGGCCTGCAGCGCGGTGGTCAGTTCCTGCAGTTTGATCGCGGCGGCGGACACGTCGGTATCGCCGATGTGCGATTCCTCGGTGGCGCGGGCGGTGCTTTGCGCAGTCTGGTTCTGGGTGTTGAGCGCGATCCATGATTCGCGGCTGCCGATCACGGTCTGCGCCGTGGTCACCGCGTCGAGCGCGTTGGACAGCGTGGTCAGCCCGGCCGATGCGGCAGTCTGCGCGCCCGCGCCGCCCGCCTTCAGCGCGCTGGCCAGCGTGCCGATCGCATCGATCACATTGGTCTGGTTGCCCGCGGCATCGGTCATGTCCAGCACCTCGGGGCCGGTCATGCTCGAGGCCACGGTTTGGCCGCCGCCGATCGGCAGAGTCAGCGACGTGGCATTGCCCTGGTAGGTCACCGCGCCTGTTCCGCCCAGGGCATAGGCATCGCCGCTCGACCCGCCACCAAACAGCGCGTTGCCGTTGGCATCGCGGGTGTTGGCCAGGCTCAACATCGCGGACTGGATCTGCGACAGCTGCGTGCCGATCGAGGCGCGCTGCGCATCGGTCAGCGTGCCGTTCGCGGCTTGCGTGGTCAGGGTGCGCGCCTGGTTGATGTCGTTGACCATCGAAGTCATGGCCGAATCCGCCAGTTGCAGATTGGCCGTTGCCTTGTTGGACGAGGCGGTGTCGGTGGTGGCCTGGCTGTCCTGCAATTGCAGCATGCGCATCTGTGCGGCCGCGACCGGGTCCTGCGATGCAGCCGTCAGCTGGTTGCCACTGCTGATCTGCGTGGTGATATTGCTCACCTCTTGCTGCAGCTCGCCAAGCTGCTGCGCCGAAGCGGTGTAAAAGCTGCTGGTGCTGGTGGAGCTGGTGATCGTCATGGCATTGGGCCTTGCTGGTTACCGGTTGGCAGTTGCGTCAGTGGGCGGACAGGTTGAGAATGCTGGTGAAGATATCGCTGGCGACCTGCATGACTTTGCCAGAGGCCTGGAACGCCTGCTGAAACTTCACCAGATTGACCGCCTCGGTGTTCAGATCGACACCGGCCTGCGATGACAGGCTGGTCGCCGCCGCACTCGACAGCGTCTGCAGCGTGGTCTGCGTCGTTTTGGCGCTTTGTACCGTGCCTGAAATGTCGGTCAGGATGGCGTTCATCGTATTGGCCGGGCCCAGCGTGCCCAACGCATTGGCCAGCGCGGTCAGGTTGGTGGTGTCCGCGCTGTTGGCCGATGATCCGGCGGCGGCGGTCGCGATTTTCGACGGATCGGACGTGGCCATGACCAAGGTTGCCGCAGTCGTTCCTGCAAACAGCGCAGCACCGGCATTGCCTTTCAGGTCGGCGCCCTGGGCCTGCTGGGTGTTGACCGTGGTGGCAATCGAAGATGCCAGGCTGTCAAGATCGCCGCTGATCTGGTCCAGCTTGGTCAGCGTGGTCTGGTTTCCGGCCAGCGAACCGCCGCTGAGCGCAACATTTGCGTTGCCCACCGACAGTTGCTCGGTGCCATCGCTGTTGACCATGGCGGTCAGGGTGTTGGCGGCAGACCCGGTCACCAGCGGCGGCCCGCTGACGCCGCCAATATTGACGTTGGCGGTGCCGTCGGAATTGATGGTGGTGGCGATGTCGGTGTATTGCCCGATCTGGTCGAGCAGGCTGTCGCGCTGATCCATCAGGCTGGCGCGATCGCTGGTGGTGGTGTTCCCCGCCACCGCGGCGCCGCCGGCGCTGGCCGACAGCTGGGTGTTGATCGTTGCCAGCTGGGTGGTCAGCGTGTTGACCTGGGCAACGCCCTGGCCGAGCTGGTCCTGGATACCCGATCGGGTGGACGACAGCCCTTGCGCGGCGATCTGGAATGCGCTGGCCATCGTCTGGCCGTCCTGGATCACGGTCGCGCGCAAACTGGGATCGGCCGGATTCTGGTTCAGCGACGTCAGCGCATTCTGAAAATTGCCGATCGTGGTGAACACGCCCGAATTTTCGACTGCGTTTTCAACGTCGGTCAGGCCGGTCACGGTGCTGTTGGCGCGCGCAGTGCCCGATGCGGTGCGGCGCGCTTCGGATTCGAGAAAGGTGTCGGCGTTGCGGGTGATCCCCGACACGGTCACGCCCGACAGCGACACGTCGTTGGCGGTGCTCCAGCTGCTGGCCGACGCAACTTCGATGGTGTTCGCACTGCGCCGGACATAGCCATCGGTCGATGCGTTGGAGATATTCTGGCCGGTGACATCCAGCGCGATTTCGGCGGCCATCGCCCCGCTGGCACCGATCGACATCAGGCTGCTGGTCATGGCGTGCCCTCCTGCGCGGCGGCCGGCGCAGTGCCGAGACGCACCGACAGGTCAGACTCGACCTGCCTGGCCAGACCCAGCGCGCCGCTTTGCGCGGTCAGATCGGCAAAGCGTTCGTCACGCATCGCGGTGAACGTGTCCTGCCCTTTGTCATCGCTCCACAGCGTGTCGCCGAAATTCGATTGGCGGGCGCTGGCCATCATCTGGCGCACGAAGATCGCCTCGAACGCCTGCGCCGCCTGATGTAGGCGGGCGCGTTCGGGCGACGGCGTCGCGGTGCTGCCTGCGGCAGCAGGGCTGGCGGCAATCGTGGTCATATCACGTCCATTTCGGCTTTGAGCGAGCCTGCCTGTTTCAGCGCCTCAAGAATGGCGACCAGGTCCGACGGGCTGACCCCCAGCTTGTTCAGCGCATCGACCAGCGACGACAGCGATGCGCCGGGCCTGAACAGCGCGACATGGGCATCGCCTTCGTTCACCGAAATCCGGCTGTTGGGGGTGACCGCGGTCCGGCCCTGGCTCAGCGCATTGGGCTGCGACACTTGCGGTTTTTCATCGATCCGCACCACCAGCCTGCCGTGGCTGATCGCGGCGGGGCTCAGCCGCACCGCGCTGTTGATGACAACCGTGCCGGTGCGGCTGTTGACGATCACTTTGGCGGCGGTTTCGCCGGGAGTGACATCGATCGTTTCAATCGATGCCATCAGGCTGGCGCGCCGATCGGCGCCAGAAGGCAGGCGCAGCGCCAGCGTCACCCCGTCTTCGACCGTGGCGGTCTGCGGATATCTGGCATTGATCGCATCGCGCACCCGCGACGCGGTCAGGAAATCGGCCTGGAACAAGTTCCAGCGCAGCACATCGCCATGGTCGAACCCGGTATCGACCGCGCGTTCCACCGTCGCCCCGTCGGCGATGCGGCCCACCGTGGGCACATTGACCGTCAGTTGCGATCCGTCCTTGGCCGTGATGCCAAGACCACCTACCGCCAGATTGCCCTGCGACATGGCATAGATCTGACCGTCGGCACCATACATCGGCGTCATGATCAGCGATCCGCCGCGCAGCGACTTGGCCTTGCCGATCGTGCTGACCGTGACATCGATGCGCTGGCCCGGTTTGGCAAAGGCGGGCAGATCGGCGGTGACGAGGACGGCGGCGGCGTTTTTCAGCCCCGGTTGAACGCCCGGCGGCAATTGCAGGCCCAGTCGCCCCGAAACCCCGCGCATCGCCTGCGTGACATATTCCAGCGTATCGTCGCCAGTGCCGGGCAAGCCCACGACAATGCCGTATCCGGTCAGCTGGTTGGAACGCACCCCCTGAAACGCGCCCAGATCGCGCACGCGTTCGGCACGGACGGGCGGGGCCAGCCACACGGCCAGCGCCAGCCCGATCAGCAGCACCGCAATGCGCCAGCCCGGCGCGCGCGCGCGCGCCTGGCGCAGACATGCGCAGGACAGGGTGATGGGCAGGGGCAAAGATGGCGCGGTCATGGCAGATGTCCCGAATGCGGCGTTCAGAAAGGGTTGATTATGCTGAAGAATTTTGACAGCCAGCCTTCGCGGCTGGCGCGGCCGATCGATCCGTTGCCGGTATAGACCACGTGCGCATCGGCCACCCGGCCCGACTGAACCGTGTTGTTCTGGTCAATGTCGGCAATACGCACGATGCCCGAAATCTGGACCCATTCTTCGCCCTGGCTAAGCAGCAGTCGCTTTGTTCCTTTCACCAATACGGTTCCGTTGCGGCGTGTTTCGGCAATGGTGGCAGAGATCTGCCCACCCAGCTGGCTGTTTTCCGAAGCGTCGCCTTCACCACTGAACGCCGAAGCGCCCGAAGCATTAAGGGCATTGGGGTTTATGGCGAACGGACCGGCCGTAGGTGGAGTCACCGAGAAGCTGCCGCTTTTGGTGGTTTTGCCGATCGCCTGTTTCGATGTGGTCAGGTTTTCTACCAGGGTTATCGTCAGGACATCGCCCACGGCATGCGCACGCGGCCCTTCGACCAGCCCGGCATAGCCGGCGTTGACGTTGAAGATTGCACCGGCCGACGGCGCCATCGCATCCTCTTTGGGTGCGGTTGCATCAAAGCCTTTTTGCGGGTGCGCGGCATGGGCAATGTGCGGGGTGGCGATCGCCACAAGCGCAAGCACGGCTGGCACCACGATGCGGGGCCAGGGCGGGGCGCCGCGCGGCTTACGCGTGCGACCGGGTGCACCCAGGTGCCGGTCAAGCGGGCCCTGCGTGATCATGTCAGGCTCTGATTGGCGTTCTTCAGCATGTCGTCGACCGCGCTGACCATTTTCGAATTGACCTCGTAGGCGCGCTGGCACTCGATCATGTCGACCAGTTCGGTCACCACGCTGACATTCGATGCCTCGAGATAGCCCTGGCGGATCGTGCCGTGTCCGGCCGCGCCGGGTGCGCCCACCTGGGGGGCTCCGCTGCCGCCGGTTTCCTTGTAGAAATTGTCGCTGGCTGCCTGCAGCGCCGCCGGGTTGGCAAAGGTTGCCGTGGTCAGCTGGCCCAGCGTGCTTGGTGCGCTCGAGCCGGGCAGCAGCGCCGAAACGGTGCCGTCCTGCCCCACGGTGATCGATCCGGCGCCTTGCGGAACGGTGATCTGCGGCTGCACCGGATAGCCCTGCGCGGTGACCAGCAGGCCTTCGGCAGAGGTGGTGAAATTGCCTGCGCGGGTATAGCCGATTTGTCCGTCGGGCATCGTCACCTGAAAATAACCGTCGCCGCTGATCGCCATGTCAAGCGCATTGCCGGTCGATTGCAGCGATCCTTGGGTCATGTCGGTGGTGGTGGCCTGAACCGTCACCCCGGTGCCCAGGTTCAACCCGGTGGCATAGGCAGTCTGTCCCGATGATTGCTGCCCGGCAACGCGCGCATCCTGATAGGCCAGCGTGGCGAAATTGGCGCGTTCGCGCTTGAACCCGGTGGTGCTGACATTGGCGAGGTTGTTGGAGATGACTTGCATGCGCGTGTCCTGGGCCTGCAGACCGGTGCGCGCGACATAAAGGGCCGATGATGGCATGGGGGATGGCTCCGCTCAGGGTCTAGGATGGCAACGCCATCAGGGCTGTGGATTTTTCGTCATTGTCCTTCGCGGTCGAAACCACTTTGGCGCGCATTTCGAACAGGCGCTGGGCATCGACCATGTCGACCAGCACTTGCGTCGGATTGACGTTTGATTTTTCCAGCGATCCGGGGATCAGCCGCGCGGCGTCATCGGTGGGCAGGATGCCGCCGCCAATCACCTGGAACAGCCCGTTCAGGCCTTTGGCGACAGCGGTGCCGGTGGTGGTCGCCAGCTTCAGCCGCCCGATCGCTTCGGGCGGGGCATTGCCCTGCGCCGGGTCGGTGGCCAGCACCGTGCCGTCGGGCGAAACGGTCAGGCTGTCGCCCGCCGGCACCGTGATCGGGCCATTGTCCGACAGCACGGGCAGCCCGTCGCCATTGACCAGCGTACCGTTGGCATCGACCGTCAGATCGCCGCGCCGGGTATAGGCCTCGGAGCCATCGCTGGCCTGGACGGCGAGCATGGTATCGCCGGTCAGCGCCACGTCGAGCGGATTGCCGGTCTGCATCAGGTCGCCCTGGTGCATGTTGGCGCCCTGTACCTCGGCATCGGTCATCGCGCGCGCTTCCAGCCCGGCGCCCCTGACCGTGGTCGGGCTCGCGACCAGCATTTCGGCGCGAAATCCGGTGGTCTGGGTGTTGGCCATGTTGTTGGCGATGACCCGTTGCTGGGTCATCGACGCCGACAGGCCCGAATACGCGGTGAAGATCAGGCGATCCATCGGTCAGATCCGATCAGCTGTGCAGGTTGATGATTGCTTCGGACACGGTGGTGTTGGTGTCGATCGCCTTGGCATTGGCCTGGAAATACTGCTGCGCGGTGATCAGGTTGACCATTTCCGACGACAGATCGACGTTCGACGCCTCGAGCGCACCCGACAGCAGCCCGCCGTACTGGCCATTGGCAGGGGTGCCGTAAATGGCCGCACCCGACAGTCCGGTGGCGATATAATCGGCCGATCCGGTCTGTTGCAGGCCCTCGGGCGAATTGAACGCAGCCAGTGCCACCGTGCCGATCACCGTGCTGGTGCCATCGGCATAGGCCGCGCTGACGTTGCCATTGGCCGCAACCGTCACGCCCGAAAAGCTGGCGCCGCCGGTATCGGTGGTGGGCACGACGGCATCGCCAAGCGTCGTCGAGGTTCCGCCGGCGGGCAGGACCTGCAACCGGTTGCCTGTGGCATCGATGACATAGCTTTTGCCGCTGGACGCGGCCGCCGTCGAATCGAGCGAAAAATTGCCGTTGCGGGTATACGACATCTGGCCGGTGGCGGTCGATTTGACCGCGAAAAAACCGTCGCCGCTGATCGCAAGATCAAGCGCCGAACCGGTCTGCTGGATCGGACCCTGGCTGAAGTTCTGGTTGATCTCGGACACGGTCGACCCGATGCCGATGATGTCCTTGGGATTGCTGTAGGCGCTGGCGGCAACCAGGTTGGCGAACTGCGCATCGCTTTTCTTGAAGCCGGTGGTGTCGGCGTTGGAAATGTTGTTGCCGATCACGCTGAGATCGGTCTGGGCGTTCTGCAGCCCGCTGAGCGAGACATAATAGGACATGGCGGAGACTCTTTCGCTGGTGGGGCGGTGGGGTTCAGGTGCCGGCGACCGGGGTGCTGCCGGTTGCGGCGCCGATCTGGCTCGAAATCGTCGACAGGTCGGAATTGGTCTGATTGGCAGCAGCCAGCGTCGAAAACTGTGCCAGCTGCGCCAGCATCTGCGTGTTGTCGACCGGGTTGGTCGGGTCCTGATTGGCCAGCTGGGTGGTCAAAAGCGTCAGGAAATCGTTCTCGTTCAGTTTGTTGAACGCGCTGCTGGTCGACGAGGCCGGGGTGTTCGGCGTGGTCGCGCTGGTGCTGGATACACTGGTCATGATGGTTTGATCCTCATCGTATCAAGGGTGAGTTGTTTGGCGGTCTGCAACGCCTCGACCACATTCTGGTACTGGCGCGACGCATCGGTGATCTCGAGCATTTCGGCGTTTTCATCGACCCCTGATCCCCACACATCGCCATTGGCATCGGCCAGCGGATTGTCGGGATCGTGGTTGCGCACCGGGGTCGCGCCCGATTGATAGACGCCCTGCACTTTGACCGTGGCCAGGCCGCTGGCGGCATCGAGCTCGGTGGCGAACACCGGGCGGATCGGGCGATAGGCGGCTTGCGCGCTGCCGGCGACGGTGCCGGCATTGGCCAGGTTGGATGTGGCGGCGTTCATCCGCACCAGCTGGGCCGACATCGCGCGGCTGGCGGCATCGAACAGTGTCATCGGGCGTGCGGTGGGGGCGGACGGCATCGCGCTATTCCCCCTTCAGCGCGCGGGTCACGGTCTGAACCCGGTCCTGGATCATGTTGAGCGTGGCTTCGTAGCCGATCGCGTTTTCGGCAAACGCGGTCTGTTCGGTGGCCATTTCGACAGTGTTGCCATCAAGGCTGGGCATGACCGGGACGCGGTATTGCGTGGCCGATCCGATCGCCTGGCTGGTGCTGGCTCCCTGGGTCATCGATTTCAGCGCGCTGGCGAAATCGATGTCGCGCGCCTTGTAACCCGGGGTGGCGGCATTGGCGATATTGGAGGTCAGCACGCCCAATCGCTGCGCGCGCAGTTCCAGCGCCATGCCATGAATGCCGAACAGGCTGTCGCCCATGATGGTCTCGATGCTCCTGTGTGCAACGTCGTACGGGACCATGGACTGCAAGGCGCGTGCCAAACCCTGTGGCGAGGCCTGTGATGGCCATTGCCGGTGGCATTGGCGGCAAACCGCTGCCGGATTGCCGGATCGGCGGCAAAGTCGTGCCCGCCCTGAAATCCGCCGGCCGGCCGCCGTCCTTTGACCTGCAGGAACCAGCCACGTCATCCCCCGAGGCGGTTGGTTCCTGCGCCCACCGTGCTTTCATCCGTTCCGGCAGGACCCCTTGCGCATATGGACCTTGCCCACCTGATCGATCCCGTGCCCGCAGCCATCGTGGTGGGCGGAACCCTGCTGGCAACCGTGCTGCGCGCGGGGCGCGCCGATTGTCGATCGACTGCGCGAGCGCTGGCGGCATTGCTGCGGCCTTCGTTCAATCCCGACCTGATCCGCCGCGATCTGGCCCCGCTGGCCAACGATATCCGCAAGGACGGCGTCTATCGCGCGCGCGCGCGCGCCACCGGTGATCCGGCGCTCGACGATGCGATCAAGGCGATGATCGAGGGGCATTCGGCCTCGATGCTGCTGATGCATCACACCATCGATCGCAAAAAACGCCTGGCCCGGGCGCAGCGCGCGGCCGTCACGCTGGCGCAGGCGGCGGATCTGGCGCCGGTGTTCGGTCTGGCCGGGACGCTGGTCTCGCTGGCGCAGCTGTCAGGACGCGGGATTGCACGGGCGATGTTCATGAACGCGATTTCGATGTCGGTGCTGGCCACGCTGTACGGCCTGTTGCTGGCCAACATGCTGCTGGCCCCGCTGGCGCGCGCGATCGAGCGGCGTGCCGAACGCGAAGAGGCTGCGCGGCAGGACCTGATCGACTGGATCGCCGCGCAATTTGCGGCCGTATCCCCCCGGTTGCGTCGCGGCGGGGCCGAAGCGGCATGATCGCGCGCACCGTCAGCACCAGTTGGCAGACGATTCTGGCCGACCTTTCGCTGATCCTGTTCATGGTCACCGCCTCGGCACTTGGCGATGCCCCCGATGGTCCGTTGGGTACGGACAAGCCCGGTGGGCATGCGCCGGGCCCCGCCCGTCCAGACGCGCGATCGCCGATCATGGCACCGACCCCGCAGGCCGAACCGGTGGGTGTGTGGCGCCCCGCCATGGGCGCGCCCGATCTGTCGCGCTGGCTTGGCGAGGTGGCGCGCGATCCGCGTCTGCGGCTGACGATCACGGTGCATTATGCGCCGGGCGGGCGGGCCGCCGCGCTGGCCGAGGCCGCGCAGCTTGATCGCGCGGCGGGCGCGCGCGGCGATACCGCGCGGATCGTGGTCGAACCGGGCCAACCCGACGGGGCCAGCGCGGTGGTCGGCTATGACGCGGATGCTGGCACGCCGCTTGCAAGGTCAGGGACATGATGACACCAAACGCTTCGATGCGCCGTCTTGCGGTGCTGCCGTTCGCCCTCGTCGTGCCGCTGGTTGCGGCCCATGCCGAGGGTCTTCACGATCCCGCCGCGATCGATCGCGACGTGGCCGCGTTCACCGGGCAACCGATCGGTGCCGCAGGCGGCGCGGCCCGCCCGGTCGATCGGCGTCTGCGGCTGGCAGCCTGTGCGGCACCGCTCGCCTTGTCGTGGCGCGGCGATGCTCATGCCAGCATCCTGGTCGAATGCCCCGATCCGGGCGGCTGGCACATTTTTGTCGCGATGTCGGGTCTGGCCCGCACAACCCCGGCTGGTCCGGTCATCGAGCGCGGCCAGTCGGTAACGGTGGCAATCACCGGCGACGGTTTTTCCGTGTCGCAGTCGGCCGAGGCACTGGAATCGGGCGCGGTGGGCGCATGGATTAAAGTGCGCACCCAGGCCAAGTCCGACCCGCTCCAGGCCCAAGTCGTAAGACCCGGTCTGGTCGAGGTGCGGGTGGAATAGCTCCGGCCCGACCCGGCAAAAATGCTCCGCTGCGGCAAATTTTTTCCGAATGGCTTAATTGCATTGCCGCCTTGCCGTTCTTCGCTGTGATGCAACCGACAGGAGCGTGCCATGTCATCATTTGAAATCGGAGCGTCGCGCCCGGTTGGCGCGGTGCAGCTTAACCCCGTTCAGCCTGCCACGCAGAGTGTCCCGGGGCAGAACCCTGCGCCAACCCCCGCGGCAACCAGTGCCACCCCCCAGGTGGAAACCAGCCTGTCGACAGACGCCGGCCCGGTTCCGGTCGATCAGGCGCGGGTCGCCGAGATCCGCCAGGCCGTGCAGAACGGAACATACCCGGTGATCCCGGCCAAGATCAGCGATGCGATGATCGCCGCCGGCGCCCTGCTGCAGAAGGCTTCGTAATGGCTACAGCAACCATGCCCGACGCAACCGGCGCCGCGCCGGGCGTGATGCACCCGTTCGAACTGCGCGAAATCCTGCGGCAAATGCTGACCGTTCTGGAGTCAGAGCGGCACGCGCTGGCCGCTCTGGATGTCGATTCGATCGTTGGCTGCACCGTGCGCAAGAATGTGCTGTGCGGCCGGTTGGAAGACACAGGAGCGCACGCTGTTGACGAGGAATGCCGGGGGCTGCTCGATGCGGCGCGACGGTTGAACGAAACCAACCGCAAAGTGCGCAATCTGATTGCCGCCAATGTTTCGGCGCGGCTGGACGCTTTGACCGGCCAGCCAGCGCTGTATCGCGCCAATGTCGATGCGGCACGCGTTCGCCGCCTGCGCTGAATTTGTTCGCTGCCGCGCGACCGAGGTCCCCGACAGTGTCAAATTGGCACGCCTCTTGCTGAACAATGATCCGAGCCGCGCCGTGCGCGCGCCGGAAAGGTTGATCAGCCAGCATGCCCGATGTCCCGGTCCCCCTGCCCTTGGCCTCTGGCGGAATGCCGGTTGCCCCACAAGGCCCGGTGCAGGCCGCGATTGCGCGCGCGGCCGCGGCCACCGGGGTCGATTTCAAGTATCTGCTGGCGCAGGCCAAGCTCGAATCCGGTTTGGTGCCAACGGCACAGGCGCGCACCTCCAGCGCACGCGGGCTGTACCAGTTCACCGGATCGACCTGGATGACAATGCTCGGTCGCCATGGTGCAGAGCTTGGCCTCGATCCCTCGGGCGCGTCGCAGGATCCCGCAACCCGTGCACAATGGCTGGCGCTGCGTGATGATCCGCAGATGTCGGCCATGATGGCGGGCGAACTTGCCAGCGACAACCGCACCTTTTTGTATGGGGTGCTTGGCCGCGAGCCCGATCATGCCGAGCTGTATCTGGCGCATTTCCTGGGACCCGACGGTTCGGCCCGGTTTCTGTCGGCACTGTCGGCCGATCCGACCCAAAGTGCGGCCGCCTTGCTGCCCAGGGCGGCCGCGGCCAATCACGCGATATTCTTTTCCGGCTCTACCCCGCGCAGCGTGGGCGAAGTGATGGAGCAGCTGCGCAACCGTATCGAAACGGCGATGGCCGGGGGTGCGGCTTCTGCCCCTCCGGCGCGGCCCGGCGGGGGCGTTTTGCCGCCGGCGACACCCGGTGCAGCACCGCAACCTGCCGGCGGGCCGATCGCGCGCGAATTTGCCGCACTGGCCCAATCCACCGCGCCCGGGCGCAGCTCGATGGCCGATACCCTGCAATCCGCGTTCGGTCTGGCCGACGCGGGCGATGGTGCAGTGCCGGCGGCGGTGCGCGCCGCCTATGGCCGCATCCGCGCGCTGGGGATGTAACCGATGTTCAAACGGCTTGCCAATATTGGCGCGCTGGCGTTGCCCGCCGGTATCCTGACCCTGATCGCGCTGATGGTCATCCCGATCCCGGCGATGATGCTCGACGTGTTTTTCGTGTTCAACATCGCGCTGTCGGTGGCGGTGCTGATGGCGGCCATGAACGCGGAAAAGCCGCTCGATTTTTCGTCGTTTCCCTCGGTCCTGCTGTTTGCCACGCTGCTGCGCCTGTCGCTCAACGTCGCATCCACCCGCGTCGTGCTGGTGCATGGCCACAATGGCGGCGCGGCGGCCGGGCATGTCATCGAAAGCTTTGGCGCCTTCCTGATCGGCGGCAATTTCGCGGTCGGTCTGTTCGTGTTCATGATCTTGATGATCATCAACATGGTGGTGGTGACCAAGGGTGCTGGCCGCGTATCCGAAGTCTCGGCGCGCTTCACGCTCGATGCCCTGCCGGGCAAGCAGATGGCGATCGATGCCGATCTTGCCGCCGGACTGATCAACGCGTCGGAGGCCAAACAGCGCCGCCGCGAGGTTTCGACCGAGGCCGATTTCTATGGCTCGATGGATGGTGCGAGCAAATTCGTCAAAGGCGATGCGATTGCCGCGGTTCTGATCCTGGGCGTGAACATAATTGCCGGGTTCTGCCTTGGCATGCTCAGCCACGGACTGACCGCCGCCGACGCCGCGCAGAAATACGTGACGCTGGCGGTGGGCGATGCGCTGGTTGCGCAAGTGCCCTCGTTGTTGCTGTCGATCGCGGCGGCGGTGATCGTGACGCGCGTGGCCGACAGCCGCGACCTGGCCGGGCAGATCGGCGGACAATTCGCCGCGCCTTCGACCTGGCTGCCGGTGGCGGTGATTCTGGCCGCGATCGGCATGATCCCGGCAATGCCGCAGACGGTGTTCCTGCCCGCTGCGGCGATGGCCGGATGGCTGTGGTGGAATCTGAAAAAGCGCGCAGAGCGGCAGAAGGTGGCCGATGCCCCGGCACCCGATGCGCCGCCTGACCCATCGCGCATCATGCTTGATGAAGTGTCGGATCACACACTGGTGACGATCGAGCTTGGCTATGGCCTGGTGCATCTGGTCGACGTCAATCGTGGATCGCCGCTGGTCGCGCGGATCACCGGCGTGCGCAAACAGTTGAGCCAGGCCTGCGGGTTTATCGTGCCGCATTTCCGTGTGCGCGATTCGCTTGAACTGCCGCCCAACGAATACCGCATCATGCTGGGCGGGGTAAAAATCGGCGGGTCCACGGTGCGGCCGGACCGCATTCTGGCGATCAACGCGGGCGAAGCGCGTCCGGGCAACCTGTTGCGCGGAGAGCCGACCACCGATCCCAGTTTTGGCTGTCCCGCGTTGTGGATCGATCCGGCCAGCCGCGATGCCGCGATCGCCGAAGGCTATCTGACGGTCGATGCCGGCACGGTGATCGCCACGCATTTGAACCAGGTGCTGGGCGAACGGCCACAGGCCATGCTTGGACCCGACGAAGTGCGCGCCATTCTTGAAGGGGTGCGGCAACGTTCGGCCGGTCTGGTCGACACGGTCCATCCCAATCCGCTGTCGCTGGGCGCGATCACGCGCATCCTGCGGGCATTGCTTGAGGACGGGGTCAGCATCGCGCATCCGCTGCCAATCCTGGCGGCCCTGGGCCAGGCGGTGCAGCAGACCACCGATCACGACCGGTTGGTCGATATCCTGCGCGCCGAACTGGGACCTATGATCGTTGGCCGCGTGTGCAGCGCGTATGACCGATTGCCGGTGATCACGCTTGAGGCCGGGCTTGAGGCGATGATTGTCCAGGGGATGCAGGACCCGGTCAGCGGACTGCCCGTGATCGAGCCCGATCTGGCGCGCGGCCTTGGCGAACGCATCGCCGCAATCATCACCGAACGCGGCCCCGGCGCGATCCCGCCTGCGCTGATCGTGCAGCCGCGCGCGCGGCGCACGCTGTCGGCTGCGCTGCGGTTCCGCGCACCCGCCTGCGTGGTCCTGTCAATTTCCGAACTGCCGCAAAGCCAGCCGATCGAAGTGATCGCGGTGATCGGTGGCGAGGCCAATGCCGCTCCCCCCCCGCCCGCACTGACCGACCAGACCGGCGGCGCAAGCGCAAACCCGGCCCCCCGGATGCCGCAACCCGAAGGACTTGCCGCATGAACCTTCATCACCGCAGCTTTGGCGCGGCGCGCGCCTATCGCGATGATACCGCCGATCGTATCCGCCGCTTTCTGCCCATGGTCCGGCGTCTGGCGTGGCACGCCCATGGCTCGGGGCGCGCCGGGATCGAGGTCGATGACCTGATCCAGGCGGGCCTGGTGGCATTGACCGAATGCGCGCAGAAACACACCGGACAGACCGAGGACGGCTTTGCCGCCTATGCCAAATTGCGCGTGCGCGGCGCGATGGTCGATCTGATCCGGCGCACCGCGCCGATGTCACGCTCGGCCTCGGACCGCCGCCGCACCTTGCGCGATCAGACCGAAAGCCTGGCGACGCTGCTGGGTCGCCAACCGACCGAAAGCGAACTGGCCGAAGCGATGGGGGTGACCCTGTCGGATCTTGGCAATCTGCGCGCGGCCGCCGAACCGCTGCGTTTTGAACCGATCGACGATGCCTATTCCGACAGCTCGATGGCCTTTGCCGATGACCGGCCCGACAGCTTTACCATGATTGCCGACGAGGAAACGCGTCATCTGGTCACCGATGCGATCGCGGCGCTGCCCGAACGGCTGCAAATGGTCATCCAGCTTTATTTTGTCGAGGAACTGAACCTGGCCGAAATTGCCGGTGTGCTCGAGGTCAGCGTGCCGCGTGTGCACCAGTTGAAGGCACAGGCGCTGGACAAGCTGAAGGGCCTGCTGGGCGACGGCTTCGATCTGCTTTAAGCGGCGCAGACACATTGCGCAGCCTGTGGGGTTACCCTGTAAAAGGCCCAGCCCATCTTGTTTGGCCTTGAGGAAGGCCAGGGTCCGGGCCCTGGCTCTTGCCACCGGCCATCGCTCGCTTTAATCGATTGATTAAGGGAGAGATGGGATGCAGATCGATTCAACCATCGCCGCAGTGGTCACCGGCGGCGCCTCGGGTCTGGGACGTGCCACGGCCGAGGCGCTGGCGGCAGCCGGGGCACGCGTGACGATATTCGATATCAACGACGACCTGGGCACCGAGGTCGCCACCGCGATCGGCGGGCAGTTTGTCCATGTCGATATCATGAGCGAACAGTCGGTGGTCGACGGCTTTGCCGCGGCGCGCGCCGCGCATGGCCAGGAACGCGTGCTGGTCCACTGCGCGATGGCCAATCGCAAGGGCAAGACCGTGGGTCGAAACCGCGAAACCGGCGAATTGACCCGGCTGTCGACGCAGGATTACGAATTTGCCGCGCAGGGCATCCTGATCGCCAGCTATCGCGTGGCGTCGTTGTCCGCGCTTGGCATGGCCGCGACCGATCCGCTGGATGACGGCGAACGCGGCACGATCGTGCTGACCGCCTCGGTCGCCGCGCAGGACGCCCAGATCGGCCAGGTTGCCTATGGTTCGCTGAAGGCAGGGGTGAATGGCCTGGTGCTGCCGATGGCGCGCGATCTGATGGATTTCGGGATTCGCGTGAACGCGATCATGCCGGGCATTTTCGGCACTCCGCTGCTGGGCCGCCTGCCGCAAAAGGTGCTCGACGGGCTGAATGCCTCGGTCCCCTTTCCCAAACGGTTGGGTCGACCCGACGAATATGCCAGTCTGGCGCTGGAACTGGTGCGCAATGCCTATTTCAACGGGCAGGCGATCCGGCTCGACGGCGGTATCCGCATGGCCCCGCGCTGAAAGGTACACCAATGGAACAGTCCCCGTTTCGCGACAATCTTCTGGCCGGCAAAGTCGCGTTCATTGCCGGCGGCACCAGCGGCATCAATCTGGGTATTGCCAAACGCTTTGCCGAACTGGGCGCCACGGTGGCCGTGCTGGGCCGCAATCCCGAAAAAGCGGCCGCCGCTGCCGCACAGATCGGCCATGGCGCGATCTGGCGGACCGCCGATGTGCGCGATTTCGGCGCAATTCGCGGCGCCATGGACGAAGTGCGGGGTGAACTGGGCGCGTTCGATATCGTGGTGTCGGGGGCTGCCGGCAATTTCCTGGCACCGGTGCTCGGCATGTCGGCCAATGCGTTCAAGGCGGTGGTGGATATCGATCTGGTCGGCACCTTCAACGTGTTTCGCGGCTGTCACGATCTGCTGGCCGATCGCGCTTCGTTGATTGCGATCACCGCAGGCCAGGCGGTCAATGCCATGGCGATGCAGGCCCATGCCTGCGCGGCCAAGGCCGGCATCAACCAGCTGGTGCGGGTGCTTGCGCTGGAATGGGGTCCGCTGGTGCGGGTCAACGGCATTTCGCCGGGGCCGATCGCCGACACCGAGGGGATGGTGCGGCTGGCGCCCGACCCAGCGACGCGCCAGGCGCATTATGACCGTATCGCGATGAAACGCTGGGGCACATGCGCCGAAATCGCCGAAGCAGCGGTGTTCCTGTCGAGCCAGGCTGCGGCCTATATCACGGGCACGATCCTCGATGTCGATGGGGGAAGCCAGATCGGCGATGCATCGCGCATGAACGTGGACAGGGGGCTGGCATAACCGTCCTGCAGCGCATCCAGCCGGGAAAAGGCTGCAGCGTCAGCCTTTGGCAGGTGTCACGATCGGATCGCCCAGCTTCAGCTGTTTGCCATCGGTGATGATCACCCGGTCACCCAGATGCGCCACGCCGAACAGCTTGGCGGCAAAGGCATCGGGTACGCCGATACAGCCATTGGTGGCATAGCCCGCCTGGACTTTGCTGCCATGGATCGACACGCCGTCGTTGGTCAGGCGCAACATCCACGGCATCGGCGCATCATAGATGCTGGACACGTGCCTGGCATCCTTTTGGGTGATCGGGAACACGCCAAGAGGCGTGGGCTTGTCGCCATAGCCCTTGAGAATCGCGGCAGCACCCACCTCGTGGCCGTTTTCGAACACCGACAGCACCCGCGCGGTCAGATCCACCGTGATCACGACCGGGCCGGGTTCACCCCTGGTCTCGTCCCAATAAAACTGCCCGAATTTGATCGGGCCGGGAATCGACAGGATCGAACGGACCACGAACGGGCCATCGGCGCGCGGCGCGGCAGGCGCGGCCGCCTTTGCAGGCGGCGCCACGCTGGCCATCGCCGGTGCAGGGGGGGGCGATGGCTGGTCAAACACCGCCAGCGCCAGATCCATGACCATGTGCAACAACAGCAGCGCCAACAGACCCGCAACCACCACGCCGGCGGCCACCAGCGGCAGGCGGCGCCTGGTCCATTTGCGCCATCCCGGCGGCACAGCGGCCATTGCCTTTGGTCCTTTCGTCACACGCGACCAGACCCGCATAGCCCGAACCGGGGTGCAGATCGGTTGATCGGCATGGTTAAGATTTGCTTGGCGCCACGCCAAGCCAGGTCAACCGCCGCCAGACCGCCTCGAACGGGCCCTGGCGATGGCGTGCCAGCCACCAGCCGGGCCAGGCCAGCATCGCCGCCCAGCCCAGCGGGATGAACAGCGGCACCCAGCCGCGCCCCGTCCACGTGCCAAGGCCCAGCCCCCAACCCGAAAACAGCGCGGTCATCAGCATGGTGGTGCCAAGATAATTGGTAAAGGCTGTGCGCCCGGTGGCCGCCATGGTCCGGCCGGCCGCCGTTGTCGCCAGGTGCGGCCAGGCCAGCATCAGCGCCGCGGCATAGCCCAGCGCCATCGCCAGATGCGGCAGCGCGGTCAGATTTTCGATCACCCCGAACATCGCGCGCGGGGGAAATCCGTGCGCATCGATCCACCAGGCCAGCCCCATGGTGATCGACCCGCCAAGTCCGATGCCCCAGCCGGCGATCTGCCACAAGGTCCTGCGGCTCCACGCCCCGCGCCACAGTCCGGTGCGATGCAGCGCCATGCCGATCAGCATCAGCGGCATGGTCTCGGTAAAGATCGATGCCATGGTCTGAAACGGCCGCCACGGGGCGGTTTCAAGCCGCAGGCGAAGCGCCGCACCGAACGATGCGGCCAGGATGTGCCGGTCTTCGGCGATCGAGTCGGCAATCCGCACCATCATCGATGCCTCGTCGGTGCGATCGGCAGCCAGGCCGTGGCCTGCCAGCACCGCCTGTTCGGCGCATATGCCCTGGATCACCCCGATCGCATCGAGCCCGTGGCTGACCACAAACAGCGCCAGCCCGCCGATCAGCAGCGGCATGGCCGGCAAACGGCACAGCAGCAGCGCGCCAAGCCCGCACAGCGCATAAGGAAACAGGATGTCGCCCCACCAGAACAGCAGATAATGGGCATAGCCGAACACCGCCAGCCAGATCAGGCGCCGCGCCTGTATCCCAGGGCCCCAATGCCCGCGCCGGTCGGCTGCGTCGACAAACAGCAGCAGGCTGGCGCCGAACAGCAGGGTGAATAGCGCGCGCATCTTGCCCTCGAACAGGACAAAGGCGATCAGGAACCACAAGTCGCCGCCCGGTTCTGCGCGGGGCAGATGCGGGCTGAATGTGGCCATCGCCGGACCCCAGAACCCTGTCACATTGATCGTCAGGATACCCAGCAGCGCGACCGCGCGCACAAAATCCAGCCCGGCGATGCGGGCTGGGACCGGGTCGGCAATGGCAGCGTGATCAGTGGTTGGTGACAATACAGGTAAAGCCCGCAGATTTCAGCGCGGCACAGGCCCGTTGCGCTTCACCCTG
This sequence comes from Novosphingobium acidiphilum DSM 19966, assembly GCF_000429005.1. Lineage (GTDB taxonomy): Bacteria > Pseudomonadota > Alphaproteobacteria > Sphingomonadales > Sphingomonadaceae > Novosphingobium > Novosphingobium acidiphilum. The sequence goes on along the minus strand of NZ_AUBA01000014.1, from coordinate 53,460 downwards.
CGCATAGCCACCCGCCATCAGGCGCGCAACGCCGGTACCCTGGTCGATCCGGACATGCCCGGCGATTTCGGGGCGCCCGCGCAGTTTGGCCCACAGCGCATCTGCATTGGCCTTCTGTCCGAACGCGCCCAGTTGCACGCGCCAGCCGCCCGATTCGGTGCTGGCCGCCGGCGCAGAATGCGGTGGGCGCGGCGCGGCAATCGCCACCGGCGGTTTTGCCGCAGCCATGCGCACCGGCGCGGGCCGGGCGTAATCCGCCCCGGCCGAGGCCGGTCCTGGCACAGGCGTGGACGCAGGCGCAGGCACATGCACAGGCATGGGCATCGCCACTTGCGCAGGCGGCAGATCGACGCGTTGCATGGCGGCAGGCGGGGCCGCGGATGACAGCGCGGGCGGTTTTGCCCCGCCAAGATCGGCCGATCCCATTTCGCTGGCACGCGCTGCGGCGGCCTTGCGGTCCATCTCTCCGGCCAGGGCGACAGCCTGCTGGCGTTGGTCGAGGGGGATTGCCTCGTTCATCGCGGCCAGGCTGGTGATCGCCTGCTGCAGCCCGGTCTGCGCCGAGCGGGTCATCAGCGCATAGGCGCGCACCATGTCCTTGGGCGCGTAATCACCGTTATAGGCAGCGATACCCAGGATATACATTGCGCGCGGCTCACCCCGGTCCGACGACGCATTCAACCAGGGCAAAGCCTCTGCCTGGCGGCCGGTCTGGAACAGCAGGATGCCATAGTTGTCGGCCGCACGGATATGGCCCTTTTGCGCGGCACGGGCGTAAAGCCCCTCGGCCTTGGCCAGGTCCTTGGGCACGCCCCGGCCCAGCTTGTACGCCTGGCCCATGTTGAACATGGCATCGGCATCGCCTTTGGCGGCTGGCCCCTGCCATTGGGCGACCGCGGCATCGTAATCGCCGCGCGACCAGGCATCGACCCCATCCTTGACATCGGCACGTGCCGGCAGCGCCGTGGCGCACAACATCGCAAGACCGGCACAAAATGCCACAGGCCAACGCGTTGCGCCGTTCGGGAATGCAGTCTTGCGAACCATCGTGATCATGCCCCTGCTTTCGCATCCGCTTGGTAAACGAATCCGAGCAATAAGTAATGATACTTAAAACACTGTGATCGCCGCACGAGGCGCAAATTCGCTCCGAACCGGCTCTTGCCAGGCGAAAACGGCCCGAAATGGCGCCCAATCGGCCAATCTGTACCGATCTTAACCAAAATTTGAGGGAGATATGGAATTGATCGCAGCTGGACCGAAACTGGGTATCACGGGGAACAGCGTTGCGCGTACTGGCTCTGGCATCGCAAAAAGGGGGATCCGGCAAGACGACCTTGTCGGGGCATCTTGCCGTCCAGGCGCAGCGCGCGGGCGCAGGGCCGGTCGTGCTGATCGACATCGATCCACAAGGTTCGACCACCGAATGGTGGAATGAACGCGAAGCCGACTATCCCGCGTTGGCCCAGACCAGCGTCGCCCGGCTGGCGTCGGACCTGATCATGCTGCGCCAGCAGGGCTTCAAGCTGGCAGTGATCGACACCCCGCCTGCGATCACGATGGCGATCCAGTCGGTGATCCAGGTGGCCGAACTGATCGTTGTTCCGACCAGGCCCAGCCCGCATGATCTGCGCGCAGTGGGTGCCACGGTCGAATTGTGCGAACGCGCCGGCAAACCGCTGATTTTCGTGGTCAACGCGGCCACACCCAACGCGCGCATCACGTCCGAAGCCGCTGTCGCGTTAAGCCAGCACGGCACGGTTGCGCCCGTGGTGCTGCATCAGCGCACCGATTTTGCCGCATCGATGATCGATGGCCGCACCGTGATGGAAGTCGACCCGAGCGGCCGTTCGGCGGCCGAAGTCGGCGCCTTGTGGACATATGTGTCCGAACGGCTTGAAAAAAATTTCCGGCGCACCGTGTTCGCGGTGCCGCAGGCGCCGACAGCATCCGGCGCAATGGCGCGCCCGGTCAGCGGTGGCTTTGGCCGCCGTGTGATCGGGTCCTGAGCCCGCCATGAACGCCGGGGGGATCAAGCCATTGGCATCGCTCGACGCCGCCATGCTGGGCCGTCGCGGCCTGGCGCGGCGCGTGCCGCTGTCGTTCGGCGCGCCCGAAGCCGGCGCGCCCGAAGCCGGCGGACCGGCCGAAGTGCCCGAAGTCATTCGCCAGGTCGAACGTCTGGCCGCTGCGCTGGGTCTGGATGGCCCCGCGCCGGCGGTGGCCGAGCCCGGTGAACCGGCGCGCCGCATCGCCTTTACCTTGCGCATCGATCCGGTGCGTCACGCCCGGCTGCGCCAGGTCGTCGCCGCAGAAGGGCGCAGTGCGCAGCTCGTGCTGACCGACGCGCTCGACCTCTACTGCGGCCGCGCCGCTGCCGCTTCATCCCCTGCGATCATTGCGTCGCATCGCACAACACCGACCGGAAACCAGCCATGACCGATCCCTTTCGCACTGTCTCCGACCGATGCACGGCAAGGCCCCGGCGCATGGCCCTGCTCGCTGCCGGCATTGCCGGTATGGCGTTGCTGGGCGGCTGTTCCAGCAATGCGCCGCATCCGGAAAAGATGGCGCAGCAGGCGCGCGATGCGCTGAACCAGGGCGCAACCCCACGGGCGGTCGCCCTGGCCGAACAGGCTGTGCTGGCCGATGGCCGCAACCCGACATTGCGCGTCCTGCTGGCCAATGCCTATTTGCGCAGCGGCCGTTTCGAATCGGCGCGCGTGTCATTTGCCGATGCCATCGAACTGGGCGATGACAGCAGCCGCGCCGCGCTTGGGCTGGTGCTGTGCGATCTGGCGATGGGCCGCAACTCGGCCGCACTCGACACGATCAACACCTATGGCGATGTGCTGCCCGCAGCCGATCTTGGCCTGGCGCTGGTCATGGCCGGGCAGAACGAACGCGGTGTGACCGTGCTGACCAACGCCATCCGCCAGGGCCAGAATGCGCCCAAAGTCCGGCAGAATCTGGCGCTGGCCTATGCCCTGTCGGGCATGTGGAACGAGGCACGGATCATGGCCGGGCAGGATGTTCCTGCCGACCAGGTCGATGCCCGCGTGCAAAGCTGGGCCGCGATGGCCCGGCCCGAAGATGGCCGTCGCCGTATCGCCAGTCTGGTAGGCGCACCGCTGGTCAACGATCAAGGCCGCCCCGACGCGCTGGCGCTGGCACATTTTCCGGGCGCTGCGCCCGACAAGGCCGCACCCGAGCCCAAGGCGATGGCCGCAGCGCCCGCAGGCGAATTGCCCCCGACACAGGCGCCGCTCGAATCGGGCGCACTGGCACGCATCGATCTGCCCCCGGCAGCGGCGCCGACGATGGTTTCGCACCCCGTGGTGCAGCCGATTCCGGTCGCGCTGGGCGCGGTTGCCCGCCCTGTGCCGGTCCGCCCGGCCATGGCCCACCGGGCCGAGCCGGCGCGCGGCCCCGGCACGCACCTTGTCCAGTTGGGCGCGTTCAACAGCGAGGAATCGGCGCGGCGCGCCTGGCGCCATTTCCTTGCGCGCGATGCACGGCTGCAAGGCCACCCCAACATGATCACGCAGGTCAAAGTGAACGGGCGCGACTTCTGGCGCTTGCAGGCGGCAGGTTTTGCGGGTCAGGCCTCTGCCGCAAACCTGTGCGGGTCCGTGCGCGCGCATGGCGACGCCTGCATGGTCCTGGCCGCCAACGCTGCTGCGCGCGTCAACACCGTGCAGATGGCCTCGGCGCGTGGGACCCCGCAACCGGCCGCGCAGCCGGCTGCCGCACATCCGGCACCGGCACACCCGGCAAAACCCAACGCGACCCGGAAATAGGCCGGACCGTTTTCGCGCTATTTCTGACCGATCTGCATACCGCCCTTGAACAGGGCGGTTACACGGCCTTCGACCGGGCGGCGATCAAACGGCGTGTTGCCCGCGCTGGCGGCCATCTTGTCCGAAGACACCACCCAGGGGCGGTGCGGATCGACCACGGCAATGTCGGCTTCTGCGCCGATGCGCAGCACGCCTGCATCCACCCGCAACAGCCGCGCCGGCGCGCCTGCCACCAGATCGAACGCGCGCGCCAGGTCAATGCGGCCATCGCGCACCAGCGTCAGCGTCAGCGGCAGCAGCGTTTCGGCCCCGGCCATGCCCGGCTCGGCGTCGGCAAAGGGCAAGCGCTTGTCTTCGGGGCCGCGCGGGTCATGGCCCGATGCGATCACATCGATCGTGCCGTCGGCGATGGCATCAACCACGGCACGGCGATCGGCATCCTGCCGCAACGGCGGTGACATGCGGCTGAACGTGCGGAAATTGGCCAGTTCCAGGTCGGACAGCATGAAATGCGCAGGCGTTACCCCGGCGGTTACGCGAATGCCGCGCGCTTTGGCGGCACGAACGAGGTCGAGCGCGCGCGCGGTGGTCACCTGGCGAAAATGCAGCTGCGCGCCGCTCAATTCGGCCAGGGCGATATCGCGGGCCACGGCCAGCGCCTCTGCCGCGGCAGGCGCGCTGGGCAGGCCCAGACGCGTGGCCATTTCACCCGCGGTTGCCACCGCCGTACCGGCCACCCCGGCATCTTCGGCATGGGTCACCACGACCAGGCCGAGCATCGCGCAATACGACAGCAGGCGCAGCATCACGCCCGAATCATCGATCCAGCGCCGCCCGGTGGCGACCGCGCGCGCGCCGGCATCGCGCATCAGCGCCAGTTCGGCCAGTTCCACGCCCTCCAGCCCGCGCGTCGCAGCGGCCAGCGGGTGGATCCACATATCGGGCTTTCCCGACAACGCGGCAAAGCGCACCCGCGCCGGGTGATCCAGCGGCGGACCCTGGTCGGGCATCAGCGCGGCACGGGTAATCCCGCCGAAATGGAACGCCGGCTTGTCCACCGCGAACACGCCCAGATCAACCAGGCCCGGCGCGATCAAGTGCCCGGCAGCATCGATGACACAGTCGTCGGGTTCGGGTGACACATTGCCCAGGGCCGCGATCCGCCCCTCGACCAGGCGGATCGCGCCGGGTTGCGGTGCGCCGTGCGGCACGACCAGCCGGCCGCCGGTGATGGTAACGGGCCGGGGGATCATGCCGCTTCTCCGGTCAGTGCGGCCCAGCCGGGCACGCCGCGGGTGCGGCGGGTCAGCACGTCAAGGCAGGCCATGCGGATCGCCACCCCGCATTCGACCTGGTGCGTGATCAGGCTGCGCGCGGGATGATCGGCGACCTGGCTGTCGATTTCGATGCCGCGGTTCATCGGGCCGGGGTGCATCACCAGCGCATCGGGCTCGGCCCGCGCCAATCGGTCGAGCGTCAGGCCATAAAGATGGCGGTATTCGCGCGGGGACGGGATGAACTGGCCCTGCATCCGTTCCTGCTGCAGCCGCAGCATCATGACCACGTTCGCCCCTTTGAGAGCAGCGTCAAAATCGTGGAACACGCTGACCCCCATCGCCTCGATCTCGGCCGGCATCAGCGCGGGCGGGGCACAGACGCGCACATTTGCACCCAGTGCCGTCAGCGACAGGATGTTCGATCGCGCCACACGGCTGTGCAGGATATCGCCGCAGATCGTGACGTTCAGCCCGTTGAGGTCGCTGCCCGGGGGCAAGTGCAGCGCATGGCGGATGGACAAGGCATCCAGCAGGCCTTGCGTGGGGTGTTCGTGCTGCCCGTCGCCGGCATTGAGCACCGGGCAATCGACTTTGCCCGCGATCAGCCGCACCGCGCCCGAACTGGCATGGCGGATGACGATGGCATCGGCGCGCATGGCATTGAGCGTGATCGCGGTGTCGATCAGCGTTTCACCCTTCTTCACGCTCGAGGTGGCGGCATGCATGTTGACCACATCGGCACCCAGCCGTTTGCCGGCGATTTCGAACGACAGCAGCGTGCGCGTCGAATTTTCGAAAAAGGCGTTGATGATGGTCAGGCCCGACAACAGCCCGGCGCGTTTTTGCGACTGGCGGTTGAGCGCGAACCACTGTTCGGCTTCGTCGAGCAGATAAAGGATTTCATGCCGGGCCAGTTGCCCGATCCCGGTCAGATCGCGATGCGGAAAGGCAAGCCCGCCTGCGGGGTATTCGCGACCTTGCGAAACGGGCGTGGTGTTCGATGGCTGCATCGAAGTCGAGACCTTTTGCATGCCGCGAGGGCGCGGCTCAGACCACCCGCCCCGCCTTGCCATCCGTCCATCGCAGCAGGATGGTACCATGGGTGGCCGGGTGGCAAGGCGGGGCGGGTGGTCTGCGTTCACGAAAGTGACCGCCCGCGTAAAGCACCCTTGCACCATCTGCCAAGTGTTTCGACTGGCGCAATGCGCGAATGGCACTTAGATATCCCCCATGAAATTTGCACGCGCTGTCTGGAGCATCCTCGTCGCCATCAAGGACGGGCTCGTGCTCCTCCTTCTCCTGCTGTTTTTCGGCGGGTTGTCGCTGGCCCTGTCCAACCGGCCGACCGAGGCGCGCGTACAGGACGGCGCGCTGGCGATCACGCTCGACGGCCCGGTGGTCGAGGAACGCAGCAAGGTCGAGGCACGCGCGCTGCTGCTGGGCGGCGGCAAGCCGCATCGGCAATACCTGGCGCGCGATGTGGTGCGCGTGATCGAGGCGGCTGCAAACGACAGCCGTGTCCACGCTGTCACGCTTGATCTGGAAGATTTCGGCGGGGCCAGCCGGGTCACGCTGTCGCGCATCGGAACGGCGATCGACAAAGTGCGCCATGCCGGAAAACCCGTGCTGGTGCGTGCCGTGTTGTACGAAGATGGCGCGTATCAGCTGGCGGCGCATGCCAGCGAAGTCTGGGTCGATCCGCTGGGCGGGGTCATGGTGCGCGGGCCGGGCGGAACGATGCTGTTCTATCACGACTTGCTCGATCGCCTGAAGGTCAAGGCGCACGTGTTCAAGGTGGGCACCTACAAAAGCGCTGTCGAACCGTTTGTGCGCAGCAATCTTTCGCCCGAGGCGAAAGAGGCGGAAAATCAGGTTTACGGCGCCTTGTGGCACCATTGGCTGGACGAAGTGAAGGCGGTGCGCCCCCATGCCGATCTGTCGCTGGTAACGACCGATCCGGTCAAATGGCTGAATGCGTCGGGCGGCGACGCGGCCAAGGCTGCGCTGGCTGCCGGCCTTGCCGACAAGATCGGCGACAAGGCGGCCTTTGGCAAAAGGGTTGCCGAACTTGTCGGCAGCGACAAGGCGCCCGGCGCCCTGGCCTACAAGGCCACGCGCTATGCCACGTATCTGGCGCGCCTGCCGGCCAATGACAAAGGCAAGGCGATCGCGGTTGTGACCGTTGCGGGCGATATCGTCGATGGCGACGCCGGGCCCGGCACCGCCGGCGGCGATCGCATCGCGGCCCTGATCGACAAGGCGACGACCAGCGGCGACTATGCCGGGATGGTGGTGCGGGTCGATTCGCCGGGCGGTTCGGTCCTGGCATCGGAACGCATCCGCAGCGCGATTGCCCGGTTCAAGGCAAAGGGCGCGCCGGTCGCGGTGTCGATGGGCGGGCTTGCGGCCAGCGGCGGTTACTGGGTGTCGACGCCCGCCGACCGGATCTTTGCCGAACCCAACACGATCACCGGATCGATCGGCATTTTTGCCGTGATCCCCACCTTTGAAGACACGCTGGGCAAATACGGCATCGGCACCGATGGCGTGCGCACCACCCCCTTGTCGGGCCAGCCCGACGTGCTGGGCGGCCTCAGCCCGGCGATGGAGGGCGTGCTGCAGGCGGATATCGACATGGGCTATCGCCGGTTTGTCGGGTTGGTCGCGGCATCGCGGCATCAAAGCCCCGAGGCGATCGACAAGATCGCGCAAGGGCGGATCTGGGATGGCGGCACCGCGCGCCAGATCGGGCTGGTCGACGAATTCGGCGATATGGATCAGGCGCTGGCCTGGGTGGGGCATCGGCTGGGCGCGGGCAAGTATCACCCGGTCTATCTGGGCGATGTGGCCGACGGGTTTGCCGGCTTTCTGCAACAGGTGTTCGATGACGACAGCGAAGGCGACACCCATGACGACAGCGCGCACGACCTGTTTGGCCGGGTTTCGCTGGCGCAGTCGGCGCTGGCCGGGCAGCTTGCTGCGGACCTGGGGCGGCTGCTGGGTGGCCACGGGGCGCAGGCCTATTGCCTGGAATGCGCCGGCCTGGCGACGCCTGCGGGCGATACCGTGGCGGTGACTGCCGAACGCGCGCAATGGATGTCGCGGCTGCTTGATCCAAAGCGCTGAAGCGACCGCTTGCCCTTTTAGATTGGCTGCTATAGGGGCGTCGCTCGCCTTTCGCCGGACGCGGGCGTGGCGGAACTGGTAGACGCGCTGGATTTAGGTTCCAGTATCGCAAGATGTGGGGGTTCGAGTCCCTTCGCCCGCACCAGAGCCGTCGGCCCGGCTCCGCTTTTTCGAACACGACACGAATACCCGTATCAACGATGTCGACAAGAGAGTTGGATCTAACCGAGATGCAGATCGTCGAAACCAGCAACGAGGGCCTCAAGCGCGCCTTCTCCGTGACCATTCCGGCTTCGGACATCGCCGCGCGAATCGAAGGCGAGATCAAGAAGATCGCACCGCAGGTGCGCATGCCCGGCTTCCGCCCCGGCAAAGTCCCCGCCAACCTGGTGCGCAAGCTGCACGGTCCGGCGATCCACCAGGAAGCGTTGCAGACGTCGATTCGCGAAGCGCTCGACAAGCTGGTTGCCGACCAGGGCCTGCGCCCGGCGACCCAGCCTGCGGTTTCGCTGGCCGATGGTTATGACGAAGGCAAGGACGCGCAGCTTGACGTTTCGCTCGAAGTGCTGCCGGTGATCGCAGCGCCGTCGACCGACGGGCTGACGCTGGAAAAGCTGGTTGTGCCGGTCAGCGATGCCGAAGTCGAAGAGGCCGTGGCCCGCATTGCGCAAGGCCAGAAAAGCTTCACCGACGCCAAGAAGGGCGCCAAGGCGCGCGACGGCGATCAGATCGTGATCGATTTCGTGGGCAAGCTTGACGGCGTGGCATTCGACGGCGGTACCGCCGAAGATGCCCCGCTGGAACTCGGCGCGGGCCGTTTCATCCCCGGCTTTGAAGAACAGCTGGTGGGCGTAAAGGCAGGCGAGGAAAAGACGATCAACGTCACGTTCCCCGAAGACTATCCCGCCGACCACCTCAAGGGCCAGGTCGCCACGTTCGACATCACCGTCAAGGCGGTGAAAGTGCCCGGCGAATTCGAAGCGACTGACGAATTTGCCAAGCAGCTTGGTCTGGAAAGCATCGAACAGCTGCGCGGCCTGCTGCGCGGCCAGCTCGAACAGGAACTGGCCGGGCTGACCCGCACGCAGATGAAGCGTCAACTGCTGGACATCCTGGCAGCCGGCCATGATTTCGCAGTGCCGCCGTCGATGGTCGAAGCCGAATTCGACCAGATCTGGCAGCAGCTGACGCAGGAAGCCGGGAACGAAGAAAACCCGGAAGACGCGCTGAAGGAAATCGAGGCCGAAAAGGACGATTACCGTCGCATCGCCGAACGGCGCGTGCGCCTGGGCCTGTTGCTGTCGGAAATCGGCCAGGCCAATGGCGTGGCGATCACCAATCAGGAAATGGACATGCTGATCCGCCAGGCGGCGCAGCAGTACCGCGAACAGGATCGCCAGCGTTTCCTCGAATATATCCGCTCCGAACCGATGGCCGCAGCACAGCTGCGCGCGCCGCTGTACGAGGACAAGGTTGTCGATTTCCTGTTCGACAAGGCCGAAGTTTCAGAACGCGAAGTGACGCGCGACGAACTGCAGGCGGCGATCGAAGCCGACGAAAACGGCAATGCGCCGGCCGCTGCCGAAGCGCCGGCCAAGGCTGAGCCGAAGAAGAAGGCTGCGCCCAAGAAGAAGGCGGCGGCTGCAGCACCTGCCGCCGATGCGCCGACAGCCGAAGCGGTCGAAGATGCCGCTCCGGCTGCCGAAGCGGCGCCCGCACCCAAGAAAAAGGCTGCGCCCAAGAAGAAGCCCGCGGCCAAGGATGCCGCCGCCGAATAAGGCAGGCGTTTTGCAGACCGGACTGAAAAACGGGGGTGATCCGCAAGGGTCGCCCCCGTTTTCGTACGTAGCGTTGATCCGGATGGACGCTGCGAATCGGGCTATGAGACAGTGGCATCGTCAACGAGACCTGAAGGGGACTCTTGCGATGCATACCGTGCGAAATCGCCTGGCCCAAAGCCCGCGCCGCGGCCGCAAACAGGCGCCCCCGCCCACCACGCGCGACGATGTCGCGTTCCTGCTGCGCGATGCGGCACCACCGCGCAATTTTCCCGCCGATCTGGTTGTGCCACCGCACCGCGGGGCCATGATTATCGCATCCCCCTGGCCCTTGCCCGCGGTTCCCGCGCCGATCGAGCCGGCGGCCGGGTCTGCCCGACCGCCGCACGCGCAGCAAAGCCAAAAGGCCGCACGCAAAGCCGCGCGCCGCGCCGCAGCGCAGGCCCGCGCCCACCAGCACGATGCAGCGCGTTGCGCAGACCAGATCATACCCCCATCGTACCCGGACAATGCCGAAACCATTCCCGTCCGGGACGCGCCTGAGTGCCATCAGGCACTATCCCTGCCGCCGGAGCCGGCGGCGCGGGTGGATCGGCCAGCCCCGGCCGAGGTTGCACACCATCCCGATGTGCCCTTGCCATCCGCCCGCGCGCTGGTCCCCCGGCGGCAGGGCTTTATCGATGTTCTGGCGTTTGCCTTGCGCGACAGCGGGCGCCGCCTGGCGCGCTGGTCATCGGCGCGCCGGCGCGCCGATGACATGAAGGACAAACTGGCCCGGGCCGAAGCGCGAATGCGCGCGCTGGAGGCGCAACTGGCTGCGCTGCAGGCGATCCGGCAACGGGTTCGCAACTAGCGCGCGCGCCAGGGTTCCAGCGTTGGCGCAGGCAGGGGTGCGGTGCGGGCCTGTTCGTATGCTGCGCCTGCCGCCAGCACATGCGCATCGTCCCAGGCGGTGCCGATGATCGACAGCCCGACCGGCAGGCCATCGACCGCCCCCATCGGCACGGTCAGGTGGGGGTATCCTGCGATGGCGGGCAGGTTGCCTGCACCGACCTCGATCCCGTGATCACCCGTCACCAGATCGATCGGCCAGGCGGGCGCCGCGGTCGGCGCGATCAAAAAGGCGACGCGATGTTCGGCCAGCAGCCGGTCGATCCCGTCCCTGCCCGCCAGCCGCAGCGAATTGGCGCGCGCCCTGGTGTAGGCGGCGTGATCGGTCAGCGTCTCGGCGGTTTCAAACAGATCCTGGCCAAACCAGCGCAGTTCGCTGTCGGCATGGGCGCGGTTGAACGCGATCACGTCGGCCAGGCTGCGTACCGGAACCTTGCCCGGCAGCCCCGCCAGATACCCACCCAGATCAACGCGCAATTCGTACAGCAGGACGGTCAGTTCATCGCGGCCCATCGTCTGGTCGGCGTCGAATTCGATCTCCACCGGCTCGGCACCCGCGGCGCGCAGATCGGCCAGCGCATGGTCGAACAAGGCGCGCACTTTGGGATTGTCGCCCACCGCCTTGCGCAGCACGCCGACCCGCACGCCTTTCAGGCTGGCGCCCGACAGGGCTGCGACATAGTCGGTCTTGTAATGATCGGCCATGGCCGTGGCGGGATCGGCCGGATCGCTGCCTGCCATCGCGGTCAGCAGCAGCGCAGCATCGTGCACGCTGTGCGCCATCGGCCCGGCGGTGTCCTGGCTGTGGCTGATCGGCACGACATGGGTACGGCTGACCAGGCCAACGGTCGGCTTGAACCCGACAATGCCGTTCATCGACGCGGGGCAGGTGACCGAGCCATCGGTTTCGGTGCCGATCGCTGCCCAGGCCAGGCCCGCCGCCACCGCGGCGCCGCTGCCCGACGACGATCCGCACGGGGATCGGTCGGTGGCATGGGGATTGCGCGTCTGACCGCCGGTGGCGCTCCACCCGCTCGACGAATGGCTTGACCGGATATTGGCCCATTCCGACAGGTTGGTCTTGCCCAGGATCACCACGCCCGCGCTGCGCAACCGCGCGACCAGCGGCGCATCGCGGCCGGTAACATTGTCGGCAAGCGCCAGACTGCCGGCGGTCGTCGGGATCGGCTCGGCGGTTTCGATATTGTCCTTGATCAGGATCGGCTTGCCCGCCAGCGGTCCGGTCAGTGCGCTTGCCGCCTCGGCGGCGGCGCGCGCCTGGGGGTTGACCGCGATCACCGCGTTGAGCCGGGGCCCGGCATGGTTCAGCGCGGCAATCCGCGCCAGATAGGTATCAACCGATTCGTCGGCGCGCGCGGGGGTTCCGGCCAAAGCGGCGGCGGCCATCAACATGGTGGTGGTCTGGCGGTTCATCGTGCATGGTTCCCCGTGATTTTGTCCGATTTTGCGGACGAAGTCGCCCGATCGCAAGCGGCGAAGGGGGCATACCCCCCGCAATTGTGCGCAGCATCGGGTTAATGCCCTTGAACATCGCGCCGTGGCACGCGACATAGGCCAGGTAATCAAAGAACGAGGATATCCATGCTCGACATGTTTGGCGCGTCCGGCGCAATCTCCGGCGCCCTTGGAAAGTTCACACACGATCCCGTGACCGGGGCCCTGATTCCCGTCGTGGTCGAGCAATCGAGCCGGGGCGAACGCAGCTTCGACATCTATTCGCGGCTGCTGCGCGAACGCATCATCTTCGTCACCGGTGAAGTCGAGGACCATATGGCCTCGGTGATCATTGCCCAGCTGCTGTTTCTCGAATCGGAAAATCCGTCGAAGGACATTGCCATGTACATCAACTCGCCCGGTGGCGTGGTGACCGCAGGCATGGCGATCCACGACACGATGAAGTATATCCGGCCCAAGGTTTCGACGATCTGCATCGGCCAGGCCTGTTCGATGGGCAGCTTTTTGCTGGCCGCGGGTGAGCCAGGCCAGCGCATGGCGTTGCCCAATGCGCGGATCATGATCCACCAGCCTTCGGGCGGAGCACGCGGCATGGCGTCGGACATCGAGATCCAGGCGCGCGAAATTCTGCGCATTCGCAAGCGGATGAACGACCTTTATGTCAAATACACCGGCCGCGAGCTTGAGGAAATCGAGCGCGCGCTGGATCGCGACACGTTCCTTGAAGCCGACGAGGCGCAGGCCTTCGGGCTGGTCGACAAAGTGATCGAGTCGCGTCCCGCAACGGATCAGACCGGCGTTGTCGAAGGTACAGGCGCTGCGCCTGACGCGTAATTTTCCCTTGCAAACGGGGCCTTGGCGTTACGCCGGGGCCACGTTTGCCAGGGACTTTGCAATCTGTTTTGTGTCCGGTTGATTAATGCCCTTGGGGTAGTAGGATAAACGGACCCGCCTCTCGTGGAGAGGCGCCTGGGATCGAAGAATGACGAAACTTTCCGGATCGGATACCAAGAGCACGCTCTATTGCAGCTTCTGCGGGAAATCGCAGCACGAAGTGCGCAAGCTGATAGCCGGCCCCACCGTGTTCATCTGTGATGAATGCGTGGAACTGTGCAACGACATCATCCGTGAAGAAACCAAGGCCGGCATCGCCGGCAAGAAGGATGGCGGCGTGCCCACGCCGCGCGACATTTTCGAAACCCTGAACGATTATGTGATCGGCCAGGACCGCGCCAAGCGCGTGCTGTCGGTGGCGGTGCACAACCATTACAAGCGGCTGAAGCACAGCGGCAAGGGCGGCGAAGTCGAACTGTCGAAGTCGAACATCCTGCTGGTCGGGCCCACCGGGTCGGGCAAGACGCTGCTGGCCCAGACTCTGGCCAAGACATTCGACGTGCCGTTCACGATGGCCGATGCGACCACGCTGACCGAGGCCGGCTATGTCGGCGAAGATGTCGAAAACATCATTCTCAAGCTGTTGCAGGCCAGCGACTACAATGTCGAAAAGGCGCAGCACGGCATCGTCTATATCGACGAGATCGACAAGATCAGCCGCAAGGCCGAAAACCCGTCGATCACGCGCGACGTATCGGGCGAAGGCGTGCAGCAGGCGCTGCTCAAGCTGATGGAAGGCACCACCGCCAGCGTGCCGCCGCAGGGCGGGCGCAAGCATCCGCAACAGGAATTCCTGCAGGTTGACACGACCAACATCCTGTTCATCTGCGGCGGGGCGTTTGCAGGGCTGGAACGGATCATTTCCGACCGCCTGCAGAAGCGTTCGATCGGGTTTGGCGCGCATGTCGCCGATCCCGACAAGCGCAAGGTGGGCGAACTGCTGCAAAAGGCAGAACCGGAAGATCTGCTCAAATTTGGCCTGATCCCCGAATTCGTCGGCCGCCTGCCGGTCATCGCCACGCTCAACGACCTCGATATCGAGGCGCTGGTGCTGATCCTGCGCGAACCCAAGAATGCGCTGGTCAAGCAGTATCAGAAGCTGTTCGAGCTGGAAGACGTGGCGCTGACCTTTACCGAAGAAGCGCTCGAAGCGATCGCCAAACGCGCGATCGAGCGCAAGACCGGTGCCCGCGGCCTGCGTTCGATTGTCGAAAGCCTGCTGCTCGATACGATGTTCGACCTGCCAACGCTGGACGGCGTGGTCGAGGTGGTGGTCGACCGCGATGTGGTCGAAGGCCGCAAGGAACCGGTCCAGGTCCACAAGGGCAAGGAAGCCGCCTGAACCGGTAGTGATCCTCCCCGATGCCGGGGGGGATCAACGGCCGTTACACCACCGCTTCGCTGACAAGCGCGCAGTCATGCGCGTGATCGTCAACCTCGATCTGCACGGTGGCATGGCAAATGCTGAAATCGTGCGCAAGCGCGTGCGCCAGACCGTGCAGGAACGCATCGCCGGGATGGCCGGCCGGCATCACCAGATGCGCGGTCAGCGCGGTTTCTGTGGTGCTCATCGGCCAGATGTGCAGATCGTGAACAGCGGTCACCCCGGGCTGCGTGCCGAGGAACCCGCGCACTTTTTCCTCGCTGATGCCGGGCGGCACCGCCAGCAGGCTCATGTGCAGCGAATCGCGCGCCAGCCCCCAGGTGCTCCACCCGATCAGCCCGACGATCGCCAGGCTGACCACCGGATCGATCCACCAGGCGCGGGTCAGGCCGATCACCAGCGCGGCCACCACGACCCCGGCAGACACCGCGGCATCGCCCGCCATGTGCAGGAATGCCCCGCGCAAGTTGATGTCGTCGTGCCGCCCGCGCATGAACATCAGCGCGGTGGCGGTGTTGATGACGATGCCCACTGCAGCCACCGCCATCACCGGGCCGGTCACAATCGGCGACGGGTCAAGCAGGCGCCGCACCGATTCGATGGTGATTGCGCCCAGCGCCACCAGCAACAGCGACGCATTGGCCAGCGCGGCCAGGATCGAGCTCGACTTCAGGCCATAGGTAAACCGCGATGACGGCGGCCGCGCGGCCAGAACGGTGGCGCTCCAGGCGATCAGCAGCCCCAGCACGTCCGACAGGTTGTGCCCGGCATCGGCCACCAGCGCCATCGATCCGGCAAGCACGCCATAGACCGCCTCCACACCCACAAACAGGCTGTTGAGCACAATGCCGATGGCAAATGCGCGGCCAAAGCTGGCGGGCGCGTGGACGTGACCGTGCCCGTGATGATGGCCGTGATCGTGGTGGGCGTGATCGTGATGGTGGTGTGCGTGGGCCATGGGCGCGCTTGTAGCGAACACCAGGGTCCAAGGGAATCGCTTTGGCCAACAGGATGCCAGGGGGCCTGTAAGCCGGGTTCTGTCGTGCCGACGGTATCCGATATCGGACCGTATCGGCACGGGCAGCCATTCCTCTAGGCCAGGCATTACTGCGTGGCTCAAGCAACCAACCCGGGCTGCGCTGGGTCTTGTGGACCCATGGCGTGAAACGCGCCTGCCGGATATCCGGCGCGAAGCCCCTATTCGGTCTTGCTCCAGGTGGGGTTTGCCGTGCCGCGGCCGTTACCGGCGCGCGCGGTGCGCTTTTACCGCACCGTTTCACCCTTGCCGCCGGATTGCTCCGGTGTGGCGGTCTGTTCTCTGTGGCACTGTCCCTGACCCCCGGAACGAATTCCGCTAGCCGGCGGGCGTTACCCGCCACCCTTGTTTCATGGAGCCCGGACTTTCCTCGGCATCGATACAACGATGACGCGGCTGCCCGGCCCCCTGGCAGGAACGCGCCTAGCAGCAGAGGATGGAATTAACAATCCGTCCCCAGATCGCGCGAAATCAGCAATTCGAACAGCAGTGCGCCGATCTGGCTGTCGATTTCACCAGTGATCCGGTGCGGCCGCCAGCGGCGTTCAAACGCGCGGATCGCGGCCGCGCGGTCCGAAATGTCGTAGCCCAGCCGTTCGAGCGCGAGGAAGAATGCACCGTCGTTGTCATAGATAAGCCGCATCCGCGGCTTTGGCCGGGGTTGCGCCAACTGGTACCGCGCGAGCAGGTCCCAATCGAACAGTTCGCCGGGATCGGTCTTGCGCGCGGGCGCGATATCGGAATGGCCCACCACATTGGCCGCGGCAATCGCGTGGCGCTGCTTGATATCGGACAGCAGCGGCAGCAGCGCCTCCATCTGCGCGTCGGCAAACGGGCGATAGCCGAATTCATGCCCCGGATTGACCAGTTCGATGCCCACACTGGCCGAATTGATATCGGTAATCCCGCGCCAGTATGACCGGCCGGCGTGCCACGCCCGCTTGTCCTCGTCGACCAGCCGGGTCACGGTGCCATCCTCGTCGATCAGGTAATGCGCCGACACTTCTGCCGCCGGATCGCACAGCCGCTCGAGCGCGGCGCCGGCGCTTTCCATCCCGGTGTAATGCAGCACGACCATCGAAACCGGCAGCTGGCGCTCGTTCCAGTTGGGCGAGGGCACCTCGTGATGGATCAGCCACCGGTCCATAGGGGTCAGCGCGTCGGCAGCATAGCGCCCAGTACCAGCGTGTCGGCCGACAGGTGATATTGCAGCCCACCGCCCAGGCTTGCGGCCAGTTGCTGGATCATGAAGGCCGGCGCCGCCTTGCTCGACAGCGTCTCGGACGGCAGGGTGCCGTCAAGCGCGTGGCCGATCACCGGGTCGAACGCGATCCGTGCACCCGTGGCGCGCACCACGATCTCGGTGATCTGGCCCGTGTCGGTGTCATGCGTTTCGGCGGCAATATCCAATGTGCCACCGCGGACCAGTGCCTCGATCCCGATCATCGCCAGATTGAGCAGCGCCTTGACCGCGGGTTTGGGCATCGTGTCGCCGGCCAAAGCCCAGTTGGCGGCGATGCGGCCATTGCCGCCGACCAGCGCATCGATCACGGCGCGCGGTTCGGCCAGGGGCACCGATTCGCCAAATCCGCTGGCCGCACCGAACGCCAGCCGGAAAAAGCGCAATTTGTCGGCAGAGGCGCGCGCGCTCTGTTCCAGCAGCTCGAAACAGCGCTGGCGCATTTCCGGGTCTTTTTCGTCGGCAAGCAGTTCCAGCCCGTTGGACAAGGCGCCCACCGGGCTCAACAAGTCGTGGCACAGGCGTGAACAGAGCAGGCTGGCAAGGTCTAGCGATGCAATCGTCATGATCCGGATTCGGGCCCTTTGCTGGTGGCCGGGCGCGTCGAACGTTCCGGCGATGAACCGCCTTAACCGCCAAGCCCGCCATAGGAAAGCAGTTCGAATCCTGATGCCGCGACCCGCGCCGGTCTTGTCAGCGGGGGCAAAGGCCCCATATCGGCAAGTCTTATGGGGGAACGCGCACAAATCCTGTCCGGCACGATTGCCGACGGCGGCCAACGGCTCGACAAGGCGCTGGCCGATGCTTCGGGCCTGTCGCGCGAACGGATCAAGGCGCTGATCGGCGAAGGTGCGGTCATGATGGACGGGCAAGCCGTGGCGCAGCCGTCTGCCAAGGCCGGCGCCGGGGCGGCCTGGGCCATCCGTGTGCCCGCGCCCGCCACCGCCCAGGCTGCGCCGCAGGACATCGCCTTGGCGGTGGTCTATGAAGACGATGCCCTGATCGTGATCGACAAGCCCGCCGGGCTGGTGGTGCATCCCGCCGCCGGCAACCCCGACGGCACGCTGGTCAATGCGCTGCTGCACCATTGCCGGGGGCAGTTGTCGGGCATTGGCGGGGTCGCGCGGCCCGGGATCGTGCACCGCATCGACAAGGACACGTCGGGCCTGCTGGTCGTGGCCAAGACCGATGTCGCGCACGAAGGACTGGCGCGTCAGTTTGCCGATCATTCGATCACCCGCGCCTATCGCGCGATCACCGCCGGGGTGCCGATGCCGGCGTCGGGCACGATCCGTGGATCGATCGGGCGGTCGTCGCACGATCGCAAGAAGATGGCGCTGGTCGAAGACGGGCGCGGCAAACACGCGGTGACGCATTACCGCGTTTTGTCCGCGCTCGATGCGGCGGCGCTGGTTGAATGCCGGCTTGAAACCGGGCGTACCCACCAGGTGCGCGTTCACCTTGCGTCAATCGGTCATTCGTTATTGGGTGATCCTGTTTATGGTCGATGCCCCCCGCGATTGCGCCCTGTGCTTGCTGCGCTCGGTTTCCGGCGACAGGCGCTGCATGCCGCAGAACTGGGCTTCATTCATCCGGTTGATGCCCGCGCGCTCCATTTTACCAGCCCGACGCCGGTCGACATGCAGACGCTGCTTGTCGATCTGGGCGCGTGACAGCAAGGGAGCTATACCAAAAGGTCATGTTGTCAGGCGGCGATTCGCATGAGAATGGTGCAGCCTTGGCAAAGGCGAATTCAGTTGTCGTTTGAAACTGAGTAGAAATCCTCTGTGGTCTCGACGTCCGACGCCCCTTAGGGGTTGGACACATACGGGTACCGACGCTCTTAAAAAGGAAAGTCTGGTGGCGCAAACGAACACAAGCCGATCCAAAGGGGCGCTCAGCGTTCCGGCGCTGGGCGGCGAAGCCAGCCTCAACCGCTATCTCACGGAAATCCGCAAATTTCCGGTGCTGACTGCGGAACAGGAATACATGCTGGCCAAACGCTATGCCGAACACGGCGATTCCGAAGCTGCGGCACAGCTGGTGACCAGCCACCTGCGGCTGGTGGCGAAGATCGCGATGGGCTATCGCGGCTATGGCCTGCCTGTGTCCGAACTGATTTCGGAAGGCAATATCGGGCTGATGCAGGGGGTGAAGAAATTCGACCCCGAACGCGGATTCCGCCTGGCGACCTATGCCATGTGGTGGATCAAGGCTTCGATTCAGGAATTTATCTTGCGCAGCTGGTCGCTTGTGAAAATGGGCACGACCGCCTCGCAGAAAAAGCTGTTTTTCAATCTTCGCCGGATGAAGAAAAACCTCGAAGCGTTCGAGGATACCGATCTGCATCCCGATGATGTGCGAAAGATCGCCACCGACCTGGGTGTGCCCGAAGCCGACGTCGTGTCGATGAACCGGCGCATGATGATGGGCGGCGACGCCAGCCTGAACGTGTCGATGCGCGAAGACGGCGAAGGGTCGTGGCAGGACTGGCTGGCCGATGACCGGCCGTTGCAGGACGAAACCGTTGCCGACGCCGAAGAAACCCAGATGCGCCACGCGCTGCTGGTCGAGGCAATGGACGATCTGAACGAGCGCGAACGGCACATTCTGACTGACCGACGCCTGATCGACGATCCGCGCACGCTCGAAGAACTGAGCCAGGTCTACAACGTCAGCCGGGAACGCGTGCGCCAGATCGAAGTGCGCGCATTTGAAAAGCTGCAAAAGGCGATTCAACGCATCGCCGGCGAGCGCCATCTGCTGCCCGCAATGTGACCTGTTGCATGCCACCGTCAGATCGGTTCTAGTAGCCCGATGGCGGTGGCGGTAACCCGATGAATCAGGAATGGGATGGCTTGCGCAACGCGCCGCGGCCCAAAAGCGCCGCGCGCCGGGGCAAACCGGGCATCGTGCGCCGGGTGCTGTCGATCCTGGCGCGCCTGATCCTGGCGTTTGTCGCGCTCAGCGTGGCGCAAGTGGTGATCTACAAATTCGTGCCGGTGCCGTTCACGTATACGATGCTGTTTGACGGCAACGGAGACAAGCAGACCTGGGTGCCGATCAGCCGGATCAGCCGCCCGATGGTCGACGCCGCGATCGCGGGCGAAGATTCGAAATTCTGCACCCACATCGGCTTTGACCCCGATGCCATGCGCAATGCCTGGCGCCGCAACGAAGAAGGCGGGCGCATCCGTGGCGGTTCGACGATCAGCCAGCAGACCGCCAAAAATGCGTTTCTGTGGCAGGGCGGCGGCTATCTGCGCAAAGCCATCGAGGCGTGGTACACGCTGCTGATCGAGGCGATCTGGGGCAAACGCCGGATCATGGAGGTTTACCTCAACCTGGCCGAAACCGGCGTTGGTACCTATGGGGTCGAAGCCGGCGCGCAACGCTATTTCGGCAAACCCGCCAGCGCGCTGGGCACGGTTGAGGCGGCGCGCATCGCGGCCGCCTTTCCCCAGCCCAAAGTGCGCGCCGTGATCGGTGCGACCGGACGCATCCGTCGCCACGGCAATGTCATCGCGGCGCGCGAAAGCGTAGTGCGCGGCGATTACGACACCTGCGTCTACAACTGACGCGCGGGCTGGCCGCGCGCAGGCGGCGCCTGCAAATCAGCCCGGTCCCGGCTCGTCGCGCGTCTCGCCGGCGGTGGCGATCAGCCAGCGGTCGGTGCCTTGCAGGCCGATTGCGGTCAATTGCCCGCTGGCATAGGCGCCGGTGTCGATGCCGATGCGCATCGGCGTCACCTCGGGCGCCGGGGTGATCGTGTGGCCGTGGACCACGGCAAAATCGCGCGGCGACGCATCGTCAAGGAATTCGCCGCGAATCCACCGCAAATCGCCCACCACCTGTTCGTCCAGCGCGACACCGGGGCGAATGCCGGCATGGACAAACACATAATCGCCGATGCGGATCATGTTTTCCATCGCCGCCATGAACGCGATGTCGGCCCGGGGCACACGCTGCGCCATCAGGTCCTGCAACTCGCCCAGCGTGGTGCAGTGGTATTCCTCGGGCGTGATCGGATAGCTGAGCAGCGTTTCGCGCCCGCCAAACCGCAGGAAATGGCGCAGGACATTGTCGTTGGTGAACGAGGACAGGAACATTTCCTCGTGATTGCCCTGCAGATAGCGCACCGTGCGGCGCATGCCCCAATCGCGCGCGAGCGCGATCACGCCCGCGCTGGCCGGTCCGCGATCGACCAGATCGCCCAGCATGATGACCGTGGTCTGTGCGGGCGCGCGCGCGGCATCGTCGGCTTCGACCAGTTCGATCATGTCCGCCATCAGATCGGCGCGGCCATGCACATCGCCGATGGCATAGACGCGTTCGCCCGCGGGTATCCCGGGGGGCGGGGCCGCTGGCGCGGGCGCAGCGGCGATCAGGGCGCGCAATTTCTTCAACATAGCCGGTGTACCGGCCATATGGGCAAGGGTTGCGCACTGGCAAGGGCAATCGCATCACCGGGTGCGCCCTTGCGCCGGGTTGCACTTGCGGTCATGAATCCGCAGATGGTCATGCTGCGTTCCTGCCTGTTCGTGATGGTCGTCTGGTCCGGCTTTGGCGTATCGGCCGCGCCGGCATGGGCACAGGATTTTCCCACCGGTCCGCCCGCCGTGTCCGCGCCTGTCACCGTGTCGGGTACCGTCAGCGTGCTGAGCCAATACCGCTTTCGCGGCTTGTCGCGGTCTGACGGGCAACCCGCGGTGCAGGGCGACATGACCGTCAGCCACAGCTCGGGTTGGTATGGCGGGGTCACGCTGTCAAGCGCGCAGCCCGGCCCGGCGGTCGATTACGGCCATGGCGAAATGGATCTCTATGCCGGGTTTGACCATGCGCTGGGCCATGGCGGGTTGATGCTCGATCTGGGTGCGCGCGGGTATCTCTATGCCGGTCGTGCCGGGGCCGATCTGTTCGAACTGTCGGCGGCGCTGCATCAGCAGATCGGTCCGATCGATTTGCGCGCCGGTTATGCCTATGCGCCGCCGCAGGCGCACCTTGGGCGCGACCGGCAGGGTGCCTTGCGCGACAACAGCTATCTGTTTGGCGAAGTGCGCAGCGACATTCCCGGCACGCCGCTGCATGTGCACGGGCATCTGGGGCACACCGCGGGCGGGCTGGATTACACCGGGGCCTATAGCGATTATCGCCTGGGCCTGGGCGCCAGCCACAAGGCGTGGGGGATCGATCTTTCGCTGGTTGGCACGACAGTGTCGCATGCCGATGCGCTGATGATGCCGCAGGGGCCCGGCGCCGATCCTGCCGCCACCTGGCGCGCGGCGCGCAGGGCCGCGGTAATTGGCCTGTCGTATCAGTTCTGACGCGTCAGGCGACTTCCAGTTCGACGAATTCGGGGATGAACACCGGTTCGCGGCGTGACCAGCCGGGCGCAGTGGCGGCAGCTTCGCTGATCGATTGCAGCAGGCCCTTGCGCCGGTCGGGGCGAATGCGCGGCAGCGCGGCCGCACCACAGAATGCCGCGGGCAGCCACGGGCGGACTTCGGCGCCAAGCAGGCGTTCATACAAAAACCGATAGGCGCAAAATCCGTTCAGCCGGTTTTGCGACAGGTCGAACGTGGTCACGCGCAGCAGCGGCCCCATGATGGCCTCGATCGCATCCAGCCCTTCGTGCTGCCCCAGCGCGCGGCGCAACAGTTTCAGATCCTGATAGACCACGTATTGCGTGCGGATCGATGCGGTTTCCTCGGCATTGCGGGCCCACAGCGCAAAGGCGTCGCCACGTCCCAGCCCGACATCCAGACTGCGCCGGATATAGCGCTGTTCGCAGGGCGAAAAGCCGGCAAATTCGCGCATTTCTGCCAGGATCAGCTGTGCGCTTGGCGTGTATGACATGGCCCGTATGCTCCCCGGGCAGTGCCTGCCCGGGCATGACTTTAGGCCACGATGGTTAGCGATCGGTTAAATGGTTAACCGAATCATGCAGGGTCGCGCCGGCGGTATCGAAAATACCAGATTTCGTGCCCTTGCGCCCGCGCCTTGGCGGCATAGCGGGTTTCGGGCCAGCCGCCCGGGCGCGTCTGGAAATCGTGCGGGCCCTGCGCCAGCCATTCGAACGCATGCGTGTGGCGGCGCATCACCATCAGCGCATGGCGCAGATAGACCGGGTGATCGGTGCCAAAACGGAATTCGCCGCCGGGGCGCAGCTTGGCCGCAAACAGCGCCAGCGGCCCGTCGTTCATCATCCGCCGCTTGATATGCCGCACTTTGGGCCAGGGATCGGGATGCAGCAGGTACAGGAACGACAGCGATCCGTCGGGTATTCGCCGCAACACCTCGAGCGCATCGCCATGATGAATGCGCACATTGGACAATTTTGTGGCCGGTCCGCCCACGCCCCGCGCGCCCGCCGTGCCATCGACATGCATCAGCGCCTGCGCCACACCGTTCAGGAACGGTTCGGCGCCGATAAAGCCGTGATCGGGCAGCAGATCGGCGCGAAACGCCATATGTTCGCCCCCGCCAAACCCGATTTCGAAATGCAGCGGGCGATCATCGCCAAACAGCCGCTCCGCCGTCACCGGGCCATCGGCGGGCACCGCAATCTGCGGCAACACCCGATCGACGAGGTCCTGCTGCCCCACGCGCAAGGGCTTGCCTTTGGAACGGCCATAAAGCCGGTTGAGCGTGGTGGGATCGTGGGGGGTCATGCCGGCGGCGGATGGCAAAGCGCGGCGAAGCGGTCAAGCAGGTTGGTGTGGTGATACGGTTGGTCAGGATACCGTCGCAGGCATCCATGCCAAAAAAAGACCCGCCATCAGGCGGGTCATTTCCAGGGAGCGTGTTGCACAAGGTGCGCCAGCACCCTTGTGCAGACATTGTGTCAGGCGGCTTTGGTGGCCGAAACCTCTTCCGGATCGCGCAGGACGTAGCCGCGGCCCCAGACGGTTTCGATATAATTTTCGCCGCCGCAGGCATGCGCCAGTTTTTTGCGCAGCTTGCAGATGAACACGTCGATGATTTTCAATTCGGGCTCGTCCATGCCGCCATAGAGGTGGTTCAGGAACATTTCCTTGGTCAGCGTCGTGCCCTTGCGCAGCGACAGCAGTTCCAGCATCGCATATTCCTTGCCGGTCAGATGGACGCGTGCACCATCGACTTCGACCGTCTTGGCGTCCAGGTTGACCGACAGTTTGCCGGTGCGGATCACCGACTGCGAATGGCCCTTGGAACGGCGCACCACGGCATGGATGCGGGCAATCAGTTCTTCGCGGTGGAATGGCTTGGTTACATAGTCATCGGCGCCGAAACCGAACGAGCGCACTTTGCTGTCCATTTCGGAAATGCCCGACAGGATCAGCACCGGCGTCTGCACTTTGGCAACGCGCAGCTTTTTCAGCACATCATACCCATGCATGTCAGGCAGATTGAGATCGAGCAGGATGATATCGTAATCATACAGCTTGCCCAGATCGAGGCCCTCTTCGCCCAGATCGGTTGAATAGACATTGAAACCTTCGGCCGAGAGCATCAGCTCAATCGCCTTGGCTGTGGTCGGCTCGTCCTCGATCAGCAGAACCCGCATCGAACAATCCCTTCTTGCCATTACCCCCGAATGGCCTCGACCCCTGTTGCGGGGGACGCGCCGTTCATTAACCATAGGACAAATGAACATGAAAGGTTAATTTATCGTCAAGACCAAAGCAGTGCTTTTGATCGGGTTTCGATGCAACACCGTCGGCCTGCCCGGCTCAGTCGCCCCGGGCTGCGTCCGAATGGCCGGGGCGCGGCACGCCTTCGACCGCGCGCATGCGATCGCCGGCAGGGCCGGGCAGGGTGGCTGCACCGGGATGCACAGCGGGCCTGGTTGATGGTGCGGGCGCACCCGGCGGGGTGAACTGCACTTCGGCCAGGCGCGTTTCAACCTTGATATGGTGGCGCGCACCGACGGTGCGGATCACAGCGCGGATGTCGCCGGCATATGGCGCATCGGGCGGGGTTTCGCGCAACAGGGCAAACCACGCGTGGATGGCGCGGTGATGCTGGCCCGACAGATCCCAGCCGACCGCGCGATAGTACCGCGCGCGCGCATCCTTGGGATCAAGCTTTAACGCCGCGTCAAAGGCTGCGCGCGCTTCGCGCGGCATGCGTGATTTCGGCATTGCAGCCTGCAACAGCGCTTCACCCAGAAACGAGAATGTGCGCGCGTCGGTCGGATCGATCTCGGTCGCATGGCGCAGCGCATCGGCGGCCTCGTCAAATTGACCGCGCTGAAAATAGGACCAGCCCAGGTTGCGCCAGCCTTCGGCATCGTCGGGTGATTTGGCCACCTGCTTTTCAAAGCGGGTGATCACGTCCTCCACGGTGGGTGCGGGGGTTTCGCGCGGGCGCGGCGCCACGGCCACCGGCATGCCGGCGCGATCGCGCTGGTTGCGATAGATGCCAAGCCCCGCCGCGGTGATGACCGCGACAATCGCCGCACCCACCGCCAGCCGCCGCAACGCAGCACCCCACGACAGCACGTGCGCGTCGGGCGCAGTCCGATCGCTTTCGCTCATCGTCCGATTCCTGGTCGTTCTGCCGCCGTTTGTGCCCGCTGCACGCCGCCCCGATCCTCTGTTGCCCCGATGTGCCGGGCAGGCCCGGTGTCATGCCATGGCCTTTGCGCCATTATCACGCGCGCGCCAATGTCTTTTGGCGGCGCCGCTGCACCGAACTGCCCAGGCCGATCGCCTCGCGATACTTGGCCACGGTGCGCCGCGCCAGATCAAACCCGCGCGCCTTCAACAGATCGACCAGCGTATCGTCCGACAGGATTGCCTTGGCGTCTTCGGCATCGATCAACTGGCGGATCGCGGCCTTGACCGCCTCTGCCGAAACCGCGCCTTCGCCATCGGACGAGGCGACGCCCGAGGTAAAGAAATATTTCAGCTCGAACGTGCCGCGCGCGCAATGCAGGTACTTGTTCGAGGTTACGCGGCTGATGGTCGATTCGTGCAGCGACACCGCCTCTGCCACCGTGCGCAGCGTCAACGGACGCAAATGCGATACGCCGTGCCGGAAAAATCCGTCCTGCTGGCGCACCACTTCGGCGGCCACTTTCAGGATCGTCTTCTGCCGCTGGTCCAGGGCCTTCAACAGCCAGTTGGCATCGGCCAGCCGCTCGCCCAGCCAGGCGCGCGCATCCTTGCTGACCGCGGCCCCGCGCATTTCCAGGTAATAGGTGC
The DNA here is from genome assembly GCF_000429005.1 of Novosphingobium acidiphilum DSM 19966. GTDB lineage: Bacteria > Pseudomonadota > Alphaproteobacteria > Sphingomonadales > Sphingomonadaceae > Novosphingobium > Novosphingobium acidiphilum. The sequence goes on along the minus strand of NZ_AUBA01000014.1, from coordinate 27,370 downwards.
GGTTGATGATCAGGCGCGGCAAAGTCGCCTGGTTGATCGCGATGTCCCAGCCCGGGTTGCCATCGCGGTCGATCGCCGCTCGCACCAGGATATCGGGCACCACGGCCGCGGCCGAGGTGCTGCCGAACCGCAGGCCCGGTTTGGGATCATAGCCGCGCAATTCGGCCAGCATGTCGGAAAAATCTTCGTCGTCCACGCCGCACATCCGCCGCAGCCGGGCCAGTTCGCCACGCGCCAGCAGGTCCAGATTGTCAAGCAGGCGTGCCATGCACGGGTCGTATCGGTCAGCTTCGCGGGCCTGCAACGCCAGGCATTCGCCCAGGCTGCGCGCGCCGACCCCCGTCGGATCAAGCGTGTGGACCAGCGCCAGCCCCGCTTCGGCCAGCGCGATCGGCACGCCAAGCATCGCTGCCGCCTCGCGCAGCGGCTGCGTCAGGTATCCGGCCTCGTCGATCTGATCGATCAGCCAGCGCGCCACGAACAACAGCTGCGGATCGCGCGTTGCCGCGCCGATCTGGGCGTGCAGATGGTCGGCCAGGCTGGCCGCAGCCGCGCCATGCGAATCGATTCCCGGCGCTTCACCGTCGGCCCCGCCAAAGTCGGTGCCGCTGCCGCCTGCGCTCCAGTCGCCCGAATCGGCAGTCTGCATCCGTTCGCCATCACCGGTATCGCGATCGCGGTCGAGCGTTGCGGGATCGATGTCGAGCGGACGGTCTTCGGCGGCGCGCCCTTCACCGACCAGCTGATCGACCGGAGAGGATTCCAGATGGGTGCGGCGCAAATCGGGGTCGGCCGGATCGGCGGGCAGCGCGATGCTTTCCCCCGCCTCGGCAATGTCGAGCAGCGGGTTGGCATCAAGCGCCTCGCCAATGAACATTTCGACTTCGAGGTTGGACAGCGTCAGCAGCTTGATCGCCTGCTGCAATTGCGGCGTCATCACCAGCGACTGGCTCTGACGCAGATCCAGCCTTGGTCCGATCGCCATAGACTCAGTCCCCCCGGACCGGCATCAGAGCGTAAAGCCCTCGCCCAGATAGAGGCGGCGCACATTGGGATCGGCAACCAGCGCCTCGGGGCTGCCGGCAAACAGCACCTGGCCGCCATAGATGATGCAGGCGCGATCGACGATGTCGAGCGTTTCGCGCACGTTGTGATCGGTGATCAGCACACCGATGCCGCGCCGTTTCAGATCGGTCACCAGATGGCGGATATCGCTGATCGACAAGGGGTCGATTCCGGCGAACGGTTCGTCAAGCAGGATGATCGAGGGCCGCGCCGCCAGCGCGCGGGCGATTTCGCAGCGGCGGCGTTCACCGCCCGACAACGCCATCGCGGCGCTGTTGCGCAGCCGGGTCAGCCCGAATTCTTCGAGCAGGCGCTCCAATTCGGCCGCGCGCGTATCGCGATCGGGCTCGATCAGTTCGAGCACGGTGGCGATGTTCTGTTCCACCGTCAGGCCGCGAAAGATCGATGTTTCCTGCGGCAGATAGCCCAGCCCCAGGATCGCCCGGCGATACATCGGCAACCGCGTGATATCGACCCCATCGAGCAGGATGCGGCCCGAATCCGGTTTTACCAGGCCCATGATCGAATAAAAACAGGTGGTCTTGCCCGCGCCATTCGGGCCAAGCAGGCCCAGCACTTCGCCTTTGGCCACCGACAGCGAAATGTCGCTCAGCACCGCGCGCTTGTCATAAGACTTGGCAATCGACACCACTTCCAACCCGCCGGCTTCGGCGACCGAGGGAAAATCGCCAGCCTTGCCGGGGGAGAGGGGGGCAGTTTCAGCAAGCGCTGTCATGATGGGCGTAACCGTGTTGGGGGCGGCCGGAACGGACCGATCCTGTGTGCCATAGCGGCTGAATTCTTAACGGCAAAGCCTGTGCGATCCAATCTGGCACGATTTATGCCCTGCCTGTCGCGGCGCGCGCAGTGTGGCAAACGATCGCGCTTGCCAGCCGGCAGCGCGCATGATCTAGTATGCCGATCGGAGAGAAGGACCCCAGTGATGGCCAAAGCCACGACCGGTTCGCACAACGGCACCGCACCCGCGCCGACAACCGCCTGGAGCGGCCCCACCGCACGCGCGCGCGATTGGCGCAAGAAGATGAGCGACACTGTCGCCTATGCCCTGCTGGTCTATACCGCGTTGCAGATACTGGTGACGATGCACGTGATGTCGCAAGGCAATGCCTCCACCCTGCCGATGTTTGCGCTGGTGGTGCTGGTGGCGGGGATCATCCCGCTGTTTCGCCATTACGAACGCCATTGGGAAGGGCTGGACGATGCGGCCGCCGCCGATCCCGCGCTGCGGCCGCTGTATCGCCGCGATCAGACGGCGGTGTGGCTGTTTGCCGTGGGTCTGCCGTTCGCCGTGACCGGCCTGTTCAAGGCGTTCGGGCATCTTTGAGCGTTTGCCTGGAAAGCGGCCTGAAGGCGGCTTTCGCAACAAACGCTGACCATTGATGATCGCGCGGGGCAGGGCTAAGCGCGGCTCTCCTCCAGATTGAACGGATCACGACCGCCGATGCTTTCCCCCAACGAAGCCCGCGAACGGTGCGAGGCACTGCTGCGCCGCGCCAAGGCGGCCGGTGCCGACGCCGGCGATACGGTCTATGTGGCCAGTTCCTCGCAAAGCGTGTCGGTGCGACTGGGGTTGCTAGAGGATGTCGAACGGTCCGAATCCGAACATATTGGCCTGCGCGTGTTCACAGGCGGAGCATCGGCTTCGATCGGATCGAGCGATCTGGGCGATGCGGCGCTTGACGAACTGGCGCAGCGCGCGGTGGCGATGGCGCGGCTGGCCCCGCCCGATGCCTTTGCCGGGCTGGCCGACGCGGCGCTGTTGATGCATGTCGCGCCTGCCGACCTTGATCTTGACGATGGTGGCGAAACCGAGCCGCAGGCGCTGCGCCGCATGGCCGAGGCGGTCGAGGCAGCCGCGCTGGCCGTGCCGGGGGTGACCAACAGCAATGGCGGCAGCGCCAGCAGCGGCCGCTCGGTGTTTGCGCTGGCCACCAGCCATGGCTTTGCCGGGGCCTATTCGGCCAGCAGCCACGGCATCTCGGCCAGCGTGCTGGCGGGCGAAGGCAGCGCGATGCAGCGCGATTATGCCTATCGCAGCACGCGCCATGCGACAGACTTGCCCGACGCCTGCGTGATCGGGCGCGAGGCGGGCGAACGCGCAACCCGCCGGCTGAATCCCGCACGGATGCGCAGCGGCCCGATGCCGGTGGTGTTCGATCCGCGGGTCGGTGCGTCTTTGGTCGGGCATCTGATCGGGGCGATTAATGGCGCCAGCATTGCGCGCCGGGCCAGTTTTCTGCTGGATCGCGACGGGGCGCAACTGTTCGACAGCGCGGTGACGATTGTCGATGATCCGCATATCCTGCGCGGATTGCGATCGCACCCCTTCGATGGCGAGGGCCTGGCCTGCGCCAGCGGTGCCCTGGTCGATGCCGGACGCCTGACCGGATGGCTGATGGACAGCGCCGCAGCGCGGCAGCTGGGCCGCGCACCCACTGGTCATGCCGCGCGGGGCGGGTCTGGTGCGCCGCATGTGACCACCGGCAATGTCGCACTGTTGCCCGGCACCCTCAGCCCGGCAGCGCTGATCGCCGACATTGCCGATGGCGTCTATGTGACCGAACTGATCGGCAGCGGTGTCAACGGCGTGACCGGCGATTACAGCCGGGGTGCCAGCGGATACCGCATTACCGGCGGGGTGATCGGCGAAGCGGTGGCCGAATTCACCGTGGCGGGCAATCTGATCGACATGTTTGCGGCATTGATCCCGGCCGACGATCTGGCGCGCATCCATGGCATCGATGTGCCGACGCTGCGCGTCGATGGCATGACCGTGGCGGGGGACTGAGGCGCAAAAAAATCCCCCCCGGGTTGCGGGGGGGATCGGGTTCGCGCCTGGTCTGGATCACTTGTTCGCGTTGTAGCGCTCGATGGCTTCGATCGTGATGCGCTTGGCATCTTCGGCGCCGCCCCAGGTGCCGACACGCACCCACTTTTCCTTTTCCAGGTCCTTGTAATGGGTGAAGAAATGCTCGATCTGCGCAAGCACGATTTCGGGCAGGTCGGATTTTTCCACGACGTCGGTGTAATAGGGAAAGGTCTTGTCGTCGGGCACGCAGATCAGCTTTTCATCGCCGCCGTGTTCGTCTTCCAGGTTCAGCACCGCGATCGGGCGTGCGCGCACCACTGATCCGGGAACGAATGGCGATCGTGCGATCACCAGCGCATCCAGCGGATCGCCATCGGGCGACAGGGTGTGCGGGATAAAGCCGTAATTGGCGGGATAGCGCATCGGTGTGTGCAGGATGCGGTCGACGAACAGCGCGCCCGAGGCCTTGTCGAATTCATACTTTACCGGTTCGCCGCCAACCGGCACCTCGATCACGACGTTCAGGCTTTCCGGCGGATTTTCGCCGGTGGGAATCATGTCGATGCGCATGCTGAGCCCTTAATGCATGGACCCCGCAGGGTCGATTTGTCTGGTGCGCCCGCCTCTAGCCTGCCCCGTTGTGCGCCGCAACAAACTTCAACCGCCGCCCGCGCCACCGATGGCGTTGATGGTAAAGGCGATGACCCCGATGTTGAAAATGAACGCGGCAAATCCGTGCAGCACCGCGATCCGGCGGATTGGCCGGCCGGTGATATTGATGTCGGCGGTCTGGAAGGTCATGCCCAGGGTAAAGGCGAAATAGACGAAATCGAGATAATCCGGATCTTCGCCACCGGGAATGTCGATCCCGCGCATGTCTTCGCCGGGCACGTCGCCGGGGCTGTAATACAGATGCGCATAGTGCAGCGCATAGACCACGTTGGCAAACAGCCAGGTCAGGATCAGCGTGCCGATCAGCTTGACCAGTGCGCCATGCCCGCCACCATGCCCGACATGCGGCAATTCGCCCGCGATCGCGGCCATGATCACCACGGTCAGCAGCGACGTAATCCCCAGCACCACCACCCGGTTGGCATCGTTGCGCGCGGCCTGTCGGCGCATCGCGCCGCTGTCGCAGCGGGTCAGGACCACCGGTACCAGGCTGGCCAGAAACACCAGGCCCGCGCCGTCAAACCCCAGATCGAGCGAATCGGCCAGCGTGTGCCCCGCCCGGTGCCAGCCCCAGGTGCCCAGTGCGAACAACGCGATGAACACGAGAAAGCGCGGCGGGGCCAGCCAGCCCCCGATCTGGGTGATCGGCGCACGTCCGGTCGTTTCGGTCACGTGCGCCGTCTCCCTCGTTGTCAGCGCGACATCGGCCGATGCGGTGCGAGCAGGGCATCAAGCCCGCCCGGACCCTTGGCCGCGGCATCGCGTTCCAGCCATGGATAGCGCATGCCGTCGTGATAGGCGATGGTCACCGTGTCGAAATGGCTGTCGCGCCGGATCAGCAGCGTAATCGCCTTGTCGGTGCCCTTGGCCGCAGCAATCGCGGTCTTGATGCCATCGGCGTCATAGGCATCGCCATTGACCGCCATGATCTGCGATCCCGGCACGATCCCCGCCTTGAACGCGGGGCTGCCCCACAAGGTCTGGGTCACTTTGCCTTCGCGATCGAGCGAAATGCCCAGCGAATACGTCAGGCCCAGCGCCTTGTTTTCCGACATGCGGCCCTGGTCATAGACGTTGGGTTCGGCTTTCCACACCAGATGGTATCCGCCGCGTTCGATCCCGCCCAGCGGCACCGGCTGCCCCGGGGTTTCGATGCGTGTCTTCAGGAACGTATCCCAGTCATAGGCAAAGACTGCTTGCAGCGTCGCCACGACATCGGCGCGGGTATAGGGCAAGACGCCCCAATCGCCGTTGCGCATGCCGTAAAACGCATGGGCAAAATCATCGATGCTCTTTTTTCCGCCGGTGCCGTCGCGAATGATCTGATCGGCTTCAAGCCAGACCAGCGCGCCTTCGGTGTAATAGTCTTCGCCGCGCGACATCGATGCAAAAGGCTTCGGCCGGCGCGATGCGAACACCGGATCGGTGGTGGTATCGGCCACCGATCGCCATTCGCGCCCTGCCATCACCGAAAAGCCACCCGCGTATCCGGCCAGTTCGGCCAGCACCATCGCCTTGGACTGCACGCCCGAACGCGCTGCCAGCACCAGGCCCCAGAATTGGGTCTGTCCTTCATAGACCCACAGCAGATCATCGATCATCGGCTGGCGATAATCGGGCGTCCACAGCCGCGCCGGGCGCCGGTATTTGCCATCCCACGAATGCGAATATTCGTGCGGCACGACATTGTGGTCCCAGTCCATCGCCGCCCAGTCGGTCCACGCCTTGGGCAGATAGGTGCTTTCGTTGGAACGGTGGTGCTCAAGCCCCACGCCGCTCAGCTTGTCGGTCAGGCCCAGCAGGAAATCATAGTGATCGAAATGGCGTGCGCCGAACGCGATATCGGCCTCTTTGACCAGATTGCGATAGGTTTCGAGGTGTTCGGGCTTGATCGACAGATATTCGGGCTTGTCCGCCACCGCGTCGATGAACACGTTTTCGCCGACCGGATAGCGATGCGCATATTTGCCGGCAAAGATCGGCGAATCGACCAGCGTTTCGTAATCGGTGACATCCCAGGCATAGCGGTTGGCGCTCTGCGCCTTGCCATCCAGAGCAGTATAGGCGGTCCAGCCTTCGGGGAAGGTTACGCTGGGTTTGACCCGGATCTGGCGGACATAATGCCCTGCCGGATAAAGCACCATCTGGTCCCATTCCAGATTGATGATTTCGCGCGTTACCGTCACGCGGTCGCCCGGTTCCTGTTTCAGCGCAGGCGTGTGGATCATCCGCGCGACCACGTCGTGCGTGCCCGCGGGCAGGTCGATGATATAGGCATAGACGTCGACCGGATCGCGGTGCCAGGCCAGATCCTTGCCGTCGGCGGTGAAATGCATGCCGACCAGTTCGGCGGGCAGGCCCGAACGGCTGTGATGCCCGGGGATCCATTCGGGCAGCAGCAGGGTCAGCTGCGTTGCGCCGGGTGCCACGGGCACCGTTTCGGTGATGCGTTCGGCGCCTGTCGCCAGATCGGTGGCGTCGATATCGACCGTGATCGTGCCCGGATAGGCCACATCCTGCGGATCGGGCACCGCACGCGTCACCGGCACATTGGCGGGAAAGGTGTTGGTGCCCGGTTGAACCTGGGCGTGGGCAACGGGGGCGAACGTGGCGGCGAGCAGCGCTGCGCCACACAACAGCGTAAAGGGTTTTGTCATAGACCGCATCCATGCCGGGCTGAGGCGAAACGCGCAACCACCCCAGCGGCGCTGTCGCCGCCTTTTATCGTGCGTCATCCCGCGTCAGCGGCGTTGCTTCGCCTTGATGGAGGCCCGCTCCACCTGCGTCTGCGCGCCTTGTCTGGGGCATTTACAGGGCAACCGTGGCGTTGCGGAATTTGTCCACGCCGCCTAGATGCCCTGCATGACCAACCCCAAAGACAGCGTCCGCCCTGAAACCCCCCAGGCCATTCGCGGCACGCAGGACATTTTCGGCGCCGAAGCCGAAAGTTTCGGCCATGTTGTCGAAACCTTCGAACGCGTGCGGCGGCTGTACCGGTTTCGCCGGGTCGAAATGCCGGTGTTTGAAAAGACCCAGGTGTTTTCGCGCAGCCTGGGTGAAACCACCGATGTGGTGTCGAAGGAAATGTATTCCTTCGACGATCGTGGCGGCGAATCGCTGACCCTGCGCCCCGAATTCACCGCCGGGATCGCGCGCGCCTTTCTGACCAATGGCTGGCAGCACCATGCGCCGCTGCGGCTGGCGACACACGGGCCGCTGTTTCGCTATGAACGCCCGCAAAAGGGCCGTTATCGCCAGTTTCACCAGCTCGATGCCGAAGTGATCGGTTCGGCCGAGCCTGAAACCGATGTCGAATTGCTGTGCCTGGCCGACCATCTGCTGCACGAACTGGGCATAGCCGACGGGGTAACGCTGCAGCTCAACACGCTGGGCGATGCCGCCAGTCGCGAGGCGTGGCGCCACGCACTGATCGGTTATTTCCGCGATCACCGCGCCGATCTCAGCGAAGATTCGCAAGACCGGCTGGAACGCAATCCCTTGCGCATTCTCGATTCGAAAGACCCGCGCGACAAACCGTTCACCGACGGGGCGCCGCGCATCGACGACTATCTGTCGGCCGAGGCGCAGGATTTCTTTGGCCGGGTGACAGGCGGACTCGATGCGGCGGGCGTGGACTGGGTGCGCGCACCCGCGCTGGTGCGCGGGCTCGACTATTATCGCCACACCGCGTTCGAATTCGTGACCGACCGGCTGGGCGCGCAGGGCACCGTGCTGGGCGGCGGGCGCTATGACGGCCTGATCGAGGCGCTGGGTGGACCACACACGCCTGCGGTGGGCTGGGCTGCCGGGATCGAACGGCTGGCCATGCTGGTCGGCGCGCGCGACGAAGCGGCAGCCGATGTGGTGATTGCGGTCGAAGACGATGCCGCGCTGACCGAGGCGCTGCGCGCGCTTGCGGCGCTGCGCCGGGCCGGGTTGTCGGGCGAAATTGTCGCCACGGGCAGCCCCCGCAAACGGTACGACAAGGCCACCAGGATTCCGGCCAAAGTGATCGCCGGGCTGTCGCTGGTCGAAGGTGCGTCGCGCTGGCGTCTGCGCGGGGACGATGCGGTGCAGGCTGCGTTGCGCGCGATCCTGCCTGAACCGGGCGCCGCATGACGATCGCGGACACGCGGCTGGAACAGATGGCCGCGCGCTTTGCCGAGCTTGAGGCGCGACTGGCCTCGGGCACGCTCGAAGGCGATGCGTTCATCGCCGCCAGCCGCGACTATGCCGAACTCGAACCGGTGGCGCGCGCGGCGATCCACGTGCGCGCGCTGCGCAGCGAACTGGCCGATCTGGTCGCGATGGACGACGCCGATGCCGAAATGCGCGTGCTTGCGGATGAGGAAGTGGCGCGCATCCGCGCCGAATTGCCCGATGCCGAACACGCGCTTGCGCTAGCCATGTTGCCGCGCGACACCGCCGATGCACGTCCTGCGATGCTGGAAATCCGCGCCGGCACCGGCGGCGACGAGGCCGCGCTGTTTGCTGCCGACCTGTACCGCATGTACGAACGCTTTGCCGCCGAACAGGGCTGGAAGGTCGAAATGATCTCGGCCAGTGTCAGCGACATCGGCGGGTTCAAGGACGTCGTGGCGCATATCGCAGGACAGGGCGTATTTGCGCGGCTGAAATATGAAAGCGGCGTGCACCGCGTGCAGCGCGTGCCGGTTACCGAAAGCGGCGGCCGCATTCATACATCGGCCGCCACCGTCGCGGTGCTGCCCGAACCCGATGAAGTCGACGTCACGATCGATGACCGGGATCTCAAGATCGATATCTATCGCGCCTCGGGCGCGGGCGGACAGCATGTCAACACCACCGATTCGGCGGTGCGCATCACCCACCTGCCGACCGGTATCGTGGTGATCTGCCAGGACGAACGCAGCCAGCACAAGAACAAGGCCAAGGCGCTGCAGGTGCTGCGCACGCGCGTCTATGACATGCGGCGCGAGGCGGCGCAGGGTGCCGAGGCCGAGGCGCGCAAGGCGATGGTGGGGTCGGGCGACCGGTCGGAACGCATCCGCACCTACAATTTTCCGCAAGGCCGCGTCACCGATCACCGTATCAATCTGACTTTGCACCGCCTGCCCGAAGTGCTGGCGGGCACCGGGCTTGGCGAACTGGTCGACGCGCTGATTGCCGAAGACCAGGCCAAGCGGCTGGCGGCGATGGGCGAATGACCGCAATGGGCGCGACGATTGCCGCGGCGCTGGTGTCCGCCACGCAGGCGCTGACGCCCGCCAGCGACACCGCGCGGCTCGATGCCGAAGTGTTGATGGCCCACGCCGTGGGGGTAACGCGCGGCGAACTGTTGCTGCGCCATATGCGCGATGTGCCCCCGCCGGGGTTTGCTGCGCTGATTGAACGGCGAATCGCGCATGAACCGGTGGCCTACATCACCGGGCATCAGGAATTCTGGGGGCTGGACCTGCTGGTCGGCCCTGCTGTGCTGATCCCGCGCGGCGATTCCGAAACGCTGATCGCGGTCGCGATCGATCGGCTGGCCAGGCGTCCGCCCGCCCGCGTCATCGACCTTGGCACCGGGTCGGGCGCGCTGTTGCTGACGGCGCTGGCACATTGGGCCGACGCCCGTGGCATCGGCATCGACCGGTCCACCGCGGCGCTCGATATCGCGCAAGCCAACGCGGCACGGCTTGGGTTGAACGCACGCGCACAGATGCTTGCGGCCGATTGGACGCAACACGGCTGGGCGGCGACGCTTGGCCGGTTTGACCTGATTCTTGCCAATCCGCCCTATGTCGAAACCGGCGCGCGGCTTGATGCCTCGGTCGTGGCGCACGAACCGCATGGCGCGTTGTTTGCCGGGGCAGACGGGCTTGACGATTACCGCGTGCTGATCCCGCAATTGGCCGATCTGCTGGCCCCCGGCGGGATCGCGCTGATCGAGATCGGCTGGACCCAGGCGGACGCCGTTGGTGCGCTGTCGCAGGCGGCCGGGCTTGCCGCGCGGGTGCATCACGACCTGGCCGGCAGGCCCCGCGCGGTCGAAATTGTTGCATGAATTGCCCAAATTCATGAAATTTGACCGAATATTTCACTTGGCAAGCTGCAACAGCCCCACTAATTAGCAGCACAGACAGCGGGGTGGATGATCGCTTCCCACCCCCGGTCTGCTCCACCATTTGCAACGCTTGGCCGGTGTTACACCGGTGCAAGGCAAGTGCTGGGTTTTACCCGCCCCGTATGTGCAACGGCGTGGGAGCGTAGGCAAAGGTTGCGCTGCATCTGGGCTGTTTCCTGAAAATTCCGGACAAGCCCTGTGAAAAGCCCGCCGAAACAAGGACGTGCCTGACTTGAACAACAATCGTGGAAACAACCGTCGGCGCGGTCGCGGGAACAACAACCGCCCGCAGAACGGTGGGCAGCAGATCAACCGTATTGACAGCCGTGCCCGGGGCAATGCCCCGCAGATGCTGGAAAAATATCGCAAGATGGCGCAAGACGCGCATCTCAACGGCGATCGGGTCCAGGCGGAATACTATCTGCAATTTGCCGATCACTATTTTCGCGTCGTGGCCGATACCCGCGTCCGCCAGGAAGAACAGCGCCTGCGCCAGAACGGCGGGGCAGCCTATGGTCAGCCCTATCCCGCCGGTGGCAGTGTCAGCGGCGACAACTGGCAGGATGCCGACGGCGAAGACGATTCGATGGAATTCGGTGTCGATCGCGATTTTCCGACCTTCGAACGTGCGCCGCAGGCCCCCCGCCGCGACGATCGTGAACCGCGGCCCGAGCGTGAGCAGCGCGATTATCGCGAACCACGCCAGGATCGCGAACCGCGCCAGGACCGTGAACCGCGGCAGGATCGCGATTCGCGCTATCGCGCGCCCGAACCCGCAGTAACCGACGCGGCGCCGCCCGAAGGGCCGCGCGTGGTCGAAGGCGAACCGATCACTTCGGCGTCCGACAATCCGTTTGTGCGCGATGCCCGCGGCCAGCGTGGCCGCAACAACGATCGCCGTGGCGGTCGTCGCGGCGAAAACGATGCGCCGCGTCCGCCGCGCAATTTCGCCGATGCACAGCCAGAAGCCGCCGAACCCGCACCGCGCTTCGATCCGGCCAGCCTGCCCCCCGCGATTGGCCCGCGCAGCGAAGTGATCGACGAGGCCCCGGTTCGTGCCGAGCGTTCGCGCACGCTGCGCGCCGCCACCGCCGCGCCGGCGCCTGCATCCGCACCATCACCGATCGAATCCGCCGAGGCGGATTCCCCCGCACCCAAAAAGCGCGGCCGCCCGCGCAAGAACCCGCTGCCTGTCGACGAAGGCTGATCGGGACCTGATCCGGGATGCGTAAACCGACCGATGCGCATCCCGGCGCGGTGCTGCGCGCCGGTGTAATCCGCTGGTTGTTGCCGCTGTTCGCAGGGGCCCTTGCCGCGTGCGGTTTTCAGCCGCTGATGCTGTGGCCGGCCACGCTGGCAGGCGTGGCGGCGCTGATCCTCATGATCGACGCTGCGCCGTGCCCGCGCCATGCCGCGCTGACCGGGTGGTTGTTCGGCGTCGGTATTTTTGCCGTCGGCAATTGCTGGATCGCCACCGCCTTTACCTATCAGGCGCAGATGCCGGCGTGGCTCGGCTGGATCGCAGTGGTCCTGCTGGGCCTGTTTCTGGCGATCTATCCGGCCCTGGCCGCCTGGGGCGCGGCATGGCTGCGCCGGCGCTTTGCCGTCGCGGTGGTGCCCGGATTGGCTGCATGGTGGATCGTGGGCGAATGGCTGCGCGGTTGGGTCTTTACCGGCTTTCCCTGGAATCCGCTGGGCGCAGTGGCGCTGGGTCCGTTTGATCGGCCCGGCCTGGCCAGCCTTGCCGCGTGGTGCGGCACGTATGGCCTGTCGGGGCTGGTCGTGCTGCTGGCCGGGGCCTGGTACGCGGCGATGCGTGCGGGGTTGCGCGGGCAACGGATCGCGGCGCTGGCCCTGGCAACGGTGCCGATCGGGCTGATGCTGCTGCCGATTGCCGGTGATCAGCGCGACAGCCGCCTTGCCTATACCCTGGTGCAGCCCGATCTGGCGCAGGATCAGATCAACGATCAGCGTCTTTTCGAAGCCCAGTTTCGTGTCCTGGCCGGACTTTCCGGCCGGATCGCGGCAGATGGGACGGGGCCGCGGATCGTGCTTTGGCCCGAGGGCGCAATACCCGACTATCTTCGCCCGGGCTATGATCAGACCTGGTACGATCAGACCACCTTTGGCGGCGATCCCGCGCTGGCGCGCGAACGCATGGGGCGGGTCATCGGCGCAAACAGCCTGCTGATGACCGGCGCCACCGATCTTGTCGTCACCAACCGGCAGGTCAGGGGCGCGTGGAACGTGATCACGCTGATCGATCCGGCGGGCACCTTGCGCGGCGGTTATGCCAAGGCGCACCTGGTGCCGTTTGGCGAATACCTGCCCTTGCGATCATGGCTGACACCGATCGGCCTGTCGCGACTGGTGTCGGGCGATCTCGATTTCGCGCCCGGGCCTGGTCCGCGCACGATCGACCTGGGCACGCCGGCGCGGGGCGGCTGGGGCCGTGCAGGGTTCCAGATCTGTTACGAGATCGTGTTTCCCGGCCATGTTGCCGACCGCGCAAATCGCCCCGATTACCTGTTCAACCCATCGAACGACGGCTGGTTCGGTGCCTGGGGCCCGCCGCAGCATCTGGCCCAGGCGCGGCTGCGGGCCATCGAGGAAGGCCTGCCCGTGCTGCGTTCGACCACCACCGGGATCAGTGCAGTGATCGATCCGGGCGGCGGCGTGCGCCAGGCGATCGCCCACGGCGTGGCGGCGCGGGTCGACGGATTTGTGCCACAGGCGCGCGCGCCGACGGTGTTTGCACGGCTTGGTAACATTCTCTCGCTTGGCTGGGCCGTAGTTGTTCTTGTGTGCGGGCTGGTTGCCACACGGCGCAAGTCGCGCTAAGGGGCGTCATATAAAGAATCCTTTATATGGTGTGGCAATGCGCAGCGACTACCTGTTCACTTCCGAAAGCGTGTCCGAGGGCCATCCCGACAAAGTCGCCGACCAGATCAGCGACGCGATTGTCGATCTGTTCCTGACCAAGGATCCCGAGGCGCGGATCGCCTGCGAAACGCTGACCACGACGCAGCTGGTCGTGCTGGCGGGTGAAATCCGCGGCAAGGGCATCTACGAAGACGGCCAGTGGGCGCCCGGTGTGCCCGAGGAAATCGAACAGGTGGTGCGCGCCACGGTGCGGCGCATCGGTTACGAACAGGCCGGTTTTCATTGGCAGAACCTTCGCTTTGAAAACAACCTGCACGGGCAGTCGCTGAATATCGCCCAGGGTGTCGATGCGGGCGACAACAAGGACGAAGGCGCGGGCGACCAGGGCATCATGTTCGGCTTTGCCTGCGATGAAACCCCCGACCTGATGCCGGCCACGCTGGATTACAGCCACAAGATCCTGCAGCAACTGGCCGATGATCGCCATTCGGGCGCGGCTCCGTTCCTTGAGCCCGATGCCAAAAGCCAGGTCACGCTGCGCTTTGCCGGTGGCGAACCGGTAGAGGCAACCGCGATCGTGGTATCGACCCAGCACAAGGCCGGTTGGGACGAAGGCGAAAACGACGCGCAGCTCAAGGCCTGGGTCAAGGGCGCGATTGCCAAAGTGATCCCGGCGCACCTGCTGACCGCCAACACGGTCTATCATATCAACCCGACCGGCAGCTTTGTCGTGGGTGGACCCGATGGCGATGCCGGGCTGACCGGGCGCAAGATCATTGTGGATACCTACGGCGGAGCCAGCCCGCACGGCGGCGGCGCCTTTTCGGGCAAGGACCCGACCAAAGTCGACCGGTCGGCCGCCTATGTCACCCGCTATCTGGCGAAGAACGTGGTCGCTTCCGGCCTGGCGCGGCGCTGCACGATCCAGGTGGCCTATGCCATCGGCGTGTCCGAACCCTTGTCGCTTTATATCGACACCCACGGCACCGGGGTGATTGCCGATGGCGATCTGGAAACCGTGGTCACGACCGTCGCGCGCGACCGGCTGGGCGGGCTGACCCCGCGCGGCATCCGCACCGCGCTGTCGCTGAACAAGCCGATCTATTCGCCCACCGCCGCCTATGGCCATTTCGGTCGCAAGGCCCAGGGCGATCTGTTCCCGTGGGAACGCACCGACCTGGCCGACGCGCTGAACGCCGCCGCCGGGGTGTAAATCGTTTTCGCAGACAGCCCGGATCAGCGTGTCTTGTCAGGCCCCATATAGCCGAACAGGAACCCCGCCACTTTGCGCATCTGGATCTCTTCGGATCCTTCGGTGATGCGATACCGGCGGTGGTGGCGATAGATGTGTTCAAACGGCTTGTGCCGCGAATAGCCGATGCCGCCATGCACCTGCATCGCGCGATCGGCCGCTTCACAGCACAGCCGATTGGCCCAGTAATTGCACATCGACACTTTGTCCGACAGTTCGCGCTCGATCGCCTTGTGATCCAGGCGGTCCATCTCCCACGCCGTCTTGCGGATCAGCAGGCGCAGCATTTCGGCCTGCGTCGCCAGTTCCACCAGCGGAAACTGGATCGCCTGGTTGCGCGCCAGTTCCTGGCCGAACGGTTTCCGTTCGCGGGCATAGCGCACCGATTCGGCGATGCAGTAGCTGGCTGCGCCCAGCGACGAGGCGGCCTGGCGAATACGGTTCTGGTGTACAAAGCTTTGCGCGATTGCCAGGCCACCGCCCACCGGGCCAAGGATCGCGCTATCGGGCACCCACACATTGGTGAAGGACACCCGCGGATGGTCGGTGGGCATGTTGAACGTCCACAGATATTCCTCGATCACCAGACCTGGCGTGGGGTTGGGCACCAGAAAACAGGTGATCCCGCGCGCATCGCCATCGTTGCCACCGGTGCGGGCAAACGTCGCGCAATGCGTCGCCACGTGCATGCCCGTGGTCCACATCTTTTCGCCATCGATACGCCAGCCCGGCACCCCGTCGCGCACTTCGGGCACCGCGCGGGTTTCCATATGCGTCGCGTCAGACCCGTGACCCGGCTCGGTCAGGCCGAACGCGGCACGGCGGGTGCGTTCGAACCCGCCGACAATGAATTCCTGCTGCTGTTCGGGCGTGCCGAAATGTTCGAACATCGCAACGAACGGAAAATTGCCGACAATCGAATGTTCGTTCTGCAGATCGTTGTGCAGGCCCAGGCCTTGCGCGGCAAAATGTTCGCGGATTACCGCCATCCACAGATTGGACCCGTCTTTGCCGCCATACTTTTTCGGCGCGGAAAAACGCCAGTGCCCGGCGCGGTCGGACCGCCGGGTGGCCTGCGCCAGCAGATCTTCCCATTCGTGGCGCGGCAACCCACCATTGTCGAAGTCGGTGCGCGCCCATTCGCGGCGGTGATCGAAAAAGCGGATGTTGTCATCCGCAGCCTCCAACGGCCTGATCTCTGCCGCGATGAAGGTGTCGAGTTCGGCCAGATAGGCAACAAGATCTGCGGGCAGGTCAAAATCCATCAGCGTGTCTCCCATAGCGCGCGGGCCCGGGCCAACGCGGGATATTTCGGCATGTCAGAGGCCAGCGTGGTCAGCGCACGGCGTTTGAGATCGGCCAGCAGGCCAGGTGTAGCAAGGCCCGCAGTGCCATCGAGAATCGCCTGCGCCATGACGCGATCGCACGGTGCCGCACGACCGGCCAGTTCGCGCCGGACAATGCCCAGCGCGTTTTGCGCCACGGCCAGTTCCCAACGTTCGCGCCCGTCGAGGCGCGGCTTGACCGTTGCGGCCAGCCATTCGGAAATTGCGGTCAGGATTTCGCCGGCATCGGGTTCGCCCGCCGGCTGTGGCGATGCGGCCGGTGCAGGGGGCAGGACGCGCGCGCGTTCGGCCTCTGGCGCGTCGTCTTCTAGCAACAGCAGCAGGTCAAGCTCCTGCTCGGCGGCGCGGCGGGCCACCACCACGCGTTCCAGCGAACGGTCCGCCCCCGACCGCCAGGCTTTGCCCATGTCGAGACAGCCCAGCGCCCACCACACCGTGCGATAGATCAGCCAGAACCGGAATCGTGCCGGGTCAAACCGTTCCCCCCCGGCGCGGCGGTAGGCGTGCACCAGATCGGCCAGATCCGTCAGGCCCAGGCCCTGTTTGTCCAGCCGCCCGAATCGCCAGACTGTCATGCAGCCATAGGCCAGATCCTCGTGCCCATCGCCCAGGTGCGCCAGTTCCCAGTCGAGCACACCGGTCAGGTGTCCCTGATCGACCATCACATTGCCGATGCGCAGATCGCCATGGACCACACACAGCGGCACCTTTGGCGGACAGTTGACGCGAAGCCATGCCAGCCCCAGCGCGATGATCGGGCGATCGCCGCCTGCGGCCGCAAACTGTTCGCAAAGCCTGGCAATGCCGGTTGCAGCATCGAGCACGGGCAGATGATCGGCCTGCGCCGCATCAAGCGCATGGATTTTTGCCATTGCCGCAGCGATTTCAGCCGCCAGCGCCGGGGGTGACGCCAGCACCGCCTCGGGATCGGCGGTGCCCTCAAGACACGCCATCACGAACCCGATGCCCAGCGCATCGTCGGGGCACAGTTCCACCACCACGTCGGGCGCCGGCACCCCGCCGGCCCTGGCCAGGCGAATCAGGCGCGCCTCGTCAACCATGGTCAGGCTGCGTCCGGCCAGCCATTGCGCCGACGGCGCGCGGCGCAGCACAAAGCGGCGGCCGGCGCACGCGAACAGCCACGATTCCATGTTGGCGCCGCCGCTCAGCCGGCGCAGATCGTCGATCCCGCCGGCATGGCCCGCACGCGCCATGGCCTTGGCCAGCCCGTGTGCGAGGGTGGCGGCATCGTCGGTCATGCATCCTCCATCGGCCCGATTGACCGGGCTCGGGAAACTATCCTTAATCGATCAATTAAAGTCCAGCGCCGAATGCGCGTCAAGCCAGTCCGCCCGTCGCCCGCGTCCGGATGATTACCGCAGGGGTTTGCGCGCGAATCACAATCGGTTAGACACGCGGTCAAAATCGGGGCGATCCGCGTTGCCGCCGCTCGCGCGCTGCCGATCAGGGTCTTACATGCCGCGCCGCACGCCACGAACTTTTGTCCCCGCACTTGCCGCCGTCGCGGCCTTTTGCGCGCTGTTGGTTACCACGTCCAGCGTGCACAGCCGCGCCCCGGTCACCATTCAGGATCAGCGCGATCTGGCGATTCAGCAGAATATCGAATCGATCGTTGCGCGCGCGCGGGGCCGAGTCGGGGTGGCCGCGGCCGATCTTGACGGCGGGGGCGAAGTGCTGATCCACGGTGACATGCCGTTTCCGATGGCCAGCACGGTCAAGATCGCGGTGGCCGGCACTTTTCTGACGGGTGTCGAACAGGGCCGCTACCGGCTGGACCAGTCGCTGCCGATGATGATGCCCGTGGCGGAACGCGGCGCACGATCGGCGCAGGCGCCGGTGCGCCCGGGCCCGGTGATGTCGGCGCAGCAGCTGATGGAACTGATGATCACGCGCAGCGACAATCATGCCACCGATGGTCTGATCTCCGCAGTCGGCGGGGTCAGCGCGGTCAACGCCTGGCTTGCCCGCACCGGAATCGTCGGGCAGCACGTCGACAGCACGATCGCCACTTTGGTGCGCGACGACGGCCGGGTAAACCCGGCAACGACAATCGATACACGCAATGCCAGCACGCCGCGGGCGATGCTGTCGCTGCTGGCGGCGATTGATCGGGGCACCGCGCTTAGCCCGCAATCGCGCGCTGTCCTGCTTGATACGATGACGCGCACCAGTACCGGCAAGAACCGGATGCGTGCGGGCCTGCCCGATGGCACCGTGTTTGCGCACAAGACGGGCACTTTGCAGGGGGTCACCGATGATGTCGGCATCATTCGCCTGCCCGACGGGCGGCATCTGGCGCTGGTCATTTTCGTGGCGGGGCCCGAAGGGCACACATCGCACGCGATGCTGATCGCGCAGATCACCCGGGCGCTGTATGATGGTTATACGCCGTTCACGCCGCACTACGAGGCGCAGCAAAGCCGTCGCTGACTGCGCGCGCACCGGTTTCGCAAAAACAAGGCGCCTTCGGGCGCCTTTTTCATGCGCAGCCGTCTGTCAGGGTGCGCAAACAAGAAAAAGGGAGCCCGGCGCAATGCGCCAGACTCCCTTCCCTATATTTTCGTCGAGCCGAAGCTCGGACGCAATCTGTCCCGAAAGGACGAAGATTACATCTTGGTCGCGTCAGCAGCAGGCGTGCTGGCTTCAGCTGCGTCCGAAGCGCCGGCCGAACCGGTGTCGGTGGCTTCAACAGCAGCTTCGGTCGATGCCGGCTTCTCGCCGGTGCAGCCTGCGAGAGCAAAAGAAGTGCCGATCACAGCGGCGAGGATGAGCTTGCGCATGCGTTACAATCCCTGGATTGAAGTGAACCGCGCCGGGCAAGCAGCCCGCCGCAAAGCCTATTCTGGCGATAGACTTCGCGCCCCAATTAATCGGCAATTCATCGCGTTGCAAGCTTTCAACGCACCTTCGCCCCCACCCTTGTCATATACCTAGGGAAGCCAAGGGTTTTTTCCCCTTTAACGGCCCTGCGCCAAGCCGGTTTCCATGCACGCCAGACCGTTTTTTGGTGTGCAGTGCGGCAAATCGTGCCGGAAAATGCCCTCTGGCGAATTTTGCGTCAGGCTCTAACACGCAAACTATGCAGCCAATCGCCAAGCCCCGTAGCCACCTCTATCTCATCGATGGTTCGGCCTATATTTTTCGCGCCTATCATCGCCTGCCGCCGCTGACAAATCCGGCAGGGACACCGGTCGGGGCCGTCTATGGCTATACGACGATGCTGTGGAAACTGGCCGAGGATCTCCATGCGGCCGATGGTCCGACGCACATGGCGGTGGTGCTCGACAAAGGGTCGATCACGTTTCGCAACGACATGTACCCGCTGTACAAGGCCAATCGCCCCCCTGCGCCCGAAGATCTGGTGCCGCAGTTTCCGTTGATCCGCGATGCCACGCGCGCCTTCAGCCTGCCCTGCATCGAAGAGGCGGGCCTTGAAGCCGATGATCTGATCGCGTCTTACGCGCGCGCCGCCGCGGCGCGCGGCTGGGACGTGACGATCGTGTCGTCGGACAAGGATCTGATGCAACTGGTGGGCGAAGGCGCCGATGGTGCGCGCATCGACATGCTCGACACGATGAAGAACCTGCGCATCTTTATCCCCGAAGTGATCGAAAAATTCGGGGTAGAGCCTGAACGGGTGGGCGATGTGCTGGCGCTGATGGGCGATGCGGTCGACAATGTGCCGGGGATTCGCGGCGTGGGGCCAAAGACCGCGACCAAGCTGATCCAGGAAAACGGCGATCTGGAAACCGCGCTGGCCAATGCCGGCACGATGAAACCGGGCAAATTGCGCGAAAGCCTGATTGCAGAGGCCGGGATGGCGCGCCTGTCGCGCCGCCTGGTGGCGCTGAAAGAGGATTGCGCGCTGCCGGTTCCGCTCGACGATTGTGCGCTGGGGCCGATCCCGCCCGATCCGCTGGCGGCGTTTCTGGGCCAGCACGGGTTTACCAGCCTGCTGAAAAAGCTGGGCATGCGCACGCCTGCGCCTTTGCCGGGCGAATCGCCTGTGACGTCTGCAACGGCCCCTGCCGGCGATCGCCAGGCAGGCCCCGAATGGCCGGCGATCGACACCGCGGGCTATGCCTGCGTGCAGGATGTCGATGCGCTGCAGGGCTGGATCGCGCGCGCCTTTGCGGCCGGCGTGGTCGCGGTGGATACCGAAACCAGCGCGCTGGACGCGGTGGGGGCAGATCTGGTCGGGATCAGCCTGTGCACCGGGCCGGGCGCGGCGTGCTATATCCCGCTGGGCCATCGCGGCACCGACATGTTCGCACAAGTGCCGCGCCAGATCGACCGCGCCACCGCCTGCGCGCTGTTGAAGCCGCTGCTGGAAAGCGATGCGGTGCTGAAGGTGGGGCAGAACATCAAATACGACATGGTCGTGCTGGCGCGCCACGGCATTGCCGTGGCGCCGATCGATGACACCATGGTGATCAGTTTCTGCCTCGATGCAGGGCAGGGCGATGTGGCGCCGTGGGGCCATGGCATGGATGAACTGTCGCAGCGTAATCTGGGGCACACCACGATCAGCTTCAAGGACGTAACCGGCACCGGCCGGAAGGCGATCGGCTTTGGCGAAGTGCCGCTGAGCGATGCCACGCGCTATGCCGCCGAAGACGCCGAGGTGACCTGGCGGTTGCATCAGCTGTTAAGCCCGCGTCTGGCCGACGAAGGCGGATCGCGCATCTACCAGCGGGTCGATCGCCCGCTGGTGCCCGTGGTTGCCCGGATGGAGGCGACCGGGATCAAGGTCGACCGCGACCAGTTGGCCCGCCTGTCGGGCGAATTTGCCGCACGCATCGCCGATCTGGAAACGGTTATTCATGAAAAGGCCGGCGGACCGTTCACCATCGGCAGCCCCAAGCAGCTGGGCGACGTGCTGTTCGACAGGCTGGGCTACAAGGGCGGGAAAAAAGGCAAGAGCGGACAATATTCAACCGATCAGTCGGTGCTGGAAGGCCTGGCCGAACAGGGCGCCGAAGTCGCCACCCTGGTGCTCGAATGGCGCCAGCTGTCCAAGCTGAAATCGACCTATACCGACGCGCTGCAGGCCGCGATCAAGCCGTCTACTGGCCGCGTCCACACCAGCTATTCGCTGGTCGGTGCGCAGACCGGGCGATTGAGTTCAAACGATCCCAACCTGCAGAACATTCCGGTGCGCACCGAGATCGGCCGCCAGATCCGCGCCGCGTTCGTGGCCGCGCCCGGCCATGTGCTGCTGTCGGCGGATTACAGCCAGATCGAATTGCGGCTGGCGGCGCACATGGCCGACGTGCCCGCGCTGCGCGAGGCGTTTGCGCAAGGCCAGGACATCCACGCGCGCACCGCGCTCGAACTGTTTGGCGAGGTCAACCGCGACACGCGCGGCCGTGCCAAGACGATCAATTTCGCGATCCTGTATGGTATCAGCCGCTGGGGCCTGGCGGCGCGGCTGGGCACCAGCGCCGACGAAGCGCAGGCGATGATCGACCGCTATTTCGAAAGCTTTCCGGGTATTCAGCGCTATATCCACGAAACGCTGGAACAGGTGCGCGAACGCGGCCATTCGACCACGTTGTTCGGGCGCAAGACCTGGTTTCCCCGGATCAATGCCAAGAACCAGAACGAACGCACCGGCAGCGAACGCGCCGCGATCAACGCGCCGATCCAGGGCACGTGCGCCGATATCATCAAGCGCGCGATGGCGCGGATGATGCCCGCGCTTGACCAGGCGGGGCTGGGCCATGTGCGCATGCTGCTGCAAGTGCACGACGAACTGGTGTTCGAGCTGCCGGAAGGCGACGTTGCCGCGGCCAGCGCGGTGATCGAACACGTGATGGTCAGCGCCGCCGAACCCAGCGTGAAGCTGACCGTGCCGTTGGGCGTCGAGATTGGCCATGGCGCGTCATGGGGTGCGGCGCACTGAATCATTTGCCCAGATACATGAATCCCACCGCGCCGATCAGGCAGGCAAAGGCGGCGAAATGCCGCCATTGCAGCGGTTCGCCCAGCACCACGACCATGAACACGCCAAAGATGACCAGCGCGATCACCTCCTGCGTCACTTTCAACTGACCCGCGCTCCACCCGGCGGCAAAGCCCGCGCGGTTTGCCGGCACCGCCAGGCAATATTCGAAAAATGCCAGCCCCCAGCTGATCGCAATGACCATCGGCAGCGATCGCGCTTCGGCCACGGCGACGCCGCCGCGCAAGTGCCAGTACCACGCGGTGGTCATGAAGGTGTTCGATGCGATCAGCAGGAGGATGGTCTGCACAAGGGGGCCCTTCCGCGCGGGTTTCGCGGGCTGACATGGGATCCGGTCAACCCGGTGGCAAGCGTTGCGCGCACCCCGCTTTACCGCGTGGGGACGGGCACTTCGCCGCTGTAATCGTAAAACCCGCGACCGGTCTTGCGCCCCAACCAGCCGGCCTCGACATATTTCATCAGCAGCGGCGCGGGGCGGTACTTGCTGTCGCCGGTGGTGTTCAGCAGCACGCGCATGATTTCGAGGATCGTGTCCAGCCCGATGAAATCCGACAGTTCGAGCGGGCCCATCGGGTGGTTCAACCCCAGCTTCACGCCTTTGTCGATGTCCGCCACATTGGCGGTGCCGCTGCCCAGCACAAAGCACGCCTCGTTCAGCATCGGCACCAGGATGCGGTTGACGATAAAGCCGGGCTCGTCCTGCGACAGCACCACGTCCTTGCCCAGCCGGTCGGCGGCAAAGCTGCGCACCGTGTCGATGGTGGCAGACGATGTCGCCAGGCCGGGAATGATCTCGACCAGCTTCATCAGCGGCACCGGGTTGAAGAAGTGAACCCCCACAAAGCGCGCCGCGTCGGTCGTGCCGGCGGCCATGCGGGTGATCGGGATCGAACTGGTGTTCGATGCCAGGATGGCCTGCGCGCCCAGCACTTTGCCCACGGCATCGAAAATGCGCGCCTTGATGTCTTCGCGTTCGGTCGCCGCCTCGATGATCAGGTCGGCCTCGGCCATTGGCGCATAGTCGGCCACCGGGTGGATCAGCGCGATGGCCGTATCGGCGGCCGCAACGGTGATCTTGTCTTTTTCGACGAGACGGGCCAGGCCCTTGGCGATCCTGGCTGCGGCCTTTTCCGCCAGCGCCAGATCGACATCGCACAGAAGCACCCGGATCCCGGCCTGCGCGGTGACCTGGGCAATGCCCGAACCCATTTGCCCTGCACCGATCACGCCAACTGTCTTCATCGCCTGTTCCTTTGCTTGTGCCGGGGGCCTTTGCCACATGCACGACGCAACGTCATCGATGGAGTTTGCCGATCAGGTGCGCGAGGCGCCCGGTACCCACAGGGGATCGTTTCCTGCGTTGATCGCACGCGCCAGCACGAACAGATAGTCGGACAACCGGTTGACATAGGCCAGCGCCGCCGGGTTCACCGGCTCTGCCCCTGCCACCGCGGTTATGGCGCGTTCGGCGCGACGTGCGATGGCGCGGGCCAGATGCACCCGCGCGGCGGCTTCGCTGCCACCGGGCAGGATAAAACTGGTCAGCGGGGGCAACGCGGCGTTGTGGCGGTCGATCGCGGCTTCAAGCCAGTCGACCTGGCGGGGCACGATGCGCAGCACCATGTCGGTCGGCGCGAAATCGGGGGTGTCGAATGCGCCCAGCGGGGTGGCCAGATCGGCGCCGAGATCGAACAGATCGTTCTGGATGCGCACCAGTTCGCCGTGCACGTCATATGCCACCGCCATCGTCGCCAGGCCCAGCGCGCTGTTCAGTTCATCGACTTCGCCGATCGCGATCATGCGCGCATCATGCTTGGCGCGGCGCGAGCCATCGACCAGCCCGGTGGTGCCGTCATCGCCGGTGCGGGTGTAGATCTTGTTGAGCTTGACCACGTCGGTGCTTACTTGTGCCCGCCACCGACAGCCAGCAGGATGGCGACCACAACGATCGCCAGACCCTGGTACTTGACGCGGTTGAACATCATCCGGTTCTGCAGGTCCTGCATTTCGCGCAGCGCCGCATCGCCGCCTTCAAGCCCGGCGCGTGTCGTGTTCAGGAATGCGTAAATGCCCCGCGCCAGCGACCACACGACGAGGCCCATCAGCACGAGCAGAACGGGGATCAGGACAAATATCATGACGGAGGGTTTACGTACTCCGACAGCGAAAGGCCAGTGTCAAAGAGGGCCGCGCGCAATTCGGCGGCAACCGCCCGGCCGTCCTCTCCGGCAAGCCGGCGCCGGGCAATCGCGTCGGCCCCGCGTCGCTTGGCCAGTTTGCGGCCGTCCGCCTCGATCAGCACCGGGTGATGGTGCCACACCGGCTCGGGCAGACCCAGCAAGACCTGCAACACGCGGTGGACATGGCTTGCGGCAAACAGGTCGGCGCCGCGCGTAACCACGCTGACCCCGTCGGCGGCGTCATCGACGGTGGCGGCCAGGTGATAGCTGGCCGGCGCATCCTTGCGCCACAGCACGACATCGCCAAACAGATCGGGCCGCACCTGTTGCAAGCCGCGCCGTTCATCCCGCCAGGTCAGATCGCCGGTCAGCGCGATGGCCTGTTCCATGTCGAGCCGCCACACCACATCGGGCCCGGGCGGCACCGGGTTGCGCAAACAGGTCGACGGATAGGCCGGGCCATCGGGCCCCATGCGCAGGGCATTGCGGGCAATATCGGTGCGGGTGCACCGGCAGGGATAGACCAGGCCGTTGATCACCAGCGATTCGAGCGCTTCGCGATAATGCGCGATGCGGGTCGATTGCGCGGGCACCTCGCGCCAGGTCAGGCCCAGCCAGGCCAGATCGGCACGGAATTCATCCGCCCATTCGGGGCGGCTGCGCGCTCCATCGATATCCTCGATCCGCAGCAGGAATTCGCCGCCGCAGGATTGCGCGCGATCATGCGCCACGATCGCCGCATAGGCATGGCCCAGGTGCAGCGGTCCGTTGGGGCTGGGGGCAAAGCGGGTGACAGTCACGCCGCCATATTGGCCAGGCCGCGCCAAAAAGCAAAACGGCCGGCCAAAGGGGCTAAATCGCCCCCATGACCAGCCGCCGTGCGGAAAGATCGGTTGCCGAACCGTGGTTCGCGAACATCATGGCCGCCCGGGGTTAACCGGTCCTTGCGGCCAGACGCTTACGCGAGCGTGGCGGTGAACATCAGGCCGCTGATACCAGCAGCCAGGATGATCGGCAGCACGATGGATGTGATGCTGCGCATGGAGTCCTCCAAAGGTTGAGGCACTTCCAGGCTCTTCTCCCAGTTCGGTGCGCCGGCAGGGTGTAAATGCGCGGAGCAAACTGAACGCCGCCGCCAATACGCCAAATAGCGTATAGGGCAAATGCGCATCGCGCGCCGCAAGTTGCAAATAATGCAATTGGTGGACAATGTGCGCAGGCTGGACAGGCCACGCGCGCATCTCTATCCGCCAGCCATGAGCACACAGCCCAGCGAATCCATCCTCATCGTCGATTTCGGCAGCCAGGTAACCCAGCTGATCGCGCGCCGCGTGCGCGAAGCCGGGGTCTATTCCGAAATTGCGCCCTACACCCAGGCCGAAGCGGCGTTTGCCCGGATGAAGCCTTCGGGGATCATCCTGTCGGGATCGCCCGCCAGCGTACCCGAAGACGGCAGCCCGCGGGCACCGCAGGTGCTGTTCGACAGCGGATTGCCCATTCTGGGCATCTGTTACGGCCAGCAGGTGATGAGCGAGCAGCTGGGCGGCCAGGTCGATCCGGGCGATTCGGGCGAATTTGGCCGTGCGTTCCTGACCGTGACCGAGCCGTGCGTGCTGTTCGACGGTCTGTGGCAAGTGGGCGAACGCCACCAGGTGTGGATGAGCCATGGCGACAAAGTCACGCGCTTTGCCCCGGGTTTCCGGCTCGTGGCGGTGTCCGACGGCGCACCGTTTGCGGTGATTGCCGACGATGAACGCAAATATTACGGCACGCAGTTCCATCCCGAAGTGGTGCACACCGCCGATGGCGGCCGGCTGATCGCCAATTTCGTGCGGCATGTCTGCGGCTGCCGCGGCGACTGGACGATGGCCGAATTCCGCAAGACCAAGATTGCCGAGATCCGTGCGCAAGTCGGATCGTCGCGGGTGATCTGCGGCTTGTCGGGCGGGGTCGATTCGGCAGTGGCCGCGGTGCTGATCCACGAAGCGATCGGCGATCAGCTGACCTGCGTGTTTGTCGATCACGGGCTGATGCGGCTGGGTGAGGCCGAACAGGTGGTTGGCCTGTTCCGCAACCATTACAACATTCCGCTGGTGCATCACGATGCGTCGACCCTGTTTCTGGGTGGCCTGGCCGGGATCACCGACCCCGAGGCCAAGCGCAAGTTCATCGGCAAGACCTTTATCGACGTGTTCGAGCAGGAGGCGCGCCAGGTCGGCGGGGCCGATTTCCTGGCGCAGGGCACGCTCTATCCCGATGTGATCGAAAGCGTGTCTTTCACCGGCGGCCCGTCGGTGACGATCAAAAGCCACCACAATGTCGGCGGATTGCCCGCACGCATGAACATGCAGCTGGTCGAACCCTTGCGCGAACTGTTCAAGGACGAAGTGCGCGCGCTGGGCCGCGAACTGGGCCTGCCCGACATTTTCGTCGGCCGGCATCCGTTCCCGGGCCCGGGCCTTGCCATCCGCATCCCCGGCGAAGTGACCCGCGAACGCTGCGATATCCTGCGCAAGGCCGATGCGGTCTATCTTGATGAAATCCGCAAGGCGGGGCTGTACGATGCGATCTGGCAGGCGTTTGCGGTGCTGCTGCCGGTGCGCACGGTCGGCGTGATGGGTGATTTCCGCACGTACGATTCGGTCTGCGCGCTGCGCGCCGTCACGTCCACCGATGGCATGACCGCCGACATCTATCCGTTTGACGCCGCGTTCCTGGCGCGCGTGGCCACGCGCATCGTCAACGAGGTCAAGGGCATCAACCGGGTGGTCTACGACTACACATCAAAGCCGCCGGGCACGATCGAGTGGGAGTAGAATACGTTTCTAAATAACTGTTTTTATTAAGTTATTTAGTTACACAAAACTTCCGTGACGTTCAAAAAACCGTTGATTTCCAGTCTCAGTGCGTTTCTATCTGCACAAGGACCTGCACATTCGTGTCACTACTCTCAATCGTAGGCGACGTTGATGTTTGGGTTCGCATAGCTGGGGGTGGCTAATGTCACATCGCGTCAAGGCAAACGACGGCAGAATCTGGCTGTTTGATAAGGTTCTTATCGAGCAGCG
>NZ_AUBA01000013.1 GCF_000429005.1 Novosphingobium acidiphilum DSM 19966 | reverse complement strand
AAGGCGTATAACACTTTGATTGCATTGCCGGAACGAGCACCAAAGGCGCTCCTGGCCGACAAGGGGTACGACGCAGACGCAATCCGAGCCGATCTTGCCAATCGCAACATCCAAGCCGTCATCCCGGGTCGCTCAAACCGCCGGATTAAAGTCGAACATGATCGCACGCTCTACAAGGAACGCAATCACATCGAACGCTTCTTCGGGCGCCTGAAAATCAACCGCGCCATCGCTACCCGCTACGATCAGCTTGCAGAAAGCTTCCTCAGCATGGTCCATATCGCCTCAGCCAGATACTGGCTCAAATTTGTCCACGCCGCCTAATGCTTATGCTATCGAGCACATGAGCAAGAGAGCGCGTTATCTTTCATGTCATGATAAAAGAATTGATCTGACAGATGGCGCTCAGGCCGCATGTATTCGCGCATTGACGGTCGGCCCCGGCGAAGAAATTCCGGGAAGTGAACATCATTGCGGTTTTTTGAACAGCTTTCGCTGCGCATACTATGCCCCGGCGAAATAGTAATCGGACTTTCTACCAAAAAAGCCAACGGCGGCTGATTTTATGTCAAAATTCACTTCTTGGATAATTTTGACTGCAATCCTGTTGGGAGCTTGCCACAGACCGCAATCGTACATCGAAGCGGAAGGGGAGGCTGCATGCAAGGGCTCTTGCTCTGGCCACGAAGCAGGCTGGCGCTGGGCGGAGCATCGTCAGATTTCTGATCCAGAGCAATGCCGTGGGCGCAGTGAGTCCTTTGTGGAGGGCTGTGAAGCGTACGCACGAGACGGCTCCTAGTCGGCATGCCCCAGAAACCCAAAAACTGGCGCGGATTTTGGGCGCCCCCCTCAAAAATCTTGACCTCCCGCCTTCCGGACCCGTTTCCCAAGGTTGGGCGCGCGACAGCGGCGGCGGCATTGCCGTCGGCCGGTCGATCGGCTGGAATAGGGCGGGCGAGCGTCGGGCTAGTCACACCGGGTCCCATCGGACAGCGCGCGCGCCACCCGTGAGGCGAAATCGCGCCCGGTGCTTACTATGTGCTTACTGGTAGGTGGCTTTAGGCAGGGTGTGTTGCCTAAGTATCTGATTTATTGGTCGGGACGAGAGGATTCGAACCTCCGACCCCCACACCCCCAGTGTGATGCGCTACCAGGCTGCGCTACGTCCCGACCGAGGGACGGGCCTATACGGAGGGCATGGCCCGATGGCAAGCGGGTTGCGGCGACTATTTTTTGTGGGGTGTGCCCGGGGCCGGCACATCGCTTCGGTTTGCCTTGGCCCGGCCAAGCTGCTAGTCGGCGCGGCACGTCCGGGTGGTGGGGGTTTAAAACGTGTCCCTTCCGCCCGATATGGCGTGATGCGACCAATTGACCCAGATTCATGAACGGACCTGCCTTGCTTTCCATCCTTGACCTGGCCGCTGCCCAGACCGCCGGTGACCCGCCGTTTTATACGGGCCTGCTGCCGCTGATCCCCATGGCGGCGGTGTTCTATTTCCTGGTGCTGCGCCCGCAGATGCGCAAGCAGAAGGATCACCAGCAGAAGATTTCCGCGCTGAAAAAGGGCGATCAGGTGGTCACGGCCGGCGGTCTGATTGCCAAAGTCGTGCGCGTGGACGAAGCCACGGTCGATCTTGAAATCGCCACCGGGGTTAAAGTGCGTGCGATCAAATCGACGCTGGGCGATATCGTGCCGCCGGGCGGCACGACCGTGGCCAACGACTGAGCCAGGACGAAGGACCAGCAGATGCTCGATTTCCCGCGCTGGAAGGTGATCTTCCTTTGGCTGATCACGATCGTGGCCGCCGCTTCGGCGCTGCCCTCGGTGGTCGATGTGGCCGGGTATCGCTGGCCCGCCGGCATCCCCGAACCCAAAGTCAATCTGGGGCTCGACCTGGCCGGTGGCAGCCACCTGATGCTCGAGGCCGATCCCGCACAGGTCCGCACGCAGCGGATCGAAGGCATGGAAGAATCGGTGC
Source organism: Novosphingobium acidiphilum DSM 19966 (assembly GCF_000429005.1). Taxonomy (GTDB): domain Bacteria; phylum Pseudomonadota; class Alphaproteobacteria; order Sphingomonadales; family Sphingomonadaceae; genus Novosphingobium; species Novosphingobium acidiphilum. The sequence goes on along the minus strand of NZ_AUBA01000013.1, from coordinate 111,102 downwards.
GCAACAAGCTGCGCCAGATGAGCCAGCCGGTGCGGATCAGCGACATTTCGAACAACAACGGCGCGCTCAGCTTTCTGGTTGATGATCCGGGCAAGATCGACGCGGTGCGCGAAGCGGTGCTGCCGCTGACCAACGGTGCGGGCCTGACCGGCAAGCGCGACTGGACGATCAGCGTTGTCGATGGCAATCGCTTTGTCCTGGCCCCGACGCAGGAAGGGATCGACCAGGCAGTCAGCCAGGCGATGGAAACCGCGGTCGAAGTGGTGCGCAAACGTATCGACGCGCTGGGCACCAAGGAACCGACGATTATCCGTTCGGGCAGCAACCGCATTGTTGTGCAGGTGCCCGGGCTTCAGGACCCGCAGGCGTTGAAAAACCTGCTGGGCCAGACCGCCAAGCTTGAATTCAAGCTGGTCGACCAGAACGCCAACCCCACCGATGTGGCGCAGGGCATCGCGCCTCCGGGCGATGAAATCGTGCCCTTTGCCGAAGCCAAGGCGGGCGCACCCGCGGCCAAGCTGGCGGTCAAGCGCCTGGGCGGGATTCGCGGCGACGAATTGACCAATGCCACGCTGTCGAACGATCCGCAGACCAATGCGGCAACCGTGTCGATCACGTTCAACACCGATGGCGGGGCAAAGTTTGCCAAGCTGACCGCGGCCAACGTGGGCAAACCGTTTGCGATCATCCTGGATGGCAAAGTGCTGTCGGCACCCAATATTCACGAAGCGATCCTGGGCGGCAGCGCCGCGATCTCGGGCAATTTCACCACCGACAGCGCCAGCCAGCTGGCGATCTCGCTGCGGTCGGGGGCTTTGCCGGTTGATCTGAAAGTGGTCGAAGAACGCACCGTCGGGCCGGACCTTGGCGCGGATTCGATCCGCAAGGGGATGATCGCGATGGGCGTCGGCACGCTGGCGCTGGCGGTGTTCATCCTGGTTACCTATGGCCGGTTTGGCGTCTATGCCTGCTGCGCACTGGTGCTCAACGTGTTCATGATCCTGGGGATCATGGGCCTGATCGGCACCACGCTGACGCTGCCGGGGATTGCCGGCTTCGTGCTGACGATCGGTGCGGCGGTCGATGCCAATGTGCTGATCTATGAACGCATCCGCGAAGAACGCCATCGCGGACGGCGCGTGGTGCAGGCGGTGGAAGTGGGCTATAAAGAGGCGACGCGCGCCATTTTTGACGCCAATTTCACCAATATCATTGCCGCCGTGCTGATGGGCTGGTTTGGTTCGGGCCCGGTCAAGGGCTTTGCCGTGGTGCTGATCATCGGCATCGCCACCAGCGTGTTTACCGCTGTCGTCATGACCCGGATGTGGGTCGCGCAATGGCTGCGCCGCGCGCGTCCTGCCGATCTGCATCTGTAAGAGGGGCCTCGATCCATGAAACTCCTCAAGCTTGTTCCCGATCACACCAACATCCATTTCCTCAAATGGCGGGTGCCGTTTTATCTTGGCAGCCTGCTGCTGATCGCAGCCTCGTGGGGCCTGGTGATGACCCGCGGGCTTAATCTGGGGGTCGATTTCGTCGGCGGCCAGATGGTTCGCGTGACGTTTGAACGCAGCGCCGAGGCGCCCGTGGGCGTGCTGCGCGATGAAGTGACCAAATTGGGCTATGGCGAGCCGATCCTGCAACGCTTTGGCAAGCCCAACGAAGTGTCGATCCGCATGAAATTGCCCGCAGGCGCCGACAAGGACCCGTCGCTGTCGGACAAGATGGCGCGCACGATCACGGCGGCGGTCAAGGCCAACCATGCCGATGCACGCATCGACGGGGTGGATTCGGTTTCGGGCAAAGTGTCCAAAGAGCTGGGCTGGTCTGCGTTCTATGCGCTGGGGCTGGCGGCGATCTTTGTCGCAGCCTATATCTGGGTGCGGTTCGAATGGCAGTTCGGTGTGGGCGCCTTGCTCAGCCTGGTGCACGACGTGTCGTTGACGCTGGGGATGTTTGCGCTGACCCAGCTGGAATTCGACCTGAACATCGTGGCCGCGTTGCTGACGCTGATCGGCTATTCGCTGAACGACACCATCGTGGTCTATGACCGCATCCGCGAAAACCTGAAAAAGTATCGCAAGATGCCGATCCCGGAACTGCTCGACCTGTCGGTCAACGAAACGCTGGCACGCACGATCGTGACATCGCTGTCGATGCTGATCACGCTGGTCGCGCTGCTGTTGCTGGGGCCGGCGGTGATCTTCGGGTTTACCGCAGCGATCACGCTGGGCATTTTCATCGGCACCTACAGCTCGATCTATATGGCCGCACCGATCCTGATCTGGCTGAAAGTGTCGTCGAAAAGCTTTGTGCCCGGCGAAGCCGACAGCCCGGCCAAGGCATAACGCGCATAAACCGAACCTTTCCCCTTCCGGGGGGGAAGGTTCAGGCCACGATCCCTGCGTAAATTTCGGCAAGATTGGCGGCGTTTGCGTCCCAGCTGAACCGGCTGACCGTGGCGGCAATCTGTTCGCGCGGTGCACGCGCGTCGAGCACGTCGCGCAGGCCCTGGGCAATCGCCAGCGGATCGCGGGCGACCAGCCGACCGGCTTCGGGTCGATCGAGCACTTCGCGCGCGCCGCCGACATCGGGAATGACCAGCGCGGCACCACTGGCCAAAGCTTCGATCCAGGCGTTGGCGATACCTTCGCGTTCCGAAGCCAGCACCATCGCCTCGGCCGCGCCAAGCAGCAGCGGCAGATCATCATGGCCCAGATTGCCACCAAACCGCACGCGGTGGCCAAGGCCTGCCTGTGCCACCTGCTGGCGCAGGCCGGCCTCGTCGGGGCCAGCGCCCACCAGCACCAGCACCACATCATCGGGCAGGTGGGCCAGCGCGGCGATCGCCAGCGACTGGCCCTTGATCGCGATCAGCGCGCCGACGCTGGCCACGATCCGCGCGCCCCGGGGCAGATCGAGCGCGGGCAGGCGTGCCGCCAGCGCGGCGCGCGCCTCATCGTGCGGCCGCAGACGGAACCGGGTGTGATCCAGCCCGGTATAATGCACCCGGATGCGATCTTGCGGCAGGCCAAGTGCGGCCATGTCGCGGCCCAGCGCGGCCGACACCGACAACAGCACACGCGCCTGGGCGGCGGCGGCCTGAATCTGCTTGAGCGCCGCGGGGTGTTTGCCCCAGAACAGGATGTCGCCGCCGCGCGCCTTGATCGCCAAAGGCAGGTTCAGCGCGCGCGCGATCTGTGCGGCGGCCGGACCGTCGGGATAGAAAAACTGCGCATCGACCATGTCGAAGGGGGTTTCGGCATGCAGGCGCCGCGCCAGCGGCAGCACGGCACGCGCGATAAATGCCGGATTGAACCGGCCCGACAGGCCGGGCACCAGCGCAAAGCGCGGGTGATACACGGTGACATTGCCGCCGCGTTCCACCGCCGGCACCGTGCGCAAGGGGGCATAGCGGGTTCGGGCCAGCACCGCGTCGGGCAGCAGCGGAGGCAGGCCGATCGGATTGATCACCGTCACCTGCCAATCGCCCCTGCGGGCCAGTGCCTCCATCTGGTTTTGCACAAAGCGGCCAAAGCCCGGCCGTGGCGGTGCGGGATACAGTGTGGCCAGCGACAACAGGCGAAGGGTCAAAGGCGGCGCACCAGCATTTCTGCCACGCCCAGCCAGGCTGGCCGATCGATCACCACCTGACGCTGGCCGATGCCGGGGGGCAACACCGCGATCCGTTCACCATCGCGATCGATCATCCGGCCAAAGGCAAAGCGCCCGCCGGGGCGCGGCGCCAGCACATCGCGATTGAGCGCGCGCGGAAAATCATCGGGTCCGACCTGGCGCAACCAGATCTGGTCACCCGTGCGGTATTCGCCCGCGCTGGTTTCCACCGCGATCACCACCAGCGTGGCTTCGCCGCCAGGCACAACGGGAAACAGCGCTTCTACCGGCTGGCTCAGCGGTTCCGTGCCGTTGATCCCGAGCCGGGCGATCAGCGCAGGCGCGGTGTTGCTTTGCGCGCGCACCAGCAACTGTGGATCGACCCCAAGCGCTGCAGCAATGCGGTTCATCCACGCCAGCGACAGCGAACGCATGCCGGTTTCCAGCCGACCGATGGTCTGTGCTGTGGTCGGTGGCTGACAGCGTGCGGCCACATCGGCCAGCGTCATGCCCTTTTGCCGACGGATATCGCGAATGCGATTGATCATGGCTGGGTCTCATCCAAACGCAAAAGAGGGCATGCTCCAAATATTCCTGCAATACGCACGCAAGAGCAAGAACGCTGCCCAAGTCCTGTTCGATATCGCTATCGCCGAGCGATACATCAAACGTATGAAACGCACCAGCGTTCCATTAACCTTCGACAAGTTCTGCCAGCTCCAACCAACGCATTTCGGCGGATTCTTTCTCGGCGCGCAGGGTATCGAGCGTTTCGGTCAGTTTTGCGAAACGTTCGGGGTCTCGCGCGTAGAGCGCGGGATCGGCCAGGTCGGTTTCACCGCGCGCAATCAGCCGGTCGATGTCTTCGATGCGCTGCGGCAGCAGCTCGTAATCGCGCTGATCCTTGTACGACAGTTTGCCTTTGCGCGGCGGCGGCGGAGGCGGCGGTGCGGCAGCGGGGGCGGCGGTGGACGTCCTGGCCACCGGGCGACCCTGCAACCGTTCCTTGCGGATACGGTCCCAGTCGGCATAGCCGCCTGCGACCACATCGACCCGGCCCGATCCATCAAGCCCCAGCATGATCGTGACCGTGCGATCGAGGAAATCGCGGTCATGGCTGACGATCAGCACGGTGCCGTCGTAATCGGCGATCACCTCCTGCAACAGGTCGAGCGTTTCCAGATCGAGATCGTTGGTCGGTTCGTCCATCACCAGCAGGTTCGATGCGCGGGCAAATTCGCGCGCCAGCAACAGGCGCGAACGTTCGCCCCCCGACAAGGTGCCCACGCGCGCCTCGACCAGCCCGGGATCGAACAGGAAATCCTTGAGATAGCCCTGGATATGCTTGCGCACCCCGCGCACATCGATCCAGTCGCCGCCTTCGGCCAGGACATCGCGGATGCGTTTGTCGGGCGCCATCAGGCTGCGTTGCTGGTCGATCATCACGCCTTGCAGCGTTTTGGCCAGCGTGATCGTGCCGGTGTCGGGGGCAAGTTCGCCGGTCAGCAGTTTCAGCAGCGTGGTTTTGCCCGCGCCATTGGCGCCGACCACGCCGATGCGATCGCCGCGCGTGATGCGCAGGGTAAAATCCTTGATGATCGTGCGCTCGGCCCCCTTGGCGCCGAACGTCTTGCCCACGCCATCGGCCACGATCACCGCCTTGCTTTTGGCGTCATCGGTGGTCAGCGCCAGCTTGGCCGCGCCCTGCGGAGACAGCATCGCGGCGCGTTGCGCGCGCATGTCCCACAATTTGGCCAGGCGGCCCTGGTTGCGTTTGCGCCGCGCGGTTACGCCGCGTTGCAACCAGTGCGCCTCAAGCTTCAGCCGCGCATCCAGCCTTTCGGCAGCGCGCGCCTCTTCGGCATAGACCGTTTCCATCCATGCCTCGTACCCGCCAAACCCGATGTCCTTGCGCCGCAGGCTGCCGCGATCGAGCCACAGCGTGGCGCGGGTCAGCCGTTCGAGAAAGGTGCGGTCATGGCTGATCGCAACGAATGCGCCGTTGTAGCGTTGCAGCCAGCTTTCAAGCCATTCGATCGCGGTCAGGTCCAGATGGTTGGTCGGCTCGTCCAGCAACAGCAGATCGGGCTCGCTGGCCAGCGCGCGTGCCAGCGCGGCGCGGCGGCGTTCCCCGCCCGAGGCGCTGTCGGCCTTGCGCGACAGATCGATGCCCAGCTGGTCGGCAATCGCCTCGACCTCGTGGCGCGGCGGGGCCAGATCGCCGTGCAGCGCAAAATCGAGCAGCGTGTCGTACCCGGTAAAGAACGGATCCTGTTCCAGTGTCACGATCCGTGTGCCCGGCTGCACCGAGCGTTTACCACGATCGGCCTCGACCTGTCCGCCGATCAGTTTCATCAATGTGGTCTTGCCCGCGCCGTTGCGCCCGATCAGCGCAAGCCGGTCGCGCGGGCCGACAGACAGGTCAATGCCCTGAAACAGCCAGCCTCCGGCTTGATTTGCGGCGCCCTGGATCAGGCCAAGGCCTTCCCAGCTGAGAATTGGTGCGATTGCCATAATGGGGCGCGCATAAAGCAGAAGTGCGGCAACGAAAAGGATGTCGTGCGGGTTAAAGCGCCGACCTTTCGCAGCGGCCTAGCGCGCAAACGGGCTTGCATGCCCATTCACAATGCGTTCAATGCCTGCGTGGTACCGCAAACCTTGTCATGCAACGCATTCGCCCCATCCTGATCGGCGCGCTGGCCGCGTTTGCGCTGGGCCAGCCCGGGGCGGCCGGGGCGCATCCGCATGGCGCGGCGGTGCACATCAGGCCGATGCCGGCGCGCGCCTACGACCCCCAGCACGAGGCGCGCCGCGCGGTAAGAACCGGCAGCGCCTATCGCTTGCGCGATATCGAACGGCGCATCCTGCCCACCATGCCGGGGATGCAATACCTTGGCCCCGAATACGATGACGAAGCGATGGCCTATCGCCTGAAATTCATCCGCGACGGCCGCGTGACCTTTGTCGATGTCGATGCCCGCACCGGACAGGTGCGCGGACGATCGCATTGATTGTTTCCTGAACAAAGGGCAACGGGACCATTCCTTGACCGTTCAGGAACATGGTTGCAAGGTTAATGGCATACACGCGCAAGGGGGGCAGTCGCCCTTGCCGAAAAGGGGCACGAGGCTTTCATGCGTATCCTGATCGTAGAGGACGAACCCACGCTGGGTCGCCAGCTGAAATCCACGCTGGAATCCAACGGCTATGCCGTTGATTTGTCCACCGATGGCGAAGACGGGCATTTTCTGGGCTCGACCGAAGACTATGACGCGGTCGTGCTCGATCTGGGCCTGCCCGAGATCGATGGCCTGACCGTGCTCGGCATGTGGCGCAAGGAGGGGCGCAAGTTTCCGGTGCTGGTGCTGACCGCGCGCGACAGCTGGTCGGACAAAGTGGCCGGGCTTGATGCAGGCGCGGACGATTATCTGGCCAAGCCGTTCCAAAGCGAGGAACTGATCGCGCGCTTGCGCGCGCTGATCCGCCGCGCCTCGGGCAACACCAGTGCCGAACTGATCGCGGGCGACGTGCGGCTCGACACGCGGTCGGGCCGGGTCACGCTGGCGGGCGAGCCGGTCAAGCTGACCGCGCAGGAATACAAGCTGTTGTCCTATCTGCTGCACCACAAGGGCAAGGTGGTCAGCCGGACCGAGCTGATCGAACATATCTATGATCAGGATTTCGACCGCGATTCCAATACGATCGAAGTGTTTGTGACGCGCATCCGCAAAAAACTTGGTCCTGACGTGATCACGACAATCCGTGGCCTCGGTTACAGCCTCAACGAACCCGCCTGACCGCAATGCCCTTGCGGGACCAGCGGTGTCGGCCCCACAGGCCGGCACCGCACCCGTGCCCGCGTCGGCCGCTATCGCGCCGCACACCGGTTCGTTGCGGCGGCGGATGCTGTTTATCGCCTTTGCCTGGATCGTTGTGCTGCTGCTGGGCGGCGGAATCGCGCTCGAACGCACTTTGACCGGCCTGGTTACGCGCAATTTCGACGATCAGCTGAGCTATATGCTGACCGCGATGGTCTCGTCGGCGGAAATCGGCCCCGAAGGCGAAGTCTATTTCAGCCGACAGCTGGGCGACCAGCGTTTTCAGGAACCGAACAGCGGCCTGTATTGGCAGATTTCGGGGCGCGGGCACGACGAATTCGCCTCGCGCAGTTTGTGGGATCGCACGTTGCGGCTGAAAGGCGATCATTTCGACAACCAGCCGCACACCTATGACAGCAACCAGTTCGACGGCGAACCGCTGCGGGTGATCGAACGCTCGGTCATCCTGCCCGGCAGCCCGACCGCGTGGCAATTTGCGGTCGCCGCCAGCCGCAACGATATCGATGCGCAAGTCGGCCGCGTGCGCGCGATCCTGATCTGGTCGTTTGTCGTGCTGGGCCTGGGGTTGAGCGCGATGGCCTGGGCGCAGACTTATTATGGCCTGGGCCCGCTGCGCCGCGTGCGTCTGGCGATCATGCGCCTGCGCGAAGATGGCGGATCACGCCTTGACGAACCGTTGCCGCTCGAGGTGCAGCCGCTGGTGGTAGAGCTGAACGAACTGCTCGCGCACTCTGAACGGCAGGCGGAAGAAGCGCGCACCCACGCCGGCAATCTGGCGCACGCGCTGAAAACCCCGTTGACCGTTCTGACCAACGCCGCGCAGGCCCATGCTGAAGATCTGGCCGAAACCGTCGCGCGCGAATCCGCGGTGATGCGCCGTCAGGTCGATCATCACCTGGCGCGTGCGCGCGCCGTTGGCCGCCGCGCGCAGGGCCAATCGCGCGCCACCGTGCGCGACAGCGTCGAAGCCGTGCTGCGCGCGGTGGCACGCATCTATCCCGACGCGCGCTTTGACCTTGACGGCGATCACGAGGTGCAGGTCGCGCTTGAACGCCAGGACCTTGACGAAATCCTGGGCAACCTGATCGAAAATGCCGCCAAGTATGGCGGTGGTTCGGTGTTCATCACCATCGATGCGCGATCGTCCGATGCGCACCACTGCGATATCTGGATCGAAGACGACGGCATGGGGATTCCCAAGGCCGCACGCGAGCGCCTGTTCACCCGCGGCGCCCGGCTCGACACCTCGAAACCCGGCACCGGGCTTGGCCTCGCCATCGTGCGCGACGTCGCGGAGATCTATGGCGGATCGATCTCGCTGGGCGAAAGCGAGGACCTGGGCGGGTTGCTGGTGACGCTGCGATTGCCGCGCGCACGACAGGCGAAATAACGCAACCATGCGCCAGTATCGGCACCCCGAGCGTGGTCCGGCTGCCGCTACCCAGCTTGTGCCGGGTCCGACCCGCTCAACGCGCCACTTCCCCAATGGCTTGCGTAACAAGTTCGCGCATGTGGCGACCCGCCTCGATGTCGGGCCGGAAACCCATCACGCCATAGCTTAACTGTTGCCCGTCCGAGATAATGGCACGATCCTCTTCACAGCCCGGAAACAGCATAAACTGATCGGGTTTGTAGATGTGTCGCGGTTCGCTCCACAAGCGCGCCGCTTCGGCTCTGACGGCGCCGAGCAGAACTGGCGCCATTTCTCTGACAGTATCGCTATCGGCAACCGGTATCTTGGGGTCCGGCCCGAACCGGGCCTTGCGGGTGTGGCAGCCAACCGCACCGTTATCAAGATCGATCACGCACAAGGTCAATGCGGTGGCAAATTCGCCCACAAACATCGAAGTGATCGCATGGCGCGGCAGTTTTACAGCGGCAAAAAGGTCGGTGTCGGCGGCGGCGCTCCGGACGCTGCAATTGGCGCAAGTCCTGTCCATGGCTTCGGCCCAGCCAACTTCGGCTACCTTGGCCCGAGACAGGACAGGCGACATCAGCACGAGTGCGGCAGACAAAGCTGAGGTCCACACTGGAATATTCCGGTGAAGGGCTGGCGATGTATGGCGTGCGCACGACATCAATCCTCGTCCGCCGTGGCCCTCGGCAGTGCCCAGCTTGCAACCAGCACCGCAACATTCAATTCAACGGTCATCAGAATCAGCGCGAGTGCCACCCAGTCAATCGCAGTGGCGGGGCACCACCAGTGATATCCAGTGACATAGCCAGCCACACTTTGGCCGCCCAGATCGACCATCGGCAGGGCAAATCCCATATACAAGCAGCCGACGATCGCCAGAACCGCGATCGTCAGCAGACCCCAGAAGTGGCTGGTACGGAACAGCGCCAACTGGCGCTCATCGCGATGGGGGCGGCCCTCGGTCAATGGACTTTGCGACATCACCAGTGAAGTGGCGACCCATATCATTTCGACGCCGAAGCGATAGATGGCCGATCGTCCTGACACCATTGCGCCGATGCTGATCAGACCGGCCAGCAGCAGCGCCAGCGGCAGATAGCGAAAGCTACGGTGGCGCCTAAGCGAAGGTGCAACGGCGTAGGGCCTGATCTTGAATAGCCGAAACAGTGGATACCAGAGCCATTCTGCGACGCGATCCAGGGCTTCGATTACGGGCTGACGGCGGGCAAACACAAGCTCAATCTCCTGTGTGACCCAAGGTGTGGGCAACCGACGGAAAGGGCTGGAACGAAAACAGCATCTCTAGCCTGACTCCGAAAATCCCAGCCAGCATCATCGCCAGTTCAAGGCTCGGCTTGTAATCGCCGCGTTCAAGAAACCCGATGGTCTGCGGGTTGACGCCTACTTTGTCGGCAAGGTCTTTGCGCGACATTCCGTTGTCTGCGCGAAACAGCGAGATCCGGTTGTAGATGACCCTTTGCATGCATAGATCATGGCGATTCATTGTGTAAACGCAACGGCTTTGTTAATCCCAAAAAATAAGGTGCGATTACGCCGGGGCTGGGATTGAATAACGACGGCTGGGGGGGGGGGCGTCGGGTTGGGCGTCGCGTTTTTGATGGCGTGTGGTTCTTTGTTTTTGAAATAACCATTGGCAGCCGCTTTTTGATGCCATAGCCTGTTAACCATTGGCGTTAACCGGGGACTCACCATTTTCAGGCGCATCGGCATCGTCCTTGCAGTGGTTTCGCTGGCCCTGCTGGCGGGAACAGGACTGACCATCGCGTTACTGCCGGCGGCACATGCCGAAGGTCCGGCAGCGTCGCTGCCGTCGGCCGTCAGCACTGCACCCGCCACCAATGCGCCTGCTGCGGCACCCAAACCGCTGGCCCCGACCATTGCGCAGGCGTTGAAGGCCGGCGTGTTGATCGTGATCAGCAAACCGTCGCAGCGGATGCATGTGTTCAAGGATGGTGCGCCGTGGCTGGTCTCACCGGTTTCCACCGGACGGCGCGGTCATGCGACACCGGCGGGGGTGTTTCCCGTTCTGGAAAAACAGAGATTTCACCGGTCCAATCTCTACAGCAACGCGCCGATGCCGTTCATGCAGCGTCTGACGTTTGGCGGCATCGCCATTCACGCCGGGTACCTGCCAGGTTATCCGGCGTCGCACGGGTGTATCCGCGTGCCGATGGGCGTCGCGCGGTCGCTGTTTGGCCTGACCCGGGCGGGCGATACGACGGTGGTCATCATGAATGCGGCGATGCAATCCGACGACCAGGCGCGGCGTCTGGCGCTGGGCGTGCAGCAGCCGGGGGACGGACCGACCGCGCCCGTTCGCCTGGCCTATGCGCCGGTTGCGGTGCCGGGCAATGCCGCCCCGGCGCCCGCTGCGCCTGCCCCGCCTGCATCGGGCAGTGGACAAACGATCCAGCTTGCCGCCGCGCTGTCACCGCAAGAGGCCGAAGCGCGCTGGAGCTGGCTGCTCGGTCTGCAATCCCGGCTCGGCCTGCTGGACAAGACCGTGGTGCCCGTGGCGATGGGATCACACCGGTTCTTTCGCCTGCGTGCGTCGGGTCCGGGTGCCTATGACACCTGCTCGCAATTGCGGGGCGCAGGCATCGACTGTTTCCGGGTGCTTTAGCGCCGGGGGATTCACTGATAGTGCAGGGTGTTCGCAAACCCGGTGTTGGCCTTGGCCATCTTGGTCAGTTTTCTCAGGTTCGCGCGGACATATCGTTCGAAACGGCGATCGTCGTGAATGCCCGTGGTCGGGTATTCGTCTTCAGCCAGCAGGACCTTCAGCCGATCGGCAAATACGGCCTGATCGTTGCTGGCGGCGGCGGCCCGTACGGCTTTGCAGACCCATTCTTCGGCGGCGGCCATGTCGTAATCGTCGCGCGCTTCATACCCGCGCCTGTCGGCATCGGCCTGGTCGCGGCGCGCGGCGGCGATCCGGCTGTCCAGCCAGGTGCGCACCTGTTCGCCGTTCCACGCAGCAGGCACTGTGGTCATCGTGCTAGTTGCCGTCGGCATCGACGACGAACACCATCGGCTTGCCGCGCGATGCGGGTTCCCACCCGGCCAGCAGGGCTGCGCGGATGCCGCGCATGACGATGGCGTCGCTGATTTGCAGCCGGCCGCGTTGCAACCCTTTCAGCAGGCGCTTGGGCGTCGGGAATTCCAGCAGGGCGGCGCGCTGGGTGTCTTGTTGCAGCAAGGCTACGGCCATGCCCTGCCAGCCCGTGGTTTCGCTCCATTGCGGTTCGCGCCGCAATTCCCAATCATAAGGTAGCCCGTCAACGGTGACGGTACCGGAAAGCCTGTGTGTGTTTGACATGCGGTCGCGCCTAGCAGGTTTCTGCGGTCATACCACCGCAATGCCACGCCGCCTAGCGTGCCAGCATGGCAGCCAGCTGCGCCAGTTGTTCGGGCAGCGCCGCGGCGCTGCCCTGCAGCGCGTCATCGCGCGCGTCGCCGGTGGGATAGGTTTCGTGGAATGTCAGCAGGGTTTTGCCGCGCACCGTTGCAAAGGTCACTGTGGTCACCGCGCCCTGTTCGTCTTCATCGTTGGTCCACACGATGCGCTGGTCCGGCACGACGTCGAGGTATTTGCCGTGAAAGGCCATCGATTCCGCGCCGCCGGTGCCGAATTCCAGGCGATAGGTTCCCCCGGTGCGCACATCCATGTCGCACCCGACAAGCGCCACGCCGGTCATCGATGCGGGCACCCACCAGCGCTGGAACAGCGTTGGCTCGCTCCATGCAGCAAATACCCGGGCTGGCGGGGCATCGAAGGTGCGGGTGATGACCAGTGCGCAATCGCCCAGGCACGCAACGGCTGCGGGGTCGGGCGGCGTATCGGCCTTGTCTGTGTGGGGGCTCATCGCGTTGTTTCCGTTTTTGCGTTGCGCAGTGCGATCACGCCCGCGGATGCGCCCCGCGATAGACTTCGAGCAGCCGCGCGGCGTCGACGCGGGTGTAGATCTGGGTGGACGACAGGCTGGCATGGCCCAGCAGTTCCTGCAAGCTGCGCAAATCGGCGCCTGCGCTCAGCAGATGCGTGGCAAAGCTGTGGCGCAGCGCATGCGGCGTTGCCGTGGCGGGCAGGCCAAGTGCCACGCGCGCGCGTGCCATGGCGCGGCGGATCAGTCCGGGCGCCAGCGGACCGCCTTTGGCCCCGCGGAACAGCGCCTGATCGCGCGACAGCGGCCACGGGCAACTGGCGGCATAGGCGTCGATGGCGTTGCGCACCACCGGCAGCACCGCGATCAGTCGCTGCCGGCCGCCTTTGCCGGTGATCACCATGCTGTCTCCCAGCGGCAGGATCGCCGGCGTCAGCGCCAGCGCCTCGCCAATGCGCAGCCCCGCGCCATAGAGCAGCAACAGGACGGCCGTGTCGCGCGCTGCAATCCATGGTTCAGCGGCGTCTTCGGCCACGGTCTGCGCCAGATGCACCGCTTCATCGGGGGTAACGGGGCGGGGCAGGCCTTTCTTGACGCGGGGCCCGCGCAGGCGGGGCGGGGCGCGGGGCAATCCGGCCTGCGCACGGGCAAAGCCCAGAAAGGCTTTCAGCGCAGACAATTCACGCGCGGCCGAAACCTGCCCGATGCCCGCCGCGCGGCGCCCGGCCAGCTGCGTGCGCAAGGCGGCCACATCAAGCGCGGCCAGCCCCGACCAGTCGGCCGGGGCATGATCGCCCAGCGCCAGCAGCAGACGTTGCGCGGTGGCAACATAGGCGCGCACGGTGTGCGGCGAACGGCGGCGTCCATGGGTCAGGTGATCGTGCCACGGCCCCAGGATGTCGGCGTGGGTCATGCCGCGACCAGTTCGCCCAGCAATCCGTCGAGCAGGGGCATGCCCTGCGGCGTGACAGTCAGGCGGTGATCGGTGCGGTCGATCAGGCCAAGATCGCCATAGAACCGTGCCTTGTCGGCATGGATCAGGCGATCCTGGGGCAGACCGAACCGCGCCGACAACGCGGTCAGATCGACCCCTTCGTTCAGGCGCAGGCCCATCAGCAGCGCTTCGCCCGCCTGTTCGCCCGCGGGCAGAGCACGTTCCTCGGTCAGGCCATGGCCGGTTTGCGCCACGGCATTCAGCCAGTTTTCGGGCTTGCGATGGCGCGTGGTCGCCTGGTTTAAACGGCGTCCATGCGCGCCGGGGCCGATGCCGGCGTAATCACCGTATCGCCAATACGTCAGATTGTGGCGGCTTTCCTGTCCGGGGCGCGCGTGATTGCTGATTTCATAGGCCGGCAGGCCCGCCGCCCCGGTCATGTCGCGGGTCAGCGCAAACAGGTCGGCGGCGGCATCGTCGTCGAGCGGGGTCAGTTTGCCTTCGCGCACCAAAGTGGCAAAGCGCGTGCCCGGCTCGATCGTCAGTTGGTACAGCGACAGGTGGCCCGTGCCAAAAGCCAGCGCGCGGCCCAGTTCGGCGGCCCAGCCATCCTGGGTCTGGCCGGGGCGGGCATAGATCAGATCGAAGCTGACGCGGCCAAAGTGGCGTTGCGCCACATCGAGCGCGGCCAGGCCCTCGGCGGCGTCGTGCAACCGGCCCAGAAAATGCAATGTCTGGTCGTCCATGGCCTGAATGCCCAGCGACACGCGGTTGATGCCGGCACGCGCCAGTGCGGCAAAGCGGTCCGCCTCGACCGACGAGGGATTGGCCTCGAGCGTGATTTCAATATCGGGATCGATCGTCCAGAACCGCGCGGCGGCATCAAGCAGGCTTTCCACCAGCGCGGGCGGCATCAGCGAGGGCGTGCCGCCACCGAAAAAGATCGAGGTCAGCCGCCGTCCGGGCAGCAGCGCCGCCTCGTGCGCCATGTCGGCGATCAGCGCCTGCTGCCATTGCGCATGATCGACCGTGGCGCGGACATGGCTGTTGAAATCGCAATAGGGGCACTTTGCGAGGCAGAACGGCCAATGGATATACAGCGCCAGCGCGGTCATGCGTGTCCTTGATAGCCCGCCGTGCGTGCCAATGCCCTGCCTACCCCGCAAACTGATCGGCGACCAGCCTGGCAAAGGCGCAGGCGCGGTGGCTTTTGGCATGTTTTTCGGCCGGGTCGATTTCGGCAAAGGTCTGTGTATCGCCCTGCAACACGAACACCGGGTCATAGCCAAAGCCCAGCGCGCCACGCGGCGGCCAGGTCAGCGTACCATCGACCCGGCCTTCATAGGTGACCTGCGTGCCATCGGGCCATGCCAGCGCGAGCACGCACGAAAACCACGCATCGCGCGGGGCATCGGGGCCAAGCCCGGCCAGTTTGCCTTCGACTTTGCCCATTGCCATGTACCAGTCGCGCCCCGGGCCGCCTTCGAACACATCGGCCTCGGCCCAGTCGGCGGTATAGACCCCCGGCGCGCCGCCGAGTGCGGCGACCGACAGCCCCGAATCGTCGGCCAGCGCGGGCAATTGCGCGGCCGACGCCGCGGCGTGCGCCTTGATCAGCGCGTTTTCGACAAACGTCGTGCCGGTTTCGGCGGGTTCGGGCAGGCCAAGGTCGCCCGCCGACAGGCATTCCAGGCCAAACGGGGCAAGCAGCGCGCGAATTTCGCGCAGCTTGCCCGCGTTATGCGTGGCAATCACCAGTTTTCCGGGCCCCAGGCGGCGTGCAGGCGTCATTTGGCGACCGCAAGATCCTGCGCGGCAAAGATTTCGGCGCAACCGACCCGCGCCAGGCGCAGCAGATGCAGCAGGCCTTCTTCGTCATAGGTTGCACCTTCGGCGGTGGCCTGGACTTCGGCGATATGGCCGCCTTCGATCAGCACGAAATTGGCATCGGCGTCGGCGCTGCTGTCTTCGATATAATCCAGATCGAGCACCGGGGTGCCGCCGACGATGCCGCACGAGATCGCGGCCACCTTGCGCGGCAGCGGGTCTTCCTTGATCAGGCCCTGCGCCATCAGCTTGTCCACCGCCAGCCGCAGCGCGACCCAGGCGCCCGAAATCGATGCGGTGCGGGTGCCGCCATCGGCCTGGATCACATCGCAATCGAGCGTGATCTGGCGTTCACCCAGCTTTTTCAGATCAGTCACGGCGCGCAGGCTGCGCCCGATCAGACGCTGGATTTCCTGCGTGCGGCCCGATTGTTTGCCCTTGGCCGCTTCGCGGCTGCCGCGGGTGTGCGTGGCGCGGGGCAGCATCGAATATTCTGCGGTAACCCAGCCTTCACCCTTGCCGCGCAAAAACGGCGGCACGCGTTCCTCGACCGAAGCCGTCACCAGCACCTTGGTATCGCCAAAACTGATCAGCACCGAGCCTTCGGCGTGCTTGGTAAAACCGGTTTCGATGGTGATGGCACGCATCTGGTCAGCGTCACGGCCGGAAACTCGCATGGGTCATAGGTCCTTGATTGCGGATAACACGCGGCCCCTTGGCCCATCGTGGCACCCACCGCAAGGCTTGTTCGTTGTGGTCCACAGCCGCGCTGTGGCTGCGGCGGCAGGTCAGTGTTCACGACAGTGAACTTTGTGTATGGAGCACCATGATGGCAGGTCCCCCACTTACCGAATTGTCGGCCCGTGCGCGCGACATTTTTCGCCTGGTGGTCGAAGGCTATATTGCCAGCGGGCTTCCGGTCGGGTCAAAGACCCTGGCAGGCAGCGCCGGGATCACCCTTTCGCCCGCCTCGATCCGGTCGGTGCTGCAGGAATTGCAGGATGCCGGCCTGTTGGCGGCGCCGCACACCAGCGCGGGGCGGCTGCCGACCGAAACCGGGCTGCGCCTGTTTGTCGATGGCATCATGCAAGTGGCCGAACCGTCGGCTGCGGAACGCGCACAGATCGAACGCGGCATCGCCTCGGGCGGCTCGATCGAGGCGGCATTGACCGCGGCCAGCTTTGCGCTGTCGGAAATGTCGGCGGGCGCGGGCGTCGTCATGGTGCCCCGGCGCGAATTGCGGCTGAGCCAGATCTCGTTTGTGCCGCTGTCGTCGCACCGCGCGCTGGCAGTGCTGGTGGCGGAAGACGGCAGCATCGAAAACCGGGTGATCGATCTGGCCGACGCGATCGTGGCCGGCACGCTTGAATCGGCGGGCAATTACCTGACCGCGCATCTGGCCGGGCGCACTCTGGCCGAGGCAGCGCAAGGCATTGCCGACGAAATTTCCGGCGGGCGCAGCGCGCTGGATGCCGCCAGCGCGGATCTGGTGCGGCGCGGGCTGGCGGTGTGGAGCCGCGATGCGGCGCAGCGGCCGGTGCTGGTGGTGCGCGGGCAGGCCAATCTGCTTGATGAAGGGGCGGTGCACGATATCGAACGCGTGCGGCAGTTGCTCGATGAACTTGAAAGCGTCGAAGCGATCGCGCACGTGCTTGACGCCGCGCGCGAAGCGCAGGCCACGCGTATTTTCATCGGCAGCGAAAACCGGCTGATGTCGCTGTCGGGGTCAAGCGTGATCGCCACGCCGTGGCGCGATGGCGAAGGCCGGGTGGTGGGCGTTGTCGGCGTGATTGGCCCGACCCGGTTGAATTATGCGCGCGTCGTCCCCATGGTTGATTTCACCGCTCAATCGCTGAGCAAACTTATCGGACAAGACGGATTTTCACGAAAATGACCGACACAGAGCGCCGCTCGCACGACCCTGAAGCTGCCGCAGAACTGGAAGGCGTGCCCGCCGACATGATCGATGACACCACCAAATCGCTTGAAGAAGACCTGGCCCGGCTGAGCCATGACCTGGAAACGGCCAAGCAGGACGTGCTCTATGCCAAGGCCGAGACGCAGAACGTGCGCCGTCGCCTGGAAAAGGACATCGCCGATGCGCGCGCCTATGCCGCCACCGGGTTTGCCCGCGATGTGCTGTCGGTGGCCGACAACATCGCGCGCGCGCTTGAAGCCATTCCGGCCGATCTGCGCGCCGATGACAAGTTCCGCAATCTGGTCGCGGGGCTTGATGCCACGGGGCGCGAAATCGAAAAGGTGTTCGCCAGCCATGGCATCACCCGCATCGCCGCCAAGGGCCTGCCGCTTGACCCGCACCAGCACCAGGCGATGATCGAGATGCCTTCGGCGGATGTCGAACCCGGCACCGTGGTGCAGGAATTGCAGGCAGGCTATATGATCAAGGACCGCCTGCTGCGCGCCGCGATGGTGGCCGTGGCGAAAAAGCCCGATTGATCGGCCGGTCCTCCCCGCGGTGCGGGGAGGACCGGGATCTTACATTTTCATGCCAGGCATGGCGTCATCGCCGCCCGGCGGCGTAATCCGGGCCTGTGCGGTGAATTTGGCGCCATTGTCGAGCGTCAGGGTCAGCGTGGTCGTGCCTCCGGCTTTCAGCGTGTTGTCGCTGTCAAACAGCATGACATGCAGGCCGGCGGGGGCAAAGACCAGCGGCTTTGCAGGGTCCAGCGGCAGCGAATCCACCGGGTTCATCGTCATGGTGCCGCCCTCCATCACGCTGTCGTGCATCGCGGCGCGGCCAAAGTGATCGACGTGGACCGCCACCAGCTTGCCCTTCGCCTGATCGCCCGGGGTCGCCACGAAATAGGCAACCGCGGGACGCCCCGGCACCGCGGGCAACTGCACGACGGCATCGCTGATGGTCAGCACGGGCGCGGCCGTCGGGTCTTCGGCCTGTGCCGAGGCGCTGGCCGAAGGCACAATGGGGGTGGGCGACGAACATCCGGCCACAGACATGACCAGACACGGCAGGATCAGATAACGGCGACGCATCGCGGGTCCTTTTTTTGACAGACATTTTCGAACTGGCGCTGATCTAGGGATCGACAGCCCTTGTGCCAAGCCGATGCGCACCTATATCCGCCGGGTCTGAGCCGCGAGAGGGTCGCTCGCCCGGCAGGGGTATGACCACAATGCGCGGTGTCGCGATGCTCAAGGAAACGGGAAATCATGGCTAAAGTAATCGGTATTGACCTCGGTACGACCAACAGCTGCGTTGCGGTGATGGATGGGGGCACACCCAAGGTTATCGAAAATTCGGAAGGTGCACGCACCACGCCATCGATCGTCGCCTTTACCAAGGATGGCGAACGTCTGATCGGCCAGCCGGCCAAGCGCCAGGCGGTGACCAACCCCGACAACACCATTTTTGCGGTCAAGCGGCTGATCGGTCGTCGTTTCGACGATTCCGTGACGCAAAAGGATGCAGGCCTCGTTCCCTACGGCATCGTCAAGGGCAAGAACGGCGATGCCTGGGTCAACGCCGGCGGCCAGGATTACAGCCCCTCGCAGATTTCGGCCTTCACCTTGCAGAAGATGAAGGAAACCGCCGAAAGCTATCTGGGCGAAACCGTGACCCAGGCGGTGATCACCGTGCCGGCCTATTTCAACGACGCGCAGCGCCAGGCGACCAAGGACGCCGGGCAGATTGCCGGGCTTGAAGTGCTGCGCATCATCAACGAGCCGACTGCGGCGGCGCTGGCTTATGGCCTTGACAAGCAGGACGGCAAGACGATCGCGGTCTATGACCTTGGCGGCGGCACGTTCGACATCTCGGTGCTGGAAATCGGCGACGGCGTGTTCGAAGTGAAATCGACCAATGGCGACACGTTCCTGGGTGGCGAAGATTTCGACACTGTGGTGGTCGAATACCTGGCCGACAAGTTCAAGGCGCGCGAAGGTCTTGACCTCAAGACCGACAAGCTGGCGTTGCAGCGGCTGAAGGAAGCGGCAGAAAAGGCCAAGATCGAGCTGTCTTCGGCGCAGACCACCGAAATCAACCTGCCGTTCATCACCGCACGCATGGAAGGCGGCGCCACCACGCCGCTGCACCTGGTCGAAACCATCACCCGTTCGGATCTTGAACGTCTGGTGGCCAAGCTGATCGATCGCACGCTCGAACCCTGCCGCAAGGCGCTGGCCGATGCCGGGCTGACCGCCAAGGACATCGACGAAGTCGTGCTGGTGGGCGGGATGACCCGCATGCCGCGCGTGCGCGAAGTGGTGAAGGATTTCTTTGGCAAGGAACCGCACACCGGCGTCAACCCCGATGAAGTCGTTGCCATGGGTGCGGCCATTCAGGCAGGCGTGCTGCAGGGCGACGTCAAGGACGTGCTGTTGCTCGACGTGACCCCGCTGTCGCTGGGCATCGAAACGCTGGGCGGCGTGATGACCCGGATGATCGACCGCAACACCACCATCCCGACCAAGAAGGCGCAGGTGTTTTCCACCGCCGAGGACAACCAGAATGCGGTGACGATCCGCGTGTTCCAGGGCGAGCGTGAAATGGCCACCGACAACAAGCTGCTGGGTCAGTTCGACCTGGTCGGCCTGCCGCCGGCGCGCCGCGGCGTGCCGCAGATCGAGGTCGCCTTTGACATCGACGCCAACGGCATCGTCAACGTTTCGGCCAAGGACAAGGGCACCGGCAAGGAACAGCAGATCCGCATCCAGGCCTCGGGCGGGTTGTCGGACAACGACATCGACCAGATGGTGCGCGACGCCGAAAAGTTTGCCGCCGAAGACAAGAAGCGGCGCGAAGCGGCCGAAGCGCGCAACAACGCCGACAGCCTGGTCCATGCGACCGAGCGTCAGCTTGAAGAACATGGCGACAAGGTCGATGCCGCAATGAAAAGCGAAATCGAAGCGGCGCTGGCCGAAGCCAAGACCGCGATCGAAGGCGGCAACACCGACGACATCAATGCCAAGGCGCAGGCGCTGACCGAAAAGGCGATGAAGCTGGGTCAGGCGATCTACGAAAAGGAACAGGCTGCCGGTGCATCGCCGGGTGCGGCGCAGCCGCCCCACGGTGATGATGTGGTCGATGCCGAGTTCTCGGAAGTCGACGACAAACACTGACGCAAAGCAAGCCGTTCGGGTCCCAGGGGGGGCCTGATCAAGATGCGGGCGGTGCCATTTGTGTGGTGCCGCCCGCTCGGTGTAAATCCAGACCTGACCGGAACACTGCCTGATGTCGGCCGAGATCGATTTTTACGAACTGCTCGAAGTCGAGCGCACCGCGGATGACAAGACGATCAAATCGTCGTTCCGCCGCCTCGCCATGCGGTACCACCCGGACAAGAACCCCGGCGATGCCGAGGCCGAGGCGCGGTTCAAGCAGATCAACGCGGCCTATGCCGTGTTGTCCGACGCGCAAAAGCGTGCCGCCTATGACCGGTTTGGTCATGCGGCGTTTCAGCAGGGCGGTCCTGGCGCGGGCGGCGGCGGGTTTGGCGGCGGCGCCGAATTCGGCGATCTGGGCGATATTTTTGAAACCATTTTTGGCGGCGCATTCGGCGGCGGCGGTGGGCGCCAGCAGTCGCGGCGCGGTGCCGATCTGCGTTACGATCTGGAAATCACGCTGGAAGATGCCTGGACCGGCAAGACCACCGAGATCGCGGTCGAAGTGTCGCAGAAATGCGATCCCTGCGGCGGCACCGGTGCAACGCCCGGGACGGCTGCACGGCGCTGCAACATGTGTGCAGGCCATGGCAAAGTGCGCGCTCAGCAAGGTTTTTTCATGGTCGAGCGCGCCTGCCCGACCTGTCACGGCCGGGGCGAAGTGATCGAAAGCCCGTGTCGCGCCTGTCGCGGTGAAGGCCGGGTCGATCAGCCGCAGCGGCTGGAAGTGCAAGTGCCGCCAGGCGTCGACAACGGCACGCGCATCCGCTTGGCCGGCAAGGGCGAGGCTGGTCCCAACGGTTCACCGCCTGGCGATCTGTACATCTTTCTGCATGTAAAGGCGCACAAGGTGTTTCAGCGCGATGGCACCACGCTGATGGCGCATCTGCCGATCACGTTCACCACCGCGGCCCTTGGCGGCACGATCGAATTTCCCGGGATCGACGGCGCGCGCCACAGTTTCGAAATCCCGGCCGGCATCCAGACGGGCAAACAATTGCGCAAACGCGGCGCGGGCATGCCCGTGTTGCAGGGGCGCGGCGCTGGCGATCTGGTGGTCGAAGTGCAGGTAAAGACGCCCGAAAAGCTGTCCGCGCGGCAAAAGGAACTGCTGCGCGAATTGCAGGCGACCGAAACCGGCGCGGAATGCCCCGAGGTCAAAAGCTTTTTTGACCGGATCCGCAACGCCTGGAACGACCTGACCGAATAGCAGCGGGCCCTGGCCGGACGCAGTCATTCCTCCTGGCGCGAATGGCGTGGTTCCGGTTGGGCAAAGGCTGTTTCCACCTCGTGCCGGATGCCTGGTACCAGTGTGGGGTCGCAGGTCAGCAAGGGTTCCTCTTCGTCCAGAATGGCCAGGAACGCATCGCGTTTGAGCGCGGCCAGCGTGTCGTCGTGCAAGGGCGGTTCGACCGATGAGGCGATGATGTCGATCACGCGCTCGGCGCCGTGCAACCGGCCCCACAGGTAATCGTTTTCGCGATAGGCCCGGCTGAAAAACGCGCCAAAGCTGTAAAAATCGATGCCTTTGAGGCAGGCGGCGGTGCCGCCCTTGCGGATCGATCCGGCATCGTCGGGGGAAATGCGATCGATCTTGATCGGGTCGAATTCGCCCAGCGTTTCGCCATCGCCGTGCAGCATGGGCAGGGTGGCGATATCGTACCAGGGAAACCCCAGATAGACATGCAGGACGTGCCGGCGCAGCGGCCGATCGAGCACGGCCAGCGCGTCGACCAGCATCTGGTCGACTTCGAGGTCGATGGTGGCAAGATCGCGCCGTCGCGCGATCGATGACAGCGCCGCTGCGGGATCGCGATGCACCACGCCGGCCGACGCAGCAAAGCCCGGGCCCAGACCGCGCGGGGTTTCACGAGTCTGGTACAAGGCTTGTGCGCGATAGACGATGGTGCGCGCTGCTTCGCGCCGCGCGGCGTCGCCTTCGTGCGGGTCCTGCGTCAGCCGTCGCGCCAGCAATTTCAGGCGGCGTATGCGAAATCCGATGTCGTGCGCGCGGAAAAATGCGATGGCCGCCGGCGTGGCCACGCCTTTGTCGGTCACCAGGCGTGACAGGCCCGTTGCGCCAAGATGATGCGACAGCACCGCCACGATCCGCTCGACCGGCCCGGTCTCGGGCGCTGCCTCGGCAATCGTGGTGGCCAGTTCGGCAAGGATGGCATCGAACTTGACGCGGGCATAGCCGTGATAGGCAAAGCCGGCGGTCTGTGCCGCGGCGGTTTGCGCCTTGGCCCGCCACGCGGTCAGCCGCGCGCGGCTGGGCGATTCGAAAAACAGCGTGTGACCGAACAGCTGCGCGACCTTTGCCTCGATATCGGGGCGCAAGGCATCGATCAGCGTGCGCATGCGTTCGCGGGTGCGCGACTGCTGCGTGATCGCGGCCAGGTTGTCGCGGATCGGCTGTTCGCGCGGGATCGCCGAAAGTGCAGCAAAGATTGTCGTAAAAAACCCGGGAATGCGCGGCCGCACGGTTTCGGTCGAAGCGGGGTGCGGCTCGATATAGACAAACCGCCGGTCGACCTCGCGCCGCGCCGGGCGGTTGCGCAGCGCAGCCATGGCCTCGGCAAAGGGCCGGTTGTTGAGCACCGCGCCATCGATCAAAGCCGCCTCGGCGGTCAACCCTTCGCGCCAGCGGCCAGGCATGACGCGCTTCAAAAACGCCTCGCGACCGGGCCAGGGCAGGCGGCGTTCGGCGGCCAGCGCGTCGATTTCCGCAAGCACCAGCGGCGGAAAGGCCCCGGGAAAGCTGGCCGTGGCACGCGTTGCCAGGATCAGTTCGACTGTGGATGCCAATTGGGCGTGGGGCCGCGCGACCGCGTGAAACCCGATTGTCAGACGGTGTTCGTTTTCATGCACCAGCGGCGGGCTGTTGAGCGCGAGTTCGGTGCGATGGCCGATCAGGTCGGTGGCGGTCACCGCCAGATCGATCGGATGGCCCGGCGGCAGCAGCGGATCGTTGTCGCCGGTTTGCGCCATGGCGGCAAAGGCATCGGCCAGAAGGCGCGAAAATCCCGGGCCGCCGAACGGTGGTTCGAACCAGCGCGCGCGGATCAGCCGCGACACTTTTGCACGCACTTCGGCCTTTATTCGGGGTGCAAGTCTTGCGTTGTCCAGCCCGGTGCCAGGCAGCCGCAATGCCAGCCACACCACCGGCCAGGCCCAGATTTTGGCCAAACGCCCCCATGGTCTTGCCTCTGGCGCGATCAGCACGTCGCTGTCGGCCGTGTCGAGCCACAGCCGTGTCAGCGCATCAAGGCTTTGCCCGCTGATCAGGGCCTGCGCCAGAAACACCGCGTTGATCCCGCCCGCGCTGGTGCCCGACAGGATATCGGGCACAAAGCGCAGACGCAGATTGCGCGTCTGGCCGATCGTTTCGAACAGACGGACATAGACCCCGGCCACGCCTGTGGGCCGGTTGTCGCCGGCATGCCAGGCCCGGCTGGCACGGGTGGCGTGCCAGATTTCCTTGGTCACGCCGTGCATCGTGACCGCCAGACTGATCCCGCCGTAACAGACCAGAGCGACGCGCAGTTCCTTTTCCCGCATGGCCTGTTCATTGCACCGCCGTGGCCGCAGCGCCAGAGCGAACCGCAAGGATCGTGCGGGTCATCGCAGGCGATGTAAATTGTCCCGACAATTTATCGCTGCCATCAGAAAAATTTCGTTGTGTTTCAATCGATCGATTCGATCACCCCGACTTTGCTACTGTCAGATTTACCGACGCTTTACGCTTGGCGGGCTATGTTCGGGTCCGACACCATGGTCGCGTCCGTTGCGGGTGGGGCCAGGCGCAAAAGAAGCCACAAAAGGCATCCTGTCCGATGTTCCGCCTGTTCAAGCACTATATCCCGAACGCGGTCCTGTTGCTGGGGCTGTTCGATTTCGTGCTGCTGGTGGCGGCCGGAGAGCTGGGCTGGATCGTCCGCGCTTGGCAGCTGGGGATCGCCACCGGCGAAATCGCCGATCGCTGGGCGCCTTTGCTGATCTTTGCGGCGCTGGTGCAGACCGCGATGATTGCGGTGGGCACGTATGGCTCGGATGCGCTGCGGTCGATGCGTTATGCCGGTGCGCGCCTGCTGGTCGCGATCAGCCTGGGCATCATCGCGCTGTCGGTGGTCTATTTCCTGCTGCCGGGCCACACGCTGTGGCGATCGAACCTGTTCTACGCGATGTTTATCGCAATGGCGCTGCTGCTGGGGGTGCGCGTGGTGCTGGGCGGGCTGCTGGGCACTTCGGCCTTTCGCCGCCGCGTGCTGGTGCTGGGCGCCGGCGCGCGCGCCGACCGGCTGCGCAAGCTGGGCGAACGGCCCGAGGCGGGTTTCGTGATTGTCGGCTATGTCGGGATGAGCGCCAAGCAATCCGTAATCGAAGAGGCGATCCATCGCGATGCGATCGCCAACCTGACGCGTTATGTCGACAATCTGGGGGTCAGCGAAGTCGTGCTGGCGCTGGAAGAGCGCCGCAACGCGCTGCCGCTCAAGGACTTGTTGCGGATCAAGACGACAGGGGTGCACGTCAACGAGTTTTCGACGTTTCTGGAACGCGAAACCGGGCGGGTCGATCTGGATACGGTCAATCCGAGCTGGCTGATCTTTTCCGACGGGTTTTCGTCGGGACAGATGGTGTCGAGCGCGATCAAGCGCCTGTTCGATATCGCGGCCAGTGTGACCTTGCTGATCGGCACGGCGCCGCTGGTGCTGATCTTTGCGCTGCTGGTCAAACTGGACAGCCGGGGGCCTGCGTTTTTCCGCCAGACCCGCGTCGGGCTGTATGGCCAGACCTTTTCGCTGATCAAGCTGCGCTCGATGCGTGTCGATGCCGAAGCCGGCGGCGCACAGTGGGCCGCCAAGCACGACCCGCGCGTTACGCGCATCGGACGGATCATCCGCAAGTGCCGTATCGATGAATTGCCGCAGGCCTGGACCGTGCTGAAAGGCGAAATGAGCTTTGTCGGACCGCGCCCGGAACGGCCCGAATTTGTCGACGATCTGGAGGAAAAACTGCCGTTCTATGCCGAACGCCACATGGTGAAGCCGGGCATCACCGGCTGGGCACAGATCAACTATCCCTACGGCGCATCGATCGAGGATTCGCGGCACAAGCTGGAATACGACCTGTATTACGCCAAGAACTATACCCCGTTCCTAGACCTCCTGATCCTGTTGCAAACCTTGCGGGTGGTGCTGTGGAACGAGGGCGCGCGATGATCGGGACGCCATGCATCCCGAACTGACCTGGACCACGACGGGCCGCTGGATCGAACTGGCAGCGACGTTTTGCGCCATGCTGCTGGTGGTCTGGCTGATCGACCGGTACCGACGGCGGCGGGGTACCGGCCCGGCCGAAATCGTGGCGGTGGCGATCACCGCGCTGTGGTGCCTGATCGGGTCTGCCACGGGCCCGCTTGGCGCCATGGCGACGCTGGGCGAAGTGGCGCGCAATCTGGCCTGGATGATGGTCGTGCTGACCTTGTTTGCGCGCGATCATCGCGATGAAACGGTGGCGCCGGTGCGCCCGGTCCTGGCGGCACTTGCGCTGGTGGAGCTGTTCCAGATCGTGCTGGTGGTGCTGTCGGCCCGGTTTGCCGCGATACCTGCAGCGGTGACGATGATCGGGCAACTGTCCGACCTGTTTCATCTGCTGACCGCGACCGGCGCGCTGGTGCTGGTGCACAATCTTTATGTCGGCGCGGTGGGGGGGCAGCGTGAAGCAGTGCGGTGGAACTCGTTCGCGCTGGCGCTGATCTGGGGTTACGATCTCAATTTCTATACGATCGCCTATCTGGGCCGGGTCATGCCCGACGAACTGGTGGCTTTGCGCGGGCTGGCGCAGATCGTGGCGTTGCTGATGCTGGGGCTTGCATCACGCAGCGGTGCCTCGTTGCGGCTGTCGCCGTCGCGCGCGGTGGCTTTTCAATCGCTGATGCTGCTGATCATCGGGGTCTATCTGATCGTGATGGTCGGTGCGGCGCAGTCGGTGGCCTGGGCCGGGGGCAATTCCACCGCGCTTGTGCAGCTGGGCTTTGCGTTTGTGACAACGGTTGCGATCATCGCGCTGGTCCCATCGGCACGGTTGCGGCGCTGGCTCAATGTCGTGCTGGCCAAGCATTTCTTTCAGCACCGCTACGACTATCGCGCCGAATGGCTGCGCTTTGCCCGCACCATCGGGCGTGCCGACGCCAACGCCCAACCGTTGCACGAACGCGTGGTGCAGGCCGTGGCCGACATAACCGACAGCGCGCGCGGCGTGCTGCTGGTGCCGGGCGAAGGCGGTGCGCTGGTGCTGGCCGCGCGCTGGCAATGGCCCACGCTGGATGTGCCGGCGCTGGCCATGGATGCGCGCACGGTGGCATTCCTGGAACGCAGCGGGTTTATCGTCGATTTCGACCAGGTGCGGGCCGGCACCGACCATGCGGGCGAAACCGCGCTGGTGCCGCAGTGGATGGTCGCCGAAGATTCGATCTGGGTGCTGGTGCCGCTGCTGCATTTCGAACGGCTGGTTGGTTTGGTCGTGCTGGGCCGGCCGGCGCTGGTGCGCGAACTCGATTGGGAAGATTTCGATCTGTTGCGCGTGGTCGGGCAGCAACTGGCCAGTTTCCTGGCCGAACAGGGCGCGCACGCGGCGCTGCTCGAAGCCAGCCGGTTTGACGAATTCAACCGTCGCATTGCCTTTGTGATGCACGATATCAAGAACCTGGCCAGCCAACTGGCGCTGTTGGCGCGCAATGCCGAACGCCACGCCGATAACCCGGAATTCCGCCGCGACATGCTGGTCACACTGCGCAATTCGGCCGACAAGCTGAACGCGCTGATCGCGCGCCTGTCGCGCTATGGCGCGGGCGCGGTGCCCGCGAGCGAGCCGGTCGATGCGGCGCAAGTGATCCGGGCCCTGGCTGCGCGGTGCAACGCGGCCTTGGGCCGGGATCAGGTCTTTGCGGCCGATATGCAGCCGTGCACCGTGCTGGCCGCGCGCGACACGCTTGACCAGGTGCTGAGCCACCTGGTGCAAAATGCGCTCGATGCCACCGAAGGTACGCTGGGTGTGTTCATCCACTGCCGAAGTGCGGGTGATCACGGTGTGATCGAAGTGGTCGACAGCGGCAGCGGCATGAGCGCCGATTTCGTGCGCAACCGGCTGTTCACCCCGTTTGTGTCAACCAAGCCCGGCGGGTTCGGCATCGGCGCGTTCGAGGCGCGCGAATTGATCCATGCCATGCGTGGGCGGCTTGAAGTCGAAAGCCGCGAAGGCCTGGGCAGCCGGTTTACCATACGCCTGCCGCAGGCGGCGCACGCCCGCACCGACCCGGCACGAACCACGTCCGTATTGAAAGCTGTCGCACAATGAGCTCCATCCGGCCCAAATTGCTGATCGTCGAGGATGATCCCGGTCTGCAGGCCCAGTTGAAATGGGCCTACGAAGATTTTGACGTGCTGATCGCGGGCGATCGGCAAAGCGCGATCACGCTGCTGCGCGCCGAAGAGCCGCCGGTGGTTACGCTCGATCTGGGTTTGCCGCCCGATCCCGACGGGGTGACCGAAGGGTTTGCCCTGCTTGACGAGATCATGGCGATCAAGCCCGACACCAAAGTCATCGTGGCGTCGGGGCATGGCGCGCGCGAATCCGCGCTGCGGGCGATCCAGCGCGGCGCTTATGATTTCTATGCCAAGCCTGTTGATATCGATGCCATCGGCCTGATCGTGCGGCGCGCGCTGCACGTGTGGAAACTGGAACTGGAAAATCGCCTGCTGGCGATCCGCGCACCCGACAATCACCGCGTGCTGGGCCGACTGCTGACCGCATCGCCCGAAATGGTCAAAGTCGCACGCACGATCGAACGCGTGGCCAATACCAATGTGTCGGTGATGTTGCTGGGCGCCAGCGGCACCGGCAAGGAATTGCTGGCGCGTGGACTCCACGATGCCTCGCCCCGGGCCAAAGGCGCCTTTGTGGCGATCAACTGCGCCGCGATCCCTGAAAACCTGCTTGAAAGCGAACTGTTCGGCCACGAAAAGGGCGCATTCACCGGCGCGGTCAAGACCACCGAGGGCAAGATCGAACAGGCCAGCGGCGGCACGCTGTTCCTGGATGAAGTGGGCGACATTCCGCTGCAATTGCAGGTCAAGCTGTTGCGGTTTTTGCAGGAACGCACGATCGAACGCATCGGCGGGCGCCGCTCGATCGATGTCGATACGCGGATCGTGTGCGCAACGCACCAGAACCTCGATGCGATGATCGCCGATGCGCGGTTTCGCGAAGACCTGTATTATCGCCTGGCCGAAATCGTCGTGCGCATTCCGGCGCTGGCCGAGCGCACCGGCGATGCGGTGCTGCTGGCCCGGGCATTCCTGTCGCGATTTGCGGCGGAAATGAACCCGGCGGTGCGCGGCTTTGCGCCCGATGCCCTGACCGCGATCGATGCGTGGGGCTGGCCGGGCAACGTGCGTGAACTGGAAAACCGGGTGAAGCGCGCGGTGATCATGGCCGACGGCAAGCTGGTGACCGCAGCCGATCTCGATCTGGCCGAACCGGTTGCGGCCGATGACCAGACGCTCAATCTGAAATCCGCGCGCGAAGCCACCGACCGGCGCATGATCCGCCATGCGCTGGCCCGCAGCGAAGGCAATATTTCTGGCACCGCGCGGCTGCTCGGGATCAGCCGCCCGACGTTGTATGACCTGCTCAAGCAATATGATCTGCAGCATTAGAGCCACGCTGCTGGCGGCATGTGCGCTTGGTTGCGCCACCATGGCCAGCGGCGGCGAAACCGCGATCGACGTTGCACGCCTTGCCGCCGATGCCGCGATGGCGCGGCACGATCCGGTGCTGGCCGAAACCACCGTGCGCAAGGCGATGGCGCAGACCCACGCCGACAACGCGTTGCGCGCCTGGCTGGCGCAGGCCCTTTTGGGCGAAGGTGATCGCGAAGGTGCGCGCCGCGTGCTTGATGGCGGGGCCTTTACCCCCGACAGCGCGGGGCTGGGCTGGCGCATCAGGGGGCAGGTCGCGCTGGCCGACGGCAATCTGGGCGCGGCAGCCGGCGCATTCGACCAGGCGCTGCATTTTGCACCGGGCGATGCGGATGTGTGGGTGTCGATCGCGGCGATGCGCTTTACAGGCGGCGAACAGGCGCTGTCGATTGCCGCCGCCGACCGCGCCGTGGCGCTCGATCCGCGCAACCCGCGCGCGGTGGCGCTGCGCGGCATGCTGATCCGCGAACAATATGGCCTGTCGGCTGCATTGCCGTGGTTTGAACAGGCACTGAAGCTTCACCCCGACGATCCGGCATTGCTCGATGCCTATGGCTCGACGCTTGGCGATATGGGCGAATACCGCGCGATGCTGATCGTGGCGCGCAAACTGGCCGATGTTGAGCCGAAAAACCCGCGCCCGCGCCTGATGGAGGCGGTGCTGGCCGCACGGGCGGGGCAAACCGAACTGGCGCGATCGATCCTGCAGCGCACCGGCACGGCGTTTCGCGACATGCCCGCTGCGATGCTGTTGACCGGCGCACTGGAATACCAGGCCGGCAATTACGAAGTGTCGGTCAATGTGCTGGAACGCCTGGTCAATGGCCAGCCTGACAACGCTGTTGCCCGCCATGCGCTGGCACGGGCGTTGGCGGCGAAGGGGGATTGGCGAAGACTGGTCGATCTGTTCGACGGCGATGTCGGTGCCGGGCGCGCAGGGCCCGATCTGGTGGCGCTGGTTGGCGATGGGTGGACCCGGCTGGGCTTGCGCGAAACCGGGGATCGCGCCCGGATGGACCAGGACAAAGGCCGGGCATTGCTAACACGCGCCAAAGCGATGGCCGGCACCACCGCAATCGCGCCCTTGCGCAGTGACAGCGCGGCGTCGGTGCTGGCGCTGGCCTATGGCGAAAACCCCCACCCGGCGGGCAATGCCGTTCCCTATATTCGCGCGCTGATCGCCGCGCACCAGGCTGACACGGCGCAGCCGATTGCCGATCGGTTGCGCGATGACAACGCCGGTAACGCCGATGCGCAGATGTTGGCCGGCGATGTGCGAATGATCCGCGGACAAACGCGCGACGCCCTGATCGATTACACCAATGCCGCCGCGATCCGGTTCAACGAGGCGGTGCTGGTGCGGATGGATGCCGCGCTGCGGGCTGTTGGCCGGACACGCGATGCCGATGCGATGACATCGCGCTATCTGGCGCAAAATCCTGAAAGTGCGATCGCGATGACCTTGCTTGCCGCGGGTTGGGCCGGCAATCCTGCACGTGCCGGCGATCTGATCGCCTTGCGCAAGGCGATGCTGGCGCGCGGCGCTGAATTGCCACTGCTACATGCCCCCTCGACAGCGGGGCAACAGGCAGGCTAACCCCGTTTCAATCGGTCGATTAAGGGGAAAGTGGGATGCCGGGCGCGCTGGAAGGTTTGACCGTACTCGAATTCGCCGGAATCGGTCCTGGGCCGTTTGCCTGCATGATGCTGGCCGACCATGGCGCGCGCGTGATCCGCATCGAACGCCCGGGCCGTGGCGGACGATTTGGCGATGCCGGCAATCGCGACATCTTGAACCGCAACCGCGAACGCCTGGCGCTTGACCTGAAGGACCCCGCCGCGCTGGCGCAGATCCGCGAACTGGCGCGCAGCGCCGATGTGATCGTCGAAGGGTTCCGCCCCGGTGTGATGGAACGGCTGGGGCTGGGCCCCGAAGTGCTGCTGGCGGACAATCCGCGGCTGGTGTTCGGCCGTATGACCGGTTGGGGCCAGGATGGGCCGATGGCGCCGCTGGCCGGACACGATATCAACTATATCGCGCTGTCAGGCGCGCTGCACACATATGGACCCGCCGGGGGCAAGCCGATGTTTCCGGTGAACGCTGTGGGCGATTTCGGCGGTGGCGGCATGCTGATGGCGTTTGGCGTGTTGGCGGCGGTGTTTTCGGCGCAGCGCACCGGGCAGGGGCAGGTGGTCGATTGCGCGATGGTCGATGGTGCTGCGATCCTTTCGGCGATGACCTGGAGCTTTTTCGGCAATGGCCAGTGGCGCGACCAGCGCGGGGTCAATCTGCTCGACGGCGGCACCCATTTTTACGACACGTATGAAACCGCCGATGGCAAGTGGATCTCGATCGGTTCGATCGAGGCGCAATTCTATGCGCTGCTGCTGGAAAAGACCGGTTTGCAGGATGATCCCGCCTTTGCCCGGCAGATGGACCCCGCTGAGTGGGGCCCGCTGAAGGACAAGGTGACCGCGCTGTTCCTGACGCGCACGCGCGATGAATGGTGTGCGCTGCTTGATGGCACCGATGCCTGTTTCGCGCCGGTGCTGAGCCTGGCCGAGGCGCCCGATCATCCGCACAATGCCGCGCGCGGCACCTTTGTCGAAGATGGCGGCATGGTGATGCCGGCGCCGGCGCCGCGTTTTTCCGCCACCCCCGCGCCACGCCCCAGCCTGGCCGGCACTGCCCCCACGTGACCGTGGATAGCCCGCGATTGAGGGCTTGCCGCGCGCCCCTTGCGCTTTAAAGCCCGCAAGTGTGAGCGCAGGCATTGTCATCGGGGCGAACCCTTCGGGCGCCCCGGTGCGGATCGATATCGAGGAACTTCTGGCGACCCGCCTGCTGGTGCAGGGCAATTCCGGGTCTGGAAAATCGCACCTGCTGCGCCGCCTGCTCGAACAGAGCGCGCAACTGGTGCAGCAGGTGGTGATCGATCCCGAGGGCGATTTCGTAACCCTGTCCGATCGCTATGGCCATGTCGTGGTCGATGGTGCGGCGTATGACCCGGCCGAAATCGCCCGGCTGGCCGCGCGCATCCGCACGCATCGCGCGTCGTGCGTGCTGGCGCTCGACGGGCTTGATCTCGAAGCGCAGATGCGGTGCGCGGCGGTGTTCCTCAACACGTTGTTCGATGCCCCGCGCGATGAATGGTACCCGGTGCTGGTGGTGGTGGACGAGGCGCAGATGTTTGCGCCGGCGGCCGCCGGCGATGTATCGGATGAAGTGCGCCGTCTGTCGCTGGGTGCGATGACCAATCTGATGTGCCGCGGGCGCAAGCGCGGCCTGGCCGGGGTGATCGCCACGCAGCGGCTGGCCAAACTGGCCAAGAACGTCGCCGCCGAGGCGTCGAATTTTCTGATGGGGCGCACGTTCCTTGATATCGACATGGCGCGCGCGGCCGATCTTCTGGGGATGGAACGCCGGCAGGCCGAAGCGATCCGCGATCTCGAACGTGGCCATTTCCTGGGCCTGGGGCCGGCGATTGCGCGCCGACCGGTCTCGGTACGGATCGCCGATGTCGAAACCCGTGCGCGCAATGTGATCCAGGGGCTGATGCCGCTGCCCGATATGGCGGGCGGGGTGATGGACGATCTGGTGCTGACCGAGCTGCCCGAACCGGCGCGCGCAAGTGTCTTTGATGATCCGCAACCGGTTGCTGCCAGCGAACTGATCGATCAGATTGCCGAGGCGCGCCCGCTGTCCGAACAGGTCGAACCGCCGGTCGAACCCAGCCTGTTCGCCGCGGAAGAAGATGCCGCGACGATCGCGCAGATTCTGACCGAGATGGCGGCAGAGCCCGATTGCACGTTTCAGCCCGCGGCGCAGCTTTACCAGGATTTCACGGTGCGGTGCCGGATGGCGCGGATTGCACCCGGCACGATCGATCTGCCCGCATTCCGCCGCCGGTTTGCTATGGCGGTGGCGGGCATCGCCGACGATGCCGCGCCGCAATGGCGGCAACTGGTTGCACTGGGGCGCGATGTGCCCGATGATCTGCTGGCGCCGTTCATGGTGCTGGCGGTTGCGGCGACCGAGGGCGCGGTGTGCCCCGACGACGATACGTTGGCCACGGTCTATGGCACGCGGTCGGCCGGACGCATTCGCCGTTTGCTCGAACATCTTGAAAAGCAGGGGCTGATCGTGGTGCGCACCGATTATGGCGGGCGGCGCTCGGTGGGAATTCCGGCACTCGGGGTGCTGACACTGCCGTGCTGAGCATGGCGTGTCGGCCGCATGATACGTATGCGGTTGGACATTGTCGTCGCGCCCGCGCACACTTGGACCAAACCGGCACAAGCCGACGATAAGAGAGGAAACCGATGGCACTTGCCCCGTCTGCCCCGCGCGATTCCGGCGCCGCTTCCGGCGCCTATATCAATGCGCCCGAATTGCAGGTGTTTGTCATCGCGCTGTTCTTCATCTTTGGCGGGATCACCTCGCTCAACGACGTGATCATTCCCAAGCTGAAGGAACTGTTCACGCTGAACTATCTTCAGGCAATGCTGGTGCAGACGGCGTTCTTTGCCGCCTATGCCATCATCGGCATTCCCGGCGCGTGGATCGTCAAACAGGTCGGTTACATGCGCGGCGCGGTGATCGGCCTTCTGGCCATGATGGCCGGGTGCCTGCTGTTCATTCCCGCGTCGCAAAGTGCGACGTTTGCTGTGTTTCTGGCAGCGCTGTTTGTGCTGGCCGGTGGGGTGACGATTGTTCAGGTCGTGACCAATCCGCTTATTTCACTGCTAGGGCCCCCTGCCACGGCGGGCAGCCGGCTGACCTTTGCCCAGGCGTTCAATTCGGTCGGGACGGTGATCTTTCCGATTGTCGGGTCGTATCTGATGCTGGGCAAGTTGGCCAAGGTGACCGCCAAGGATCTGTCGGGCGCGGCGCTTGATGCCTATCGCGTGGCATCGACCCAGGCCGTGGTGCATTCCTATATCGGGCTGGCGGTTGCGCTGGCCGTGGTGGCGGCGGTGGTGTTTGCCAGTCGCAACCGGCTGAAGGGTGAACAGCACGATCATGGATCGGTGCTGAAAAGCTTTGACCTGCTATTGCAGCCGCGCTTCGGTTTCGGGGCCTTGTGCATCTTTTTGTATGTCGGTGCCGAAGTGGCGCTGGGTTCGTTCATCGTCAATTACATGCGCCAGCCGCACGTGCTGGGGCTTGATGATCTTGGTGCGGGCCAACTGATCCCGGTCTATTGGCTTGGCGCGTTGCTGGGCCGTTTTGTCGGCGCGGTGGTGATGCGCAAGATCGACCCGGCCAAAGTGCTGGCATTCAATGCCTGCGGTGCGCTGGCCCTGCTGCTGATCACTTCTCTGTCGCAAGGGCATCTGGCTGCGGGCAGTTTCCTGGCCATCGGCCTGATGAATTCGATCATGTTCCCGACGATTTTCACGCTCGCCTGCGAAGGTCTGGGCGAACGCGCGGCCGACGGATCGGGGGTGATCTGCGTGGCAATTGTCGGTGGCGCGGTGATCCCGCCGCTGACCGGCGGGCTGGCCGATCTTACCGGCAGCCTGGAACTGGCGCTGATCCTGCCCGCGCTGTGTTACGCGGTCATCGCAGGCTTTGGGTGGTACGCACGGCATGACCGGTCTGCGCTTAAACGTTAACGGTTGACGACGGGTGCGTTGACAAGCGCACCCGCTTGGCCAGAGTAGGGCGATGCTTTCGCAAAAAACGCGCTACACGATCCGGGCCCTGCAACACCTTGCCGATCATTTCGGTCAGGGCCCGGTCCGGCTCGATGCCATTGCCGAAGCGCAAAACATCCCGCGCAAGTTTCTGACCGTGATCCTGTCGGAAATGGCGCGCGAGGGCATTGTCATCTCGATGCGGGGGCGCGACGGCGGCTATGAACTGGGGCTGCCACCGGTCGATGTGCGCTATGGCGATATCATCCGCCTGTCGCGCGGCAGCCTGGCGCTGGTCCCGTGCGCCAGCCGCAACGCCTATGAAACCTGTGCCAACTGCCTGCCGGAACAGGAATGCCGGCTGCGCGGTTTGATGCTGAAGCTGCGCGATGAAACCGCAGCGATGCTCGACCGCATTACGCTTGCCGATGCGATCAGCGTAGAGGCGCCGTTCGACGCGCTTGACCCCCATGCCCATGCCTGACTTCGGTTTGCCGCAAATTGCCGGTGGCAAGACAAGAACTGTGCTTGGCGCGGGCGAAGTCGCTGGCTATACGACCGGCATGATGCTTCACGCCCACGGCCGCTCGCGCTTGCGCCTTCCGATCCTTGTCCTGGCTTCTCTGTCGATCGGCCTTGCCGGTTGCGGTGGGGGCAGCAAGCCCAACAAGGACGTCGCCTATGTGGCGCGCGATGTCGACACGCTGTACATGGCGGCCAAGCAGCGGCTTGACGATGGCGAGGCCAAGCAGGCCGCGGCGCTGTTCGACGAAGTCGAACGGCAGCACCCCTATTCGCCCTGGGCGCGCCGTGCGCAGTTGATGGGTGCGTTCAGTTATTACGTGGCGCGCGACTATGCCAAATCGGTGCAGACCGCGCAGCGGTTCCTGTCGGTGCATCCCGGCAACAAGGATGCGCCCTATGCCTATTACCTGGTGGCGCTGTGCTATTACGAACAGATCAGCGATGTGCGCCGCGACCAGAAGGACACCAAGCAGGCGCTTGATGCGCTGACCGAAGTGATCCGCCGCTATCCCGGCACGCAATATGCCACCGACGCCAAGCTCAAGATCGATCTGGTCAATGACCACCTGGCCGGCAAGGAAATGGAAATCGGCCGGTTTTACGAACACAGCGGCAAATGGCTGGCGGGGACGATCCGGTTCCGCACGGTGATCGACAAGTATCAAGCCACCAGCCACACGCCCGAGGCGCTGTATCGCCTGGTCGAAAGCTATCTTGCGCTGGGCATCCCGGCCGAGGCGCAGAAATCGGCCGCGGTGCTGGGCGCAAACTATCCCGGCAGCGAATGGTACCAGCGGGCCTACAAATTGATGAACGCCAAGGCGCCGGGCACCAAGGCCATCTGACCCGATGTGCGGGGCCGGTCATCCGGCCCCGCAGTCGTCTTATGCCGCAACCGGTTCTGCCGCTTTGCGGCGTTCCAGTGCTTCGCTGATGGCGCCAACGAACTGGTCGGTCGCGCGATCCCACGAAAAGCCCGCGCCATGGACCGCAGCGCCCAGCCGGTCGCAAAGCAGCGCAT
Source organism: Novosphingobium acidiphilum DSM 19966 (assembly GCF_000429005.1). GTDB lineage: Bacteria > Pseudomonadota > Alphaproteobacteria > Sphingomonadales > Sphingomonadaceae > Novosphingobium > Novosphingobium acidiphilum. The sequence goes on along the minus strand of NZ_AUBA01000013.1, from coordinate 74,478 downwards.
GCGCGATCGCATCGCCCAGGTTTTCGTCCAGCGCACCCACCGTCATCGGCAGGCTGTTGTCGCCACCGCGCCCCGCGGGGCCGACGATATCGATCGGTCCGGGCACCGGATAGGCAGCGACCGGTACCCCGCAGGCCAGCGCTTCGATCATCACCAGCCCGAACGTATCGGTGCGGCTGGGAAAGACAAAAACATCCGCCGCACAATAGGCACTGGCAAGCTCTGCCCCGGCCAGCGCGCCCAGGAACACCGCATCGGGGTACCGCGCGCGCAACATGGCCACATCGGGGCCGCTGCCGACCACCACCTTGGTGCCCGGACAATCGACATCGAGAAATGCGGTCAGGTTCTTTTCGATCGCGACCCGCCCGACATTGAGCATGATCGGCCGGGGCAGATCGCGCATCGCGGGGTGCGGGGCGTGGCTCGGGTGAAACAGCGTTTCATCGATCCCGCGTGACCACAGCCGGGTGTGACCCATGCCCTGTTCGGCCAGTTCTGCCGCCAGTGTGTGCGTCGACACCAGCACAGCCTCGCTCGCATGGTGGAACCGGCGCATCAGCGGCCAGAAATGGGCCGGGGACAGTCCGGTGCGCACCGCGGCATAATCCGGAAAACGGGTGTGAAACGCGCTGGTAAAGGGGACGTTGTTGGCCTTGCACCAGCCGCGCGCGCTCCAGCCGATCGGGCCTTCGGTGGCGATGTGCACGATGTCGGGCGCAAACGCATGCAGACTGCGCCGCGTGCCGAAACGCGGCGCCATTGCCAGGCGGATTTCGCTGTAACCGGGCAGCGCAAAGGTGAAAAATTGCGACGGGGTTACCAGTTCCACTTCGTGCCCGCGCCGGATCAGCCGATCGACCGTCGTCGACAGCGTGCGCACCACGCCGTTGACTTGCGGCATCCAGGCATCGGTACAGATGGCCAGCCTCATGCCCGTTCCTTCTCGCGTGCAGGGGTGTTGACGGCAGCCGGTTCAGGCGCCGCATTCTGGCGTGCGGTTTCGGCGGCCCAGTCGATGATGCTGATGGCGCCGCTGGCGTCTTCGACCAGTGCGGTGCAGCTTTCCACCCAGTCGCCGTCGTTGTAATAGGTTACATCGCCGATCTGGCGGATTTCGGCACAATGGATATGCCCGCAGACCACGCCATCGACCCCCAGGTCGCGCGCGGCATGGGCCACCGCCTCTTCAAAGTCGCAGATGAACTGGACCGCGTTCTTCACCCGCTTTTTCATGTAGGATGACAAAGACCAGTAGGGCAGCCGGAATTGCCGCCGGATCAGATTGACCCAGCGGTTGGTCTTGAGCAGCACTTCATAGGCCTTGTCGCCCAGAAACGCGAGCCAGCGGGCATAGAGCACCACCCCGTCGAACCCGTCACCATGCGTGACCAGCAGGCGGCGGCCATCGGCCGTTTCGTGGATCGTGTCGAGCGCCAGTTCCACGCCGCCAAAGCTCATCCCGGCATAAGGGCGCAGCATTTCGTCGTGATTGCCCGCGATCAGCACCACACGCGTGCCGCGATGCGCCATCTTGAGCACGCGGCGCACCACTTCGTTGTGTTCGTCGGGCCAGTACCAGCCTTTGGACAGGCGCCAGCCATCGACGATGTCGCCCACCAGGTACAGCGTTTCACATTCGATCGAGGCCAGGAAATCAAGCAGCATCGTCGCGTTGCAGCCGCGCGTGCCCAGATGCAGGTCGGATATCCACACCGTGCGAAGCTTGCGCTTGGGGCGAAATCCGCGGGGTTCGGGCAGGTCGAGCCATGCCGGGATCGAGGTTGCGAGGTCCATGGCTGAAGGCAGACCTTTGCCGGTGTCCTTCAAAAGCGCGCGCGGTGCCATCGGCGTCCCTTTATATCGTTGCGATGGACCGACTCCTTGTCACAATCACGTTTCGTTCTCATGTCACACTGTCACATCGGTGCAACACAACCGATTTCGGGCCGGGTGCGGAACAAAGGGTGACGTTGACGCCGACGCGCGATATGGGATGAAGCCGTGTCCGGAACCCAACCATGCTGACAGCGCTTGCCATTCGTAATGTCGTGTTGATCGAGGCGCTCGATCTGGCGTTCCACGCGGGTCTTGGCGTGCTGACCGGCGAAACCGGTGCGGGCAAATCGATCCTGCTCGATTCGCTGGGGCTGGTGCTGGGCGATCGCGCCGACACCGGGCTGGTGCGCGCGGGCACCGATCAGGCCAGCGTTACCGCCACTTTCGAATTCGACCGCATGCCCGATGCGGTGCGCGGCATTCTGGGCGACGCAGAGATCGATCTTGAGCCGGGCGAACCGCTGATCATCAAACGGCGCCTGCGCGCCGATGGCGGCAGCCGCGCATTCATCAACGATCAGCCGGTGGGGGTTGCGCTGCTGCGCGATCTGTCGCGCATGCTGGTCGAATTGCACGGGCAGCACGATGACCGCGGCCTGGTCAACGCGCGCGGGCACCGGCTTCTGCTCGATCGCTATGCCCATGCCGATGTCGGCGCGGTGGCCGAGGCGTGGCAACGCTGGAGCAAGGCCGATGCCGAACTGGCGCAGGCACGGGCCGCGGTTGCCGCCGCACGCGCCGATGAAGACCTGTTGGGCGCGTATCTTGCCGAATTGACCGTGCTCGCGCCGGTCATCGGCGAAGAACAGGACCTGGCCGAACAGCGCGCCGCGATGCAGAAGGGCGAACGTCTGTCGGGCGATCTGGTGCAGTTGCAGGCCCTGTGGGAGGGATCGGATTCGGCACTGGCGGTGCTGCGCAGCGCTGCACGACGCCTCGACCGGATTGCCAGTGAACACCCCCTGCTGGGTGAGGCGCTGGCGTCGCTCGACCGCGCGGTGATCGAGGCGGGCGAGGCGGAAGATCGCATTGCCGCGGCGATGGACGCGCTGGCGCATGATCCCGCACTGCTCGACCGGATCGAAACGCGATTGTTCGAACTGCGTGCTGCCGCGCGCAAGCATGGTTGCACGGCCGATGCGCTGCCCGCCAAACTGGCCGAATTCCAGGCGCAACTCGATGCAATCGAAAACGGCGGCACGCGTATCGCCGAACTGGAACGCGCAGCCCAGGAAGCAAGTCTGGATTACCAGGCCAAGGCAGAGGCGCTGTCGGTGTTGCGCGCCGAAGTGGCGCTGCGGCTGGATGCTGCGGTGGCGCAGGAACTGGCCCCGCTCAAGCTCGATTCGGCACGGTTTCGTACCGCGGTCGTGCGCCTGCCCGAAGATCGCTGGGGCCCGCAAGGCGTCGACGCGGTGGAATTCCTGATCGCCACCAACCCCGGTGCGCCCTTCGCGCCGCTGGGCAAGATCGCCTCGGGCGGGGAATTGTCGCGCTTCATACTGGCGCTGAAGGTGGCTTTGGCCGAACAGGGCGGCGCGGCCACGGTGATCTTTGACGAAATCGACCGAGGTGTGGGCGGTGCGGTGGCAAGTGCGATCGGCGAACGGCTGGCGCGTCTGGCCAGTGCCGGCCAATTGCTGGCGGTCACGCACAGTCCGCAGGTTGCTGCACGCGGAGGTACGCATTACCTGATCGCCAAATCGAGCGAAGGTACGGTCACGCGCACATCGGTGGCGTTGCTCGACACTGCGGGCCGGCAGGAAGAAATTGCCCGCATGTTGTCCGGCGCCGAAATCACGCCCGAAGCGCGCGCCCAGGCCGATCGGCTGCTCGAACAGGCGTGACGATGGTGCAGGGGTTCGATACGGTTCTGGACCGGCCCGTATGGTCGGCGCTGAACGGCCCGCAGGCTGCGCTGGCGCAGGGCGGCAGCACGGCGATGCGGATCGATCCCGGCTATGGCCCGTTTGCAGCCGCAGCACCCGGGCACGAGCGGGAACTGGCCGCACTGCTGCGCGATGTCGACGATGAGATATGGCTGGTCGAAGACGGTGCCGTTATGCCACCGCCCGGCACCGCCGTGCGCAAGACGGCCAGGCTGGCGCAGATGCTGGCCACCGGACCGGTGGCCGCCGACGATGGCTTTGCCTGTGTCCCGCTGGGTCAGGCCGATGTGTCCGCAATGGCCGAGCTGGCCCTGGCCACGCGCCCCGGCCCATGGGGACCGTCGACCTGGAGGTATGGACCGTTTTACGGGGTTCGTCGCAATGGCTGCCTGATTGCCATGGCTGGCGAACGCATGCGGCCCGCAGACGGCATCATCGAGGTCAGCGGCGTGTGCACCGATCCGGCGTTTCGCGGGCAGGGGCTGGCCGGGCGCCTGATCCGCCACGTCATGGCCGGGCACCGCGCGCGCGGATGCGCGTCGTTCCTGCACAGTTATGCCGACAATGCCGCGGCGATTGCGCTCTATCGCAGCCTGGGCTTTGCTTTGCGCCGCGAACGGGTTGTCACGATTTTGGGGAAAGTACGATGACCGAGGCAGAGGCTGCCAACGAACTGATGCGCCTGGCAAGGCAGATCGCGCATCACGACCATCTGTACCATACGCTCGACACGCCCGAGATCGACGATGCGGCTTATGACGCGCTGGTGCGCCGCAACGCCGAGATCGAGGCACAATTTCCGCATCTGGTCCGCGCCGACAGCCCCAGCCGCAAGGTCGGGCACGACATTTCGGGCACGCCGCTGTCCAAAGTGCGCCACGACGTGCGCATGATGAGCCTCGACAACGCCTTTACCGATGCCGAAGTGGGCGAATTCGTGGCGCGGGTGCGCCGGTTCCTGGCTTTGCCCGACGATGCCGAACTGGTGATGACGGCCGAAGACAAGATCGACGGCCTGTCGTGTTCGCTGCGTTATGAAACGGGCCGGCTGGTACGCGCAGCCACGCGCGGCGATGGCCAGGTGGGCGAGGATGTTACCGCCAATGTCGCGCATATCACCGATATCCCTCAGGTTTTGCACGGTGCAGTGCCCGACGTGTTCGAGATCCGCGGCGAGGTCTATATGGCGCGCGCCGATTTTGCCGCGTTGAATGCCGCGCAAGAAGACAAGGGCGACAAGCTGTTTGCCAACCCCCGCAATGCCGCCGCCGGTTCGTTGCGACAAAAGGACGCCGGCGTGACCGCCAGCCGTCCGTTGCGGTTTCTGGCGCATGGCTGGGGCGCCCACAGCGGCCTGCCCGCCGACACGCAGTTTGGCGTGATGCAGATGATTGCCGGGTGGGGCGTGCCGGTCTCGCCGCTGCTGGTGCGCTGCGTCACGACTGAGAGTATGATCGCGCATTACCGCGATATTCAGGCACAGCGCCCCGGGCTCGACTATGACATCGACGGCGTGGTGTATAAAGTGGATCGGCTCGACTGGCAGGACCGGCTGGGCTTTGTCGCCAAATCGCCGCGCTGGGGCGTGGCGCACAAGTTTCCCGCCGAACGCGCGCAGACCGTGGTCGAGGCGATCGACATCCAGGTTGGCCGCACCGGCAAACTGACCCCGGTGGGCCGACTTGCCCCGGTGCTGGTCGGCGGGGTGACCGTCACCAACGTGACCTTGCACAACCGCGACGAGATCGCGCGGCTGGGCGTGCGCGTGGGCGACCGCGTGGTGTTGCAGCGCGCGGGCGATGTCATACCGCAAGTGGTTGAAAATCTGACGCGCGATACGCCCGGCGATCCGTTTGTGTATCCCGATCATTGCCCCGAATGCGGGTCCGAAGCCGTGGCCGAAGAGGGCGAGGTGGATGTGCGGTGCACCGGCGGGCTGATCTGCCCGGCGCAGCGCACCGAACGCCTGCGCCATTTCGTCAGCCGGCCCGCGCTCGATATCGAAGGGCTGGGCGAAAAGACCATCGCCGAATTCTATGCGCTGGGCTGGCTGGAAAGCCCGGCCGACATTTTCCGGCTGAAGACCCGGCGCGCCGACATCCTGGGACGCGAAGGGTGGAAAGAGAAATCGGTCGAAAACCTGCTGACCGCGATCGAGGCACGGCGCGCACCCGATGCCGCGCGGCTGCTGTTTGCGTTGGGCATCCGCCATGTCGGGCAAGTGACCGCGCGCGATCTGATGAAGCGCTTTGCCACGCTGCCGGCCTTGCGCGATCTGGCAACCCGCGCACACGGCGGCGATGCCGACGCGCGCGCCGAACTGCTGGGCATCGACGGGGTGGGCCCGGTGGTGGTCGAGGCGCTGGGCGAATTCTTTCACGAAGCACACAACGCCGCGGTGTGGGACGATTTGCTGAACGAGGTGGCGCCACCGCCCTATGTGGTCGAAACCCGCGCCAGCGAAGTGGCGGGCAAGACCGTGGTGTTCACCGGCAAGCTGGAAACCATGAGCCGCGATGAAGCCAAGGCCCAGGCCGAGGCGCTGGGCGCGCGCTCTGCCGGTTCGGTATCGGCCAAGACCGATCTGGTGGTGGCGGGTCCCGGTGCGGGATCAAAGCTGAAACAGGCGGCAACGCTTGGCATACCCGTGATCGATGAGGCGCAGTGGGCCGACATCGTGCGCAACGCAGGATAAGACGATGGCAATCCATACCTGGTGGCTGTTTGCGGCCACCGTGTTCTTCATTTCGGCCACACCCGGGCCCAACATGCTGCACGTGATGACGCGCAGCATCGAACACGGGCTGACGCCATCGATCTGGGCGATGTTCGGCTGTTTTACGGCGGTGGTCTGCCTGTTGGCGGCGTCGGCGGCGGGGCTGAGCGCGGTCTTGCTGGCTTTGCCGGCGGCATTCACCGTGCTTAAACTGGCTGGTGCTGCCTATCTGGTGTGGCTGGGATACAAGGCGTGGATCGCCGATGTGGCCGAAGCCGATCTTGCCGATATCGTGATCGGTGCAGCGGGCCCGTCGCGCTGGCGGCTGTTGCGCAACGCGTTTTCGATCGGCATTTCCAACCCCAAGGCGCTGCTGTTTGCGGCTGCGTTCCTGCCGCTGTTCCTCGATCCGATGCGGCCACGCACCGGCCAGTTTGTGGTCATGATCGCAACCTTTGGCGTCATCGAATTCGGTTGGTATTTCACCTATGCGCTGGGCGGGCGGGGTCTTGCCGGATGGTTGCGCAGCCCGGCGCGGCGGCGGTTGTTCAACCGCGTGACCGGCGGCGTGTTCGTGGTGTTCGGCCTGGCCATCGCCGGCAGCCGGGCATGAGCCTTGCCGATCTGGCCGCCCTTGGCACGCAGGCCGGCACGCAGCTGATCGCCCGGCGGCAGACCATCGCGGTGGTCGATGGTGCCACCGGCGGGCTGATTTCAGCCGGATTGCTGGCGATGCCGGGCGCATCGGCGTTTTATCGCGGCGGCGGGATCATCTATTCGCTGAAGGGGCGCCGGATCGTGCTGGGTCATGAGCCTGGCACGTTGCGCGGGCTGACATCGGCCACCGAGGCCTATGCCCTGGCGCAGGCGGACCTGATTCGCACACGTTATGATGCCGATTGGGGGCTGGCTGAAACGGGTGCGGCAGGCCCGGGGCACCATCCGCTGGGCGTGGCGTCGGGCACCAGCGCGATCGGTATCGTCGGCCCCGACGGTTTTCACGGGTCAACGCTGGTCGAAACCGGCCACGACAACCGGCTGGACAACATGCAGGCCTTTGCGCGGGCCGCACTGACGCTGCTGGTCGATCTGCTGTGGGTCTGTGACGAGGACTAGGCGGCGTAAACCAGTTCCGCCTAGGAACCCCAGCGTTTCGACCATTCGGGCAGTGCGCCGACGCGGCTGGTCCGCACCCCGCCAAAACGGCGACGGCGCAGCCAAAGGATCGACCAGTCGCCGCGCGTCATGCGCGCCGCCAGGCGCAGGCCGGCACGGGTATAGGCTGCGCGCACGGCGGGTTCCTGCGTGGTCAGCAGACCCGACAGCAGGATGTTTCCGCCCGGTACGACCGCGGCCGCAAATGCCGGGGCCAATTCGACCAAGGGCCCGGCCAGGATATTGGCGATCAGCAGGTCATACGGCGCCGCCGCGGACAGCAGCGGATGATCCATGCCCGCGGCGATGACCATCGCCATGCGGCCAGGCCCATCGCCCATGGCCACGCCATTGGCATCGGCATTGCCTGCGACCACGGGACCGCACACCGGATCGATATCGCTCGCCACCGCGCGTGCATGGGGCCACAGGTGCAGCGCGGCAAAGGTCAGCAGGCCGGTGCCGGTGCCGATATCGGCCACATTGCGCACGACCGTGCCGCGCGTCTTCATCGCCGACAGCATGGCCAGGCACCCCGCCGTCGTGGCGTGCTGTCCGGTGCCAAAGGCCAGGCTGGCGGGAATCAGGAAATTGCGCGTGCCGGGTGTTGCCAGCGGCGCGTGATCGGGGGTGTGGACATGAAACGGCCCTTCGCGGATCGGTTCGACCCCGGCCTGGCTCAGCGTTACCCAGTCGGTCTGGGGCAGGTGCTCGACCACGGCCCGGGGCGCGTTGCCCGCAAACAGCGCGCGCATCGCCGCCAGATCGTGGCGGCCGGGCTTGCGCGACAGCCATGCTTCAAGCTGCCAGTCGTCGGGGCGATCCTCGGCGATTTCGCTGCCCGCCAGCACGATCTCGTGATCCCAGTCGTAGGCGTCTTCGTGCGCCAGCAGCGCGGCGTGGATCACATCGCGCGGAGCCAGGAACGTGACTTTCCAGGCATCATCCTGGCCGGCAGGCGTCGTGTTACCGGACATGGCTGGCTCCGTTGGCGTCGATCACCGCGCCGGTCATGCTGGCGGGGGCATCGAGCGCGCAGAACGTGGCGATCGCCGCGATTTCATCGGCGCTGGCGACGCGGCCCAACGGGATCTGGCCGAGAATGGTCGCAGCACCGTCACCCACCAGATAATCGGCGGCCATGTCGGTGGCGACAAAGCCCGGCGATACGGCAAAGCTCAGGATGTCCTGATGGGCATAGCCGCGCGCAATCGTCTTGTGCAGTGCAACCATGCCGCCCTTGGCTGCGGCATAGTGCCAATGGTCGGGGCTGTCGCCGCGATGCGCGGCACGGCTGGCGATATGCACGATCCGGCCACCGCGCTGCCCGCCTTGCCAGTGGCGCACGGCCGCACGCGACAGTTGCGCGGTGGCCGTCAGATTTATGCGCAGCGTTTCCTCCCACGCATCCAGCCAGGCATTGTCGGACACATCGATCGGATTGTCGGCAAACAGGCCGGCGTTGTTGACCACCGCATCGATCCGCCCGTGGGCCAGCGCAAGCGCCGATTCCCAAAGGTTTTGCGCCGCGCCGGGTTCACCCAGATCGGCGCCGACCACGCCGGGTGCGGCTTTGCGGCCATGGCCGATCACGGTTGCGCCGCGCGCGCGCAGTTGCCGGGCAATCGCGGCGCCAATTCCGCGCGTGGATCCGGTGACGAGAATGGTGGGGGCATGGTGGGGCATGACGGGCCTTTAGGCCGGTGCGCCGGTGCCTGCAACCATACGGCTTGGGCCTGCGCCATCATGCCTGTGTCCATGACACTGCGGCACAGGTTGCGCGCTGCGGCATTTCGACTAATACGAATCGCGCTTGATGTCCCGACCCGACGTTGTCGGCCGCGATATCTGTTCGGTTTTTGAGGAGTTTTCATGGCGCAGGCACGCAGCAACCGGCCGATTTCGCCGCATCTCCAGATCTGGCGCTGGGGTCCGGCCATGCTGGTTTCGATCCTGCATCGTATCACCGGGAACGGGCTGGCCTTTGCGGGCCTGGGCCTGTTGCTGTGGTGGGTCGGTGCAGTTGCCGGTGGCGAACAGAGCTACCAGACCTTCATCACGTATGTGTGGACCGGCAATGGCGCATCGCCCGCGTGGCTGACCGCGATCCTGGGCAAGATGGTGCTGTTCGGCCTGACGTGGGCGTTTTTCCAGCACATGGCGACCGGCGTGCGCCACCTGGTGCTCGATATCGGCGCGGGATACGAACTCAATGCCAATGCGCGCTGGTCAATCCTGACGCTGGTGTTTTCGGTGGCCGCAACCGTCCTGTTCTGGGCGTTTGTGTTGACAAGAGGCTGATATGGGTAACGGTACATCAATCGGCCGCGTGCGCGGGCTGGGCTCAAGCCATTCGGGCACGCATCACTGGCTTGCCTCGCGGCTGACCGCGGTGGGCAACCTGGTGCTGGTGCCTTATATCATCATCAGCCTGGCGCTGCTGCCGGCCTATGACTTTGCCACCGTGCACGCCTGGCTGGCGCAGCCGTTGGCGGCCACCGCCATGGTGCTGACGTTCATCAACACGTTCTATCACGCGCGCCTTGGCGTGCAGGTGATGCTGGAAGACTATGTCCACGAAGCGCCGGGCAAACTGGTGGCGTGGGTGCTGGTCAATTTCGTGCCGGTTGCTGCCGCCGCGTACGGCATCGTCTCGGTGATCCGCATTGCCCTGGGAGGCGCTTGAGCCATGACTGCCGCATACAAGATCATCGACCATACGTATGACGTTGTGGTTGTCGGCGCGGGTGGTTCGGGCCTGCGCGCCACGATGGGCGCGGCGCAGGCCGGCCTGCGCACCGCGTGCATTACCAAGGTGTTTCCTACGCGTTCGCACACCGTGGCGGCGCAGGGCGGAATTGCCGCATCGCTGTGCAACAACACGCCCGATCACTGGCAATGGCACATGTACGACACCGTCAAGGGGTCGGACTGGCTGGGCGATCAGGACGCGATCGAATACATGGTGCGCGAAGCGCCCGCCGCGGTCTATGAACTGGAACACGCAGGCGTTCCGTTCAGCCGCAATGCCGATGGCACGATCTATCAGCGTCCGTTCGGCGGCCACATGCAGAACATGGGCGAAGGCCCCCCGGTGCAGCGCACCTGCGCCGCGGCCGATCGCACCGGCCATGCCATGCTGCACGCCTTGTACCAGCAATCGCTGAAGTACGACGCCGACTTCTTCATCGAATATTTCGCCATTGACCTGATCATGGAAAATGGCGCGTGCCGGGGCGTGATCGCGCTGTGCATGGATGACGGGTCGATCCACCGGTTCCGTTCGCATTCGGTCGTGCTGGCCACAGGCGGCTATGGCCGCAGCTATTTCACCGCAACGTCGGCGCATACCTGCACCGGCGATGGCGGCGGCATGGTGCTGCGCGCGGGCCTGCCGTTGCAGGATATGGAATTCGTGCAGTTCCACCCCACCGGCATCTATGGTGCGGGCGTGCTGATCACCGAAGGTGCGCGCGGCGAAGGCGGCTATCTGACCAATTCCGAGGGCGAGCGGTTCATGGAACGCTATGCCCCCTCGGCCAAGGATCTGGCCAGCCGCGATGTCGTTTCGCGCTCAATGGCGCTGGAAATCCGTGAAGGCCGCGGTGTTGGCCCGCACAAGGACCACATCTATCTGCACCTCGATCACATTGATCCCAAGGTGCTGGGCGAACGCCTGCCAGGCATCACCGAATCGGGCAAGATCTTTGCCGGTGTCGACCTGACGCGCCAGCCGCTGCCCGTGGTGCCAACCGTGCACTACAACATGGGCGGGATCCCGGCCAATTATCATGGCGAAGTCATGACGATCGGGCCCGATGGCAATCCCGAAACGATCGTGCCCGGGCTGTTTGCCGTGGGTGAGGCGGCGTGCGTGTCGGTCCATGGCGCAAACCGTCTGGGCTCGAATTCGCTGATCGACCTCGTCGTGTTTGGCCGCGCCACCGGCTTGCGCCTGAAGGAACTGATCAAACCGGGCACCGCGCATGCGGCACTGCCCGCAGACAGCGCCGATCTGGCGCTGTCGCGGCTCGATCATTTCCGCAATGCCAAGGGCGGTTCGCCCACGGCCAAGATCCGCACCGAAATGCAGCGCGCAATGAGCCAGCACGCCGCGGTGTTCCGTACCGACGAACTGATGGCCGAAGGCAAAGTCAAGCTGGCGGCGATCTACGAACAGATGCAGGACATCGGGGTGTCCGACCGTTCGCTGATCTGGAATTCGGATCTGGTGGAAACGCTTGAGCTGGACAACCTGATCAGCCAGGCCGCGGTCACCATGCACAGCGCATTCAACCGCAAGGAAAGCCGCGGCGCCCACGCGCACGAGGATTTCCCCAATCGCGACGATGCCAACTGGATGAAGCACACCGCCACCTGGTTCAACGGCTGGGGCGGGCAGGGCGGCGAAGTCCGCATCGATTATCGCCCGGTCCACGAATACACGCTGACCGACGATGCCACGTATATCAAGCCAAAGGCGCGCGTGTACTGAGCCACGGCACGCTTGCGACAATTGTGGGCCGGGGTGGCAGCACCCCGGCCCTTTTTGCTTGGCACGGACGACCAAAAGGCAGATGCGGGCCCGACAGTCCGGCGCACCCGATCGTGGGGCGCCGGGTGCAGGAAAACCTATGACCGACGATGACTATGTATACGACGAAGACACCGGCGAATGGCTGCCGGCGTCGCAACTGGCCGAACGCAAGGCAGCCGAAGGCCGCGTCGAAGTGCGCGATTCGGTGGGCAATCTGTTGGCCGATGGCGATCAGGTGACCTTGATCAAGGATCTGGACGTCAAAGGTGCGGGCCAGACACTGAAACGCGGCACGTTGATCAAATCGATCCGCCTGACCGGCGACGCGCAGGAAATCGACTGCCGCTTTGACGGTATCAAGGGACTGGTGTTGCGGGCTGAATTCGTCCGCAAAAGGGCCTGAATCGAGCCGCTGCGGACAAGGTCCGCAGCGCCTAAAGCCCGGTGACCTGCATCGACACGATCTTGCCGCTGTCGAGCGTGCGCGTGCCGAGTTCGACAAAGCCGTATTTGCGATGGAACGCGATTGATCCGGGATTGGCGGGAACCAGATCGATCTCGGCCGCCATGATCAGGCTTCCGCGCCGCCGCGCCTGGGTGGCGAGGTGGTCGTACAGCGTGGTGCCCAGACCCAGGCCGCGTGCGGCATCGCCGATCACGACCCGGTCGATATAGACAAAGCGGGTCAGCCGATCGGCGAACCAGTCGAAATTGCCATTGTCATACGCGGCGCCGTTCTGCATCGCCAGAATGAACCCGATGACCTGCGATCCGCGTTCAACCACCGTACAGTACGTACTCACCGCGTGCAGCGCGCGTAAACGCGCGGCATCCATCGGGCTGGTTACCGCAACCACCGCATCGTTCAGCGCGACGATTGCGGCCGTATCGTCCAGCGTGGCGCTGCGCAGTGCGACAGTTTCGGTCAATTCTGGTTCCTGGTGTTCATCGGCGCGACAGGCCACATCGGCAAGACTGCGTGCACTCGTCAAACCCGATCGTGCAAGGGGGCGCAATGCCAAAAGTAACCTATCGCATGCAGGGCAACCGGCCTGCACCCCGACCAATCCGTATCAGCGTTCCGGGTTGGGCCGGCGACAAGCAGCCGCGCGCCGACGGCAACCACGAACAACCGTGGCATTGTCTGCCGTTTTCGGAAAGCGCGCGCTATGGCCTGGAACTGCTCTATCCGTTCGAGGCGGAATTGCGCGTGACCACCCAGGACGGGCAGGTCCGGCTCGATGCCGAGTGGGGCCCGCCGCCCGAGGGTGAAGCCGCCTGGCCTCCGTTTCGTCCCTTCGGGCCGGATTATTATTCCTATCAATTGTCGCTCGATATCGCGGTGCCGCCGGGCTTTGCGGTGCGCACCGAGCCGCACCCGCGCTATTTTGCCGATCCGACCCACACCACGCCGCTGGCCGTGCCCGCCTTGATTCGCTCCGAATGGTGGCCCATGGTGTTCTTTGCCATTTTTCGCGCGCCGCCGCCGGGCGTCACCCATGTGTTCCGCCCTGGCGAACCGATGATGGCCTTTGTCGTGATTCCCGAAGATCCGGATATCGAGCTGGCACCAATGAGCGCCGAAGACGCTGCGCAACGCGAATTGCGCGCGCGGCGCATGGCCATCAGCCGCGACCGGCTGGCCGAAGGCACCCAGTGGATGTCGGACACCAACACCATTTTCGACGGGACCTATCGCAATTTGTACCGCGCAGCCCGGGCACGGGGTGCACCACGCGCCAGCGATGCGGACGATCCTGCGCTGAACGGGGGATGAAGCGCATGTTCAGGCTGTGCTCGGGCATGCCGGTTTATCGAAGTTTCAGGGTAGGGCTTGTTTCAGGAAAGGACCACAGTCATGACACGCAAGACTTTGATGTTGGCAGGTGCCGGGGCTGTTGCCCTAGCAGGCGGCGCGGTGCTGGCACCGATGGCCATGGCCGATCCCATTCCGGCCGCGCACAGCTATGCCGAACTGCTTGAACCCGTACCCGACGCCATGGCGCGCATTCACGCCGACAATGCCATGGCGGCGAACAGCCCGCAGGTGATCCCCGCGGGGATCAATATCGGGATCAATCTGCATCACCACCACCATCATCACAGCGCCTGGTGGTACCGGCATCACGGCTTTTTCTGGAACGGCCAGGTGTGGATCCAGGGCCCGCCGCCGTATTGGCACAACCACCACTCTGACTGGTACCGGTCGCACGGTTACAACTGGGATGGGCACGTGTGGGCCCGGCCGCACCATCACCACCATCATCATCATTACTGACGCGACACCGCAGCACGCCATCGTGCGGTTGCAACACCGTCGACGTGGCCGGGTGGGCCGCGTTGACGGTGCCTGTTTCAGGCGGGATCAGCCTTGCGCGGTGCAGATTTTGGCGACATCGGCCACCGAACGCACCGCCTCGCGAATGGATTCATCGACGGCCATCTGACTGCGGACGACATTCATGCCCTGGGCTTTCATCAGCCGGTTCAGGGCAACCCCCGACAATGCGTGTCCGGGATTGCGCACGCCATCCGCTTTGATCAGGAATGCCGCCACGCTTGGATTATCGCGATAGACTTGCGAAGACCTTGCATCCATGCCCATCGCGGCAGCGGGCGTTACGGCCCGTCCCCGGTGATCAGCAGTACCAACCGCGGCAAGTATCCGGTCGTTGCGCGGCCCGTTGCGGCAGGCCGCGCTCGCCCTGACAGGTGGAGAAGTGGCGCTGGCGGCGCGTTTGCCATAGGTTGCACCGGTTGTTGGCCGCACCGGCACGATGCCCGTCGCACGATGCGCTGGCATGGCAGCAGCGATTGCGCCAGGAACCGGGCAGGCAAGGTGGGCCATGGCCTCGGCCGAGCCTTTGCCGCTGAAGCGGAATGTCTGCCCGTTGGTGGTGATCACAATAGATCTGGCCGAGGCGATCGCTGCGAACTGCGGCACGTCGAGATCGGCAATAAAGTCGGCCGACAGTTTGCCGAGCGGAGCTGCCCCGCTGTTGTGCGGCGCAAGCGTGAAGCGTGTGGCCAGCGTCGTTGCCTGGGTGGCCACGATCAGGGTGCCGACCCTGCGGCGAAGCACTTTCAGCAGCGCGGCGTTGGCTGGCGCAACTGCCACACCAAAGACGAAATGCGATGCCCCGTCCGCCGAGCCATTGCACGCAATGCCGACAAACGCGCCGTTGCGGCCGCTTTCCTCGTCTGCCACCGCCAGTTTGGCGCGGTCACGAATGGACCACGCCAGCTCGGGCAAAGTGTCGGTTGATGCGGGCGATACGATCATGGCGAACGGTGTCCTGACCTTGCGCGCGTTCGCAATATTGCCCGCCAATTGCGAAAAAATGATTCCAGCAACAACCCGAAAGCTTATACCAAATAATTGGCGATATTTCCGCATGGCAATCCGAACATTCAAAGTGTGGGTCAGGCGTGACCGATATCACCAGACTGATTTATCAACGGTCGATGGTGAAATGACGACGCTGTGTCATCGATTGGTATTGCCAATACACCGCTAAGATGAACTTTGGACCGGACAAAGATATTAACAAACCATTGTTAATTCGGTCGCAATATTATCGAATGACATCGAAAAACAGCCGATTTGAAAATGGATTTTAAAATTTTGGCTTGGCTAACGATGGCGCTGAATACCGACCAGGCCCTTGGCGTCATTTCAGAATATTAACATGGTGCCGGTGCGCCTCCGCAGCGCAGACCACGCGGCAGGCCCCCGCAGCCACCGGGCACGCGCTTCACGCAGAGTTAGCAACACTTTGCCGAAATGGGCGCTTGCGTCGAAACGCACCATTTGTCAGGCAGGGTGTTGGTACGCAGTTGGCTGCGGGTGTGCATCGGGACCGGGCAATGGCGTTTGGGCAGAACGGCGAACAGACGCGCAAGGCCATCGGGCCGGCGGCGCGGCTTTTGGCCGTGTGCCTGCTGGCGGTTTGTGCGCCCGATGCGGCAACCGCGGCGCGCCCCGCAAACCGCAGCACGGCTGCCGTCGCCGTACCGTCGCGTGACCATCCGATCGAGGCGGCGCTGCGCCGTCATGTCGAAACGCTGGCCAGCGATGAATTTGCCGGACGCGAACCGGGCACCGATGGCGAAACCAGGACCTTGCGCTATCTGGCGCAGCAATGGTTCGATATCGGCATGGTCAGCGGAACCAACGATCCGGGCAACGCCTGGTTTGCACCGGTCGAACTGGTTGAACGCACCCCGCAAGGAAGCCGTGCGGTGTTCATGCACGGCAGGCGGCATATCGCGATCGACGCGGGCGGGGTATTTGTGGTCACCTCGGGCTTGCGCAGCCTGATCGAAGAAGCGCCACTGTTGCTGGTCGGCGGCGATCTCAATCCTGAAACCGCGCGCACCGAACTGGCGGGCCGCGTGGCGGTCATCTTCGACAGCCAGGCGCCAGAGGGCACATCGCCCGATGAACGCGCCGGGCGCCTGCTCGATGCAGGCGCCGCTGCGGTGATCACCGTGCTCGATGGCACCCGCCCCATCGACGATGTCATCGCCCGCCGACGCCGGCCGGGTTATGCCATTGCCGGACAAAGGATGGGTGGCGATCTGCAGGCCTATATTTCACCACAGGCGGCCGAAGCTTTGTTCGACGCGGCAAATCCCGGCTCTTTCGCCGTGCTGCGCAGCGCCAGCGCGGGCCCCGGATTTGTGCCACGGCCGCTTGGTATCACCGCCACGCTGGAGGCGACGGGCAGTGAAACGCGGATCCATACGCACAATCTGATCGGCAAGATCGAGGGCCGCAGACACGATCTGGGCGCGGTGCTGCTGGTGGCGCATTGGGACCATTTCGGGCGTTGCGCCGATCCGCCGGCCGAACACCTGATCTGCAATGGCGCGGTCGACAATGCCAGCGGGTTGGCTGTCATCACCGAAGCAGCACGGATTCTGGCCAGTGGGCGTCCTGTTGATCGCGATATCTATGTGCTGGCCACCACGGGCGAGGAACTCGGCCTGCTGGGTGCGCTGGCCTTCACCGAAAATCCGCCTTTGCCGCTCGATTCGATCATGGCCGTGCTCAATGTCGATTCCACAGGACTGGTCGGACCAGGCCTGCCGGTCAGCGTGATCGGCAGCGGGATGACCGATCTGGATGACAGCATCGCCACTGTCCTGAAATCGATGCATCGGCGCCAGGTTTCGATCCCGGCGGCCAACACGTATGTCCGTCGTCAGGATGGCTGGGTGTTCATCCAGCACGATGTGCCCGCGGTCATGGTGTCGAGCGCCTATTCCGACCCGGTGCGGCTGGATAAGTTCATGGATGAACGGTATCACCGCCCGACCGATGTGGCGGCGCGCGTTGAATATGGCGGAATGGCCGAAGATGTGCTGCTGCAGGTCGAACTGGCGCGCTATTTTGCCGATGTGCATCGCTTTCCGGGGCCGCCGGTGCCGCGCCAGGACCCTGCGGCACGGTGAACATTTGGGTGAAAAGACGCCTAGCCTAACTGGGCAGGCTTGATTACATGGGCCGCCACGAATCCCCGCGGGAAAGAAAGTGGCAGCCGTGATCGATATCCCCCTTGGCCTGACATACGATGACGTGCTGTTGCGTCCGGGCGCGTCCGATCTGCTGCCCAGCCAGGCCGATACGCGCACCCGCCTGACCCGCGGCATCCCGTTGAACATCCCCGTGCTGTCATCGGCAATGGACACCGTGACCGAGGCCGACATGGCCATCGTCATGGCACAGCTGGGCGGGATCGGCGTGCTGCATCGCAATCTGACCGTTGAAGAACAGTGCGCCGCAGTGCGCGCGGTCAAGCGGTTTGAAAGCGGCATGGTGGTCAATCCGATCACGATTTCGCCCGATGCGACGCTGGGTGAAGCGCAAAGCCTGATGCGGCATCACAAGATCAGCGGCATCCCCGTGGTCGAGGCAACCGGCCGCCTGGTCGGCATCCTGACCAACCGCGATGTGCGGTTTGCCGACAATCCGGCACAGCCGGTGCGCGAACTGATGACGCATGAAAACCTTGCCACGGTGCCGCTGGGCACCACCGGCGATGAAGCGCGCCGCCTGTTGCACCAGCGCCGTATCGAAAAGCTGCTGGTGGTCGATGCGGCGTATCACTGCATTGGCCTGATCACGGTCAAGGACATCGAAAAGGCGGTGAACTATCCCAGCGCGACCAAGGATGCCGCGGGTCGCCTGCGTGTTGCTGCGGCGACCACGGTGGGCGAAAAGGGGCTGGAACGCACCCGCGCACTGATCGAGGCCGAATGCGACGTGATCGTGATCGACACCGCGCATGGCCACAACGCCGATGTGGCGCGCGCCGTCGCGCTCGCCAAGGCGCTGTCGAACGATGTCCAGGTGATCGCGGGCAATGTCGCCACGGCCGAGGCCACCCGCGCGCTGATCGATGCCGGGGCCGATGCGATCAAGGTGGGGATCGGGCCGGGCTCGATCTGCACCACGCGAATTGTCGCGGGCGTGGGCGTGCCGCAGCTGACCGCGGTGATGGAATGCGCTGAAGAGGCCGCGCGGTCGAACGTGCCGGTGATTGCCGACGGCGGCTTGCGCACCTCGGGCGATGCGGCCAAGGCACTGGCTGCAGGCGCAAGCACGATCATGATCGGATCGCTCTTGGCAGGCACCGAAGAAGCACCGGGCGAAACGTTCCTTTATCAGGGCCGCGCCTACAAATCCTATCGCGGGATGGGCTCGGTCGGGGCGATGGCGCGGGGTTCGGCCGATCGCTATTTCCAGCACGATATCAAGGACCAGATGAAGCTGGTGCCCGAAGGCATCGAGGGTCAGGTGCCGTACAAGGGCCCGGCCAAGGATGTGATTCATCAGCTGGTCGGCGGCATCAAGGCGGCGATGGGCTATACCGGCAGCGCCACGATCGCCGATCTCAAGGCGCGGGCGCGGTTTGTGCGGATTACCAATGCGGGCCTTCAGGAAAGCCATGTGCACGACGTGGCGATCACGCGCGAAGCGCCGAACTATCCCACCCGCTGAACGCGTGACGTGAACCCGGCAGCACGTGTTCAGGCGGCGATCGATCTGCTCGATGCGGTCATTGCTGCCGCGCGCGGGCAGGGCGCCTCGGCCGACCGGATTGCTGCGGACTGGTTCCGCACGCGCCGGTTTATCGGATCGTCGGACCGCCGCGCGATCCGTGATCGGGTGTGGGACGCGATCCGGGCCTGCGGCGATATTCCACCCGATGGCCGCGCTGCGCTGTTGCGCCTGGCAACCGATGACCCGGCATTGGCCGCATTGTTCGATGGTTCGCGCTACGGCCCTGCGCCGATCCGCGCCGATGAGGTGCCTGCCGCCAGCGGTGTTGCGCCGCACTGGCTGATCAGCGCGCTGGCGCTGAGCGGCCTGGACGAGGCGGAACAGGCAGCGCTGCTGGCGCGTGCACCGCTCGACATCCGGGTCAACCGGCTGCGGACCACGCGCGACGCGCTGGCATTGCAATTGCCGGTGCCATCCGACCACGGCCCCGCGCCCGATGCGCTGCGGCTGCCAACCGGGACCGCGGTCGAGGCGTGGCCAGCCTTTGCCCAGGGCCTGTTCGAAGTGCAGGATGCCGGCAGCCAGGTGGCGTGCGCCGCGTTGAACGCACAATCGGGTGAAACCGTCGTTGACCTGTGTGCGGGCGGCGGGGGCAAGACGTTGGCGCTGGCAGCGATGATGGCGGGGCAAGGGCGGCTGATTGCCTGCGACATCGATCGCGCGCGTCTGGCGCGCCTGCCCGAACGGGCAGGCCGGGCCGGCGCTGCGGTCGAATGCCGGCTGCTGGATGGTGGCCGTGAGCGCGATGCGATTGCCGATCTTGTGGGCACGGTGGACGCCGTTCTGGTCGATGCGCCGTGCTCGGGCACCGGAACCTGGCGTCGCAATCCCGAAGCGCGCTGGCGGCTGAGCCCCGAAATCATCATGCGTTATGCCAAATTGCAGGCGCATGTGCTTGATCTTGCGGCGGATCTGGTGCGCCCTGGTGGACGGATCACGTTTATCACCTGTTCGTTGCTCGATGCCGAAGGGGCGGACGGCGCGGCGGCTTTTCTCAATACCCATCCCGGTTGGAAAGCGGTCGACGCCGCGGCGCCAATCGGGCGCGCGCGGGGTGCCGGTTGGCGGCTTACCCCCGGGCACGATGGCACCGACGGGTTTTTCTTCGCAAACCTGGTGCGGTCATGATAATCGATCGATCCATGCAGTCCGGTCGCGCCCGACAGTCTGATACCCCGATGAAGGAGTTGCTGATGCGGTATTTCCCCGTGGCCCTTGCGTTGTCGCTTGCGCTGGCAGTCAGCGGCAGCATGGGTCAGGCGCGTTCGACCGGGCCGGTTGATCCGCGTGCGGGTGAACTGCTGAGTTCGGGGCGCAGCGCCCTGGCGCATGGCGATGTCGATGCCGCGACCGATGCGTTCGAATCCGCGCTGGCGGTCGATCCGGGCTATCCCGGCACGCTGGTCGCGCTGGGCGATGCGGCGCGCAGGGCGGGTATGCCGGGCAAGGCGATCCACTATTACCGGGTGGCGCTCGACCGCGATGCCAACGATCTGGCGGCGTTGAGCGGTGAGGGCGGCGCGATGGCCGAAAAGGGCGCGCTGGCCAAGGCGCGCGACGATCTGGCCCGTCTGGAAGGGCTGTGCGGCAAGACCTGCCCCGAGGCACGCGCGCTGTCCGATGCGATCACGCGCGGGCCGGCGCCAAAGGTCGTCGCAGCCGAGGCGGTAAAACCGCAGCCGGTCACCCAGACGAACTAGGTATTGGTGCTTATACGCTGTTGGCGCGGCGGATAGCGATGGCGTGCCATGGCCGGATTGCCCGATCGCGGGCGCGGACCATGGCGCATGACCACGATTTCCAGCGCAACCAGCGCAGTGTCAGCATTGACCCGCTATTACGAAGCGCAAAATCCTGCGCCTGCGGCGGCCGCCGGCACGACAACGACGTCGGCTGCGCCCGTGGCCAGCACCCTGACCAGCCTGATCGAAGACAGCAGCACCAGCGCGTCAATGGCGGCGCTTTTGGGAACCGGCACGGGTGGCACCAGTACGCTGTCGACTTTGCTCAGCCTGGCCAACAGCGGCACCACGGCGAACACCGGGCTGCTTGCCACCATACTGGGCAGCAGCAGCGCCAGCAGCGCAGGCAGCCTGATCGCCGGCATGTCGGACCAGGCCGGCAGTGCCGCCAGCAGCTTGTTGAGCGACCTGAACGGGCAAGCGACCGATTCCATCGGCAGCACGCTGCTGGCTGACCTTGCCAACCCGGACAGTGCTGTTCCAGGCACCGGGTCGACGCCGCCGTCGCAGGCCGGCACCCGGCAACAGGCGATCATGGCCGCGTTGGCCGGGGCCTATAGCCAAAGCCAGCAGAACATCCTGTCGCTGCTGGTCTGACCTTACAACAGCGGGCGGAATTCCTCCAGCACCTGGCGATAGACCCGTTTTTTGAACGGCACGATCAGGTCGGGCAGCATTTCGGGATCGACCCATTTCCATTCGGCAAATTCGGCCGGATCGTGGGCATTGAGATCAACCTGGCTGTCCTCGCCGGTAAAGCGCATCAGCAGCCATTTCTGGCGCTGGCCGCGATAGCGCCCTTTCCACAGCCGGCCGATCAGTTCGGGGGGCAGATCGTAGAAATACTCTTGTTCCGATTCGGCCAGGATCTGGACCCATTCGGCGGTCACCCCGGTTTCCTCGTGCAGTTCGCGCAGTGCAGCCGTGCGCAAGTCTTCGCCTTCGTCGATCCCGCCCTGCGGCATTTGCCAGGCATCGCCTTCGCCTGTCGCGGCCTCGCCACGGGCGGCGCGTTCGCGTGTGTCGATGCGCTGACCGACAAACACGCGGCCCGCAGAATTGACCAGCATCACGCCCACGCAGGGGCGGTAGGGAAGCCCGGCAAATTGTTCGGTCATCTAGATGTGTTCCAGTTGCTGTCGGATCGCGGCAAAAATGCGCTTGATATCACCCTGTGCGCTAGGGATCGCCTTGCGCAGTTGAACGAAACCATGAATGATTCCAGGCACCTCGATAAAGGTGACCGGCACGCCGGCACGGATCAGTTCCGCGCCGTAGACCCGCCCGCTGTCGCGGATCGGATCAAGCCCGGCGGTCACTAGCACGGTCGGCGGGGTCTGTGCATGATCATTGTAAAGCGGATAGGCACGCGGGTCGCCGGGTGTGGCACAATAGCCATCGGCAAACCATGCCATGGTATCGGCGGTCAACAGGTAGCCGTCAGCAAACTGCGCGAACGATGCATGATCGGGCTTGTCGTCCGACAGCGGATAGAGCGGTGCCTGCGCGATCACCGGCACGGCGGCAGGGCGGGCAACCAGCGCCTGCGTGGTCACGATCGCCAGATTGCCGCCGGCCGAATCACCGGTAAAAATCAGCCCGGTTACCGTACGGCCCAGCTCTGCGGGACTGGTGGCGACCCAGCGCGCGGCGGCTTCGCAATCATCGGGCGCGGCCGGAAACGGGTGTTCCGGGGCCAGGCGGTAATCGACCGCGATCACCGGCAGATCCAGCCCGGCGGCGATTTCGGTGCAAAAGGCATGGTGCGTGTCCAGATCGCCGATGACGAAGCCGCCGCCGTGAAAGAACACCACTGCGGGCCCGGCGTCACGCGTTTCGCGCTGATCATACAGCCGCACCGCGATCGGCCCCGCGGGCCCGGGTACGCTCAGATCGCGGATCACCGCCAATGGCAGGGGATCGGCTTCGCCCACGCTGCCCATTGCGAGATAGGTCTGGCGTGCCAGTTCGGGGGTCAGTGCGCTCATCGGGGGCGCCCCGGCGCTGTTCATGAACGCCAGAAACGCCGCGACATCGGGGCGGACGTATGGGCTGTGGGGTGCGGTATCGGCCATGATGATCGTGCATCCTCTCATGCAATCGGTTTGCCGTGTTTGCCGGCGGGCGCTGATGCGCCTGCCGCTGCGGTCGGGAATAGGGGTAAGTGCGCTTTTGCAACTTGACTAGGGCCAATGACCAAGATCAAGGGAACGCCTGATTTTTTCGGACAAGGACGGTCCAATACCGGCATGGGCCCAGCTTTGCAGGTATGACAGGCCCCAGAATTTCTTTTTTGCGCTTGGCCGCCGGCGGGGTTAGGCGGCTGCTCGGACTTGCGCCAGGCAGATGTGACGAACCAGGCGCGCCGATTGTGCATCGGGCGCGCGATACGAGGGATATGATGGCTACAGCAACAATCGACGGACCACAGGGATTGACCGGTGGGCACGACGCCCCGGCAGCACCCGAAGCGGTGGTGGTTCGTTTCGCTGGCGATTCGGGCGACGGCATGCAGTTGACCGGTGGACAGTTCACGCTGTCGACCGCGCTGGCGGGCAACGACCTGTCCACGTTCCCCGATTTTCCTGCTGAAATACGCGCGCCGCAGGGCACGTTGTTCGGCGTATCGGCGTTTCAGATCAACTTTGGTTCGACCGAGATCGAAACCGCCGGCGATCAGCCCGACGTGCTGATTGCGATGAACCCGGCGGCGTTGAAGGTGAACCTTGACGCGCTCAAGGTGGGCGGGCTGATCATTGCCGACAGCGGCGAGTTCAACAAGCGCAACCTGGAAAAGGCCAAATACGACGCCAATCCGCTGGAGGATGGCAGCCTTGAACGCTGGCAATTGCTGTCGTTCGATATTTCCGCGCTGACCCTGCAGGCGGTCAAGCCTTTCGGGCTTGGCAACAAGGAAGCCCTGCGCTGCAAGAACATGTGGACGCTGGGGCTGGCGCTGTGGATGTTCGACCGTGATCGCGCGCCGCTGATCGAATGGTTGCGCGGCAAGTTCATCAAGAACCACGTGCTGGCCGATGCCAACATCGCGGCGCTGAACGCGGGCCATGCCTATGGCGAAACCGCGGAACTGGCCGGGCCCTTGCGGCAGACGCATATTCCCGCCGTGGCCAGCGAACCCGGGCTTTATCGCACGGTTACCGGCGCGGAATCGATCAGCTATGGTCTGGTCGCGGGCGCGCAATTGGCCGAATTGCCGATGTTTTTCGGCGGATACCCGATCACCCCTGCCAGCTCGATCCTGCACAATCTGGTCAAGCTGAAGGAATTCGGCGTAACCACGTTTCAGGCCGAAGATGAAATCGCCGCGATCTGTTCGGCGATCGGCGCGGCCTATGCCGGGCATCTGGGTGTCACCTCGTCCTCGGGCCCGGGCATTGCGCTCAAGACCGAGGCGATGGGCCTGGCGGTCATGACCGAATTGCCGTTGGTGATCGTCAATTCGCAGCGCGGCGGGCCTTCGACCGGCCTGCCGACCAAGACCGAGCAGTCAGACCTGTATCAGGCGGTCTATGGCCGCAACGGCGATGCGCCGATCCCGGTGATTGCCGCGCGCAGCCCCGGCGATGCGTTCGATTGCGCGATCGAGGCGGTGCGTGTGGCGGTGCACTATATGACCCCGGTCATTCTGCTGACCGATGGCTATATCGCCAATGCGGCAGAGCCCTGGAAAGTGCCTGATCCCAGCACCTACACGCCGTTTCCTGTGACATTTCTTGAACAGCCCAATGGCCCTGACGGCCAGGTTCTGCCCTATGCCCGCAACGACAAGGGCGCGCGGCCCTGGATCAAGGCAGGCACGCCGGGTCTGATGCACCGTATCGGCGGGATCGAAAAGAACCCGCTGACCGGCAATATCGACTATGCGCCTGCCAGCCACCAGATCATGACCGATGCGCGCAAGGCCAAGATCGACGGGATCGCCAAAAGCATCCCGCCGCAGGATGTCACGCTGGGCGAGGCGGGTGGAAAACTGGTCCTGGTGGGCTGGGGCAGCACCTTTGGTGCGATCCACCAGGCGGTGCGCCGCGCGCGCAAGCGCGGGCTTGACGTCAGCCACGTGCATGTCCGCCATATCTGGCCAATGCCGGAAAATCTGGGCGATTTGCTAAGGGGTTACGAAAAGGTCCTGGTGCCCGAAATGAACACCGGACAGTTCAAGACGGTGCTGCGCGATCAATTCCTGATCGACGCCCGCCCGCTGACCAAGACCAGCGGCCAGCCCTTTACGATCGCGGAAATCGAAGCCGCCATCGACGCAGCGCTGGCGTAAAGGATCATACGATGAACGATCTGACCCCGATCAAGACCACTTTGAAAGACTGGGAAACCGACCAGGAAGTGCGCTGGTGCCCGGGCTGTGGCGACTATGCCATTTTGAAGGCGGTGCAGCGCACACTGCCCGAACTGGGCTGCGACCCGTCGAACACCGTGTTTGTATCGGGCATCGGCTGTTCCAGCCGGTTTCCGTACTACATCGAAAGCTATGGCTTCCACACGATCCACGGGCGCGCGCCTGCCTTTGCGACGGGCATCAAGCTGGCCAATCCCGACCTCGACGTATGGCTGATCACCGGTGACGGCGATGGCATGTCGATCGGCGGCAACCACACGATGCACGTGATCCGCCGCAATCTGAACACCCAGATCCTGTTGTTCAACAACGAGATCTATGGCCTGACCAAGGGGCAATATTCACCCACCAGCCGCGAAGGCACCCATTCGCCGACCACTCCGCTGGGGTCGGTCGATCATCCGGCCAGCCCTTGCGCGTTTGCGCTGGGAGCGGGCGGCCGGTTCATTGCGCGCAGCTATGACGTGTCAAAGGACCTGCCCCAGGTGCTGAAGGCAGCGCATGCGCACAAGGGCGCGGCGTTTGTCGAAATCTTCCAGAACTGCATTGTCTACAACAAGGACCGGTTCGACGATTTCACCGCCAAGCCAGTGGTCGATGCGACGCAGCTGTGGACCCGTCATGGCGAACCGCTGCTGTTTGCCAAGGGCACCAGGGGCATCGCACTCGACGCCGCTGCGCTGAAGCTGAAGGTTGTCGATGTGATCGATGGCGACTGGCAGGCGGCAGGGGTGATGGTGCACGATCAGACCAACCGCGGTCTGGCGCATCTGCTGGTGGAAATGCCGTTTGGCCTGTTCCCGATGGCGCTGGGCGTGATCTATGACGACCCCCGTCCGACATTTGAAAGCGTGCTGCTGGGCCAGGATGTCAAAGCCCGCGCAGGAAAAAGCGCCGATCTGGGCAAGCTGCTTGCGAAAGGTCAGACGTGGACCGTAGCCGACTAGCGTCGGCTGAAGACTGTTGCCGACTGGCGTCGGCGGGTCGCCATACCGCCTGCCCGAAGGGGCAGGTCGCGTGCAGCGCATTGCCCTGCACAAGGGCGCCATGACCGAACCTGTACTTGTCTGGCTGCGCCAGGACCTGCGGCTGGCTGACCAGGCCGCGTTTCTGGCTGCAGCAGCCGAAGGCCCGGTGATCCCGGTCTATGTGCTTGACGATGAAACCCCGCGCCACAGGCGGATGGGCGGGGCATCGCGATGGTGGCTGCACCACAGCCTGATCAGCCTTGATACCGATCTGCGCAAGCTTGGATCGCGGCTGGTGCTGCGCCGCGGCAAAGTCGAAGACCAGCTGGCCTGCGTGGCGCGCGAAACCGGCGCACGCCGGGTGCATGCGCTGGCCCATGCCGAGCCGTGGTGGCGCAACGCCGAACGCGCAGTCGCCAAAACGACGGATCTGGTGCTGCACCAGGGCCAGTATCTGGTCCCGCCTGCCACTTTGCGCACCGGGGCGGGGCAGCCCTATCGCATCTACACGCCGTTCTGGCGATCGTTGTTGCAGCATATGCCCCCTCCACCGGCCGTGCCTGCGCCGTCGCGTCTGGATGGACCGGCGGTATGGCCTGCCAGCGATGCGCTGGACGACTGGCATCTGTTGCCCGCCGCACCCGACTGGGCAGGCGGCATGCGCGAGACCTGGACACCGGGTGAGGCCGGCGCGCTGGAACGGCTGACTGCGTTTGCCGATCATGCTGCGCGTTATGGCGATCGGCGCAATCTGCCCTCGGTCGAAGGCACCTCGCGCCTTTCACCGCATCTGCATTTTGGCGAGATTTCGGTGGCCACGGCATGGAATGCCGTGGCCGGCGCAGGCGGTTCGGTCGATGTGTTCCTGGGTGAACTGGGGTGGCGCGATTATGCCGCCAATGTGCTGTGGCAATTGCCCGACTATGCCACCGCCAATGCCAAGCCGGCCTACGACCGGTTGATCTGGCGCGATGCGCCCGATGACGTGCGTGCGTGGCAACGCGGCATGACCGGTTATCCGATTGTCGATGCCGGGATGCGCGAATTGTGGGCTACCGGCTGGATGCACAACCGCGCGCGGATGATCGCGGCGAGCTTTCTGGTCAAGCACCTGCTGATTGACTGGCGCGAAGGCGAACGCTGGTTCTGGGACACGCTGGTCGATGCCGATCACGCGGCCAATGCGGTCAACTGGCAGTGGACCGCTGGCACCGGTGTCGATTCGCAGATGTTCGTGCGGATCATGGCGCCGCTGACCCAATCACCCAAATTCGATGCTGCGGGCTATATCCGTCGGTGGGTGCCCGAACTGGCGCATCTGCCAGAGCCGTTGATTCACGATCCGCCGGTGCGGCCAAAGGCCTATCCGGCGCCCATCATCGGCCACGTCGAGGCCCGCGCGCGGGCATTGGCGGCGCACGCCCACCTCAAGCAGGCGATCGATTAGGAGGCCAGTTCGGCACCCGGGTTGCGATGCTGGTCGACAATCGCGTCGTAAACCTCACGCTCCATCAAAGTGGCAAAGGCAATCCCGGCAAGCCCTGCTTCCCACCAAACCACTTCACCTTTGATCGCGGCAAAGCCCGGCATCGTCAGCCAGCACATGCAGTGTTCTTCCAGCCGCATCGGCGCAGTGGCGGTATAGCCGCCCAGCGAAAGATCGCGCACGGTTGTCTCGAACGCGCGCGATCCCGACAGGCGCAGCGATGCGGTGATGTGCACCCGCGCGCGCGGCGCGCTGCGATCCTCTTGCGAGGCGTGTTCATAACTGCCCGGTCCAAACCGGGAATCATTCCAGGTCGTGCTGCTCATTGCCCTGCCCCGAAACTGCACCCGCCGGAAAATCAGCGGAGCACGCGGTTGCACAGGGTGTGGCAGATCGGCGTTAACCGATGGTCAGGCGAAATGGTAAAGAGGTATTACCGATGTTCTACGCAATGTTTTCAATGCGTTCGCGGTGCGGGCTGACAAAATCGCCTGCCGCCAGCGCGACAATGCGCGCGGCCACCACGTCGGGCGATTTCACGCTGGCCGGATCTTCGCCCGGAAATGCCTTGGCGCGCATCGCGGTGCGCGTCGCGCCGGGGTCGACGATCGCCACGCGGATATCGGAAATGCCGCGCACTTCCTGCGCGTAAGTGTCCAGCAGATTGTCGAATGCCGCCTTGGACGCGCCATAGGCCCCCCAATAGGCACGGGGGCCCGCACCGACACTGCTGGTCAGGCCGATCACCCGCGCCGCTTTGGCTTTGCGCAGCGCGGCGTGAAAACTGGCGATCAGCGCCTGTGTCGCGGCAACATTGAGCAGCAACCCGCGATTGAGGTCGCGCGGTTCGATTTGCCACACGGGCGTCAGCACCGGCAGGACTGCCGCATTGATCACCAGCAGATCGAGTGCTGGCCAACGCGTGGTGATGGCTGTGGCCAGCCGGCCGATGGCATCGGGTTCGGCCAGATCGCACGGTGCGATCGTGGCGCTGCCGCCGGCTTCGAAGATGGCCTCTTCAACCGCTTCCAGATCGCGCGCGGTGCGTGCGACCAGGATCACATGCGCGCCTGCAGCGGCCAGCGCGCGGGCACTGGCCGCGCCGATCCCGCGGCTGGCGCCGGTGACCAGCGCCACTTTGCCGGCAAGTACGGGGTCGTTCATCCTTTGACTTTCGCCCGGGTCTTGCCCAGCACTGCCGCCTCGCGATCGCCCAGATCGGTCAGCCGGGTGGGATATTCACCGCTGAAGCAGGCGTCGCAATATTGCGGGCGGGTGTTGTTGCGCTGTGCCTGGCCGACGGCGCGATACAGCCCGTCGATCGAAACGAACGCCAGGCTGTCGGCCTTGATGAACTTGGCCATTTCCTCGACATCCATCCGCGCGGCGAGCAGTTTGGAGCGTTCGGGGGTGTCGACGCCGTAAAAACACGAATGTTCGGTGGGCGGGCTGGCGACGCGGAAATGCACTTCGCTGGCGCCGGCTTCGCGCATCATCTCGACAATCTTCATCGACGTGGTGCCGCGCACGATCGAATCGTCGATCAGCACGATCCGCTTGCCCGCGACCAGGGCGCGGTTGGCATTGTGTTTGCGCTTCACATCGGCATGGCGCTTGCCATCCGAAGGCTGGATGAAGGTGCGCCCGACATAGTGCGAACGGATAATGCCCAGTTCGAAAGGAATGCCCGACTGCTGGGCATAGCCCAGTGCCGCTGGCACGCCGCTGTCGGGCACCGGGATCACCAGATCGGCCTCGATGTGCGCCTCGATCGCCAGTTGCTCGCCGATCGCCTTGCGCACCTGATAGACCGAACGGCCGCCGATGATCGAATCGGGGCGACTGAAATAGACGTGTTCGAAAATGCACATCCGCGACGCGGCGTCGACAAACGGCCGGTGGCTGACGATCGTGCCATCCAGCGCCACCTGCACCAGTTCGCCCGGCTCGATTTCGCGCACGAATTCGGCGCCGACCACGTCCAGGGCAACGGTTTCGCTGGCAAAGATCACCGCATCGTCAAGCTGGCCCATGACCAACGGCCGGATACCCAGCGGGTCGCGGCAGGCGATCATCCCCTCGGGCGTCATGCAGATCAGCGAATAGGCCCCTTCGACCAGTCGCAGTGCATCGGTAAACCGGTCAAGCAGCGTGGGATAGCGGCTGGTCGCGACCAGGTGGATGATGACTTCGGTGTCCGAGGTCGACTGAAAGATCGCGCCCTTGGTAACCAGATCGCGCCGCAACGTCATCGCGTTCGAGATATTGCCGTTGTGCGCGATGGCAAACCCGCCCGAGGCCAGATCGGCATAAAGCGGTTGCACATTGCGCAGGCCGGCGCCTCCGGTCGTGGAATAGCGGACGTGCCCGGCGGCCATCATGCCCGGCAATTCTCCGATCGCATCGACCGACGAGAAATTCTGCGCCACGTGGCCGATGCCGCGCCGCGAATAGAACTCCATGCCGTCAAAACTGGTGATGCCCACCGCTTCCTGTCCGCGGTGCTGCAGCGCGTGCAGGCCAAGCGCGGTCATCGCGGCGGCGTCGCGGGTGCCAAGCACGCCGAAAATGCCGCATTCCTCGTGCAGCTTGTCGCCGTCCGCATCGAAAAAGGGATTGGTCAGGTTCATGTGGGTCTCTGATCGATGTACGGGCATGGAAAAACGGGCATCTGACAACCGGAAAGGACGGTTGATAGGCGTGTCATTCGCGCGCCATGTGGCCCCGATTGCGCCGGAACGCAAGGCCTGTCGACCATGTGTCGGTGTGGTGAAAGGATCGGTTAACCACGCGGCTTGAGCCGGAATTTACCATTCGCGGTGTTAATGGCGCAATGCGACGAATACCTAACCTTGCCGACATCGCGGGTCTTGCCCTGCTCTATCTGGGCGGGGTGGCGTTTTCCTGCCTGTTGTGTCGGGCAGACGGGGGTGTTGCGATGGTGTGGGTGCCGGGCAGCGTGCTGGCCGCGTGGCTTTATACCGCCGGGCGCGAGCGGTGGATGGCGGGCCTGATCGCATGTGCATTGGCCAATGAATTGGGGGCGGGGTTGTTCGGCTTGGGCTGGACCGCGGGGATCGGGCTCAGTCTGGCCAACATGATCGAGGCCGCGGCCGCTGCCGTGATGGCGCGCCATACCTTGCGCACGCATTGGCCCCACGCCACGTTTGAAATTGCCTCCGGGTTTCTGCTGGGGGCGGCGCTGGTCATTCCGGCCGGCAGCGCGCTGATCGCGGCCTGCACGGTGCATTGGGTTGTCGGCGGCGCATTTGTGCCCACGTTTCGTGACTGGATGCTGGGGCATGCAGTCGGGTTGACCGCGTTGTTGCCCTTTGCGGTGACAGCCGCGATCCGGCTGGACCGCCAGACCCGTGCGGCGGCGCAGCGGCGCCGCGCTGCTGACCAGCGCACCGCTTCGCACCGGCCGATCGCGTCCACTTTGATGGTGTTGACGATGGCCCTGCTGACGGCATGCGTGTTTCTGCAGGATTTGCGGTGGCCGCTGGTGGCGCCATTGCTGTTTGCGCTGTTCGCTGCGGTCTGGGCCGATGTGCTGATTGCCACCGCGATGCCGATGCTGGTCGCGCTGATTGCCGCGCCGCTGACCATGGCCGGGCTGGGGCCGATCGCGCCCGCGCTGATCCAGTCTGCCGACCGTCTCCAACTGGGGCTGCTCTATGCCGGGGTGATTGCATGCTGCACGCTGCCGGTGGTGGTCGAACAGGCGCGGCGGCGCCAACAGATCGCCATGCTCAGCCGCAGCGCTGCGCATTTCCAGGCAATGTCGCAACGCGCCGACACGCTGATCGATGAATTGCGCCAGGCCGCACTGACCGACCCGCTGACGCTGCTGCCCAATCGTCGGGCATTCTTCGAACGCCTGACCGCGCAGGCGCAATCGGGCGAACGGGCCTGCCTGGCGATGATCGACATCGATCATTTCAAGCGGGTCAACGACCGGTTTGGCCATGCCGCCGGCGATGCCGTGCTTCGGCACTTTGCCGATGTGGCACGCGCCAGCTTTCGCAGCGGCGACATGGTCGGGCGGATCGGGGGCGAAGAATTTGCAGTTGTCCTGCGCGGGGTCGACCTCGATCAGGCGTGCAAAATCTGCCAGCGCCTGGTCGACAAGCTGTGCGATACCGACATCGCCACCCCAGCGGGCACTGTGCGGGTAACGATCAGCACCGGGGTCGCCACGATCGGGTCGGATGGCGATGCCGCGATGGCCGCGGCCGACAGCGCGATGTACGAAGCCAAGCGCGGCGGCCGTTCGCGGCTGTCTTCGGTTGCCTGAACGCGGCCGTGCCTGGTGGCGTGGCCATTGCCACGCGGCCCGACAGATCCTAGATGCCGGTTAACCGGTCGCAAACGCGAAAGTGACGCTGCATTTGTTTTTGACCCCTTTCGAATGGACGATTGCCCGGCGCTATATCCTGCCCGGGCGCAGCGAAGCGTTCATCGCCCTGGTTGCCGGCATCAGTCTGGTGGCGGTCATGTTGGGCGTCGCCGCCCTGGTCATCGTGATGAGCGTGATGAACGGGTTTCGCGCCGAACTGATGGACAAGATTGTCGGCCTGAACGGCCATGCGGTTATCCAGGCCTATGGCGGGCGGCTCGATGACTGGCAGGGTATCGTCAAGACGCTTGAGGCGTCACCCGGCATCACCCGTGCCACGCCGCTGATCGAACAGCCGCTGTTGGCCACGTTCAACGGGCGGGTCGAGGCGATCATCGCACGCGGCAACACCCAGGCCGATATCGCGCGTCTGGCCGACAAGAAGCTGGCCGGGTCGTTCAAGGATGTCCAGCCTGGCGCCGGGCAGGTGGCGATCGGATCGCGGCTGGCCGAAAACCTGGGCGCGCAAGTGGGCGATACCATTACCATTATCAATCCGGCCGGGCGGTCGACCCCGTTCGGCACGGTCCCGCGCGAAATCGGGTACCGCGTGGCGGCGATCTTTGAAATCGGCGTCTATGACTATGACAATGCGTTTGTGGTGATGCCGATCCAGGATGCGCAGACGCTGCTGTTGGCCGGCGATTCGATCGGCATGATCGAAGTGACCACGCGCGATCCCGATACCGTGGGCCAGACGATGGCCCCGATCAAGGCTGCGCTGACCGGCCGCGCGCAGGTCACCGACTGGAAAACCCTGAATGCCAGCCTGTTCCAGGCGCTGGCGGTGGAACGCGTGGCGATGTTTGTGGTGCTGTC
The DNA here is from genome assembly GCF_000429005.1 of Novosphingobium acidiphilum DSM 19966. Taxonomy (GTDB): domain Bacteria; phylum Pseudomonadota; class Alphaproteobacteria; order Sphingomonadales; family Sphingomonadaceae; genus Novosphingobium; species Novosphingobium acidiphilum. Next base: position 41,487 of record NZ_AUBA01000013.1, on the reverse strand, counting down.
GATCATCGTGCTGGTGGCGGTGTTCAATATCCTGTCATCGCTGATCATGCTGGTGCGCGCCAAGACGCGCGACATTGCAATCCTGCGCACAATGGGGGCGACCCGGCGCAACATGATCAAGATCTTTGTCACGATCGGATCGGTCATCGGCGCGGTCGGCACCGGCGCGGGGCTGGGCATCGGGCTGGTGTTCCTGCATTTCCGGCAGCCGTTCGTGCACGCGGTGGAATGGGCGACAGGTCAGAACCTGTGGGATCCGTCGATCCGTTATCTGACCGATCTGCCAAGCCGGGTCGATCCGGTGGAAATCGTCACGATCTGCGGCATGTCGCTGCTGCTCAGTTTCCTGGCCACGCTCTATCCCGCGATCAAGGCGGCGAGTACCGATCCGGTGCAGGTGTTGCGTTATGAATGATCCTGTTGTGCGCCTGACCGATCTGCGTCGCACGTTTCATCAGGCGGGCGTGGCGATCGAGGTCCTGCGCGGCATTCACCTGGATATCTATCCGGGTGAAATCGTCGCTTTGCTGGGGCCGTCGGGTTCGGGCAAGTCGACGATGCTGCAGGCGATCGGTCTGTTGGAAGGCGGCTTCAAAGGGCGGATCGAAATCGCCGGGATCGATGCCTCGGCGCTGTCGGGCGATGCGCGCACCGCGTTGCGCCGCAGCCACCTGGGTTTCGTCTACCAGTTCCACCACCTGCTGCCCGATTTCAACGCCACCGAAAACGTCATGCTGGCGGGTCTGGTGGCGGGCCGACCCAAAGCCGAGGCAACGCAGCGCGCCCGCGAGCTGCTCGATTCACTCGGTCTTGGCCATCGGCTTGATCATCGTCCCAGCCAGCTTTCGGGCGGGGAACAGCAGCGTGTCGCGGTGGCCCGTGCGCTGGCGAACAGTCCCGCGCTGGTGCTGGCAGACGAACCCACCGGCAATCTGGACGAAGCGACGGCCGAACGCGTGTTCGAGGAATTTGTCCAGTTGGTGCGCCAGCAGGGCAGCGCGGCACTGATCGCCACGCACAACGAACGGCTGGCGTTCCGTATGGACCGCGTGTTGCGCCTGCACGAGGGCGTGCTGGAATAGGCTTGCCAGCAGGGGCGTTTAATTGCACATTTAAACGCCCCCCTCTCCATATCGGAGAGGAGTACGGGAGATTTTCCATGACCACACCGCAGACCATCGCCGATTTCACCGCCCGGCTGCCCAATGGCGAGGATGTCTCGCTGGCTGACAAGCTGGGCAAAGTGCTGCTGGTGGTCAACACCGCGTCGAAATGCGGGTTTACACCGCAATACGACGGGCTTGAATCGCTGTGGCGCGAATATGGCAGCCGTGGTTTTGAAGTGCTGGCGTTTCCCTGCAACCAGTTCGGCGGGCAGGAACCCGGCAGCGCGGACGAGATCGAAAGCTTTTGCAAGGTCAATTTTGGACTGAGCTTTCCGCTGTTTGCCAAGATCGACGTCAATGGCGACGACGCCACGCCGCTGTACCAGTGGTTGAAAAGCGAAGCTCCGGGGGTTGTCGGCACCAAAGCCATCAAATGGAACTTTACCAAGTTCCTGATCGGCCGCGATGGCAAAGTGGTTCGCCGCTATGGCTCGATGGACAAGCCGGCCAGCATCGCCAGGGATATCGAAGCGTTGCTGTGACACCGCAACCCGTCTGCAATGGTTGATAACTGGACCGCGCCCGTTCGCCAAATCCGGCTGCGACGTTAGAGTGCCGCGCATGCCCCATGCCCCGTTTGTGCCGCTGCGCGTGTTTTCATCCTATACCATGCTCGACGGCGCGGTTGACCCCAAGGCGATTGCCAAGACCGCGGCCGAGCGCGGGTTTCCGGCCGTGGCGATCACCGACCGCAACGGGCTGTATGGATCAATCGCCTTTGCCAGGGCGTGCAAGGATCTGGGCGTGCAGCCGGTGATCGGCACGATGCTGGCGGTGGCGCGGCCCGAACGGGGCGGTGCCGCGCAACCGGGGCAACAGGCCCCGACAATCGATTGGCTGGGGCTCTATGCGCAGGACACAGTGGGCTATGACAATCTGTGTCACCTGGTCAGTCGCGCGCATCTCGACCGGCCGCTGGAATTTGCCGCGCATGTGAAAATCGACGATCTGGTCGGGCACAGCGACGGGCTGATCTGTCTGTCGGGTGGCGGGGAAGGGGCCCTGACCCGCCTGCTGGCCGATGCGCAGCACGACGCGGGCGAAAGCTATGCCGGGACACTGGCCGGGCTGTTCCCCGACCGGTTCTATATCGAATTGTGCCGCCGTGGCGATGCGGCCGAGGAACGCGCCGAACCCGCGTTGATCGACCTGGCCTATGCGCGCGACTGGCCGCTGGTGGCAACCAATCCGGCCAGCTTTGCCGAGCGTACGTTTTATCCCGCGCACGATGCGATGTTGTGCATCGCCAGTTCCACCCATGTCGACAGCACCGACCGTCCGCGTTCGTCAAAGGAATGGTGGATCAAGCCGGCGGCGATCATGGAAGAGCTGTTCAAGGACCTGCCCGAGGCGCTGGCCAACACGCTGGTCGTGGCGCAGCGCTGTGCGGTGATGCCGCCGCGGCGCAAACCGATCCTGCCCAGCCTTGCAGGCGATCAGGAGGGCGAGGCTCGGATGTGCGGCACCGACAGCCGCACGGGCCTGGTGCGGCGGATGCAACCCTATTATCCGGCCGAAACGCACGACGAACTGGCGCGCGTTCTGACGCTTGGGCCGGATGCGCAGCCCGCGGCCGATGACTATCCGGCGTTGGCAGCGGCGGGCGTGTGGAACGAAGTGTGCGAATACCGCGCGCGGCTGGAATTCGAAGTCGGCATCATCAACCGCATGGGGTTTGGCGGCTACTTCCTGATCGTGGCCGATTTCATCAAGTGGGCCAAGGACCAGGGCATTCCGGTGGGTCCGGGGCGTGGCTCGGGCGCCGGGTCGCTGGTGGCGTGGGCGCTGACCATCACCGATCTCGATCCGATCCGGCTGGGCCTGCTGTTCGAACGGTTTTTGAACCCCGAACGCGTGTCGATGCCCGACTTTGACATCGACTTCTGCGAAACCCGGCGCGGCGAAGTGATCCGCTATGTCCAGGCCAAATATGGCGATGACCATGTGGCGCAGATCATCACCTTCGGCAAATTGAAGGCGCGCGCGGTGTTGCGCGATACCGGGCGCATCCTGCAGATGAGCTATGGCCAGGTCGACCGGCTGTGCAAGATGGTGCCCAACCATCCGACCGACCCGTGGCCGCTGCCGCGCGCGTTGAACGGCGTGGCCGAACTGAAACGCGAATACGACCGCGATCCCGAAGTGCGCCGGTTGATCGACCTGGCGATGCAGCTCGAAGGCCTGCCGCGCAACAGTTCGACCCACGCCGCCGGCGTGGTGATCGGCGACCGGCCGCTGGCACAGCTGGTGCCGCTGTACCGCGATCCGCGATCCGACATGCCGGTGACTCAGTTCGACATGAAGCATGTCGAGGATGCCGGGCTGGTCAAATTCGACTTTCTGGGTCTCAAGACGCTGTCGGTGCTGCGCAAGGCGATCGACCTGCTGGCGCGGCGCGGGATCAGCATCGATCTGTCGACGCTGGCGTGGGATGACGACGATGTCTATCGCCTGCTGCAATCGGGCGACACGGTTGGCGTGTTCCAGCTTGAATCCGAAGGCATGCGGCGCACGCTGGCGGCGGTCAAGCCGACCGGGTTTGGCGACATCATCGCGCTCGTTTCGCTGTATCGCCCGGGCCCGATGGACAATATTCCGCTGTTCGGGCGCCGCAAGAACGGGCTGGAAGCGATCGAATATCCGCATGCCAAACTGGCGGGTATCCTGTCGGAAACCTATGGCATCTTCGTCTATCAGGAACAGGTGATGCAGGCCGCGCAGATCCTGGCAGGCTATTCGCTGGGCGATGCCGACTTGCTGCGCCGCGCGATGGGCAAGAAAGACCAGCGCGAAATGGACCAGCAGCGCGCGCGGTTCATTGCCGGGTGCGCCGAAAATTCGGCGATCGACGCGGCCAAGGCCAACGAACTGTTCGACTTGATCGACAAATTTGCCGGCTATGGCTTCAACAAAAGCCACGCGGCGGCCTATGCGCTGCTTGCCTATCAGACCGCGTGGCTCAAAACGCATTATCCGCACGAATTCTATGCCGCATCGATGTGCTTCGACATGCATCAGTCGGAAAAGCTGAACGTTTATGTCGACGATATGCGGCGCAACGGGGTGGCGCTGGCCGGGCCCGACATCAACCGGTCCGAAGCCGAATTTTCGGTGGAGCGCACCGAGGAATCCTATGCCGTACGCTATGCATTGGCGGGGCTGCGCAATGTCGGCGAAAAGGCGATGGATGCAATCGTCGCCGAGCGAGAGGCAAACGGCGCGTTTGCGTCGCTGGACGACCTGTTTCGCCGCGTGCCCGCAGGGGCGATGAACCGGCGCCAGCTCGAGGCGCTGGCCGCCGGCGGTGCGCTTGACGGGCTGGACCCCAATCGGGCCAAGCTGATCGCCAATGCCGAACTGCTGATGGCGGTGGCCGATGAGGCGGCGCGCGCGCGCACATCGGGGCAGGGCGGGTTGTTCGGCGGCGATGAACATGACACCCAGGCGATCCGCCTGACCGAGACCAAGCCCTGGACCCGCGCCGAACAGATGGCCGCGGAACGCGAAAACTTCGGCTTCTATTTCGCTGCGCATCCGGTCGAGGAATACCGCGCCATTGCCAGCGCCAACGGGGCGCGCAGCTATTCCGGGCTGATGGCCGCAGGTGGCACGTCGGTGGGGCGTACCGGCGCGGTGATGGCGGCGATGGTCGAGGGCGTGCAGAAGCGCAAGACCAAACGCGGCAAGGACTTTGTCATGGCCGACTTTTCCGACACCAGCGGGCTGTTTTCCGCATCGTGTTTTGAAGAAGCGCTGGTCGATCAATTCGTGCAGTGGGCGCGCGAGGGCACGTGCGTGCTGCTGACAGTGGAACTGGATCGGCCTTCGGCGGACGAAGCGCCGCGGGTGACAGTGCGCGGCGCGCGCCCGCTGGCCTCGGTCACCAGCGCGGCGCGGATGGTGCTCGAATGCGAAGTGTTGCAGGCAGGCGCGGTGGCCGACCTTGCCATGCTGTTGCCGCGTGCGCCCGAGGCCAAGGGCGAAGTGCGGGTGCATCTGCGCACCGGGCGCGGGCGCGAGCCCTGGGCGCTTTTGGGGCAGAATTTCCGGCTCGACAGCGAAGTGATCGAGCGGTTGATTCCGATCGAGGGTCTTGCCAATGTGGTTCTGACGGCGCGGCCCGACCGACATCTGCGGCTCGTCGAATAACGATAACAGGGAAATGGGATGATGCTGCTGGGCGGGATGCAGGACTGGGCGTTGCGCGTGACCGCGCTGATCGACCACGCCGGGCGCGAACACGCCACGCGCGAAATCGTGTCGCGCTGGGCCGATGGCAGCGAAAGCCGCACCAACTGGGCCGGGGTACGGCATGATGCGCTGCGCATGACGCAGGCGCTGCGTGCGATCGGGGTGAAACCGGGCGATCGCATCGCCACGCTGGCGATGAACCACCACCGCCATCTGGTCAGCTGGTACGGCGCGGTGGGCGTGGGCGGCATTCTCCACACGATCAACCCGCGTCTGTTTGACGATCAGCTGGACTACATTGTCAACCACGCCGAAGACCGGGTGCTGCTGTTTGACCGGCAATGGGCGCCGATCGTCGCGCGGATGAAGGACCGCTGGCCGACGATTGAACATTACATCTGTTTCGACAGCGCCGAACCGGCGATCCATTTCGAAGACTGGATCGGCGCGCACGACGGCGTGACGCAGTGGGCCGACGGCGACGAACGCGATCCGTGCATGCTGTGCTATACCAGTGGCACCACCGGCAACCCCAAAGGTGTGCTGTATGAACACCGTTCGACCGTGCTGCACGCGCTGTGCGGGCTAACCGTGCCGGTGTTTTCGCTCGACGCGCGCACGGTGATGATGCCGATTGTGCCGATGTTCCACGCCGCCAGCTGGGGCACGCCCTGGGCAGGCGCCGCCGCAGGGGCCAAATTCGTCTATTCGGCGGTCAACGACCCGGCGGTGCTGTGCGATCTGTTCGAGCGCGAAAAGGTGACCGCGGCGGCCGGTGTGCCGACGGTATGGCTGGGCATGTTGCAACATCTGGAGGCGGCCGGTTCACCCATTCCCGCCAGCCTGACGCAAGTGGTCTGCGGCGGATCGGCGATGCCGCGATCGATGGTCGAACGCTTCATGAAACAGGGCATTCGCGTTGCGCATGCCTGGGGCATGACCGAAACATCGCCAATCGGCACGACCGGCGCAGAAACCTGGAATTGGGACGAATTGTCGTTCGACGAACAGGTGACGGTCAAGGCGATGCAGGGCCGCCCGCCGTTTGGCGTTGAACTGCGCTGTGTCGATCTGGGCGATCCGACCGTGGTGCTGCCGCGCGATGGCACGACGTCGGGCGCGTTGCAGGTGCGGGGGCCATGGGTGGTCAAGCGCTATTTCAAGGCGCACAGCGATGCGGTTGATGCCGAAGGCTGGTTCGACACCGGCGATGTTGCGGTGATCCATCCCGATGGCACGCTGCAACTGACCGACCGGACCAAGGACGTGATCAAGTCGGGCGGCGAATGGATCAGTTCGGTCGAACTGGAAAACGCCGCGGTCGGGCATTTCGGCGTGGCAGAGGCCGCGGCAATCGGCATCCATCACCCCAAGTGGGACGAACGCCCATTGCTGGTGGTTGTGCGCAAGCCCGACTGCGAAGTGGCCGAGGCGGACTTGCGCGAATATCTCGGGCTTCACGTGGCGAAGTGGTGGGTGCCCGACGAAGTCGTTTTCGTTGACGAATTGCCCCACACCGGCACCGGCAAGATCAGCAAAAAGGACCTGCGCGACAGGTTTCGCGATTACCGCTGGCGCGCATGATCTGATCCTGCATTCCACCCGTGGAGCTAGGGTCCGAACCCTAGAACAGCGTCAATTGCCCGTCAGGCGCGGGCCGGCGGAACCGGCTGCAATCCAGATTGGGGCGCAGCTGTGGAATGCCGGCGCGTTTGCGGGCGATGCGAAACCGGGTTCGGATCAGATCGGCCCAGACGCCCTGCGGCTTCATGCGCGTAAAGAATGCCGGATCGTTGTCGCGGCCGCCGCGCAACGACCGGATTGTTGCCATGACCTTGTCGGCGCGGTCGGGGAAATGGGCCTGAAGCCATTCGCGAAACAGTGGCGCCACTTCGTGCGGCAGGCGGACCGCGATCCAGCTGGCTGATTGCGCACCCGCCGCCCCGGCACGCGCCAGGATTGCCTCGATCCATTCGTCGGTGATCGCCGGGATGATCGGTGACACGTTGACGCCGACATGCACCCCCGCTTCGGCCAGGCGCGCGATTGCGGCCAGACGGTTTTCCGGCGTCGAGGCGCGCGGTTCCAGTGTGGCCGACAGACGCGCATCCAGAGTGGTGACCGAAATCGCCACGGCCACCAGATTGTCGCGCGCCATGTCGGCCAGCAGGTCGATATCATCGAGCACGCGCGCCGATTTGGTGGTGATCGTTACCGGATGGCGCAGCTCGGCACAGACCTCGAGAATCTGCCGGGTCAGGCGGTAGGTGCGCTCGATCGGTTGGTACGGGTCGGTGTTGGTGCCCATGGCAATCGGCGCTGGGGCATAGGTTTTTGCCGCCAGTTCGCGTCGCAGCAATTTGGCGGCATCGGGCTTGGCAAACAGCCGGGTTTCGAAATCGATCCCCGGCGACAGATCGTGAAAGGCGTGGGTGGGCCGCGCGTAGCAATAGATGCAGCCGTGTTCGCACCCGGCATAGGCGTTGATCGATCGGTCGAACGGAATGTCGGGCGATGCGTTGCGCGACAGGATCGTGCGCGCGGCGATAGTCTGGACCTGGGTGCGCAGACGCGGTGCGGGCCCGTCGATCGCCACCACCGAATCCAGCCAGTCGCCATCGGCCGATCGTGCGGGCAGGCCGAAACGCCCGCTGTCGCGGTTGGTGACTGCGCCTCTGCCCCTGACTGGTTTCATCACTAGAACATAGCGGGAGCATAGGCGGCGTGCCATTGGTAAAATCGGCGCCGGGAAACGTTCTGGCGCGCATGTCCTTTCCAGGCGACATCTCGAACCGACCCCTCTCAAACCCGTTAAGGGCCGAACCGAAGTAGTCAAAATAACAAAATTCTCGCCGCTACGAAAATCACTATTACTGAATATTTGAATTGGTAAACCCGAAATTCTGGAAATAACCACAATTTAACCATTAGAATGGTTTTGGGTGGACGATCGATTTTTTGCGGCAGTCGCAATTTGTTAAATAAGGTAAATTACGTATACGGGTAATGTGTGCAAACTTGTTGCACCTATTCAACCGGGATATTACCACGCGCCCAGTAATACATTTTATCATTCCAAAATTCTGTTTGCTGGGGTTGTCCATGTCACCGTCGTTCAAGTCGCGCCTTGTCGCGTGTACCGCTTTTGCCGGCATGCTGGCTGTTTCGGCCACTGCCCATGCCCAATCCGCGCTGGTGGTTGCCGATGTGGTGGATCTTGGCGGCGTCAGCCAGACGCAGGATGGCGGATTGAACCTGACCGGGGGCACGCTGCAGAACGGCACACTGATCAGCAGCGGTGTGTTCAATCTGGGCGGCGGTTCGGTTTCGGCGGTGCTGGCGGGGTCGGGCTCGGTGGTGCAGACCGCCGGCGTGACCACGCTGTCGGGGCCCAATACCTATGCTGGTGGAACGCAGGTCAACGCTGGTACACTCCAGATTGCACCCGGCGGCACGCTGGGCGCCACTACGGGTGTTACCGCGATTGCGACCGGCGCGGTGCTCGATCTTGGCCAGACCAGCCAGACGCAAAATGGCGGCCTGACGATGATTGGTGGCACGCTGCAGAACGGCACACTGATCAGCAGCGGTGTGTTCAGCCTGAACGGCAGCACGGTTTCGGCGGTGCTGGCAGGAGCGGGCGCGGTGCAGCAGAACGCGGGCGTCACGACGCTGTCGGGTGCCAACACCTACACAGGCGCAACCCAGATCGTTGGTGGTACGCTGGCGCTGACCGGCGCGGGATCGATCGCCCATTCGGTGGTGACCGACAATGGCATTTTCGACATTTCCAATACCAGCGGCGGCGGGGCAAGCGTGGCCGGCCTCAATGGTTCGGGCAGTGTTGCGCTGGGCGGCAAGACGTTGTCGGTGTCGGGCAGCGGCAGCTTCAGCGGCGTGATTGCAGGCGCGGGTGGCCTGACGATCACGGGCGGCACGCAAGTCCTGACCGGCACCAACACCTATGCCGGGCTGACCACGATTGCGCCTGCGGGGACCTTGCAGATCGGCAATGGCAGCACATCGGGTTCGGTGGCGGGCAACTTTGCCGACAGCGGGACGCTGGTGTTCAACCGCAGCGATACGGTAACGATCAGCGGCACTATCGCGGGCAGCGGCGGGTTGACCCAGCTTGGCGGCGGCACCGTGGTGTTGCTGGGCAACGACACGCTGACCGGTCGTGTAACGATCACCGCGGGCAATCTGATCGTTGGCGATGCGGCGACGCCGGGTGCGGTGCTCAATGCATCGTCGGGCGGGGTATCGGTTGGCGCATCGGGCACCTTGTCGGGCCATGGGACGATCCTTGGCGCGGTGGTCAATGCGGCGGGCGGCACCGTTCGCCCGGGCGGTTCGATCGGCACGCTTGTCGTCGGATCGTATTACCAGAGCGCCAGTTCGACGCTGGCCATCGAGATCTCGCCCACGCAGGCGTCGCTGCTGCAGGTAACCGGCACCGCCGCGCTGGCGGGACATGTCGTGGTGACGCTGGATCAGGGTTCCTACACCACGCATGTGTTCCCGATCCTGACCGCAGCGTCGGTCACGGGCAGCTTTGGCGACCTGACCTTCAGCGGAACCGCGCCGGCAGGCATGGTTTATGGACTGTCCTACACGCCTGCGGCCACCGAGGTGGATCTGGTGCTGGCATCGACGCTGACCGCTTCGGTCTATGGCGATGCCATGTCGTCGATGCTCGATGTTGCGGACGGCTATGCGCAGGCCGTGCTGAGCCATCGTGCCGACTGCGCCGGCATGTCGGATGCAGGCAGCGCTGCGGTGTGCACCTCTGATGGCGTCTGGATGAAAGCACTGGGCAGCGCCGGTCATACGTCGAGCAATGCGGCAACCGGCGGTTTCAGCGATACACGCGGCGGCCTGGTTGCGGGCCTGGACCGGATCATTGCCGATGGTGTTACCGCCGGCATATCGTTGGGCTGGGTGCACAATTCGACCAGCTCATCGGGTTATACGGCCAGCGCCAAACTCGATCAGTACGATTTTGGCGTCTACACCAACGTGCGGCTGGGTTCGTTGTCGCTGGATGCCGACGGTTTCTCAAGCTCGACGACAAACCATGTCAGCCGCGATTCACAAGGTGCCGGCACCGCGACGGCGCGCTTCAACGGGCGCGGGTTTGGCACGGCATTGCGCCTGTCCGCGCCGCTGGCAAACACCACGGTCACTGCGTTTGGTGAACTGCGCTGGACTCACCAGACCCGTAACGCGGCGCTCGAAAGCGGGCTGGGTGCGGTCGATTTCGCGATTGCCCAGCAATCGCGAAGCGACGGTCATGCGGTTTTGGGCGCGCGGTACCAAAAGGACTACGTCTCGGCCACTGTGCGGTTTACGCCGCATCTGGAAATCGGCCTGGATGAACGATTTGGCCAGCTCGATCGCGCGGTGGTGGGCAATCTGGCCACCGTGTCGGGCACCGATTTCACCGCGGCTGCGATCGATCCATCGCGCACCGCGCTGGTCAGCAAGCTGGGATTTGTGTCACGCACCAGCCACGGAATCGAATTCTTCGGCGATCTTGGCGGCACGATCAGCGCGCGCCGCGATACGGCCAACGGCACGATCGGCGCACGTCTGCGCTTCTGAACCGCGCGGCTTGCCATGCTGCGACATGCTCGACGCGGCATGGCGGTCGCGCCGCGCATCTGCACACACGAAAAACGGCGCGACCCTCGGGGGCCGCGCCGTTTTGATACGTCACCCCTGACAGGGTATCGACGGTGGCGTCACTCGTCGTCGTAGATGCCCCAGCCATCGGATTCGCCGTTGTGCTTTTGCGCCAGCGCATCAAGGCGTTCTTCATGCGCGCTGATCGCTTCGGCGGTGGGCACCAGGTCGATGGTCACGGCCACTTCCCATGGATCGCCGTCTTCTTCGGGCTCGAGAATGTCGACGCTGGCTTCTTCGCTGACAGCGGCTTCGGCAAACACGTCGGCGTCTTCGGCATTTTCGAAGACATGCGCGAATTCGACCGAGCGGACCTGGGTCAGGTCAAGGCCATCTTCGGCAAATTCCTTGAGGAACTTGGCATTTTCTTCGAGCAGGGATTTTTCTTCGGGTTCGGACATGGGTGCCTCGGGCGTTTGAGGGGGAAGGGGGATCGCCAAAGCGAAAATAGCGCGCGGTCTTGGCAATTTCAGGACGGCACTTGCGTGCACGGGCGCCAAGCGCTGACGTGCCTGTCGCACGGTGACAAGCGGCCTGCAAGGAAAAGGGTCCTGTGCGGACGTTATTTTTCCAGCAGGCGCGGCATCAGTTCGACGAAATTGCAGGGGCGGTTGCGGCTGTCGAGCTGTTCGTCGAGAATGCGGTCCCAGCCATCCCTGACCGCGCCGTTCGATCCGGGCAGCGCAAAGATATAGGTGCCCCGCGCCACCACCGCGCATGCCCGCGACTGGATCGTCGACGTGCCGATGGTTTGATAGCTGATCCAGCGGAACAGTTCGCCAAAACCCGGAATGTCGCGCGTTTTGACCCGGTCAAGCGCTTCGGGCGTGACATCGCGGCCGGTCAGCCCGGTGCCGCCGGTGATGACTACCGCATCGATCCCGCGATCGTCGATCCAGTTGTTGAGGCGCGATGCAATACGCCCGGCATCGTCCTTTTCGATGGCGCGCGTGACCAGGTGATGGCCCTTGGCCTTGATCCGTTCAGCCAGGATATCGCCCGAGCTGTCCTCGTCGGGGCCGCGCGTGTCCGATACAGTCAGAAGCGCGATCTGGATCGGTTTGAATTCGCGGGTCGGATCAATCGCCACGCGCAGCCAGCCTTATGCTCGACGCGCCGCCAAGCCCCGGAAACCGCGGCCACATCACCTGGACCAGACCCATCCGGCTTTCCGAAGGGCCACCGGCCTGGCGTTCATACATCCAGTAATTGCGCATCACCGCGGCGACATAGCCGCGTGTTTCCCAATAGGGAATCGATTCCATCCACAGCAGCGGATCGCCATGATCGCGGATCTGGGTGTTCCACCGGTCGATCGGCATCGGCCCGGCGTTGTAGGCGGCGATGACTTTGGGCAGCAGGCCCTGCGTCGCGGGCTTGTCGCGCAGCACGGTCAGATATGTCTGCCCGAAGGCCAGATTGACATCGGGCAGTTCAAGCTGCCGGTCGCGGCCTTCCATCGCCGGATCGACCCGGGTCAACAGCCGTGCGGTGCCCGGCAGCACCTGCATCAAGCCGCGCGCGCCCGCCGGGCTGGTGACTTCGGTGCGGAAATTTGATTCCTGCAGCGCATGCGCAAACAACAGCGCCGGGTCCACCTTCCAGCCATTGGCCGGCACCCATTTGGGTGCGGGGAACCGTGCCGCATCATCGGCGTGCGCGCCGGCCGGCGCATTGTTGGCCATCCACAGCTGCGTCGCGGGCAGACCCAGATCGCGGGCCAGCCGCGACAAAGGGGCATATAGCGCTGGATCACCGATCCGCGCCTGATGGCGCAGCACCTGGTCGGCCAGGCCGTCGGCGCCGATCTCTGCCAGTTGCACCGCCAGTCGGACGTTGGCGATATTGCGCAGTTTCTGCCAGTCATCGTTGCTGAAATCGGGTGCTGCGGTTGCCGCTGTTTCGCGCAAACCCAGCGCTTCGGCGGCCAGCATGCCATACAGCGTGTCATGCTGTGCCGCAGCGGCGCGCAGTGACGCGGTCACGCGTTCGGGCTGGCGCGCGCGCAGCCAGGCGCGCGATGCCCAGTAATTTGCCGCCGATCCCAATTCGGGGTTTTGGGTCATTCCGGCGGCGCGCGCAAAGGTTTCGGCGGCCGCAGGATAATCGTTCAGCCGCCATGCGGCGAGGCCGGCGGTCCACATCGCCTCGGCCACCCAGGGGCCGCTACCGCCGTCAAAGGCGGACTGGGCGATGGTGCGCGCAGTGGCATCATCATTGTTGATATAAAATGCCCAGGCGATCTTCTGTCGCCATTCGGCGCGGGCGTCGCTCGACAACGTGGCATCGACACCATCGAGCAGCAGCCGCGCGCCGGCCGGATCGTTGGCCTTGATCCGCAGATCGATCCCGTTGGCGATGGCATCGGGCATCGTGCCATCGGCAGTGCGGTGCGGTTTGGCGCGCCGTGCCATGGCGGGCTGCGCAAACAGCTGCTGCGCATCGGGCAGGGCAGAGGGAAGCACGGTGGCCCCGCGCTTGATCGCCAGCCGCGCCAATGCGTCGGACCACGGCAGATCGGGCGCCTTGGCAATCAGGTCGGTCAGGTCGGCCAGTTCGGCATGCGGTGATCCGGCGGCCAGGTAAAATTGCGCGCGCGCCACCGGGTGCAACAGGCCGTCGGGCCGCTTGTCGAGCAACTGGCGCGTGGTCGTCCAGTCCTGTTTTGACAGCGCGGAAAAAACCTGTCGGTAATAGTCGCGATCATCCTGGGTCAGCAGCGTGGGCACCGCGGTGCGATCGGCGCGGCTGCGGAAATAGTCGGCAGCGGCCGAACTCGCGCGCGCCGGCAATGCCTGGCCCAGCGCCAGCAGCGCACCCAGCGCCAGCACCGGCGCACGCAAAACCCTGGTGCGGGTCATGCCGATGCCCCGGTCACGTCTGGCGCCATGCTTGCGATCACTGGCACTGCAATTCCTGTTTCCCTGATCGGTCACGCGGGCATCCAGTCCAGCCACCGGCTCCATAGCCCGGCCTTGAGCGCCGGCCGTGCCACGATCGCTTCAAGATCATAGGCAGGTAGCGCGGGGATCATGGGATCATCATGGTTGATCGGTTGTAAATGCGTGGAATTATTCGTCAAAGCGTTGCCCAGAAGCGTTGAAATGCCGTTCTGGCCAAACAGCATCAGGCGTTGCGGACGGACCAGCGCGATATGGTGCGCCAACAGTTCACCCAGACCCGCTTCGGCCAGTGCAGACCAGTCGGGCGCGCTGATTCGCGCAGGCAGTGCCGCCGCGCAATAGACCTGCGCGCGCGACAGGCCTGCCGCGCCAAGGAACCCGTCGAGCAGCCGCCCGCCCTTGGCCGACAGCAGGGTTTCGTTGTCTTCGGCCTCGGGCATCGGCACCACGATCATCAACGCGGGGGCATGCGGGCCCGCAGGCGGCACGCGCAACGCGCCATCGGGGGCAAGATCGGGGTGTTCCATCCACCAGGCGCAAAACGCCGGCAGATCGCGCGGCCATGCGGCATGCCCCCCGCCGATCAGGACTTTCGCCTCGGGCTCGGGCGCGGGTGCTGCGTTCGTCTTTGCGACAGGCTTGGTCTTGGCCAGCCAGTCCTGCGGCGTGTCCAGCCAATCGCCATCCACCCCGGCCTCGCGCCACCAGCCCAGCGCGGCGTCTAAGGCCTGCGCCAGCGGCACACCGGGCAGGCCGTCTGCACCGGCGGGAAATTGTGAATTGGATGGAACCATGCAACTGCTATTGACCTTGGTCGAGACAGCTTTCAAGGCTGACGCGCAAATCAATCACGCGGTTAAGCTTGTCGCCGGGGCAGGTGGGCGCGTTGCACGAAGACGGAGCGCATAATGAGCGAACGCGAATCAATGCCCTATGACGTTGTCATCGTCGGTGGTGGACCGGCGGGGCTGGGGGCAGCGATCCGGCTGAAACAGGTCAATCCTGAACTCAGCGTCTGCGTGCTTGAAAAAGGGTCGGAAATCGGCGCGCATATCCTGTCAGGCGCGGTGGTCGATCCGCGCGCGCTCGATGAATTGCTGCCCGAATGGCGCACCATGGGCTGTTCGCTGGCCGACACCCCGGTTACCGACAACTGGCACTGGGTGCTGACCAAAACCGGCAAATATGCGATCCCGCACTGGCCGATGCCGCCGTTCATGTCGAACCATGGCACGTATACCGGCAGCCTTGGCAATCTGTGCCGCTGGCTGGCCGAACAGGCGGGCGAACTGGGTGTCGAAGTGTTCCCCGGCTTTGCCGCAGCCGAAGTGCTGTATGATGACAAAGGCGCGGTGATGGGCGTGGCCACCGGCGACATGGGCATTGCCAAGGATGGCTCGAAAAAGTCCGATTATCAGCCGGGTATGGAGCTGCACGCGAAATACACGCTGTTTGCCGAAGGCGCGCGCGGCAGCCTGACCAAGCAGTTGAAGGCGCATTTCGACCTTGAACGCGATTGCCAGCCGCAGGTTTATGGCATCGGTATCAAGGAACTGTGGGACATCGATCCGGCCAAACATGTGCCGGGCCGGGTGCTGCACACCCAGGGCTGGCCGCTGTCGGAATCGCAGTCGTGGGGCGGCGGGTTCCTGTATCACCAGGCCAACAACCAGGTTGCGCTGGGGTTTGTGACCGCGCTCGATTATGCCAACCCCTACGTCTATCCGTACGAAGAGTTCCAGCGCTGGAAACAGCACCCGGAAATACGCGCCATTCTCGAAGGCGGGCGCCGCGTATCGTATGGCGCGCGCGCAATCAACGAGGGCGGCTGGCAGTCGGTGCCGCAGCTGGCGTTTCCGGGCGGCGCGCTGATCGGGTGTTCGGCGGGCTTCGTCAATGTGCCGCGGATCAAGGGCAGCCACACCGCGATGAAATCGGGGATGCTCGCCGCCGAAGCGATCGCGGCCGCGATCGCCGGGGGGCGTGAACACGATGCGCTGATGGAATACGACAGCGCAGTGCGCGAAAGCTGGATCGCCAAAGAGCTCAAGATGGTCCAGAACGCGCAGCCGCTGGTCGCCAAATTCGGCGGGTCGCTGGGCACCGTGCTGGCGGGCGCCGACATGTGGGCGCGGGTGCTGCGGATCAACCCGTTCAAGCCGATGGTGCATCACACCGATGCCGAGGCAACGATGCGTGCCGATCTCTATCGCCCGATCGACTATCCCAAGCCCGACGGCGTCATCAGCTTCGACCGGCTGACCAATGTCGCCTATTCCTATACCAATCACGAGGAAGACCAGCCGTGCCATTTGGTGCTGGCCGATCCCGCGGTGCCGGTGGAGGTGAACCTGAAGCTTTATGCCGGGCCCGAAGCGCGCTTCTGCCCGGCCGGGGTCTATGAATTCGTGACCGCCGAAAACGGTGACCCGCGCCTGCAGATCAACGCGCAGAACTGCGTGCACTGCAAGACCTGCGATATCAAGGACAAGACCCAGAACATCACCTGGGTCACGCCCGAGGGCGGCGGCGGGCCGAATTATCCCAATATGTGACCATTCAGATCCTCACCGAAACGGGGAGGGGGACCATGCGCTGCATGGTAGAGGGGCGGTGCCCCGGGTACTATCGTCAAGGCGGATAGCCCGGGGCGACTGAGACAGGCGACATGGACCCAAGGATGCGCCCAGCGGCAAACCCCCTCCACCCTTCCGGTGATCCCCCTCTGCGGGGCGGGCAGGATCTTGAAACCGCCTATGCCAAGATCAACCTTGCGCTGCATGTGCGCGGGCGGCGCGCCGATGGCTATCACGATCTCGAAACGCTGTTTGCCTTTGTCGACGCCGGCGACACGCTGACCGCGCGCGAGGCCGACACGTTTTCGCTCACCGTAACCGGCCCGTTCGCAGGCGATCTGGCCAACGAGCCCGACAATCTGGTGCTGCGTGCCGCGCGCCTGATGGCCCGGCACAACGGTATCACCACCGGCCTGGCGTTTACGCTCGACAAGCATCTGCCGATTGCATCGGGCATCGGTGGCGGATCGGCCGATGCGGCGGCAGCGCTGCGGCTTGCCGATCGCATCTGGGGGCCCGACCGGGTCACGGTGCGGATGTTCGACTATTGCGCGGATCTGGGCGCGGATGTGCCGGCGTGTTGCGTATCGCGCACCCGGTTTGGCAGCGGGGTGGGTGATCGGCTGGTCGATTGCGATATCCCGGGCCTGGTCGGCGCGCCGGTCCTGCTGGTCAATCCCCTGGTTGCCTGCCCGACAGGCCCGGTGTTCCGGCAGTGGGACGGCATCGACCGGGGGCCGCTCGATCCGGCGCAGTGGGGCGATGCGCGCAACGATCTTGAGCCACCGGCGATCGCGCTGGTGCCCGCGATTGGTGAGGTGCTGGCGGCGTTGCGCCAGACCGGCGCGCGCCTGACCCGCATGTCGGGATCGGGCGCGACCTGCTTTGCGCTTTACGATCACGCCCCGGCGCGCGACCGCGCGGCCCGGGCGATTGCTGCGGACCATCCGCAGTGGTGGACCATGAGCGGAGCCCTGCGATGAACGAAGCGTTCCGGATCATCGGCGATATCGCGCCCGGCGGCATTCTGATCGAGGCCGACCATGCCTCTGCCCGGGTGCCCGCCGATATCGATCTGGGGATCGATCCGGCGTTGCTCCACGCGCATATCGCGATCGACATCGGCGTGGCTGGCATTGCCGAATTGCTGGTACAGCGCCCCGGGTTTGCCGCGTTTCTCGGCAATGTCAGCCGCCTGGTGTGCGATTTCAACCGCGAGGAACAGGAACCGGGCGTGGCGCCTGTCGCCAGCGATGGCCACGCCATTGCCGGCAATGCGCTCGACCATGCGGGGCGTCAGGCGCGGCTTGACCGGTTTCATCGCCCTTACCACGCCGCGCTGACCGATCTGATCGACCGGATGCAGCCTGCGTTGATCCTGTCGCTGCACAGTTTTACCCCGCGTCTGGCGAGCCGTCCGGACGAGCAACGTCCGTGGCATATCGGCATTTTGTACAACCAGGATCGCCGCGGCGCAGCACTGGCGCTCGACTGGTTGCGGCATGAACCCGGGCTGGTCGTGGGTGATCAGCAGCCCTATTCGGGCGCGCTGCTGAACGCGACGATGGACCGCCATGCCGAGGCACGCGGCATTGCCTATGTCGGGGTCGAAGTGCGCCAGGATCTGATCGGCGATGCCGCGGGCCAGGCGCAATGGGCCGACCGGCTGGAGCGCATGGTGCGTGCGGTGGCGGATCGGCTGGGGTGATCGTCGCAAATTATACTTTCGATTTTGCAGCGCGGCTCGGCTAGGAGGCGCGATCAAAGCGTTTCGGAGTTGCCCCAATGCCCCCCTATCGTTCACGCACCACCACCCACGGCCGCAATATGGCAGGCGCGCGCGGCCTGTGGCGGGCGACGGGAATGAAGGACAGCGATTTTGGCAAGCCGATCATCGCAGTGGTCAATTCCTTTACCCAGTTCGTGCCCGGCCATGTGCATCTGAAGGATCTGGGGCAGCTGGTCGCGCGCGAGATCGAGGCGGCGGGCGGCGTGGCCAAGGAATTCAACACGATCGCGGTCGATGACGGCATCGCCATGGGCCATGATGGCATGCTGTATTCGCTGCCCAGCCGCGATCTGATCGCCGACAGCGTGGAATATATGGTCAATGCCCATTGCGCCGACGCGATGGTGTGCATTTCCAACTGTGACAAGATCACGCCAGGCATGCTGATGGCGGCGTTGCGTATCAACATTCCGGTGGTGTTCGTATCGGGCGGCCCGATGGAGGCCGGAAAAGTCGTGCTGCGCGGCAAGGAAACCGCGCTCGATCTGGTCGATGCGATGGTGGCCGCCGCCGACGACAGCTATACCGACGAGGAAGTGCAATCGATCGAACGTTCGGCCTGCCCGACGTGCGGTTCATGCAGCGGCATGTTTACCGCCAATTCGATGAATTGCCTGACCGAGGCGCTGGGGCTCAGCCTGCCGGGCAATGGTTCGGTGCTGGCCACCCATGCCGATCGCGAACGCCTGTTCCGCCAGGCCGGCCACGTGATCGTCGATCTGGCGCGGCGCTGGTACGAACAGGACGATGCCGATGCCCTGCCGCGCACGATCGCAGGCTTTGCCGCATTTGAAAACGCGATGAGCCTGGATATCGCGATGGGCGGATCGACCAACACGGTGCTGCATCTGCTGGCGGCTGCGCACGAAGCCGGGGTCGATTTCACCATGACCGATATCGACCGCCTGTCGCGCCGCGTGCCCTGTCTGGCCAAGGTCGCTCCGGCCAAGTCCGACGTGCATATGGAAGATGTCCACCGTGCAGGCGGCATCATGGCGATCCTGGGCGAACTTGAACGCGGCGGGCTGATCCGCACCGATCTGCCCACCGTACACAGCCGCACCATGGCCGATGCACTGGCGCAATGGGATATCGGGCGCACCACGTCGCCGGCGGTGCAGGAATTTTTCCGGGCCGCACCCGGTGGTGTTCCCACACAGGTCGCTTTCAGCCAGAACCGGCGTTGGGCCGAACTCGATCTCGATCGCGAACACGGCGTGATCCGCAGCGTTGAGCACGCCTTTTCCAAGGATGGCGGGCTGGCCGTGCTCAGCGGCAATATCGCCGCCGATGGCTGCATCGTCAAAACCGCCGGCGTCGATGAAAGCATCCTGACCTTCGCCGGCCCGGCGGTCGTGTTCGAAAGCCAGGATGCCGCGGTGACCGGCATTCTGACCGGGCAGGTCGCCGCAGGTGACGTCGTGGTGATCCGCTATGAAGGGCCGCGCGGCGGGCCGGGCATGCAGGAAATGCTGTACCCCACCAGCTATATCAAGTCGAAAGGCCTTGGCAAAGTCTGTGCGCTGATCACCGACGGGCGCTTTTCGGGAGGCACCTCGGGTCTGTCGATCGGCCATGTCTCGCCCGAAGCCGCCGAAGGCGGTACGATCGGCCTGGTTGAAAACGGCGACAGGATCACGATCGATATTCACAGTCGCGCGATCCACCTCGATGTCGCCGACCATGTGCTGGCCGCGCGCCGCGCGGCGATGGAGGCCAAAGGCGCCCAGGCCTGGGCCCCGACCAAGCCACGCCCGCGCAAAGTGTCGGTGGCGCTGCAAGCCTATGCCGCGATGACCACCAGCGCCGCGCGCGGCGCCGTACGCGATGTAACGCAGCTGAAACCACGCTGATGCCCGACCTGCCGGCCAATGCGCCGGAGGATTGGCCGATGCGCAAATCCCTGATGCTGATCGCGCTGCTGCTGGCGGGGTGTGGTCGCCAGGCGGGCGATCCCGAGCCGGCCATGCACCCGATCGATTGTGCGCTGGACGGGACAGGTGTATTTGTTGCGCGATGCCGGGTTGAACAGGCCGGTGATCTGGTGGTGGTGCATCGGCCCGATGGCGGATTTCGCCGATTGCGCCTGGTCGACGACCAACGTGTTCTGATTGCCGACGATGGTGCGGCCCCGGCCCTGACCAGCCGGATCGCCGACGGGCGGTTGCAGGTTGCGCTGGGGCATGACCGCTATCGCTTTCCTGCGAACATGAGGCGCACCAATGGCCCGATCCAGTGATCGCAATCTGTCGCAGGTCCTGACGGTTGCGGCGATGCGCGCGGCCGAACAGGGGCTGATCGATGCAGGTGCATCGGTCGAAAGCCTGATGGAACAGGCGGGCCATGGCGCAGGCGCACTGGTCCACCGGATGTGCGCCGGACGCAAGGTGACCGTGCTGTGCGGGCCCGGCAACAACGGCGGTGACGGGTATGTGATCGCGCGGCATCTGCTGGAACGTGGGGTGCCGGTCACGGTGATCGCCCCGATTGGCCCGCGCACGCCGGCCGCGATCCATGCGCGCGCGTCGTTTGCAGGCGTGGTGCTTGACGGCGTTCCCGCCACGCTGCCCGATGGCGAGGTGCTGGTCGATGCGCTGTTCGGCAGTGGGCTGACCCGCGCGGTTGCCGACGACTGGTTTGCGCTTTTGACCGGGCTGATGGCGGTGCACCAGCGCCGCGTTGCAATCGATCTGCCCAGCGGGGTCGACAGCGACAGCGGTGCGGTGCTCAATCCCGGCCTGCCCGGCTTTGATCTTACGATCGCGCTGGGTGCGTGGAAACATGCGCACTTTGCGATGCCGGCGGCGGCGCTGAGCGGGGCGCTGCGGCTGGTCGATATCGGGGCTGCGGCCATATCCGGCGCGGCGACGGTGCTGCCGATGGCGGATGTGGCGCCGCCCGCCGCCAATGCACACAAGTATCTTCGTGGCTTGCTGGCGATCGTGGGCGGCGCCATGCCCGGCGCGGCCCTGCTGTCGGCGCTGGCCGCGCGTCATGCGGGTGCCGGCTATGTGCGGTTGATCGCACAAACCGATCCCGGCGCGGTGCCGCCCGATCTGGTGGTGCTGCGCGATGATCCTGCGCACGCGCTGGGCGATGCGCGGATTGCCGCGGTGCTCGTGGGGCCGGGGCTGGGCCGCGATGCGGTGGCGCGCGAACGGCTGAATGCGGCGCTGGCCGCCGGGCATCCGCTGGTGATCGATGCCGATGCATTGATGCTGTTGCGCCCGGGGCAGGCAGGCGAATGTCCGCGCGTGCTGACGCCGCACGCGGGCGAACTGGCCGCGCTGGAACGCGGCTTCGGGCTGGATGGTGCAGGGTGCAAACGCGACCGGGCGGTGCGTCTGGCGCAAGCGACAGGTGCCGTGGTCGTGGCCAAGGGGCCCGATACCGTGATTGCCACACCGCAAGCGCAGGTGATCGTTGCCCCGCGCGCGTCACCATGGCTGTCGGTGGCGGGCACCGGCGATGTGCTGGCCGGGATTGTGGCGAGCCGGCTTGCCGTGACACGCGATCCGCTGCGCGCTGCGTGCGAAGGGGTGTGGCTGCACGGCCGCGCGGCCGAATGCACCGGTCCGGCCTTTGCCGCTTCCGACCTTGCAGACGCGGTGCGTTCGGCGCTACGGGCCGCATTGTGAACACACCAGGATTGATCGTGCGCGTCGCTGCAAAGGGCGATGGCGCCACCGCCGATGGCCGCCACGTGCCGCTTGCCGCCCCCGGCGACACGCTTGAGGCCGATGGCACGCTGAGCTTTGGCCCCGACCATGTCGAGCCACCGTGTCGGCATTTTCCCGCCTGCGGGTCGTGCCAGTTGCAGCACCTGTCCGAACGCGCGCTGGCCGCATTCGTCAACGACCGGGTTGCCGGTGGCGCGCGCGGGCAGGGGATCGAACCGGGTGACATGCCATCCGCGCATGTCTCGCCGCCGCACAGCCGCCGCCGCGCCACGCTGCACGCGCAGGCCATCGGACGGCGGGTGGTGATCGGGTTTCGCGAACAGGGCTCGCACAAGATCGTCGATCTGAAGGAATGCGCGGTGCTGGCGCCCGCGCTGTTCGCGCTGGTGGCGCCGTTGCGCGTGCTGCTTGCGTCGCGCGCCGATCGCAAGCTGTCGGTCGAGATCGACCTGGTGCAGGCCGATCAGGGTGTCGCGCTGGGGCTAACCGGTTTTACCGCCGAAGGCCTGGCCGCGACCGAGGCGCTGCTCGATTTCGCGCGCGACAATGCGCTGGCACGGCTGACGCTTGACAGCGGCTATGGCCCCGAAACCGTGTGGGAACCCGAACCGTTGACGGTGACGCTGGGCGGCACCCCGGTCTCGCTGCCGCCGGGCGCGTTTTTGCAGGCGACTGCCGATGGCGAAGCGGCGCTGATCGCTGCTGCGCGCGCCTGGCTGGCAGGCGCGGCCACGGTGGCCGACCTGTTTTCAGGGCTGGGCACCTTTGCCTTTGCGCTGGCGGCACAGGGCGCCAAAGTGCTGTCGGTTGAGGCCGCGCGCGATGCGCATATGGCGGCCCAGGCCGCAGCGCGCATGCATGGCCGTACGGTCCACACGCTGCATCGCGATCTGTTCCGCAACCCGCTGCGCACCGAAGAGCTCGATCGTTTCGCCGCGGTCCTGCTCGATCCGCCCCGCGCCGGTGCGCGCGAACAGGTCGAACAGATCGCCGCATCGCACGTGCCGCAGGTGGTCTATGTCAGTTGCAACCCGGCCAGCTGGGCGCGCGATGCCGCCACGCTGATCGCGGGCGGCTATCGTCTTGAGGCGCTGCGCGCGGTGGGCCAGTTCCGTTGGTCAACCCATGTGGAACTGGCCAGTCTGTTCGTCAGATAAGCACCAGCGCCGCGCGCACGATCAGCGCGATCAGCACCAGCGTTGACAGCGTGAACAGCGCAAAGCGCGGCATCACCTTGTTGACAGTGGCCTGCCAGATCGAATGGATCACGCGCAGCGCTACATAGCTCCACGCCAATGTGGCGTTCAGCCCGTCGCCTGCGCCCACCATGGCCAGCACCAGCGCGACAGCATAAAACACCGTCGGCGCTTCGTGCAGATGGTTGTAATTGTGCGCCTTCCACTGGATTTCGCGCGGCAGCATGTCTTCGAGCATGGCCGCGGTCCAGCCCTGATCGGCCCCGGGTGTGCCTGGCTGCGGCAGGCGATTGATCGCGGGGATGCGCGTGGCATACATCCACAACCACATCACCATCGTCCATGCGGCCAGCGCGATGACCGGCCCCAGAATCTGCATTCCAACAGTATGGTTCATATATCCCCCCTTAATGCGCAAAACAGCCGATAGCGGCCCTGATGGCCAGTGCCATCAGGCACGCGCTCGACGCAAAAAACAGCGCAAACCGCACTGCGATAACGTTGACCAGTACCTGCCACAGCGAATGAACCACGCGGATCCCCACATAGCCCCACGCCAGAAAGATATCGGTCCGGCCCGCGCCGGTCAGCGCCAGGATCATGATCGTGGCATAGAACAGCGTCGGCTGCTCGGTCAGATGGGTGTAATTGTGCGCAGGCCAGTTGGCTTTGGGCGGCAGAACGTTTTCCAGATCCTGCCCGCGCGCGCCGCGCCTGGCGTTTTCCAGCCCCTTGGCACCGCCAATGGCCGGCACCCGCACCGCTGCGAGCCAGACCAGCATCACCAGCGTCCAGATGACCAGCACCGCGGCCGGTGCAAGAATATCGCCACGCATCGCACACCCCTTGTGTTTTATCGTTGCGCCCGCTGTGCGCAGTGCGCCGGCGAAAGTCAAATCAGGGTCAGTGCGATGATCCGCAGTTGATATCGGCGCGCATGACAGCGTCAATCGGCCCCGGCCAGCACTTTGGCAAAGGCGGCGCGATCGACATTGCCGCCCGAAAGGATCACCGCCGTGCGACCGCATGCAGGCACTTTGCCCGCGATCAGCGCGGCAAGGCCGACCGCGCCGCCCGGTTCGATCACCAGATGCAGGCGATCAAATGCCCAGCGTTGCGCGGCGCGCACTTCGGCTTCGGTTACGGCCACTCCTTGCACGCCGGCGGCGCGCAACACGTCAAAGTTGATCGGATAGGTCGCCGGGGTCTGCAGCGCATCGCAGGCGGTGACAGGCGCATCGTGTGCCACGCTTTCGATGTGCCCGCTTGCCAGGCTGCGCGTGATATCGTCCCAATGTTCGGGTTCGACCGGCACCACGGTTGCCTCGGGACAGGCCAGGATCAGACCGGCGGTCAGGCCGCCGCCGCCGCACGGCGTGACGATCCGGGTGGGCGGGCCACCGGCGCGGGCCTCCATCTGTTCGGCCATTTCCACCCCGGCGCTGCCCTGGCCCTCGATCACCCAGGGATCCCCATACGCGTGCACCAGGATCGCGCCCGATTGCGCGATCAGCGCTGCGGCAACGGCATCGCGCGATTCTCCGCCGCGCCGGTCGTAGAGGATGACCTCGGCGCCCAGCGCACGCGTCGCCGAAAGTTTGACCTGCGGCGCGTCGGCCGGCATCACGATGCGCGCGCCGATGCCAAGGCGGGCCGCGGCCCAGGCTACGCCTTGCGCGTGGTTGCCGCTCGAAACAGCCACGATGCCGCGCGCGCGCTCTGCTTCGGTCAGGTCGGTCAGGCGGTGCCAGGCGCCGCGGATCTTGAACGCGCCCACCGGTTGCAGGCTCTCCGCTTTGGCCCACACGGTCTCGCCGCTTGGCAAAGACAGCGGCAGCAGCGGGGTCGGCGGCAGCAGTGCGGCGATTTTGGCAGCGGCGCGCAGCACGCCGGCGCGGTCTGGCGCGCGAGAATATGACGGGGTTGAATCGGGGCTTGGGTTTGTCATCGCGATATTCTAAACGCGCCGCAATTCACCTGTCGCGCGCATTTCGCGCGCACCTGCATAATTTCTGTGTTTCGGGAGAAACCCCAATGGCCAAGGTTCTTGTCATCGGCGCTGGCGGCGTCGGCTCTGTTGCCGTTCACAAGATGGCGATGAATCCGGGCATCTTTACCGAGATCGCGCTGGCCAGCCGCACCGTGTCAAAGTGCGAAGCGATTGCCGCCTCGGTCAAGCAGCGCACCGGGATCAATGTCGCAACCTACCAGATCGATGCCGACGATGTGGCCGCAACCACCGCGCTGCTCAACACGGTCAAGCCCGTGCTGGTGGTCAATCTGGCGCTGCCCTATCAGGATCTGGCGATCATGGACGCATGCCTGGCTGCAGGCGTGAACTATATGGACACCGCCAATTACGAACCGCGCGATGTGGCGAAATTCGAATACCACTGGCAGTGGGCCTATCAGGAAAAATTCGCTGCTGCGGGGCTGACCGCGCTGCTCGGGTCGGGCTTTGACCCGGGCGTCACCAGCGTGTTTGCGATGTGGCTGAAAAAGCACAAGCTCGATACGATCCGCACGCTCGACATTCTTGATTGCAACGGCGGCGATCACGGCCAGCACTTTGCCACCAATTTCAACCCCGAAATCAACATCCGCGAAGTGACCGCGCCCGCGCGCCACTGGGAAAACGGCGATTTCGTCGAAACCCCGGCGATGAGCACCAAGCAGACCTTCGACTTCGAGGCGGTCGGCCCCAAGACGATGTACATGATGTACCACGAGGAACTGGAAAGCCTGGCCCGGTTCATCCCCGAGATGGAGCGCGCGCGTTTCTGGATGACCTTTGGCGAGGCCTATATCACCCACCTGACCGTGCTGCAGAATGTCGGCATGACGCGGATCGATCCGGTGACCTATGAGGGCAAGGAAATCATTCCGCTGCAGTTCCTCAAGGCCGTGCTGCCCGAACCGGCGTCGCTGGGTGCCACAACCCGCGGCAAGACCAATATCGGCGATATTGCCACCGGTTCGAAGGACGGCGTCGAAAAGACGTTCTATATCTACAACATCTGTGACCACGAAGATGCCTATGCCGAAACCGGCAACCAGGCGGTCAGCTATACCACCGGGGTGCCGGCGATGATCGGTGCGGCGCTGCTGGTGCAGGGCGTGTGGGGCGGTGCGGGCGTGTTCAACATGGAACAGTTCGATCCCGATCCGTTCATGGACATGCTCAACAGCCAGGGCCTGCCGTGGCAGGTGAAGGAACTCGACGGTCCGCTGGCGTTCTGATGGAAACGCGCGCCGGCGATCCGGGGGCGTTCGCCCGGTTTGATCTGAACCGCGTCGACAGCCCCGCGTTTGTCGTCGATGCAGCGGCATTGCGGCGCAATCTGGCGGTGCTGGCCGATGTGCGCGATCGGTCGGGCATTCGCCTGCTGGCCGCGATGAAGGCGTTCAGCATGTGGCGTGTGGCGCCGCTGATCGGGCAATATCTTGACGGCGTGTGCACGTCGGGCCTGTGGGAAGCACGCCTGGCCGATGAACACTACAGCGGCGAAATTGCGACCTATTGCGCCGGGTACAAAGCCGAAGACCTGCCCGAAATCTGCCGCGTGTCGGACCATGTGATCTTCAATTCGCCGGGGCAGATTGCGCGGTTTGGCGATGTTCTGGCGGCGGCGCGCGTGCGGGGCGAACGGTTCGATGTGGGCCTGCGCATCAATCCGTTGCACGCCACCGGTGAAGTGCCGCGGTATGACCCGTGCGCGCCGCATTCGCGGCTGGGCTTTCCGATCGATCAGCTGGCGCCGGGGCATCTGGAAGGTGTGTCGGGCATCCATTTCCACACGCTGTGCGAACAGGATTTCGAGCCGTTGCAACGCACGTGGGATGCCCTGCGGCCCCATTTGCAGCCTTATTTCGAACGGCTGGAATGGCTCAATTTTGGCGGGGGGCATCATATCACCCGCGCCGATTATCAGCGCGACGAACTGGTGGCGTTCCTGCAATCGGTGCGCGCCGAAACGGGTTGCGAGATATACCTCGAGCCGGGCGAAGCCGTCGCGCTTGATGCGGGCATTCTGGTCGGCACGGTGCTTGATGTGCAGGACAACGGCATGCCGGTGGCGATCACCGACATTTCCGCAACTTGCCACATGCCCGACGTGATCGAGGCGCCCTATCGCCCGGCGATGCTGGGCGAACGGGAAGATGGCGATGATGCGGTGCGTCTGGGCGGGCCGTCGTGCCTGGCGGGCGACGTGATCGGTGATTACCGGATGCCGGATGGCTGTCATCCCGGCACGCGGTTCGCATTCCTGGATCAGGCGCATTATTCGATGGTCAAGACCACCACCTTCAACGGCGTGCCGCTGCCCTCGATCTGGCTGTGGGACAGCGAGACCGATGCGCTTGAGCGCGTGCGCAGCTTTGCCTACGAGGATTTTCGCGACCGCCTTTCGTGAAAAGCTGGATTTGATCGGCCACGCGTGCACACTGTGATCAGACAGTGCGTCCGCGTGGAGAGACCCGATGACCGACCCGGTACCCGATGCAATCGCCAGCGATCCGGCCAAACTGGGCTGGATGCAGGGGTTTCCTCCGCCGCCCGACAAGCAGGTGCTGTGGCGCAACACCGATCACTGGCGCTTTCCCAAGACACGCTGGGCATTTTCGCATTATCGCGAATTGATCCCGACGATCAGGGTTGCGGGCGGACACGGTGCGGCATTGCCGCGCGCGATCGACGAGGATCTGGCGCAGCTGAGATTTACGCCGTTGCACAGCGACACGCCGATCACGGTGGAACAAGGGCTGCTGGGCACATATGCCGATGGCCTGCTGGTGGTGCACAAGGGCCGGGTGATCCTGGAACGGTGGTATGGCGTGACCGGACCGGAAACGCGCCACATCGCCTTTTCCGTGACCAAGAGTTTTGTCGGCACGATCGCTGCCAGCCTGGTTGCCGAAGGGCGGCTTGATCCCGCAGCACCCGTGTCGGTCTATGTGCCCGAACTGGCGCACAGCGGGTTTGGCAATGCCACGGTGCAACAGGTCATGGATATGACCACCGCGGTCGATTTCAGCGAGGAATACACCAATCCGCGCTCGGGCATCGGGGCCTACAGCGCTGCGGTGGGCTTTGTACCGGCTGCGCCCGATTATGACGGGCCGCGCGACATGTGGTCGTTTCTGACCGGCATTGCCGCCAATGGCACCCATGGGCAGGCGTTCACCTATCGCACGTGCAACACCGACGTGCTCAACTGGATCATCACGCGGATTACCGGCCAAAGCTTTGCCGGCAATCTGTGCGAACGGTTATGGGTGCCGCTGGGGCTGCACGACGCCGATGTGATGGTCGATTCGATCGGCACGCCGTTTGCCGGTGGCGGCCTGTGCCTGCGGCTGGAAGACCTCGCCAAATTTGGCGAAATGATCCGCCAGAACGGTCAGGGCATCGTGCCCGAAAGGGCAATCGCCGCAATCCGCCGGGGCGGGCGTCCCGACCAGTTCGACACGCCCCATTATCCATCGCTGCCGGGGTGGAGCTATGGCAGCCAGTGGTGGCACAGTCATGGCCAGGATGGCGGTTTTTCAGCGCGCGGCATCCATGGACAGGCCTTGTGGATCGCACCGGCGGCCGATCTGGTGATCGCACGTTTCGGGTCGCATCCGGTGGCGGGCAATGCCGGAAACGATCCAATTTCCATCCCGATGTGGCAGGCCATCGGACGCTATGTGCGCGGATGAGGCCGGTTTATGTTTCACAGTTGTGACAACCGCAAGATGGCCCGAAAATAACGCTTGAATTGGGGGGGGGAGGGGCTATTTACGCCCCTCGCTGCCCCATGGGGACTTCCAGACCGCAAGGCAGCTTTGTTCAACAATGTCGTTGGGGGTCCCTTGAGTTGCACCATTATCTTGATGCTTTGGCCGTAGTCCGCGCCACCGCGCCGGACGAGCCTGCCATTCTCAATCGCCCGCACGCCGCTGCGCGCGCTGCCCGCTTCTTTGTCGAGAAGTTTCCGGGCAAGACGCTCTATGCGGTCAAGGCCAACCCGTCTCCCGACCTGATTCAGGTGCTGTGGGATGCGGGGGTCACCCATTACGATGTTGCCTCGATCGCCGAAACCCGGCTGGTGCGCGGCATCCTGCCCCAGGCCGTGTTGTGCTTCATGCACCCGGTCAAGGCGTCCACCGCCATTGTCGAAGCCTATCGCGACCATGGCGTGCGCACGTTCAGCCTCGATTCGATCGAGGAGCTTGACAAGATCCGCGCCGCCACGACCGAGGCAAACGGCGGGGTCGAGCCCACCGATCTGACGCTGTGCGTACGCTTGCGCGTGTCTTCGGAATATTCCGAGCTGAGCCTGGCGTCCAAATTCGGGTGCGAACTGGCCGATGCGCGCGAATTGCTGCAGGCGACCCGCCAGCTGGCCGATTGCCTGGGCATCTGTTTCCACGTGGGCAGCCAGGCGATGACGCCGTTTGCCTATGTCACCGCATTGGAAAAGGTGCGCGCGGCGATTGTCGATGCCTCGGTCACGGTCGATATCATCGATGTCGGCGGTGGGTTTCCTTCGATCTATCCGGGGATGGAACCGCCCCCGCTCGAAGATTTCTTTGCACTGATCGATCGCACCTATGAATCGTTGCCCGTGTCCTATTCGGCCGAACTGTGGTGCGAACCGGGCCGTGCGCTGTCGGCGGAATACAATTCGATCATCGTGCGCGTCGAACGCCGCCGCGATGACGAACTGTATATCAACGACGGCGCCTATGGCGCGCTGTTCGATGCCGCGCATGTCGGCTGGCGCTTTCCGGTGCGTGTGCTGCGCGAAGGCGACAGCCATGGCGATCTGGTGCCGTTCAGCTTTTACGGACCGACCTGCGACGATATGGACCACATGGCGGGCCCGTTCGAGCTGCCGGCGGACATTCGTGCGGGCGACTATATCGAAATCGGCATGCTGGGCGCCTATGGCGCCGCGATGAAGACCGCGTTCAACGGCTTTGGCGCGACCGAAATGTTCGACGTGTCGGACGAGCCGATGTCGAGCCAGTATCGCGGCGATCGCAAGGACCCGCGTATCAGCGACAACGTTGTGTCGTTGCGCTGACGCAAATACCCTCCCCCTTGATATGGGGGAGGGTGTTTGACCCGGCTAGTCGTCAAATCCGACAAATCGCGCGGCCTCTGCCACCGATTTGCGGCGTGACACCACGCTGTTGGCGGGAAATGTCTCGTCGGGCCACCCCATCGCCACGCAGATCATGATCACCTGGTCATCGGCGATCTGGGCGTGTTCGCGCACCACCGGGCTTTGCATGATGCCCTGACTGTTGATCACGCAACCCAGCCCGCGCGACCATGCCGCATTGACCAGCGCGGTGGTAACGGCCCCGCAATCGAACGGTGCAATGTCGCCACCCAGCAGCGCGCGATCGTACGTAACCACGACCGACACCGGCGCATCGAACTGGCGAAATCCGCGCAAGACCCAGTCCTGCCGCTTGGCCTTGTCCTCGCGCGCGATATCCATCACCGCGAACAATTGCTTGGCGATTTCCACCTGGCGCTCGCGATGCGCGCCTTCATAAACTTCGAATTTGCGGAATTCGCGCGATTCGGGCACGCCTGCCAGCATGCGTTCGGTGTTGCCCTGGCGAATGCGCGCCAGCGGCTCGCCCGTTACGACACTGAAATTCCATGGCTGGGTGTTGAGCGAGGACGGTGCGCGCATGGCCAGCGCCAGCACCTCTTCGATCAGCGAACGCGGCACCGGCTTGTCCAGAAAACCGCGAATGCTGCGGCGACCCAGCACGACGTCATCAAAAAAAGGCCCTTGCACCAACCCCCGAACTCCCATCCAATCGTTTTTCAATCGAACGATTAAACAGTTTCAGGCGTTGGGCAAGGGCCCGTGTGTGTCCCGCTTAGAACTTGACCTTGGCGGTCAGGCGATAATAGCGGCCGAGAATGGCGTCGAATTCACGGTTGGTGCTGAATTCCGGCACAGGTCCGGCATAAGTGACCGTACGATTGAACACGTTGTTGACGTTCAGGCGCAAGTCGAAGTGTTCGTTGACCTTGATCCCCACCGAGCTGTTGACCATCAGGTATGGGCTGATCCGCGGATATTCATAGGTCCCGGCCGGCGACGCCGGGTTGATCAGCGTGGGGCCGTAATAGATAAAGCTCCACAACCAGTCGAAGTTCTTGGTCAGCCAGTGCAGGTTGGCATTGGCCGAGTCGACCGGATCGCCGACGTCACCCAGCACCAGGCCAAGGCTGGTGTAATGCCGATACGTGTGCAGATAGGTTGCGTTGATCAACACTGCGCCCGCTGACGAAGGCAGGCCCACGCGGCTGAGCGGCAGATTGTAATCCAGACCCGCCTGCAGGGCGCGAAATGATTCCACGTTGATATTGGTATAGTTGTCAGTGAAATTGTTGATCTGGCCCGAAGCACTGCGCGTAAACGTGCTGCAATAGGGGCTGTTGGGATAATTGCTGGAATCGTAGCAACCATTCATTTCAGCCGTAATGCCGGGCTGGCTGATCTCGTTGGAGATCGAGATGCTGACATAGTCGGCGGTAAGTCTCAGGCCCGGAATGAAACCTGGTGTCGCCTGTGCACCGACGGTCCAGCTTTTTGCATATTCGTTCTGCAGGTGCTGGTTGCCGCTCGAGCTGCCTTCGATCGTGAAGGCGTCAATGTTCGACACAAATGTCGTTGTGTCGATCCCCGCCGCGGCGCAGTTGGCGGCGCGCACTGCCGGGTTCGGGCCACTGCCCACGTTGCGCTTGTCGCACGGGTCAGAGCCGGTTTCAAACACCGATCCCTTGGGCGCAAAGGCCTCGGTTACCGCGGGTTCACGGAACGATCGGGTCAGGTTGCCACGGATGGTCAGGCCTGACACCGGCGAATAGGTGCCACCGGCCGTATAGGACCAGAAACCACCATTGAGGTTGTTGTCGGTATAGCGTCCGGCGCCGTGGAATGTCAGATCATGAACCAGTGGAATATGCTGGTCGGGTCCCAGCAGCGGCACGGTCAGTTCGCCAAACCCTTCATGCGTGTGATATGATCCGTTCACCGGCGTGATCGGGATCGAATTGCCGTACTGCGCATACGTGCCATCGGGTTGCAGCTGTCCCAGGTAGAACGCGCCCGGATCAAACTTTTCGCTTTCGCGCCGCACTTCTCCACCCAGTGCGAATTTGACGTCGCCGGCGGGCAGGTGAACGATATCGCCATGCAGCGATGCGACAAAATCAAGCTGCGAGTTGGACTGGTGCGTCTGCGCATTGGCTGTCACATACGCCAGCGCAGCCGCGCTTTCATTGTTGATGCCGAAAATGTTGAGCGGGGCGCATGTGCTGCTGCCCGTGGCGATCGCGGCATTGGTATAGCCCGGCGCGCACTGGGGCCCGTTGGGCCCGGCGACGGCGTTGAGCGCATTGAAGAAATTCTGCGTGACCAGATTGGGTTGGCTGGTCAGCGTGTTTGACTGGCCATAGTTGATGGTGGCATCCCATTTCAGCGAGTGGGTGCCGATCATGAAGTCGCCATCGATCCCGCCGACGCCGCGCACCAGATACCCGGTCGAGGTGAAGGCCCCGGTGTAAAGGTCGGTGTTCGCGCGCGCCAGATAGAACGTTCCGTCGACGCCGGGGGTGCCAAGCGCCGATTGCAGCGTGGCGCGGTCTGCGGCACTGAGAAACGGGTTGGCGGTGTTCAGGATCAGGTTGCCGTTGGGGGTTCCTGCCGGACCGAACAGGCCCGTGCTGTAATAAGGCTGCGCGGCCAGGTTGGTGGCAGTATCGCGGCCCCACCACAATTCGCCGTGCACGCGCAAGTGATCGCTGACATCGTAATGGCCAAGCAAGGTGCCCTGGATGCGGTTGCTCTGCGCCAGCAGGTTGCCAAAGTTGCCGATCGGGAAACCGCTGCCGCCGGCTTCGGTAAAGCCCGTGCCGGTGAATGTGCCGTTGACGAAAGGCACCAGGTGCCCTTGCGGGTTGAAATACAATCCCTGTCCGCCGGCATTGGTGACACCCGCGCCGGTCGGCCCGCCGTAGTAGGGGGTGGAATCGGCAACCATGGGGATGCCCGTGTTGGGGAACCCGTCATAACGCAGGCCACCCTGGGTATAGGCCACGTTTTGATAGGGCGACGCCCCGGTCGGCAGGTCATAGAACGGTGTGTTGCTGCCGGTCGCATAGCGTTGCGCGGTGGTCAGACCGTCCTGGTGGTCGTAATAGATGTTCAGCGTGATGTTGCCGCGCCCACCGGCGAAATTGTGCCCGACCAACAACGACACGTTGTAGTCGCGCGCATCGCCCTGTTCGGAAATGCCGTCGGAGCCGCGCAATTCGATGCCATCATAATTGCGCTTCAGAATGAAGTTGACGGTGCCCGCGATCGCATCGGCACCATAGATCGGCGCGCCGCCGACCGACACGATATCGACGCCCTGAAGCAGGCTGGGCGAGATTGCGCTGACGTCCACCGGCGATCCGACCGACGCACCGAACAGCGACGAGGTGGCGCCGCCGACAAACCGGTTGCCGTTGACGAGCGTCAGCGTGCGCTGCGAACCAAGGTTGTAAAGGTTAAGAAATGTCTGACCGGCGCCAAACGACCCTTGCCCGCCGATCGGACTGTTTGCGGGAATACCGAACACCGGCAACGACGTCAGAGCCTGCCCGACGTTGGTATAGCCCAAGTCGTTGATGGTTTCGCCGCTGATCGTCTGCACGGGCTGATCTGCCACTTTTGTAGACGTACGCGTACCAGTAATGATGATTACGTCATCCTTGGCCTGCTTGGTCGGCGTCGTAACATCGGGCGTTGCTTGCGCAAAGGCGGTCCCGGCACTGAATAGTGTAATGGCAAGCGCGGTGGACGTGAGGCACGCAGTCCGGCGCAGGGCAGACTTTGAACGCATTTTTGATTTCCCCATGAGTGTCGCGGTGGTCCGATTCTTGGCCTTGGCGCTACAAATCATGGGATTACGCGATCACGCAATGGTTAAGTTTGTAACCAAATTGCCCATGCGGGCACGAGGTCGCGGAAAACCGTGAGTGTTGATCCTGTAAATCGTTTGCAAATGCGCAAATTTGTCGCAAATGTTGCATTTATATCACGTAGTTTCCCTTATCTGCCGTTCGCCACGCCCACGCAAAAACGCGGGCCGAATCAGCATGATCCGACGCGCGTTGCGTATCCGGCGGTAAGGATAATCAGGCGGCCTTGCGGCGCTCCAGGTCGAGCCGCTGCCAGATTTCGACAAGCGCGCCGGTCAGTTCGGTCATCATCGCGGGAGTATGCTGCGGCCCGGGGGTAAAACGCAGCCGTTCGGTGCCGCGCGGCACGGTCGGAAAATTGATCGGTTGCACATAGACGCCATATTCGGCCAGCAGGATGTCGCTGACTTTCTTGGCGCGCACCGGATCGCCCACCATCAACGGGACAATATGCGTGGTCGACGGCATCACCGGCAGCCCCGCATCGGCAAACAGCGTCTTGAGCAGGGCTGCGGCCTGGCCTTGTGCCTCGCGCTCAATGCTCGATGCCTTGAGATGGCGCACCGCTGCCAGCACGCCTGCCACCAGCACCGGCGACAGGGACGTGGTGAAGATGAAGCCCGGAGCATAGGACCGGATCACATCGATGATCCGGCGATCGGCCGCGATATAGCCGCCCATCACGCCAAAGGCCTTGCCCAGCGTGCCTTCGATGATGTCGATGCGGTGCGCAGCGTCATCGCGTTCGGAAATGCCGCCACCGCGCGCGCCATACATGCCGACCGCGTGCACCTCGTCGATATAGGTCAGCGCATTGTACTTTTCCGCCAGGTCACAGATCGCATGGATCGGTGCGATGTCGGCATCCATCGAATAGACGCTTTCAAACGCGATCAGTTTTGGGCACGCAGGATCGGTTTCGGCCAGCAGCTGTTCCAGGTGGTCGACATCATTGTGACGGAACACCCGCTTTTCGGCGCCCGAATTGCGGATGCCGGCGATCATCGAGGCATGGTTCAGTTCATCGGAAAAGATCACGCAGCCCGGCAGGACTTTGGCCAGCGTCGACAGCGTCGCATCGTTGGACACATAGCCCGAGGTAAACAGCAGCGCCGCTTCCTTGTCGTGCAGATCGGCCAGTTCGGTTTCAAGATCGATGTGGTAATGCGTGTTGCCGCCGATGTTGCGTGTGCCGCCCGAACCGGCGCCGACATCGTGCAGCGCCTCTTCCATCGCGGCGATCACCTTGGGGTGCTGACCCATTGCCAGATAATCGTTCGAACACCACACCGTGATCGGCTTGGGCCCGTTGTGCCCGGCAAAGCAGCGCGCGTTGGGATAAGCGCCCTTGTTGCGCAGGATGTCGATGAACACGCGATAGCGGCCTTCGGAATGAAGCCGATCAATCGCAGAATCGAATACCTGCTCGTAATTCACCCGCCGCTCCTTTTCCTTCGGGAGGCATTGCATGCCCCCGGCGGTCCGTTTTGCCCAGCAATCGACCTTGCCCTGCAGGCTGTGCATGCGCCTTAATCCCGATCATGACCATTTGCCAACTGGATTTGGGGCATAGGCGATTGGCATCTGCACAGGACTGACCTGGATCAAAATACGTTGAAACGCGCCAGTCCGGATGCACGCAGCGCAGGATAAAGTTCGGCCAGCCCCGGATCGTTGCGCGTAAACAGCGCCAGATCGGCTTCGCGCCGGTCGAATGCCTGCCCTTGCGTCAGGTGCACGATGCGCCGGGCAATCCCGTCGGCTCCGTCGATAAAACGCACCCCAGGGCCGAATGCGGCGCCCAACTGCCCGGCGATCAACGGGAAATGGGTGCAGGCCAGCACCACCGTATCGATCCTGTCGCCACCGGGCATGCTGCGCAGCGCCAGCGCGGCGCGCGCAAACACCGCGGGATCGACCGCTTCCCCGCGCAGTTGAGCCTCTGCCGCGGCCACCAGTTCGGGGGCGCCGTGGCGCAACAGGATTTTGCCGGTGGCAAATTGCACCTCCAGCCGGTCGACATAGCCCTGGCGGATCGTCGCTTCGGTGCCAAGCAGGCCGATCACCCCGGTCTGCGTCATCGCCGCAGCCGGCTTGATTGCGGGCACCGTGCCCACGATCGGCACCTCGAGAACGTCGCGCACGGCCGTCAGCGCGATGGTCGAGGCGGTGTTGCAGGCAATGCAGACCAGGCGCGGGTGCAGCCGTTCGGTCAACCGTCCCAACAGGCCCGAAACCCGCGCGGCAATTTCCGCTTCGGTTTTCTGGCCATAGGGCAGGCCGGCGTTGTCGGCGACATAGATCACCGGCGCCTGTGGCAGCACATGGCGCATCGCGTTGAGCACCGACAGGCCGCCCACGCCTGAATCAAACATCAAAATGGGTGCGGTTGGATCGTCGGTCATGCGGGTCACGCTATGGCGGCTTGCGCCAAAAACATCTAGAGCCGCGTCGCGTTTGTTCTGAAAGGCCCCCTTTGCATGATTGGCGTCGCGTTGCGTCTGGCATTGTCTGCCGCTGCCCTTGGCTATCTGTTGGGCTCAGTCCCGTTCGGTCTGATCCTGGCGCGGATCGGCGGTGCGGGGGATCTGCGCAGCGTGGGCTCGGGCAATATCGGCGCAACCAATGTGCTGCGCACCGGGCGCAAGGGGCTGGCCGCGGCAACGTTGCTGTGTGACCTGGGCAAAGGTGCAGCAGCGGTGTGCCTGGCGCGGCTTTTGTGGCCCGGTTCGGAAACGGCGGCGGCGGCGGGCGCGGTAATCGGCCATTGTTATCCGGTGTGGTTGCGGTTTCGCGGCGGCAAGGGCGTGGCCACGATGCTCGGCGTGTCGCTGGGCCTGGCCTGGCCGATCGGGCTGTGCTGCGCCGGTACGTGGCTTGTGCTGTTCTTTGCCACGCGCATTTCGTCGGTCGGGGGCATGGGTGCGGCGGTTGCGGCGCCGATTGCGGCGCTGGCATTGGGCGATACCGCCTATGCCCAGGTGCTGGCGCCGCTGGCATTGCTGGTGGTGTGGCTGCACAAGGCCAATATTGCCCGGTTGCGCGCGGGAACCGAGCCCCGCGTCGGCCGGCGCAAATGACCGTGGCGATGGACGATGCAGAACGATTTGCACGGCTGCGCCTGTTGCGTTCGCCCCATGTCGGGCCGGCCACGTTCCATCGCCTTATCACCCGGTTTGGCAGCGCACGGGCTGCGCTGCCGGCTTTGCCCGAGCTTGCGGCGCGTGGGGGTGCCGCCTATCGCATGGCGCCGGCCGAAGCGATCGAGGCCGAATTTGCAGGCGCCGCGCGGTCCGGCGCGCGCCATGTGTTCCACGATGAAGCCGATTATCCGTTGGCGCTGCTGGCAATCGACCAGCCCCCGCCGGTGATCACCGTGCGCGGCAATCTGGCGCTGTTTGATCAGCCCGGCGTGGCGCTGGTGGGTGCGCGCAATGCTTCGGCAGGCGCGGTGCGCCTGGCGCGCGATTTTGGTGCGGGCCTGGCTGCGCGCGGTTTTGCGGTGATCTCGGGCCTGGCCCGCGGGATCGATGCGGCAGCGCATATCGGCGCGCTGAGCGCACAGCATCCCGATGGCGGCACCATCGGCGTGATCGCGGGCGGGATCGATGTGGTCTATCCGCCCGAACACGCCGAATTGCAGGAACGCATCGCGCATGAAGGCCTGCTGGTTGCCGAGATGCCGCCTGGAACCGAGCCGCAAGCCCGTCATTTCCCCACGCGCAACCGGATTATCGCCGGCTTGGCCGCCGGCACCGTGGTGGTCGAGGCAGCGCCAAAATCAGGATCACTGATCACCGCGCGGCTGGCAGGCGAATTCGGGCGCGAGGTGATGGCGGTGCCCGGATCGCCGCTCGATGCGCGTGCGCACGGCTGCAACAGCCTGATCCGCGATGGCGCGATCCTGGTGCAAAGCGCCGATGACATCGCCGAACTGGTCGATACTTTTGCCGGCACCGCGCGATCGACGTTTCGTGAAACCGGCGTGCCTGACTATGCGGCCGTTACCGACGATGCTGCTGCTGCCACCGATCTTGTCGCGATTGTCGCCACGCTTCTGGGGACGGCGCCGGTTGGCGTGGATGAACTGATCCGGCAAAGCGGCGGTGCGCCCGGCCCGGTGCAGGATGCGTTGCTCGATCTGGAACTGGCCGGACGTCTGCTGCGCCACGCAGGCGGACGGGTCAGCCTGAACTCAAACGCTTGACGACAGGGCATCGGATTGCCCACCCTCGCGCGTGTACACGAGAGAAAGTCGCGCAAGCCGCTTTCACACCAAGGAAATCTGGTAAGTCCATGCAACTTGTCATCGTAGAATCTCCGGCCAAGGCCAAGACCATCGAGAAGTATCTGGGCCCGGGCTTCAAGGTGCTGGCCTCGTACGGCCATGTGCGCGATCTGCCGGTCAAGGACGGATCGGTGCGCCCCGACGAAGACTTTGCCATGGATTGGGAGACGTATGGCGACAAGGCGGCGCGGATCAAGGCGATCACCGATGCGGCCAAGGGTGCCGACCGTCTGATCCTGGCGACCGACCCCGACCGCGAGGGCGAGGCGATTTCGTGGCACGTGCGCGAATTGCTGGCCAAGCGCCGCGTGCTGCCCAAGGATGTGCAGCGCGTTACGTTCAACGCGATCACCAAGCCGACCGTGCTGGCCGCGATGGCGGCGCCGCGCGCGCTCGACCAGGATCTGATCGATGCCTATATGGCGCGGCGCGCGCTTGACTATCTGTTCGGCTTTACGCTGTCGCCGGTGCTGTGGCGCAAGCTGCCCGGCGCCAAATCGGCCGGACGCGTACAATCGGTGGCGCTGCGCCTGATTGTCGAGCGCGAGCGCGAGATCGAGGCATTCCGGGCACAGGAATACTGGTCGGTGGTGGCGCGGCTGGAACACGGCGGCACGCCGTTTACCGCACGGCTGGTGCGGTTTGACGGGGACAAGCTCGATCGCCTGTCGCTGGGCGAAGAAGGCATCGCGATGCGCGCCAAGGCGACGGTCGAGGCGGCAACATTTCGCGTGGAAGAGGTCGAAACCCGGCCCACCCGGCGCAACCCGCAACCGCCGTTCACGACGTCAACCCTGCAACAGGAAGCCGCGCGCAAGCTGGGCTTTTCCACCAGCCACACCATGCGCGTCGCCCAGACGCTGTATGAAGCAGGCGCGATCACCTATATGCGCACCGACGGGGTGCAGATGGACCCTTCGGCCATTTCGGATGCGCGCCGGGTCATCACCGACCGCTATGACGGGCATTACTTGCCCGAAAAACCACGTGTTTACGAGACCAAGGCCAAGAATGCTCAGGAAGCGCATGAAGCAATCCGGCCCACTGATTTTTCGCGCAGCAACCACGGTTCGGGCGACGAGGCGCGGCTTTACGAGCTGATCTGGAAACGCGCGCTGGCCAGCCAGATGGCCTCGGCCAGCCTGGAACGCACCACTGTCACCTTGCGCGAAGGCACCGGCAAACACGAATTGCGCGCCACCGGCCAGGTTGTGCGCTTTCCAGGCTTCCTGGCGGTCTATGAAGAAGGTCGCGATCAGAAGGCCGACGCCGACGACGAAGACGGCGCGTTGCTGCCCGCGATGCGCAGCGGCGATCTGCCGGCCAAGCGCGGGGTCGATGCCACGCAGCACTTCACCCAGCCGCCGCCACGCTATGCCGAAGCCTCGCTGGTCAAACGGCTTGAGGAACTCGGGATCGGGCGCCCTTCGACATATGCCGCGACGATCCAGGTGATCAAGGACCGCAATTACGTGCGGGTTGAAAAAAACCGTTTCTTTGCAGAAGAATCCGGGCGTTTGTTGACAGCGTTTCTTGAACGCTTTTTCGACCGCTATGTGGCGTACGAGTTCACCGCCGGCATGGAAGAGGAACTTGATGACGTGTCCGGCGGGCGCGCCGTGTGGAAAGACGTGCTGGCTGCATTCTGGCGCGATTTCAAACCCAAATCCGACGAAGTGATGGAACGCAAGCCCAGCGAAGTGACCGCCGAGCTGGACACGTTCCTGGCCGATTATCTGTTCCCCCCGCGCGCCGACGGCACCGATCCACGCATCTGCCCGAAATGCGGCGCCGGGCGCTTGAGCCTGCGCGGCGGCCGTTACGGCGCGTTTGTGGCGTGCTCGAACTATCCCGAATGCAAATATACGCGCAAATTCGCCCAGGGGCAGGATGGCGATGACGGCGCTGGCAGCGACGATGCGGTGCTGGGTGTGGATCCCGCATCGGGGCTGGAGATCACGCGCCGCACCGGGCGGTTCGGGCCCTATGTGCAACTGGGCGACGGCAAGGAGGCCAAGCGTGCCTCGATTCCCAAGGATATTGCCGAACTCGATCTGGAATGGGCGCTGAAACTGCTGTCCTTGCCGCGCGAAATCGGCATGCATCCCGAAACCGGCAAACCGATCACCGCATCGATCGGCCGCTATGGGCCCTATCTGGCGCATGACGGCAAATACGGCCGGTTGCGCAGCACGGCCGACGTGTTCGAAACCGGGATGAACGCCGCCGTGGTCAAACTGGCCGAGGCGGCGGCGGGCGCTGGCGGGCGCGGCGCGCGGCAGGCGGCCGAGCCGTTGAAAGTGCTGGGGCCGCACCCGGTTTCGGGAGGCGAGATCCGGCTGATGGCAGGGCGGTATGGTGCCTATGTCACCGATGGCAGCACCAATGCCACGCTGCCCAAGGACAAGCCCGGCGACAGCCTGACCGTGGAAGAGGCGATCGCGCTGATCGATGCCCGCGCCGCTGCGGCACCCGCCAAGGGACGCAAGAAAGCGCCAGCGAAAAAGGCGGCGGCAGCCAAAGCACCGGTCAAACCAAAGACGGCCGGGGCAAAGACGGCCGGGGCAAAGTCGGCCAGAGCAAAAACGGCCAGGACGCCCGCCAAAGCCAAAAAGACCCAGGAGTGATTTGCCCCGCCGCCAGCCCCGCTAAACCGGGTGCTGGCAGCGCTGCTGCATCCTGCACCGGCGACTTTGGCAGTGTCAGGAATTTCGTGTGCGGGGTGGCATAATGGGTAAAAAGGAGACCCTTTATGGCACGACGCAAAGCCCCTGCGATTCCCGATGACCTGCTGGACCAATTGCTGGCCGGCGGCGATGCGGCAGTCGCACTGAATTCTGGCGAATTGGTCAATGCGCTCAAGAAGGCCTTGGCCGAGCGGGCGTTAAACGCCGAGATGGATTTTCACTTGGGCGACGAAGCTGAGGCGGACAACACCCGCAATGGCTACGGGCGCAAAACGGTGTCGACGGCCACTGGCAAGATCGAGATCGATGTGCCGCGCGACCGCGCTGGCAGTTTTGATC
>NZ_AUBA01000012.1 GCF_000429005.1 Novosphingobium acidiphilum DSM 19966 | reverse complement strand
GCGGCCAGCTTCGGCACCGCCGATGCGCCGGTAAACATCACCGCGACCGGCACCACGACCGCCGCGCATGCCGTGGCGATCGAAGCGATCGGCGCAACCGGATCGGTAACGATCGGCGGCGTGGCCGATACCGCGGCCAACATCGCCGCGCAGATCGCCACTTCGGGCAGCGGTTTCCTGTCGCATGTCGGATCGATCACCGCGACCGGCGCTGCCACCGTGGCGCAGCTTGAACAGATTGCCACCGCCCCCAACACCGGTGCGACCACCGTTGGTTCGCTCAGCGATACCGCAGCAGCCATCGCCGCCGCACCTGCTGCCGATCTGGCGCTGGTCGGCGGAACAGTTGTCGCCACGACCGCGGCCACGGCCGCGCAAGGCGCGATTCTGTCAAACCTGGGCCATGCGGTCAGCTACAGTGTCAGTGACACGGCTGCCAACCTGGCATCGGTCAGCTTTGGCTCGGTCCATGCGCCGACAAGCGTGACCGCGACCGGAACCACAAGCGTGGCCGGTGCGCAGGCGATCATCGCGATCGGTGCGGCGACAACGACGATTGGCGGCGTTTCGGACACGGCTGCGAATATCGCTGTGGCGAACCCCACCACTTTGCAAACCATTCACGGCGATCTCGTTTCGTCCGGCACGATTGTGGCGACGACGTCGGCCAATGCATCGCAGGCCGCAGCTTTGTCGCACCTGGCGACGCCGGTGGTCTATGCGGTGTCGGACACCGCGCAGAACCTGGCCGCGCAAAGCTATGGCACCAGCGATCGTCCGACCAGCGTGACCGCGACAGGTGCCACCTCGGTGGCCGGTGCCAACGCCATCCTGGCGATGGGTGGAACCAGCACCCCGATCACGATCGGTGCGATTGCCGATACGGCGGCCAACCTTGCCCTGGCAGGCGGTGCCGGACTGACAAGCCTGGCCGGCCACCTGGCCGCAGGCGGCACGATCACCGCGACGACCGCAGCCGACGCAGCGCAGGGCGCAACCCTGTCGAGCCAGTCGACGCCCGTGGTCTATAGCGTCAACGACACTGCCGCCGCGATTGTGGCGGCCAGCTTCGGCACCGCCGATGCGCCGGTAAACATCACCGCGACCGGCACCACGACCGCCGCGCATGCCGTGGCGATCGAAGCGATCGGCGCGACCGGATCGGTAACGATCGGCGGCGTGGCCGATACCGCAGCCAACATCGCCGCGCAGATCACCACCTCGGGCAGCGGTTTCCTGTCGCATGTCGGATCGATCACCGCGACCGGCGCTGCCACCGTGGCGCAGCTTGAACAGATTGCCACCGCCCCCAACACCGGTGCGACCACCGTTGGGTCGCTCAGCGATACCGCAGCAGCGATCGCCGCCGCACCTGCCGCCGATCTGGCGCTGGTTGGCGGTGCGATCATCGCGACGACGCCGGCCAGTGCCGCACAAGTTGCGATCTTTGCAGACACTGGTCACCCAACCGTGACATTCACCCAGGTGACCGACACCGCGGCCAATCTGCAGACCGTGCTGTCCGACCTGACGGGCACGACCGTGATCGCCACGGGCGCAGCCACGGCGGCGCAGGCCACCGCGCTGGCCGCCGCTGGCGCATCGAGCCTGAGCATTGCCGCTGTCAGCGACACCGCGGCCAACCTGGCATCGACCAGCGACAGCGTGTTGTCCGATGTGACCGGCGCCGTCACGGCGACGACCACGGCGAGCGCGGCACAGGCCGTGACGCTGGCGGGCTTTACCCATGCCGTAACCTTTGGCGTGTCGGACACGGCGGCGAATCTGCTGTCGCAAGCCTCGACCAGCTATCTGGGTCATGCTGCTGCGGTCACCGCGACCGGTTCGACCACGGCGGTGCAGGCGTTTGCGTTGCAGGGCGATGTGGCCAACGGTGTTACCGC
This sequence comes from Novosphingobium acidiphilum DSM 19966, assembly GCF_000429005.1. Lineage (GTDB taxonomy): Bacteria > Pseudomonadota > Alphaproteobacteria > Sphingomonadales > Sphingomonadaceae > Novosphingobium > Novosphingobium acidiphilum. The sequence goes on along the minus strand of NZ_AUBA01000012.1, from coordinate 120,940 downwards.
GCAGATCGCGCTGATTTCCGACACCGCGGCCGATTACAATGCCGAGCTTGCCGCAGGTCTCAGCCTGACCGGGGTGAGCGCGATCAACATCATCGGCGCGGCCAGCGTTGCGCAGGCGCAAGCGATTGTGGCGGCTGATGCGCAGGCGTTGATCCCGGCGATTTCGGATACACCGGCCAACCTGGTTGCCGCGACACTGACCGGTCAACTGGCAACCCTGGCCGCGAATTTGACGCCCAGCGGCACGATCACCGCCAATGCCCCCGCAACCGCCGCGCAGGGCGCCGAGCTGTCGGCGCACGCCACGCCCGTGGTCTACAGCATCACCGACAGCGCGGCGAATATCGTGGCCGCCAGCTTCGGCACTGCCGATCTGCCGATCAATATTACCGCCAATGGCACCACCACGGTGGCCGGTGCGCAGGCAATTCAGGCCATCGGCGCCACCGGCACCGTCGTGCTGGGCGGGGTGTCGGACACGGCGGCCGCGCTCGCCTCGGCCGGTGACACGGCGCTGGGCGCGATTTCGGCCGTGCTGGGCCTGGGCTCGGTGATCGCGGCCAGCGGTCCGGCAAGCGCCGCGGATGCGGTCACGCTGTCCGGGTTTGTCACGCATGTGGTCTACAGCATCAACGACACTGCCGCAGCGATCGCTGCGGCATCGTTCGGCGCGGGCAATGTGCCGGTCAATATTGTCGCCACGGGCGAAACCACGGCCGCGGGTGCGGCGGGGATCGTTGCGCTGGGCGCGACCGGCTATGTGTCTGTCGGCGGGATTACCGATACCGCAGGCGATATCCAGACCCAGGTGGCAACATCGGGCGAAGGTTTCCTGGCCAGCGTGGGCAAGCTGATTGTCACCGATCAGGCCACCATGGTGCAGCTGACGCTGATCGCCAATGCCCCCAACACGGGCACGACCACCGTGGCTGCGGTGGCGGACACCTCGTTGGCGATTGCTGCGGGTACCAATGCCGAATTCGCGCTGGTGATCGGCACGGTCAGCACCACCGATGTGTCTGATGCGCAACAGGTTCTGGCGTTCGAGAGCTTTACCCATCCGGTGATCTTCACCGCGGTCACCGATACGACCGCAAACCTGCTGACGGTGGCGCAATATCTGCACGGCACGGTGGTTACCTCGACCGACACGGCAAACATGGTCGATGCGACGACGCTGTACAATGCCAACGCATCGAGCCTGAACCTGTTTGCGATCGAAGATCATGCCGCGACGCTGGCAGCGCTGGCCAACGAAGCGGTATTCACTGACGTCAGCGGCACGATCACCGCATCCGATGACGCAACCGCGTCGCAGGCGTTTATCCTGTCGGTATATACCAACCATTCGGGTCAGCACATCGTGTTCACGGTTTCGGACACCGCGGACAACCTGCTTGGTCAGGGTCAGGGATCCACCACCTACCTGGGCGTGGCTTCGGGTATCGTTGTCACCTCGACCGCCGGCCATCTGACCAGTGTGCCGCAGGCCGAACAAATCCAGGCTGCAGAAGCGCAGACGGTTACCGCCGATATAAAGTTGATCACCGACGTGGGCAGCGTTTTTGTTGCCGAACTGACCAGCGCGCACCTGACGCTGGCCGGGGTCGAGGCGATCGATATTACCGATACGCCTTCGGTGTCGTTCGCCGGCATCATCCTGACCGAACAAGCCAACCAAAACCCCAACACCGCCGTCACCTTTGCCGGCATTTATGATAGTTCGGCCAATCTTGTAACGGCGGGCGACGGGTCGTTGCAGACGTTGCAGGGGCATCTGGCCCAAGGCGGGACGATCGTTGCGTCGGATACGGCTGATGCCACCCAGGGCGCTGCGTTGTCGAATTACACCACGCCCGTGGTCTATAACGTGGTCGACACGGCCGGCGCGCTGGCGACAGCCGCGAGCAGCTTTGGCACGACAGATGTGCCGGTGCACATCACCGCAACCGGTTCGGCGACGATCGCACAACTGGCCCAGATTGCCGGAATCGCGCATGCTTCGGCGGGCTCGACCTCGGTCGATTCGGTGCTTGATACATCGGCAGACATCGCTGCTGCTACCGGCGCCAATCTGGCGTTGGTGACAGGTGCCGTGACGACAAACGATGCCGCGACGGCGGCGCAGGTCACCACGTTCGAAACGTTCAGCCACCAGATTACGTTCAGTGCCGTCACCGACAGCACCGCAAACCTGTTGACGGTAACCTCGTACCTGCACGGCAAGGCGGTCACTGCGAACGATACTGCCGATGTTGCCGATGCGGCCACGCTGTATGGCGCTGCCGGATCGGGTTCGCTGTCGATTGCTGCGATCAGCGATACCACCGCGGCCATTCTGGGCGCTGCGAACGCCGTGCTGCACGATGTGACCGGCACGATCACCGCGTCCGGCACGGCCGACGCCGCCGACGCCTATGCGCTGTCGCAATTGCCGAACCTGGCCCATCCGGTGGTGTTCGGTGTGTCCGATACCGCCAGCGCGCTGCTGGGTGCGGGTCCGATCGGCTATCTGGCCAATGCCAATGCCATCACGGTGACGGGCACGAGCACCGCAATCCAGGTGGCGCAGATCCAGGCCGTCGAAGCATCGTCGGTTACGGCAACGGTTGACCAGATCACCGATACGGCCGCCGATTTCGATGCGGTGGTTACGGGCAGCGGCCCGCAATTGAGCTTTGCCGGTGTGCAGGCGGTGACGATCACCACCGCACCCACGGTGCTGCAGGCGCAGGATATCCTGACCGCCGATCCGTCCGCGACCTTTGTCGGTCTGTCGGACACGGCCGCCAATCTGGCGGCTGCGGGCGATACCACATTGTCCGGCCTGCAAACGCATCTGGCGCAAGGCGGCACGATCACCGCGTCGACTGCGGCCAATGCCACAGATGGCGCGACGCTGTCGCAGTTCGCCACGCCCGTGGTCTATGACGTGAACGACTCGGCCAGCGCGCTGGCATCAGCCGCGAGCAGCTTTGGCTCGACCGACCTGCCGGTGAACATCACCGCAACCGGTTCGGCAACTGTCGCACAACTGGTCCAGATTGCCGCGATCGCGCATGCTTCGGCGGGCTCGACCTCGGTCGCTTCGGTGCTTGATACATCGGCAGACATCGCTGCGGCTGCCGACGCGAACCTGTCGCTGGTGACAGGTGCCGTGACGACAAACGATGCCGCGACGGCATTGCAGGTCACCACGTTCGAAGCGTTCAGCCATCCGATTACGTTCAGCGCCGTCACCGACACCACGGCGAACCTGCTGACGGTATCATCGTACCTTGGCGGCAAGGCGGTCACCGCGAATGATACGGCTGATGTTGCCGATGCGGCCACGCTGTATGGCGCTGCCGGATCGGGTTCGCTGTCGATCGCCGCGATCACCGATACCACTGCGGCCATCCTGGGCGCTGCGAACGCCGTGCTGCACGATGTGACCGGCACGATCACCGCGTCCGATGCTGCGGATGCAGCCGACGCGCTTGCGCTGACGCAATTGCAAAATCTGGCCAATCCGGTGGCGTTCGGCCTGTCCGACAGCGCCATTGCCATCCTCGGCCAGGGTTCGACCGGCTATATCGCCGATGCCAACACGATTGCGGTCACCGGTTCGACCACGGCGGCGCAGGCCGACACGATCCAGCATGACGAAGCAGGCGCGGTGACCGCAGCGATTGCGCTGATTTCGGACACTGCGGCCGATTTCGACGCGGTGGTTACGGGCAGCGGCCCGCAGCTGAGCTTTGCCGGTGTGCAGGCAGTAACGATCACCACCGCGCCGACGGTGCAGCAGGCGATCGATATTGTCGCGGCCGATCCGGCCGCGCTGTTTATCGGCCTGTCGGACACCGCGCACAATCTGGCGATCGCAGGCGATACGGTTCTGTCGGGTCTGCAGGGCAATCTGGCCCAGGGCGCCACGATTGCCGCGTCGACCGCGGCCAATGCCGCCGATGGCGCGCTGCTGTCGAACTTTGCGACGCCCGTGGTCTATAGCGTGACCGACACCGCGGCGAACATTGCCGCCGCCGCGTCCAGCTTTGGCGCCAGCGACGCACCGCAGACCATCACCGCAACGGGTGCGGCCACCGTGGTACAGGCGCAGCAGATTGCCGCGATCGCCGCCACCGGTGCGACCACGATCGGCGGGATCAGCGACACTTCGTCGGCGCTGGTCAGCGCGATCAATTCGGGATCGCTGCAGACGCTGGTGGCCGATCTGGCCTCGGGCGGGACGATTGCCACCAACGATCATTCGACCGCCGCGCAGGCGGTTGCGCTGAACGGCTTTGCGACGCCGGTGGTGTTCAACGTTACCGACACCGCCGCGCATATTCTGGGGGAAAGCACGCTTGGTTATCTGGGGGCCGCAACCGGCATCCACGTAACCGGCACCACCACCACCGCGGCGCAGGCCGAAGCGATCCAGGCGCACGAAGCCGGCAGTGTTGTCGCGACGATCGATCAGATCACCGATACCGCCACGCAGCTTGACGCGCAGCTGACCGCATCGAGCAACCCGCTGACGCTGCATGGCGTAACCGCGCTCAACATCACCACGACGGTGACCGCGCAGCAGGCCGAAGACATCCTGACCGCGCAGGCCAGCGGCAATCCCGGGCTGACGGTGACGTTTTCGGGCATTGTCGACACCGCGGCCCACCTGGCCGGGATCGGCTCGACCGAACTGGCGACATTGGCCGGCCATGTCGCCTCGGGCGGCACGATCCATGCGACGGGCACCGCCACCGTGGCGGAGGCGGCGACGATCTTTGGTGCGCAATCGAGCGTGGCCACCACACTGGACAACGTTGCCGCGTCGGGTACCTCTGACATCACCGCGTTGCATGCGCTGACAATCGGGTCGAACGACACGCTGACCGCGGCGCACGTGACCGCGGACAGCGCAACCACGTCGGTCGATCTGGGCAACATCCCCGTTGCCACCAACATCACCTATGACGGCACCGCGGGTCCGGCTTCGCAGGCGCTGATCCTTGCGGCCACTGGCGGCGCGACCTCGGGCACGCTGACCGTGACCGGCGGGGCAAGCGGCACCATCTCGATCGCGGCGAGCGACAGCACCGCGGGCGCCAGCGTCTATTCGGGCACGATCGCCACCACCGGCGCCAATGTGGCGCTGACCACGACAGGCGATGTCGATCTGTCGCATGTGACAGTCACCGGGATGTCGCTGGCGTCAAGCAGCGGCGGCTCGTCGATGGGCGGCGGCGGTGGCGGCGGCGGCAGCGCGCCTTCGGTCACCAATTCGCTGACGCTGAACGCGCTGGCAGGCACCGGCGGTGTCTCGCATGTCACGCTGAACACCGACACGGCGGGCGTGATCCAGTCGATTGCCGGCACGGGTTCGACCGTACTGACGATCGATGGCAACCCCAGCGCGGGTGCGGTCACTTCGGTGCAGCTGCAGGACGTCAACAGTCAGAACAGCACGCAGACCTTCACCGGTCTGGCAACGCTGAATGTCGGGCTGAACGGCAATGCCGAAATCGACATGGGCAATCTGCCCGCGACCGCGGTCACCACCACCACCAGCACCCAGGCGGGTGTGGCCAGTGGCTCGATCACGCCGTTCTTCGGCGGCGGCATCCACAACAACCTTGACCTCAGCGCCTATACCAGCAGCCTTAACCTCACCAATATTCCCGACCTGACGGTGGTCAACGGGCAGCTGATCTACAACGACACCGCCCACAGCAACGGCCCGTGGACAATCACGCTGCCCACGCTGGTTTCGAACCAGACGATCACGCTCGACACCGCGCAAGTGCAGGGCGGTGCGCTGACCCTGACCACTGCGAACGGCGCCACCGGCGCGGGTCTGGTGCTGGTCGGCCATGGCGGCCCCGCCTATTCGCCCACGCCCGACCCCCTGAGCGGGGTCGATCTGAGCGGGATTGCCAGCAATGTTGCGGTCAGCCTGTCGCTCGATGGCGGCACCGATCTCAGCGATGCGAGCCTGAGCCCCAACATCACCACGACGCTGGCACGGCTGAGCGGGATCCTGCTCAACGGCAACAACCTGATCGCGGATGTCAATTCGATCCGGTCGACGCTGTCGATCGCGGGTTCGGGCAATATCACGATTGACGGCACAGTCGCCGGTTCGACCGCGCCAAACCTGGGTGCGCTGGCGGTGACATCGGGCCACACGGTCGATCTGACCGGGATCAGCGGCACGGTCATTCTGCCCACCGCGGTCAACACCGGCGAAACGCTGCTGGTCAACGACAACCAGTTCACCGGCACCACGCAGACGCTGGCGAACAATGGCACGCTGACGATCGTGTCGACCGGCGGGACCATTGCGCCCGATTTCAGCGGTATCACCACCGCGACGGGCGCCACTGCGGTCTACAGCATTGTCAACACGGGCACGCCCACCACGATTACCCAGGCGGCCGTTCTGGGCACGGTCCAGATCGAGCTGGCCCAGGGTGTCGCGCTGACGATTGATGCCTTTGCGCTGAATGGCCATTCGGTCGATGCCGCCAGCGGCGCCTGGCCCACCGGGCTGACCGTGACCGATCCGCCAGTCCCCAACACCGTGCTTGATCTCAGCCATATCGGCAGCGGTTTGCAGTGGGTCGATCTGACGCAGGTAACCCTGCTGAGCAGCGATACGCTGCTGTTGCCCGCAACGATCGCTTCGGGCCAGGTGTTCACGCTGAATGCGGCGGAAATGACCGGCCAGACGATTGCGGTCAGCGGTCAGCTGACGGTCAGTGCAGGCCAGGGCACCGCCCAGACGTTTGGCGGCATCGATTTCAGCAATGTCAGCGGATCGGGCACGATCGCACTCGATGTCGGCGCCAACGCGACAATCGAAGCGGCCAACCTTGGCAGCGCTTCGGTCCATTTGTCCGCCGGGTCCATCCTCGACAACGCAATCTTCGGCACGGCGACGATCCACGTCGACGGCAATGCCACGATCACGGGTACCGTCGCGGGCATCGCCAATGCGACGATCAATGTCGGGAACGCGGCATCGCTTGGCCTGTCGGTCGATGCGGCCAGCGGGGCCACCATCGGCGGCGCGGGCACGGTCTTCTTGACCGGAACGCCCAGCGCTGCGGTCGATCTCAGCCACATCACCGCCTTGGCCAACTGGGTCGTGCCCAGCGGGGGCGTCACGCTGCCGATCGGCAGCGCGCTGGGTTCGGTCGTGGTCGAAATTCCGACGTCGGCCACGCTGGCGTCGCAGAACACGCTGACGCTGCAGGCCAGCGCGGCCTCGGGCGCGCATGTCCAGAACCTCGGTTCGGGCGCAGTGCTGGGCCAGATTGATCTGACCAGCACCTACACCAACCAGATCGACCTCAGCCACGTGCAGAGCAACATCTCGCTTGCGGGTGCAGCGATGTCGACCGCCAGCGGCCAGATCGGCTTTGGCACGATGCCGACGCTGGCCAGCGGGCAACAGCTGGCCGTGACGGCCAGCCAGTTGCTGGCGACCAGCGCGGCCACCGGTACGGCGCTGACTGTGGCGGGTGCGGGCATTGTCAATGTGACGGGCGCGCTCAACAGCAGCGGCACGCTGATCGTGAACGCCGCCGGGACGATCGATCTGACCCACCTTGCGGCGTCGGTTACGCCGACGTTCGGCACCAACAACACCGTGTCGCTGGCCAAGGGCGATGTCCTGGCGATGAACGCCGCCAGCGCGGGCAGCGTCCACGTGGTGACCAACGCCTCGCTCAGCAGCGGCAATGCGCCGACGGTTGCGCTGGGTGGCACGCTGGGCAGTGCCAATATCGATCTTGCCGGCATGGCGATCGGCACCGCGGTGTCGGGCAGCACGCCGGGCCTGACCGTTGACCTGAGCGGCATTTCCGATCTCACCGGCTTTTCGGTCAATTACAACACCTTTGCCGGCAGCTCGGCGGGCACGATCACGGTGCCATCGCTGGCCAGCGGCAATGTCCTGATCCTGGGCTCGGCGGTTGTCGCCGGCACGCCGGTCCAGATGACCGGAACCGGGGGGACACTCGAAATCCGTCTGGCGAGCACCGCGCTGACCAGCTACACCGACCTCAGCCACATTGCCGGCCCGATCGGCGTGGCCTTCATCACCACGGCGGGCGCGGCGCTGCCCAGCCCGCAGGTGTCGGGTGCCACTCTGGTGCTGGCCGCCGGCCAGGCGGCCGGGCGCAGTGTCACCAGCGCCACTGCGAACGGGGCCGATACCGGCACTGTCATGGTGGTCTACAACAGCGATGGCACGCTTGGCACCACCGGCGCGCTCAATCTTGCCAACCTGGCGACCAACATCGATCTGACCGGGCTGTGGGACATGGCTGTCAGCAATGGCACCCTGACCGACGGCCATGGCGGCACGGTTGCGCTGCCCACGCTGGCGGCGACGCAGACAGTAACGATCGGCGCGACCAGCCTGACCGGCGGCGCTTTGGCGCTGACGGGCACGGGCACGCTCAATGTCCAGGGTGACATCGCGCGAAGCGTAAACCTGGGTCATCTTGCCGACGGCCTGTCGGTGGCGTTCAGCGGCTATGCCGGTGCGCATGTACAGGTTGGCACCGCATCGGCGGCTGCCACGCTGACCATGAAGGCGGGTCAGGCCTCGGGCCTTGCCATCATCTCGGGCGTCAACGGCGGGGCCGATACCGGCACGGTTGCGCTGGTCGACATGGCCGATGGCGGGCTGGACGGTTCGGTGTTGCTGACCAATATTTCGGCCAATATCGATTTGACCGCGCTGGCCGGCTTGACCGTCAACACCGACGGCCGCCTGGTCGACGGCACAGGCGCGGTTTACCTGCCAAGCCTGGGCGCGACGCAGACCCTGACGGTGACGTCGGGTGACCTGTCGGCCAATCCTTTGGCACTGTCGGGCACGGGCACGCTGAATGTCACGGGCGACATCGCGCATGACGCCAACCTGGGCCAGATCGGCGATGGTCTGTCGGTGGTGTTCAGCGGCGATACCGGCGCGCATGTCATGGTCGGGACAAGCTCGACCCCGGCCACGCTGACGATGAAGGCAGGTCAGGCCTCGGGCCAGACGATCATCTCGGGCGTCAACGCGGGCGCCGATACCGGCACTCTGGCGGTTGTCGCCATGTCCAGCGGCAATCTGGGCGGGGCCATTGCGCTTGGCCAGATCGCCACCAACATCGATCTGACCGCGCTGTCGTCAACGACTGTGAACAGCGCGGGTCTGCTTGCCGACACCACCGGTGCGATCACGCTGCCCACGCTGACAGCGGCGCAAACGGTGCTGGCGGCTGCGGCCAACCTGACCGGCCATGCGCTGGCGGTGGCGGGCGCAGGCACGCTCAATGTCGAGAACGATATTGCGGCCAATGTCGATCTGACCGGCCTGGCCGATACCGTGGTGGTGCATTTCAGCGCCGACAGCGGCGCGCATGTCACTGTCGGGACGGCTTCGGCCAATGCCACGCTGACGATGAAGGCGGTGCAACTGTCGGGCCAGACCATCCTGTCTGCGGTGAACAGCGGCGCCGACACCGGTACTGTCAAGGTTGCCTACAACACCGACGGCACGCTCGACACCTCGGGCGCGCTCGATCTGTCGCATGTTGCGGCCAATATCGACCTGACCGGCCTGACCAATCTGTCCACGCCAAGCGGCGTGCTGACCGACAGCGGCGGTGGCACGATCACGCTGCCGGCGTTTGTCGCGGGCCAAAGCCTGTCGATGGGCGTGGACCAGTTGCTGGACGGCGCGCCCGCGATCGGCGCTTCGAGCGGCGGCACGCTGAATGTGGTGGGCAATTACAACCAGAACATCGATCTGACCGCGCTGGGCGATGCGTTCCAGCTGGCCTTCAACGGCGGCACCGGCGCAACGATCAGCGGCGCGGAACTGACGGTCAAGGCCGCACAGCTGTCGGGCCTGCATCTGGCCAGCACGCAGGCGCAGGGCGTCGACACCGGCACCGTGGTGCTGGCCGACAATGGCAGCGGTGTGCTGGGCGGGGCGCTCGATCTGAGCCACGTTGCCACCAACATCGACTTTACCCAGTTGCAGGGTCTGGTCGTGACCAGCGGCGGGCTGCTGTCCGATGCCAGCGGCGGCACGATCAGTCTGGGCACGCTGGCCGCGTCGCAGGTCATGACGATGACCTATGCGCAGGCCAACAACTTTGCCAACAACATCGATTTCGGTGCGGCGACGGCGATCATCACGCTGATCGCGGGGGACAATTCGGCCGATCTGTCGCATGTCTTTGCAACCGGTGGCCAGGTCATTGCCGATGTCGAAACCGCCCAGACGTTCACGGGCAATTTCGGCCAGGCGGCGGTCAACATCCTCAATGCGGTGACGTTGACCACCGCAGGCGCGCTGGTCAACGGGCGCCAGGTCTATGGCGTGACCCCGGGTGGCGCTGCGGGTCTGTTGCTGATCACCCGCGACACGGGTTCGGTCCTGGGTGAAAACCTTGATCTGAGCGGGGTTTCGACCAGCATCGACGTCCAGGCGCTGAGCGGTCTGGTGACCGCCACGTCGCAAGCCAACGCGCTGAGCGATGGCACGCACAGCGTGTCGTTCGGCCCGCTGGTGGCCGGGCAGACATTGTATGTCACCGCCGCCGAAATGGCCGGCGCGCTTGATCTGACCCACGCCACAGGTGTGACCACCAGCCGCATCGACATCACCGGCAACCCCACCATGGGTTCGACCGTCGATCTGCGCGGCATCCAGAGCGATATCGCGATGTCGTTTGTCGACAGCGCGTCCGACACCCATTCATCGATCCAGCTCGACGAATCGACGCTGCTGATGAAAGTCGGCCAGGCCAGCGGACAGACCATTTCGATGCTTGTCCCCAATGGCGGGACCGCATCGTCGCTGGTGTTGTATGACAACGATACCGGGTCTCTTGATGCAACGATCGACCTGTCGCACGTCACGGCCGATGTCGATCTGACCAATCTGGCCAACCTGCACGTTGTTGCCGGCCAGTTCAGCGACGGCACCGGATCGATCGCGTTTGGCACATTGGCGGCCAACCAGGCGATCACCGTCAATGCGGGCGAGCTGGCCAATGCCACCACCGCCGACAAGCTGATCCTGACCGGGGCTGCGGGCAGCCAGGTCAACGTGTCCGGCAGCTTTGCGCAAAGCACCGATTTGTCGGGCATCGCCGATGCGGTGCTGGTCAATCTGCCCAGCACCGTGCTGATCGGCAATGGCGCGACCCTGACGCTGAAGGCCGAACAGGCCGTAACCACGGTTGCGGGTCAGATTGTCTCGCTTGATTTTGGCAACCTGTCGTCGGCGGGCAACGGCACGGTCAAGCTGGCCGACAACGACACCGGACACTTGTCCTACGTCACCAACCTGACCAATGTGACCACCAATATCGATCTGACCCTGCTTGCCGGGCTGATGATCGACAGCGCGGTCAGCCTTGGCGCACTGACCGACAACCACGGGATCGTGCTGTTGCCGTCGCTGGCCACCGGCCAGTCGCTGACGCTTGACGGTTCGCAGATCCGCGGCGGTCTGGTCGGCCCCGGGCAGAATGCCGGGCTCAACCTGGCCGGCACCGGCACGCTGAACGTCGAAGGCAACGTGACCGCGGGCAATCCGGTCAATCTGACCAGCGTGGCGCCCACGATCAGTGTCAACATCAGCGGTCTGTACAGCGCCCAGCTGCAACTGACCGCGGCACAGCTCAACGGCAACCATATCCAGACCGATGCCACCGGACGCATCGTCGTCGAAAGCATCAACGCCGCCCAGGGTCTGACCGTGGCGGAACTGCACACCGACCGGATCGGTGCGCTGCTGCCCGTTACCGGCAACGTCTATGACACCGCCGCCAACATCGCCGCGGCCATCGCCAACAGCGGCGGCGGCGCAAACCTGGCCGACTTGCAGGCGGTGCTGACCGCCGATGGCGCCACGATCAAGGCATCGACCGCAGCAACCGCGGCGCAGGCCGCGATCATCGACGGATCGTCGCTGACGGTAAGCTTTGCGGTGGCCGACACCGCAGCGGGCCTTGCCGCATCGAGCGATGCGGTGCTGTCGCACGCCACTGCGGTGATCGCGACCACGCCGGCCACGATCGGCCAGGCGATCACGCTCGACGGCTTTGCCAACAGCCACGTGGTCTATTCGCTGACCGACAGCGCGGCAAACATCGCCGCAGCGGTTGCGGCGGCGACCAGCGCGGCCACGGTCAATTCGGCGATTGTCGATGCGCAGAATGTGGTGATCACCGGATCTGCAACATTCGCCCAGGCGGCCGAACTGGCCAACCTGTCGGCGATCACCGGCTATGCCGAGGCCGACACCGCGGCCGATTTCCAGACCGCGCTGACCGGCGGGTCTTTGGCGTCGCTGGTGGCCAACGCGGCAAGCGTGACGGTACAGCTGAACGCCGATGGCACGGGCATGACCGCGCTGGCCGCGGAAAGCCTGCTTTCGTCGGGGCTGTTGACCGGCAAATACGTCGACATCCAGACCGTTACGACCGACATTACCGATTTCGAGGCCGATTTCGGGGCAACCGGTTCGGCGCAGCATCTGGTCACCGCGGTGCCCAGCGGCGTGCAGGGCTTCTCGTTGGTGGAAACCAATGCCAGCAGCACGACCAGCACGACATCGCTGCAAATCGGCGGCGGCAGCAAGACGCTGACCATCGGCACGGGCCTGGCGCAAAGCTATACCGTGGGTGAAACCGTCGAAATCGCCGACGGGGTCGGCAATTCGATGACCGGTACGGTGCAAAGCTATACCGCAAGCAACGGTCACCTGGTGGTCAATGTCAATTACACCACCGGCAGCGGCACGTTTGCCAACTGGACCGTGATCAACCCGCAAAGCGTGTTCGATTACAACACGGCGCGAAACTTCGAAAACTCAGGCTCGCACCCGGGCACCTATTCGCTCAGCAATTTCTCCGACACCGCGCAGAACGTGATCAACGCGGGCAGCTATTACCTGTCAAAGGTCAACGGTTATATCACCGTGACCAATGGCGCGACCGTGGCGCAGGCGATCACGCTGGCACAGCTTGAACAGCAGACCGGCAAACAGATCCTGTGGTCGGTCTATGACAGCGCCGCGGATATTGCTGCGCTGCAAGGCTGGAGCGGCTGGTACAGCGGCGGGACCAACAGCTTTGAAACCCGCTGGAACGGCAACGCCTATATCCAGGATGGCGACAACTATTTCGGCGATTACCCCGATCTGCCCAATTTCGTGCCGGGTGCGTTCAACGTCACCGACACGATCAACGGCATTGTCGGTGCGGCCAATGCCGCCGCCGGCGCGCGCATCGCGACGATGGCTGCAAATTACCCCAACACCGTGTTCAATTTCTCGGTGGTCGATACCGTTGCCAACATTCTGAACAATTTCACCAACGCGCTGTTGAGCCATGTGACCGGCCAGGTCGTGGCAACAGGCACCGTCACCGCGGCACAGGCGGTGGAACTGCTCAGCTTTACCAAGGCGTTCGTCTATTCGATCTCGGACACGATCCAGAATATCGAAGCCGCGCTGACCAGCACCAGCGGCAGCAAGACATTCCTCAGCAATGCGACCAATATCACCGTGACCAACACGGTCACCGCGCAGCAGGCGCTGGATGTCACCAGCGGTGTCACCAACACCGGTGTGACGACCCTGGCCAGCATGAACGACACGGCGACCAATATCGCGGCGCTGTCGCCATCGGTGACACAGCTGGTAGCCGGGGCGATCGTCGCCATGGCCACCGGGGGCGAAGACCTGTCGCACATCCAGGGCAATATCGACCTGACCAATGTGGCGGGCCAAGGCACCGATTCGAGCGGCAACATCCGCTTTTCGGCCACTTCGGCGGTCGTCGGCAACCAGACCACCACCACGACCTATACGGTCGCACTGCCCGCTACGATGGCGACCGGACGCACGCTCAGCGTGACCACGGCCGAAATCGCCGGCACCCACGGCATCACGCTGGGGGGCACGGGTGCTGCGATCAATATCCAGACCGACATCGCCAAATCGATCGATCTGCGCGGTGTGGGCACGGGCGTTGCGGTCAATTTCCGCGATGGCGCCGAAACCGGTCTGGGCACCGCAGCACTGGCGGCAGGCGCCAGCCTGATCGCCTATAGCGACCAGATCACCGGCCAATCGCTGACCGGCGCGTCGAACGTGTCGGCCAATTATGGCACGGTTGTGGTCCATGGCCGCGGCACCGTGACCAATGGTCTTGAGGCGCTGGCGGCAAGCACCGGTGCGATCGACATTTCGCACATCACTGCCAATATCGACCTCAGCAATCTGGACCTGACCGTCAACAGCCAGGGCGTGCTGTCGGATGCGAACGGGTATATCGACAGCACCGGCGCCAATGGCGCGCTGGTCCTGCAGAACAACCAGACCGTATTCCTCAGCCAGGGCGAACTGATCGGCAGCAACCAGCTGTCGGTTTCGGGCGCCGGCGCGATCGATATCGAAGGCAATCTGACCGGCAGCGTCGATCTGCGCTATCTGGCGACCAACACCCAGCTGACGCTGTCGTTCTATGATGCGGGCGATGCCACGAAGAACGATGCGGGCAGCAAGGGCGTGGTGGATATCAGCGGGACCCAGTCCAGCCCGATCACGGTCACCATGACGCCGACCCAGGCCAATGGTATCGCCACCACCGGGACCTATTCGACGATTCTGCTCGAAGCCAACCCCAGCGTTGCCGGCACCGCGCTGTCGGCCAGCGTCGATCTGGCGCGCGTGGCATCCACGTTGCCGTTGAGTGCAACCGCCTGGGCCGCGGGCCTGGTCAACACCAACAACAACGGGTCGATCACCGCCAATGCCAACGGATCGTTCACGATCACCGGCACCAACACCGACAGCACCAACACGCAATATATCTACACCGCCACCAGCTATGGCATCGTGACCTTCAACATCACGGTGCAGTCGAACAACTATGGCGAAAACAGCTATTACCCAGGGTGGACCTCGGGCTTTGGCACCGGCACGCAGATTTTGTACAATGCCAATTACAGCCAGGACAACCTTGGGGTTAATGGCCCCAACTCTGGCTGGGGCGTAAACCTTGACCAGGGCGGGATCGCATCGGGCACGTTCACCACGACGATGACCCCGGGGCAGACGGTCTATTTCTACATCAACAACGGCGGCAGCCGCGCCACCGGCCTGAATGCAGCGGAAACCGCGGCCGATACGATGACCATCTCGGTCAACAGCCAGGGTTCGGGCGGGTTCTCGGCCTATGGCGGCAATGGCACGCAGACGCTGCAGGTCGATGTTGCCGGTTCGGGTTCGACCACCGGCAGCAACACCACCGACCTGACATCCGCAGCCGATCCGGTGGCCTATACCTCGGTGTCGAATTTCGTGCTCAGCGCCAATGCGGTGCTCGAAATGACCCCGCTTGAAGCGACCAACAAGCTGATCACTTCGCCCGACGGCACCGGCTCGGTGCTGATCAACGGCAATTTCAACTGGGGGTATTTCTACGATCTGACCACGATTTCGGTCCCGGTCAATTTCGTCAACAACACCATCAATTCGAACACCAACCCGGGTGCGTGGTTCAATATCGCGCAAGTCAATGGCGTGGCCTCGAACGGGCAGTACTGGATCTACATCAGCAATCTGGTGCCCAACGGCGACATGATCGACCTGACCCAGCTGGGTCAGAACAGCTACAACAACTATTGGCACACGTTCTCGGGCACGGCTTCGGGTTCGAACAGCACGGGTGACAATTTCGTGCTGGGTGCAGGCGCGGGCCTGATCCTGAACACCACGCAGGCCAACGGTCGCACGGTGACCAACGCCAACGACAGCACGCCCGGCACCGTCTATATCGTGGGCAATATCGCCGCGAACAGCAGCCTGAATACGTTGAACATCAATCAGGCGGTGCAGCTCAGCTTCCAGGATGGCGTGCAGAACGTGCTGGTTGCGCCCAACGGCGGCAGTGTGACCGAAGGTGCGCTGGTAACGCGTACCGCCGAAAGCGGCACCAACGGCGTGTTCAATCTGGGCGGCAGTTCGAACCTGTATATCTACGCCACCCAGGTCAGCAACCAGGACATCACCGGCAACGGCACCAACACCGTCTATGTCTATGGCAACCTGCCCACGGGCAGCACCGAAGCCAATCTGACGCAGATCACCACCAGCATCGATCTGGAAAACCTGACCTACAACGGCCAGGGCGGATCGGCCTATACCGTGGCCGATCCGACGCTGACCGGGTTTGACGATCTGTACATGGCGCTGCCGACCAGCCCCAATGCCGATCAGCTGCTGACGCTCAGCGGCGGTGAAGCGGGCAACCTGCATCTGGAATTCGGCAACGGCCAGGTGCTGGTCGAAAACGTCCAGCAGCTGGTGCAAAACGGTGCGATCAGCGCCAACTTCACGCAGATCCACGCCAGCGTGGTTACGCTCGAATTCTCGCAGGGCAACGGTGTGATTCACTATTCGGGCGCGTTCGGCGTCGATCACCTGCTGCTCGATCGGGGCACGCAATTGGTGATGGCGGGCAGTGTGGCCAGCGGCGTGGTGATGGATGGCCGTTACAGCGGCGGCAGCATCGGCATCACCGGCATGACCGGCACGGTGGACCTGACGCAGACCACGTATGCGACAACGCTGCCGCTGGGTTCGATCAACGATTGGGTCGATATCTCGCTGGCCTATGGCGACGCGAACAGCACGTCGCTGAGCGGAAATGCGATCGCGTTCAACAATGCCGACGGCTATTTCGAAGACAGCGCCGGCGACAAGGTGTTGTTGCCGACCTTCGCCGGCCAGACGCTGGAAGCAACCTTCAGCCAGCTTAACGGCGGGGCCGGGTCCAACAGCCTGATCGATCCGATTGCGGCCGATCGCACCAGCGGCACCGGCGGGCTGGTCGGCACCGGCGATCTGGTGATCGATGGATCGATCACCCAGAACGTCGATCTGACCACATGGAGCCCGACTTTCGCGGTCTATTTCAGTGCGACCAACAATTTCCAGGCGACCTATTATCGCGAATATTACGGCAACTATTTCAACCAGTTTACCGACACCATTGCCGATGGCGTAACGGTGAAATTGCGCGCCAATCAGACTTATGCGGGATATCTGACCAAGCTGAACAATTACAGCACTGCATCGGTTCAGGTCATCGGCGGGTTTGATACGTCCAGCGTCTATCTGGACGGTGTAACCGCCAATATCGACCTGACGCAGTTGGGTGGCAGCAACGTCTATGTGGCCTATAACAATGGTTATTGGGACTACCTCATGGGCGGGGTCTATCAAAACTGGATCTACGATGCCACCGGCGGCCATTGGGTCGTGCTCAATCCCAACCTTGCGGTCGGGCAGACCCTGACCGTCCTGACCGACCAGATTTCGGGCACGGCAGGTTTGACGATCAACGCGGGCAGCCCGGTCAGCGGGCATACCGCGATGCTCATCGCGCACGGCGATTTTGACAGCAACACCAACGCCAATGCGCTCAACGTCACCGGGATCGGCAGCAATGTCGCGATCGAAATCAACTACAGCAACGGGCTGAGCCATCTCAACCTCGGCACCGCGGGCACGTTGTACATCCGCCTCGATCAGTCGAGCGGCTTTGCCGTGACCGGCACTGGCACGATCGATTTCTCGAACGGCATGGGCAACCTCGGTTCGGCCACGCATGTCGACCTGACCGCGATCACCGCCAGCCTGAACCTTACCGGGGCGTCCGAACTGACGCTGAGCAACAGCGTGCAGAGCGGCAGCGTGTTGCAGGCCAGCGGCGCCAGCCACAAATATGTGTCGCTGCCAACGCTGATCAGCGGCCAGTCGGTCGATCTGAACCTGTCGCAGATCGGCTATGGCGAACTGACGCTGAACGGCGCTGCGGGCAGCACGCTGGTGCTGGGCGGCAATCTGACCAGCGGCATGGGCGCGATCAACCTGCTGGGTATCGCCAGCGCCATCACGGTGGAATTCAACCCCACCGTCAGCGGCGGCATCACGTCGAGTTCGCTGACGCTGACCAACAACACGATGACCATGACGCCCACCCAGGCCACTGGTCTGTCGGTGCAAAGCTCGACGCAGTTCCAGGCGATTTCGGGCAATGTCGTGCTGGTCGGCGCGTTGGCGGCCAACACCGATCTGTCTGCGATCGGGGCCAATATCGACCTGACCCAGGTGACCGGGATCACCGTTAACAGCTCAAACCAGTTTGGCGATGCTTCGGGCAACCAGATCGACAACAACTACAACAACAACAACTGGGCGCTGGTCGGCTATCAGAAGCTGTCGGTGCTGTCGTCGCAGATGGTCGGCAATGCGCTCTATCTGGGCGGTTCGGTGCACAGCGTGCTCGATATCGAAGGCAACACCGCTGCCAGTATCGATCTGACCCAGGTCGGCGACAACATCTCGATCTCGTTCGCCGATGCCAACGATTCGAACAGCATCAACAGCGGCAACCAGATCACGCTGACCTCGGGCGCAGTGCTGACGATGAAGGGTGCGCAGGCCAGCGGACAATATATCCTGGGTGCGGGCACCGGCACGCTGGTGCTGGTCGATGACAGCCTGGCGCAGAACCTGCTGGGCACCCACGGCCTGACCGTCGATCTCAGCCATGTCACCGCCGACATCAATCTGGCCGGGCTGGCGGGTGTCGCGTACAACACCGTCACCTCGAAATTCGGCGATGCCAACGCGTCGATCACGCTGCCGACACTGGCATCGGGCCAGAC
The DNA here is from genome assembly GCF_000429005.1 of Novosphingobium acidiphilum DSM 19966. GTDB lineage: Bacteria > Pseudomonadota > Alphaproteobacteria > Sphingomonadales > Sphingomonadaceae > Novosphingobium > Novosphingobium acidiphilum. The sequence continues at coordinate 102,196 of NZ_AUBA01000012.1, read as the reverse complement.
GCTGTGGGTTGCCGCCAACGAACTGGTCGGCGCCCCCGCGATCAACGGCGCGGCCGGCAGCAAGCTTTACATCGAAGGCGATGTGACCAGCGGCAACGTCGATATCAGCGGCGTGTCGACCAACGTCACGGTTGAATTCGTCAACAGCGCGGGTGCTGCGCGCACCGTGCTGGTTTCGGGTGCCACGCTGACCGTGTCGGCGGCCGAACTCGCCGCCGGGGTCAATTTCTCCAGCGGCACCAGCAGCGGGTCTTACACCGGCACGATTGCGGTCAAGGACAACCCCGGTGCGTCGGGCCATCTGACCGCCAACCTCGATCTGTCGGGCGTTGCGGCCAATCTGGATCTGTCGGCACTGACCCATGTCGGGGTCAGCGCGGGCGTCCTGACCGACGGCAGCGACACCATCAGCCTGCCGGTGCTGGCCACCGGCCAGACGCTGTCGCTGGCGTCGACCGAACTGGCCGGGGGCACGATCAACCTGGCCACATCGACCGGCGGCATCCTCAATATCGAGGGCGATCTGGCCAACAGCGTCGATCTGAGCAATGTCGGCGACAATGTCACGATCAGCTTCAGCCATGATGCCGGGTCAAACGTGTCGATCAACGGGGTCTATACCCTGACGGTCAAGGCCGCCGCGATCACCGGTCGCACGGTTACCACCACCCAGACCGCGCTGGGCGCGGACAAGGGCACCGTGGTGATCGCCGACATGAGCACCGGCGTGCTGGGCAGCGCGATCGACCTCAGCCATATCGCCGCCAACATCGATCTGACCCAGCTTGCGGGTCTGGCGATCAACGGATCGGGCGTGCTGCAGGAAACCGCCAGCGGCAACACCGTCACGCTGGGCACGCTGACCGCGGGCCAGACGCTGACCGTGGCGGCCAACCTGCTGACCGGCAATGCCTTTGCCCTGGCGGGCGTGACGGGCAGTGCGCTGAACGTGACCGGCAACCTGAACCATGCCGGCACGATCAACCTGACCAGCGTGGGCAGTGCGGTTACGATCACCTTCAACGGCGGCACCGGGCTTGACCTGAGCCAGACCGGCGCGCTGGAAATCGCATCGCCCCTGGCCAGCGGCATCACCGTGACCAGCACCGACCACACCGGCACGGTGGATCTGGTCGGCGCGCTGGGCGGCGCGGTCAACCTTGCCAGCATTTCGGCAAATATCGACCTCAGCGCCCTGTCGGGTGTGACGGTCAACAGCACGGGCAAACTGGCCGACAGCACCGGCGCGATCACGCTGGGTACGCTGGCATCGGGGCAGACGCTGTTTGCGACCGGCGCCGAACTGACCGGCCATGCCCTGGCGCTGACCGGTTCGGGTACGCTGAGCATCGAAGGCGTGATGAACTCAAGCGTCGACCTGAGCGGGTTGGGCGATGGCGTAACGGTTGCGTTCTCGCACTTTGCGCCTTTGGCAAACACGTTCCTCGGCACCGCAACGCAGGCCGCGACTTTGACGATCAAGGCGGCCCAGCTGTCGGGTCTGAGCATTGCCAGCGGCGTCGATACCAATGGCAACGATACCGGCACGATCGTGCTGATCGATTCTGCCGACCATACGATCGGCGGGCCTGACTACCTGGGCTACATCTCTACCAATATCGATGTCACCCAGCTTACGGGTCTGACCGTCAACGGTTCGGGCTATCTGGCAGACAGCAACGGCTACCTCTTCGTAACCGCGCTCGCCTCGGGTGAGACGCTGTTTGCGACGGCCGCCGAACTGACCGGCGGCGCGCTGACCATGCCGGGTACCGGAACGGTGAACATTGCCGGCGACATCGCCGCCAGTGTCGACCTGTCGATGCTCGATGATGGCATGACGGTGGCATTCAGCCATGACGCCGGCGCGCATGTCATGGTGGGCACGGCCTCGGCCGCTGCCACGCTGACGATCAAGTCGGGCCAGATCACCGGTCAGACGGTTGGCAGCGCCCAGAACAGCAGCAATGTCGACACCGGCACGGTTGCCGTGGTCGATATGGCGATAACCCATACTCTTGGCGGCAATATCAATCTGGCCAATATCGCGGCCAACATCGACCTGACCCAGCTGCGCAACCTGTCGGTCAACGGCAGCGGCAATCTGGCCGACGGCTCGGGGGCGATCACGCTGCCGACGCTGCAATCGGGGCAGACGCTGGATGTCGCGGTCGATGCCGTGGCGGGCGTCAGCGGGCTGGCGCTGTCGGGTCAGACCGGCTCGATGCTGAATGTTACCGGCACTGCCGCTGCGAACGACCTGGTCAATCTGACCGCGCTGCAGGGCGTCGCGGTCGAATTCGGCGGCGGCGCGGGCATCGCGCTGACCACCGGCGATGTGATCGACCTGAATATCACCAACGCAGGCGGGCTGGTTGTTTCGTCGAACGGCGGCGGCACAGTGGTGCTTGAAGGCGCACCCGCCGCCAGCGTCAGCCTGGGCACGATCGGCGCCAGCGTCGATCTGACCCAGCTGTCGGGCGTGGCGATCGACAGCAGCCACAATCTTGCCATCGGCAGCGACGAAATCACCTTTGGCACGACAGGCGCCGCGCAGACGGTGTCGGTGCTGGCCACCCAGTTGACCGGATCGGCGCTGACGCTGGCCGGAACCGGCACGCTGAATGTCGAAGGCGCGATCAGCAACAGCATCAACTTGGCGGGCCTGGGTGATAGCATGGTGGTATCGATCGCCAGCCAGATCGGAACGAATGGCAACGATGCCACGCTGACGATCAAGGCGGACGCGGTGTCCGGCCAGACGATCACCAGCGCGCTCGATGGCAGCCAATTGAACACCGGCACGCTGGCGCTGGTCGATATGGCCGATGGGCATATCGACCATGCGATTGACCTGAGCGGGATCAGCGCGAACATCGATCTGACCGCGCTGGCGGGTGTGACCGCCAACACCGGCGGCACATTGGCCGACGGCACCGGTGCGATCACGCTGCCGACATTGACCACCGGCCAGACGCTGCTGGTTACGGCCACCGAAATGGCCGGGCATGCGGCGGCGATTGCCGGTTTGGGCACAGTCAATATCGCCGGCGATATCGCCAGCAGCGTTGACCTGTCGGCACTGGGCGATGGTGTGGCGGTGGTCTTTAGCCAGGACACCGGCGCCAATGTCCAGGTCGGCACCAGCACCGCCGATGCCACGCTGACGATCAAGTCGATGCAGCTGTCGGGCCAGACGATCCTGAGCGGGGTCAATGCGGGCGTCGACACCGGCACGGTGGTTGTTGTCGACAACGCCACGGGCGGTTCGCTGTATGGCACCACCGACCTGTCGAATGTTGCCGCCAATATCGACGTGACGCATCTGGGCCTGCTGTTTGTCGACGGCAACGGCATCCTGGCCGATGGCCCGGGTTCGCTGACGCTGCCCACGCTGCAATCGGGCCAGACGCTGACCGCGACCGCCACAGAACTGACGGGCGCGACGGGCCTGGCGTTGACCGGCGTGGCCGGCTCGACCCTGGCGGTGACAGGTGATCTGGCCACCGGCGACACGCTGGATCTGAGCAATGTCACCGGCGCGGCGATCCATTTCGCCGACGCCCACGGCGCCTCGATCGCAGTGACCAACAGCAGCACGCTGGTGGTTTCGGCGGCCGAAGCCACGGGGATCAACGCCACCAGCGATGCCACCGGCACCAAGACCGGCACCGTGCGCATCATCAATGTCAATGGCGGGACGTTGGCTCCCACCGGCGCCAACCTTGGCGGGATCAGTGCCAATATCGACCTGACCAACCTGGCGGTGACGGTGAACGCATCCGGCCTGTTCACCGATGGCACCGGCACGATCGACGCCATGGCGCTGGTCGCGGGCCAGACCCTGACGGTGAACAGTTCCGAACTGGCGGGCAGCGGCGCGATCGACCTGTCGGCATCGACCGGCGGCACGCTGGCGATCGATGGTACGATCGCTGCCGATACCGACCTGACCCATGTGGCCAGCTCGGTTGCGTTGCAGTTCGCCAGCGGGGTCGACGTTGAAAATGCCACGCTGACCATGACCGGTGCACAGGCCACTGGCCTGACCGTTACCACCGGTCAGAACTACAACCAGGATACCGGCACTGTCGCGCTGGGTGGCGCGATCAGCGGTGCGGTCCATCTGGAAAACGTGGCCGCCAACATCGATCTGACGCATGTGGCGGTAACCGCGGGCACCACAGCCAACACGTTTGTCGATGGCAATGGCGATGTGATCTCGATCGGCAGCTTTGGCGCCGGGCAAAACCTGGTGGTCACCGCGGCAGAGGCCGATGGCCTGATCCTGACCGGGGCAGGCACGCTGGTTCTCGAAAACGACGGCAATGGCAATGCGCTGACCTCGAACGTGTCGCTGGCCGGTGTGACGACCAATATCGATCTGACCAATATGCAGGGCATCGGCGTTTATGGTGGTGACCTGGGCGATGGATCGGGACACGCCCTTTCCATCCCGACACTGCAAACGGGTCAGCAACTGCTGGTTACCGCAGGCGAGTTGGGCAACGGAAACGGCCTGACGGTACTGGGCAGCGGCTCGCTGGTGATTACCGGTGACATTGTCAGCGCCGTTGCGCTTCGCGATGTCGCGGCTTCGGTGGAGCTCGTGTTCGCGAATAGCGTGGAAAATGTTGGTGGCGGGCTGGACGTAAGGTCGGATCAGGCCAACGGGCTTTCCCTGACGGGTTCGGGCCACGTCGATATTGAGGTGAATACCTCGACGCCTGGCCCATTCGACCTGTCGCATGACGCGGTTGCCGACACCACGGTGTGGTTCAGCACCAGCGCCACGTTCGACAGCAACACCAATCTTGGTCTGGCATCGACGACTGTCGCTGTCGGAACCGGGCAGACGCTGACCTCGGCGGCCTCGGTGTTGTCGACCCATACCGTCAACGGCCTCTATGGTGGCGAATTGGTGCTGACCGGCAATGCCGACGGCCTGACGCTGAACGGCCTGCTCAATGTCACGACTCTGGATGTTACGCAGATCACCGCCGGCAGCACGGACAACGGCATGATCGGGGCGTCGGATATCTTCCAGACGACATCGGCGCATGCCTATGGGGTGGCAACGGTCATCGATGGCCAGACCTTCGATCTGACCGCGGCGCAATTGTCGGGCAATGCCATTGTCGAGGGGGGCATGTCTCTGACCGGCAATGCCAATGTGCTGCATGGCGATGTCACCGTGGCCTATGACTTCTCGTACCAGACCGCGTTTACCGGCAGCGGTGCAGCGATCCTGACGTTCGACAATTCGGGCACGATGGCCGCCACCACCGATCTGCAGGGCTTCAACGCGGTCAACCTGGCTTCGGGCACCACCACGATGACCGCGGCGCAGGCCAACGGCATCACCTGGGGCGCCGATACCGCAGGCGGGGTCAACATCGTCGACGCCACCACCGGACACAGCGGCTATACGCTGACCGGCACCAACTTTGCCGACACCTTTACCGGCAACGGGCATGGCGATCTGATCGACATGTCGCAGGGCAAACCGGCGGGTACCTATGATCCGTCAACCGATATCGGCACGGCTGCGGCCACCGACACGGTGCCTGGCGATACGCTGGTGTTCTCGGGCAGCGCCAACGACTTTATCGTCGACGGCTTTACGATTGCGCAGGACGGGACCGGGGATACGCTGAATTTCAGCGCGCTTGATACCACCATGCACCACACCGCGGGCACGAACTATGTGGTCCACGACATCCAGTTGTTCGATGCCAACACCTACACGGCGGCGGCGTTGGGCAACGATGAAGTGCTGGTCTTTAGCGACTTTGCCACCAGCGGCGCGTCGGCGGTTGCCGCCGCGTTCAACACGAACGGCACGCATTCGATCAACAACCACCTGGCCACGGCGCTGAACGGCACCACCGGTGCGGCCGAACTGATCCTGATCGAAGACGGTTCGGGCAACACCGATGTCTATCTGTGGCGCGACAATGGATCGCACCACGTGACCGCCGGGACATTGACCGAACTGGCCGTGCTGCACGGGGTCAACTACGAACAACTGGGCAGCCTGACCTCTTCCCACATCATTGGTTAAACATTGTTACGTGACGCAGTGCGGGGGCGCTGCGTCACTTTTCCCCGATTGGCGAAGAAACGATCGGCACGACCGGTGTGCCGGTAAATGGATCGCGCGTTATTCTGTAAATAACCGATTTACCCCAATCACTTGATTAATATGACAATGATCTGTGGTAAGAGCCGACTTATGGATATGATCATGCCGTCCGGCCTTAAGATGACGCATTACTTCGCTGCTTGCCTGGTGTTCATGTCCTGCACATCCACCGCCATCGCCGGTGAAGACGCGGCGTCGGCCGGATCGCGGCCGGTGCCTGTTCCCGCACTGGCGCAAGTGCCCGCGCAGCAGGATGCCGGTGATGCGGTGCAGATCCCCGCAATTCCGTTCGACCCCGATCTGGCGGCGGCGTTTGCGACCGCCCTTGATCGCAATCCCGCGGTCACTTCGGCCAAGACCGAGGCGCAGGCCGCCGGCGTCGATATCCGCGCCGCCAAATGGCAGCGCGCGCCGACGGTGTCGGTGCAATCCAATTATTACGGTGTGCAGGGCGATGAACCGGCGCGGTTCGGACCCACGCTGACGGTCGATCTGCCGCTGGTGGATTTCGGCCATGTCCAGGCCGGCATCAGCCGCGCCATCGCCAACCAGCGCGGTGCCAGCGCCAGCTTTGACCAGGCGCGCCGCGATGTGATGCTGCAGGTCGCGGCACAGTTTTTCGAATGCAAACGCCTGTCCGAACGGATCCGCATCATCGACCGCAACCTGGCCGCGCTCGAGGGCATGCAGGAATCGATGCACCGCCGCGTGGAGCAGGAATTGAGCCCGCAATCCGATCTGCAATTGGCGCGCACGCGCACGCTGCAAGTGCGGATCATCCGCGATTCGACCCTGGCCCAGCGCGAAGCGGCGCTGCGCCGGCTGCAGGAACAGCTGGTCGATCCCGAATACAGCGTCAGCGATACGCCGATCGTCGGCAGCCTGGGCCTGAACGGCGCGATGGACGATATCCAGGGCATCGCCGAGGGGCAGGATCCGCAGCGCAAGCGGCTGCTGGCCGAGGCGCAGGTGGCCGCGGCCGACGCCCGGGCCAGCCGTTCGGCCAGCATCCCCAGCCTGAACCTCGAATACGATTACGACCAGATCTATCACCATCGGGTGGGCGTGGCGCTGAAGGCGCAGGCCACCGGCCTGTCGCAGATCGTTGCGGCCAAGGCCGCGGGTCTTCGCGAAACCGCCGCCAGCCAGAAAGTCGATACCGCCGTGCACGACCTGCGGGCCGAGATCGCGGCGGATTTCATCGATTACAAATCCGCGCTGGCGCGATCGGGCGTGGCGACTGAATCGAGCCTGTCCAACGATGAAGTGCGCGATTCGTACTTGCGGCAGTTCACCGCCGGCAAACGCACCTGGCTCGACGTGATGAACGCGGTGCGCGAGGCCATGACCGCGCAGCTGGATGTCGTCGACATCCATTACGAGGCGCTGTTGATGCAGACGCGTCTGCTGATCCGCATGGGCGTGGTGCCCGATGAAACCAAAAGGCAGAATTGATCGTGTCGCCCTTTTTCGATCTCGTGGCGGCGCTGGCACGCCGCGTTCATGCCAACCTGGCGCCCGACTGGCAGTCGGCTGTCGAAATCGACATCGCGATCGACGACGATCAGGCGCTGGCGCAGCTGAGCGCGCTGCTGGGTTGGGAACCGCCGATCACCGTGCGGGGCCGGCCCAAATCCAATGCCTTTCCAATGTTCGTGTTCATGCCCGACACGGGCTGGGCGATCGCCGAACAGTGGCAGGACGAAGACACCATTCGCGTCATCACCGTGGGTGGCGTGGTCGAATGCACCTGGTCGCCCGATCTGCTGCTGGCCTATCTGAGCTTTCCCAAAACGCCGGGCGAACATAATCCGCAGTCGGCGCGCAGCGTGTTTGTCCGCGCGATAGCCGGGCGCAGGCGCATGATCGTCGAGGCGACGGTGGCCACCGTGATGATCAACCTGCTGGCGCTGGTCACCTCGGTCTATTCGATGCAGGTCTATGACCGCGTCATCCCGCGTTCCAGCTTTTCCACGCTGTGGGTGCTGTCGTTCGGCATGCTGGTTGCCCAGCTGTTCGATTTCCTGATCCGCAACACGCGCGCCAACATGGTCGATCGCGAAGCGTCCGAGATCGATGCCGAAGTTTCGGAATACTTTTTTGCGCGGATGCAGGCGGTGCGCCTTGATGCGCGGTCGGGTGGCGTGGGCACGATGGCCGCGCAATTGCGCGGGCTGGAACAGATCCGCAGCGTGCTGGCTTCGGCATCGCTGTTCGTGCTGGCCGATCTGCCGTTTGCGGTGCTGTTCCTGGTCGTGCTGTGGATGATCGGTGGTCCGGTGGTGATCGTGCCGCTGATCACGTTTCCGTTGTCGATCGGGATGGCGCTGGGCTTTTCCCGCCTGATCCGCAGCGACACCGCCAAGGCGCAGGTGTCGGGCAATCGCAAGAACGGCCTGCTGGTGGAATCGCTGGCTTCGGCCGAAACGATCAAGGCCAATCTGGGCGGTTGGCACATGCTGGCCGCGTGGAACACGCTGGTCGAACGCGTGCATCACCATGACGACCATGTGCGCCGCTGGTCGACGCTGGCCGGTTCGACATTCAATTTCCTGCAACAGCTGGCCTATATGGGCATCATCATTGTCGGGGCCTTCGCGATCTCGGATCACCAGCTGTCGATGGGTGGGCTGATCGCGTGTACGATCATCGGCGGCCGCATCAACGGGCCGCTGGTGGCGTCGCTGCCCAATCTGGTGGTGCAGTGGGGCTATGCCAAATCGTCGTTGAAGGCGCTGGACAGTCTGCTGTCGCTGCCGCGCGACCGCGCGGTCGGGCAAAGCACGCTGCGCCTGCCCGAAGTGCAGTCGGGCATCCGGCTGCAAGGTGTGCGGTTTGAATATGCCGGTGCGCGCTCGGGCATCGATGTGCCGGGGCTGTTCATCGGCCGTGGCGAAAAGGTCGGGATTGTCGGCAATATCGGCTCGGGCAAGTCGACCCTGCTGAAAACGCTGGCGGGGCTTTATGCCGCGCAGCAGGGTCAGGTGTCGATCGACGGGCTGAACATGGCGCAAGTGGCCGAAAACGACTTGCGCCAGCGCATCGCCTATCTGCCGCAGGACTATCATCTGCTCAGCGGCAGCCTGCGCGACAACCTGACGCTTGGCGTGGCGAATTCGTCGGACGAGGCACTGATGACGGCGGTTGGCGCCACCGGGCTGGAAGGCCTGATCCGCCAGCATCCGATGGGCCTGGATCTGCCGATCACCGAAGGGGGCCAGGGGCTGTCAGGGGGGCAGCGCGCGCTGGTCGGGCTGACCCGGGCGCTGCTGTTTGATCCGGCGTTTCTGTTTCTGGACGAGGCAACCGCCAATCTCGACCCCGAAACCGAAGCCAATGTGCTGCGCAAACTGTTTGCCCAGCACGCCCGTTCGGCGATCGTGATGGTCACGCACAAGTCGCAATTGCTGCGGCTGGTCGATCGGCTGATCGTGATGATGGACGGGCGGATCGTGCTCGATGGCAAGACCGAGGATGTGCTCGAACGCCTGCGGCCAAAACCGCAGGACAGCTCGCCCCAGGCCAAGCAGTTTACCTATCAGGCCGATGCCTGAGCGTGATCCGGTTCCCGTCACGCGCATCGCGCACCCGATCCAGAATATGCGGAAAAACCCATGTCTCATGAAATCGCCACCAAAGCCCATTTGAACAAGCTGGACGGCGACCGCCGCCGGCGTCGGTCAAGCCGGATCATCCTGTTCAGTGTCCTGCTGATGACCACTGCGGTGGGCTGGGGCTATTTCGCCACGCTGGACCAGACCAGCCGCGCCACCGGCCAGATCATTCCGGCGGGTCGCGATCAGATCATCCAGGCACCCGACGGCGGCCAGATCACCCGCATCCTGGTCAGGGAAGGCGACCACGTGAAGGCGCGCCAGCCGTTGTTCCTGCTGGACCAGGCCAAAGTGAGCGCGGGCGTTGACGAGGCCAAGGGGCGGGTGGCCGCGTTGCAGGCGCAGATGGCCCGGATCGAAGCGGAACTGTTCGACAAGCCGCTGTCGTTCCCGTCGGACTCGTCACAGTTTGCCGAGCTTGAGGCAAGCCAGAAGCAGCTTTATCTGAAGCGCAGGACATCGCTGCACGAACAACTGGCGTCGCTCGATCGCATGCGCGCGCTGGCGCAGAACGAACTCGAACTGAACCAGCCGCTGCTGAAATCGGGCGATGTCAGCCGGTCGGAAGTCATGCGGTTGCAGCGCCAGGTTGTCGATATCGAGGCGCAGTCCGACAACACGCGCAACAAATACCTGCAGGATCTGCAGGCGGAATACGCCAAAGTGGGCGAGGATCTGGTTACCGCGCGCGAAGTGCTGAAGCAGCGGCAGGCAGGCATGCTGGATACGGTGATCCGGGCGCCGACCGACGGCGTGGTTAAAAATGTGCGGTTTACAACCGAGGGCGGGGTGCTGCGCGCGGCGGATGAATTGGCGCAGATCGTACCCACCGGGCAGGAACTGATCGTCGAGGCGAAAGTTTCGCCATCGGATATCGCCTATATCCGGGTCGGGCAGGGCGCTTCGCTGAAATTCGACGCCTATGATTCGAGCATTTTCGGCAGCGCGGACGGCGTGGTCACCTATATCAGCCCTGACACATTGTCCGAACAATCACCCGGCACGGCCGAGCGCACGTTCTATCGGGTGCATATCCGGGTCGATACACGCCATATGAAGGGGCCGGCCGGACATGCCGTGCAGCTTCAGCCGGGCATGACGGCCACTGTCGAGATCAAGACCGGCAGCGGAACCGTGCTCGGTTATCTGTTGAAGCCGATCATCAAGACGCTGGCCGAGGCAATGAATGAAAAATAGCGTCGGCGCGCAAGGCCGGTCAAAGCCCTGATTTTCAGGTTTTTATACGACGCTTTGCAAGACGAAGTGATGTCATGGAAAAATATCGTTCATGATTTCACTTTGTCTTAAAAACACCCGGATCCTTTCCGAAAGATTGTAAATCGGAACGCGGCGATCCTGGGTTGAAATTGCCACTTCAAGGATGCCCTGATCGAGCAGGCGCGATATTTTTCGCGAAACAGTCGGCTGGCTGGCCTTCACTGATCCGTAAATGTCGCCCGCCGGGCGCGGGCCGCGGATCAGCAACAGCGTGATTTGTCCTTCAACGGTCAAAAGATCAGATTCACTGAATCCATTTATGGTCGGATCGACCTTTTCTTCGTTGATAACAAAATGTTTCATGTGCTGCGGGGTATCTCGAATTTTTCCGAAAATTCAAATAAGTAATACTACGTCAATCCGGAATGGATCTGATCGCGCTTGCAAATTTCTGTGCGCATATCGGGCGTTGCCATCGCCGTTGCGTGGCCGCGTTGACCGCAAATGTTTGCCTGATGTTTGTGGCGATGCAGCAGTCAATCTGGTTTGATGCGCAATGTTCGCGGGTCTTTTTACCAAAGTGCTGTAATTGCTGGCACTTCGTTTTGTTGCGAATCAGGCCGGACGTGTTAAATTCGTGTGTCGGCTCGCCAAGGCAAACAACAATCCACGTATTTGGAATGCCAAATTGGCTTGAGCCTGACCCCAGTTCAGTTTGACTGATGGGACCGGGCGCGATGGACTTGTGCCATTCGCAGGGGTTCGGCCGCAGCCAGACATCAGGGGATAGTGCCATGGGCAGCGTGAACATCACCGGAACAAGCGGAACCAACGGTGCAAATGGCACCACTCCGGGGGCAAGCGGCGGAAACGGCACCGCGGGCCAGACGGTTACAGGCGCCACGAGCACGCCGACCGATGCGACCAACACGGCCAGTATCCAGGGTGGCACCGGTGGTTTGGGTGGGGCAGGGGCAAACGGCACGACTGCACCCGGTACCGGCGTCTATACCGGCGCGGGCGGCGCAGGCGGTGCCGGCGGCGCCGGCGGCGGCGCAACGGCCACCGCCTCGACCGCAACGGCCGGCCCTGCAACGGCGCAGGCCTATGCCAGCGGCGGCAATGGCGGTTCGGCGGGGGTGGGCGGCGCAGGTCTGACCAATGGTGCCGGCAACGCGGCTGGCGCCGGGGGAACAGCCAGGGCCACGGGCACCTCTGCCGATACGGCCAACACCGGTGACAGCGTCTATGCCTCTGCCCAGGCATCGGGCGGCCAGGGCGGCAATGCCACGGGCCCCGCGGGCGTCGCCGGGGCGGGCGGATCGGTCAGCGGTTCGACCGCCAGGGCAACCAGCGCAGGCAATGGCAGCGTGCAGGCCTATGTCAACCAGTCGGGGGGCAATGGCGGCACAGGCTATAGCGGTGCCACCGCGGGCGCCGGCGGGATTTCAAGCCTGACCAATGCCGTTTCGGGCAGCTCGAACGGAGGCAGCCTGGGGTTCAGCCAATATGCCTATGGCGGATCGGGTGGGTATTCCTACAGCGGCGTGGCGGGTGCGGCGGGTGCTGCGGGTTCAAGCCTGACCATTGACGATACCGCCGCTGCGACCAAAAGCGCTTCGCTGAGCGCGCAAGTCCATGCCCAAGGCGGCAGCGGCGGCGGCACCGATACCGGTACTGCCAAAGCCGGCGCAGGCGCGACCGCCACGTCCACGATGACCGGCGCATTTGCCGTCGCGTCGCAAGCTACGGCCAATGGCGGCAGCGGCGGTTCGGGGCAGACCAATGCCAGCGGCGCCGCCGGATCCACCGGCAAGGCCACAGCGAGTGCCGTGTCAAAAACCACCGGTGCGCAACAGATTACCGCAACGGCCACAGCCAGTGGCGGCACCGGCGGATATGCCACGGGTCTTGGCAAAACCGGCGGCGCGGGCGGAACCGAAACCGGATCGAGCGCCACTGCCACCAGCGCCGGCAACGGCACGGTCGAGGCGACCGTTACGCAAAATGGCGGGTATGGCGGCGCAGGCTATGGCGGGGCAACCGCCGGGGCCGGGGGGGCGACCACGCTGACCAACGCGGTGTCGGGGCAATCCAACCTGGGCAGCCTGTACCTGACTCAGAATGCCACCGGCGGCAACGCGGGCAGCACCGACAGCGGCACGGCCGCAACAGGCGGCGCGGCAACGTCAAACCTGACATTCGACGAAACCGCCAGGACCACCCAAAGCAGCACGATCAACCAGCAATCCAATGCGCAGGGCGGTACTGGCGGCGGCACCAACACCGGCACCGCCAAAGCAGGCGGCGCGGCCACGGCTTCGTCGGTGCTGACCGGGGCGCATGCGGCTACGTCGTCGGCCAATGCCACGGGCGGCAGCGGGGGTGTGGGCATTACCAACGCCGGCGGCGCGGCCGGCGGCGCGGCCACCGCCGTGGCCGGTGCGGCCTCCAAAACCACCGGCGGCGAAACCATCAGCGCGGGCGCCACGGCCACCGGCGGGCGCGGCGGTTATGCCACCGGTGCCGGCACGGTGGCGGGCGCCGGCGGCATAGCCAGCGGATCAAGTGCCACCGCGACCAGCGCCGGCAATGGCAGCGCCCAGGCTGGTGTGAACCAGATCGGCGGCGGCGGCGGTGTCGCGTATGGCGGGGCTACAGGCGGCGCGGGCGCATCATCGACGGTAACCAACGGCGTGTCGGCCCAGACCAAGGGCGGCAGCATCAGTCTTTACCAGACCGCCACAGGCGGCGCTGGCGGCTTCTCCTATGGCGGAACCGCCGGTGGCAGCGGTGCTGCCACATCGAACCTTGCGTTCGACGATACGACCAGGACAACGCAGAGCAGCTCGATCTATGCGCAAGTCGAAGCGCAAGGCGGCACCGGCGGCAGCACCGATACCGGCCAGACCACGGCCGGTGGCGCGGCCACAGCCGTGTCGTCGCTGACCGGGGCGCATACTGTGAATGCGACGGTCAGCGCCTATGGCGGCAGTGGCGGGATAGCCGAAACCACGGGCTCAGGGTCTGCCGGCGGGGCGGTAACCCAGACTGCCGCCACGGGCATCTCCAAAACCACCGGCACCGAATCGGTCAATGCGGCCGCGACCGTAACCGGGGGTGCTGGCGGTTCCGCCGATGGCGCCGGGCAAACCGCAGGTGCGGGCGGCGCGGCAAGCGGATCAAGCGCCACCGCGACAAGCGCGGGTGCCGGTTCGATTACGGCCAGCGTCAACCAGGCTGGCGGGATCGGCGGCGCGGGCTACAACGGCGCCACAGGCGGTGCCGGCGCATCATCGACGTTGACCAATGCCGTGTCCGGCCAGTCCAATCTTGGCACGCTGTCGCTCGATCAGGAGGCCTATGGCGGCAATGGCGGGGCAACCGATAGCGGTGCTGCCGGTGCGGCAGGTGCTGCGGCATCGAACCTGGCGTTCGACGAAACGACCAGATCCACGCAAAGCAGCAATGTCTACGGCACCGCATTTGCGCAAGGCGGCACGGGCGGCAACACCAACACCGGCACGACCACCAAGGGCGGCGATGCCAATGCATCGGCCACGCTGACCAGCGCGCACGCGGTGAATGCCGCCGCCACCGCCAATGGCGGCACAGGCGGGCTTGGCGAAACAACGGCCAGCGGCAGCGCCGGGGGTGCCGCCTTTGCCGCGGCCAGTGCGGCGTCGACCACGCTCAAGGGCGATACGGTTGCGGCCTCGGCCTATGCCAACGGGGGCAATGGCGGCTACGCCACCGGCGCGGGCCAAGTGGCCGGTGCAGGCGGTGCAGCGCTGCAGTCCAATGCCATCGCGCAGACCGCCGGCAATGGCACTGTGCAGGCCTTTGTTACGCAGTCTGGCGGCAATGGCGGCGTCGGCTACAGCGGCGCAACCGGCGGCGCCGGCGGCACAGCAACGGTCATCAACGGCGTGCAGGCACAGACCAATGGCGGCACCATCAGCCTGAACCAGTCCGCCAACGGTGGTGCCGGCGGCTATTCGCATGGCGGCACCGCCGGTGTCGGCGCTGCGGCAACATCGGGTCTGACCTTTACCGACAACCTGGGGCTGACGCCGGCCGGTTCGTTTTCCGCGAGCGTCAACGCCAATGGTGGCCATGGCGGCGGCACCGACACCGGCACTGCGGCGGCAGGCGGCAATGCCAGCGCCGCCTCGACGCTGAACGGCGCTACCTCGATCGGTTCGAACGCCACCGCCAATGGGGGCGCCGGTGGCGTGGGCGACACCACCACCAGCGGCGCAGTCGGCGGCACGGCAACGGCTGCGGCCGATGCCAATGCCTCGGCAGCCGACAGCGCCACCAACCAGGCCACGGCCAGCGCCACCGGCGGCGCAGGCGGCTATGCCACCGGCGCGGGCCAGACCGGCGGCGCGGGTGGCGTGGCCAGCGGATCCAGCGCCCGTGTCACTGGCGCGGGCAACGGCTATCTCTATGCCACGGTCAACCAGACCGGCGGCAGCGGGGGCTTTGGCTATACCGGCGCGAACGGCGGGGCAGGGGTCGCTTCAAGCCTGCTCAATGCAGTCAGCGGCCAATCGGGCGGCGGCTATCTTGACCTGACCCAGAATGCCACGGGCGGCGCGGGCGGCAACACCGACAGCGCGGTGGCGGGTGCGGCAGGCGGAGCAACGTCGGACCTGACATTCGACGATACGATCAACGCCACGGTCAGCAGCACAGTCAACGGCCAGGTCGTCGCGCGCGGCGGAACCGGTGGCAGCACTGATACCGGCACCGCATCGGCGGGCGGGAACGCGCAGTCGCTGTCGACTTTGACCGGCGCGCATACCGTGGTTTCCGAAGCGGATGCCTATGGCGCCACGGGCGGCGCGGGCGAAACCACCGCCAGCGGCGCAGCAGGCGGCACGGCCGCCGCGGCGGCGACGGCCATCGGCAAAAGCACAGGCGCCGACAGCAGTTACGCCACCGCCAGAGCGAACGGCGGCGCCGGCGGCTATGCCAGCGGTGCGGGCAAGACGGCCGGCGCGGGCGGGGTGGCCAGCGGATCAACCGCCAGGGCAACCACTGCGGGCAATGGCAGCGCCGAAATCCTGGTCAACCAGACAGGCGGCAATGGCGGCATCGGCTATTCGGGGGCCAATGCCGGTGCGGGCGCAAGCGCAACATTGACCAGCACCGCGACCGGCGCGACCAATCTGGGCAGCCTGCAACTGTCGCAGAATGCCTATGCCGGGTCTGGCGGCTATGCGCACGGCGCGTCGGCGGGGGTCGGCGGTATCGGCACATCGAACCTGACTTTCAACGATGCCACGGCCAACCCCACCCAAAGCAAGACCTTGTATGGCGAAGCCACCGCCTATGGCGGCAATGGCGGGGGCACCGACACCGGCAAGACCGCCGCCGGCGGGGCCGCGACCGCGTCAACCACGCTGACCGGTGCGTTTGCGGTCAACGCAAATGCAACCGCCAATGGGGGCAGCGGCGGTTCTGGCGATACCGCGGCCAATGGCGCGGTCGGCGGCTCGGCAAAGGCGATCGCGGCGGCAGCATCGACAACGTCGGGCACCGAAACGATCGCCGCAACGGGCACTGCCACCGGTGGTGCGGGTGGCAGTGCAACGGGCGCAGGCCAGGTCGCGGGTGCCGGGGGGCTTGCCAGTCTGTCCACCGCCAAGGCAACCACCACCGGCAGCGGGTCCGCGCAGGCCACCGTCAACCAGACCGGGGGTGCTGGCGGCGTGGGCAATACCGGTGCCACCGGCGGTGCCGGGGCGGCGTCGACGCTATCGAATGCGGCGTCCGGCCAATCCAATGGCGGCGACCTGTATCTCGATCAGAACGCAGCGGGTGGCGCAGGCGGCAACACCGACACCGGCATTGCCGGCCTGGGTGGTGCGGGCACATCGCTGCTGGTCGCCAACGATGCAACCAAGGCACCGCACAGCAGCTATGTCTATGCCGAAACCACAGGCAGCGGGGGCACTGGCGGCAGCACCAACACCGGCACGGCCAAGGCCGGGGGCGCGGGAACAGCCTCTACCACATTGACCGGCACATCCACCGTGGATGGCGAGGCGTATGCGTATGGCGGCAGCGGCGGCGCGGGCGAAACGACCGCCAGCGGTGCGGCAGGCGGCGCAGCCAGGGCAACCGTCGTTGCCGCGTCGACAACCCTCAACAACCAGGGGGTCACGGCCAGTGCGACCGCCCGGGGCGGTGGCGGCGGCTATGCGTCGGGCGCAGGCAAAGTGGCGGGGGCAGGCGGCGCGGGTTCGGGTTCGTCGGCCAAAGCGACCAGCACCGGCAACGGCTCGGTTTCGGCCAGCGTCACCCAGACCGGCGGCAGCGGGGGCACCGGGTACAATGGTGCTGCCGGTGGGGCGGGCGGCGCATCCGGCCTGACCAACGCAGCCCTGGGCCAATCCGGCGGCGGGGCGGTTGCGCTGACCCAGAATGCCACGGGCGGTGCCGGCGGCTATTCGTATGGCGGCACGGCCGGCCTGGGCGGGCTGGCGGTGTCAAGCCTGACGACAAGCGACACGACAAGTCTGACGCTGGGCGCGCAGGCCAATGCGCTGGGCGGCGGCGGCGGGGGCACCGATACCGGTACGTCGAAGGCCGGCGGTTCGGGCACCGCTTTGGCAGCGATCACCGGCGCCCACGCGGTCACCGCCGCTGCCAATGGCTATGGCGGTGATGGTGGCTTTGGCGGAACCACTGCCAGCGGCGCCGCCGGCGGAACGGCCAAAGCCAACGTGACTGCCGCGTCGACCACCACCGGCACAGAAACCGTCGCCGCCAGCGCCACGGCCTATGCCGGAAACGGCGGCTATGCCACGGGTGCGGGCAAAGTGGGTGGTGCGGGCGGGGTTGCCAGCGGATCGACCGCCAAGGCAACCAGCGCGGGCGCCGGTTCGGTCCAGGTCGGCGTCAACCAGAAAAGCGGGATCGGCGGCAGCGGATCGGGCGGCGCAAACGGCGGCGCGGGTGGCGCATCCACCCTGACCAACGCGGTTACCGGCCAATCCAACGGCGGCAGCGTCAGCCTGACCCAGACGGCGACGGGCGGGAACGGTGGTTATGGCTACGGCACGGACACAGGGGGTGCAGGCGGGGCCGCAACGTCGATCCTGACCGACAACGACACCGCACTGACCACGCAATCGGCCGAAGTCTATGGCTCAATCCAGGCCTATGCCGGCGCGGGCGGGGGATCGGACAGCGGAACCGGGGGCAATGGTGCCGCTGCCATCGGAAATGGCACGATCATCGCGGGCAAATCGGTCGATCTGTACGTGACGGCGCTGGGCGGCAATGGCGGATCGGGCGGCTCCACGGGCGCGGGCGGCGCGGCCACCGCCACCGGTTCGGCAGCCGGGGTCAGCCACGCAGTGTCGCAGATTGTGGCCACCGGCGGTCTGGGCGCGGGCAGTTCGGCCAAGGCCACCGCATCGGCCACGGGCGCAGGCGGCTATGCCCAGGTGACCAGTTCTGCGGCGGTCGCGGCACAGGGCACGACCGGACAGCTGGTCGATTCGGCCAGGGCGTCGGTTTCAACCAGCCTTGAAGGCAACGGCACGATCGCCGACAGTGCCAAGGATGTCTCGGCGGTTCAGTTCGGCGTGGCCACGCCCGCCAGCGATACCACCGATCAGGGTGTGGCCGTGATTACCGGTGCGCCGACCGCGGCCAATGTGGCGACCATCCTGGCGGCAAACAGCACCATCGCCAGCGCCTTTGCCGTAACGCCGTCCTACTTCGGCATTGCCGAAGTGGGCGGGGCTTATACCACCGCGGGCATCACCGCAGAGACGACCACGAGCACGGTCAGCGAAAGCGTGGATCTTGGCCAGCTGGCCCTGCGGCAGGATCTGCTGGTTGGCCTGTATGGCGGCACGCTGGTTGGCACCGGGGTTACCGGGGTTACGCTGACCATCATCGCCAACGGCAGCACCGTGCTGAACCAGAGTTTTACCAGCGGTGCGGCGGCAAAGGCCTATTTCACCAACAATGCGGTCGATCTGGGGTCGTTGGCAGGAACGCTTTATGCAGGCAATGTTGCCAATATCTCGGTCAGCCTCAGCGTCACGACCAGCGGGGCGGGGTCGGGCTTTTATGGCAACTTGCTGATCGGCGATCCGCCCAAGGCGGCGTCCGCAACCGCCACAGCCGGCGATACCCGGTTTGGCCAGGCGGCCAGCGCCACGCTCGGTTTTGCCACAAGGCCGGGACTGGGGCCGATCAAGGACTTTGCCCCCACCGGCGCGGCGCATGATACGGTGCCCTTCGCCAGCGGCGCCTTTGCCGATTGGGCGCATCTGCTGGGGGCAACCCGCCAAGGCAGCAGCGATCTGGCGGTGGCGCTTGACCCTGCCGACACCATCGCACGCGGACATCTTGCCCAGGCCAGCCTTTCGCAAGGCATCGTCAGGCATCTGTGACAGGCGTCGGGACAGGTCCGCGTGCTGTTATGGGGTGGCATGGTCCACGAATGCGCGTTCCATCACGAAGGTGCCGGGGCGGTGGGTCGATCCTTCGTGCAGGCCATGCGCCACGCAGATGTCCTTCATCGCGTGGTTGACCGGAATGTTGCCGCAGATCATCACCCGGTCGGTTGCCGGATCGAACTGCGTCTGGTCAAGTCCGAGATCGCGGAACAGCTGGCCCGACGTGATCAGATCGGTCACCCGGCCATTGCGCACAAAGGCCTCGCGCGTGACCGAGGGGTAATAACGCAGGCGCCCGCGCACCACATCGCCCAGCAACTCTTCGGCAAAAATGCCCTGTTCCAGGTAATCGCGGAACACCAGTTCGCGCGCATGGCGCACGCCGTGGCACAATGTCACGGTATCGAACTTGCGGTCGATGCCAAGGTCTTCGTCGCCATAGGTGTGGATGTCACGGGCAATGCTCATCCACGGGGCAATCCCCGTGCCGGTGCCGATCAGGTACAGGTTGCGGCCGGGCAGCAGCGCACTGTGGACCAGCGTGCCGGTCGGCTTTGATCCGACCAGCACGTGATCGCCCGGCACGATGTCCTTCAGGTGCGTGGTCAATTGGCCATCGGGGGCGACGATTGACAGGAATTCCAGCTCGTCGGCATAGTTGGGCGAGATGATCGAATAGGCACGCGGCTTGGGTTGATACCCGTCGCGTTCGGGCAGGTTCAGCATCACGAACTGGCCCGACTGAAACTTGAACCCATCGGGCCGCGACAGCGAAAAGCTGAACAATTCGGGCGTCCAGTGTTTGACGCCAAGCACTATCTGCGCACTGAACATTCACCATCTCCACGCCAACACGCCTATCAGACACCAGAATGCGGCGATTATCCATACCACCGAATGTCATAGGCTATGCTATGCCTTCGGTGGGCCAAAAAAGCGTGACATGATCGATCAGGCCGCCCGCTACGTCCCGCGCCATCCGGTCGTTGCGAAAAGGCCTTGATAATGCTTGCAAACACCGTGGCCGCAGTCGGGCCGATTGTTGCCATCGGGGCATCGGCCGGTGGGCTGGAGGCGGTTTCGCGGCTGTTCGAGGCGATTCCGGCACAGACCGGCATGACCTTTATCGTGGTCCAGCATCTTGATCCCGCGCACAAAAGCCTGATGGCCGATCTGCTGGGGGAACACACCACGATGCCGGTGGTCGAAGCGGCCGAGGGCGGAACGCTGCTGGCCGATCACGTCTATGTCATCCCCGCGGGCCGGTTCCTTTCGGTGCGATCCGGGCTGTTGCACCTGACTGCGCCCGATCTGCGCCATGGCGTGCGATTGCCTTTCGATTTCCTGTTGCGATCGATGGCGCAATCGTGCGGCGCGCGCGCCATTGCGGTGATCCTGTCGGGCACGGGCGGCGACGGCAGCGCGGCGCTGCAAGCGTTGCACGAAGCCGGCGGCCGCGTGATCGCACAAGCACCCGAAGAAGCCGAATTTTCCGGCATGCCGCAAACCGCGATCGCCACCGGGCTGGTCGACCGGATCGCGCGCGTGGCCGACATTCCCGCGGCCCTGGCCGAACTGCGCAAACGCCGATCGACGCGCGATGCGGCAGCCCCCGCGCCCGTCCCGGAAAAGGCGGATCTTTGCGCGATCCTGACCCTGCTCAAGGATCGCACCGGCCACGATTTCCTGTCCTACAAGCCCGGCACGATCGGCCGCCGGATCGAACGGCGGATGGGCCTTTTGTCGATCCGGCCGGGCGACCTGGCGCGTTATTTCGACCTGTTGAGCCGCAATCCGTCCGAATGCGAGCGGCTGGCGCAGGATCTGCTGATCAATGTCACGGGTTTTTTCCGCGATGCCAGCGTGTTCGAAACGCTTGAAGCCGTCGTCATTCCCCAGATCCTGGCCAACCTTGCCCCTGGCCAGGCGCTGCGCCTGTGGGTGGCAGGATGCAGCACCGGTGAAGAGGCCTATTCGCTGGCCATGGTCTGCCGCGATGCGATCGCTGCCGGCGGGGGCGATGTCAAACTTCAGATCTTTGCCTCGGACCTTGACGCCGATGCGATCACCTTCGCCCGCGAAGGGGTCTATCCGCTGGATATTTCAGGCGTTGTGTCGGCCGACCGGCTGGCGCGGTTCTTCGTACGCGAAGATGCCGGTTATCGCGTGGCCCCGGCGTTGCGCGGCCAGATCGTGTTTACCGTGCAGGATGTGCTGGCCGATCCGCCATTTTCGCGCATCGATCTGGTGTCGTGCCGCAATCTGCTGATCTATCTCAATCTTGAGGCGCAGGCCAAGGCCATCGCGCTGTTCCACTTTGCACTGAACGAGGGCGGTGTGCTGCTGCTCGGTTCGGCCGAATCGATCGGCCGCAACGATGACCGGTTCGAACCGCTGGCCAAGGCCGAATGCTGTTTTCGCCATCTGAGGCATTCCCGCCCTGGCGAGGCCGGGTTTCCGTTCAGCTTTTCCGACAGCCTGCCGCTGATCAAGCCCGAGGGTCCCGCGCCGGGCGTGGCCCGGGAATCCAGCCTGGCGCAAACCTGCAGCAAGGCGATTATGGCCACGCATGCCCCGGCGGCCGTGCTGGTCAACCGGCGGCATGAATGCCTCTATTCGGTCGGGCCGACACACCGGTATCTGCGCGTCGCGCCGGGCTATGCCTCGCTCGACCTGCTGGCGATGGCAACGCCGGCCTTGCGCACCAAGTTGCGGCTGGCGGTTGCCCGGGCGGGCAGGGCAGAGCCGCGCGTCGATGGCGGCCGCGCGCGTGTCACCACAGGCAGCGCGACGATCAGCTTTCGCATCGACGTGCAGTGGCTGAACGAAGCCAACGAAGATCTTCTGCTGGTGTGTTTCGTCGAAGACCACGAAACGGGCCAGACTTTGCCCGGCACCGCCATCGATGCCGCGCGCATTGCCGAACTGGAAAAGGAACTGGCCGCCGCGCACGACGAAGTCGAAAGCGTGATCCAGAGCCGCCAGATCGCCGAGCAGGAGCAGAAGGCGATCAACGAGGAAACGCTGTCGGTCAACGAAGAGTTCCAGTCGACCAACGAGGAATTGCTGACCTCAAAGGAAGAACTGCAATCGCTGAACGAGGAACTGACCGCGCTCAACGGCCAGTTGCAGGAAACGCTGGATCGTCAGCGGCTGGCCTCTGACGATCTGCAGAACGTGCTCTACAGCACCAATGTCGGGACCATGTTCCTCGATGCCGGGTTGCGGATCCGCTTCTTTACCCCGGCGATCAGCCTGCTGTTTGCGGTCATACCCGGTGATATCGGCAGGCCGTTGGCCGATCTGCGTCCGATTGCCGATGATCCCGATCTGCTGGCCGATGCGGCGCGCGTGCTGGCCGAAGCCGCGTCGATCGATCGCGAGGTGCATGCCCCGGGCGGCTCGTGGTTCACGCGTCGGATATTCCCCTACCGCGCGCATGACACCCGGGTCGAAGGCGTGGTCATCACCTTTTCCGACATCACCCAGACCAAGGCGGTGACCCGCGCGCTTGAGGCGGCCAAGCTTGAGGCGGAACGCGCCAACATTGCCAAATCGCGGTTTCTGGCAGCGGCCAGCCATGACCTGCGCCAACCGCTGCAATCGCTGACGTTGCTGACCGGCCTGCTGGGACAGGCGGTGGATGGCGCGCGCGAAACCGATCTGCTGCGTCGGTTTGAACAGACACTGCATGCCATGTCGGGCATGCTCGATGCGCTGTTGAACATCAACCAGATCGAGGCCGGCGTGATCAAGCCCCGGCTGTCGGAGTTTGCGCTGAATGACGTGTTCGACCGGTTGCGCAGTGAATTTCGTGTCATTGCGCAGGCGCGCAATCTTGATCTGACGATCATGCCCGGTTCGGCCATGGTCAACAGCGATCCGCATCTGCTGGACCAGATGCTGCGCAATCTGCTGGGCAATGCGATCAAATACACCGCGCGCGGCAAAGTGCTGGTGGGCTGCCGTCGCGATGGCAAGGATGTGCGGATCGAGGTGTGGGACACCGGGATCGGCATCCGCGCGGACCAGCTTCAGGCGATCTTCGAGGAATTTCACCAGGTCGATATGGCGGCGCACGAAAACAGCGGCGGCCTGGGGCTTGGTCTGTCGATTGTGCAGCGGCTGGGTCGGCTGCTGGGTTACCCGGTCAATGTCCGCTCGGTGCCCGGACATGGTTCTGTGTTCACGATCGTCGTGCCGGGCGCGGTTGCGCCCGCCCCGGTCGCTTTGCCGGTTGCGCCCGCGCCGGTCGCGGCCGGACCCCATCGAACCTGCGCGATCATGGTGGTGGAAGATGATCTCGATGTGCTGGATCTGCTGACCCAGGTGTTGCGGCGCCAAGGCCACGTGGTGCATGGCGCGCACGATGCGGCACATGCGCTGCGTCTGGTTGTCGATACCGGCGTCCGCCCCGATCTGGTCCTGACCGATTACAACCTGCCGCACGGGGTCAACGGGCTGGATATGCTGGAACAGTTGCGCCGCGTGCTGCCGCCGGGGTTGCCCGCGATCATCCTGACCGGAGATATTTCGACCGCTACGATCGCCAGAATTGCTGCAGCAAACTGCATCCGGCTGGACAAACCGGCCGATCCGCACGACCTGGTGCAGACGATCGGCCGACTATGCCCGCAGGCCCCCGTGCAGCGGGTTGCGGCCGTTGCGGCCAAGGCCGCGCGCAAGCCGCCAGCGGCCGCCGGCGGACCGGTTGCCTATGTCGTCGACGATGACCCGGCAATCCGCAGCGCGGTGCGCGAGGTGCTGGAATCCCACGGCGTGCGGGTTGACGATTTTGACAGCGCGGAAAGCTTCCTTGGCGGTTATCGCCCGGGCAGCGAGGGCTGCCTGCTGCTTGACGCGCATATGCCGGGGATGAGCGGGCTTGACCTGCTGGCCACGTTGCGCGCGCGGCATGATCAGCTGCCGGTGATCCTGATCACCGGGGGCGGCGACATCGCGCTGGCCGTGGCGGCGATGCGCGCCGGGGCCAGCAATTTTCTGGAAAAGCCGGTCGGCTCTGCCGAAATTCTGGCCTGCGTCGATCTGGCGGTGGGGCAATCGCACGATACCCGCCTGATCGGTGCCGCACGCAGCGAGGCGGCCACGCGCATCGCCACGCTGACCACGCGCCAGCGCGAAGTCCTGCGCCGCGTGCTGTTGGGCGAACCGAGCAAGAATATTGCCGCCGATCTGGCCATCAGCCAGCGCACGGTCGAAAATCACCGGTCCGAAATCATGCACAAGATGAAGGTTCGTTCGATCCCCGAACTGGTCAAGCTGGCGATCGATTCCGAACTGAACTGAGCGACGGTGTGCGGGGCCGCAGGCGTGCGGAGGCGCCGGTGTACTGTGGGCCAGAGCATTTGCCGATGCTTTTGCGCATCTGCGTAGAATCCGAGGGTTTGCCCACAATGCACCGCGCCTTAGGCAACCTTCAAGATGCAAACCGACCGCTTCGCCGTTTGACCCTTCCCCGGGTTTGGCGATGTGAATCAGGACCGGTCCGACGTCGACCCCGTCGGGCCATGGTCGCATCGCACTTGAAAGTCGGCGACTGCTTGCAGTCGCCGGCTTTTCTTTTGTCCTGGGTCAGAACCCGTAGTTGACCTGCAGCTTGAACAGCACCGGCGCTGCCAGCTGGCCCATGGAATCGGCGTTGTCCGATGGGCGTGCCGCGTTCACATATTGCGCGACAGGGAACTCCACATCGCCATAGATCGACAGCTTGCGCGTGATCTGCACGCGCAGACCGGGTGCCAGCAGCACGCGCTGATACCCCGAATTCAGCGGATCGGACTCGGTGCCGGTGTCGCGCGCGCGCAACGAACCCAGCACTTGCAGGGTGGGGGACAGGATCGTCTTTCCGGCCGGCAGGTCATATGTCACGCCCAGCCCACCATCGAACTCGTTGCCGGGGCGATAACCGTCACGCGTGGCAACCGCAAAACGGTATTGCGCCTGGACAAACCAGCGCGCTTGCCCGCGGATATGCCCGACATGATAACCGCTGATATCCAGATCGGTGCTGCCGGTGCCGGGCAGGCTGTCGCGATCATAGGGCTGACCGCCATAGGCGTCGGTCGGGCTGGTATAGCGCCCGGTCGGCAGCTTGATGCCGATGCCAAGGCCGGTTGACATGTCGGATGCAAACCCGGTGTAGGTCAGGCGCACCATGGCATCGCCCAGATCGGTCAGCGGCACCGTTTCCACCACCGGATTGCCATTGGCATCGGCGCCGGTGGTGGTGAAGCTGCGATGAACCATCGGCAATTCCGCCATGATCATCCACTTGTGTCCGATCACGTAGTTCAGGCCGACCGTGTAGAAATCGGTCTTGATACGCTTGTCGGAATTGTCGTCCGCGCTGGCAACGTGGCCCGCCTCGCGGTTGGTGTCCTGGTCCATCGTGGAATAGCGGGCAAAGACCGACAGGCCGCTGTCCGAATCCTGGGGGGTGATGCCGGTCACGCCCGAATCGAAAATGCCGCAGCCGCAGGCGCAGGCCATGGCGCTGGCGGGGGTCATGGCGGCCAGCAGAACAGTGCCGGCAAAGGCAAAGGGGGTGGAACGTGTCATGGAAAACCTCACATCGTGTGCGACCCGCGCGCGCGTGCGCGTCTTGTCGGATCGAAATGCGCGCCATTTTGCGCAATGCGTTGAAGCGGGGCATGATCCCGTCGGGCGGGACCAGCGCGGGTCAGGCCGGCACGGGGGGCGCGCGCAACGGCGGCCGCAGCCGGGGCAGCAGGCGGACAGCGACAACGGTGAAGCCCGCGATCCCGACCAGCACGATAAACGCCAGCAAAGTGGCCAGCAGCGCCGGATCGGCGCCGGCAAGACCCGCATGGCCCAGCGCCGAATACGGGCACGCCTGGTGGTCGGGCGCCGCCTTGTCGGCCGGGTTGTGGTGCTTGATCGCGATCACCACGGCCTTGGCCTCGGCGTGTGCGGCATCGGCATAGCCATCGCAGATCTGCACGGTCAGCGTGCGCGCATCGCTGCCGATCATCATCCCTGTGGGGATCAGCGCCTTCATCGCCAGCGCCAGCGCGATCACGGCCAGGGCCGTGGTGCGGTGACGCAGGAAAAAGGCCCGGAACAGGATCATTGCGCGGGTCGCATAAGCCCGGCGCGGCGCCTTGTCATCCCTTTTGCAACGGCATTCGCGCGCTGTCCTTCACCGCCTCCATCACCACGAAGGTCGAGGTGGACGTGACATGCGGCAGGCGCGAGATCTTTTCGCCCAGCACCGCCCGGAACCGCGCAATATTGGCGGTGCGCACTTTCAGCAGATAGTCAAAGCTGCTGGCGATCATGTGGCATTCCTCGACCTCGTCAATGCCACGCACCGCGCGGTTGAATTCCTGCAACGCCGCCTCGCGCGTGTCGGACAGCTTGACCTCGGTATAGGCGACGTGGTCCATGCCCAGCGCGCGTGGATCGATCACCGCGCGAAACCCCTGGATCACGCCCGATGCGATCAGGCGGTGCAGCCGTTGCTGGCACGGTGTGCGCGACAGTCCCACCCGCTGCGCCAGGTCGGTTACGGCAATGCGCCCGTCCTGTGCCACAATCGCCAGGATTTTCAGGTCAAAGGCGTCAAATTGCCTGCTGCTGTCGGATAATTCGGTCATAATGCCTGTTTCATACCGCAAAATTGTACGAATTGAACAGGTGTGCGGGTTATTGAAGGCGGATTGCCAAAAAGACCTGTGATAATCTGCCATCATGCAGCCTTTCACCGCCTTTGCCCCCGCCTTGCGTCCGGCCACACCGCTGCGCGCCGCGATCACCGCCGCCACCCGCCGTGCCGAAGCGGACTGCATTGCCGCACTGATCGACGAGGCACGCCTGCCTGGTGCGGCGCACGCCGCCGCCACCACGCTGGCCACCCGGCTGGTTACCGAACTGCGCGCCGCGCCGCCCGCCGGCGGGGTGGAACAGCTGGTGCAGGAATATGCACTGTCCACGCACGAAGGCGTTGCGCTGATGTGCCTGGCCGAAGCCCTGCTGCGCATCCCCGATGCGGCGACGCGCGATGCGCTGATCCGCGACAAGATCGCCGGTGGTGACTGGTGGGCCCATCTGGGCCGCGCGCGCCCGGTGTTTGTCAATGCGGCGACCTGGGGGCTGGTGGTGACGGGCAAACTGGTCGGCAGCATCGATGAACACGGGCTGGGCGCCAGCCTGACCCGGCTGATTGCGCGCGCGGGCGAACCGATCATCCGCGCCGGCGTCGATCTGGCGATGCGGCTGATGGGCGAACAGTTCGTCACCGGGCGCACCATCGACGAGGCGCTGGGCCGCGCGCAGGCGATGGAGGCCCAGGGCTTTGCCTATAGCTATGACATGCTGGGCGAAGCGGCGATGACCGCCGCCGATGCCGCGCGCTATATGGCGGATTATCGCACCGCGATCACCGCGATCGGTGCGGCGTCGGCTGGGCGCGGGATTTATGCGGGGCCGGGCATTTCGATCAAGCTGTCGGCGCTGCATCCGCGTTATGCCCGCGCGCAACAGGCCCGCGTGATCGCCGAATTGCTGCCGCGCGTGAAGGACCTGTGCCTGATGGCGCGTGCTGCCGATATCGGGCTGAATATCGACGCGGAAGAATCCGACCGGCTGGAACTGAGCCTCGATCTGCTGGAAAGCCTGGCCACCGATCCCGATCTGGCGGGGTGGAACGGGCTGGGCTTTGTCGTGCAGGCCTATGGCAAGCGCTGTCCGATGGTGATCGACTGGGTGATCGATCTGGCCCGACGGAGCGATCGCCGGATCATGGTGCGGCTGGTCAAAGGCGCCTATTGGGATGCCGAGATCAAGCGCGCGCAAGTTGACGGGCTGAGCGATTTTCCGGTCTATACGCGCAAAGGGCACACCGACATCGCCTATCTGGCCTGCGCCCGCCGGTTGCTGGCCGCGCGCGACGTGGTGTTCCCGCAATTTGCCACGCACAACGCGCTGACGCTGGCGTCGATCATGGCGATGGCCGGCGACGATTTTGCGTCGGGCGATTACGAATTCCAGTGCCTGCACGGCATGGGCGAACCGCTTTACGGGCTGGTTGTCGGACCCGATCGGCTCAACCGGCCCTGCCGAGTCTATGCGCCGGTGGGCGGGCATGAAACGCTGCTGGCCTATCTGGTGCGGCGTCTGCTTGAAAACGGGGCCAATTCCTCGTTCGTCAACCGCATTGCCAACCCCGATGTGCCCGTGGCCGACGTTATCGCCGATCCGCTCGACGATCCCGATCTGGGCCAGCCGCATGCGATGATCGCGCTGCCGTCTGCCATCCTGGGCCAGCGCCGCAACAGCGCGGGGCTGGATCTGGCCAGCGAACAGGTGCTGACCGATCTTGGTGCGGTGTTTGCGCAGGCGGGGCAGCAGACCTTCAAAGCGGCACCGACCGGCGACATGGCGCGCGACACGATGCACACGGTGCGCAACCCGGCGCGGTTTGACGATGTGGTCGGACACGTGATCGAAGCCAGCCGCGATGGGGCATGCGCCGCCGCCATGATCGCGGCATCGGCCACTGCGGCGTGGTCTGCGGTGCCTGTCGGCAGTCGCGCCGCGATGCTGCACCGCGCGGCCGACGCCATGGAGGCGGGCATGGCCCCGCTGATCGCGTTGCTCGTGCGCGAGGCGGGCAAATCGGTGGCCAATGCGGTCAGCGAAGTACGTGAAGCGGTCGACTTCCTGCGGTATTACGCCGATGGCGCGCCCGCCGGATCACCGCTGGGCGCGGTGCTGTGCATATCGCCGTGGAACTTCCCGCTGGCGATCTTTGTCGGGCAGATCGCCGCGGCGCTGGTGGCGGGCAACACGGTCCTGGCCAAACCGGCAGAGGAAACCCCGCTGATCGCCGCGCAGGCGGTGCAACTGCTGCACGCAGCCGGCATACCTGTGGACGTGCTGCAACTGGTGCCGGGTGACGGCAGCATCGGCGCGGCGCTGGTCGGCGCGCCGCAGGTGGCGGGCGTGATGTTCACCGGATCGACCGAAGTCGGCCGGCTGATCCAGCAGACGCTGTCGCTGCGGCTGTCGCCGGAGGGGCGCCCGATCCCGCTGATCGCCGAAACCGGCGGGCAGAATGCGATGCTGGTCGATAGTTCGGCCCTGCCCGAACAGGTTGTTGCCGATTGCCTGGCCTCTGCCTTTGACAGCGCGGGACAGCGCTGTTCGGCGCTGCGCGTGCTGTGCCTGCAGGACGACATCGCCGACACCGTGCTGACCATGCTGAAAGGGGCGATGGCCGAACTGGGCCTGGGCCCGACCGATGTGCTGGCGCACGATGTGGGGCCGGTGATCACGGCGCAGGCACGGCTGGCAATCGAAAACCACATTGCAGCGATGGCCGCAAAGGGTTGCGCGGTGCATCGCGTGGCGCTGCCGCCGGCCACGACGCAGGGCCATTTCGTGGCGCCTGCGCTGATCGAGCTGTCCGCGCTGTCGGACCTTGGATCCGAAGTGTTCGGCCCGGTGTTGCACGTGGTGCGCTATGCTCGCAGCGATCGCGCCCGGCTGATCGATGCGATCAACGCGCTGGGCTATGGACTGACATTCGGCCTGCACACCCGGCTCGATGCGACGATGGCCGAAGTGACCGGATCGATCCACGCCGGGAACATCTATGTCAACCGCAACACCATCGGCGCGGTCGTGGGCGTACAGCCGTTTGGGGGCCACGGCCTGTCGGGCACCGGGCCCAAGGCGGGCGGCGCGCTGTACCTGACGCGCCTGGTCCAGCCGGTGGCGCAGCTGCCGCTGACCGGTGGCACGTTCGATCCCGCGGCCGCGCAGTGGTGCGTGCTGGCGCAGTGCGCCATTCCACGCGTGCCGCTGGGGTACGACATCGACCTTCCCGGGCCGGTCGGCGAACGCAACCGCTATTGCCTGCAGCCGGCGGGAACCGTGCTGGCGATGGCCGAAACGCGCGACGCGCTGATCGAACAGGTGGCCTGGGCGCTGGCGGCTGGCAACCGGGTGGTGCTGGCCGATGGAGCGCCCGTCGCCGACCTGATCGCGCGCCTGCCCGAAGCTGTGCAGGCGCGCATCGAAACCCCGCGTGACTGGCGCCGCGCCGGACCCTTCGCGCGTGCTCTGGTGGCAGGAACGCAGCCCAGTGTGCGCGCCGCGCTGGGCCATCTGGCGGCACTGCCGGGCCCGATCGTGACCGCCGAAATGCCCTGCGCCGATGGCGGCTATGCCCCGGCGATGCTGCTGCGCGAAACGTCGGTTTCGATCAACACCACGGCGGCGGGGGGCAATGCCAGCCTGATGGCGCTGGCCTGAACTGCCGCAAGCGAAGCCGGCCCGTCACCCCAACGCGCGCGCACGTTCCAGATCCTTGGGCCGGCCAAACGCGACAAGCAGGCGGCGCAATTCGGCCCGGGCCGGGACAAACAGCGCAACCCCGGCAATTTCGATGCACTGTCGCGTGGCCGGTTGAACCCGGACCCATCCGGCGGCGGAGCGATAGTGAAAGTCGGCCATGAATTCGACCGACAGCGCTGGGCCGTGCCATCTGCCGAAAACGTCCGAGCGGAAATCCGGATGCCTATCCCCCGGTAACGCGGTGACACCGATGGTCGGCAGGATGCGCCCGGCGTCACCCGCGCTTAGCAACACGTCAATGTCGGACACCGGCCCGGCATCGGCCCCATGCAAGGCAACCGCCGCGCTGGCGATGACCCACCAGGGATCATGGGCTGTTGCCATGACGGCGCCAACAGCCTGCAACGAAGTGGTCAAAGTTGCATCCATCACCATGGCCAATCCCGGTTCCATCGGCGCGACATCACCCCATTGCGTCGTGCCGGACGTGATCCGGCATCCCGCTTGTCCGTGCATTGTCCTCAAATCGGCGCCAGTGTCTTCGCCAGTTTCGCGTCAACCGGCACGCTGCCGTCGCGGAAATCGGCGGCGTCGATGCGGGCAAAGGCGTTCTGGATGTAGCGGACGCCGATCCAGCGCAGCGGCTCGGCTTCCCATTGCGGGCCAGGGGCGTGAAGCATCGGCAGGTCCGGGACGTATTCGGGTATGCCCGCGATCAGCCCGGCCAGCGCCCGTCCGGCCAAGGCCGTGGTGGCGACGCCGCGCCCGGTATAGCCAAACGCATTGCCGATGCCGCGGGCCGGGTCGAAATGGACCGATGGCATGCCGTCGCGCGGCACACCGAGATAGCCGCCCCAGGCGTGGGTGATCGGCACATCGTTCAGGACCGGGAACCAGGCGCGCAGGTTTTCGATGATCGGGCCATAGAGTGCGGCATCGGCCAGCGCCGATTCGGGCATCGCCGACCCAAACAGATAGGGCGCACCCCGGCTGCCGAACAGGATGCGGCCATCGCGGGTGCGGGTCTGGTAATCCTTGGTATAGGCGCCAGAGCTCAGGCTTTCATGCCCCTGCCAACCGATGGCATCCCAGGTTGCGGCATCAAGCGGTGCGGTGGCAACGATCATCGACGACATCGGCAGCAATTGGCGGTGATAGGCCGGAATGCCCGACAGATAGGCTTCGCCGGCCAGCACCACCCCGCGCCGGGCGGTGATCACACCGCCGGTGGTTTCGAGCATGGCGGGCTGGCCGGGCCGCACTTTGGTGACTTCGCAGCCTTCATAAATCCGCCCGCCCCGCCGTTCGACCGCGCGCGCCAGGCCGCGCACCAGCCGCGCCGGGTGGATCGAGGCGCCGGACGTGGTCTTCATGCCGCCCAGCACGCGCGACACTTTGATCAGCGCGCCGGATTCCTCGGCCGACAGCAGACGGGTGTCGTCGGCCAGACCCAGCCGGGCGTACCCGGCATAAGTTGCCTTCAGCGCGGCCAGCTGCCGCTGCGTGCGCGCGACCGACAGCATGCCGCCGGGGGTGAAATGCGCGTCGATGCCTTCTTCGATGATGATCTGGCCGATGTCGTCGATGATGGCCTGCTGCGCACGGATCGTGGCGCGCGCGGCTTCGGCTCCGAAATGCTTTTCCAGTTCGTCGATCAGCATCGGATATCGCGGCGAACACCAGCCGCCGTTGCGCCCCGACGCGCCATAGCCGCAAAAGTGCCGTTCGATCACCGCAACCTGCAGCCCGGGATTGGCGCGCAGCAGGAAATAGGCGGTCCACAGCCCCGAAAAGCCGCCGCCCAGAATGGCGACATCGACCGTTTCATCGGCCGCCAGCGCCGGCCGCCGCGCCAGTTCATCGCCGCAGTCGTCCAGCCAGTAGATCGCGCCATAGTCTGTCATGGTCATCCGTTCCTGTGGAGCACGCGCGCCAGAAACTGCGCGGTGCGTGCCTGTTGCGGCGCGGTCAGCACGTCGGCCGCCGCGCCGGTTTCGGCAATCACCCCCTGATCGACAAAGGCGACGCGATCGGCCACTTCGCGCGCAAAGTCGATCTCGTGCGTTACGATCAGCATCGTCATGCCGTCCTGCGCCAGTTCGCGCATCACGCGCAGGACTTCGCCGACGCGTTCGGGATCGAGCGCCGAGGTCGGCTCGTCGAACAGGATCGCCTCGGGCCGCAGCGCCAAGGCGCGGGCAATGCCGACGCGTTGCTGCTGCCCGCCCGACAGCGCCGAAGGCAGGCTGTGCGCGTGGTCGGCCATGTCGACCCGCGCCAGCAGCTCGATCGCGCGCGCGCGCGCCTGCTCGACCGGTTCGCGATGCACATGAACCGGCGATTCGATCACGTTGTCGAGCACGGTGCGGTGGGGAAACAGATTGAACCGCTGGAACACCATCGCCACGCGGCGACGGATCGCGGGCAGGCCCTGGTCATCGACGCGGATGCCGCCCACGGTGATGGTGCCGGCGTCGTGGCGTTCCAGCCCGTTGATGCAGCGCAGAATGGTCGATTTGCCCGATCCCGACCCGCCGATCAGGCACAGCACTTCGCCCCGCGCCACCGCCAGGTCCACGCCTTTCAGCACGGTGCGGTCGCCAAACCGCTTGGTCACGCCATCAAGCACAATCATGCCAGCCGCCCCTTGCGCTCAAGCGTTTTGACCAGCGCCCCCAGCGGCAGGCTGGCGGCGAGATAGAGCAGCGCGATCAGCGCATAGACCGATCCGTTCTTGAACGTCGAAATCGCCAGCAACTGCCCTTCGCGCGTCAGTTCGGCGATGGTGATGGTCGACGCGATCGAGGTGTCCTTCAGCAGCATGACCATGGTGTTGCCGATCGACGGCAGCGCGTGGCGCAGCCCCAGCGGCAGGATCACGCGGCGCCACAGCGTCACGCGGTTCATCCCCAGCGCCTCGCCCGCCTCGACCAGGCCCTTGTCCACCGCACCGATCCCGCCGCGGATATTTTCCGCCTGGTAAACCGAATAGGCCAGCCCCAGCCCCATCACGCCCGCCACGAACGGGGGCAGGTCCAGCCCCCAGTCGGGCAGCACGAAATAAATGAAGAACAGCTGCACGATGATCGGAATGCCGCGCACCACGGTGATCACGCTGCGGCTGATCCAGCGCCACGGAGCAAAGCCGGCACGGCCCATCACCACCCACACCACGCCCAGCGCCAGGCTGAGCGACAGCGCGCAAACTGTCAGTTCCAGCGTGACCAGCAATCCGCGCAGCAGCATGGGCAGGAACGCATGCGCATCGTTCAGAAAATCGATCATGCATCCAGTCCCCAGCGCGTCAGGATCGGGCCGATATCGGCGCGTGCCGGGCCGTGCAACTGCGCATCGATCCGGCGCAGCAGGCCTGCGCCCTTGCGTCCGATCAGGCACAGCGGCTCTTTGGCGGGCCCCCGGAATTCGCCCGGCATACGCAAATGCCAGCGCGGGCCGGTGCGCAGGATGGTTTGCAGGATCGGCGCATCGCCATAAGCCGCATCGATCCGGCCATGCGCCAGATCGCGCAACATGTCGCCCAGCCCCTGGTAAGTCACCACTTGCACCACGCCGGCCTGGTGCAACTGATCGACAAACCGGGTGCCGATCTGCGCGCCCACGCGAAGCGCGCGCAGGCTGGCCAGATCGGGGTAATGTCCGGCTGCGTCGCCGCGCAAGGCCAGCGCACCGGCATAGGCGAACACCGGCTCGGAAAACCCGACCAGACGTTCACGATCGGGGGTGCGCAGCATGGCCGCGGCGATCAGATCGATCCGCCCCGTGGTCAAACTGGGCACCAAAGCGGCAAACGGCACGATGCGGAATTGCGCCACCAGCCCCAGCCGCTTTGCCAGCATCGCGGCGATGTCGACCATTGCGCCGGTCAACTGGTTGGTGGCCGGATCGACATAGCTGAACGGCACACCGGTCGGCGATGCCCCCACCACCACGGTGCGCGGCGTGCGGCCGGTGCCGCTGCAGCCCGCCACCAGCGCCCCGCCAAGCCCGGCCAGCGCATGCCGGCGGGTCAGCGTGGTTGCGACCGAGACGGCAGCCAAAGACGATATCCCCCGAATGCAGGCCCCATCCGCGAAACGGGTTGGCGGCCAGGCCGTGGACTATGCCTGTGCCGGCGGGTGATGCAACCCCCCGTAAAGCGCTGCGCAAGCGGCCGCTTGCGGCGTTCGCATTCGCGTCACACGGGTTTCGCAATGCAGCGGCATTACGTTTCCTTAATGCGCTGCATTGCAAAAACCCCTTGCATGCTCGAGGCAGGCAAACCATCGCGCAGGTCTGGTTTGCCAACTGTGTGGGGCGTCTACAAATGAGTCATACCCCAACCGAGGGTCAGAACGTGCCGGTGCCGGCATTGCGGCCGAACAGGCAATGGTGGATTGCAGCCATCCTGGTGGTGATTGCCGTGGCGCTGTTCTGGTTTTTGCCAAAGCTGCTTGGCCTGTGGGCGCCACCACCGCCGCCCGAAGCGGTGCATGACGACGGCACGTTCGAGGCAACCGACCGGCAATGGCAGACGCTGCGCTTTGCGCCGGCACAACAGGCGATGATCGGCGAAAATGCATCGAGCGACGGCAAGATCGCGGTCGACGACGATCTGACCACCCCGGTCTATTCGCCCTTTACCGGGCGCGTGACCCGGATCGAGGTCAAAGCGGGCGCCCCTGTGCGTGCCGGACAAGTCTTGTTTGCGGTTGCAGCAAATGAGGCGGCGCAAAGCGATGCCGATGTCGCGACCGCGGCCGCGCAAGTGAAGGTTGCGCGCACGACCGAGGCGCGCCAGCACGATCTGTATGACCACAAGGGCGCGGCGTTGAAGGATTGGCAGCAGGCGCAGGCCGACCTGGCCGCGGCCGAAGCCAATCTGTCTGCTGCGCAAGGACGGCGCCGGGCGCTGGGCGGTTCGGTCGATCATGGCGAAGGCGTGGTGCGTGCGCCCGTTGCGGGCGTCGTGACCCAGCGCCTGATCGGGCCCGGGCAGAATGTGGCCAGCGCCGCAGGCGGGGGCGCAACGCAGGCGTTCACCATCTCCGGCTTCGACAAAGTCTGGCTGGTCGGCAATTTGCGCGAAGAAGACGCCGGCCGCGCCCGTGTCGGAATGATGGCCCAGGTGCGCCCGCTGGGCAGCACCGACGTGCTGCAGGCGCGCATCACCTATGTTGCGCCGATGATCGACCCCAATACGCGCCGTCTGACCGTGCGCGCCGAATTGCCCAACCCCAATGGGCACCTCAAACCCGAAACCTTTGCCAGCTTTACGCTGCTGACCGGGCGCGAACACCCGTCGCTGACCGTGCCCGAAAATGCGGTGATATTCGAGGCGCAGACCGCGCGGGTGTGGGTTGCCGATGTCAAACGGCATCGCCTGGCGCTGCGCCCGATCACCACCGGACAGGTCGCCAATGGCACCGTTGAAGTAACCGGCGGCTTGCGCGCGGGCGAAACCGTGGTGACCGAGGGCAGCCTGTTCATCGACCGTGGCGCCAAGGCCGACTGAGGGGCTGCGAACATGAACCCCATTGTCAATTTCGCGCTGCGACGGCGCATGATGATCCTTGCGTTTCTGGCCGTGTTTCTGGTCGCGGGCTATTTTGCCTACAAGACGCTGAACATCGAAGCCTATCCCGATCCGGTGCCGCCACGGGTGGAGATCATCACCCAAAGCTCTGGCCTGTCGGCGCAGGAAATCGAACGCACGATCACCATCCCGATCGAAATTCAGCTGGCCGGGATCAAGAACGTCAAGAAAGTCGAAACGATCTCGCTGTTCGGCCTGTCCGACGTGCGCGTGCAGTTCACGTATGACTATTCCTATGAAGAGGCGCAGCAAAAGGTTCTGAACCAGCTGTCGCAGCTGTCCGGGCTGCCCGCCGGCGCACAGCCGGTGATTTCGCCGACCAGCCCGATCGGCGAAATCTATCGCTATCAGATCGTCGGCCCCAAGGGGTATTCGGTTACCGACCTCAAGACCATCCAGGACTGGATCCTGCAGCGCCGTTTCAAGGCGGTGCCAGGCGTGATCGACGTCAACGGCTGGGCGGGCAAGTCCAAGACCTATGAAGTAACGGTCGATCAGCACAAGCTGGTATCATACGGCCTGTCGCTGCCGCAGGTTTTGAACGCGATCAACAACGCCAATATCAATGTCGGCGGTCAGACCATCAACATCGGTCCGCAGGCCGCCGTGGTGCGCGGGGTCGGGCTGATCCATACGATGGACGACATCCGCAACACGATGATCGCGCCCAACAATGGCAAACCGGTGCTGGTGCGCGATATCGCCACGGTGCAAGTGGGCAACCTGCCGCGCCTGGGCATCGTCGGCAAGGACAACGACGACGACATCGTCCAGGGCATCATCCTGATGCGGCGCGGCGAGGAAAGCCTGCCGACGCTGCAACGCGTCGAGGCCGAAGTCGATCGTATCAACCACGACAACATCCTGCCACCCGGCGTGCACCTGGAAAAGATCTACGACCGCACCGAACTGATCGGCGTGACGATCGATACCGTGCTGGAAAACATGGCGAGCGGGATCCTGCTGATCTTTGCGGTGCAGTGGATCTTTCTGGGCAGCTGGCGATCGGCGGTGATCGTGGCGATGACCATCCCCTTTGCCCTGGCGTTTGCGGTCATGATCATGGTCGC
This sequence comes from Novosphingobium acidiphilum DSM 19966, assembly GCF_000429005.1. Classification (GTDB taxonomy): domain Bacteria; phylum Pseudomonadota; class Alphaproteobacteria; order Sphingomonadales; family Sphingomonadaceae; genus Novosphingobium; species Novosphingobium acidiphilum. The sequence goes on along the minus strand of NZ_AUBA01000012.1, from coordinate 64,787 downwards.
ACGCGGCGAATCCGCCAATCTGCTGTCGATCGGCGCGATCGATTTCGGGCTGATTGTCGATGCCACGGTGATCATGGTGGAAAACATCTTCCGCCATCTCAGCCAGGATCCCCGCCAGCGATTTGGCCGTGGCGTGCTTGACCGGATGGGGGGAATTCTGCCGTTCAGCGGCAAACTGGGCACGATCGCCCTGTCCGCCAGCGAAGTGAACCGCGCGATCTTTTTCGCCGCCGCGATCATCATCGCCGGGTTCCTGCCGCTGTTCACGCTGACCGGGGTCGAAGGCCATATTTTTGGCCCGATGGCGCGCACGTATGCCTATGGGATCATGGGCGGGCTGCTGGCGACGTTCACGGTCACGCCGGTCCTGGCCGCCATGTTGCTGCGCGACAAGGAAGAGGAAAAGGAAACCTGGCTGGTGCGCAAGATCCGGGTCGTTTACGATCCGGCGCTGCGGTTTGCCGTAACCAACCGCATTGTCGCGCTGGGCGGCATGGCGGCGCTGTTGCTGGCCGCGGGCATTGCCGTGTCCAGCCTGGGCCTGGAATTTCTGCCCAAGCTGGAAGAAGGCAATTTCTGGATCCGCGCGACGCTGCCGCCGTCGATCAGTCTGGAAGAGGCGCAAGGGTACACCAACCGCATGCGCCACATCCTGATGAAATATCCCGAGGCGAAAACCGTGGTCAGCCAGCTGGGCCGGCCGGACGATGGCACCGACACCACCGGGTTCTACAACGCCGAATTCTATGTGCCGCTGAAACCCGCAGGCGAATGGCCGGGCCACCTGACCAAGGAACAATTGACCAAGCAGGTCAGCGATGATCTGTCTGCCCCATTCCCCGGGGTCGCCTTCGAATTTTCGCAGAACATCGAAGACAACGTCGAAGAGGCTGCGTCGGGCGTGAAGGGGCAGAACTCGGTCAAGATCTACGGCAACGACCTCGATGCAATCCAGAAGGCGGCGTATCAGATCAAATCGATCATGGCCGGCGTCAAGGGCATTACCGACCTGTCGGTGTTCGACGCGGTGGGGCAGCCCACGGTCAATATCAAAGTCGACCGGTTGAAAGCCGCGCGCTTCGGGCTGGCGCCCGGCGATGTCAATGCGGTGGTTCAGGCCGCGATCGGCGGGCAGGCGGTGGGCAGCAACCTGTACGAATACGGGTCTGATCGCAATTTCCCGATCGTCGTGCGTCTGGCACCCGAATACCGCAAAAGCCTTGATGCGATCCGCACGATTCCGGTGGCGGTGCCCAATGCCGCAGGCGGCGTGGCGCAAGTGCCGTTGAGCGAGCTGGCCGAGATCAAGCTCGTGTCGGGATATTCGTTCATCTATCGTGAAAGCCAGACGCGTTACATTCCGGTCGGGTTTGCAGTGCGCGGCCGCGATCTTGGCAGTGCGATCCTCGAGGCGCAGGCCAAGATCGACAGGCAGGTGCATCTGCCGCCCGGCGCGCGGCTGGAATGGGTCGGCGAATTCGGTGAATTGCAAAACGCGCTCGAACGGCTGGAAATCGTGGTGCCAATTGCGTTCCTGGCCATCGGCGTGCTGCTGTTTGCCAATTTCGGGTCGCTGCGCGACACCCTGCTGGCGGCCAGCGTGATGCCGATGGCGCTGGTGGGCGGCATTTTTGCGCTGTATTTCACCGGCACGCCGTTCTCGGTGTCGGCCGCGATCGGGTTTATCGGGCTGTTCGGAATATCGGTGATGGGGGGCATTCTGGTGCTGTCCTATTTCAACCAGATGATCGCCGCCGGCATGCCGCGCGAAGACGCGATCCTGCATGCCGCGCGCACCCAGTTCCGCCCGGTGATGATGACCTGCATCGCGGCGTGCGTCGGGCTGCTGCCCGCAGCGGTGGCAACCGGCATCGGCAGCCAGGTGCAAAAGCCGCTGGCGCTGGTGGTGGTCGGGGGCATCCTGCTGGCCCCGATCCTGATCCTGATCGTGTTGCCCGCGATGATCGACATGTTTTCGACTCGCAAGGGGCCTGACCATCCGCTTGCTCAGACCGAGGAGGGCGTGGCATGACGCCCCGTATCCGCACGCTCGCCGCCACCGGTATCGCGCTGTTGCTGGGCGGTTGCGCGGTGGGGCCGAATTTTCACGCCCCGGCGGCCCCGGCGCAGACGGCCTATGACCACGATGACAAGGTGGCCATGCCTGCGCCTGCGGGCATTGCCGGGGGCACCCAGCACTGGGTCGAGGGCGCGCCGCACGACGGGTGGTGGCATGCCTATGGCTCGGCCGCGCTCGATACGCTGATCGACGAGGCATTGAAGGCCAACACCGATCTGGCGGCGGCGCGTGCGGCATTGAAAGTGGCGCACGAAAACTGGCAGGCGACGCGCGGCATTCTGGTGCCCAATGTCGATGCCGGGCTTGGCACCACGCGGGCGCGCAGCTCGCAATACCTGTCGCCCGTGCTCAACGCGTCGCAGTTCACGTACAGCCTGCAAACCGCCCAAGTGAACGTTGGATATTCGCTCGATGTGTTCGGGCTGAACCGGCGCACGGTCGAGCAGGCGCGCGCGCAATACGACGTGCAGGCGTTCCAGACCGAGGCGGCGCGCATTTCGCTGATCAACAATGTCGCCGCCGCCGCCTTTCAGGAGGCATCGCTGCGCGCACAGCTGGCCGCGCAGGACCGCATGATCGCGATCCAGCGCGAAACCCTGGGCATCCTGAAACACCAGCAGGATGTGGGTCAGGCGGCGGGCGCCGATGTTCTGGCGCAAGAAGCCGCATTGGCGCAGGCCGAGGCGGCATTGCCGCCTTTGCGCCGCGCCGCTGCGCAGGCGCGCGATCTGATCGCCTATCTGACCGGGCGCAGCGCGGCCAATGCGCTGCCCGATACGATCGATCTGAACGCCATCACCCTGCCCGCCGACCTGCCGCTGTCGCTGCCTTCGGAACTGGTGCGCCAGCGCCCCGATATCCGCGCGGCAGAGGCCAATCTGCACGTGGCCAGCGCCGGCGTGGGCATCGCGATTGCCAACCGCCTGCCGCAAGTCACGCTGTCGGCCAGCGCGGGCGGCAGTGCACCGGGCTGGTCCAGCCTGCTTTCAGCCAGCAATGCATTCTGGTCGCTGGGCGCGGGGCTGACCCAGCCGATCTTTGCCGGCGGCGCGCTGCTCCATCGCGAACGCGGCGCGCGTGCGGCCTATGAACAGGCCGATGCGCAGTATCGTTCGACGGTGCTGGGCGCGTTTCAGAACGTGGCCGATACGCTGGCTGCGCTGCGCACCGATGCCGAGGCGCTGACCACCGCGGTGCATGCGCGCGATGCCGCCGCAGCGAGCCAGGCGGTGGCGCGGCGCCAGTTCGAACAGGGCCAGATCCCGTTTTCCGGCGTGTTGACCGCCGAAACCGCGCTGCGCCAGGCCGAACAGGCGCTGGTGCAGGCGCAAGTGGCCCGGCTGACCGACACGGCCGCGCTGTTTCAGGCGCTTGGCGGCGGCTGGACCGAGGTCACGCCGAAGCGGTGAACACGGGCCAGCGCCCGGCAATCCGGCCGCGTTCGTAAAGCGCCAGGTCGCCGAACTGCAGCAGCACGGCCTCGCTCTGGTGCGGGCGCAGAAACACCGTGTCGTCGGGCTTCAGGTGCACGCGCCACGAACCGGTCATCAGTTCCTGGTTGCTCGAACGGCCGACCAGGGTGCTGTATTGCAGCCCTGGCGGCGATACCGGGTCGGCCATCCAGTGGCCGCCGAACACATAGACCGCCTGCGCCGTGTTGGGATCGAACAGCGCCAGCGGTTCATCGAGATATTCGTGCGCGGGCAGCTCAAGCTGGTGCCCCGCCTTGATCACCGGGGTGGCGATGAATGCGGCGGGCTGCAGCGACGCATTTTCGGCTATGTCAAAATCGGCGGGTTTGACAAAGGCCGATCCGACCGAAACTTCGTTGGCGACGGTGCCGCGGGTGTGGCGCATCACCGTATAGCTGCCGGCGGAATTCAGCGTCAGGCCGCGCGGATCGCCCGGCACCACGCCGGCCAGCGCGTGGATTGCGGCGGCATAGCGGGCTTGCGCGTCGGCCCAGGCCGCATCGCCATTGCCCAGTTTGGCGACATGCGCGTCATAGCCCATCAGCCCGGCAATGGTGAAACATCCCGCCTCCTGCGCGGCCTTCAGTCCGGCGCTCAGCGCGGCCGGATCGGCAAACCCGCCGCGGTGCAGCCCGACGTCGATTTCGAAACTGAGCGTCATGCGCGCGCCCTGCGCGCGGGCAATCTCGGCATAGGCGGCGATGCGTTCGGGGGTGTCGACCAGCCATTGCACCCCGGCCAGCGCCGCCGGGCCGTGTTGTCCAAACAGCTCGGCCACCAGCGGGGCGGGCAGCGGTTTGCCCACCAGGTAATCGCCATCGGGATGCAGGGCCAGCATCGCGCCAAGCATGGCGGCGTTGAACACCATGAACCGGTGCGTACCCAGGCCCCGGGCCACGCGATCGAGCAAGGTGGGACAGGGCAGCGATTTGACCACCACGCGCAACGGCAGATGCGCCTTGTCCACCGCTGCTTTCAGCGCGGCGATATTGGCATCGAGCCGCGCGCCGTCGACCACCAGCGTCGGTTGCGCCAGCCCGGCGGTGGCCAGAGCATTCTGCAAAGCTTTGAAATAGGCATCGTGATCGCCGCCGTGATCGCTGCTGCGCAACGCGCCGAACGTCCCCGCGCCCACCGCGAGCACGCCGCCGACCAGCGCCGTCCGGCGCGACAGCCTAACCACGACGCAGCACCCGCAACAAATAGGGATTGATCAGCTTGCCCTCGGGATCGAGGTCGTCTCGCACGGCCATGGCATCCTTCCAACGCGGGTAAAGTGCGGCGAAATCATCGTATTTCAGACTGTTTAGCTTGCCCCAATGGGGGCGTCCGCCGTGGCGGCGCAGGATCGGTTCGATCAGGGTGTAGAAGAACGTGTAATCGTCCTTGTAATAGGCGTGCACCGCGATCGAGCCGCTTTCGCGCCCGTGGAATGTCGACAGCCAGGCATCGTCGGCGGCGATGCTGCGCACCTCGATCGGAAAAAACACGTCGCTGCGATGGCGTTCGATGGCGTCGATCACCTCGCGCAGGGCGGGGATCTGGGTTTCGCGCGGCAGGTGGTATTCGATCTCGCGAAACCGCACCGGGCGCTCGTTCGACAGCAGTTTCCACCCGTGATCGATCGCGATCTGGTCGGGCATGCCGGAAATCAGGTTGTCTGCGGTCCAGAACCGCAACGGGGTGGCAAATTCCAGCACATCGCGCGCCTGTTTCAGCTTCATTGTGCCATCGGTGTCGGTTTCGGGCCCGCGCGGGCGCACCGGCTCGGTCGTGGCATCATGGGTGATCAACTGGCCCCAGTGGCTGAACGGAATCACGTAGAATTCGACATTGCGATGGTGGCGCAGCAGATCGTCCCAGCCATCGATCAGGTCGGCACGCGGGCGCAGCGAGGTAACCTTTTTCACGCGGGTCAGCGCATGGTTCTGCATGGTCATGCGGGTCACAAGGCCGAATGCGCCCAGGCCGACGCGCGCGGCGTTGAACACCTCGGGGTTGCTGGTCGCGCTGCATTCCAGCACCTCGCCGCGCGGCGTGGCCAGGTCAAACGCGACAATCCCGCCGTGCAGCGCCTTGAACCCCAGGCCCGTACCATGCGTGCCGGTCTGCGTGCCGCCCGCCAGCGACTGCTTGTTGATATCGGGCAGGTTGGGCATGTCCTGGCCGATCGCGGCCAGTGCCGGGCCCAGTTCATACAGACGGGTGCCTGCGCCGACGCTGGCCTGCAGGGTAACGGGATCGTGGCCCAGCACCCCGGTCATGCGGTCAAGGCTGACCAGCGTGGCATCGGTCGACACCAGCCCGGTAAAGCTGTGCCCGGCACCCACCATGCGCACCGGGCCCTGCGCGGTCTTGAGCAGATGCGCGGCCTCGTCCGCGCTGGCCGGCGCAGCGCGGGTGGCGGGATAGGCATGCTGGGTGCCTGCCCAGTTCTGCCACAACAGGTGCCCGGACGCGTTCACGGCGGGCAGCGCTGCAGGCTCGCGATCGAGCCACAGGCGGCGTCCGGCCAGGCCCGCGACGCCTGCTGCAACCACACCCCCACCCGCCAGCAGTGTCCTGCGCGTCGTACCCATCGGATATCTCCTAGTCTGTCCGGTCGGCCATGAAGCGGATCAGCGCGGCGTAATCGTCGGCGGTGCAGGTGGCGCACTGCCCGCCTGCCGGCATCCGGTTATAACCGGCCACCGCATTCTGCAGCAGCACCGCCTGCCCCTTGGCCCACCGTGCATCCCATTGCGTGCGATCACCCGACAGCGGTGCGCCGCTGTCGGCGCTGGTGTGGCACGCGCGGCACGATCGATCGTACAGCGTGGCCAGGCGCGCATCGGCGGGGTGGCGCGCAGCCGACTGCGCCGGGGTCAGGGGCGGGGCGGACTGGCACGCGCCCAGCGCCAGCAGGGCCGGCACGAGCGCCAGGCGTCTATCGCGCATCATGGCTGTTCCCCGGGTGTCGCAAACACCGCCTCGATCGCGCGCGCGGCATCGCCAAACAGGTCTTCGCGATCGATGCGGTCTTCTTCGTGCAGCATTTCGTCGACCGCATAGCCCAGTTCCACCGCCAGCCGGACGCGGCGCCAGATGATGTGCGGGTCCTGATCGGGGGCCCATGCGCACAGCACCGCAGCGATCCGGTCGGTCACATGGCGGTGCGAAGCCACGCGGATCGGGGCCAATTGCGGCACCGCGCGCAACGCGCGTTCGATCCACACCCCGCCGGGTTCGGCATCGGTGACGCGCGCGGTGTCGCGGAACAGGTCGGCCAGGTGCGCGGTCAGCCCGGCCTGTCCGCTGCCGCTCCACCGATCGACCCAGGCCATCAGCACGTCGTTCTGCCGGGCCATCAGCCGTTCGGCCAGCGCGGCGAGCAGATCGTATTTGCTGCGGAAATGGCGATAGAATGCAGGCGGGGTCACGCCGGCCTGCGCGGCCACCAGATTGGTCGATATGCGCTCGATCCCGACATCGCCCAGCATGGTGCCGGCCACATCGAGCAGACGCTCGCGCGTGCGTTGCGCCCGGTCCTGAACCGGGGGTGCGGCACGCGCAAAATCGATCGTCAACGCATCGGCCATCGCTTTTTCCCTCTCCCGGAAGGACGATTCGATAGCGATAACTATATTTTGATTCCGATGCGCGTCAAGCCCCTTGGGCCGCCTACCAGGTTCCGGTGTTGGGCATGCTGGCCCAGGGTTCGGCCGGCTCCAGCCGACCGTTCTGCAGCAATTCGATCGAAATGCCGTCGGGCGATTTCACAAACGCCATGTGCCCGTCGCGCGGGGGGCGGTGGATGATGTGCCCGGCGGCGGCGATGCGCGCGCAGGTTTCGTAGATATCGTCGACCTGAAACGCCAGGTGGCCGAAATTGCGGCCGCTGCCATAGGTTTCGGCAACGCCGTCTTCGGGTGGCCAGTTGTAGGTCAGTTCGACTTCGGCCACATTCTCCTGGTCGGGTGCGGCCAGAAAGATCAGCGTGAAGCGGCCTGCCTGGCTTTCGAAGCGGCGCACTTCTTCCAGCCCGAACAGAGCGAAAAAGGCGATTGTCGCATCGGGGTCGGTGATGCGGATCATCGAGTGCAGAAACCTGGTCATGGGCCGTATCCTGTTATGGCACGTGTCGATGCGATGTGACGTGTGATCAGCCGCGATACAATCCGTCGATCCGCGCGGCATAGCGTTCGCGGATCTTGTGGCGGCGGATTTTCAGCGAAGGGGTCAGTTCCTCGTTGTCGATGGCAAAGGGTTCATCGGCAAAGGCAAACTGGCGCACCTTTTCAACCACCGACAGCTCGATGTTGACGCGGTCGATCGCGTTGCGGACCGCGGCGCGGAATGCGGGCAGGTCCTGCAAGGCGGCGATGTCGAACGCCTCTCCGGCCGCGCGCGCCCAATCGAGCGCCCATTCGGCATCGGGCACGATCAGGCCCACGACATAGGGCCGCTTGTCGCCGCTGACCATGGCTTGCGCGATTTCGGGCTGCAAGGTCAGCATGCCTTCAACCTTTTGCGGCGAAATGTTGTCGCCCTTGTCGTTGACGATCATGTCTTTCTTGCGGTCGGTAATGACGATCCGCCCGGCCGCGTCGAAATGGCCGATATCGCCGGTGTGCAGCCAGCCGGCCTTGATCGTGCGCGCGGTTTCGGCCTCTGCCTGCCAATAGCCGTGCATCACCAGTTCGCCGCGCACCAGGATTTCGCCGTCTTCGGCAATCCGCACTTCGACATTGCGCATCGGCGGGCCGACCGTGTCCATGCGGATGCCGACGCGCGGGCGATTGACCGAAATCACCGGGCCAGCCTCGGTCTGGCCATAGCCTTGCAGCATGGTCAGGCCCATCGCGGCGAAAAACACCCCGACATCGGGATTGAGCGGGGCCCCGCCCGACACCAGCGCCTTCATCCGCCCGCCGAACCGCGCACGGATTTTGGGGCGCAGGCTGCGTTCAAGCACCAGATCGAGCAGTCGGTCGGTCAGCCGCATTTTGCCACTGGCGCGCCGCGTTTCCAGCGCCAGCGCCTGGTGCATCAGCATGGCGGGAATCCTGCCCTGCTTTTCCACCTGCTTCATGATCCGCGTACGCAGCACTTCGAACAGGCGCGGCACCACCACCATCAATGTGGGGCGCACTTCCTCGATATTGCTGGCCAGCTTTTCCAGGCCCTCGGCATAATAGATGCACCCGCCCATGCCGATCGGCAGGAACTGGCCCGCGCTGTGTTCATAGGCATGGCTAAGCGGCAGGAACGACAGGAAAACTTCATCGCCCCAGACGAAATCGTTGCCCAGGATCTGCGCGGCACCATCGACATTGCACAGAATCGCACCGTGATGCTGGCGCACCCCGCGCGGTGCGCCGCCGGTGCCGCTGGTATAGATCAGGCAGGCCAGATCGCCGCGCCCGATCGTTGCAACGCGTGCCTCGGTCTCGGCGCGTGCAGCAGCCGGATCGCCGCCGACCAGGTCGTGCCAGTCATGGAAGGTCAGTGCGCCGGACTGCATCCGCCGCAACGGCGTCATGCCGATGACGTGTTCGACGTTGGGCGTTCGCAATGCTGCGGCCAGCAAGGGCTGGGCCAGTTTGGCGGTCGAAACGATGATCGCCCGCGCGCCCGAATTTTCCAGAATGTGGTAATGATCGCGTTCGGTGTTGGTAATATAGGTCGGCACCGTTACCAGCCCGGCGGCCATGATCGCCAGGTCGGCGATGCACCATTCGGGCCGGTTTTCCGACACCAGCGCCACCCGGTCGCCCGCATTCAAGCCGATCGCGCGCAACGACCGTGCCAGCAGACAGACCTGATCGGCAACCGTGGTCCAATCGAGCGCAGTCCAGATACCGTCACGCTTGGCTGCAAGCATCGGGTGCGACCCGCGCTCTTGCGCACGGTCAAGAAACATCGCCACCAGATTGGGGTAGCGGTCAAAATCGGTCAATTGCACGAGAAGGTGCGATCCTCTGTCATTATTTTGTCCGCCATATCCTAAGCGGCCCGAGGCGCTACGGCAAGCAGGGCATCACGGCGTGGCGGTGGCCCCTTCGCTGCGCGGATCAGCCGCGCCACGCCAGCCGCCGGCGGTGTGTTCCACGGCATTGGCCTTCAGGCGCATCGGTATGGCAACGACTTTGCCATGGCCCAGCGCAGTCAGCGCCGGGATCATCGATTCCAGGCTGGTGCCCGATTCCACCGCCAGCACCGCGCCGCCGCGGCCTTCGGGAAAGGGCATGACCACGCCTTGGCCGATCGCGCTGCGGGCATCCATGCCCCAATCCAGCGTGCCGATCAGCAAGCGGATGACTTGTGCAGGAATGGTCACGCCACCCGCCGCGCCGGCCGCCATGCGCACATGCCCCGCTGCGTCATAGACCACCACCGGGCTCATCGAACTGCGCGGCTGCTTGCCCGGTTCGACCCGGTTTGCGGTCGGTTTGCCATCGCGGTCAGGATCGAGGTTGAAATCGGTCAGTTCGTTGTTCAGCACATAGCCGTTGACCATCAGGCCCGATCCAAATGCGCTTTCGACCGTGGAGGTGTAACTGGCCACATCGCCCCGGGCATCGACCGCCACGAAATGGGTGGTGCCGTGTTCATCGATCGGCGCGGCCAGCGCATAGGCATCGCTGGCGCCTGCAGGCGCCCCGGGCAGCGCTGCGGGCAGCGTGGAGCTTTGGCTGATCAGCGCGGATCGCGCGGCGATATAGGCCGGGTCAAGCAGGCCTTTGGCGGGCACTTGGACAAAGGCCGGATCGGCGACAAAGCGGTCACGGTCGGCAAAGGCCAGCCGTTCCGCCTCGGCCATCAGATGCCACGACACCGGCGATGCCGGGCCCAGCGCTTTCAGGTCGAACCGTTGCAACATGCCCAGCACTTGCAATACGGCGATGCCGCCGGCCGATGGCGGCCCCATGCTGCACACTTTCCAGGCGCGATAGGGCGCACAGACCGGATCGACCGCGCGCGCGCGATAGGCGCCCAGATCGGCCGCGGTCATCGGTGCCGGGTTGATCGGGCTGCCGGCAACATGGGCGGCCAATGCCGCCGCATTGGCACCGCGATAGAACGCGCGCGGGCCATCACGCGCGATGCGTTCCAGGATCTGCGCCAGCGCGGGATTCCTGACCACGGTGCCCACCGCCACCGGCGCGCCCTGCGCATCGAACCACAGCGCGCGCGCGGCCGGATCGATCGTCGCCACCGATTTGGCCAGCGCCAGCGTGGCATTCAGCCGCGGCGTTACCACATAGCCATCGCGCGCCAGCCGGATTGCCGGATCGAACAGCCGTGCCCAGGGCAAATGGCCGTGGCGGGCATGGGCGAGCGCGGCCAGCGCCAGATTGCCCGGCACGCCCACGCTGCGTCCGCCGGGGATGGCTGCGCCCTTGTCGAGCGCGTGTCCGTCGCGGAAAAACCACTGCGGACCGGCGGCGGCCGGCGCGGCCTCGCGCCCGTCAAAGCTGTCGACCTGGCCATCGGCGCTGCCGGTAACCAGAAAACCGCCGCCGCCGATCCCCGAGCTTTGCGGTTCGACCACGCCCAGCGCCAGCATCGTGGCGATCACGGCATCGGTTGCGCTGCCGCCGGCGCGCAGCATTTCGGCACCTGCCGCCGCGGCGCGCGGGTCGGCCGCCGACACCACGCCTGGGCTGTCCGGGCCAGACGCGGCCACAGATGCAGATTGGGATGCCGCGATCAGCAGCAGTGGGGCAAGGGCGGCCAGGGCCGCGCGAAGGGGGCGCATCATCACGCCACGCACGTTATTCGCTGCCGACCGCTTCGGCAATGCTGCCAAGGCCGGCTGCGCGCGTGCGCTCGGCCAGGCCCTTGACCAGACGGCGCGCCAGGCCCGGCCCTTCGTAGACCAGTGCGCTGTAGATCTGCACCAGACTGGCCCCGGCAATGATGCGCGCCCATGCATCCTCGACCGTGGCGATCCCGCCCGCGCCGATCAGCGGGATCATCCCGCCACTGGCCCTGCGGAACGTGCGCAAGGCCTGCAGCGACAGATCGCGCAACGGTTCGCCCGACAGGCCGCCGCTTTCGCCGGCATGCGCCGATTGCAGCGGTGGGCGGCTGATCGTGGTGTTCGACACGATCAGCGCGTGGAGGTTGCGATCGATCGCCACGCGGCAGATTGCATCGATTTCGGCATTGGTCAGATCGGGTGCCAGTTTCAGGAAAATCGGGGTCGGGTGGGGCCCGCGCGCCGCGATCACCGCGTCAAGCAAGGCGGCCAGCGCGCCCTGGTCCTGCAGATCGCGCAAACCCGGCGTATTGGGCGACGAGATGTTGACGGTCAGATATCGCGCCAGCGGCGCCATGATCCGGGTCATTTCGGCATAGTCGGCAATGCGGTCGGTCGATGTCTTGTTGGCGCCGATGTTCACCCCGACAATGCCCGGCGAACGCGGGCGCGCCTGCAGCCGGCGCACCACTTTGGCGGCGCCGTCGTTGTTGAACCCCATGCGGTTGATCACCGCGCGATCCTCGACCAGGCGGAACAGCCGCGGGGTCGGATTGCCCTCCTGCGGGCGCGGGGTCACTGTGCCCACTTCGACAAATCCGAAACCCAGCCCCAGCATGGCGTCGGGCACTTGCGCGTTCTTGTCGAACCCGGCGGCCAGACCCACCGGATTGGGAAACGCGATCCCGCCGACGCGCTGCGTCAACGTGGGCATGATCGTCATCTGCTGGGACAGCGGGGCAACCTGCAAGGCGGCAATCGTCAGACGATGGGCGGGTTCGGCCGGGATCTTGAACAGCAAGGGGCGCAACACATGATAGGTCATTGGCAAAGTGGCATCACAATAACGGTCCTGCAGACCCGACAATGCCCCACATTGGGCGTGCCGCGATCGGTAGCCAAGATGGAAATGCCGCGAATTTAAAGAAAATTCTTTCAAACGCCGCAGCGGCCGGGCTTTGTTACATCCGCGTCACCGTTTTTGTCGAATCCATACAATCCGCGAATCGGCATCTGTCTTAACCCGTCCTTGCGACCCGAAGGGCCTGGTGCAGCGATGTATCGGGTTCTCGACTTCAGGGCGGCCGCGGCCTCGGGCCCGGCCGCCTTTTTTTTGTTCGCGCTTTGCCGGACCATCAAACGCCCCGCCTTTTGCGCAAAAAAGGGCATCTTGTCATACCGTTCGCCCAACCCTAAATAAACCGGACCGAATCAGTCCGATTTAGCGGTTTTGGAATTCAGCGAATGCGCCTGTCCAGCATGGCCGATTACGCCGTGGTAACGATGACCGCCGCCGCGCGGCATTGCGGCCACGCGCGGATCAGCGCGCAGCAGTTGGCCGACGAAACCGGGCTGCCCGCACCCACCGTCCAGAAACTGGTCAGCAAACTGTCGGCGGCAAAGCTGCTGCGCTCATCGCGCGGCGCGGGTGGCGGCTTGATGCTGGCACGCCCGGCCGCGGCGATTTCGCTCGCCGATATCATCGAAGCGGTCGAAGGGCCGATTGCGATGGCCGCGTGCAGCGAACGGCTGCGCAACGAAAAGGGCCGTCATGACTGTTCGCTCGAAGGGGCCTGCCTGGTGCGTCAGCACTGGCCGGTGGTCGATGCCGCGCTGCGCGGTGCGCTTGCGGGCGTGTCTTTAAGTCAACTTGCCGCGCCCGGTCCAAAGCCGCATGTCGCCGCCACCACCACCATGATCGAGATGCAGGCATGAACGAATTCGAACCCGTCGTGAAGGATCAGGCCGCGCGCGATGCGGCGGCACGCGTGGCCGATTACGAACACGGCTGGTCGTCTGACATCGAACAGGAATATGGTCCCAAGGGCCTGTCGGAAGACACCGTGCGTTACATCTCGGCCAAAAAGGACGAGCCCGAATGGATGCTGGAATGGCGGCTCAAGGCCTATCGCCACTGGCTGACCATGCCGATGCCCGACTGGGCCAAGCTGAACATTCCGCCGATCGATTACCAGGCCGCCTATTACTGGGCCGCGCCCAAGACCAAGGACGGGCCCAAAAGCCTGGACGAGGTCGATCCCGAAATCCTGCGCATTTATGAAAAGCTTGGCATTCCGCTGGCCGAACAGGCGGTGCTGGCGGGCGTTGAAGGCGCGCGCAAGATCGCGGTCGATGCGGTGTTCGACAGCGTGTCGGTGGCAACCACGTTCCGCAAGGAGCTGGAAAGTGCCGGCGTCATCTTCCGTTCGATCAGCGAAGCGATCCGCGAATACCCCGACATGGTGCGCCGCTGGCTGGGCCGCGTCGTGCCGATGCACGACAATTACTTTTCGGCACTCAATTGCGCGGTGTTTTCTGACGGGACCTTTGTCTACATTCCCGAAGGCGTGCGCTGCCCGATGGAGCTGTCGACCTATTTCCGGATCAACGCCGAAAACACCGGGCAATTCGAACGCACGCTGATCGTGGCGGACAAGGGCGCCTATGTGTCCTATCTCGAAGGCTGCACCGCGCCGCAGCGCGATGAAAACCAGCTGCACGCCGCGGTGGTCGAACTGGTTGCGCTCGACGATGCCGAAATCAAGTATTCCACCGTGCAGAACTGGTACCCCGGCGATGCGCAGGGCAAAGGCGGGATCTACAATTTCGTCACCAAGCGCGCATTGTGCCAGGGCGCGCGCAGCAAAGTCAGCTGGACCCAGGTCGAAACCGGCTCTGCCGTCACCTGGAAATACCCCAGCTGCGTGCTGAACGGCGAAGACAGCGTGGGTGAATTCTATTCGGTGGCGGTGACCAACAACCACCAGCAGGCCGACACCGGCACCAAGATGATTCACAACGGCAAGGGCAGCCGTTCGACGATCGTGTCCAAGGGCATCAGCGCGGGCCAGTCGAACAACACCTATCGCGGGCTCGTGCGCGTGGCGGCCAATGCCGAAGGGGTGCGCAACCACACCCAGTGCGACAGCCTGCTGCTGGGCGCGACCTGCGGTGCGCACACCGTGCCCTATATCGAGGTCAAAAACCCCAGTGCGATCATCGAGCACGAAGCGACCACTTCGAAGATTTCCGACGATCAGCTGTTCTACGCGATGCAGCGCGGCCTGGCGCAGGAAGACGCGGTTGCCCTGATCGTCAACGGCTTTGCCCGCGAAGTGCTGCAACAGCTGCCCATGGAATTCGCCGTCGAGGCGCAAAAGCTGCTGGGCATCAGTCTGGAGGGTTCCGTTGGCTAGGAACCGCGCCGGAATGCCCGTCAACCACACGACTTTGGAATCTGAAACCTCCATGCTGACCATTCATGATCTTTCCGCCACCGTCGCCAACAAGGCGATCCTCAAGGGCCTTTCGCTGCGTATCAACGCAGGCGAAATCCATGCCATCATGGGCCCCAACGGTGCGGGCAAGTCGACGCTGGGCTATACGCTGGGCGGACGGCCCGGTTACGAGGTGACCGGCGGCAGCGTGGACTTCGACGGGCAGGACCTGCTGTCACTCGCACCGCACGAACGCGCGGCGGCGGGTCTGTTTCTGGGGTTTCAGTATCCGGTCGAAATCCCGGGCGTGTCGATGGTGCAGTTCCTGCGCGAATCATTGAATGCGCAGCGCAAGGCACGCGGCGAAGATCCGCTGTCGGGCGGGGCGTTCCTGAAACTGGCGCGCGAACAGGCAGCCTTGCTCAAGCTGGATCCCGAAATGCTGAAACGCCCGGTCAATGTCGGGTTTTCGGGTGGCGAGAAGAAGCGCGCCGAAATGGTCCAGATGGGGATTCTGGACCCCAAGCTGGCAATCCTCGACGAGACCGATTCGGGCCTGGACATCGACGCGCTGAAAGTCTGCGGTGAAGGGATCAATGCGATCATGCGGCGGCCCGACAAGGCGGTGCTGCTGATCACGCATTACCAGCGGTTGCTCGACTATGTGAAACCCGATTTCGTCCATGTGCTGGCAGGGGGCCGTATCGTGCGTTCGGGCGGTGCCGATCTGGCGCTTGAACTGGAAGAGCAGGGCTACGAAGGCGCTGTGGCATGACCGCATTGCCCACCCGTCATGACGAGGCGTGGCGCTATGCCGATCTGGCGGCGCTGGCGCCGGTCTGGCCGATCGCGACCGAAACCATCGTGGTTGCACCCGGTGAAACCGGGGCGCGCACCCTGGTGGTCGATGGCGCGGCGGTGCACGATTTTGTGATTACGCTGGGCGCAGGCGCCGAATTCGCATTTCACCTGCTCAACGCCCCGCGCGGGTATGGCCGGGTCGCGATCCGCGTGACGCTGGGGCGCGGTGCGCGGTTTCATCTCGGCGCGGCGCAAGTGGCGGGTGGCGAACAGACCGTCGAAATCGTGACCGAGGTCGTCCATGCCGAACCCGATGCGGTGTCGCGCCAGGTCGTTCGCCAGGTTCTGGCCGGACGCGCCGTGGGCAATTATCTGGGCCGCGTCGTGGTCGATCGCGGCGCGATCGGCACCGATGGCGAACAGTCGATCCGCGCCATGCTGCTCGACCGCGGGGCCACGGCCAATGCCCGGCCCGAACTGGAAATCTATGCCGACGACGTGAAATGCGCGCATGGGTGTGCCATCGGCGAACTCGACAAGGATGGCCTGTTCTATCTGGCCAGCCGGGGCCTGCCGCCGGCTGCGGCCAAGGCGCTGATGCTCCAGGCCTATCTGGCCGAAGCATTTGTCGGCGCCATCGACGAGGACGACCTGACCACCGCCGCACTCGCCGCGCTGGAGCACCTGTTGTGACCGTGATGACCGACACCCGCGCCGCCCACGCCTTTCCCGGCCTGCGCACGCCCGATGGCGCGCGCTGGCACTATCTTGACAGCGCGGCCACCGCGCAAAAGCCCGATGTGGTGATCGATGCGGTGGCGCGTGCGCTGGGGCCGGATTACGCCACGGTGCATCGCGGGCTTTATGCCAGGTCGGCCGACATGACCTTGGCCTACGAGGCGGCGCGGCGCACGGTTGCTGCGCTGATCGGTGGGGCCGAACACGAACTGGTGTTCACGCGCGGCGCGACCGAGGCAATCAATCTGGTCGCACAAAGCTGGGGCGTGGCCAATCTGCGCCCCGGTGATCGCATCCTGCTGTCGATGCTGGAACACCATTCCAATATCGTGCCGTGGCAATTGATCCGCGAACGCACGGGCGTTGCGATCGATGTCTGCCCGTTGACCGAAGACGGCCTGATCGATCTGGACGCCGCCGAGCGCATGCTGACCCCTGCGCACAAGCTGGTGTCGTTTGCCCATGTGTCGAATGTGCTGGGCAGCATGCTCGATGTGCCGCGCGCGGTTGCGCTGGCGCACGGCGTGGGCGCCAAAATCCTGATCGACGGGTGCCAGTCGGTGGCGCGCCTGCCGGTCGATGTTGCTGCGCTGGGCTGCGATTTCTTCGTCTTCTCCGCGCACAAGCTTTACGGTCCGACCGGTATCGGTGCGCTGTGGGCGCGGGCCGATCTGCTGGGCGCGATGCCCCCCTGGCAGGGCGGTGGATCGATGATCGACCGGGTAACCTTTGCCGAAACCACCTGGGCGCCGGCGCCGCAGCGGTTCGAAGCGGGCACGCCCGCGATTGCCGAGGCCATCGGGTTTGCCGCCGCCGCGCGCTATGTGCAGGACCAGGGCCTGGCAGCGATCCATGCGCACGAAACCGCGCTGGTCGCCACCGCGCGCGCTGCGCTGGGCCGGATCAATGCGGTGCGCCTGCTGGGCCCCGCAGCCAGTGCCGGGATCGTCAGCTTTACGATCGAGGGTGTGCATCCCCACGATCTGGGCACGATCCTTGACGAGGAAAATGTCGCCATTCGCGCGGGTCATCATTGCGCGCAGCCGCTGATGGTTGATCTTGGCGTGCCCGCCACCGCCCGGGCCAGTTTCGGGCTGTACAACGACGAAACCGATATCGCCGCGCTGGTGCGCGGGATCGAACGCACCTTGAGGATTTTCGCATGACCGGGGAACCCAAGTTCATCATCGAGGAAGTTGACGGCGTGACAGCCCCGCCGCGGGCGCGGGTGGAAGACGAGGCGCCGGCTGACAAATTGACGCGCAAGCGCGACTATCTTGAAGGCTTTCTGGCCGAAACGCCGCACGGGGTGGGCGCCAACGAGCCGGGCGGCGCGTTGTACGAGGGCGTGATCAGCGCGCTTCGCGACATTTATGACCCTGAAATTCCCGTCAATATCTATGATCTGGGCCTGATCTACGGGGTCGAGATCGACGATGCCGGCCATGCCGTTGTCAACATGACACTGACCACACCGCATTGCCCGGTGGCCGAAACGATGCCTGCCGAAGTCGAACTGCGCGTCAGCGCGGTGCCGGGCGTGCGCGATGCCGAGGTCAATCTGGTGTGGGACCCGGCCTGGGACCCCGCCAAGATGAGCGACGATGCCAAGCTTGAACTGGGGATGCTGTGACCATGGACACCGTGACCCGCGCGCCGCGCCAACGCCCCGCCGCAGTCGTGCTGACCGACAACGCGGTTGCGCGCATTGCCCGATTGATGGGTGACGCACCCGCCGGCACGATCGGGGTCAAGCTGTCGACCCCGCGTCGCGGCTGTTCGGGCCTGGCCTATTCGGTCGATTATGTGGCCACCGCCAATGCCATGGATGAACGCATCGACACTTCGGGCGGTACGCTGTTCATCGATGGCGGATCGGTGCTGTACCTGATCGGCAGCACGATGGACTGGGTCGAAGACGATTTTCAGGCCGGGTTTGTGTTTGCCAACCCCAACGCCAAAGGTTCGTGCGGCTGCGGTGAAAGCTTTACAGTCTAAAGCAGGCCGACCATCGGGTGACGCTCTTCACCCAGGATCGCGTCGATCCGATCGCTGGGCAGGCCACGGGTGAATTCGGCGCCCACGCGCTGTCCCTCGGTCCAGCGCACGATTGCGCGGATCGCTTCGGCTTCGCCCGGAAAGCCCAGGCGGATGAATTGCCCCGGCCGGTAATCCGCGGTCGCGGTAAAACCCAGGCAGCAGCCATGGGTCGACAGATCGACCAGCCGCACGGTTTCGGTGCTTTGCGCCGCAATGGCTTCAAGCCGGGGATTGGCGCGACGTTCGGGTTCGGGCGGCAGCACTGCCGCCAACTGGCGGCGCAGTTCTGCCTCGGCGCGCCGGCGCTCTGCCGCCGGCTGAATATTGCGTTTGCGTTCCATCGGTTCAGGCGTCTTCTTCGAGAAAGGCGATCAGCGCCGCCTCCAGCGGGTCAATCCGGCCATCGGCTTCGACATGGGCGTCAAGCCAGTGCTGTTCGACCGGGGTGATCGCGAAATCTGCGCGTTGTTCGGCGACGAAATCACGGCCAGGGGTCCGACGACCAAAGCCGCTGCCGCGCACTGCCGACACCAGGCCGTTGGGGCTGGTGCGCACCATCTGGCCCAAAAATCCGCCAATCCCGCCGGAACGCGACGCCACAAAGCGTTCGTGGGCGCTTTCCTGTTCGGCGGTGGGCATGGCCAGACCCTGCCAGCCCTGCAGATAGTTGGCGACGCCCTGCACAAACAGCGTGGTCCATTCGGGCGCGTTGCTGCCATCCAGCGTGGCATCCTTGATGCGGAACAGCATCTCGGCCTCGTCTGCGGTAACCCGCGCCGCACCCGAACTGCCGGGTGCAAAGATCACCCGCCGGATCAGCGCGCATTCTTCGGCTGTGATTTCGCCGGCCACGGGTGTTGCGTCGGGATTGCGCGTCGGCCCCGATCCGAACACCACCGCGCGCTCGATCTGGACCAGGATATAGGTGCGCATGCGTTCGGGGGTGGCGTCGAACCGTTCCAGCAGATGCACCAGCAGTTCCAGCTTTGCGGGCGAATCCAGCCGGCCGTCGCGGTCCAGTCGCAAGATCAGCCAGTCGGCCTGCGCGTCCGACAAATACCCGCGCGGATGGCTGGTGTTCATCAGGAATTCGGTCACCGCCTCGACGAAAAAGGCGATCCATGCCTTGCCGGGTGCACGCACCTGTTCGTTGAGGTCAAGGATCGCATCGACTTCGCCCGCGTCGACCACGCCGTCGGGCCAGATTTGCCGGCGCAGTGCCAGAATGGCCTCGTCACTGATCGCCCCGTCGATCAGCGCGCCATCCGGCAGGTTGCGAAATTGCATGGTCATGCGCGAATCCACCCGGTTTGCCCCTAAGTGGAAACGCCTATGCCATGGCTTGGTTTAAAGCAGTGTTACGACCCGCGTGGCAGGGCGCGAATTCAGCGCAGATCGGGCGCGGCAGCCTCGGCCCGGATCAAGGCCACGGCTTCGCCCAGCGACACCACCTGCTGCTGCTGTTCGCCCAGACGGCGAATGGCAACAGTGCCTTCCTCGGCCTCGCGCTTGCCCACCACCAGCAGGAACGGCACTTTCTGCAACGAGTGTTCGCGCACCTTGTAATTGATCTTTTCGTTGCGCGTGTCGATTTCGACGCGGATGCCCGCCGCGGTCAGCGCGGCCACCGCATCGTGGGCATACGTGTCTGCGTCGGACACGATGGTGGCCACCACCGCCTGCACCGGGGCCAGCCACACCGGCAGGCGCCCGGCGAAATGTTCGATCAGGATGCCGATGAAGCGTTCATAGCTGCCAAAGATCGCACGGTGCAGCATGACCGGGCGATGGCGGTCACCATCTTCGGCAATATAGCTGGCGTCCAGCCGTTCGGGCAGCACGCGGTCGGACTGGATCGTGCCGACCTGCCAGGTGCGGCCGATCGCATCGGTCAGGTGCCATTCCAGCTTTGGTGCATAGAAGGCGCCTTCGCCGGGCAGTTCTTCCCAGCCGTATTCGGGCGTGTTCAGCCCGGCTGCGGCGACGGCATCACGCAATTCGGTCTCGGCCTGGTCCCACATCGCCTCGCTGCCGAAACGCTTTTCGGGGCGCAGCGCCAGCTTGATCGAATAGGTAAACCCGAAGTCCTTGTAGATGCGGTCGGCCAGCGCACAGAATGCGCGC
Organism: Novosphingobium acidiphilum DSM 19966; assembly: GCF_000429005.1. Classification (GTDB taxonomy): domain Bacteria; phylum Pseudomonadota; class Alphaproteobacteria; order Sphingomonadales; family Sphingomonadaceae; genus Novosphingobium; species Novosphingobium acidiphilum. The sequence goes on along the minus strand of NZ_AUBA01000012.1, from coordinate 44,351 downwards.
ACTTCGTCGACGATCTGGTCTTCGCGGCAGAAGATATGCGCATCATCCTGCGTGAACTGGCGCACACGCATCAGCCCGTGCAGCGCGCCATGCGGTTCGTTGCGGTGGCAGCAGCCGTTTTCGTAAAAGCGCAAGGGCAGCTCGCGGTACGATTTGATCCCCTGGCGGAAAATCAGCACGTGCGCGGGGCAGTTCATGGGTTTGAGCGCCATCCACTGCGCATCGTCCGACACCAGCGGGCCTTCGTCCGCGACATTGGGCACTTCGTCGGGGATCACGAACATGTTTTCGCGATATTTGCCCCAGTGGCCCGATGCTTCCCACTGGCGCGCGTCCATCACTTGCGGGGTTTTCACCTCGCGGTAGCCGGCGCCATCGATCGCGCGGCGCATATACGCCTCAAGCTCGCGCCAGATGCGATACCCCTTGGGGTGCCAGAACACCGATCCGTGCGCTTCGGCCTGCAAGTGAAACAGGTCCATTTCCGCGCCCAGCTTGCGGTGGTCGCGCTTGGCCGCTTCTTCCAGCCGCGTCATATGCGCGTCGAGCTGTTTCTTGTTCAGCCAGCCGGTGCCGTAGATCCGGCTGAGCATCGCGTTGTTCTGATCGCCGCGCCAATAGGCGCCCGACACGCGTGTCAGCTTGAACGCTGTGGGGTCAAGCCGCCCGGTCGAGGCAAGATGCGGCCCGCGGCACATGTCAAACCAGTCATCGCCCGACCAATATACGGTCAGTTCCTCGCCTTCGGGCAGTTCGCCGGCCCATTGCGCCTTGAAGCTTTCGCCCGATGCCTGCCAGCGCGCGATCAGATCGGCGCGCGCCCACACTTCGCGGCGCAACGGCTTGTCGGCGGCAATGATGGTGCGCATCTGGGCTTCGATCGCGGGCAGGTCGTCCTCGGTAAACGGACGATCCCTGGGTGCGAAATCGTAATAGAACCCGTCGTCGGTCGATGGGCCGAACGTGATCTGCGTGCCGGGAAACAACGCCTGCACCGCCTCGGCCAGCACGTGGGCAAAGTCGTGGCGCACGAGTTCCAGCGCATCGGCCTCGTCGCGCGCAGTCACCAGCGACAGCGTCGCGTCGTGTTCCAGCGGGCGGGTGATGTCATACAGTTCGCCATCGACGCGCGCACCGATCGCCGCCTTGGCCAGGCCCGGCCCGATCGCTGCCGCAATCGCTGCCGGGGTGGTGCCGCGCGCGACTTCGCGCTCGGAACCATCGGGCAGGGTGATCGTAAGCATATCGGACATGGGATCTGACACTCGCCTGTAAACGGATAAACGCCGCCGCTTTGGCAGAAACCGGCCCGTTCCGGAAGGGGTGTCAGACGGCGTGCCGGGTTCCCCGTCGCGAACGCAGGCCTGCTGCCCCGATCCAGTCGGCCAGCAGCCATCCGGCAACCAGGCAGACAAACGGCATCGCCGGGTAATGAAACCGCGATTGCCCCGAAAACACCACCGCGATGATCGTCGGAAACAGCGCCACGGCATAAGGCACCAGCCACCAGTCGATCCGCCGCCTGGCAATCCGCAGCGGCGCCATTGCAAACGCCGCCAGCAGCAGCCAGTACCACACCTGGTTGATCGCGCGCACGATCAGAAACGCCTGCGGCGCGGCGCGAAATGCCCACGACCCGGTTTCATAGGCCCATTGCCCTTCGCCATCGGGCCCCCACAAGTGCCACACCTTGAGCGGCGCCAGCGCGACAAAGCGCAACGGGCGGGACACGATCCAGGCCACCGCCAGCGTTCGCGCCTGCGCATCATAGCGCACTTCGTCGCTGTATTTCATGCCGTCGATTGACCGCACCAGCGGATCATCGGGGGTATAGCCGCCGCGCGCACTGTCGTTGTTGCCGGTCAGCAGCGTGATCCCGCCATTGGTCGAAACCGCGACCCAGGCGTGCAGTTCGCGATGGTTGCGCAAAGTCCAGGGCGCAATCACCAGCGCGGCTGCGCCCAGCACCAGCACGCCCCGCAGCACCATGCCCGGCATCCGGCGGATGGCACCGGCCTCGCGCCACAGCATGATCGCCAGGATCACCGGCACGATCACCAGAGTTTGTGCCTTGACCAGCGTGGCCACGCCGAACACCAGCCCGGCCAGCACGGTGCGGGCCCAGCCCGGCCGGGTGACCAGCAGCCAGATGCCGCCCGTCAGCAGCGCGGTGTACATGACCTCGGTCAACGCCAGCGGCACATAACAGATGGCATTGGGGTAGATCGCAAAGGCCAGCAGCCCGGCACGCGCGGCCAGTTCGGACCCGGTCCAGCGCCGCGCCAGATCGAGCATGATCCAACCGGTCAGTGCGCTGGCCGCCAGATTGAGCACGCCAACGGTCCACACCGACACCCCGCCCACGCGAAACGCCAGCGACAGCAGCCAGGGCCAGCCCACCGGCCAGAACGCGGTCGGCTGACCATGCCCGCCCAGATAGCCAAGCCCGTGCGCGAGCATCGCGGCATGGCCATAATACCAGTCGGCATCCGACGAAGGCGTGACCGCGCAGGCGATCATCGCGGCGCGCGGCACGCAGTACAGCAGCGCCAGCACCGGCAGGGCGCGGGGGTGCAGCAGCAGGCGGGCGAACAGGGCGGACAGGCGGTCAGGCATCGCGCGGTTGATAGCGCGCGCGGGTTAATTGCTGGATAAGCCCCCTTTTCCCGACGCGCGTGCGGGACTACCAGCCATGGGCATGACCGAGCCCGCACCCGTTGCCCACTTCGCGCTGCCCGATGGCCGCCGCATCGCCTATCGCCATCGACGCGGAGCGCGGGCGACGATCGTGTTTTTGCCCGGCTACAAATCCGACATGGGCGGCAGCAAGGCACAGGTCGTGTGGGAATGGGCACAGCTGCGCGGATCGGGGTGCCTGCTGTTTGATTATTCGGGCTGTGGGCAAAGCGAAGGCCGGTTTGCCGATGGCACGTTGTCGCGCTGGTGCGACGAGGCGCGGATGCTGATCAACCATTGTGCGCCCGGACGCGTGGTGCTGGTCGGATCGAGCATGGGCGGCTGGCTGATGCTGTTGCTGGCGCATGCGCTGGGTCCGCGCGCCGCAGCCCTGCTGGGCATTGCCGCGGCACCCGATTTTACCGACTGGGGCTATGGCGATGCGGACAAGGCGGCGCTGGCCGCCGGGCAGGTGGTGCTGCAGGACAATCCCTATGGCCCCGAACCCACCCCGACGCACCCCGGATTCTGGGCCGACGGTCAGACCGTGTTGCAACTGACCGGGCCGATCGGGTTTGCCGGCCCGGTGCGTCTGCTGCACGGGCAGGCCGACGCCGATGTGCCCTGGGCCGTGGCACTGCGCCTGGCTGCAGCGCTGTGTTCAGCCGATGTGCAGATCAACCTGATCAAGGATGGCGATCATCGTCTGTCGCGCGATGGCGATATAGCCCTGCTGCTGGCCACGCTTGCCGGCCTTGTCGAAGGAATTGCCTGAATGAGCCTGCTTTTGCCACTGGCCCTGTTGATGCAGGTCGGGGCCGATCCGCATGTCTATCCGCAGGCGCCGCTGCCCTCGATCGTCCCGCACCGTCAGACAACCAAGCCGGTGCCGGTGGCGCCTGTCGACCAATTGGCCGAATGCATGGCGCGCGGACGTGACGATGCCGATGCGGGGCTGGCCTTTGCGCGCGAATGGCTGGCGCGGGCCAAAGCCCCCGAAGACCGCGCCCAGCCCAACCAGTGCCTTGGCGAACTGCTGACCGACCAGGGCGAATTTGCCGAGGCGCAGACTGCCTTTGCCGCTGCGGTCGAGGCCATTCCGCAGGCCCAGGCGGCGGGCGCTGTGCCGTTGATGGCGATGGCGGGCAATGCCGCGCTGGCCGCGGGCGACGGTGCGCGTGCGCTGGCCTGGTTCGACCGTGCGCTGGCGGTCAGCGATTACGACAATCCCGGCGGGCGCGGCGCGATCCTGGCCGATCGTGCGCGTGCACTGGTGGCGCAGGGGCGCACGGCCGAGGCCGCCGCCGCGCTGACCCAGGCACGCCAGCAGGCGCCCGGCGATGCCAGCGTGTTCCTGCTGTCGGCAACCTTGGCGCGGCGCCAGCACGATCTGCGCAGCGCACAGGGCTTCATCGAAACCGCAGCCGGCCTTGACCCTGTCGATCCGGCCATCGGGCTTGAGGCCGGGGTGATCGCGGTGCTGGCCGGGCACGATGCCGCCGCGCGCAAATCCTGGAATTCGGTGATCACCGCAGCACCCGACAGCGCCGAGGCGCGGACCGCACGCGGCTATTTGGCGCAACTGGGCGCCGAAACCGCCGGCCCCCTTGATCCGGCGACCCCGCCCCCCACATCGCCTGGACATCATTGAAGGATGACTGCCATGAAACTGTCGGTGCTCGACCTTGTCCCGGTGATCGAAGGCGGCACCGTGGGCCGCGCGCTGGCCGATGCGGCGGCATTGGCGCAATGTGCGGAAACAGCCGGATACCATCGCTATTGGGTCGCCGAACACCACGGCATGACCGGCATTGTCGGCGGTGCGACCGCAGTGGTTCTGGCGCATATCGGTCAGGCCACGCGCACCATCCGCATCGGATCGGGCGGCATCATGCTGCCCAATCACAATCCGCTGGTGATTGCCGAACAGTTTGGCACGCTTGATGCGCTGTTTCCGGGGCGGATCGATCTGGGGCTGGGCCGCGCGCCCGGTGCGGATCAGCGGATCGTGCGCGCGCTGCACAAGGATGTGAACCGCTCGGCCGATGATTTTCCCAACGATGTGGTCGAACTGCAGGCGCAGTTTGCCGGCGATCCGCGCCTGCCGATGCAGGCCAATCCGGGGCTGGGGGCCAGGCCCGAACTTTGGATCCTGGGTTCGAGCCTGTTCGGCGCGCAACTGGCGGCGATGCTGGGCCTGCCCTATGCCTTTGCCAGCCATTTTGCGCCCGACCATCTTGATGCCGCGCTGGCGCTTTACCGCGAAAAATTCCAGCCATCGCCGGGGCTTGACGCGCCCTATGTGATGGCCGCGATCAACGTCATGGCCGCCGACAGCGATGACGAAGCCGTGCTGTTGGCCAGTTCGATGGACCAGTCGTTCGTGCGGCTGCGCAGCGGCACGCCGGGGCAGTTGCCGCCGCCGGTGGCCGGTTATCGCGACAGCCTGCCCGCACCGGCCCGCGCGATGCTTGATCACATGCGCCAGGTTTCGGCCATCGGATCGCCGCGCACCGTTGCCGAACGGATCGATGCCTTTCGCCAGCGCACCCGTGCCGACGAACTGATCGTGTCCGGCGCCACTTTTGACCCGGCGATGCGCCGTCGCAGCCTGCAATTGACGATGGCCGCAGTGCGCGCGGTGGTGGCATGATTGCGACCGCGGGATTACGGGCCGATAGGCAAAGCCACGAGCGGCCGCGTGCCATCACAGATTAACGGTGAAGCGCTACACACCGGCAGGTTGGGTCTTGCCTGTCTCGATGGCTGGGGCTATTCTTGTACGAATAATACCCAATTATAAAATATAATTATACAAACCTGAATGTTTTGCAGGGCCGGTTCGGGCAGCAGGTGGCACGTCAAGGACGCCCCTGGCCAGGTTTCGAATCCGGGTTCTGCGCGGGAAGGAACACAATGGCCACGCTGTCCGAAAACGAGGTGTCCAGCCAATCGCTCGAATCGAGCCTGGCGGGGCGCTTTGCCACAACCTTGCTGCCGTCAGAGGCCGCCGATTTCGATCCCGCCCGCCTGCTTGACGCCGCGCGCTTTACGTTGCGCGCCGCCGCCCGGCGCAAGGGCGCAGAGCCTTCGCTGGCGATCGAAAGCGTGGCCGGAACCGGGGCCAGCCCGCGCTATCTGCGGATCGCGGTGGTCAATGACGACATGCCGTTTCTGGTCGATTCGGTCTGTGCCACGGTCACCCAGCACGGGCTGTCGATCGATCGGCTGGTGCATCCGGTCCTGGCGGTGCGGCGTGGTGCCGATGGGCGGCTGGTCGCGCTGCCCGAGGGCGAGGCGATCGGCGAACTGCGCGAATCGATGATCTATCTCGAAACCGAACGCGTCGATGCCCGCACCCGGCGCGCGCTGGTCGAGGCGATCCACCGCACGCTGGCCGATGTCCATGCCGCCGTGGCCGATTGGCCGCGCATGCAGGCAGCGATGCTCGATGACGCACGCACCCTGCCCGATCCCGAGGCGGCGGCGCTGTTGCGCTGGCTGGCCGATGGCATGTTGACCCAGTTGGGGCGGGTGGTGCGCCACCGCGACGGGCGGCTGGACGACATGCTGGGCATCTGTCGCGCCAGTCCGCTGCCGTTGCTGAGCAAGGCATCGTATGACCGCGCCTTTGCGTGGTTTGACGGCACTGGCCCGCTGGGCGCGCCGCCGCGCGCGCCGCTGGTGGTCAAGGCCAACCGCAACGCGCGGGTCCATCGCAATGTGCCGCTTGATCTGTTCCTGGTGCCGGTGCTTGACCGGGGACAGGTGGTGGCGTTGTCGGTGCATGCCGGGGTCTGGACCAGCAGCGCGCTGTCGGCCACGCCCGACCGCGTACCGTTGATGCGCAGCCAGCTCGAGCAGTTGACCACCAAGCTGGGCGTGGCGCCGCAAAGCCATGCGGGCAAGGCGCTGGTCCACGCGCTGACCGCGCTGCCGCACGATCTGCTGATCGGCTTTGCCGACGACGACCTTGAACGCATCGCCACCACGATGATGAGCCTGCTCGACCGGCCGCGGCCCCGGCTGGAACTGGTGCCGGCCATGCTGCGGCGCCACCTTTACGCATTCGTGTGGCTGCCGCGCGATGTGCAGTCGACCGAGGTGCGCGAACGCGTGCGGGCCATGCTGGAAACCGCGATCGGTGCACAAGTGATCGACTGGAGCCTTCAGGTCGATGCCAATGCCCTGGCGATCAACCGCTTTGTGCTCGATATTCGCGAAGGCAGCATCGCACCCGATGCCGATGCGCTGGAACATGCGTTGCAGGCGATGGTGCGCGGCTGGGAACTGGCGGTCGAAACCGAACTGGCCCGATCCGAAGACCCATCGCGCGCCGCGGCGATCGCGGCACGGTTTGCTGCGTCGTTTCCCATCGGTTATCGCCATGCCTATGGCCCGGCCGAGGCGGCCGAGGATATCCGCGCATTGCGCGTGCTGCACAGCAGCGGGGCGCCGCGCCGCGCCGCGCGGCTGCACCGACTGGGTGCCGAAGAAGACCTGCGGCTGAAGCTGTATCAGCGCGATGGCGCAATCGTGCTGTCGGACGCGGTGCCGGTGCTTGAAAACTTCGGGTTCAAGGTGCTGCAGGAAGTGCCGACCGCGCTGGCGAACGGCAAATTGGGCTATATCCACGATTTTCTGGTGGCTGCACCCGCCGATACCGATGTCGATGCGCTGCTTGACCGCAAACAGGCGATCGAAGCCGCGCTGGCCGCCGTGCTCAACGGCACCGCGCAGGATGACGGCTTCAACCGGCTGATCACCGCGGTCTCGCTGTCTCCGCGCGAAACCAACTGGCTGCGCGCCTGGTACCGGTATTTGCGCCAGACCGGGGTGACGGTCGATCTGCGCGCGGCGGTGGCCACGTTGCGCCGCGCGCCCGATGTGACGCGTGCGCTGATTGCGCTGTTTGTCGCGCGGCACGATCCGGCATTTGACGGCAACCGCGAAGCCGCGGCCGAAATGGCCGAAGCGGCGATCCGCGCAGGGCTTGCCAATGTGGCCGCAATCAGTGCGGATCGCTTGTTGCGCGCGTTTCATGCCGGCGTTGGCGCGATCTTGCGCACCAACGCGTTCGGCGCCGGTGGCAGCGAGGCGCTGGCGTTCAAGATCGATTCCGCCGCGATCCCCGGGCTGCCGCGGCCGGTGCCGTGGCGCGAAATCTTTGTCTATTCGGCGCAAGTCGAAGGCATCCACCTGCGCGCCGGCGCGATTGCGCGCGGGGGGCTGCGCTGGTCCGACCGGCGCGACGATTTCCGCACCGAAGTGCTGGGCCTGATGAAGGCGCAGCGGGTGAAGAACGCGGTGATCGTACCCACCGGGGCCAAGGGCGGGTTCTATCCCAAACGCCTGCCCGATCCGGTGCGCGATCGCGATGGCTGGCTGGCCGAGGGCCGCGCCAGCTATCAGGTGTTCATCCGCGCGCTGCTGTCGGTAACCGACAATCTGGTGGGCGGCGCCGTCGTGCACCCCGCCGATGTGGTGATCCACGATGGCGACGATCCCTATTTCGTGGTGGCCGCCGACAAGGGCACGGCCACCTTTTCCGACGTGGCCAACGCCATTGCCGAGGGACAGAATTTCTGGCTGGACGATGCCTTCGCCAGCGGTGGGTCGAAGGGTTACGATCACAAAGCCATGGGCATCACCGCGAAAGGGGGCTGGATTTCGGTACAGCGCCATTTCCGCGAGCTGGGCATCGACGTGCAGACCGACCCGGTACGCGTGATCGGCGTGGGCGACATGTCGGGCGATGTGTTCGGCAACGGCATGCTGCTCAGCCAGTCGATCAAGCTGGTCGCGGCATTCGACCACCGTCACATCTTTCTCGATCCCGATCCCGATGCCGCGCGGTCGTGGCAGGAACGCGCGCGGATGTTCGCGCTGCCCGGATCGAGCTGGGACGATTATGATCGCAGCCTGATCTCGCCGGGCGGGGGTATTTTTCCGCGCAGCCTGAAATCGATCCCGTTGTCGCCCGAAATGCAGGCGCTGCTGGGCATTCCGGTGGCCGAGATTGATCCCGAATCGCTGATTTCGACGATCCTCGAGGCCAAGGTCGATCTGTTGTGGTTTGGCGGCATCGGCACGTATGTGCGCGCGGGCTACGAAAACAACGTGACCGTGGGCGATCCTGCCAACGATACGGTGCGCGTGCCGGCTGCGGCGCTGCGCGCACGCGTGGTGGGCGAAGGCGCCAATCTGGGGCTGACCCAGGCGGCACGGATCGAATTTTCCATGCTCGGCGGCCGGGTCAACACCGATTTCATCGACAATTCGGCCGGCGTCGACTGTTCGGACAACGAGGTCAATATCAAGATCGCGCTGGCCGCGGCCAAGCGGGCCGGCCGGCTGGATGAAGACGCCCGGGTGCGACTGCTGTCGGACATGACTGATGCGGTGGCCGAACTGGTGCTGGCGGACAACCGGTTGCAGACGCTGGCGCTGTCGGTGGCCGAACGCGGCGGAGCCGCGGCAGTCCCGGCGTTGTCCCGGCTGATCGACGTGCTGGAAGACGCAGGCGAACTCGATCGCGCCAACGAAGGCCTGGCGCCTGCCGAAGACTATGCGCGGCGCGCGGCGTCGGGCCACGGCTTTACCCGGCCCGAACTGGCGGTGATCCTGTCAACGGCCAAGCTGTGCCTGCAACGTGCGCTTGAAGACAGCGTGATGGTCGATGATCCGGTGCTGCAACAGGAACTGTTCGCCGCGTTCCCGCAGGCCATGCACGAAGACTTTGCCAACGAGATTGCCGGGCACCGCCTGCGCCGGGAAATCATCGCGACCAAGCTGGCCAACCGCATCGTCAACCGGCTGGGCCCGGTGCATCCGTTCGAACTGGTCGAAGAAGAAGGCTGCACGCTGGCGCAAGTGGCGGCGGCATTCGTTGCGGCCGAACGCCTGCTCGATTGCGGCACGACCTGGGCCCTGCTCGATACCGCGACGATGGCCGAAGATGCGCGCCTGGCGATGTTTGACCGTACCGCGCGCGCGCTGCGCGGGCATATCGCCGATGTGCTGCGTGCCGGGCGCGGGACCGAGGTCGCCGGCGACCTGATCGCGGATCTGGCGCAGGGGGTGGGCCTGTTGTCGCACACCGCCGCCGATCTGCTGCGCGGAGAGGCGCAGGCCGAAGGGCGTCGTCTGTCGGCCGAACTGGCCGCAGCCGGTATCCCTGGCGACGTCGCGGCGCTGGTCGTGCACCTGTACGACATGGACGGCGCGATCGGGCTGGCGCATCTGGCCGCCGAGCGGCAGATCGATGCCACCGCGCTGACCGGGGCGTTTGCCGATCTGGGCGAAGCGCTGGGGCTGGACTGGGCGCAGCAGGTGGCCAGCCGGGCATCGCCATCCGATCCGTGGGAACGCCTGCTGGTGGCCGGGCTGGCGCGCGATTTTCAGCAGATGCGGCTGGAATTCCTGGGACGCGCCGACAACGCCGATCCGTCGGCGCATGTTGCGGCCTGGCTTGGCGCGCATGCCCGGCTGGTGGCGCAATATCGCGCGCTGATCGGGCGCGCGCAGGCCACCGGCACGGTTGCACCTGCCATGCTGGCGCAACTGGCCGGGCAGGCAAGGACGCTGTTGATGCGATAAGTTTTTGCCATATTTGGTCAATTGTGACGGTCACTGGTTGACGACCCGCGCCTTTTGCCCGCATCGATGGGCAGGTTCGGCGACAAGGTGCGTGCAATGGCGGATGTGGTGATCGTGGGGGCAGGGCATGGCGGCGCACAGGCGGCGATCGCCTTGCGCCAGAACGGGTTTGCGGGATCGATCCGGGTGATCGGACGCGAACCCGAATTGCCCTACGAACGCCCGCCGCTGTCCAAGGAATACCTGGCCCGCGACAAAAGCTTTGAACGGATCACGATCCGCCCGGCTTCGTTCTGGGCCGACAAGGCCATCGAATTTTCGCTTGGATGCGAAGTGGTGTCGGTCGATCCGGAGGCCCAGACCGTAACCACCGACAGTGGCGAGACGCTGGCCTACGGTTCGCTGGTCTGGGCCACCGGCGGCGATCCACGCCGGCTGACGCTTGACGGGCACGACCTGGCGGGCGTCCATGCGGTGCGTACCCGCGCCGACGCCGACCGTCTGATGGCCGAACTCGATGCCGGCGCCCGCCGTGCGGTGGTCATCGGTGGCGGCTATATCGGGCTTGAGGCGGCCGCCGTGCTGACCAAGTTCGGTGTGCATGTCACGTTGCTCGAAGCGCTGCCGCGCGTGCTGGCGCGCGTGGCGGGTGAAGCGCTGTCGGCGTTCTACGAGGCCGAACATCGCGCGCACGGGGTGGATCTGCGCACCAATGTGGCAGTCGCGGCACTGGAAGGCGCCGATGGCAAAGTGACCGGGGTGCGGCTGGTGGATGGCGAAGTGCTGCCGGCCGAAATCGTCATCGTCGGCATCGGGATCATTCCCGCGACCGCGCCGCTGATCGCGGCCGGCGCCAAAGGCGGCAACGGGATCGAGGTGGACGACCTGTGCCGCACCAGCCTGCCCAATGTCTATGCCATTGGCGACTGTGCCGCGCATGCCAACAGCTATGCCGACGGCGCGACGATCCGGCTCGAATCGGTGCAGAACGCCAACGATCAGGGCACGTGCGTGGCCCGCGCGATCACCGGCCATCCGGTGCCGTACAAGGCCGTGCCATGGTTCTGGTCGAACCAGTATGATCTGCGGCTGCAGACGGTCGGGCTGTCGATCGGGCATGACGCCACGGTCACGCGCGGCGATCCGGCCACGCGGTCATTTTCCGTGATCTATCTGCGGCACGGCCGGGTGATCGCGCTCGATTGCGTCAATGCGGTCAAGGATTACGTCCAGGGCAAGAAGCTGGTCGAAACGGGCGCATCGATCGCGCCCGAACAGCTGGCCGATACCACCGTGCTGTTGAAAGAGATGGCCTAGGGAACCGGCAAGGCTTGCACCAGGCGGTCCAGCGCCCAGCTGGCGGCATCGGCCACGGCGGGATCGGCGTCGCCCAGCAGACGCTGCACCGTGCCGAACAGGGCGGGTTCGGCGCTGTTGCCCGCGGCATACAGGCAATTGCGCACAAACCGGTCGCGGCCGATGCGTTTGATCGGTGATCCGGAAAACAGCGCGCGAAACCCGGCATCGTCCAGCATCAGCAGATCGGCCAGCCGCGGCGCGGTCAATTCGGCGCGGGGCAGAAACGCGCGGTTGGCCGCCGCCGCGCTGGCAAAGCTGTTCCACGGACACACCGCCAGGCAATCGTCGCAGCCATAGATGCGGTTGCCCAGCGCGGCGCGGAACTCGTGCGGCACCGGGCCCTTGTGCTCGATGGTCAGGTACGAAATGCAGCGCCGCGCATCCAGGCGATAGGGTGCTGGAAAGGCATCGGTGGGGCAGGCTGTCTGGCACGCGGTGCACGTTCCGCAGCGGTCGGCATGCGGCGCATCGGGCGGCAGATCAAGCGTGGTGAAGATCGCGCCCAGAAACAGCCATGACCCGTGCGCGCGGCTGACCAGATTGGTATGTTTGCCCTGCCAGCCCAGCCCGGCGGCCGCGCCCAGCGGCTTTTCCATGACCGGGGCAGTATCGACAAACACCTTTACATCGGCGTCGGCCGCATGCGCGACGATCCACCGCGCCAAGGCCTTGAGCGCGCGTTTGACCACATCGTGGTAATCGGCGCCTTGGGCATAGACCGAAATGCGCGCGTGATCGGCCACCTCGGCCAGCGCCAGCGGGTCCGCCGCGGGGGCATAACTCATGCCAAGCGCAATCACGCTGCGCGCCTCGGGCCACAGCCCCTTGGGCGAGCGGCGGTGTTCAAGCCGGGTTGCCATCCATTCCATCGAACCGTGCGCGCCTTCGCCCAGCCACTGTTCCAGCCGCCGCGCGCGCAGCGGGTCTTCGCGCGCGTCGGCAAAGCCGCAGGCTGCAAAACCCAGTGCCACCGCCTCGTCCCTGATCTGCCGGGCAAATCCTGCTGCGTCGTTAACCAAACTTGCTGCCCCGTCCGTTCATTGGCACTGTGTACTGCACCGCTCCATGCGATACGAACCAGCAGCACACTTTGTGGGGGAATTGTCCGCGATGAGCAATGCAGCCGATCTGGCCGCGCTCAGGGCGAGCAAGGATTTGGCGATCGAGGCGCACGGCCTGGTCAAACGCTTTGACGGCACGATCGCCGTCGATGGCGTGGATATCACCGTGCCGCGCGGGTCGATCTATGGCGTGCTTGGACCCAATGGCGCGGGCAAGACCACGACCTTGCGCATGTTGCTCGGTATCATCGACCCCGATGCCGGCTATCGCCGCGTGCTGGGCAGCGAACGCCCCACCGAAGTGGCGCGCCGGATCGGTTATCTGCCCGAGGAACGCGGGCTTTATCCGTCGATGAAAGCGTATGAGGCGATTGCCTTTCTGGCCGCGCTGCGCGGGGTGCCGCTGGCCGAAGGGCGGGCCAGGGCGCGCACCATGCTGGAGGAATACGGGCTGGCCCATGCTGCCGACCGGCAGATACGCCAATTGTCCAAAGGCATGGCGCAGCAGGTGCAATTGATCGGCACGCTGATCCACAATCCCGATCTGGTGGTGCTGGACGAGCCGTTTTCGGGCCTCGACGCGTTGAACCAGGGGCGGCTGGAACAATTGATCCGCGCGTTGGCCTCGCGCGGGGCGACCGTGCTGTTTTCCACCCACGTGATCGCGCATGCCGAACGCATGTGCGACCAGGTGGCCATCATCGCCGGGGGCAAAGTGCCGTTTGCCGGACCCGTGGATGTCGCGCGCGATCGGTTGCGTCCGCAAGTGCGGCTGGAAACGCGCGTTGCCGACGGACTTTGGCGGGCCGCAATTCCGGCCGAGGCGCGCTGCGATGTCCGGGCCACGGGCAATGCGCTCTGGTATTTCACGCTGCCCGAAACCGGGGTGGAACCGCTGTTGCGCGCGCTGATCGAAGGCAATGCAGGCATTCTCAGCCTGTCGATCGAACGCGCCGGGTTGCATGATGCGTTTGTTGCGATCGCCGGAGAGGCCGCCGCGCGCGCGCTCGAAGAAAACCGCGAAGAGGCCCAGTCCGTTTCGAGAAAGGGGCGCCGCTGATGGTACCTGAACGTTTGCGTGCCGCCTGGGTGGTTGCGCGTCGCGATTTCGTGGCCGTGGTCTTTTCCAAGGCGTTCATCTTTTTCCTGCTGGGGCCGCTGTTTCCGATCGTCGTCGGTTTTTTTGCCGGCATGATCGGCGCCAGCGTGCAGCACGACCTTGATCGCGCGGTGATCGGCATCGCACTGCCCGCAAACGAGGGTGATCGCCTGGTTTCTGCGCGGGCCGCGCTGGTCGACACGATGCCCGGCGGCGCGCCCGAATTTCAGGTGATCGAACGCGTGCGTCCCGGCGCACGCTTTGATGCGCGCGCTGCGCTCAAGAACCGCAGGCTTGCTGCGGTCGTGTCCGGCACGCTGGCAGCACCGGTGCTGACCGCGACCAAGGGGCATAGCGATGAATGGCGCGGCATGATCGCGCTGTTTGCATCGCATGCCCGCTCTGCCGCGCCCGCACCGCTGGCCGACGTGCGCACCGATGTGGTGGTGACCAGCGCCGCCAACGAACACAATGGCCAGGTTGTCACGGCACAGGCCGGGCAATTGCTGCTGTTCTTGCTGACCATGCTGCTGGCCGGCATGGTGCTGTCCAATCTGGTCGAGGAAAAGGCCAACAAGATCATTGAAGTGCTGGCGGCCTCGATCCCGATGGACGCGCTGTTTCTGGGCAAGCTGTTTGCCATGCTGGCGGTCAGTATGGTCGGCATTGCGGTATGGGCCAGCGGCTATGGCGTGATGGTGCTGATTGGCACGCGCTCGATTCCGTTGCTGGCGACGCCGGCGGTCGGCTGGCCGCTGTTCCTGGGGCTTGGCTTTGCGTATTTCTCGATGGCCTATCTGTTGCTGGGATCGATGTTCCTGGCGATCGGCGGCATGGCCAACACCGTGCGCGAGGTTCAGACCCTGTCGATGCCGGCGACGATGATGCAACTGATCGTGTTTTTCCTGGCCAGCTTTGCGCTGGCGCGTCCGGGCAGCCTGATCGAATGGGTGGCGCAAGTGTTTCCGATCAGTTCGCCCTATGCCATGCTGGCCTATGCGGCGCAGCACACTGGTGTGATGCCGCACGTGATTGCGTTGGCGTGGCAGGGGTTGTGCGTGGCGCTGATGGTGCGTGGCGGGGCGCTGCTGTTCCGGCGTTCGGTGATGAAATCGGGGCCGGCGCGCCCACGCCGCCGTGGCGGAAAGATCGCCATCGAAGTGGCCGGCTGACGCAGCTGAAAACCTTATTGACATGAATGTAGGTTAAAGGAATATTCGCGGCATAAACGGGGGTGCGCAAACCCCAGCCGGAGGATTCCAGATGGCCACGCAGACCGCCCCCGAAGTCGCCTTTGCCTATCGCACATCGCCCACTGCGACCGCGGCGTTCGAGGAATGGCTGCGCGCCAATCCACATGCGCGGCCGGTGCACACGCACCCTTGGGACGTCAGCCGGTCGGACATCTACACCAATGACACCTGGGGGCCGATCTTTGCGCAAATGCGCGAACAGGCTCCGGTGAACAAAGTGACCGGATCGCCCTATGGCGATTACTGGAATGTCACGACGCACAAATCGGTGCTGCATGTCGAATCGCTGCCCGAACTGTTTTCCTCGTCGTGGAAATACGGCGGCATCACGATCAGCGATCCGCCTGCCGAGATCGATCCCGCGGTGCTTGCCGAACGCCAGCTGCCGATGTTCATCGCGATGGACCGGCCCGAACACACCGGCCAGCGCCGCACTGTCGCGCCCGCGTTCACACCCGCCGAAATCGTGCGTATGGAAACCGAAATCCGCGCACGCACCGCGCATCTGCTCGACACGCTGCCGATCGGCGAACAGTTTGACTGGGTCGACACGGTCTCGATCGAACTGACCACGGGCATGCTGGCGATCCTGTTCGGATTTCCCTGGGACGATCGTCGCCTGCTGACATTCTGGTCCGACTGGGCGGGCGATGTCGAACTGACGCTGGCGCGCGATCTGACCGACACAAGGTTCGGCATCCTGGGCGAAATGGCGCAATATTTCGGGCGGCTGTGGATGGAACGCATGGGCAAGGCGCCCAGTCCGGACCTGATTTCGATGATGCTGCATTCCCCGGCGATGAGCCAGATGAGCCCGCAGGAATTCATGGGCAATCTGGTGTTGCTGATCGTGGGCGGCAATGACACCACGCGCAACACCATGTCGGGCATCGTCCATGCGCTGCACACCTTTCCCGATCAGCGCGAGATCCTTGAAAACGAACCTGCGCTGATCCCCAACGCGGTGCAGGAATGCCTGCGTTTCGTTACGCCGCTGGCGCATATGCGCCGCACCGCAACCGCCGATACCGAACTGTTCGGGCAACAGATCAGCGCGGGCGACAAGCTGGTGATGTGGTATCTGTCGGCCAACCGCGATGCCAATGTGTTTGCCAATCCGGACAAGCTGATCGTGACGCGCGAAAACGCCCGCCGCCACCTGTCATTCGGCCATGGCATTCACCGTTGCGTCGGCGCACGCCTGGCTGAACTGCAACTGCGCGTGCTGCTTGAAGAAATGCATGCGCGGCGCATGCGTGTGCATGTCACGGGCAAAGTGGAACGCGTGCGCGCCAATTTCGTCCATGGCTTCCGTCGGATGGACGTCACGGTTGAACGATACTAGGCCGATATCGCGCGGGGTGGTCATCTGGCGTTCATCCCGCGCCCGCCAATCCGGACTGGTTCCGCGGCCGGATTGACTGCCCCCCCGACCCCGATCCGCCGCGGAACACCCTGGCTTGTGGCGATATGCGGCCCCGATGGACCGGCTGGCCACATCGCCGGTGTTCAGGAACGCAAAAAGCCCCGCCGAAGCGGGGCTTTTTTCTGGCACGGCGCGTGTGCGCCGCAGCCGGGAAATCAGGCTGCGACGGCCTTTTTCAGATCGCGCTTAACCTTGACGGCGCGCGCGCTAAGATCGTCGTCGCTCGTCTTCAACAGCCAGTTGTCGAGGCCGCCGTTGTGTTCCACCGAACGCAGGCCGTGGGTCGACACGCGGAAGCGAAAGCTGCGGTCGAGCTTTTCCGACATCAGTGTCACGTTCTGCAGGTTGGGCAGAAACACGCGCTTGGTCTTGTTGTTGGCGTGGCTCACGTTGTGACCGACTTGGCGGCCCTTACCGGTCAGTTCGCAGATGCGCGACATGGCTGAAAACTCGCTTATGTTCGTATGATGTGAATCTTGAACGCGGGCTCTTATCGATTCATCCGGCGAAGTCAAGGATTCGCAAAGCGCCATCGCCCATGCTAGCGCGGATGCGATGATCGCGCGCTGGCCCCTGCCCGAACCGATGCGCCAGGCGCTGGCCCAGGCTGCCGCTGCCGCCGATGCCGGCGCTGTGCCGATCGGTGCGGTGGTGGTCAAGGACGGCGCGATCATTGCCATGGCCCACAATGGCCCGCGCGATGGCCACGATCCCACCGCCCATGCCGAGATCGTGGCGATTCGCGCGGCGGCAACCGCGCTGGGGCAGGACCGGCTCGATGATTGCGATGTGTGGGTCACGCTGGAACCTTGCGCAATGTGTGCGGGCGCCATGGTCCATGCGCGCATCGCGCGGGTCTATTACGCGGCACCCGATCCCAAGGGCGGCGCGGTCGACCATGGCCCGCGGCTGTTCGATCAGCCGACCACGCTCCACCGCCCCGAAGTCTATGCGGGTTTTGGTGAGACCGAATCGGCCGAGCTGTTGCGCGGGTTTTTTCGCGAACGGCGCTAAAGCGGGGTAAAATCCAGCCCGATATCGGCGGCAGGTGCGCTTTGCGTCAGGCGCCCGACAGAGATGAAATCGACCCCGGTGGCGGCAATCGCGCCGATCGTATCGAGCCGCACCCCGCCCGACGCCTCACACGGCACCCGGCCCGCGACCAGGGCCAGCGCGTCGCGCAGCATCGTGGGGCCCATATTGTCGAGCAGCAGGCGCGTGGCGCCTGCCTGCAGTGCGGGTTCGATCTGGTCGATGCCGTCCACTTCGCAGATCACCTCGCGCACGCCTGCCTGCAGGGCGCGGTGTACCGCCTGGGCCACACCGCCGGCCACGGCGACGTGGTTGTCCTTGATCATCGCCGCATCGTACAGCCCCATGCGGTGGTTGTGTCCGCCGCCGGTGCGCACCGCGTATTTTTCCAGCACGCGCAGCCCCGGAATGGTCTTGCGCGTGTCGAGCAGCCGCGCGCGGGTGTCGCCCATGGCATCGACATAGCTGCGCGTCAGCGTGGCAATCCCGGTCAGATGCTGCACGGTGTTGAGCGCGCTGCGTTCGGCTGTCAGCAGCGCGCGGGCCGATCCGGCAATGCGCATCAGCGCGGTGCCCGGCGCCACGCGCGCGCCTTCATCGACCAGCAATTCGACATCGGCGTGTGGATCGAGTGCGCGGAAAAACGCCGCCGCAATCGGCAATCCGCACACGCTGACTGCATCGCGGCTGTCCATCACCCCGGCAAAGCGCGCCTCGGCCGGGATCACGCTGTCGCTGGTGACATCGCGCCCGCCGCCGGGCAGGCCGTGGCCCAGATCTTCGGCAAGCGTGCGCGCGACAAACGCGTCAAGGTTGAAACCGGGCAGGGTGAAGGCGCGAAGCAGGGCGGTGGTCATGGTGAAACGATAGCCGTTTGCACGGCGTCACGCCATATCGGGGTTTACGCCAGCCGCGCCGCGCGTTCGGCCAGGCGCGCGACCGCCAGGCCGTGAATGGCCGGTGCGGTCACCAGCAATCCGAAGGCGCGCGGATCGCGCTTGTTGAAATCGAACGCGGCGCCAAAGGCATCGCTGACCGCTGCGCCGGCTTCGCGCGCGATCAGGCAGGCGGCGGCGATATCCCATTCATAGCCCCAGCGCAGTGTCGCGAGCAGATCCGCTTCGTCGGCGCCGACCATGGCGATGCGCAGCGCGATCGAATTGGGTTTGTCCACCATGGTCAGGTCATGATCGATCCGGGGCAGGCTGTCGGCGGGGACGCGCGCGCCCGGCAGCTCGGTGCGCGTGCTGGCATGCAGCGCGATCCGGTTGCGGTGCGCACCAAGTCCGGCGGTGGCGATCCAGAATTCGTTGCGCGCGGGCGCATCCAGCACTCCGATCAGCACGCGGCCCGCGCTGACCAGTGCCACCGATACGCACCAGCCGCTGCGCCCGCGCAGGAAATCGCGCGTGCCGTCAATCGGATCGACCACCCAGCACAGCGACCGGTCCAGCCGATCGGGATGATCGGCGGTTTCTTCCGACAACCAGCCGGCGCTTGGCAACAGTGCACCAAGTTCTTGTTTCAAAAAGGTATCGACCGCCAGATCGGCCTCGCTCACCGGGTTGTCGGGGCTTTTGTCCCAACGCTGCGGGGTGTGGCCGTGGCCCGGCCAATGCGCCATGGCCAGGCAACCGGCCTGGCGAACGATGGCTTCAAGGCGCGTATAATCGAGCATCGCCATGGGGATGAGCCAAGCCACACGGCAAAGCAAGGGCGGGGCGGCCGCGGCCCCACAGCGCGGCTTTCATTCATTCGTATGCGCGATCCATTCGTGGCGGGCCCAGGCCCGCATGTGCGACTTCAGTTGCACTGCGGCATAAGCCCCCTTTTCAAGCCGGTAAGCCTGTGCTTAAGGCCCATGCAACTCCGTCGGTCCGGCATGCATGCCGGATCGGGCTTTCCGCCCACTCGCACGCTGGGGAATTATCGCCATGAACGTCCATGAGTATCAGGCCAAGGATCTGCTCGCCAAGTTTGGCGTCAGCGTCCCTGCGGGGATTCCCGCGCTGACTGTCGAAGAAGCGATTGCTGCCGCCCGGCAGCTGCCGGGCCCGATCTATGTGGTCAAGGCGCAGATCCACGCCGGCGGGCGCGGCAAGGGCAAGTTCAAGGAACTGCCCGCCGATGCCAAGGGCGGCGTGCGTCTGGCCAAATCGGTGGACGAAGTCGGCGCGCATGCCGCCGACATGCTGGGCAACACGCTGGTCACCGTGCAGACGGGCGATGCGGGCAAGCAGGTCAACCGGCTGTACGTCACCGACGGTGTCGACATCGCCAAGGAATATTACCTGTCGATCGTGGTCGATCGCGGCACCGGGCGCGTTGCGCTGATCGTGTCGACCGAAGGCGGCATGGACATCGAAGACGTGGCGCATTCGACGCCCGAAAAGATCCACACCATCGTGATCGATCCCGCCACCGGGTTCCAGCCGCACCATGGCCGCGCGGTGGCGTTTGCGCTGAAACTGACCGGCGATCTGAACAAGCAGGCGCAGACGCTGTCGCGGCAGCTGTACGAAGCGTTTGTCGCACTCGATTCGGACATGCTTGAAATCAACCCGCTGGTCGAATCCGCCGATGGCAAGCTGTTGGTGCTCGATGCCAAGATGAGCTTTGATTCCAACGCGCTCTATCGTCACCCCGATGTCTTTGCGCTGCGCGACGAAACCGAGGAAGATCCGGCCGAAATCGAAGCGTCGAAGTACGATCTTGCCTATATCAAGCTCGACGGCAACATCGGCTGCATGGTCAACGGCGCGGGTCTTGCCATGGCGACGATGGACATCATCAAGCTGAACGGCGAATTCCCTGCCAACTTCCTTGACGTGGGCGGCGGCGCCACCACCGAAAAGGTTACGGCTGCGTTCAAGATCATTCTGCGCGATCCGGCGGTCAAAGGCATTCTTGTCAACATCTTCGGCGGGATCATGAAGTGCGACATCATTGCCGACGGCATTGTCGCGGCTGCCAAGGAAGTGAACCTGCAGGTTCCGCTCGTCGTCCGTCTCGAAGGCACCAATGTGCAGCAGGGCAAGGACATCCTTGCCAACTCGGGTCTCGCAATCGTTCCCGCCAATGATCTTGGCGATGCCGCGAAGAAGATCGTGGCCGAAGTCCGGAAGGTCTCCTGAACCATGTCGATCCTCGTCAACGCAAACACCAAGATCATCACCCAGGGGATGACCGGCAAGACCGGCGCGTTCCACACCCAGGCGGCGCTTGACTACGGCACGCAGATGGTTGCGGGCGTGACCCCCGGCAAGGGTGGCACAACCCACATCGGCCTGCCGCAATATGACAGCGTGGCCGATGCCAAGGCCGCGACCGGCGCCACCGCATCGTGCATTTATGTGCCGCCCCCGGGTGCGGCCGATGCCATCCTCGAAGCGATTGATGCGCAGATGGAACTGATCGTGTGCATCACCGAAGGCATTCCGGTGCTCGACATGGTGCGCGTCAAGCGTGCGCTGCAGGGCAGCAAATCGCGCCTGATCGGGCCCAACTGCCCCGGCGTGCTGACCCCCGGCGAATGCAAGATCGGCATCATGCCCGGCAGCATCTTCAAAAAGGGTTCGGTCGGCGTGGTGTCGCGTTCGGGCACGCTGACGTATGAAGCGGTGTTCCAGACCAGCAACATCGGCCTTGGCCAGACCACCGCGGTCGGCATCGGCGGTGACCCGGTCAACGGCACCAACTTCATCGACGTGCTCGAGCTGTTTTTGGCCGACGACGACACCAAGTCGATCATCATGATCGGCGAAATCGGTGGCGATGCCGAAGAACAGGCCGCGCAGTTCCTGATCGACGAAGCCAAACGCGGCCGCAAAAAGCCGATGGCCGGTTTTATCGCCGGCCGTTCGGCGCCTCCGGGCCGCCGCATGGGCCATGCCGGCGCGATCGTGTCGGGCGGCAAAGGCGATGCCGAAAGCAAGATCGCCGCGATGGAAGCCGCCGGCATCCGCGTCAGCCCGTCGCCCAGCCTGCTGGGCGAAACGCTGGCCGAAGTGCTGAAGGGCTGATCGCACACACGAAAAGGGCCGGGGGCAACCCCGGCCCTTTTCGTGTGTGCCAGGCCCAACCGATCAAACGCGGTGCAGCCGACCCGGGTGGCATCACCGGTTGACGCACAATGGACCGCCACATAGCCTGATGGCATGACACGTTTTCGGTATTGTCTGGCGGCGGCCCTGGTCGCATTGGCGCCGGTTGCGGCTCGCGCAGATCCGACCGCGATCGTGATCTCGGGCAGCACCGATCATGCGCTGCATCGCCGGTTGTGGAATTTTGTCACGCAGGTGATCCAGAACGATGGTGCCGAACAGCTGGGGCGGCGCCATATCAGCTATTGTCCGCAGGTCATCGGGATCGCTGCGCAGTATGAACCGGTCGTGCTGGCCAGAATCCGCGAGGCGGCACAGGCCACGGGTGCGCTGACCGAATCAAAACCAGGCTGCCGCCCCAATCTGGTGATCCTGTTCAGTGTGGATGCCGATGCCACGATGCGCGATATGCTGCGCCACGACCCTGCGCTGCTGGCTGATACCAGCCCGCCCGACACCAGCGCGCTGCTGCGTGGCGGCCAAGCGGTGCGCTGGTGGTATGCGATGAACACCACCAGCATCGATGGCGACGGTATTATCGACGGCATGATGCTGCACGGCCATGGCTCGCGGCTGTCCAGCGGCATCAAGCTTTACTTTGCAACGTCGTATGTGCTGGTCGATCTGAAGCGCGCCCAAGGTTATCCGCTGGATACAGTTGCCAGTTATGCCGCGATGGTGTCCTTTGCCCAGATCTCGGGCGAACGCCGCAATCTGGCAATGCGCCCTCGGTGCTGGGTGTCTTTGACCGGACCGGGCCGCGTCTGCAGGCGCAGCGTGATCTGACGGCGTGGGACCGTGCCTATCTTTACGCCATGTATCACATTTATCTGGATCGCCCGATACGCACCCAGCGGGACAATCTGGCCTACGCGATGCAGAAAATCATGGTGTCGCAGGGCGCGGCCACGCCGGTCAGATAACGGCGCCCACTTTCAGACCCTCGAACACCGCCTCTTCTGCGGTTCGTGGCGTCAGCGCATCGCCGATCACGTGGCATTCCAGGCCCAGGTCGGCAACGGTATCGTCCAGATCGCATATGCTGTGGTGGCCCAGGCTGGTGATCAGCGTGTCGACATCGTCGAACAGCATCGGCGCGCCGCTGGTTGCGTGCTGGCAATAGACGGTCTGTCCGTCGATGCCGTAAAGGCGCGCATAGGGGATCACTTCGACGCCCAGATCGTGCAGCGTGCCGATCCACAGGTCGCGCACATATTGGTGGATGCGCTGTCCGGCCATATAGCCATCAACCGCCAGCCGCACGCGGCAGCCGGCGCGGGCCAGTTTTTCGGCCAGGCCCATGCCGATCCAGTCAAGGCTCCAGTCGGCGATCAGCACCGATCCGCCGACGTTGACTTCGTTGCGCAGCACCTGCCACGGATTGACCACGTGGCCGGTCTGTGCGCCCTCGATCTGCGGCGCGCGGGGACCGGCACCGGTGGCGATCACCACGGCATCAGGCGCGATGGACGTGATCAGGTCGCGCGTGACGCGGGTGCTGGTGCGCACCTCTACCCCGGCCAGCGTCATTTCGCGCGCCAGGTTGGTGATGATGCCGCCGAATTCGGCGCGGGTGGGCAGCATCTGCGCCAGCAGCGCCTGCCCGCCCAGCTGCCGTCCCGCTTCGCACAGGATCGCGTGATGCCCGCGCGCAGCCGCCATCGCGGCGGCCTTCATCCCCGCAGGGCCGCCGCCCGCGATCAGGATACGGCGCGGCGCGGGGGTCGGCGCCGGCGTGCCATAGGTCAGTTCGCGCCCGGTTTCGGGATGCTGGATGCACGAAATCGGATAGCCCATGTGGAAATGGCCGATGCACGCCTGGTTGCAGGCGATGCAGGCGCGAATATCGTCGAGCCGCCCTTCGCGCGCCTTGGCCGGCATGTCGGGATCGCAGATCAGCGCGCGGGTCATGCCCACCATGTCGGCAGCACCGCTGGCCAGGATGCGTTCGGCATCCTGCGGCTGGTTGATCCGCCCTGCGACGAACACCGGGGTGGTCACGCGCGCCCTGATGCTGGCCGACAACGGGGCCAGATGGCCGTGGGCCACGGCCATCGGCGGGGCGATGTTGATCGCGCTGCCGATACCGGCCGACGTGCCAGCGGTCACGTTGTAATAATCGAACCGGCCGTCGAACGCGACCAGCGTGGCCATGACCTCTTCGGCACTCAGGCCATCGGCGTCCTTTTCATCGCCGCTGATGCGCAGGCCGACGACGAAATCGGGGCCGGTAGCGGCGCGGATTGCGGCCAGCACCTGGTCAAGGAAACGCCGCCGCGCGACATCATCGCCGCCCCATGCATCGCTGCGCAGGTTGACCCGCGGGTTCAGAAACTGCGCGGGCAGATAGCCATGGCTGGCGACCACTTCCACCCCGTCGAGCCCCGCGCGTTCGAGCCGGTGCGCGGCGGCGGCATAGCCTGCAATCACCTCGGCAATCATCGCGGCCGGCATCGCGCGCGGCATCACGTGAAAGCGTTCGTTGGGCACCGCCGAGGGCGCATAGGCCACCGGCGCGGTGCCGTCCTGGCTTTCCATGATTTCGCGGCCCGGATGGAACAGCTGCGCAAACAGCGCGCAGCCGTGTTCGTGCACGGCACCGGCCACGCGGGCATAGCCCGGAATGCAATCGTCCGACGTCGCCATCAGCAGGTGCGCGGTATAGCGCGCGGTTTCGTGCACGCCCGCCACCTGCATCACGATCAGCCCGGCGCCCCCTGCGGCGCGCGCGCGGTGATAGGCGACGAGTGCGTCGTTGGGCACAAACGCAGTCGGCAGTGTCGTGTCGTGCCCGGTCGACAGGATGCGGTTGCGGATGGTCAGATTGCGCAAAGTAATCGGCGCAAACAGGTGGGGCAGGGCGGTCATGGTGATCCGGGCAGCTACAGGAAACGTGATCCTGTGCGGTTTTCGCAGCCCGTGCAACCGCGCACTATTTCCGGACGAAACGGATGCCGTAATAGGTCAGGAATTTTTCGTCGTAAGCCCCGTCGGCGGTCTGTGCCGGATCATAATGCGGTCCGTCCTGAACGAACTGGCGTGTCACATTCAGGGTCAGCGCGGCCTGCGCAAAGTCCAGCGCGGCGACGGTTCCGACCGGCATCAGCACTTTGTCGTCCGACAGCCAGTCGGATGGATTGATCACCAGATATTTCACCGCCCAGGCCTGAGCATCAACCAGGAAATCAAGCACATGGCCGACATTGGCATCGCTGCCTTCCACCGCCGCCTGGTCGATGGCGCCCAGCAGGCGCAGCGGGCTGCCGGGGGGGGTATCGGGCAATGCGGTCAGTTGGTCCTGGCTCAGGCACAGCAGGATCTGGCGCGTTTCGGCGACGGGATGGCCGAATTCAGAAACCGGCACGCAGATCCGCCGGCTGGACAGCCACGATCCGGTTTCGATCACCAGCGCAGCAATCGTCCAGTCGTTGTCCGACAAAGCGAAATCATGGAGTGTCCCGGCCTGTTCGCCCGAGATCATCACCGAATATCCCCGCAGTGATGACGCGTTCCACAGCACGATCGCATTCTCCCAACCGGATCCCGACCTGCCGGCGATCGCCGACAGGTGGGTTGCACGCAGGGTGTCTGCCATCGCCGGGTGCTGCAAGCATCGGAAAATACGCGCCAATCCGGCGCAAGGTCGCGCGTCGTAGCGGGCGGGTGTGGTCGGGGCAAACCCGGTGCTGTGCGGGTCAGGCCAGATTTCGCGCAAACAGCGCCAGCATTTCGGCCCAGCCGCGCTCGGCCGCCGCCGCGTCGTAAACCGGGAAATCGGCCTTCATCCAGCCATGGGCCGCCCCGGTGTAGATTTCGGAGTGATGGCGCACGCCTGCCGCATCCAGCGCGGCGATCAGCGCCTGGTGCATCTCCATGGGATAGCTGGCGTCGTTGTCGGCGCCTGCGATCAACAGTTCGGCCTTGATCTGCGGGGCAAGCAGGTGCGGGCTGGCCGGATCGTCGGTGACCAGCCGCCCCCCGTGAAAGCTGGCGGCGGCGACCACGCGGTCGGGATAGGTGCCCGCCGCGGTCAAGGCCATGCCGCCGCCCATGCAAAACCCGACAGTGCCGACATGGTTGCCTTTGACCTGCGGATGGGTGCCCAGCCAGGCCAGGAACGCGGCGGTATCGCGCGCGGCTGCGGCATTGCCGGTGGTGGCCATCATCGGGCCGACCGTGGCGCGAAAATCGCCTTTGAAAACCTCGGTCGGCACCAACGCGTCATAGGCGCCCCAGCGGTAATACATGTCGGGCAACAGCACGACATAGCCATTGTCGGCCAGCCGCTGCGCCATGTCGATCAGCGTCTGTCGCATGCCAAGGCCGTCCATGTAGAAGATCACGGCTGGCCACGGCCCGGCCCCATCGGGCGTCAGCACATGAACCGGGCACAGGCCTTCGGCGGTCGGAATCTGGGTCTGGGTATGGGGCATGATCGGTCCTGCGGGATTGGGGGGAAATCGGAACTTGCCATGATTTGCCCCGCTTCGCATACCCCCCTCAGCGACGAAGGAGCATACGCAGTGCGGGTATCGGGATCAATTTCAGCAATGCTGCTGGCGCTGGCGGCGGCCGCCCCGGCCATGGCCGGCGATGCCGGACCCGCCGACCCCGACACACGGGCCTGGTGGGCGCTGACCACCGAATTGTCGGGCGATGCGATGGAAGGGCGCGATACCGGCAGTGCCGCCTATGACCGCGCCGCAGCACTGGTCGCGCGCCGCTTTGCCGATGCCGGGCTGAAACCTGTGGGCGACAACGGCGGCTGGTTTCAGCCGATTGCGTTCGACGATCTGCGCGTGGATGAGGCGCATTCCGCAATCACGCTTGGCGGCAAGCCCTTGCTGCTCAATCGCGAGTTGCGCCTTTCCCCCAACGGCCCACGTCAACTCCAATTGGCGGCATCCGCAACTTTCCGGGGGCTGTGTGGGCCGGGCGACATCATCGACGTTTCGGGCAAATTGGTCATTTGCTATGGTTCGCCAGCGCCGCCACAGCTGAAGGGCTTTGACCGGGCAGCGGCCTTGCAGGCAGCAGGCGCGGCAGGGATGCTGGTGATTGCGGCACCGGGGCTGGCCTCTGAACCGATCCACTGGCCCTTTGCCTATTCGCGCACGGTGACTTTCAAAACAGATTATTATCCAAAACCCTTCCTGGCTGGCTCGCTCAATCCAGAGGCGTTTGCCCGCCTCATGCCAGATGGTTCATCGGTCTTGGGCAAGGGGGCATCGGGTGCCGATCTTGCGCATGCAGATCTGGGTCAATTTGTTGCGACCATCACTATCACGCATAGCCAGACGCAATCGGCCAACGTGCTGGGTCTGTTGCCCGGCACCGATCCGAAACTGGCCGGTCAAGTGGTGATCGTGGCCGCGCATCTCGATGGCTATGGCCACGGCGAGCCGGTCAATGGCGATGGCATCTACAACGGCGCGCTTGACGATGCGGCCTATGTCGCGCTGCTCGAACGGCTGGCACAAGTGCGCGCCGGGCATGGCTTTGCCCGGCCCGTGGTGTTTGCGGTGTTCACCGGCGAAGAAAAAGGGCTGTTGGGTTCCAAATTCTTTGCCGATAATCCCACAGTGCCGTTCAAATCCATCGCGGCGATCATCAATCTCGATCAGATCCGCCCGCTCTATCCGCTGAAACGGATCACGGTGCATGGCCTGCACGAAAGCAATCTGGGCGATGTGGTGCGCCATGTGGCTGGCGTGCAAGGCATTGACGTGCAGGAAGATCTGGAACCCGAACGCAATCTGCTGCGCCGGTCGGACAACTGGCCGCTGATGGCCAAAGGGGTGCCTGGTCTCAGCTTTGTGCTGGCGACCTATGATGACCGGTCGCAGGCCGCCTATGTCGATTGGTACAAACACCGTTATCACCACCCCGCCGACGACCTGTCGACCCCGATCGACTGGCAGGCCGCGCGTGATTTCAACGCCTTTTTCTATCGCGTCACGCAGGAAACCGCCGATCTGCCCGCGCCCATCGCGTTGAAGCGATAACGCGGCGACCGTGCGGGTTACGTCTTTGGCTTGATCGACCAGCCCCAGCCCGGCAGATCGAACGCCGGTTCGCCGGGCAATGTGACGTGCACCGGGCTGGCCGACAGGTTGACCGCCACGCGCACATGGTCGGCGGCCTTGATCCGCCGGAACGCAAAGACGTGGGGGTTGGGGGTGTCGATCAGCACCAGGTTGCCCGGTTGCAGATCGTTGCTCAGCGCCGGGTGCGCGTGTTTCAGCGCCATCAGCCGGCGATAGAACGCGGCGCGCGCGAATGTGCCCCAGGTGATCGGATCGCGGTCAAAGAATTTCAGCCGGCGGCCCAGCGCATCCTCCTGCCCCGAATAGACCAGCGGCATGCCGGGCAGCGTGGCGGCCAGCACCGCCATGGCATCGGCGCCTTGTCCGTAAAGTTCACGATCGGTGCCGTTCCACGAATTTTCATCATGGTCGCTGGTGAAGGTCATGCGATAGGCGCCCGCCGGATAGCGGCGCTGCGGATCGGTGTAGAGCCGGGCCAGATCGCGCGCATCGGCCTGGCCGCGCGCCACCTTGATCAACAGGTGATACAGCGCCCAGTCGTAGGTCATGTCGAAGGCATGCCCCTGCATTTCGGGGGTGTCGGCCTCTGCCAGCAGGAATACCGGTTTTACCGCGGACAGTTCGGTGCGGACGCGGTCCCAGAAATCAACCGGCATGGTCCACGCCACGTCGCAGCGGAACCCGTCGACATCGGCCTGTTCCAGCCAGTACCGCATCGCCTCGATCATCCCGGCGCGCACGGCGGGCTTGGCATAATCCAGCCCGATCACATCGGCCCAGACCTCTTGATGGTGGTCGGACAGGTCGGTGTAATGGTATCCTTCCAGCGCGCCGCTTGCATTGCGCAGATACCAGTCGGGGTGCTGCGTGACCCAGACATTGTCCCACCCGGTGTGGTTGGCCACCCAGTCCAGGATCACTTTGAAGCCCTGGGCATGCGCGGCCCTGACCAGGTGGCGAAAATCGTCCAGATTGCCGAATTCGGGGTTCACCGCGTGATAATCGCTGACCGCATACGGGCTGCCCAGCGTGCCTTTGCGCTGGTCCTTGCTGATCGGGTTGATCGGCATGATCCACAACACGTCGATGCCCATGCGGCGCAGGCGCGGCAAATGCGCCTCAAACGCGCGGAACGTGCCTTGCGGCGTGTACTGGCGGATGTTGACTTCGTAGATCGTGGCATGCGCGGCCCACGCCGGGTGTTCGACCGCGCTGATGCCCGCGGTCATGGGCAGCGCTGGGGCGGCCGATGCCGGTTGCCCCAGCGCGAGCGCTGCACCCAGCAGCCATGATCCCATCCGCATCGTCATCTCCCGCCTGTTGGTGCGATCCTAGCGCCAAATGCCGGACTGTGGCGCGCGATCGGCATTCGTATACATGCCGGGGCCTTGATCGCGCGCGCGGTCACAGGCACGGTGCCGCACACAACCCGGAGGATACGATGTTTTCAAAGCGGCAGTTTCTGGGCGGTACCACCGCAATCGCCGGCTTGGCCCTGCTGGGGCCGGTGGCGCGCGCCGCCGACATGCCTTCTTTCGGCCCGCCGGTTGCACCGATCACGCCCGCCGAACACGCCGCGCGCGTGGCACGGTTGCAGGCGCTGATGCGCGCCGCCGGGATCGGCGCGCTGGTGGTAGAGGCCGGATCGGGGCTGGTCTATTTCACCGGGATCGAATGGCACACCTCCGAACGCGTGACTGCCGCCGTGATTCCGGCCGAAGGCGACGCCTTGGTCGTGACGCCCGCGTTCGAAGAACCCAGCGTGCGCGAAACGCTGCGCATCGCCGCCGATGTGCGTCCCTGGAACGAGGATGAAAGCCCCGCGGCCTTGATTGCGCGCGTGCTGGCCGATCGCAAACTGGCGCAAGCGCGGATCGCGGTCGACCGCGCGGTACGGTTCTTTGTCGTCGATGCGCTGCGCCGCGCCATGCCCGATGCGGCCATCGTGGCGGGCGAAGCGCTGGTCAACCGGTGCCGCCAGATAAAGTCACCCGCCGAACTGGCGCTGCTGCAGCGCGCCAACGATATCACGCTGGCCGCGATGCGGCAGGTGCACGGCCTGATCGCCGCGGGCATGACGCAAAACGACATTGCCAGGCTGATGGATATGACCTCGGCGGCGCTGGGCGGCCCCAGCGAATTCTCGCTGGTCCTGCTGGGCGAAGCCAGTGCCTATCCGCATGGTTCGCGCCAGCCGCAAGTGGTGCGCGAAGGCACGGTGGTGCTGATGGACTGCGGCGCGGCGGTGCACGGCTATCAATCCGATATCTCGCGCACTTTTGTCTATGGCGAACCGACACCGCGCCAGCGCAAAGTGTGGAACACGGTGCGCCGGGGTCAGGATATCGCGCTGGAAACCGCCAGGATCGGCGTTCCGGTGGGCACGATCGACGATGCCGTGCGCGCGTTTTACACGCGTGAAGGCTGGGGACCCGGCTATCACCTGCCCGGCCTGTCGCACCGCACCGGTCACGGCATTGGCCTCGACGGTCATGAATCGCCCTATCTGGTCCATGGCGATGCCACGCCGCTGGCCCCGGGTATGTGTTTTTCGGACGAGCCGGGCCTTTATAGTCCCGGTGAATTCGGCATCCGGCTCGAAGACTGCTGGCATATGACCGAACGCGGCCCGCAGACCTTTACGCCGCTGGCCCGGTCAATCGACGATCCGATATAACGCCATCACCGCCCCACCCCCACGCGCGGCGGGGTGGGGCAGGGCGTTACGGCGCGATTGGCAGTTCGATTGCGCTGGGTGTTGCGCCGCCGAACCCGATCTGCATCGTCGCCGCCTTGTAATCGCCGGGCCTGGCCACGAAGATATTGGGGACAAAGGTCTGCGGGTTGCGGTCGTACAGCGGGAACAGGCTGGATTGCACCTGCACCGCGATGCGATGGCCGGGCAGCACCACGTGATCGACATTGGGCAGGGCAAAGCGGAACCGGTTGAACACCCCGGGCTTCAGCGGTTCGGCACGCGCAAAGCTGTGCAGATACCGGCCGCGAAATATCTCGATGCCGATCGGCAGTTCGTATCCGGCCATCGACGGCCTGGCGCCCGGCGATCCCGCCTCTGGCTGATCATCGGGATAGATGTCGATCAGTTTGACCACCACGTCGGCGTCGGTGCCGCTGGTCGCAAGATAGATATCGACCGCGGGTGCGCCCATCAGGTGCACCGGTTTGCTCAGCGCCGCGCCGGTGAACGTAACAACATCGGGCCGCCCGGTCACAAACCGTTGATCGCGCACCAGCCAGGTGGTCCATTGTGCGTTGTTGCCCAGATTGATCGGGCGCGGCACAAATGGCACCGGCTTGGCCGGGTCCGAGGTCCATGACACGCTGCCGGTCGCGGCGGGTGCGGCAAAGCCCGCGCCCTGGTCGGGCCCAAGGTAATAGGGCGTCATCGTGCCCATTGGCCAGCGCGGCGATTGTTCCCACCGGTCGATGCCGGTGGCATACGTGATCGCGGCCGGCGTGTGCGGGTCGGGCGCATCTTTCAGCCAGTGGTCGAGAAACGGCTTCATCCAGTCGCGCCGCCATTGCGCGGCGGTATCACCGGCAAAGGTCAGCGCGCCCAGGTCATAGCCATAATGGTTGGCGCCCGAATGGCGCCACGGCCCGATCACCAGCGACAAGGGCGCGCGCCCCGGCTGATACTTGAGCGCGCGATAGACCGCAGGCGCGCCATAGCTGTCTTCCTGGTCCCACTGGCCCACCTCGAGCATGGTCGGCACGGTCAGCGGGCGCACGGCCATCAGCTTGTCCACCGCCTGCTGCGACCAGAACGCGGTATAGGCCGGGTTTTCCATCAGCTTGCGCACGAACGGCACGCCGTCCACACCATAGTGCCGGGCATAATCGCCGATCGATCCCGCCGCCAGGTACCGTGTGTAGTCATCGCCGCCGCCATGCGGAATGGCCGCGTCGGCGTCGGCCTTGCCCGTGCTTTCGCCCAGCGCATAATCGAGCGCACTGACTCGGAACGCGCCGTTGTGAAACCAGTCGTCGCCCATCCAGCCATCGACCATCGGGCTTTCCGCCACGGCGGCCTTGAGCGCGGGGTGCGGGTTGATTTCGGCCATCAGGGTGGTGAAGCCCAGGTAGGATGACCCCAGAATGCCGACTTTGCCGTTGGTTTCGGGCACATTTTTGACCAGCCAGTCGATCGTGTCGTAGGCGTCGGTCGTTTCATCGATCCCGGTCGGGTTCAACGGCCCGGACAGCGGGCGGTTCATCACAAACTGACCTTCGGACCGGTGCAACCCGCGAATGTCCTGATAGACGCGAATATAGCCATCTTCGACCAACGGCGCATCCATCGCGGGGATCAGGTCGATCAGCCTGGTGCTGTGCGTGCGGGTTATGTCGCCATGCGCGTTATAGGGCGAACGCCACAGCACGATCGGCGCGTGGCTTGTGCCCTTTTTCATGACGATTGCGGTGTACAGCTTGGTCCCGTCGCGCATCGGCACCATCACCTCGCGCAGGATGTAATCCGCCTCGGGCAGGACGGGGGCATATGTGTCGACCACGTCGGGGGTCATCGCGGTGATCGGCGCTGGCTGTGCGGTTGCCGCCGCAGGCTGTGCAGGCGCTACTGCGGGCAGCATGGTTGCGGACAGCGCAATCGCGGCGAGGGTCGTGGTCGGTTTGATCATGGCCGCAGCTATCGGACAAAAGCCCGCCACGCTCAAGCCATGGCCGAACGAGCGTGATCTTTGGCTGTGCACGGGGGCGCGTGGCCCCCGTGTCTGCGCGTTGTTCTAGCGGTGTCCGTCATGGCCGCCGTGGCCGCCACCACCGCCGCCGCCGTGCCCGCCCATGTGGGGAAAGTGCGGAGCAGCGATACCCTGGCGCGGTGTGGTCATGCCGTGAACGTGCTGATAATTGTGCGGGCCCTGCGGCGCCTGGCGCGCAAAATGGTCGCGATCGCCGCGCACATAGGCACCTTCGCCTTCGTTGTGGCGGTAATAGAAATAGCCGTCATCGCCCCAATACCCGTCATAGATCGGGCCGTAAGATCCGTCGTACCAGCCGTCATATTCGTACGGCGTCGACGCGTCATACCCGACCTGCATGCCATACCCGCCGGCGCAGGCGGCAAGCGGTATGCTGGTCATGGCCAGCAGCGAAATCATCATCGCATGTTTCATGGTTGCATCTCTTCCCAAATGTTGTCCTACTGGTGCTACAACGCCGGGCGGCCGAAATTGTTGCAGCATCGCCAAATTGGGGCGCGCTGGTTGGCAGATGTTTCAGCCCTTCTTCACCCAACCCTTCACATCATGGGTAAATCCTGCTGAAACGGCACAGTGCGTCCGAATTGGCGCCAAAGGAGTGGGGCGATGATTTCAGGCAAGGCAATCCTGGCCGCGGCAACCGCGCTGGCCGGACTGTGGCTGGGCAGCACTGCACAGGCGCAGGACACGCTGCGCCCTGACCAGTCGGAGTTCCGCGCGCTGTACAAGGAACTGGTGGAAACCGACAGCTCGGTCACCACCGGTTCGTGCACGCTGTTGGCCGACAAGGTCGAGCGGCATTTGCGCGCCGCCGGCTATGGCGATGCCGATATCACGCGGTTTGCGGTGCCCGACCACCCCACAGAGGGCGGACTGGTGGTGGTGTTGCCCGGCACATTGAAATCGCTCAAGGCGATCCTGCTGCTCGGCCATATCGACGTGGTCGTGGCCAAACGCGAAGACTGGACCCGCGATCCCTATACGCTGATCGAGGAGGGCGGCTATTTCTATGGCCGCGGCACCAGCGACATGAAGGCGATGGACGCCATCTGGATCGACCTGATGAGCCGGCTGAAGCGCGACGGCACCCATCTGAAACGCACGCTGAAACTGGCGCTGACCTGTGGTGAGGAAACCAGCACCGCGTTCAATGGCGCGCAATGGCTGAGCGAACACCGCCCCGACCTGATCGCGGCCGAATTCGCGCTGAACGAAGGTGGCGGCGGGCGCACCGATGGCCACGGCAAAGTGCTGGCCGAAACGCTGCACGTGGGTGAAAAGACCCCGGTCAATTACCGGATCGAGGCGACAAACGCGGGCGGCCATTCTTCGATCCCGATCCGCGACAACGCGATCTATGAACTGGCCGACGCGCTGATCAAACTGCGCGCCTTTGAATTCCCGGTGCAGATGACCGACACCACCCGCGCCTTTTTCGCCAAGGCCGGCGCTGCGCGCGGCGATGAACTGGGCAAGGCAATGATGACGATCGCCAGCACCCCGCAAGACAGCGCCGCGTTCAAGACGGCAGAGGCGGTGGTCAGCGCCGACCGCGCCTATCACGCGATCCTGCGCACCACGTGCGTGGCCACGCTGATCGATGGCGGCCATGCCAACAACGCGCTGCCGCAACGCGCCGGGGCCAATGTGAATTGCCGCATCTTTCCCGGCGTATCGGGCGAAGCGGTGCGGGCCGCGCTGGAATCGGCGATCGCCGACCCGCGCATGACGGTGAAACGTACCGATCTGCGCGGCCCCGATGCGGTGCCCCCGCCGCTCGATCCCAGGATCGTCGGACCGGCCGAACGGCTGGTCGCCAAATACTATCCCGGCGTTCCGCTGGTGCCGGCCATGTCGGCCGGCGCCACCGACGGCGTGTTTCTGGAAGCCATCGGCATCCCGTCCTATGGCCCGCCCGGTCTTTACAGCAATCCGGATGGCAATGGCGTCCACGGCCTGAACGAGCGCGCTATTGTAAAGGCGGTCTATACCGGGCGCGATTTCCTGAACGAACTGGTGCGCGACTACGCCTCGCACTGAGGCAGGCCGCGTACGCCTTTCAGCCTTTTGGCTTCAATGTCACCCATACTTCGATCGGGGTTACCACCTTTCCCTGGGCGGGTTTGCCAATGTCGATGCGTTCGGCGGTGACCAGTTCACCGGTTTCAAGATTGAAGCTGGCCCATGGCTTTGGCATGCGGCCAAAGGTCATTTTCTGGATCGGCCGGCCGGTGACGGTGTTCATGATTGTTGTTGTGATACCCATGCGACGCACCTAGCGGCGCGCGGTCAGGCCTGTCCATCCGACGGTTGTGGATAGCGGTGATCGTGCCGGTATCGACGGCCTATTCCCGACCATCGCCGTCATCGTCGTCGCCAGGCGGATGAAGCGGCAGCGTCGGTGCGCTGCGGGCCGCCGGAGCAGGCCTGTTCGTGGCGGCATCGTCGCGCAGGTCAGAAGCATCCAGCGCCGCGGCAGCGACAGCCGTGTGCGAACGATGCGTGCCGGCAAACTGCGCCGGGCACCGGTCGATCGCGTCCTGGACCCGTTTTGCAAATTCGGGATGGCCGCGCAAATTGAGCCGGGCCATCGTCTGATATTGGCGCAACAGCGGTATGGCCCGGGCACAATCGCCCATGTTCCAATCGCGCAGGGCGGCATCGTAGATGCTGCCGGCCCTGGGATCGTCCGCTGCCTGCGCCGCAACCGGGGCGGCACCCGCCAAAGCGCTCAACAGCAACGCCACTGCGGAACCGGCAAGCCGCGCACGGCTATTGCGGGGGGTGATCGGGCAATACGACCGCAGACGGGCCGGGCGACGGTGCCACGGGGCCGGTTTCATCGTTGTCATAATGAATCCCCTTTACGATCGAAACGATGATCAGGATCGCGCCAAACAGCGAATAGAACAGCCCCGGCGCGCCACCTTTGACGTTAAGCAGGTATTTGTCATACTTGAACGACAGATCGCCGGCATTGGCAGTTTTGTCTGCCAAGAAAAGCCTGAAGCCGAAATACGCAAAACATAGCCCGGTCAACAAGATGAATATCTTGTACGTCAAGGCCAAAGCGAAACTGATCAGCGGCGGCGTCATCGCGGTCTGGCTCGCATATTGTGGGTGTATTTGAAATATGCGCAGGCCGTGCAGGGGCGTCAAACGGTATTTCCCGCGCGCTAGCCCACGATGCGATAGGGCACCAGATCGCGGCGCGCCGGATCGACGTCGATCGCCTTGTCGCTGGGGGGAAAGGCGCGCTGGTCGCAACTGTCGCGCGGGCAGATGCGGCAGGAGGCGCCGATTTTGGCGACCGCATCGTCCGATGACAGGTTCAGCCCGTCGGCATAGATGAATTCATCGGCATGCGTCGCCTCGCAGCCCAGCGCCACCGCGTAACGGCGCGGCGGCCGGTAATAGCTGCCCGATGGCTTGACCAGGCCCTTGGCGATCGAGACATAGCGGATGCCATCGGGCATCTGCGCCAATTGCACATGGATGCGATCGGGAATCGCCACCGCCTCGTGCACGATCCACAACGGGCAGGCGCCGCCAAACCGGCCGAATTGCAGGCGGGTGGCCGAATGGCGCTTGGTCACGTTGCCCGCCATGTCGACGCGGCAGAAATAGACCGGGATGCCGCGCGCGCGCGGCCGTTGCAGGGTCGACAGGCGGTGGCAGCATTGTTCGAAACTGGTGTGAAACATCAGTCGCAACCGGTCGACATCGTGGCGCAGATCGCGCGCCGCAGTGCGGAACTGCTCGTACGGCATCAGCAAGGCGCCCGCGGCATAGTTGCCAAGCCCGATGGCCAGCAGGTGTCGTGCCGCATCGCTTTGCAGCGCAGAGGCGTCGACAATATCGGCAATCGTGCCCGACAGCGCGAGCGCCGCCACCTGATAGGCCAACTGGAAGCGCCCACTTTCGATCGGCTGGTTCGAATCGAGATCGAGGTGCGCGCGCGCCGCGTCGTAATGCCGCATCGCGCCGCCGCTGGTCCACGCAACCGATACGCCATGGCTGCGCAGCCAGCCCTGCATCGACTGCACCCGCGGGCTGAGATCGGGGCCGGCGATTTGCGCGGCCAGTGCCTCGGCCTCGCGGTCCAGCGCATCGACATAATTGTTGGCATTGTGGAACCAGTCGCGCACCTCTTCCCACGGCAGGCGGCCGCCCGCGGCCAGGCTGGTGCCGATTGTTTCATCCAGCATGTCGAGCCGCAGCCGGGTCTGGGTGTGCAGGGCGTGCAGCCGCACAAACGCATCGGCAAAACCGGGAAATTGCCGCACCAGCCGTTCCACCGCTTCGCCGGGCCAGTCACCGGCTACATGCGGATCGGCCAGCGCCTCGTGCAGCGCCGCGGTCAGCGCATCGCCGCCGGTGGGCGCCAGATCGGCCCAGTCGAGCGGAAACGCGGCGCGCAGCCCATCGGTCAGCGCCGGGGTCAGGTGGCGCTCGTCGTTTTCCAGCTGCGACAGATAGCTGGCGCTGATCCCCAGCGTGGCGGCCATTTCGACCTGTCGCAAACCGCGCCGTTCGCGCAAGGTGCGCAACGGCTTGCCGGCAAACAGACGCTGGCGCACGCTCATCATTCGGGCCCTTCTTTGCAAAGTTCGGGTTTGCAACTTTGCAGATTAACATTGGACTTGCGCGGCGCAATCCGTCAATCCGCGCTCAGTCGTGTATTTTGAGGATCGTTGCATGTCCGCCAACATCGCCGAAATGGAAAAGCGCCGCGCCGCCGCGCACCTGGGCGGGGGCCAGCGCCGCATCGACGCCCAGCACGCCAAGGGCAAGCTGACCGCGCGCGAGCGGCTTGAAATCCTGCTCGACGAAGGCAGCTTCGAAGAAACCGACGCCTATGTCGAACACAATTGCGTGGATTTCGGCATGCCCGACACGGTGATTCCGGGCGATGGGGTGGTGACCGGTTCGGGCACCATCAACGGGCGGCTGGTGTTTGTGTTTTCGCAGGATTTCACGGTGTTTGGCGGCGCAGTGTCCGAACGCCACGCGATGAAGATCTGCAAGATCATGGACACCGCGATGAAAGTCGGCGCGCCGGTGATCGGCCTGAACGATTCAGGTGGCGCGCGCATCCAGGAGGGCGTGGCAAGCCTGGGCGGCTATGCCGAGATTTTCCAGCGCAATGTGCTTGCCTCGGGCGTGGTGCCGCAGCTGTCGCTGATCATGGGGCCGTGCGCGGGCGGGGCGGTCTATTCGCCGGCGATGACCGACTTCATCTTCATGGTGAAGGATTCCAGCTATATGTTCGTCACCGGGCCCGATGTGGTCAAGACGGTGACCAACGAAATCGTCACGCAAGAGGAACTGGGCGGCGCAGTCACGCACACCACCAAGACCTCGGTCGCCGATCTTGCCTGCGAAAACGATATCGATGCGCTGCTGGCGGCGCGCGAACTGTTCGATTTCCTGCCGCTGACCAACCAGACCGGCGTGCCGGTGCGGCCCAGCAGCGATCCGTGGGACAGGCTGGACGACAGCCTCGATACGCTGATCCCGGCGTCGGCGGCGCAGCCCTACGACATGCACGAAGTGATCCGCAAAGTTCTGGACGAGGGCGATTTCTTTGAAATCCAGCCCAGACACGCGGGCAATATCCTGTGCGGGTTCGGCCGCATCGAAGGGCGCACCGTCGGCGTGGTCGCCAACCAGCCGCTGGTGCTGGCCGGCGTGCTCGACATCAATTCGTCGAAAAAGGCCGCACGGTTCGTGCGGTTCTGCGATGCCTTTGAAATCCCGATCCTGACGTTTGTCGATGTGCCCGGGTTTCTGCCCGGCACCGCGCAAGAGCATAACGGCATCATCAAGCACGGTGCCAAGCTGCTGTTTGCCTATGCCGAGGCGACCGTGCCCAAGATCACCGTGATCACGCGCAAGGCCTATGGCGGGGCCTATGACGTGATGGCCAGCAAGCACCTGCGCGGCGATCTCAACTATGCCTGGCCCACCGCTGAAATCGCGGTGATGGGCGCCAAGGGCGCGGTCGAAATCATTTTCCGCGGGCTTTCGGGCGAAGAACAGGCGCAAAAGGTCAAGGAATACGAGGACCGCTTTGCCAACCCGTTCGTCGCGGCCAGCAAGGGTTTTGTCGATGAAGTGATCCACCCGCATTCGACGCGCCGCCGCATCGCCCTGGGTTTGCGGAAATTGCGGCACAAGGCGTTGGAAAACCCGTGGAAGAAGCACGACAACATTCCGTTGTGAGGGCTGGAACGCGCGCGATGCCAAGTTACACCTGTGCCCCAGTCCCCACCCCCGCTCGTGCTGAGCCTGTCGAAGCATGCGCGCGAGGGCCGGTCCTGGGGCAACGCTTGGCACGCATCCCTCGACAAGCTCAGGATGAGCGGACGTTTGAATTGATCTGGAGATGCCCCGCATGAAACTGGGACGCCTGAACCACATCGGCGTGGCAACGCCCGATCTCGACGCTGCGATCGCGTTTTACCGCGATGTCATGGGCGCCACCGATATTACCGAACCATTCGTGCTGGAATCGCAAATGGTGCGCGTATGCTTCGTCAACACTCCTGGCGAGAAGGGCACCGCGGGCACGCAGATCGAACTGTTGCAGCCGACGCAGGCCGACAGTGCGGTGGGCAAATGGCTTGAAAAGAACCCGATGGGGGGGCAGCACCACGTGTGTTACGAAGTGCCCGACATCCACGCCGCGAAGTCGTGGTTTGAAAGCAAGGGCAAGAAAGTGCTCGGCGAACCGCGCATCGGCGCGCACGGCACGCTGATTTTCTTTGTCCACCCGCGCGACATGGGCGGCCAACTGACCGAAATCATGGAAACACCAAAGGGACATCCCTAAGATGGCCGATATCGACGATTGGGCAAAGCTGGCGGCCAAAGAGGTCAAGGGCAAGGACCTGACCTGGCACACGCCCGAAGGCATCGCGGTCAAACCGCTGTACACGGCCGCCGATGTGGAAACCGATCCCGGCCTGCCCGGCTTTGCGCCGTTCACCCGTGGTGTGCGCGCCAGCATGTATGCCGGGCGGCCCTGGACAATCCGGCAATACGCCGGGTTTTCGACCGCCGAGGCATCGAACGCGTTTTATCGCCGCAATCTTGCCGCCGGGCAAAAGGGCCTGTCGGTGGCGTTCGATCTGGCCACGCATCGCGGCTATGACAGCGATCACCCGCGCGTGGTCGGCGATGTCGGCAAGGCCGGCGTGGCGATCGACAGCGTCGAAGACATGAAGATCCTGTTCGACGGCATCCCGCTCGATCAGATGTCGGTGTCGATGACCATGAACGGCGCGGTGATCCCGATCCTGGCGTTCTTTATCGTCGCAGGCGAGGAACAGGGCGTTGATCGGCGGCTGCTCGACGGCACGATCCAGAACGACATCCTCAAGGAGTTCATGGTCCGCAACACCTATATCTACCCGCCCGAGCCGAGCATGCGGATCATCTCGGACATCTTTGGCTATACCAGCCGCGAAATGCCCAAGTTCAACTCGATCTCGATCTCCGGCTATCACATGCAGGAGGCCGGTGCGACCCAAGTGCAGGAACTGGCGTTCACCATCGCCGACGGCATGGAATATGTGAAATACGGGGTCGCCAGCGGGCTCGACATCGACACGTTCGCCGGGCGGCTGTCGTTCTTTTTCGCGATCGGCATGAATTTCTTCATGGAAGTCGCCAAGCTGCGTGCCGCGCGCGTGTTGTGGCACCGCGTGATGACGCAACTGGGTGCAGCCGACGAACGCAGCAAGATGCTGCGTACGCATTGCCAGACCTCGGGCGTCAGCTTGCAGGAACAAGACCCCTACAACAACGTCATCCGCACCACGATCGAAGCGATGGCGGCGATGCTGGGCGGCACGCAATCGCTGCACACCAATGCGCTGGACGAGGCAATCGCCCTGCCCACCGATTTTTCCGCGCGCATCGCGCGCAACACGCAGATCGTGATCCAGGAAGAAACCGGCATGTGCAACGTGGTCGATCCGCTGGGCGGGTCGTACTACATTGAATCGCTGACCCAGCAACTGGTCGATCAGGCCTGGACGATCATCGAACGCGTCGACGCCGAAGGCGGCATGGCCAAGGCTGTGGCCGCTGGCTGGCCCAAGGCGATGATCGAAGAGGCCGCCGCCGGTCGCCAGGCGCGCGTCGATCGCGGCGAAGACGTGATCGTGGGTGTCAACAAGTACCGGCTGGCCAGCGAAGACACGCTCGACACGCTCGACATCGACAACCACGCGGTGCGCGAAGGGCAGATCGCGCGGCTGAAAATGGTGCGCGAAACCCGCGACGAAGCCCGATGCCGCGCGGCGCTCGCAGCGTTGACCGAAGGTGCGCGCGGCACCGGCAACTTGCTCGAACTCGCGGTAGAGGCGGCGCGCCACCGTGCCACGCTGGGTGAAATTTCCGATGCGATGGAACTGGTGTTCGGCCGCCACGGCACGTTCCCGACCCCGGTCAAAGGTGTCTATGGCGCGGCGTATGAAGGCGATGCGCGGTATAACCAGGTGCTCGACGGTGTGGCCGCGGTCAGCCGCCGGCTGGGTCGCCGCCCGCGCATGCTGGTCGCCAAGATGGGCCAGGATGGCCATGATCGCGGCGCCAATGTGATCGCCAGCGCGTTTGGCGACATGGGCTTTGACGTGACCAGCGGGCCCTTGTTCCAGACCCCGGAAGAGGCGGCAAAGCTGGCGCTCGACAACGATGTCGATGCTGTGGGCGCGTCGTCACTGGCGGCCGGTCACAAGACTTTGGTGCCCGAACTGATCAACCGCCTGCGCGCAGCCGGCCGCGCCGATATCAAGGTGGTGGCAGGCGGCGTTATCCCGCCACAAGATTACGAATTCCTGCGAGAAGCCGGGGTGCAGGGCATCTATGGCCCCGGATCGAACGTGGTCGAATGCGCCGCCGACGTGCTGCGCCTGCTGGGCCACAACATGCCGCCCGCCGGCGAAGAACTGGATGCAGCCGAATAGATGTGCGGCTGTCCCGTTCCCTTGCATCTCGTCACCTTGGGCTTGACCCGCGGTCCGCTTGCTTTGTCCCGCCTCGCCGGAAAGCAGGACCCCGGGTCATGCCTGGGGCGACAGATAAGGGGGCATGACGTGATCAGGTCGCTGTCAATCATTCTGGCGTTGGGGATCGTGACGAGCCTGGTTGCCTGCGGGGTCTATGCTCTCGAATTCGGCGTACCGTTCGATATAAATACGAACTATTTTCCCGAGACCGGCGCCTGTCGCGAACTGTATGCACCGGGCATCAAAATCATGATCTGGCTGGCATCATTTTCAACCGTTTCGCTTGTCTATGTCCTCTATCACACTCGCAAAGTGAACAGATAAATGTTCAAGAAAATCCTCATTGCCAACCGGGGCGAGATTGCCTGCCGCGTGATCAAGACCGCGCGCCGGATGGGTATCGCCACCGTGGCGGTCTATTCCGATGCCGACGCGCGTGCGCCGTTTGTGCGCATGGCGGATGAGGCGGTGCATATCGGCCCCGCGCCCGCGGCGCAGTCGTACCTGATCGCCGACACGATCATCGCCGCGTGCAAGGCGACCGGGGCCGATGCGGTCCATCCCGGATATGGCTTCCTGTCCGAACGCACCAGCTTTGCCCAGGCGCTGGCCGACGAAGGCATCGCCTTTGTCGGGCCACCGGTCAACGCGATCGCGGCGATGGGCGACAAGATCGAATCGAAGAAGCTGGCCAAGGCGGCGGGCGTCAATGTCGTCCCCGGCTTTGTCGGTGAAATCGACAACACCGAACACGCGGTGCGGATTTCGGCCGAGATCGGCTATCCGGTGATGATGAAGGCCTCTGCCGGCGGTGGCGGCAAGGGCATGCGGCTGGCCTATACCGAACAGGACGTGCGCGAAGGGTTTGAAGCGGTCAAGCGCGAGGGGCTCAATTCATTCGGCGACGACCGCGTGTTTATCGAGAAATTCATCCTCAACCCGCGCCACATCGAAATCCAGATCCTGGGCGATCAGCACGGCAACATCGTGTACCTCAACGAACGCGAATGTTCGATCCAGCGCCGCCATCAAAAGGTGGTTGAAGAGGCGCCGTCGCCGTTCGTGACGCCCAAGATGCGTCGCGCGATGGGCGAACAGTGCGTCGCGCTGTCGCGCGCAGTGGGGTATTATTCCGCCGGCACGGTCGAACTGATCGTGTCGGGCGCCGACCCTACGGGCGAAAGTTTCTACTTCCTCGAAATGAACACCCGCCTGCAGGTCGAACATCCGGTGACCGAGGCGATCACCGGGATCGATCTGGTCGAACAGATGATCCGCGTCGCCGCAGGCGAGAAGCTGGCGTTTGCCCAGGACGATATCGGCATCGACGGCTGGGCGATCGAAAACCGCGTCTATGCCGAAGACCCCTATCGCGGGTTCCTGCCTTCGACCGGGCGGCTGGTGCGCTATCAACCGCCGGTGCCGGGCTGGCAGGATGACGGTGCGGCGAACGGCCGGCGCGGGATCGACGGCGTGCGGGTCGATGACGGCGTGTTCGAAGGCGGCGAAGTGTCGATGTTTTACGACCCGATGATCGCCAAGCTGATCACCTGGGGCGAAACCCGCGACGAAGCCGCCGACAAGCAGGTGGCCGCACTCGACGCGTTCGAGATCGAAGGGCTGGGCCACAATATCGATTTCGTCAGCGCGATCATGCAGCATCCGCGCTTTCGCAGCGGCGCATTGACCACCGGGTTCATCGCCGAGGAATATCCCGACGGGTTCCACGGCGCGCCTGCATCGGACGATCTGCGCCGCAGTCTGGCCGCGATGGCCGGGTTCCTCGCCACTGCGCGCGCCGATCGTGCGCGCCGGGTCGACGGGCAACTGGGCGATCGGCTTGATCCGCCGGCGGCGTGGTCGGTGCTGATCGATGGCGAACGCTTTGCGGTCGAACTGCAGGCCGATCTTGTCACGGTTGATGGCACCGCGATCGGGATAGACATGGAATACACCCCCGGCGACCGGCTGGTGCACGCCGATATCGACGGCGATGCGCTGACGGTAAAGGTCGATGCGCTGCGCACCGGGTTCCACCTGACCACGCGCGGGGCCAGCCATCGGGTCGATGTGCTGCCGCAGCGGGTGGCGCCCCTGGTGGCGCACATGATCGAAAAGATCCCGCCCGATCTGTCGAAATTCCTGATCTGCCCGATGCCTGGCCTGCTGGTGGCGCTGCACGTCGGGCCCGGCGATTCGGTCGAGGCGGGGCAACCGCTGGCCGTGGTCGAGGCGATGAAGATGGAAAACATCCTGCGCGCCGAAAAATCGGGGACCGTGAAGCTGGTCAATGCCAGCGCCGGGGACAGCCTGGCAGTGGATGCGATTATTCTGGAAATGGAATAGGTTGCACGACGGAGC
Source organism: Novosphingobium acidiphilum DSM 19966 (assembly GCF_000429005.1). Lineage (GTDB taxonomy): Bacteria > Pseudomonadota > Alphaproteobacteria > Sphingomonadales > Sphingomonadaceae > Novosphingobium > Novosphingobium acidiphilum. The sequence goes on along the minus strand of NZ_AUBA01000012.1, from coordinate 576 downwards.
CACTGCAGCGATGGGCCCTGTGGCCCGCGCTGACCTGCCCCAAAGTTGGGTTGACGTTTACGTAAGCGCGAATTAGAGCGCGCGCAGCACGAACGAAAGGCGAAAGAAGCCCATGAAAGCGCTGGTGACGGTAAAGCGGGTGATCGATTACAACGTGAAGCCGCGGGTAAAGGCGGATGGCACGGGAGTTGACCTTGCCAACGTGAAGATGAGCATGAACCCGTTTGACGAGATCGCGGTGGAAGAGGCGCTGCGTCTGCGTGAAAAGGGTGCGGTGACCGAGGTTGTGGTGGTATCGGTGGGTCCGGCCAAGGCGACCGAGACGCTGCGCACGGCGCTGGCGATGGGCGCGGACCGGGCGATCCTGGTACAGAGCGATGACGAAGTCGAACCGCTGGCGGTGGCCAAGATCATCAAGGCGATTGCCGACGAGGAAGCGCCCGGGCTGATCATCACCGGCAAGCAGGCGATTGATGACGACAGCAACCAGACGGGGCAGATGATTGCGGCGCTGATGGGTCGCGGTCAGGGCACGTTTGCCAATGCAATCAGCGTTGCCGAGGGTGTGGTGACGGT